>JAAXHH010000111.1:60145-68863 GCA_012270975.1 Candidatus Latescibacterota bacterium | reverse complement strand
AGCATCAACGAATGCCTGAACCGGACCATGATGACGTCGCTCACCGTCCTCCTGGTCCTGGTCTTCCTGCTGGCCGGCAGCGCGTCGACCAACTGGGGCTTCGCCCTGGCGCTGACCTTCGGCGTCATCACCGGAACCTATTCTTCGATCTTCATCGCCAGTCCCATCGTGGTCTGGTGGCAGAACTGGATAGCGAAGAAGCGCGAGGAAATCCGACGCGCCAGAAAGTCATCGCGGTCGAGCGTCGCCCGCACCGGTTAGCGTAAACTGACGCCGGGGCGCCGGCGCCGGACGCGTCCCTCGACGAATCGAGCGTAATCCAGCGCCGGTTAGTGTAATCCGCGGATCCCATGTCGCCTGCCGAACGCATTGAAGTCCTGCGCCGGGACATCCGGTCGCACGATCACCGGTACTTCGTACTCGACGATCCGGTCATCAGCGATTACGACTACGACATGCTGGTGGCCGAGCTGCAGGACCTGGAATCGGCCCACCCCGAACTGATCACCCCCGATTCGCCCACCCAGCGCGTCGGGGGGGAGCCCTCCGCTACTTTTCCCGTCGTCCGGCACCCCGTGCCCATGCTCTCCATCGGCAATACGTACAACGACGAGGAGATCAGGGACTTCGACCGCCGCATCCGCGACCTGCTGGGTCCGGAGCGGGAATACGCCTACGCGGTCGAACTGAAGATCGACGGCGTGGCCGTGAGCCTGCGCTACGAGGACGGCGCGCTGGCCCTGGGCGCCACGCGGGGGGACGGCGAGCAGGGCGACGACATCACGGCGAACCTGCGGACCATCCGGTCCATCCCCCTGCGCATTGCCGAAGAAGAGCCCCTGCTCAACAACATCGAGGTGCGGGGCGAAGTGTATCTCCCCCACGACGGGTTCGAGGCGCTGAACGCCTCCCGCGCGGAACGGGAGGAGCCGCTCTTCGCGAACCCCCGCAACGCCACGTCGGGCTCGCTGAAACTCCGAGATCCCCGCGTCGTCGCCGAGCGGCCCCTGAGGGTGTTTCTCTACACGCTGCGGTTTGAAGACGAAGCCGGCGCCCTCGCGGCCCGGCCCGACCTGGACAGCCATTTTCAGCGGCTGCACTGGCTGGCCGACCAGGGGTTTCCTACCAACCGGGAAGCCCGGCGTTTCGCGGCTGTAGACGAGGTGATCGAATTCTGCCATGACTGGGAGGAACGGCGATCAACGCTGTCCTACGATATCGACGGCATGGTCATCAAGGTGGATTCCATCGGGCTGCACGGCGAACTCGGCGCCACGATGAAGAGCCCCCGCTGGGCCATCGCCAGCAAGTTCGCCGCGCAGCGGGCCCGGACTCGCCTTACGGACATCCGGCTCCAGGTAGGCCGCACCGGCGTGGTGACCCCGGTGGCCGAGCTCGAACCGGTCTTCCTGGCCGGGTCGACGATCAGCCGGGCCACGCTCCACAACGAGGAAGAGATCCAACGCAAGGACCTGCGCGTCGGCGACACCGTGTGGATCGAAAAAGGCGGGGACGTCATCCCCAAGGTCGTTTCGGCCGACCTGGACGAGCGGGAGGACGGGTCGACGCCCTTCGAGATGCCGACGGCCTGCCCGGTGTGCGAGACCGCGCTCGTGCGGGTGGGCGAAGAGGTGGCGTGGCGTTGCGGGAACGCGGCCTGTCCGGCCCAGACGCAGGCGCGCGTCACCCATTTCACCGGCCGGAACGCCATGGACATCGAAGGGTTTGGTCCGGCGGTCACCGAGCAGATCCTGGGGAACGGCCTGATCGGGGACGTGGGGGATATCTACCGCCTGACCCGCGAGCAACTCGGTACGCTGGAGCGCATGGGCGAGAAATCCGCCGACAACCTGCTTGGAGGCATCGAAGCCAGCAAGGACCGCCCCCTGGACCGCCTCCTCTTCAGCCTCGGCATCCCCCACGTGGGAGAACGGGCCGCCCGGCAGATCGCCGAGCACTTCCGCTCCATCGACGCCGTCGGGGCGGCGACGGAGGTGGGACTGGTCGCCGTACCGGAGATCGGTCCGAAGATCGCCGAAAGCATCGTCTCTTTCTTCCAAAACGAACGGAACCTCGAGATCATCGAGAAGCTGAGGGACGCCGGCCTCCGCATGGAACTGGATGCGCCGGCCGACGGTGCGGACAGCGGCGCGGAAAGCGGCGAAGATACCCGGGCGCTGGCGGACAAGATCGTCGTCATCACGGGCACGTTGTCGAACTACACAAGGGATGAAATGGCCGGCCTGATCGAATCCGCGGGCGGGCGGGTGACGTCCAGCGTGAGCAAGAAGACGGACTACCTGGTCGCCGGTGAAAACGCCGGTTCCAAGCTGAAGAAGGCCCAGTCCCTCGGTGTCGAGATCCTGAACGAGGAAGAAACCGAAGCGCTCATCTCAGGGGAGCGGTCTCCATGAATGCCTACGGCTGCCAGTCCATGGTGCGCCCACTCAAGCGGGTGCTGGTCAAGCGCCCGGAGGAAGCCTTCGAAAGCCAGGAACGGATCGACGGGCAGTGGCAATCCCTGGACTACCTGGCCAGGCCGGATTTCAACCGCGCGGTGGACGAACACCGGCGGTTCACTTCCCTGCTCGAAGCGGCGGGCGCCGAAGTGGCGTGCCTGCCGGCCGACAGTCGGACGGGACTGGACGCCCTCTATCCACACGATCCCGTGGCCTCGGTGACCGACAAGGGCGTGATCCTGGGCCGCATGGGCAAGGACGCTCGCATGGAAGAGCCGGACGCCCTGGCGGACTGGTTCGCCGAGGCGGGCATCCCCGTGGCGGGGCGCATCGAACCGCCAGGAAGCGTCGAAGGCGGCGACGTGGTCTGGCTGAAGGACAACCTGGCCGTCATCGGGCTGACCTACCGCACCAACGGCGAGGGGATCCGCCAGTTTCAGCAAATGCTGCAGCCGCAGGGGATCGACGTGGTGGCCGTCCCCATGGTCCACTGGGACGGTCCCGGCGCGGTGCTGCACCTGATGTCCGTCATCAGCCTGCTGGACGCGGACCTTGCGGTCGTCTACGAACGGTTGCTGCCCATTCCCTTCCGGGAGATGCTGACCGCCCTGGGCATCGCCCTGGTGGTCGTGCCGGACGAGGAATACGACAGTCTCGGCTGCAACGTGCTGGCCGTAGGACCCCGTCACGTCATTGTGCGAAGCGGCAATCCGGTTACGGTGGATCGCATGCGGAAGGCCGGCTGCCGGGTCGAAACATTCGACGGCGACCACATCTGCTACGCGGGCAGCGGCGGGCCGACCTGCCTGACGCGTCCGGTACTCAGGGCGTGAACAAGGTCGCTAACAATGGAAGATCTCTCATGAATAAATACCGGGCAGGCTTCATCGGTTGCGGCGGCATCGCCACCGCCCACGCGGACGGATACCGTCACGTGGAGAACGCCGAGATCGAACTGATCGCGGGTTCGGACATTCATCCGGAAGGGGAGAAGGCGCAGCGTCTCGCCCGGGAACACGGCATCCGGCTGTACGCGGACCATCGCGAAATGCTGGAGCGGGAGCAACTCGACCTGGTGAGCGTATGCACCTGGCCCCGCGGACACTGCGAAGCCACGATCGCGGCGGCGGAAAGCGGTGCGAAGGGCATCCTTTGCGAGAAACCCATGGCCGTCTCCCTGGACGAGGCCGACCGGATGATCGAGGCCTGCGAGCAAGCCGGCGCCGCCCTCGCTATCGGCCACGCCCACCGTTTTTCGCCCCAGGCCGTCCAGGCGCGCGCCTGGGTCCAGGCGCGGGAAATCGGGGAGGTCGCCATGATCTGGGGCCACTGCACCCTCGACCTGATGAACAACGGCACCCACGTCATCGACCTGATCAGCTGCCTGAACGGCGACAGCCCGCCCCGGTGGGTCATGGGCCAGATCGACCGCAGCAACCGGATCGAAGGACGGCGCAACCATCCGGACATGCCGGCCGAAGACATGGCGATCGGACGGGTGGGCTACGAAAACGGCGTCGTGGGCTTCATCGAACTGGGCGAGCGGTCGAGCCAGTCCTTCTCCTTCCGGATCATCGGTTCCGACGGCATCATCGAAGTGAACAGCCCCGACGGGCCGCCGCTTAAAATGCTGTCCAGCTACCGTTCCGACGGATGGCACGTACCACAACTGGAAGAGACCTATTCGAATATCTGCGGCGAGCTGGAGGAACTGGTCTCCGCCGTGGAAGGCCGCGCCGTCCACCGATCCGAGGCGAAGATCGCCCGCGTAGCCCTGGAGACCATCATGGGCATCTTCGAGTCCTCCGCACGGCGACGTGTCCTGGATTTCCCCATCGACACCGGCGATTTCGTCCTGGAACGCATGGTCAAAGAAGTGTTGGTGTAAATTGAACGCAGCGCACGACAACGAACCGCAGGACGGCCAGCAGGACGACCAGCGTGACGGCCAGCAAAACGAACAGCGTGACGACCAGCAGGCCAACCGCCTGGCCCACGAGACCAGCCCCTACCTGAGGCAGCACGCCCACAATCCAGTGGACTGGTATCCATGGGGCGAAGAGGCCCTGGAGAAAGCCCGGTCGGAAGACAAACCCGTGATGCTGTCCATCGGCTACTCCGCGTGCCACTGGTGCCACGTCATGGCCCACGAGTCCTTCGAAAGCGATGAAACGGCGGAGATCATGAACCGGCTCTTCGTCAACGTCAAGGTGGACCGGGAGGAACGGCCCGACCTGGACGAGATCTACATGAACGCCGTTACCGCCATGACGGGCAGCGGCGGCTGGCCCATGACCGTCTTCCTCACGCCCGACCTGAAACCCTTCTACGGGGGGACGTATTTCCCCCCGGACGACCGGTACGGCCGGCCCGGGTTTCCCCGCATCCTGCAGGCCGTGGCCCAGTTCTACCGGGAGCGCCGGGCCGACGCCGAGGAACAGGGCGAGAAACTAAAATCGCGCCTCGTCGAGCTGGCCGGGTTCACCTCAAGCAACGAGACCCTGGAATCGGGCCTGCTCGACAAGGCCTTCACCGGGATCGCCGCATCCTATGACGCCACCAACGGCGGTTTCGGCACGCAGCCCAAGTTCCCCCCGTCCATGACGCTGTCCTTCCTGCTGCGCGAGCACCTCAGGTCCGGGCGGCAGTCGGCCCTCGACATGGCCGTCCATTCCCTGTCGAAAATGGGCAACGGCGGCATCTACGACCACCTGGGCGGCGGATTCCACCGCTATTCCGTCGACGCGAAATGGCTGATCCCCCACTTCGAGAAGATGCTCTACGACAACGCGCTGCTTCTGCGGACCTATACCGAGGCCTTCCAAGCCACTGGAGATGCCCTGTTCCGCAAGGTCGTTTCGGAATCGGCGTTGTACGTGATCCGCGAGATGATGCAGCCCGGCGGCGGCTTCTATGCGACCCAGGACGCGGACAGCGAGGGCGAGGAAGGCCGGTTCTTCGTGTGGACGCCGGAGGAAATCAAGGCGGTACTGGGCGATGAGAAGGGCCGCCTTTTCGCCCGGTACTACGGCGTGGAAGAAGGGGGCAACTTCGAACACGGGACCAGCGTCCTGCACGTGGACGTCGGCTTGGAACCGCTGGCCGCCCACCTGCAGGTAGCGCCGGACGATCTGCGGGCGATCGTGTCCGAAGGACGCCGGACCCTCTTCGATCACCGCGAGAAACGCGCGCACCCCGGACGGGACGAGAAGATCATGACGGACTGGAACGGGCTGATGGCCGGCAGCCTGGCCCGGGCGAGCCGCGTCTTCGGGGAACCGGCCTGGCTCGACGCGGCGGCAAGTTCGATGGGGTTCGTCCTGGACGCCCTGCACGAGGGCGGCCGGCTCATGCATACGTTCAAGGACGGCCGCGCGCGGTTCAACGGCTACCTGGACGACTACGCTTACACGGTTTCCGCGCTCCTCGACCTCTACGAGGCGACCTTTGACCCGGCGTGGTTCGCCCGTGCCGAGGTGCTTATGAACACGACCATCGAGCGGTTCTGGGATCCGGTGGACGGCGGGTTCTTCTTCACCAGCGACGACCACGAGACGCTCATCGTCCGGTCCAAGAACCCCTACGACAACGCCATCCCCTCGGGCAACGCGGTGAGCGTGCAGAACCTGCTGCGGCTGGCCGCGTTCACCGGCAGGAACGAGTACCGGGACCGGGCCGGGCAGACCCTGTCGCTCTTCACGGATTACATAGGCGCGGCGCCCCGGGGCTTCGGGCAGCTGCTGTGCGGACTCTCCTGGTATCTCGACAAGCCCGTGGAGATCGCCCTGATCGGTGCCAGGGAGGACGCCGCCACGCGGGCGATGCTGGATCTGATCGACGGCACGTTCCTGCCGAACAAGGTCGTGGCCCTGCACGATCCGTCCGGGGACGACGGCCGTGCCGGAGACGGCCATGCCGGAGACGGCCGTGCCGGTAAGCTCATCCCGCTCCTCGCCGACCGGCCTCAGATCGACGGTGCGACCACCGCCTACGTCTGCGAGCAGTTCGTGTGCCGCCAGCCCGTGACCACCGAGGATGGGCTGGCCGAACTGCTGAAAATACGCGGAACTACCCACATGTGATCCGAGGGACGGCACGACACTTAAAAAGCGGCGGCGGTTAGCGTGCGCCCCGCGGTACATGCAGTCTGTATCCTTTCCTCTATCTCCTCCATAGAAATCCACGACTCCGACACCCTCAGTCAGTCCCCAGCAAACGGGCTACGGCACCCCTGCTCGCGGCCTGCTCGCGGGTGTAGTACGCGGGCATCTGGCTGTCGGTCCAACGGCCTGCGTTCTGCAACTCGACCAGGGTAGCGCCCCTTTGCGCGAGTTCCTGGGCGGTTCCGATGCGAAGGCTGTGCCCACTCACGCCTTTGATGCCGACCTGCTCCGCGGACGCTTTGATGGCCAGCCGGGCGCCGTCCACCGTCAGCCGGTCATCACTCATCCGGCCGCCCTTCAGCATCCGGCGGAAAAGGGGACCGGCCGAGTACCCCGCGCCTTGCTCCAACTGCTGGATGGCGTCGACGGTACGGGCGGTCAGAAAGAGGCTGGCGCCCTTCCCCTCCTGGTCGGTCTTGCTTCGAAGCAACATGAGCCGCCCGCTTCCGTCGGACCCGGTGGTAACGTGCTCGCAGTCGATGGCGACGGCTTCCCCGATCCTCAACAGGGCATCGCTCATTACACGAAACAGCGCGGCGTCTCGCAGTCCGGCCAGGGTGTTGGTACCGATGGCGTTCTGTACCATGAGATTGACCGCCTCGCGGGTCAGACCCGTTACCTGCCCGCGGCCCCGGTTTCGACCGTCGCGACGGATTCCGGCCAGCGTTCGGCTCGTCAACGGCCCCACACTCGACGGACGGTGTTCCAGTTTTTCCCAGAAACGTACGGCCTGAACCACCACCGTGACTGAAGCCGGCGCAAGTCCCCTGGTATACAGGTGCGCCAGGTAGCCGGCCAGCAAATCGTCGGCCAACGGCTGCTCATCCAGGTACTCGAACAACCTGCGCAGCGCATCGCCGTAAGCCTTGGCCGTGTTCGGCGCGATGCTGGCCTGCACCAGTCGCGCCACATCGATGGACAACGGATCGGCCTTGTTGTCGAAGGCAGGCTGTAAGGAGATGTTGCGCCGCATGGTGCTTTCTCCACACAAGCGGTCCAGCACGCTCTCGCAGGCGAGATCGATCTGTCTCGACCTGCGTTACTTGTCCATTCGTTGTGAGTGGGGTGGTTAACGTGTTTCGGACGGCTGAGTCTGAAGGATCGAACCTGTTGCCAGGGGGCCATGGCTGCGTCCCCGGAAACGGGATCGACAGGGTATTGGCGGTTGAATACGGGGCATGTCAACCAATCCAGGCAGTTTCCTTCCTGTCCTGCTGTTGCCTTCCTATAAGGTATAAGGTACGCAAGGTTTCGGGGACAGGTCAACCGGATCGTGTTCGGTGGAGATTTTGCCGGGATATAGGTTCGTATATATATGATTAGATTGAGTAATAAGTCAAGAAAAAACTTCTTTTTTTTGATTTTCTGTGCGTTTCTTGCCTGGTTAGAACCCCGTCTAAGCTCGGTAATTTGATACAGATTGCCGGTCCAACTCCATCGTTTTTCCATTCCTGACGTACTCTATCCTACCTGACGTACTCGAATCTACCTCGTACCTGATCCTGACTGACGTAGCCGATCCCACCTGGCGACCAGATCCAATCTGTCGTACTCGTCCTACCTGACGTTCCAATCCTGACTGACGTTCTCTGTCCTACCTGACGTTCCAGATCCTGCTTTCGCATCCGATACAAACCTGAACCACCCGTTTGTACTCGGCATACCCGATCATGCACCATCACTAAACAGTGTGTGGGATCAGATTGCAACCTAAAAAGAGGACGAGGAAGCAGCCGCTTTCTGACGCTCGGTCTATTCATATTTAAGGGGAAAAGTCCGTAAACAGGGCCCGAAATCCGAGCAACCGAGCAGTCTTGAAGTCCGTAATCATCAGTCTTGAGCTAGTAAATCAGTCAACCGATCCATTCGCGGGAAAGGAGGCGATATAGGTCAGTTTCGTATTTTCGTCGTTCCTTTTTGCAGAGTTTCCATAATCGGGAGAAAACAATGCACTACCTCATAATTGCTGTATTGGCCTTCGGTCTGTCCCTGATGGGATGCGAAGGTAAGACGGGTCCGACAGGTCCGGCTGGCTCCGCAGGTCCGGCAGGTCCGCAGGGCTCGACGGGTCCGGCAGGTCCGGCAGGCGCTGATGG
>JAAXHH010000111.1:0-60050 GCA_012270975.1 Candidatus Latescibacterota bacterium | reverse complement strand
GCAGGTCCGGCAGGCCCGGCAGGTCCTGAAGGTCCGGCAGGTCCGGCAGGTCCGGCAGGAGTCCCGGACACCGGTGGCATTGACCTCATCCAGTTGGCTCAAGCACACCACATCGCTTTGGTGGTAGGTGACGCGGATAAGGCTAATGCGACGGACGGCCTTAAGGCCGTTATGCGGGTCGGCGAAGAGCTTATGGTTACAGCCGTTGCCGATGCGCAGAGCGGGAAGGCCCTTCTTGGTATTCCTGTTGAGCTGTCCATTTCCAAGAATGACGACGAAGCCATCACCCTGGAAGACGGTGTGATCACCGCCGCCGGGGCCGGTTCGGCCGAAATCACGGCTGAGTCGGAGTTGGCCGGTATCTCCGGTAAGCTCACTGTCACCGTTACCAAACCTATCGATAAGATCGTTTTCGTGGTTGGTTCAGGTGAAGATGTCGCTGATGGGCCTAGCGATATCGTTTTGGCCGCAGGCCAGAAGTATAAGGATGAGATCACCGCCGTGGCCCATGATGAAGACGGCACTGTAATTACGCCGCGTTCTAACTGGTCCTGGTCGAGCATCGATGTCGAAGTAGCCACTGTCGCGGAAAGGAAGGACGATGACGACAAGTTAGTAGACATGGGTGCTCACGGTACGATCACCGGTAAAGGCGCCGGTTCCACCAGTATTATGGCGAAGGCAGAAGACGTGAGCGGCAGTATCGCCGTCAGCGTCTCTGGTCAGGTCAAGACCGCTCAGATCGTAGCTTCTACATCGAGTAATGGCAACAATTTCACGTGGGATAGAGGCGCCGCGTCCCCAGCTTGGGATCCTGTGACGACTACATTCCAGGTGAATCTTTACGACCTTATTTCCAATGAAAGGATCTCCGGTAAAGATAATGTCATGGTAGTTTCAAGCGACCCCGACGTCGCTACTGTCGATTCTACCACCATTTCCACTACTGCCGGAACCGCCGCACCAGTAACAGTTACGGTATCGCCCGCACCCACAACTCCTGGCGATGGTAGTACTGATGATGATCAGGCAGCAGGAACTCGAACGGCTGTTATTTCGTTAACGGCTACGGGCGCTGATCCTGTGCGAATATTGATCACTGTGGTGGTCAAAGCCGCGCCGGCGACCAATTAACCTCGGGATAATCCGGGTCCCGTAGACAGGGTGCTGATAGAGTCCTGCGGCGAGATGGGGTGCCTTCCCAGGCACCCCGTCAGACCAAGTTTCGAGTGACCCCCGGAAGTTATCCCGACAGGGCAAGCAATATCTCAGTAGATCCGCCCTGCATTTGTCTCGGTCATGTCGTTACACCTTCCCGTTCGCCCCAAGTAGGAGCCTCGGCCACTGAAAAGGGCGAGCGGTTCCGAAAAAAGGAAAAGCCCCGTTGCGGTTAACGGGGTTTTTCTGTATATGGCTCCCTGCGTTCATAGTGGGTGTAGCAAGCACTCGATGAACGCAGGGAGCCTTGTCATTTAAACTGGGATCTGACACCTTCGACCATAGTTGGTCCACCTGTTTTCCTTCACGCACTTCCCCGATCTTCCCATACCCGACGTATCAGATCCGACCTTCGCGTCCGTTTCATTCCAAACCTACCCAATCAGACATTAGCACGAAACAGTGCGTAGCGTCCGGCTGCAGCGGAATCGGGCGAGTCAGCCAACCACTTCCTGACGTTCAATCTAATCATATTTAAGGGGAAAAGTCCGTAAACAGGGCCCGAAATCCGAGCAACCGAGCAGTCTTGAAGTCCGTAATCATCAGTCTTGAGCTAGTAAATCAGTCAACCGATCCATTCGCGGGAAAGGAGGCGATATAGGTCAGTCTGGGTTTCGTTATTCCTTTTAGCAGTGTTTCCATAAACGGGAGAACACAATGCATTACCTCATAATTGCTGTATTGGCCTTCGGCTTGTCCCTGATGGGATGCGAAGGCAAGACCGGACCGGCTGGGCCGCAGGGCCCGCAAGGCAGTCCCGGCGCCTCCGGCCCGGCAGGTCAGGATGGCCAGCCCGGAGCCACGGGTGCGCAAGGACCGCAGGGCGAGCAAGGACCGCAGGGCGAAAAGGGTGAGACCGGTGCGCAGGGCCCGGCTGGTCCGCAAGGCCCGCAGGGCGAAACCGGTGCGCAGGGCGAGCAAGGACCGGCTGGTCCGCAAGGCCCGCAGGGCGAATCGGGGATCCCGTCCGACCTTCCAGGCAACATTCTCGCCGCGGTGCACCACATCATCATTTTCGAGGGTGGTGAAGAGAAAAAAGATGCCCGTCGCTGGAATACGCCGAATTTCAATGCAGAAACCGCCGAAAGAATGCGGACGGCTACCATGCTCGTAGACGGTACGCTGACTTTCAGCGCCGTCGCTGCCGCATCGGACGGCAGTATCGTCCCGGTTTCCTTCACATGGGCGATAGATGATCCTATACTCGCCACGGTGGAAGATGACGGGATGGGTACGGCAACGGTTACGGGCGACAGGAGAGGAACCACGGAGCTTATCGTAAGGACCGATCGTGGTCATAAGTTGACGATTGGGGTTTCGGTCCACAACGAGGTCAAAGGTATCGTGATCACACCCGCAACCGTGGACGCTGTTGAAAAGGGTGTTAACGTTGACCTTATGGCTACGGCCTATGACAAGGCAAGTGGCGATGACAAGACCACCAACGATGGCAATGATGTTCCAGGCGTAAGCTTCTCCTGGTCTTCTTCCAACACCAGCGTAGCTACCGTAGACACCGACAGTGGCAACATGACGCCTACGATCAAGACGCATGCTCCAGGTAAGGCCAGGATTCAGGCGCGAATCGGCGATGTGAAGAGCAACGAGGTCGAGGTCGAGGTATACGGCGTCGAAACGCCTTCCCGCCGCCTGGTGGTGAATACGGAGAACCAGCCCTACACAGTCGTGGCAACTGTTGACACCAGCGAACACGACGTCGCTATGCGTACAACGACATTTGTGTCAGGGCCTACGATCACTGTCAGGGTGCAGCAGATGGGTATTAACGACGAGGGTGACATCGGATACCTTGATGTAGCGACCAAAGGCGCGGTAACGGTTACTTTCGCCAGTTTGAACAGTGATATTCTCGACCTTGGTGATAGTAGTAATACCGCTAACAACGAAACCAGCGGCGACGCTTCGTACATGGTCATTGCAGATCACCTCGGAGATTCCGATGACCTCAAGGAAGTGGGCGAATATAAGGCTACTGTGAAAATCACTGCGCCTTTTGCTACTACGAAGTACGTCTCAGTGACCGTGAAAGTAACGGCAGATTAACCTCGGGATAATCCGGGCCCGTAGCCAGGGTGCTGGTAGAGTCCTGTGATGGGGTGGAGTGGCCATGCCTTCCCGGGCGATGGCCACTCGCCAAGTTCAAGGGTGGCTCCCGGCATTATCCTGACGGGACAGTGTGTCAAGAATTTCCCCAGGCATACTCGTCCTGGCATTTGTATCAGGTCACCTTGGAACACCTTCCCGTTCGCCCCGAGTAGGAGCCTCGGCCACTGAAAAGGGCGAGCGGTCCCGAAAAAAGGAAAAGCCCCGTAGCTGCAACGGGGCTTTTCTGTATTTCAACGATTTTAGAAGCATAATCGTTTCGCACTGATTGGACAGTTTCATAACCCGGTGTCTGGTTCAGCACCGGGCTTCTTCGTGAAAGGAAGGAAATCCAATGGGCCCATCCCCGGAAGAAATGCAGTTCCAGACCATCCTGGAAAACGTACTCGTTGAAATATGCAAATCAAAGGGTATATCCCGCGACGATCTTATAGATATCGTTACGGACCACGACCATCGCATCGCGGGAGGCCACGCGAATGAAGCATCGCTTTTGAAAAACCGGACGGTGTGCAATCGCTATGCCAGGCGCTACCTGAACAGACTCAGTTGGTCGGGGAAGTGGTAGTTCCTTATACTGAAAAGTTACGCGCACCCGATGTACCGGGCTTGTTTATCTGAGTTAAGCAGGAACGACTCCCTGCCGTCAGTCATCCCGCAGCGGTCGGGAAATGACGCAGGCGTTGATGCCCCCTATCCCCATGGACAGCTTGCCGGCGATGCCCTCTGGTATCGGGCAGGAGGTATCGTAGACGAACCGGTCGTGCAGGCTTTCGATTTCTGGATTCACCTCGTCTCTGGAGAGGGGCGTGGGATACAGCGCACCCCGCTCATAGCCAAGGTATTGCGCCGTCAGTTCCCATCCCCCTCCGGCGCTCATGCCATGGCCGAAGGTGCCTTTCCGCGCCGTGACCGTCACGGAGCCCGGCACCATTTCGAGCAGGTTCTCCATTTCCAGGAAATCCCCGGGCGTCGCCGTAGCGTGCAGGTCCCACGAGGTGATGTCTTCGGGAGAAACGCGGGCGTCCGCAATGGCCTGGTGGACGGCCATCCGCGGACCTTCCTTCGATGGCGTGATGATATGGTCGGCGTCGGAGCTGACGCCCACGGCCAGAGGTTCCATCCCGACCGGCCTGAACCCCTGCTCCGACATGTATTCGTAGTCCCCGATGATCCACAGCACGGATCCGCCCGAGACGTGGGTGCCGCGCAGCCCGGTCAGGGGCTTGGACACAGCGCCGTCCGCTGCGGAGACACGGGCGCGGTAGAAGGCACCCACCAGTAGAGCCGTAGGCGGCGGGTCCGTGGCGCCGACGACGACCGCCTTTGCCTCGCCGCGCCGGATGGCGTCCATGCCGAGCTTGAGGCATACGCCGAAGGTGGAGCAGGCGGCCACGGGCGCGAGCGACAGCCCGTTGATCTGCCCCATCATGGTGACCTGCGACGCGGGCGTGTTGTGGATATTCCAGATCAGGTCGGCCGAGACGCATTCCCACGGCGGTTCGGGCGCGCCCCAATCATCCTGCAGCTGTTGCTTGCGGCGCTGCTTCTCGCGGATGAGCTTCAGCTTGCCCGATTCGACGGTCCCCTCGACGTTCATGCCTTCAATCTCGGCGAGGGTCTCCAGGTATGACTTGAGTTCTTCTGACTGGGACGTCCAGTAGGCATTCCAGGCTTCCTCGGCCTGGTCTCGCACCGCGGAAGGCGCGGTTTCCGGATGGGGCGGCATGGCTTCGTCCACGCCTTCGTCGTCATGCCGGGTAAGATATGCGCGTAGTTGGGCATTCCGTTCGGCCGAACTCCAGAACCGGTCCCATGCCCGCTGGGCCCTGTACAGCTCCATGCTGATCCGGCTGATCGTGGGGATATTGCCCACGCCGGTGCCGATGTACACGTGGGCGGCCGTTCCCAGCGTCTGGAGTTCCCGTTCCAGGCCCGGATTCTGTTCCAGCGCCTGGATGAAGGCCCCGATGGCATGCAGCGTGGTGGGGTCCATCTTGTCGACCAGGCGGGTGTACCGGTTCGACGGGAACCGGGCATCGATCCATTCCCGGTAATCCCGGAAGTCGAAATCGGGTTCCCCGACCAGGAAGTTGTTGGGGCCGAACCCTTCGAACGGAGCGAGCCAGCTTTCCGACTGCTCCAGGTTGCGCGCGAAGGCTTCCATGTTGGGCGAGCGGGGCGCCACGATGCCCCAGCCGAATATGCCGATTCTTCGCAAGTCGAACCTCGCTATACCTGACGAAATCTCCGGGTTTTCCACGTCTCGACAACCCCGTCAATATACGCCACGTGGGGGGTGGACTCAAGGCAATTCACCCTGGCGGCTAGAAATGAAGGGTAGGAACAACTTCGACCTGCTGTTGGTTCATCGCCCACCTATCCACTCTCACCCCTTTTCCGTTTTCCCTTACCTGACGTAGCTGATCCTGCCTGACGTACCCGATTTAGACCCCCAGCACAGAACAGTGCGTGGTAACTGATTTTAGAGGATTTCGGACGAGTCGGCCGCCCAATCTCCAATGCTCAATCTAATCATATTTAAGGGGAAAAGTTCCTGAACGCGGCTGAAATACAACATGAAAGCTGAACAGTCTGAAGTCTGTAATCGGCAGTCTTGAATTGCGATTAAGTCAACCGATCAATACGCGGGAAAGGAGGCGATATAGGTCAGTTTCGAATTTTCGTCATTCCTTTTAGTAGTGTTTCCATAAACGGGAGAACACAATGCATTACCTCATAATTGCTGTATTGGCCTTCGGCTTGTCCCTGATGGGATGCGAAGGCAAGACCGGTCCGGCAGGTCCGACTGGCCCGGCAGGCGCCGCTGGCCCGGCAGGTACGCCTGGAACGCCTGGAACGCCTGGTGCCACTGGCCCACAGGGTCCGGCTGGTGCCGCAGGTCCGAAGGGCGACAAGGGTGATACTGGTGACACCGGCCCGGCAGGTCCGAAGGGTGATACCGGTGACTCAGGATTACCGACTGACATTCCTGATCTCACCACCATTCTGGCGGACATTCACCATATCAAAATCACCCGCGGTTCCAATGATAAGTCGTACTTCTATGTCGCTCCGAACTTCGATCAGGGTTCTGAGAAGATGGACGAATCAGGCGGTAAACTGTCGCCTCTCAACCTGATTGCCGGTACGGAGGATATGCTCACGGTGAAGGCGGCGTCTCAGTCAGGCGATGCGCTCACGGCCGTGACGTTCACGTGGTCGTCCAATTCTGACGACGTTGCGTCGATAGACGGCGACGGCATGATCGAGGCAGGCCTTTCCGGTGAAGCCAAGTTCACCCTGATGGTCGATGGGCGGGGCATTGAGGTAAATATCGATGTCAAAGTCTCTGGCGCCATAGACCATGTGCTCGTAGCCGGTCCCGGCACCCAGAAGACCACGAAGGATGCAGGTTACAGCCTCACGATGCCAGAGGGGTCTTCGTTGAAGTTGACGGCCACGGCGCATGAAAAAGATGCGACCATGATACCCGGTGCGTCAATTGGCTGGAACTCCAGCAACCCCGCCGTTGCGTCCGTCGATGGCGGGACTGTTACCGCGAACGGTGCGGGCACGGCGTCCATCACGGCATCATCCGGTGGCAAGACCAGCAAGCCGGTGAAGATCACCGTTACGGAGATCGGTGAGTTCCAGTATCGGTTGCGTGCTGTCCGCAAGAGCGACCACACGCTGAATATCGCTCGGAAGAACGCAGACAAGGACCACGCTGACTACGGCAAACCAGCTATGGCTGCGGCTAACTTTGATCCTACAGATTCCGCACTCGTAGAAGGTACAACCATGGTCACCTACACGATTCGTGTGGAAATGCGTAATGATGATGGTAACTGGGTGGTAGCTGTAAAAGGTGGTGGTGAAGCGCTCGAAATATCGCTGGCAACCAACAACCCTGCCGTCATTCATTTCGATCACGATAACGACACCGACACCAATGATGTTTCGAACATGACCACTGCGGCGAGCGGATTGGCCACATACCAATTCGATCAACGTCATGTTGGCACGGCGTATGGCACCACATCAATTTCGGCCTCAGCCGACGGTGCTGAGGGTACTTCGTTCGTGATTGGTGTTGCGCCTCCTCCGTAACCATCGAGTCTCGGGATAATCCGGGCCCGTAGCCAGGGTGCTGGTAGAGTCCTGTGATGGGTGAGTGGTCATGCCTGCCAAGGATATGGCCACTCACTAAGTTCAAGGGTGGCTCCCGGTATTATCCTGACAGGACAGTGTGACAAGATAACACCTTAGACACGCTCGTCCTGGCATTTGTATCAAGTCACCTTAGAACGTCTTCCCGTTCGCCCCGAGTAGGAGCTTCGGCCACTGAAAAGGGCGATCGGTCCCACGAAAAAGAAAAGCCCCGTTGCTGGTACGGGGCTTTTCTGTGTTCAACGATTTACAGACTCAGCTGGTCAGGAAGGTGGTAAACACATATGTGATCGCGGTTCATTCCCTTGACCCTCCCCGAGCCGCGCGGTTATTATTCAGGATGACGAGATGACCGGTCGTCCCTGTCCTCCTGCAGACATAGTGAGGTCATCGTTTCCATCAGTTCCTACCCGCGTGTTGATCGCCCCGGAGCCCTGAATCTCCTTGCGAACCCTGTTCATCGGCGACATTCACGGCTGCGCCCGTGAATTCGAACAACTGCTTTCCAAACTGGAATTCCAGCGGGATTCGGATCTCCTCTACCTGACGGGCGACGCCTTCAGCAGGGGACCAGACCCTGTCGATGTATGGAAGCTGATCCAGGATACCGGCGCGAGGATGGTTCTCGGCAACCACGACTACCGGCTGCCGGACCGGCTCCGCCAGCACCTGGCCGGAACTCCGATTCCCACGCGATGGCGCGACTACCTTCTGACCCTGGAAGCCCTCGCACTGGTTGCCGATTCCCTGATCCCCTGGCTTGAATCGCTGCCCCTGTGGATCGACGAACCCGAATTTCTCCTGGTCCATGCGGGGATCAATCCTGAAAAAGGCCTGCAAGGTACTACTACGGATGAGTTTCTCGTCATCCGGACCTGGCCACCCGTGGACGGCCTCGTGGGACCGCGATGGCATGACGCCTACGATCCATCGGGAAAGCTGATCATATTCGGCCACGACGCGCCCGGGGGTCTCGTCATCAAACGCCGGGACGACGGCACGCCCTACGTGATCGGCCTGGATTCGGGATGTATCTACGGCGGGCAGTTGACTGGTTACGTGCTGGAGGAAGACCGGTTGGTGCAGGTTGATTCCAGCCATCCCCGCCATGAGAGACTCGGTTCAAGACAGTGAGTTTGTTTTTTGTTTACGAGATTCCGGCCCCTTCCCTCGACAGTAAGAATTAAGAACCACTGGTATCGTGGACGCATGGCGAAAGGTATGGGAAGGGGGACAATGTGTCCGAGTCAAATTGGTGGCAACGCCACGGCGCAGTCTTTACTTCGATAATCACCCTTATTTCAGTACTAACGTATTTACACCTTTCATTAGGTACGATAAGGACTGAAATGGGTAATCTGAGGGCTGAA
This sequence comes from Candidatus Latescibacterota bacterium, assembly GCA_012270975.1. Classification (GTDB taxonomy): domain Bacteria; phylum JAAXHH01; class JAAXHH01; order JAAXHH01; family JAAXHH01; genus JAAXHH01. The sequence goes on along the minus strand of JAAXHH010000111.1, from coordinate 51,165 downwards.
TTAAGGAATGAAATAGGTAGTCTGAGAGCTGAATTCGGGGCTGAAATAGGTAGCCTGAGGAGTGAAATCAGAGGAGAACTCAGGGACTTACGGGCGTCTTTGGACCGGGTGGAAACAAAGGTAGACGAGGTCAGGGGATACTTGGGATTCAATCCTTCTGCACCGCACAACGGACTACCACCCAAGGAGTGAATTCAGATCATGTCGGCCGATAGCACGAACCATGAGGGACGGATCGGACGTCTGGAGGGCATTATTGAACAGATAGACAAGCGTCTATCCCGGATCGAGACAGTAGTGATCGGCCAGTTGGTCATGACCGTCGCGATCCTGATCAAGTTGTTTATCTCGTGATCCAATACTCACGTGCACACCAAAAGAACTGCCCAATAAGGAATTCAAATGGAATCGATACCTTCTTGGCTGCCCGCGGTTGCTGCCGTTCTGTTGATCGCTGTAGTCGGGGCTGTGGCAAAACTGTGCCTTTGGATGGGGAAGAGAGAGGGAATTGAAAGTGGAGTCATAACGACACTTGAAGACATCAAGGAAGACATCCGAACGATCAGGATTGCGATTTCGGACTGTTTGACCGGCAACGATGCCGAGAGTCGTCAATGAAATGGCTAGCACGTTTGACCGGCCGGCCGATCGGCTGGCGCCGAATCTACCTTCCTTCTCCCGAACGAGCATTCTAAACGTGCCAGATATACAAATCCCGGCTCGCCAGCGGCAGGTCCACCCAGGCGCCACCGTGCCGGTGACTTTCGGCGACGGCGATGCAGGCTTCCGTGATGTGGTGGGCGATCTCGACGTGGCCCAGGCTTTGTTCGCCCGTCTCGTAGGCATAGACGAGATCTTCGAGGCAGGACACGACGGTGCTCTTCGGTGTAACGAATTCGAAGGGCGCTTCCTCCCAGTGGCTTCGGCTCCTGCGATCGTCCCCCTGTTCATGCGCCTTTCTCACCGACGCGCCGGTCCCGTTGTTCAGCGACCTGATAGTCCCTTCGGTCCCGATGATCTCGTACTCCCATCCCGCCGCGGGGATCGACCAGGCCCGCACGCCGTTCTCGAAGGCGAGTTCGTAGGTCGCGATCGGATCGTACGGGATGTGGTCGTTCTCTATGACGTAGTCTCTCGGAACGATCTCGCCGCGTACTGATGTAATGGCGGGATCGCCGAGCAGCCAGGACAGCGTGTCGATGGAGTGGATGTGTCCGTGCATCAGGGAGGACTGCGCGTAGTGCACGGCCGCCCTGGGTTCGCCCACGTCCTCGCGAAGCACCGCGTCTCGCACCACGCCGTACCGGTTGTCGAATCTGCGCAGCACACCCGTATTGAACACCGTTCCGTGCTTCGACACGGCGTCGCGGATATCGTCGGCCGCCGCCATGGAACTGGCCATGGCCTTCTCGACGTAGAGCATGGGCACGCCCAGTTCGGCCAGTGCGACGGCCAGCTCGGCGTGGGAATCTCCGCGGAACGAAGTGTCCGGCGCCTCCCGGGCCGGTTTCTGGAGTCCCGATGCGGTGGTGCAAACGGCGACGAGATCAGGGCTCTCCTGCCGGACCATCTCCCTGAAATCCTCGTACAGCGCGTGGACGCCCCAGCGCCTGGAAAAGTCTTCCCTGCGCTCCGGCCGCAGGTCGCAGCCGGCGGCGATTTCCAGCCGTTCGCTCGCCCTGCAGGCCGCCGCGATGGAATAGGGCAGGGGCGTATGGCCCTCGTCGTCGATCGTACTGCCCATGCGGCCCAGTCCGATGATCCCCACGCGATAGGTTTTCATGATGCGCCTCGGATTCTATAGATCTTTACAACCGGTCCCTGCTATGAACCGACGAATTGGAATCGGTTTGAAGATAGAACCGTACGCGCGGCAGGGCAAAAACTATCTGGATCGCTTCGCCACTGCACCGGCGAACTGCACCGGCGAATTGTATTGACAGGCCGGTGGTGCCGGGTTAGCATGCCCTAACCATCTTCCCCCTGAAAACCACTCGTCACAACCAAGGCTCAAACACTCCAGGAGACGGATCATGGCGTCGCTACCCACCACGAACAAGGGCTGGCTCGAACTCGGGAACCAGTACCTTTTGAGACATCCGATGCGCACCGCGCCGCTGGTTCCCGAACGCGGCGACGGGCTCTACATGTGGGACGTGGAAGGCCGGCGGTTCATCGACTTTCAATCGGGCCAGTTGTGCGTTACGCTGGGCCATTCCCACCCGGAATACGTGAAGGCCCTCTGCGACCAGGCCCACAAGATCATCCAGGTGGGGACGACCTTCATCGCACCTTCCGAGGTGCTGCTGGCCAAGAAGATGGCCGAGATCGCGCCGGACCCGCTGCAGAAGTCCTTCTTCGCCTGCACGGGATCCGAGTCCAACGAAATGGCCCTGCGCCTCGTGCGGAAGTACACGGACCGCTTCGAGGTGATCGCCCTCATGCGCGGCTACCACGGCCAGTCCTACGGCAGCGCGTCCATCACCGGCCGGGGCGGCATGTTGCGCGAAGGATACGGCCCCATGCCCACGGGCGCTTCGTTCATTCCGACGCCTTATGAGTACCGCTGCCAGTTCTGCCGGGACGAAGCCTGTTGCAACCTGGGATGCGCGGACGCGGCGGAGAACGTGATCGACTCGTCGACCTCCGGACGGCCCGCGGCCTTCTTCTTCGAACCGCTCATGAGCGCGGCGGGGCAGATCGTGCCTTCCAAGGAGTGGATCAAGCGGATCGTGGAGATCTGCCGGGAACGGGACATCCTGACCGTAGCGGACGAGGCCCTTACGTGCTTCGGACGGACGGGCAAGTGGTTCGCCTTCGAGCACTTCGATTTCGTACCCGATATCGTGACCTGCTCCAAGGGACTCGGCGGCGCCGTGCCCCTGTGCGCCGTGATGACCAGCGCGGAGATCGCGGATGCGGCGGTGGCGAAGGGATTCATGCCCTTCTCGTCCCACGCCGGCGACCCGCTGCTCTGCGAGACCGGACTGGCCAATATCGAAATCGTCGACCGCGAGAACCTGGTGGAAAACGCCCGGGTCGTGGGCAACTACTTCATGGACCGGCTCAAGGTGATGGAGGAAACCTACGAGATCGTGGGCGAAGCCCGGGGACTGGGCCTGTGCCTGGGACTCGAACTGGTGACGGACAAGCAGAGCCGCGAGCCCAATTTCGAAGGCGCCGCCATGGTGACGGAGTACTGTTACGAGAACGGGCTCTGGCTGCCCATCGTGCCCAGGATGCTGAAAAACGACCCGCTGAGCCTGCGCTTCATGGAACTGTCGGGTTCCCAGGTACTTCGGTTCATGCCGCCCATCACCATCACCGAAGCCCAGATCGACGAATCCCTCGAGATCATCGAGGCCGGGGTGCGCATCGCCGAAGAGAAAACGGCGCGGGTAGCGCCGGCGGTGGTGTAACAGGGTCAGGCTTCGCCGGCGACGCGGCGCCGCGAATGTATCGATCGGGGCGGATTCCTGTCCTCAGGACAAGCGCACGAAGATGTACCAGAGCCCGATGGAGATGTAGGTCGCGGTGATGGCGACCATGATGATCCGGGTGAGAGGATGGGGCTTCACCCATGACGGGAAGGCCCGGGGAACGAGCACGTAGTTCAGGTAGATCAGGCCAGGACAGAAGAGCCCCATGGCCATGAAGGCGATGACGCCCCGTATGATGAGCAGATCCCCCGGCTGCGCGAGGGGCAGCGTGATCGTCGTCAGCACGGTGAACACCACGACGAAACCGTAGTACAGCGTACGGAAATGAAACCGCCTCGCCCGTTTCACGTTGGCGTAGATGAAGTCGGCCTGTATGCGGGCGAAGCCGTCGGTTGACTGCAGCCAGGCATCGCAGAGGAAGGCCGCGGCGACGATCAGAAACACGACTTTGCCGATGGCGCCCCAGCTGACTTCGAAGAAGGCCGACTGCACCACGGCGATTTCCCAGCCCTCGGGAACAATGCCCTGCGGCTTCAGCAGGGCCCACGCCAGCCAGCACATGATGATGGTCGTGACCAGGTTCAGCGCGACGCCGAGGCCCGACTCGAGCTTCAGGTACCGCATGAACTTCCGGAAGTTTATACGGTTGGATTCGGTGTCCTCGAAGGCGTACCCCGTGGCCGATATGGCCTCCGGCGCGGTCCGCAGTGGGCTGGTAATGCGCCCGATGTAGGCCGACATGCCCACGCCTTTATCCCGCATCCAGTAGGAGAGGAAGAGCTGGCCGAACCCGCCGGCGCCGGCGAAGACGATAGCGGTGAGTACCGTAGACAGATCCGCGGGATCCCAGTTGGCGGGCCTGTGGTAGCCGGGCGTCAGCAGGACACCGAAGAATTCACCCGCCACGTCCAGTACCGGCCGCTGGAAAACGGCGAAGGCGATCCCCACCATCGTGATGACGACCACGGCCACGGTGAGTCGTTCCACGATCAGGTAGACCACCCGGCCCATGAACAGGGCGACCAGGTAGATGCCGATGGTCAGGTAGGCCCAGAAGAGCGACTGGCCCCGGACCGTCCATCCATAGGGGAATCCGGTCAGCTCCGCCAGGGCGCCGCCGCCCGCCGAAGCGTAGGCGCCGAACCAGATGTTCTCCAGGAACACCCCGACCCAGATGGCCGACACGTACCACTTCCCGATGCGGCTGAAGCCCGTCAGGGCGGTCTCGCCCGTCATGATCGTATACCGCGCGATCTCCACGTTGACCCAGAACTGCATCAGGGCGGCCGGTATGAGCAGTCCGATGAAGGCCGCGCCGTACTTGGCGGTCAGGTAGGGCCACCAGATGAGCTCGCCGCTGCCCTGGGCCAGTCCGGCCCAGACGATGCCGGGGCCGATATACTTCAGCATGCCGGCGAAGGTGGGCATGGCGGCCAGTTTCAGGGGCGCCAGCTTGCCGAGCGGACGGGTGGCTTCGGTTGGGGTTTCAGCGGACATGAATGGGATCTTTTGTGTTGGAATACGACTTCGAAACGATCCAGCATAGTACACGGGGCCGAGTTAGAGTTCAAGCACAAAAAGCCGTGATTCCCGTTGACTGGAAAGGTTCATCCAGGTAGTATGGTCTCTTGATCAACCGGTCTTCTACATCGCCTTAAATCGCCGTTTCCGAGGACCATGCCATGGTAGACTTCCCCATTGTAGACACCCATGTACATCTCTGGGACCCGAATCACCTGAGGTACAGCTGGCTGGACGATATTCCCCTGCTGAACCAGCGGTACCTGCTGGAGGAATACCGGCAGGCCTGCGGAGAGGTCCAGGTGGAGCAGATGGTCTTCGTGCAATGCGAATGCGACCCCGGACAGCACGTGCAGGAAGCGGAATGGGTATCCGGTCTTGCCCGGCAGGACGACCGGATCCGTGGGATCGTGGCCAACGCGCCGCTCGAACGGGGGAAGGAAGTCGACGCCGACCTCGAGACGCTGGCCCGGATTCCCCTGGTCAAGGGCATTAGGCGCCTGCTGCAGTCCGAAGACGCCGGCTTCTGCCTCCAGCCGGCGTTCATCGATGGGGTCCGGCTGCTGCCATCTCACGGGCTGTCCTTCGATATTTGCAGCTTCCACCCGCAGCTGGCGAATGCGATCGAATTCGTCCGGCAGTGCCCCGAAGTCTCCTTCATCCTGGACCATATCGGAAAGCCCGACATCAAAAACCGTGTCTTCGACCCGTGGAAGGACGAGTTGAATACCCTGGCGGAAATGCCCAATGTCTGCTGCAAGGTGTCGGGCCTCGTCACCGAAGCGGACATGGAGCGGTGGACGCCCGAGGACCTGAAACCCTACATCGACCACGTGATCGAGTGTTTCGGAATCGACCGGGTCATGTACGGCGGTGACTGGCCCGTCGCCTTCCAGGCCACGGAGTATCCCCGGTGGGTGGAGACGCTGTCCTGGGCGATCAGCGGTCTCTCGGATACCGAAAGACGCAAGCTGTTTCGCGACAACGCCATCTCCTTCTACCGGCTGTAGCGGCTACTTCTGTTTCATGACTCTCGCCTCCCTGCGTCAGAAGCTTCAGCCCGATGGACCGGTGCTGGATATCCACGTACATCCTCTGAATTGTTTCGGCACCTATGGGGTTTCCTCGCCAGACGAGGATGCGAAAAGGTTGATCGCGACCGCCCGCCGTTCCGGCGTGACCCGGATGTGTGTGTTCTCGCTGCACGAATCCACGCCCTATGAACCTACAACCGAACAGTGCCGATTGGCCAACGACTACGTGCTGCGGATGCGGGACGCGCAACCCGACGCGATCCTGCCGTTCTGCTATGTCACGCCCGCCTTCCCGGACGAGGCCGTCACCGAGATCGAGCGATGCGTGGGTGATCTCGGTATGGTCGGCGTCAAGCTCTGGGTCGCTCGGCGAGCGACGGACCCCGGGCTCGACCCGATCATGGAAGCGTCCGTGTCATTGGACGTCCCGGTGCTGCAGCACGCCTGGCTGAAGACCACCGGCAACCTGCCCGGCGAGTCCACGCCCTTCGACGTGGCCGACCTCGCCCGGCGCCACCCTGAGGCGAGGATCATCATGGCCCATCTCAATGGAGTAGGCTACCGCGGCATCGAGGCGATCGCCGACGTGCCGAACGTCGTGGTGGATACCTCGGGCGGAGACCCGGAAAGCGGCATGGTCGAAGCCGCCGTCAGCAGGCTTGGCGCCGATCGGGTCGTATACGGATCGGACGCGCCCATTCGACACTACGGTGTCACGATGAACAAGGTCCTGGGGGCGGACATGCCGGACGCCGACAAACGTGCGATCCTTTGGGATAACACATTGCGGATATTGAAGTTGCGCAACTGACTGAGGAATCTGAACGAGGGCCGGTGCAGGGGGATTGCTAGACCAGGCCCGGTGCCGCTGAGATTGCGGGGCGGAATCTACGGAGCGAATCATGATTATCGACGTCAACGCCTGGACCGGTCCGTGGCCTGCCCTGGTCAACGTGCCGTACGACGTCGCTTCGGTGCGATCCTCGTTACGCGAGTACGGCGTGGAGCGTATTTTCATGGCTCCCCTGGCAGCCGCGTGGAGTGCCAACCCTCATCTCTGCAACCCGGTCGTCTATGAAGCGGCAGATAAGTATAGCGACATCAGCCCGGTACCGGTTATCGACCCGACGCTGGCCACATGGCCAGAGGAGTTGGCGAAAGCGTCCGGGCACGGTGCAGTCCGCATGATCAAACTGCTGCCGGGTTATGGAGGGTATGACCTGGCCGCGGCAGATGGAATGTTCGAAGAAGCGTACCGAGCGAGCCTGGTCGTGATAGTCCAGATCCGTATCGATGACCCGCGGCGTCATCACCCGATAGCGCAGGTTCCCGACGTACCGGTAGGAGACGTGGTGGAAGCGGCGAAGCGCCATCCCGATCTGAAACTGGTCATGGGAGGGGCGAGCGCGGCTACTTTGAAGGGCTTCGTGGAGGAATTAAGCGGATTGCCCGGTCTCTACGCGGATACTTCCCAGGTAGACGGGGTGTACAGTTTGAAGATGCTTGTGGACGCGGGAATCGGGGGCAAAGTACTCTTTGGATCCCACGCCCCGGTGTTCATGCCGGCGGCGGCATTGGCGCGAGTACTCAATGATCTACCGGATGATGCGGCCGTGGGGATCATGAAAAATAACGCGGCGGGATTGCTGAGTGTCTGAACCGGCGTGTTGAAATCGAACCCAGAGGCTTCCGGTACGCCTCCTGTGTGTAAATCCTTCCACCTAGTTCCCCAGAATGGCACGGATCCATTGGCCGATCTGGTCGATTTCCTGAGGAGACACCTGGTGGGCCATGGGATACGAGTGGTATTCGGGAACCATGCCCAAACTCCTGAGGGATTCAACGGCGTCGAGCCCCAGGGATTCCGTCAACATCGGGTCCATCGATCCGTGGCAGACCAGTACGGGAAGCCTGGATTGAGCCGGATGCACGACGACACTGGCCGCCGTGGGAAAGTAGGTGGACAGGGCGATGATGCCTCCGATCCGGTCTTGGAACGACAGCCCGGCCTCGAGACAGACCGCACCGCCCTGTGAAAAGCCCGCCAGCAGGATCCTTTCGCTCGGTACGCCCCGATCGATCTCCCGTTGCAACAACGCCTGCACCTTGCCGGCGGAAGCGCGCAGCCCGGCTTCGTCGATACGCCGGGCATCGCCCAGCTCCATGATATCGTACCATGCGGGCATCACCATCCCCCGGTTGATCGTCACCGCGATAGATGGCGCAGACGGAAACACGAAGCGGACCGCGTAGGCCGCCGGCAGCCCCAGTTGCGGTACAATCGGCTCAAAATCGCTTCCGTCCGCCCCCAGGCCATGGAGCCAGATAATGGATGCGTTGACCTCGGCCGAATTGTTGGATATGCGTTCTATAACGGGGATATCTGTCAAAGTGGGTTGTAACCGGGCTGTGCAGAACCTGAGAGGTTATTCCTCAAAAAGATCAGCGTGGGACCCTGTCCTGACCAGGTGCAGGAGCAACGAACCGGAATCAGCATTTCAGATATCAAGGTCTTGGTACAAACCTTCGGCATTTTCGAATCTCTGACCCTTACCCTCTTCCAGTTCTTTCATCGCCTTGGTGGTTGCAGGACGCGGTACCTGAATTGGAAAAGGCAACCGCTTCTCGTTCGCTACGCGTACCAAAAGCAATCGAATCGCATCGGACATGGACAAGCCCATAGCCTGAAGCGCTGTCATAGCTCGAGCTTTGGTGTCTTTGTCTATTCGCGCTCGAACAACTGCATCGCAATTCACGATGAACAATCTCCTTGTAGCTTGGTTGTAGCTACAACCGAAGAGTAAAGTACTAGTTAGGGTATGAGTTTGTGTCTTCTGGTGTGGTTAATAGTCAACACGTCATACTAGCCGGGTAGGAAACGCTCAACTTCGATTTGATCCTCTCGGGCCTGCGCCTGTGCGACATCGTAAGCCGCCTGCAGACGTATCCAAGTCTCCGTGGTCGAGCCGAAAGCCTTTGCCAGTCGGACCGCCATGTCGCCGGAGATCCTTGAATGGCAATTCACCAGATTCGAAAGCGCCTGACGGCTGACGCCCAAAACCTTCGCGCCTTCGGTCACACTGAGACCGAGCGGTTCCAGGCATGAAATGCGCACCACCTTGCCGGGATGTGGCGGGTTCTTCATGGGCATTTGTAATCCTACTTTCTTCAGTGATAATCAACCATATCTACGTCGTAGACATTTCCGTTCTCGAAGCGGAAAATAATGCGCCAATTGGCTTTCACAGTGACCGACCAATAGCCTTTAAGGTTCCCTTTGAGAGCGTGCAACCGGTATCTAGGTAAACGCATTGCGTTCACGTTTCCTGCCACGTCGAGTTGTGCCAGCATCACTTCGACTCTTTCGCGCAGGTCGGTACGAATGAGGCTGGGATCTCCGCGCTCATACAAGCGATTGAGCCCACGATGTCGGAAACTGCGAATCATTAATGTAAAGTGTCTATAGGCACTTGTCAACAGCGAACAGAAAAGGAGACACTTCACTTTGTCAGTACTTACAATGAACGATCTCCTTGTAGCCTTAATGAGCTACATCATTTCAGTCGAGATCCATATTCACGATCTAGCGCACAAAAGCACCAGCTATCGTGATTTAATCAGACAGTGGGTTTAGTGTAAGGGGCGATTCGCGCGCTGATGAGTGCTCAGGGCCGCTCTCCAGCCGTCCCTAGATCCGCCACGCCTCCAGCACGGACTCCTCGACCGGGGACGGTTCGAGGATGCGCTCGGCATCTTCGTAGCGGCAAGTGACCGGGGTGTCGGCATCGGCCTTCGAGCCCGCGTACCGCACGGTCATGCCCGCGATCTGACGCAGATCGTCGTCGGTGGGATGGCCTTCGACCAGGGTGGTCGGACCCGTGACGTCCTTAGTTTCCAGTCTCCATCGGCCCGGCGTGTAGCGCTCGAGGAACTTGTTTTCCCCTTCTTCCCGCCCCATTACGACCTTGACGTCGGGCTTGACGCGGAAGTGACGGCCGATCTTGAGGAGCATCACGTCGTCCATGGTCAGGTTTTCCTTGCCCTCAAATTCGAAGAAGTCGAGGATGCGCCGGCCGAAATTCGCATCGGTCAGGTAGCAGCAGCCCCCCGCGGGCGAAGGATAGTCCTCGATGCCGTACTCCTCGGCCAGTTCCATCTGCTTCTGGCGGGAGCGACCCTGGATGTCGCCCAGTTTCTCCCGGTCCACCCATCCTTCCTGTTCCGGTACGGTGGGCGGGAGGCGCTTCGCGGAAAGGGGCCGCAGCAACAGGCCGTCCAGTTCGGCGTCCCGGTCGATGACGTTCATGGGCTGGCGGCGCTGGGACATGGGCCGCTGGCCGAGGACCTCACCGGTGAACATGAACTGGGCGCCGATCTCGTCCATGTACTGCCGGGCCCGCCTGAACATGAAGATGCGGCAGTCGATACATGGATTCACGGTTTTACCGTAACCGTATTTCGGATCGGTCAGGACTTTCAGGTAGTCCGGACCGGAAATGTCGATCATCTCCACGGGCAGGTCCAGCTTGGCGCCGGCCTGCAGGGCCTCGTTGCGCACCGGTTTCTTGCGCTTTCGCGTCTTGGATCTACGGTTGTGCTCCACCACGCAGAAGCCGGTGTAGAACGTGAGCCCCTGTATTTCGATGCCCTGCCGCATCAACATGGCGGCCGCGATCGTGCTGTCCAGTCCGCCGGACAGCAATCCGACTGCTTTCACGGGTTTGGACATGGTTTCAGCCTCCTTCATACCCCGATCGACGCCCGGAGCGTTTCCGCCACCAGCCGGTATGCGTCCGTCTGCCGCGAGTCCGGATCCCGCCGGACGATCGGCGTACCCTGGTCGCCGGCCAGGCAGACCGCCGGATCGATGGGCAATGCGCCGACGAAGGGCACGCCCAGCGCCTCGCTGGCCCGTTTCCCGCCTCCCGTCGTGAAGATATCCGTGCGCTCGCCGCAGTGGGGACAGTTGAAATAGCTCATGTTTTCGACGATGCCGAGTATGGGCACGTTTACCTGCTGGAACATGGCCACGCCACGCCGCGCGTCGATCAGGGCCACGTCCTGCGGCGTCGTTACCACCAGGCCGCCGGTCAGCGGCACGGACTGGGTCAGCGTCAGGTGCGCGTCCCCCGTGCCCGGGGGCATGTCGATGACGAGGCAATCCAGTTCCCCCCACAGGACGTCGCGCAGGAGCTGCTGCACGGCCTGGTGGACCATGGGACCCCGCCAGGTGACGGATTGATCCTCCGGGATCAGGAATCCAAAGGACATCATCTTGATGTCATGGGCGATCATGGGCAGAATCTTCTGCCCCACCACGCCGGGCTGGTCCTTCACGCCCATCATCGTCGGAATGCTGGGTCCGTATATATCGGCGTCGAGCAGGCCCACGCTGGCTCCGGCGTCGGCCAGGGCCACCGACAGGTTCACCGAGACCGTGGATTTGCCCACGCCGCCTTTTCCGCTGGCCACCGCCACGATGGACTTTACCCCGGGCAGTTCGATCTTTCCGGGTTGTCCGGCCTGTCCCGCCGGGCCGCCCGCGTGCCCCTGGGCCGTGGCCGATTGTCCTGGCGGCGGCCCGGTTATCTGAACGTCCTGCACCCCGGGCATGCGTTCCACCGCTTCTTTGGCCGTCAGGGTGATCTGGCGCCGGGTGGATTCGTCCTGCGTGGAAAACGCCAGGCTGAAGGCCACGTGACCGTTGGAGGCCTGAACGTTCTTCACCAGGCCGAAGGAGACGATGTCGCGGTCGAATCCCGGGTACATGATCTGCTTCAATCGGTCCACCACGTCCCGCATGGTCACTTCATGGGCCATTTTTTGCTCCCGAACAGTGGCATTACACGTTTCGTTCCTACGGGTCTCACCTGCGAGTTGAGCCTTGTTGTCATTGAACTGCCTGCAAAACATCTGATTGTACAATTGTACAATCCGAGATTTCGCACACCGTTACGCGATATAGATCTCACACGCTGCATTCCCACTTCGTTGCGCAAAATACATTCCGGGGCACGTCAGAGCAATCATTTTACCTTTCTCACAAACAGCCTGAACTCTTCTCCCTCTTCGATGGTCTCGAGCAGGGCGTGTCCGTTACTCGCGCACCAGGCCGGCATGTCCTCCAGAATCTGCGGATCGTCGGCCAGCACTTCGAGCACGTCACCCACGGCGATCTCCTTGATGGCCGACGCGGTTTTCATGATCGGCACGGGACAGAGCAGGCCGTAGGTATCGAGGGTCATGGCAGACTGAATCATGTCTGGTCATTGCCTCCCAACTCATCAATCACCCCGGACCTTCGCACCCGTCAGGTCAGACGCTCACACAGATCACATCAGGCACTCACGCTGGTCGCTTCGTACTCTCGCGTCCGGCACATCATACCGTCACACCGGCGATTGCGCGCAGTTCCCCCACAACTTCGGCGAGCGCGTCCAGTGCTTCCTCGACCTCGGATTCCCCGGTGTCCGGACCAACGGTGACCAGCAGCGAACAGCGGGCCTCGGCCGCCGTCCGTCCCAGGGCCAGCAGCACGTGCGAGGCCTTGGACGCGTGGGCGGCGCACGAGGAACCGACGGAAACGGCGATTCCCCGGGCGTCGAGCATCAGGACCAGGGATTCCCCGTCGGCCTCCGGTATCCACAGGTTCAGGTGGCCCGAGACGCGCTGGCGGGGATGCCCATTGATGGAGACATCCGGAAGGCGGTCCCTCAAACCACGCAACAGCGATTCGTCCAGCCGTTTCAAGCGGTCGATACGGGCGGGCAATTCATCCGCCACCAGTTCCGCCGCCTTTCCGAATCCCACGATGGCGGGGATGTTCTCGTGGCCGCCGCGGCGGCCCTCTTCCTGCACGCCTCCTTCCATCTGGGGGCGCAGCCGGGTGCCCGCTCTCAGATAGAGGGCGCCGGCGCCGGGAGGGCCGTTCAGGGGCCTGGCGGAAAGGGACAGGGCATCGACGTTCAACTCATTAACGTTGACCGGCAACCGTCCCACCGCGGCCACGGCGTCCGTATGCACGGCCGCACCGTGGCGATGGGCGATTCCGGCGATTTCGCGCACGGGTTGGATGGTACCGGTCTCATCGTTTGCGCACATGACGGAAACGAGGACGGTATCGTCCCGCATGGCCCGCGCAACCTGGTCTGGCTGCACGACGCCGTCCCCGTCGGCAGGGACCAGCGTGACGGTGAACCCCTGCCGTTCCATGGCTTTCGCGGCATAGAGCACGGCATGATGCTCGACGCTGGATACGACGATGTGCCGGCCCTGGTTCGTCCGCGCCTGCGCCAGTCCCTTGACGGCCAGGTTATCCGCTTCCGTACCGCTGGCTGTGAATACGATCTCGCCCGGACCGGCGCCGATCAGCCCGGCGACCCGGCCGCGCGCCCGGTCCAGCGCCCCGCGCGCCTCCGCACCCAATCGGTGCAGGCTGGACGGATTCCCGGCGCGTTCTCCGAGGTAGGGCATCATCTCGTCTACGACGCGGGGGTCGACCGGCGGCGCCGCGCTGTGGTCGAAGTATATCATGGCTGAGGCCGGTTTTCAGGAACTGCGTTCCACCCATTCCCGCTCCCCGTCCGCCCAGATTTCCTTCTTCCAGACGGGCACGATCTGCTTCACGCGGTCGATCGCGTAGGAACAGGCCTCGAATGCGTTCTTTCGGTGGGGAGTCGCCACGGAAATCAGGATGCTGATCTCCCCGATCTCGAGCGTGCCGACGCGGTGCATCATGGCCACGTCCTCGATGCCCCACCGCTCGCGGATTTCCTCGCCCACTTCCTGCATCTTGGCTTCGGCCATCTCGGCGTAGGCCTCGTACTCCAGCCGCAGCGTCCGCCGGCCATCCGTATTGTCCCGCACCGTTCCGGCGAAGGTGACCACCGCCCCGTGGTGGGATTTTAGCGCCCATTCGAAGAGGGCGTCCGGCTCGATTCTATCGGTCGTGATCTTATACACGCGCTTGACTGTGCTCCTTCATCGAGGAACTGCGCCGCCGCTGACGAACCGCGCCGCCGCTTACAGGCAAAATCCGAATTGGTGCCGCCGCTCACCGGCGGGATGCACGCCAGTTCGTCGCCATCTTCCAGTACGGACTGCCGATCGGCGTAATCCCGGTTTACGGCCAGCATCACGCTCCGGTCGTAACCCGCCAGGGCGGGATAGTTTTCGATCAGCCCTGTAAAGGCCTCGCCCACGGTGGTTCCCTCCGGGAGCTCCACCGAAACCGATGCCGCGCCCACCGCGTCCCTGCACCCGGCGAAACATTTCACGATGATCCGCATGGCCGTCCTTTGCAGGCGTCGTTCGAAGGCGGAAAACCGTTACAGGATAAGGAAAAAACGCCCGAATGTCAAGCGGGACGTCCGTGCGGGACGGGAAGGCTGTTGGCTGTTCGCGGCACCCGGCGGCGTTGGTCAGGCAGGGTTCGCGGCGGTGCCAGATGTGGGATCGCGGCGCCGGCCGGGCCGGGGATCGCGGTGGTGACCGGTGAGGGATCGCGCCAATGTTCGGAGAGGGTGCGGCGACGCGGAATATGGTACCGGGATAATCCGTGGCATCCCGTTCGCGTGCCGGGTCCTACTTCAGCTTCCGCACCCGGTAGAAACAGACGGCGGTCACGCCCGTGATCACGGTCCAGGCGAGGATCAGAAAAACCCATCCTCCCGCGGTCAACTCGTTGGCTTGCTGTTCCATGGGGAGCAAACTCCAGGTTTCTGTTTCAGTTTCGAAGTGGTTCGGGCATACCCTAATCCCGGTCCAGACCCCTGTCAAGTCATTTACCTTGCAGTACACGGCATGAAACGCCGGGCGTCCGGTGGTCGTCCCTCCGACATGAAACGCCGGGTGCCCGTCGACCGTCCCTCCGGCATGGAACGCCGCGCGCCCGTCTGTCGTTCTTCCATCGTATGATCAGGTGTTGCGAGTGTAACATCCCCGGTTTATTTTCGTTTATCTATGAAACGCATTTGCACGATTTTCTTCAGCCACGTGCTGGTATCTCTATGGACCCTTACCGCACAGGCACAGGCGGAAGGACCGAAGATCCGGCTCGAAAGCGCACGGCTGCACATCGTAACTTTCGAAGAGGCTGACGAAATCGCCCGTGGGCTGAGCAGGCCCGCGCTTCAATCCCTCACCGACCGGCCGTGGCCCCAAGGCGGCCGGACCGTCGTCTATCCCGACCTCCAGCTCCTCGCGTTCATCGACGAAGACGAAGGACTGGGCCGGCGCATTCCGCTGGTCCTTTCTTTTGACCAGTATTACCGCCTACGCAGCGCGGCGCAGTTCCGGAGACTGTGGCGGACGTCCGTGCTGTCCTACGTCTTCGATACCGAAATGCGCATGAACCAGGAAGGACTGCTGACCCTCGACGTGCCGGTGAACCTGCCTACTTTTCTTGGCGGCGGAACGCCCGTTATCCGGATACTCGGAAACCAGCGGATCGAGATGGACATGGCCAGCGAATGGACGGAAGGCAGTGCGAGCACGGCGACGAACCGGGTTTCCCGGGCACCCAACGTATCCATGAAACAGAACCAGGAGTTTACCGTTACGGGGAACATCGGTCAGAAGATCGAGGTGAACATCAAGCAGAACAGCGAAGCGTTCACCGACCTCGACAACAACCTCGCCATACGCTACCAGGACGTTGCCGACGACGGCCGGGAAGGAAACGGCATACTGAAGAGCCTCGAGGCGGGAAACGTATCCCTCGAACTGAAGAACACTGAATTCACGGGCTACACGCAACAGCACACCGGGCTCTTCGGGATTAAAATGAGAAGCCAGCTCGGCAACTTTCACCTGACCGCGATCGCCAGCCAGGAGAAGGGGGAAGGCGAGTCGGCCACGTTTCAGGCGGGCTCGCAGGGTTCCAGCCGGATAATCAGGGACCTCGACTTCAGGCGCAGGACCTACTATTTCATCGACGAAACATACCGCCGGGATTTCTCGCGGAGAGACGAAAACGGCTACCGCGTCGCGGCCGAGGACTCCGTCCGATCGATCCAGGTCTACGTGTCGGGGCGGCTCACCCTGGCCAATCCGGCGAACCTGGTTCTTGCCAACGCCTATCCGGATCCCCCGGTGTACGACGCCGAGGGCATGCTCATCCAGGGTTCGGAGGAAGGGGAATTCGTAAGAGGGAAGTTCAAGTACCTGGAGTCCGACGAATTCTACGTAAACGAACGATTCGGCTATATCGCGCTTAATTCGCCGCTGCAGGAAGACGACATCCTCGCGGTTTACTTCGAGACCGTGAACCGGGACGGAGAAGTCAAAAGGCACGGCAGCCTGGACGGCGATGTCCCGCTGCTGCGCCTGCTCAAACGGCAGCAGGAACTCCCCCCGGATAATCCAGGCGATCCCGCGCAGTGGGGTACCTGGCAATACGAGTGGCGAAACGTGTATTACCTCGGCCAGACGGATATCGAGCCGGAAAACTTCGAACTCAGAATATACCAGTTGAAGAAAGAGGGCGAGCACAGTGAAGTCGACGAGAACGGGACACCCTTCATACAGCTGCTGGGGCTCGACCGAAGGGGGGTGGACCCCGGTTCCGAACCGGACCGGATCGTCGATATCGACTATGCGTTGTTCGATTTCGAGCGCGGGGAACTGATCTTCCCCGACCAGTATCCTTTCGCGCCGGCCCTGACACGGACCGCCGCCGGCGAACTGGCCTATCCGGATACCCAGGGCGAAGGCCTTCCCGACGAAACGCCCGAGTTTTACACTCTTACGGGCAATTTGGTCAACAGCCAGTTCAGTATACTGCACAAGTACTTCCTGGAGGTCGAGTACCGGAACCAGCTTTCCCAGTACTCGCTCGGCCGGACCAATATCATCGAGGGGAGTGAGATCGTGCGGTTGAACGGCCAGCAACTGCAACGGAACACGGACTACATCATCCTGTACGAAGTCGGGCAAATCCGATTCACGAATGAAGAGGCCCTGAGCCCGGACGCGGACGTGACCGTGCAGTTCCAGTTCGCCCCCTTCTTCAAACCGGTGTCGAACACCCTGCTTGGCGTGCAGGGAGAATACCAGTTCAGCGAACAGTCCTGGATAAAGGGCACCTTGCTGTACCGGTCCGACAAGTCCCTGGAGCAGAAATCCCGGATCGGCCGTGAGACCGGCCGCTACATGATGTGGGGGATCGACACCCGCCTGGCTTTCGAACCCGATTTCCTGACTTCCTTCATGGATTTCATTTCCCCCACCGACCTGGGGGATGAGGAGTCCTCCCTGGTCATCGAGGGCGAACTGGCCCAGAGTGTGCCCAATCCCAACATTCTGGGCGATGGGTTCATCGACGACTTCGAAGGAAGCAAGGAGGAAACCGATCTGGGCGTGCGCCGCAGCGGCTGGCGGCCGGCCAGTCCGCCCGAGGGGCACACGCACGGCCAGCGGGGCAGGATAATCTGGTACAATCCCCTGGAGCAGGTCGATGTCCGTCAGATATATCCAACCCGTGAGGTCACGGGCCGGGACCAGTTGCAGCACGTGCTGATCATGGAATACGATCCCACGGAGCCCGATCTGCGCTGGGGCGGAATACACGCGGATTCCACCTTCAACGCCCCGGGCCGGCAAAGCGGACCGGATGACGTGCTGAACCGCTGGGCCGGGTTGATGCATCCGCTGGCCGGGAGCAACGTGGACCAGACGCGCAGCAGGTTTATCGAGTTGTGGGTGAATGGCAACCGGGGTGAACTGCACATCGACCTCGGGAAGATCAGCGAGGACGTCAACGACGACGGCTGGCTCGATACGGAAGACGACAGAAGCGACGGATACGGGAACAATCTCCTGGAGCCGGAAGAAGACATCGGCATGGACGGTCTGCGTGACGAGGACGAGACCGGTTACGACCCGGTGGCCAACCCGGACCCGCACGGAGACAACTTCTCCTTCGAGGGCACGCAGGGCGGCGCCGTGCCGATCGACCAGGTCGACTACAGCAAGATCAACGGACCGGAATTAAACGCCGGCGATCCGGACCAGAACCGGCGTCCCGACACCGAGGACCTCGACTACTCCGGTTTCCTGGACAGCCAGAACGATTACTTCAAGTACGTCGTGAACCTGAGCCCGGATCATGAAGACACCGTATTCGTGGCCGGGGGCGACCGGGAGCGGTCCAACTGGGGGAACCCGGACAGCTGGCGCATGTACCGCATTCCCCTGGATACCGAACTTTTTGTTGCCGGTGCAACGGGCTCCGAGCCTTCGGAGGACGGTGGCCGGCAGGATGAAGCGGGAGGCGGGACGGCGGAGGTGAACCGGGCTTTCGATGGTGTGGCAGGCATGCCGGGATTCGACGAGATCGAAATGGTCCGGCTCTGGATCACGAAGGTGAATGAACCGGTGAAGATGCGTGTAGCCTCCATCAATATCGTCGGCAATCAGTGGCAGGAAGACCTGTCCGGCGCGATCATCGATTCCAGCGGCTATCCGGTACCAGTCGACACGCTGTCAGTCTACAGGGAAACTTTCAATGTCGCCGTGAAGAATACCTATGACAATCCGGGTGAATACACGTCGCCACCCGGCGCGATTATCGAGTACGACCGCGTAACCGGTCTGCAGAACAAAGAGCAGTCCCTGATCCTGACCTATACCAATCTCCAACCCCACCACAGCGCCCAGGTATATCGTACGCTGTTCTCCGACCAGGACTACACGCTGTACAACACCCTGAGACTGTACATCCACGGCTCAGACAACTTCGAACCCGACCGTTCTCCCGAATTTTTCATTCGATTCGGTGGCGGAGTATCCGACTACTACGAATATCGTACGCGTGTTTTACCCGGCTGGGACGAAGCGAATCATCTGAGGGTGGTCTTTGACGACTTGACTATCCTCAAGAGCGAAACGGAATCCGCACGGAGAACGGCGACGGTGACGGACACCACCCATAAGGTCACGCTGAGCGACGGGACGGAACGTTCCGTCCGATTCAAGGAGGGTCCTCCCGGAGAGGGGCTTATGCTGGCCATTGTCGAACTGGAAGGGAACAGACAGTACAGGGTACTCGGTTCACCCGCACTGGCCCGGATTCGCCATATCACGGTGGGGATCTACAACCCTTACGACGATGTGCTTTCTGGAGGTGAACTCTGGCTGGACGAACTGAGGGCGGGCGATGTCAGGCGTGACCGCGGCCTCGCGGGCCGCTTGAAAATCGACGCTGATCTTGCCGACGTATTATCGTTTTTCGGATCGGTCAGAAGCGTGGGCAGTCACTTTCGCAGGATAGGCGGAGAAGAAGCGGGGAGCAGGTCCACGGTAATGAATCTGTCCAGTCTGCTGAACCTCGGAAACATGCTGCCGGAGGACTGGGGGTTGTCCATCCCCTTGCGATTTCGATGGAGAAACGATCTGAGGCTTCCGCGTCTGCGGGTCGGCTCCGATATCCTGCTTCTGAACCAGGAGCAACGCGAATCACAGCGTACGGAGAATACGGACCAGTCCTTTTCGGCATCGTTCTCCAAGCAAATCGGTTCGGAAAACCCCTTCGTCGCCTGGACCCTGGAACGTATCAGGCTGGATTTTACGTCGACCAGCTATTTCAGGCACACGGTCGCGAGAATCGATACTTCGGGTTCCTACCGTGCCCGCCTGTATTACAATCTGACCCCCCGCTCCGAGATCCAGTGGCAGATTCTCGGGTGGACGCCATTGCCGGGATTCATATCGGGCCTGACCTTCAACCCGCTGCCGGTACGACTGGAGCTGTTCTCGGAAATCAACCGCGACAGGCGGATCTACCTGAACCGGACGACGCAGACCGACACGATCGAAGATTCAGAAGAATCCACATCGGCCGGGACGGACCGCGGCGAGCGGTTCACACGGTATTTGAATCGAAACGTAAGGGCAGTCATGGAACCCTTCAGATCTGTGAGGATGAATTACAACCTTTCTGTTTCCAACGACATGAAATCCGATTCCACGGTAGCGTTTACCAGGCTGGACTTCGGACCGGAAACCAGCTACCGCCAGAACCTGGGCATCGATTATCGACCCGAGATCACGACCTGGTTCAGGCCCTCATACAACTTCACCACATCTTACGCAGAGAATCGAAATCCGCTGTTACAGTCCACGGGCGCTTCGCCCGAGGCCAGGACCATCGCGTTCAGGAACCAGCAGGACATACGGACAAACGTCAATATGGCCAGAATGGCATCGAGCGTTTTCGGAGGATCTTCCCGCGGATCGAGCGAGGGGGATTCCGGATGGTTCCGCCTGAACGTGATAAACCGGCTCGCCACGGTCTTCCGGAACCTCATGCCGGTCACGCTGACCTACAGGATCAGTCGCAACCAGGACTTATTCAACGCGGTCTCCCGTCCAACATTCCGGGAGCGTATGGGACTGTCGGATTATTTCTCGGTACCGTTCGATACACTGGGATCCAGTGGTGGAGTTACCGGGATTCAGCGGAACCGGGAAACGGAAGCTAACCAGTCTTCCTTCAACATCGGGACAGGCCTCAGGTTCCTCGGAACGACGCTGTCCGTCAGACCCACATGGGCATCGACCCACACCCGGTCTACAAATCTGAACCGAAAACAGAATACCACCGTATGGCCCGAGCTGAACCTGCGATGGAGTCCCAATCCCAGGAGCATGGGCGACTTCGGCCGGATGTTCCGCCGCATCGAAGTGTCCAGCGGGTACTCGAGACGCAAGGGAAAGAACACCGACCTGAAACTCTCCAACGGCGCGGCGAGCGGGGTTTCGGACCTTGGAGAGGCCGGAATCACCCGGACGACGACGACCAACCTGTCTCCGCTCATCGGTTTCGTCGCTGATCTGAACGCGGGCCTGGTGCTTAGAGGCAATTTCACGACATTGGACCAATTAACCCAGTTCGGACGGAACGCAACCGACCAGAAGCAACAGACCAGGAGACTGACCGTCGCGGTAGACTACCGGCTCAGGCCCGGAATCCGGATCTTCGGGAAGAGAACGAGCGGGGACATAAACGCCCGGCTGCAATTCACACGGAATTCCAACAGGACCCTGATTTCACGCTTAGGCGCCGATTTCCAACCCAACAACGGACAGAACCAGAACCGGTTCTCGGTCACGACGGACTACCGGTTCAGCCGGTACGTCCGCGGCGGCATCACGGTCGAGCTGACCAATACGGTGAACGTAATAACCCAGCAGAAACGGCTTCGACGGGGCGGTGGGCTGTGGACCGAGTTTGTATTCAACTGACCTGCCTCGAGTGTGACCACGGTATCGGCTCGACGCACAGTCAAACACTTAAGCACTGACTGGCAAATAAGCCACTGACAAACGGTCAAATCATGACAAAAGGAGAGTTGCGGGCCATCCTGTTCGTCGCGGCCAGCATGCTGGCCGGCGGCCTCGTCCTGCTGGTGAATCAATTCGATTCAGGTTTCATGCCCGATCTGGCTCCAGCCGTGGCGGACGGACCGCCGATGGCCGGGGTCCAGGGGCAGTCGGCACAAACCGCGGGAAACGCCATGGCCATGGCGGGTTCGTCGTCGGGAGAAGATAACGAATACCCGGCTGCCGGGGTCTCATCGAAGTCTGCTTCTTCCGATGACAACTTGCGTGTGCCCATAAACACCGCCCCGGCATCCGAGCTTCAGAAGCTGCCCGGTATCGGTCCGACGCTGGCGGAACGAATCATCGCCTTCCGAAAGCAATCAGGCGCCTTCGTGACCGTTGAGCAACTGCTCGAGGTGAAGGGGATAGGTCCCGCCAAACTCGGCCGCCTGCGTCCCTTTGTGGAACTCCGGTAGACGGCTGGCCGCACCGCCATTGCAGGATGCCGGACGCCTCCGAGGACTGCCCTGAAACAGGGGTTCCACGCCTGCCTTTTTGGTTGACAGCCACCCCCTGCAAATCTATCTTCGATGTGGTCCGAACGGTTTTGGCCGGAAGTGGGGGATTATGCTGCGAATCGGCACGGGTATCGCCAAGGGACGGCGGCTGAAGTCCGTCACCGGTGCGATTCGTCCCACCGGCAGCCGTGTACGTGGAACGTTGTTCGACATGCTGTCTACCGAAATCGTAGACGGCATCGTACTGGATCTGTGCGCCGGCAGTGGCGTTCTGGGCATTGAAGCCCTGAGCCGGGGCGCACGCTGCTGTCTGTTTGTCGACAACGACCGGCGCGCCGTCCGGATGATCAGGGATAACCTGGACCGTTGTGGATTCGGTGGTCAGCCTGGCCGGCATGGTCAGCCTGGCCGGCATGGTCAGCCTGGCGAGCATGGCCGGCATGATCGGCAGGACGGGCACACAAGGCAGCGTCCACCCGATCGGGTTGGTTCGAATGCACGGGGCTTGGTCTGGATGACAGACGCCGTTCGGAGTCTCGAACACCTCGCCGACCATTCCTGCACGGTGGACATCATACTCGCCGATCCGCCCTATGGCGATCCTGTCGCCCGGGAAATCATCAGGACCGTAAGCGAACGGAGCGTACTGGCTCCCGGCGGCCTGCTCGTCCTGGAGCATCGCGGAGACGATCCGCCGGAAACCAGCGCAGATATCGATCTGGTGCGCCGACGTGACATCGGGGATACCGCGCTGTCGTTCTTCCGGCCCGCCTGGTCCGCCCGGCCCGCCCAGACTGCCAGGGACGATCAGCCTGTCCCGGCGGCAGCCGTGAACCGGTCGGAAATCCTGCCCGTCGATCTTCCACCTCCTTCATCGAGAACCCGGCGATGAGCGTTGCGGTATATCCCGGCACATTCGACCCCGTGACCAACGGACATCTGGATGTGCTGAGACAGGCACTGACCGTGTTCGACCGGGTCGTGGTGGCCGTCGCGCCCAACACGGGCAAGCAACCGATGTTTTCGGTGGAGGAACGGGTGGAGATGTTCAGGGAGGCCGTGAACGGCTGGACCGGGGTCGAGGTGTTATCCTCGGACGGTTTGACGGTCGACCTGGCGGCAAGGCTCGAAGCCCGTGCAATCATCCGCGGCATCCGTTCCGCCGGAGACCTGGAGACTGAATCCCAGATGGCGCTCATGAACCGGCGCCTGGCCCCGTCGGTGACCACGGTATCGTTCTTCCCCGGTGAGCCATCGGTGTACGTGAGCTCTTCGCTCGTCAAAGAGGTCTTCCGTTTCGGTGGCGACGTAAGCCATCAGGTCCCGCCTCCCGTGTTGAAGGCGCTGTCGGAAAAGCGCGGCTCGATCAGCTGACCCCCGGTTATCCAAGGACTCCCGTCACCACCGTCCGCCCCATTCCCATGCCCGCTATTCGTCCCCTTTCCCGAAAACTGGATCGTATCGCGCCTTCCGCGACCACCGTGCTCAACGAACGGGCCATCGCGATGAAGCGCGAAGGCATCGACGTGTTCAATTTCGCCGTGGGCGAACCGGACTTCCCAACGCCGGACCACATCAAGGAAGCCGGCATGGCGGCGATCCGGGACAATATTACCCGGTACACGCCCGCGACCGGCATCCAGGACCTCAAGGAAGCGATCTGCCGCAAGCTGGCCAGGGACAACGGGCTCGAATACGCGCCGAACCAGATCGCGACGACCTCCGGGGGCAAGCACGCCCTCTACAACCTGCTCTATGTGATCTGCGACGAAGGAGACGAAGTCCTCGTACCGGCGCCCTACTGGGTCAGTTACCCCGAGATGGTTAAACTCGCGGGTGCCGTGCCGATGGTGCTGAATACGGGGCCAGGGGCTTCTTTCAAGGTGACGGCCGACCAGGTGCGGTCCGCGATTACGCCGAAGACCAAGGCGCTTATGCTCAACACGCCGTCCAATCCCACGGGCATGGTGTACACACGGGACGAACTCGCCGCCATCGCCGAAGTGGTCATGGACGCGGGGATCTACGTCATTACCGACGAACTGTACGAGAAGATCCTGTATGACGGCCACCGTCACGTAAGCATCGCCGCCCTCCATCCGCAGATGATGGAACAGGCGCTAGTGGTCAACGGACTGTCCAAGGCGTACGCCATGACCGGCTGGCGCCTGGGTTACGCCGCCGGTCCCCGGGAGGTGCTGGACCTGTTCGTGAAATTCCAGGGTCAGACCGTCATGCATCCGAGCGCTATCACCCAGCACGCCGCCGTTACCGCGCTGACCGGTCCGGAGGACTTCCTGCCGCCGATGATCGGGGCATTCGACCGCCGCCGGAACTACATCCTCGAAAGATTGGGAAACATAGACGGCGTGGCCTGTGCCCGGCCCGGCGGCGCATTCTACGTGTTCCCGGACATGTCGGCCTATACGGGCCACAGGCGGCCCGACGGGCGCCCCATCGAAGGATCGCTGGACCTCGCCATGTACCTGCTGGAGGAGTACCAGGTGATCTCGGCGCCGGGCGCCGCTTTCGGAACGGAAGGGTGTCTGCGGTTTTCCTACGCCACCACGCTGGATACCATCGAGAAGGGAATGGACCGGGTAGAGGAAGGGTTGTCGGCGTTGGAGGGTTGACCTCGCAGATCCGCGGGGACTGCCGAACGCACGGCGGATACATGGAAAACTCGAAAACCACGCTGCCGGATTACCGGCATCTTTTCAACAGGATCGACGAAAAGGGACTCACCCGGATCCTGGAACTCGCCCTCGACCGTCAGTTGATCGTCAAGCTGCTGCACATCTGCGGACTGGTCCAGGACGGGCGGGACCTGGCGACTGCGGCGGTGCATACCCTCGCCGCACAACTCGCCGGGGACTGCTTCGAGCGGGAAGTCACCGCCGCGCAGGTCATCCGGACCCTGGTTCAAACCAGCGCCCGGGAGATCGAACAGATCGGGAGTACGTCCCCCGAAGGCATCAATACCCTGCTGAGTGACCGGACCGACGCCTACACCCGGGAGTGCGGACGGATGACATTCGCCATGTTGCTGGATGAACGAGAGGCGGTTTACGCGCCGGCTGTCGAACGCCTGAACCGGATTCCGGCCTTTCAACCCCGGTCCGGTGTATCGGAGGAGACGGCTTCTCCCTACCTGCGGAACGATCCGGTGCTGAACAGCGAACCTGAGGACGGGCGCCAGACGGAGTATTCCGACCTGGCGTTGATCGAAGCCCACCGGCACGGCGCGGACCTGGAAAAACGGAATCGGATTCTGGAAGATCGTGTCAGGGAAATGCAGCGGAGAATCGAACGGTTCAGAGAAGAAGCCGGCGCAGTTGCTGAAAGGGTGGCCCTCTTCATCGACGTGCAGAACATGTGGTATGCCGCCCGGCAGCAGCACGGGATTTCGGCGCGGGTGGATTTCGAAAAGCTTATGCAGGCCGCCGTGGGCGAAAGACGATTGATTCGTGCCTACGCCTACGTGATCCAGACGCCGGAGGTGGACCAGAGCGGTTTCGTAACGATGCTGGAACAGTTCAGCTACGAGGTGAAGCGGAAGGACCTCCGCAGACGCAGCGACGGTTCGGCAAAGGGCGATTGGGACATGGAGATGGCCATCGACATGATCAGAATGGCCGAGAAGGTTGACGTCGTCGTCCTGGCCAGCGGCGACGGCGATTTCGTTTCGCTGATCCAGCTGCTCAAGGAGCGGGGGCCGCGGGTGGAGGTGTTTTCCTTCCCGCACAACACGGCGCGCGACCTGATGGAGACCGCGGACCAGTACCATCCCATGGACGCGTCTCTGCTGATTGATATGGATCCGGCCCGCTAAAGTCGCAGGAAACCCATACATCATCAATACATGGAGGATCAAATGGTAAAGATCGGCATTGTCGGTGCGGGCAACGTGGGGGCGACCGCGGCGCTGTACGCGGCCCAGAAGGAATTGGGCGACATCGCTCTGATCGACGTGGTGGACGGAATCCCGCAGGGCAAGGGGCTGGACATGATGGAGGCCGGACCCGTACTGGGCTATGATTCGGCGATAGAAGGATCCAACGATTTCGCGGCCCTGGAAGGTGCGGCCCTCGTGGTGGTCACCGCCGGCCTGGCCCGCAAGCCGGGCATGGACCGCCTCGACCTGCTGAAGAAGAACGCGGAGATCATCACGTCGGTTACCGAAAACATCGTGAAGTACGCGCCGGACGCCCAGGTCCTGATGGTCAGCAACCCGCTGGACGTCATGACCTATGTCGCTCTCAAGGTTTCGGGGTACGGGCGGAAGCGCGTTTACGGCCAGGCCGGCGTGCTCGACTGCGCCCGCTACCGGTCCTTCGTCGCCATGGAGCTGGGCGTATCCATGGAAGACACGCAGGCGATCATCCTCGGCGGGCACGGCGACACCATGGTCCCCATTCCCCGGTATACCACGGTCTCCGGCATACCCATCACCGAGCTGCTGTCCCGGGAAGTCATCGACCGCATCGTGCAGCGGACCCGCGACGGCGGCGCGGAGATCGTCAACTACCTCAAGACGGGCAGCGCCTACTACGCCCCGGCGGCCTCCGTCGTCCAGATGGTGGAATCCGTCCTGAAGGGCAAGAACCGCGTGCTGCCCGCCTCGGTGATGCTGGAAGGCGAGTACGGACTGCGGGACGTCTGCGTGGGCGTACCTGTGAAACTGGGCAGCGATGGCATCGAGGAAGTGATCGAACTGGAGCTTTCGGACGACGAACTGGCGGCGCTTCGCGCTTCCGCCTCGGTGTACCAGGAAAGCCTGGACGAACTGGGCATATAGCATCCAAACACCTGGGCAAGTAACATCCACATCACATGAAGGAAACCTGACGGAGGAGGAAGAAAGCGACATGGCTTCGAAACCGCCCGCTGGTGGAAATCACATTACCATCGATGCCCGGGGCGTGCTCAACGTCCCGGACCAGCCGGTCATCCCGTTCATCGAAGGCGACGGCACGGGACCGGATATCTGGAGGACGGCTCAGCGCGTTTTCGACGCCGCCGTCGACAAGGCGTACGGCGGAGACCGGCGCATCGTGTGGCACGAGGTGCTGGCAGGAGAAAAGGCCTTCAACCTTACAAACAGCTGGCTGCCGGATGAAACGGTAGAATGTTTCCGGGAATACCTGGTGGGCATCAAGGGACCGCTGACCACGCCCGTTGGGGGCGGCATACGCAGCCTGAACGTGGCGCTGCGCCAGATTCTCGACCTGTACGTATGCCTGCGGCCGGTACGATGGTTCACCGGCGTGCCCAGTCCGGTGCGTCATCCCGAAAAGGTGGACATGGTCATCTTCCGCGAGAACACGGAGGACGTGTACGCCGGGAAGGAACAGGAGGCCTATAGCGATGAGGCCGCCAGGCTGATCGCCTTCTGCAGGGAACAGTTCGGATGGGACATCCGGTCCGATTCCGGCATCGCCATCAAGCCGGTGAGCGAGACCGGCAGCAAGCGGCTGATCCGCGCGGCGGTCGAGTACGCCATCGCGCGGAACCGCAAGAGCGTCACCCTGGTGCACAAGGGCAACATCCAGAAGTTCACGGAAGGCGCCTTCCAGAAATGGGGATACGAACTCGCGAAGGAGGAGTATCCGGACCGCCTGGTCAGCTGGGACGAATGCGGGGGCAACGTTCCGGAGGGCAAGATCCTGGTCAAAGACGCCATCGCAGACATCTTCCTGCAACAGATTCTGACCCGTCCCGACGAGTTCGACGTCATCGCCACCATGAATCTGAACGGCGATTACATTTCCGATGCGCTGGCCGCCCAGGTGGGCGGTATCGGCATCGCTCCGGGCGGCAACATCAACTACAAGACCGGACACGCCGTGTTCGAAGCGACCCACGGCACGGCGCCCAAATACGCCAACCAGGACAAGGTCAACCCGGGTTCCGTCATCCTTTCCGGCGAACTGATGCTGCGCTATATGGGCTGGGACGAAGCGGCCGACCTGATCATTCGGGGAATAGAAAAAGCCATCGCGGGCCGGATCGTGACGTACGATTTCGCCCGCCTGATGGACGGCGCGCGGGAAGTCAAGTGCTCGGAATTCGGCACCGCCATCATCGAGCGGATGTAGGGCGCGGGTGACCGGGCCATCGGATATCCCTCATGTTCGTCGATTTCGCGAGAATCCACGTAAAGGCCGGCCGGGGCGGCAACGGCTGCTGCAGTTTTCGCCGTGAGAAGAACGTACCGCGCGGCGGCCCGGACGGCGGTCACGGCGGCGACGGCGGCCATGTCGTCCTGCGGGTGGACTCGAGCAAGCGTACCCTGCTCGATTTCCAGTTCCAGCATCTGTACCGGGCCCGGAACGGCACCCACGGACAGGGCAAGGACATGCACGGGCGGAACGCCCCGGACCTGGTCATCGGCGTCCCCCCCGGGACCATCGTCAAAGACCGCGAGACAGGCACGGTGATTTCCGACATGGTCGGGGAGGACCAGTCCATGGTCATCGCCCGCGGAGGCCATGGAGGCCGCGGAAACTCGGCCTTCGCCACTTCCACCAACCGGGCCCCCCGGCGCTGGGAGGAGGGCCAGGCGGGCGAGGAACGACTGCTGGAACTCGAACTGAAGTTGATCGCCGACGTGGGGCTGGTCGGTCATCCGAACGCGGGCAAATCCACCCTGCTGTCGCGCCTCTCCGCCGTAAGACCCAAGATCGCCGACTATCCCTTCACCACCCTCGAACCCAACCTGGGTATCGTCAAGCTGGGGGACTACGACCGCTTCGTACTGGCGGACATTCCTGGCTTGATCGAGGGCGCCCACGAAGGCAAGGGACTCGGACACCAGTTCCTCCGGCACATCGAGCGGACCCGGATACTGGTCTTCCTGCTCGACGCGAGTCAGCCCGATCCCCTGCACGACTACGAAGTGCTCGTCAACGAACTAAGGCAGTTCAATCCCGTACTCCTCTCCCGCCCCGTCCTGGTCGTATTTTCCAAGCTTGACCTGATCGTGGACCGTTCCATGCTGGATGGTCTCGTCGTGGATCCCGACCACGCGAAACACGTGGGCCAGCGCAACAACCCCGTGCTGGCGATCTCATCCGCCACCGGTGAAGGCATCCCCGAACTCCTCGGGGAAATCGGCCAGATTCTTCACGAGATCGGACCCGCCCCGCTCGACTAATTTCAAATCTACAGGTTTTCCGCGCAGACGATTGCCCGGAAACCCACAGCGTGAAACCCGCATTGATATTCCGTTCTGCGAGGATCTGCTCATGACGGACCCGGCATCCTGGCTGACCCTGGCACGCGTGCCGGGCGTGGGCGCGGCGCGATTCCACGCCTTGCTGCGCCGGTTCGGGTCCCCCTCCGCGGCCCTGTCCGCCTCGGTAGACGAATTAACGCAGACCGAAGGGCTGGGTCCACAGATCGCCGGGGCGATACGCACCTGCCGCGACCAGGCCTTCGTAGACCGCCAGTTGCGCCAGCTGGAACGATACAAGGCGCGAATCGTCACCTTCCGCGACCGGGACTATCCTGAGCGCTTGCGCGAGATCTACGATCCGCCGCCGCTGCTGTTTGTATCCGGAGGTTGGGAATCGCGCGATGAACAGTCCGTCGCCATCGTGGGGACGCGCTTCACCTCTACGTATGGCCGGAAGATGGCCGAGTCCTTCAGCGCGGAGTTGAGTTCATATGGATTTACCGTCGTGAGCGGCATGGCGCGGGGTGTGGACACACTGGCCCACAAGACCGCGCTTCGGGGAGACGGCCGCACCGTGGCCGTACTGGGATCCGGGCTGGACCGGCCCTATCCCGTGGAAAACCGCAAGTTGATGGCATCCATCCGGGAACATGGCGCCGTGATGACGGAACAGCCCTTCGGAACCGGTCCGGACGCCGTCAATTTTCCCCAGCGGAACCGGATCATCAGCGGTGCCACCCTGGGAACGATCGTGGTGGAGGCCGGTCAGCGCAGCGGGGCGCTGATCACCGCGCGCTTTGCCCTCGACCAGGGCCGCGAGGTCTTTGCCGTCCCCGGTCCGCTCAACGCGCCCGGAAGCGAGGGCGTCAACAGGCTGATCAAGGACGGTACCGCCAAACTGATCCAGCGCGTCGAAGACGTGATCGACGAACTGGCGCCTCGCCTGGGTTTCGATCCTGCCCGGGTTGAACGAAAACCGCCTGTCCCGGCATTCGACCTGCTGCCGGAGGAGAAATCCATGTACGGCCAGCTATCCCCGGAACCGAAACACATCGATCAACTGGCGTCCGCCCTGGCCCTTACCTCCTCGCAGGCGCTCGGCGTCCTGCTGGCGCTCGAGTTGAAAGGCGCGGCGCGCCAGCTTCCGGGCATGATGTTCGTCCGGTCCTGACCTCGCGATTCCGGCCGCGCTCCAACTGGTTATTTCAGTTGACACAACCCACCTCCTGCGATATTACATCAAGGACGACCCGCTTGAATCGCTAACGGTACCCTGTGGCCAGTCATGCACTTTCGGCAGACCCACGGCAAACTCATCGGCCGCGATGAACTTGCAAAGGTAGTGGAGCACACCCGGCAGAAGAGCGGAATCATTGTATTCACGAACGGGTGTTTCGATCTGCTCCATCCCGGCCATGTCCACCTGTTACAGACCGCGCGTTCATTGGGCGACTTGCTTATCGTGGCCATCAATACCGACGCGTCTGTCCGGGCGATCAAGGACGAAGGACGCCCGATATACGACGAATCGGAACGGGCCTACATGCTCAGCGCCCTGGCGTGTGTAGATCACGTGGTACTTTTTGATGAACCGACGCCCATTCCACTGCTCAATCTGCTCAGGCCGGATATCCTCGTCAAAGGGGGACACTACGGACACCAGGAGGTGGTGGGCTGGGATGTGGTGGAGGGATACGGCGGCCGCGTGGAAAGGGTACCCGTACTGGACGGCATGTCCACCACCGGCACAATAGCGCGCATCACCGGAAAGGGAAATTAATGTCTGAAACACGCCAGAAACTGCTGGTGCTTTACCTTCGCACCCCCGACCTGCATGCCGGCGTCGTGGCCTGGTCCGAGTACGACGGGACCGCGCCCGCCGACGAACGCCATACATCGGGGGATGCCGCGGACTCGGGCGGCGCTACGAATCCGCCCTACGAATCGGTCGTGGACGCCATGCGGGACGGATGGCGGGTCGTCCAGTTTCCCCAGCAGTACCCGGCCTATCCGGGTACGGAATACCAGGTGTCCTATCTCAAGTACGAGTACATACTCGAAAAAATGGAGGTGGTCGATGGCTGACAGCACCCATCTATTGAATTCCAAGCAGATGGCCCGGTTCGTCGCGGAAGGGTATCTCCGTTTCGATGAACTGGTTCCCGACGATCTGAACCGGGCGGTGAAGGAGGAAATGGACAACCAGGCCATCCCCCGGGAAGAGGCGGGATCGCCCCTGAGCGCCATATGGCCGGACGCGGCCGTGGGTCGCGTGTTCAGGCTGCCGGAAATCGAAGGGATCATCCACAGTCTCGTGGGACCGGATCCACTATACGACCATCACGCCGTGCACACCGTAGCGGCCGGACACCATTTCGGACAGCACTGGCACGCGGACGCCATAATCGACACGCGGCTGCATTTCGACATCCAGTTCATGTATTTCGCCCACGATACGCCCAGGGAGATGGGCGGGACGTTGATCCTGCCCGGGAGCCACTACCGCCGGATCAGCGAATCCGACATCGCCCGGTACCACAACTTCGTGGGCCAGGTGCCGATGATCTGCAAGGCCGGGACGGTGATCGTCCTCCATCACGGCATGTGGCACTGCGCCCAGCCGAACCGCACCGAACAGATGCGGTACATGTTCAAGTTGCGCCTCAACCCCACGGTCCGGCAGCTGCGCCTGTGGAACACGGATGACATCGACGATCCGGAAGTCAGTCACATCCTGAGCACGAACCAGCCCTGGCATGGGAACGAAGAACGCATCGAACATGTCAACCGGATCCACTTCTGGCGGTTCCTGACCGGCGACGACCAGTTCGACAACCACTACTGGTTGAGCCGGATCGAGAACGAGCCTGAACTGGTGTGATCAGCCGGTCCTGTTTTCCAACTCGACGAAAACACGTTCATGACTACGGGTAACCTGCGCCGCCAACTGGGCATCTGGCCGACCACGGCCATGGTGATCAGCGGGATGATCGCCGTGGGAATCTTCCTGGTGCCCGCCGGGATGGCCAAATCCCTGGGATCGCCCCTCCTGCTGCTGGTCATCTGGCTGGCGATGGCGGGGATGGCCCTGTGCGGCTCGCTGTGCTTCGGGGAGCTGGCCTCCCGTTATCCCCACGCGGGCGGCGGATACATCTACCTCCGCGAAGCATACGGCACTCCGACGGCCTTCCTCTACGGGTGGATGTCGCTGATGGTGCTCGATCCCGGCATCACGGCGACGCTCGCGACCGGCCTGGCGAGCTACGCGGGTCATATCTATCCGATGGATCCGGTCGCGATGAAGGTGCTGGCCATCGCCATGCTAGTCGTCCTCACGGGCGTAAATATCTACGGCGTGCGCATCGGCGCCTGGATCATCGTGATGCTGACCGTGTTCAAGGTCGGCGTGCTCGCGGTCATATCCATCCTGGGTTTCGGACTGGGACTCGGCGACTGGTCGAACTTCACGCCTTTCGTGGAGCGGCCGCCGGATTCGGGTCCGCTGTTCGGCGCCCTTGCCGGCGGCATCGTGGGCGCCTTCTTCGCCTTTGCCGGATGGTGGGACCTGAACAAGGTGGCCGGGGAAATCCGCGATCCGGCGAGAACCCTGCCCAAGGCGCTGCTGCTGGCGGTGGGTATCGTCACGCTGACCTACATCTCCACCAGCGCCGTCTTCATGTACCTCGTACCCATATCCCAGGTCACCAGCGACGAGACCTTTGCCGCGCAGGCCGGCGAAGTGCTCTTCGGCCGCAGCGGCGGCATCCTGTTTTCTTCCGTGGTCATACTCTCGATCGCCGGCAGCCTCACCGGGCTGCTGCTGATGGCGCCGAGGGTGTACTTTGCCATGGCCAGGGACGGGGTCTTTCTCCGCTTCGCCAGCGCGGTCCATCCCGCCTTCGGAACCCCCTACCGCGCGATAGCCATCCAGGGCGGACTTGCTTCGGTGCTGGTGTGGCTGGGGACCTTCAGCCAGATCCTCGACTACTTCATCTTCGTGGCCGTGCTGTTCATCGCCCTGACCGTGGCGGGCCTGTTCGTGATACGCCGCAAGACGACCGATACGCCTCCATACCGAACCCCCTTCTATCCCGTCACGCCGGTTCTTTTCCTGCTCCTCGCCGCGGTCCTGCTCGTGCTGCTCTTCGGCAACAGTCCTGTGCAGGCCATGCTGGGCGTCGGCGTGACCGCCCTGGGGATACCGGTGTACTATCTCGTTTTCCGAAATCAGTCCACGCAGCAAAGGCAGACAGGAGAAGACCATGGCATGGATTAAGACCGTTTCCGCAAAAGACGGGGACGAACGCCTGCTCGCCGCCCTCGAGGCACAGCGCGCGCTTTATCCCGCGGAGTACGATACGCCGGTGCATCCCACCGACGACGGCACTTCCGGCATCGTGGCGTCGCATTCGCTGATTCCGGAGGCGCTGCATCACGCTTTCGCCACCTTCGGGGTGCTGCTGTCGCCCGACCTCCCGTTGACCCGTCGGCAGCACGAGATGATCTCTACCGTGGTCTCCGCGGTCAATCGATGCGTTTACTGAATTGACTCGCACGCAGAGTTTCTGCGTCGGGTCACGCTGGACAGCGAACTGGTCGATTCGATCAAGTATGATTACGAAAAGGCGCCGCTAGGCGCGCAGGACCGGGCGATGCTGGATTTCGTCATCCGGCTCACCGAGGATGCCACGAAGATACAGAAAACCGATCTCGACGGGCTGCGGTCCGTGGGATTCGACGACGTCGCCATCCTGCAGATCACCCTGATCGCGTCGTGGTTCAACTACATCAACCGCGTCGCGGACGCCCTGGGAGTGGGACGGGACGCGGACGATTCGTAAACGGCCGCCCGGGCGGGCGGACCTGCCCCGGGCGGGCGGACCTGGTGACGCCGCCTTACGGGAGTATGGCGATGGCCCTTCCCGGTCCGCCGTGGTTGTTTTCGAGGCGGGGACACAGGAAGATGAAGAAAGCGCCTTTCGGCGGAAGCTGCCCCACGCCTATCAGATACTCCGTGAAGATCATGTCGTGGTTCACCGCCGCCCAGTGCGTCTTCATGGATTCCACCGGGTTCACCGACCCCATGTCGGGCGCATCGATGCCCACGTGCTTCACGCCTTTGCCGGCCAGGTAGGCGATAACTTCCGCACCCGGAGCCGGCCATCCCTCGGACTGTCCGTCCAGGGGCGCTTTGACAGTCTGTTCCACCACAACCCGGATGAAGCGGCGGAAATGGGTGTCCGTATGTCCCGTATGGAAGAGCACGACCTCGCCGTCCTCGATCTCCCCGTACAGTTCCTCGTGTCTCCTGACATCGTCCAGCGTGATGGCCGGTGAGGCCGGCCAGTCATCCCGCGAGGTCGTCCCCACGCGGTGCTGCACGTTGACGACCCGGGCGGGCCCCATGAAGTGGTGCAACGGGACCTTTTCCGTCGTCATCTCCGTGCGCTTCAGCGGACCGTGCTCGGCCTCGAACTCCCTCAGCGCGGCGCGGACCGTTTCGTCATACCTGCCCGTGTCGAATCCGGGCGGAGGGCCGTAGTGCGCGGGCGGATCCACGTGGGTTCCGGTATGGGCATCCATGAAGTGGGTGTTGACCCAGTAGGGGCCGAAGGGACCATCGAAATAGTTCACCGGCTGCACCCTCGAATAGGGGAAGACGTGACGGCCCACGCCCCGGCCCGGCCACCAGACGGGGCGGTCCATGGACAGCGTTACGGAGAGGTCGACCACCCGTTTCGACTTTACGGCCTCAAGCAGACGGGCAGCCAGGTCCGGATTGGTTATGGCCACCGCCCGCGTTTCCACCGTCGGGGAGTTCTCGTGCTTGACCGGCAGGGCGATGTACAGGGATCCGTTGGGCGTCCTGTCCAGGTTGATCAGTCCCTCCGTGTGCACGGCACCGTGCTTGAAATGGCCGAGATGGCTTTCCAGTGCGAGGGGATTTACGTACATGCCCTCGGGGCCCGACGCGATGTAGCGGGGCGGACCCAGTCCTCCCATGCTCGGACTGTCGATGCCCATGAGCCAGACTCCCCGGCTGCCCACGTATTCCGCCGCGTCGTAGTCCGGCGCGGGCCATCCAGGCGCCGTCCCCGCGACGGGTTCCACGATCAGGCGGCGGTCGTCCGGCACGGGCCGGTCGTGGCGGTCGTCGTACCCGCTCCAGTAAAGGACGGCGTCGCCCGGTCCCATGGGCCTGTGCGCCGCCTCGGCGGCCTTTACCACATCTATGGTGAACAGGGGACTCACGCCCGGCGGGGCCTGGTCCAGCATGGACCGGCCGTCGATCTTGTATACCTCGCCCACCAGCTGCCACGCCGAGACTTTTTCCACCGTAAGATCACCCCAGTAATGGGCGTTCGGCAGCCCGCTGTGCTGGGGCGGCATCATGTGGGCCGGCGTATCCGTCTGCGTCGCCGTGTTCTCGTCCAGGATGATCAGGTCCGACGCCCAGGGCCGGTCTCCATGGACGATATAGGGCACGACGAGGGGCTGATGATGGATCTGGCCGCCCGGCCAGTACTGGTAGTGGCGCCCGGAAATGACAGGCGAAAGATCGACCACGTCGTCGGGGCCTACCGGTCCATACTGGGCTGCGGCCTTTGAGGTGGCAAGCAGACAAAAGGACATCAGGATCAGACTGAAGGCCAGCCTGCCGATGCGTCCGAGTTTTCGGTGATGGTACATTGGATGCTCCCTGGGCGTTCGAATCTGTGCGTTCACGGGGATAAATGCATTGCCTGCCGGCCCGTCAACATCTTTTATAACGGGGTAAAGTAAACGGGTAAAGTATACAGCGGCCCTTCATGGCTGGCAATCGTTTAAGAATCCCGCGGCGGCGTGACCCCGAGCGCAGCCGACAACCCTGTTCCCACATATAAAGGAGCCTCACCCGTGTCTAACCTGCGTGTCGGCATCATCGGACTTGGCGGCATCGCCCGTTCCCACTGCGACGCCATCACGAACCAGGAAGGCGTGGAGATCGTGGCAGTCGCCGACCTGCTCGAGGAAAAGCGCCGAGAATACATGGACAAGTACGACATCCCCAGGGGGTACGCCACTCACACGGAGCTGTTGGAAGACGACGAGGTCGAAGCGGTGGCCGTCGTCCTCGGCCACCAACTGCATCACAGGCTGACTGTGGACGCCTGTAACGCCGGCAAGCACGTCTTGGTGGAGAAGCCCATGGCGATCAGCCTGGACCAGTGCGACGACATGATCGCGGCCGCGGCGGCCAACGGCGTCAAGCTCATGGTGGGGCTGACGCAGCACTTCTACGGAACCAGCGTCAAGGCCAAGGAAATCCTGGACTCCGGCGTACTGGGACCGGCCATTACGGCGGTGTGCTACATGTCCAAGAACTGGGGACACGGCGGCCGCAGACCCCAGTACCGCAGCCGGTTCCACGGCGGCGGCATGTGGATGACCAACGGGGTCCACGTGGTGGACCGGCTTTCCTGGGTCATGGCCTCGCAGGCGATCTCGGTCTCCGCCACCATCGGCAACCGGGCACACTACCAGGCCGCGGACGATTCCGCCACGGCCTTCATCCGCTACAAGAACGGTACGGCGGGCGTGGCGGTGGCCGTCGGCTATGCCGATGGCGGTCCCATCCACGAGTGCCAGGTGATCTGCGCCAACGGTTCGCTGCGCTTCAGCGAATCCGGCGAGAAGTACGTCAGGGTGGGTAAGGACAACAGGTGGGAGGACGTGCCCTTCGATGACCCGCCCCATCCCATGTACAACGAGTGGAAGGGGTTTGTCGAGGCGATTCGCAATAACATAGAGCCGCCCACGCCGGGCGAATGGGGCCGCCACGTGATGGAGATCCTGTTCGCCGCCGAGCAGTCATCCATTTCCGGCCAGGAGGTGCCGCTGGCCAGCGGGGGACAGTGGACGCACCAGCAGTCCGGCCTGCCGGTCAACATCGATCACGGATGGATCTGAAGGAACGGTCCGTCCCACTCGCCGTACGGCGCTCGGCCGGCGCTTGCGAGGCATGCACCGGTCGGCCAGATTGGCTCCAGGTCATGAAAGGGCCAGGACGGGCTCACAGTGCCGCGCGGGTGTGCTCCACCACGGCCAGGGTGACGTCGTCACATTGCCGGGATCCCGCGGAGAACCCGAATACCGCCGCCATGACGGTGTCCTTCAATTCCCCCGCATCCTGGCGCCTGTGTTTCGTCAACAGGGACTCGAGTCTTTGTTCTTCGTACAGCTCGCCGTCGGCGTTGGCCGCCTCGGTGACGCCGTCGGTATACATGACCAGCTTGGTCCCGGGTTCGAACCGTACCGTTTCCATCTCAAAGGAAACTGCGGCGATCCCCAGCGGCGGCGTAACGGGATGCAGCTTCTGAATCGATCCATCCCGCGACATGAGCATGGGCGGATTGTGCCCGGCGTTGCAGTACCGCAGAATTTCCGTCCGGGTATCGATCTCGGCGTGGAAGAAGGTGATGAACTGGCTCACTGAGGAATGATGGAGTATATACTCGTTCAGCCTGCCGACGCGCTCCACCAGCGGTACGCCTATGTCGATGAGGGTGGTCAGCATGGTCTTGCAGGCGACCATGAGCAGTGCGCTGGAGGGGCCGTGTCCGGTGACGTCGGCGATCGTCACCGTCAGGACGTCTTCGCCATAGGGAATGAAGTCGTAGTAGTCCCCGCCGATCTCCTCGCAGGACACATGGGTGCCCGCGCAGGCCAGCGTTTCGAAGGCATAGCTTTCTCCCGGCAGCAGCCCGGCCTGGATCTCGCCGGCCAGAGCCAGTTCCTTGTCCAGCGCGCTCTTGGCCACGGCGGCATCGAACAGGCGCAGGTTGTCGGTCTTGATGGCAGTCAGGTTGGCCACCGCGCTGGACAGGCCGAGATGGTCCACGGTAAACTGCACGGCCGGATCCGCGGAATCGAGGTAAAGCAGGCCGAATACCCGGTCTTCGTGCCACAGGGGTACGCATAGTATGGACACCAGCCTTCGGACGATCACGCTCTGCTGGTCCCTGAACCGCTCATCCCCCAGGGCATTCGAAGTGATCGAGGCCATCCGGTTTTCCAGGGCCTGTTTCACCGCCGTCGTGCTGATCGAAATCGAGCGGTCCTCATATCCGGGCCGGGAGGCCAGTGCCTGAATTTCGAACTCGTATCCATCCCCGGTTTCCATGGGATGGACGATCGCGCAGCAGTCCGCCTCCAGCCACTCCAGCAGGCTCCGCGTCACGAGGTCTCCCAACTCAGCCTCGCTTCGGGCCGTCATGACTTCCTTGCTCAGTTCCGTAAGTTTCAGCAGCCGTCCGTCAGTATCTTCATGCCTCACGGCGGGTGTGCCGCCCGCCATGGTGTAGGGGAGCCGGTCCGCCCGGAAGAGGGAGGCCGGCGCCTGCAGATCATCCGTGCTCTCTTCGGCATCCGTGCCTTCGGCCGATCCCCCGGCGGGCAACGCGCCTTCGGGATCTCCCCCTTCGAAGATAAAAATCGATCGGCCGAGCCGGATGCGGTCACCCGGCAGCAGCGGGGCGGGCTCGTCGCCGATCGGATGATCGTTGACGTAGGTCCCGTTTCGGCTGCCCAGGTCCGTGATTACATAGCCCGACGCCTCCGTTTCGATACGCGCATGCAACTTCGAAACGCCCCGATCGCCGTGTATGGCGATATCGACCTCGCCAGAACGGCCCAGGATAGTGACATCCCGCGACAGGACATGCACTTGCGGGTCTTTCGCGTCCAAAAACTTCAGGTAGGGCACGGGCGTGCTCCGATTCGTGCGATTTGAGTTGAATGCCCGGCAGCGCCCATCGGACTTATGACAACGGTTCGTTTCTCAGGTCGAACGCCACCTTGACGGCCCCTTGCCGCCCGGCTTCCAGGGCCCTGCCGATGGCCTTCCGGTATTCCTTCAGGGGGAAGAGGTCCGTCACGAGGGGTTTCAGGTCGACCTTCCCCGATTCCAGCAGGCCAATGGCCAGTTCGAATGTCCGGACGGACCGGCCTTCGTATTCCTCCATCCCGTAGGCGTAGGCCCCCTGTACCTTCAATTCCTTGTACCACACCGCCGTCCAGTCGATCCCGGAAGGAATGCCCGGCATGCCCACCACACTGACGCCGCCGCCGGAGCCGGTCGACCGGAGCGCGTCGTCGATGGTGCGCGACGAACCGACGCAGTCGAAGGTCCGGCGCACGCCGCCGATGAATACGGGACGCCCGATCTCGGGACGGTGGATCTCCGCCCCCGTCAACTCGCTGACCGTGTCGTAGAGGTCGTCGCCCCGGCCGATGACGCGGTCGGCGCCGAGGGCGGCCGCCAGGTTCTGCTGATGGGGATACCGCGCGGCGGCGAGGATGCGGCACTTACCGCCCAGGGCCCGTATGGCCGCGATGGTGAGGAGTCCGATGGCGCCACAGCCGATCACGAGGATGGTCTCGTCGTCACCGGGGAAGGACTTCAGCGCGGCGTGCAGGCAGCAGCTGAAGGGTTCGACCAGGACCGCTTCCTCGTCGGAAAGCCGGTCGGGCACCCGGTGGACCTGGAAGGGGTGCGCCACCAGGGACGTGCTCCATCCACCGCCCGTGTCCCTGCAGTACCCCGTCTGTATCCCGGGGGAAATGTCGCCGTGCATGACCATTTCGCACAGACCGAAGTCGCCTGCCTGGCAGGACGGACATGGCGGGTGGATACCCCGGACGGCGCAACAGAGCCCGGGTTCGATCACCACGCGGTCTCCCCGGGAAACATCCCCGGGACCGGAACCGGTCTTCACGACCTCGCCCACCACCTCGTGGCCCAGCACGAAAGGCGCGGAGATCATGGGAGAAAAATAGGGGCTGCCCTTCGCCCGTATGGTGGAAAGGTCCGATCCGCAGATTCCGCTCAACATCGGCCTGACGCGCATCCATTCAGGCGTCGGAAGCTCGGGGGGCTCGACGTCCGCCATGCGTATGCACGACAGCGCGCCGGTGGCCGATCCGGGGCGCCGATGGCCGAGGGTGCGGACGAACAGGTACCGGGGTACGCTCTTGATGTATTGTACGGCTTTCATACATGGGTCCAATGCACGACTTCCCATCCGCCGGCTTCCGCGGCCTTCTTCAGCTTCCCGCCGGGGTTCACCGCGACTGCGTGCCCTACCACGCTCAACATGGGCTGGTCCGAACTGCTGTCGGCGTATGCATAGCACCGGGACAGGTCGATACCGCGGCGCCCGGCGTAATCCCTGACGATACGGGCCTTCGCTTCGTCGCCGATGGGCGGGCCTTCCGTCTCTCCGGTCAGCCGGCCGTCGGCTTCCTTCATGGACAGGGCGATAAGGTCGTCCGCCTTGGTGTATTCCGCCAGCGGCTCCATGACGAAATCCAGCGACCCGGTGACCAGGACCACGCGCTCGCCCCGTTGCTGATGCGCCCGTATGCGTTCGACGGCGCCGGCGTACATTCGCGGCCGCATGACCTTCTCGAAAAGCTGTTCGCTCCGGGAAACACAGTCTCCTCGCTTGAAACCCCGGTACTGCCGGTAGAATGCCTGGATGAAACGGCTCCTGCTGATCTTGTCCAGGATGATGTAATAGAGGATTTTCGGCAGAAATCCCATGGTCCAAAGGAGGCGTCGCAGGGAGGAATATCCCCAGGTTCTATAATAAGCGTAATAGTGTACGATCGTCGCGTCCACGATAGTGCCGTCCACGTCGAAGAAGGCTGTCGCGGACCCGGCGGACCCGGCGGCCTGGCCTTGGCGCTCGATGCGGTCCGCGATATACAGGTAGCCGTCCCGGTCGATGCGTCCGATGTCCCCCGTGTGAAGCCATTCGCCGCGGAGGCGGTTCTCCGTCGCCGCGGGGTTCCTGTAATACCCCTGCATGACGTTGTTCCCGCGTACGACGATCTCGCCGTTGCCGTCCGTGTCGGGGGCCTGGATTTCAACGTCTACCGCCGGCAGGGCCACGCCGACGGAAGACGGTTTGCTTCGGTCCATGGGATTCACGGTCACGACCGGTGCCGCTTCCGTGAGGCCGTAGCCCTCGTGTATCGTCAGCCCGATCTCCCGGTAGGCGTGGTACAGATCCGAATCGAGCGTGCCGCCTCCGCTTACCAGCAGCCGCATGCGGGAAACGACACTGTCGCCGTTATTGTCGGCCGTCTGCCGCAGCGACCGGTGCAACAACCCGAAAATCCGGGGCGCCGCGATCAGGCAGTTGACTCCGGTTTCATCCATCAGGCCGACCAGGGACCGCGGCCGTACCGACGTGGTATAGGTTATGGTCGCCCCCGCGTAGAACGGCATGAGGAAGCCGCCCGTGAACTCCAGGGCCTGGCTCATGGGCAGCAGGGACAGGAAATGGTCGGTCCGGTAGGCGCGCAGGATCTCGGCGAGAGACAGCAGGTTCGAAACGAAGTTCCGATGGGTCAGCACCACGCCGTGGGATTCGGCCGCCATGCCCCGGGTAAACATGATGGCGGCCGGCGAATCGGGTTCCACCGGCGCCCACGGGGGCGGCTCCTCGTTCAGGGTGACGGGCGACACGGACTGTCGCGGCGCGTCGAATGGCAGTCCGTAGTTATCGATATTCCAGAACATGACGTCGTCGCCGGGCTCCGCCGACGCCGTGAGCAATGCGTGACCGCTTTCCGTACAGAGGATCGCCCTCGATTCGGTAAACCTGGCTATGCGCCACACTTCCTGGGGCGTCGACCGGCGGTCCACGGGCACGAGCACGGCCCCGGCCACCATACCGGCGAAACAGGCGATGCCCCATTCCGGCTTATTCTCCGAGAAGAGCAGCACATGGTCGCTCGGACGCAGGCCGCTGGACCGCCACTGCCAGCCGATGTGTCCCGCCAGGGCGAACACTTCCTTGAAGGAATAGCGGATCCAGCCGTCGCCCCGCTGCATCTGCAACGCGACCTTGTCCCCGTACATGTCCGCGCTCTTGGCCAGAATGTCCGTCAGCGTATCGAGATGGGGCAGGGCCTCCTCCCCGGCGTGGGCGAACCCGGACCGCTCCGCCACCTCCTCTTCTTCCGTGACCGCGGGCTTCGGCTCATCGGTCTTCAGCACGTGGCGTTTCAGGCCGGGGATATGGATTTCCTGGAAATACTTCTTCCAGTGGATCCTGGATACGTCGCCGTTAAAGAGTTGGCGGTCCTCCGGATCCATGCTTTCGTGCAATCTGACCGTCCGGTCCGTCTCGAAGGTACATTCGAGGGACGTATAGGGACTGTAAATTGCGGCGTAGTACAGCATGCGTGAGATCGCCGACTTCATCACGGTGATTCTGCGCTTCAGGTTGTTCAGCAGGGTGATCCGGCTGAATCGGTTCAACATCCATAGCGTGGCGTTCAGGGGGTAGATGTAGCGCAGGTTGTACCGGCGCCGGAACTGGCCAAGCGTCGGGTAGGTCCACCGCTGGATCGGTATGGGTTCGTTGTTCCGATTCAGCCGGGGATTCTTTCGAAAGTACTCGTATGAGTGCTCGAATGCCTGGTGGAAGAGGACGGGATTCCGGTCACCCGTCGATACGTGGTACACGCCGATCCCGCCCTCCCGGGCCGTGCGCGCCATGGCCGCCAGGGTCGTATTCGCCACGATGTCCACCGGGATGATGTCCACGATCATGTCCTTGTGGCCGGGGAAGTCCGGCAGGCGGCCCTTGCTCACCGCGTCGATGAGCGGGTCGGCCACCTTGAGGCCCTCGATCCATCCCGGTTCGGGCTCGACCAGCGCGCTTTCCACGATGGACGGCCGTATAATGGCCGTGGGCAGGTCGCCCCGGTGCTTGACGATCAGTTGCTCGCCCATGGCCTTCGTCAGGGTATAGCTGTCATGCCACCCCCACTGCTGCCCGCGGCGCATGCCCTCTTCGATGAGCCGTTCCTTGAGCCAGCGCTTGCGAAAAGTCTCCATCTGGGCGTCGAGCCAACGCTGCGTGGGGCTCGGGTTCTGCTGCAGCGCCATCTTCTTGAAACGATCCTGCTGGCCCGGCGACCGGGAGTCATCGTGGATCTCATCGGCCCTGGCGAGTATGTCCCGTATTTCCCGTTCCAGGTCGAAAGGCGCATCG
This sequence comes from Candidatus Latescibacterota bacterium, assembly GCA_012270975.1. Classification (GTDB taxonomy): domain Bacteria; phylum JAAXHH01; class JAAXHH01; order JAAXHH01; family JAAXHH01; genus JAAXHH01. The sequence goes on along the minus strand of JAAXHH010000111.1, from coordinate 8,103 downwards.
CTTCGCCCCATATCCTGGGCCATGGACCAGTCCGGACGAGGCGGGGCTTCGGGAATACGTCCCTTGGTCTGGCCGTTGACGTAGGCCGTCGAGACGTGGACCAACGTGACATCGCCGCACGATTTGGCGAAATCCAGCATACGCCGCGCGCCAAGTGTGTTGAGTTGGAGGGCGGCGTCGATTTCCTCGTCGAAGGTCACGGAAGCCGCGCAGGTGAGCACGACATCGACTTCCGTCGCGAGCCGGTGGTACAGGTCCGGTTCCAGACCGAGGTGGTCCAGGGTGAGATCGCCCTCGACGGCGTGGACCTTCGCGCTCATGACCTCCGCGAAACGATCGCCGTGGGTCTCGCGCAGCCGGGCGAAGGCGGCCGACTGGAGGACCTCTTCCTCCACCCGTTCCCGCGCCGATAGCGTGGTACCGTCCTTCCTCCGGCGGGCCCGGACGACCAGGTAGACGCGGCCGACTTCAGGGGCGCATCGCAGGATCTTTTCCACGACCGCTTTCGCAAGGAAACCGGTGGCGCCGGTGATCAGCAGCGTCTTTCCCCGCAGGGAGGTGACGATTTCACTCATACCTTACCGTCTTTCGATGTCTTCTCTCGATGCCGTCTTTCGATGCGCGTCTCCCGCTGAGTGCCCGGAGGACAGAGCCGGCAACCCCGGAGGGTGGTTTCACGTGGCCATCAATTGCTTGAACTGATCGACCCAGGGTATGGGCGACGGATCGGTGTCGTTCAGGAGCGCCTGGTAGAAACTGGCGTAGGTGCCGAGCAGGAGCAGGTCGCAGGCCTGTTCGAGCGGCGTCTCTCCCCGGGGCGTTACGACGGAGCACGCGATCCCCTGCTTTTCGAGCAACGTTTGGGTGATCTCGTGGCGGCGCCGGTTGCGTGGATCGTACAGGTCGGACTGGATCAGCACGGCGGCGAGCCCATCCCGGTACTCCTCGGGGTGGGTCATCCCTTCCAGCAGATGGTGATTCAGTTCCGGTATGGCGAACCAGACTGCCAGGTTCTTGGCGTTCTCGTTCCACTGGTTGGCCAGGATATGGGCGTTGCCCGTGAGATGCTCGGAAGCCATGATCAGGACCGACTTCCCCCGCGTGGTCCAGGCCAGCTCATAGGCGGGGTTCTCCTCACCGGGCGCCGCGTACGCCGGGTCGGTCTCCCGAAGCAGCATGAGGGCTCCAGTCACCTCGGTTCCGGCAAGCTCCATGAAACCCAGTTGCCGAAACATCGCCAGGAGGTAGGTGACCGCGTAGCCCAGGCCGATCCGCGGCTGCCCGCAGGTGTTGAGCTCGCTGCCGAACACCACGGCCGGCAGCCCATGACGGCCGGCAAACGATTCCAGGTCGCCTCCCGTGGTCAGGGCGATCATCGGTATCCCCCTGGACAGGCCGTGTTCCGCCATGGCCATCACTTCCTCCGTGCCCCCGGAATAGCTGGACAGCACGATGAGGGTCCGCTCGTCGATCCACGAAGGCGCCGCGTAATCGGATATGATGGTGACCGGCACGCGCAGCCTGTCGCGGAAGACATCCTGTATCAGGTGGGCGCCCAAGGCCGATCCGCCCATGCCCGCCACGACCACGTGGTTGACGTTCCGGCAGGCGTCGGGGAAAGTGCGTCCCGCCATGGCCTCCCAGGCCGCCTCCATCTGGTCGGGTATCGATCCGATGGACCCGTGCATGTCGGATTGGTCCAGGCGTGCCATTTTCATCTCAACCGCCTTCTTTCAATATGGTCAATGGTCACCGGTATGAAGGGAGATACGCATGGAATCGACCCGCCTGGTTCAGGATGTGCCGGAGCCTGTCCGAACGGCCCCGATTTCCTTCAGATAGGCGACGCTTTCTTCGAACTCCCGCGTCTCGTACACCTTCAGGGCCTCGATGGATTCGTCCTTCTCCCTGGGCGTGCGCCAGTCTTCCCCGCCGGGGCGGACGTGGGACCAGTACAGCCGCAGAAACGGCAGCATGTCCCTGATGTCGCGATCAGGGTATTCCGCCCAGTAGTCTTCCATGAGCATGCGCACGTGCCGGGCGTAGATGGCGCCCAGTTCGATGGTTTTCGTGATCTCGACCGTCTGGCCGCGCTGGCCCCGGTATCCGTCGATCAGGGAAAGCAGGCCGGGGTAGTCGACCACGCCGCTGCCTAGCGAACACCGCGCGATGCGGTACCCCTCGTCGGAGGGATGGATCGTATAGTCCTTGAGGTGGACATGCCGCAGATACGGAAGGATGCGTTCCGTGTATCCGAAGGGTTCCTCACAGACCGCCAGCACATTGCCCACGTCGAGCGTGATGCCGATGTACGCGCTGTCGAGTTCTTCGCAGAGCCAGCGCATGTCATGGGACGTGGCGTCCGAATGGTTCTCCACCGCGATGGTCACCCCGTGTTCCTCGGCCAGGGGCAAGACCTCGCGCAGGATATCCCTGCACCCGGCGAGATGGGCGTTCCACCGGCCCGCCAGCGGTCGGCGGTCACCGCCGAGCACGCCGCTCATGACTACGCGCAACGTCGAAGCGCCGAGGCCTGCGGATGCGGGAATCAGGCGCCGCAGCATGTCGCCTTCGACCTGCCCGCCGTCCGCCACGACGAACAGCCCACTTTCCTCGGCGCGGGCACGGGCTTGCTCCAGCGATGCCGGGGACAAATCGGGCAGGCAGTCGTCGGGGGGAAACTCCACGCCGCCGAGGCCGTGTTCGATGGCCATGTCCATGAGCTGAAAGGCGTCATATCCCGTGTTGAACGAGTACGCGCAAACCCCTACTGACATTGGTTCTCCTTACCGTTAATACCTGGTCGCTACTCCGTCGGCTGTCGTCCCTGGACCGCGTATCCGCCGTCGCACCGGATGTCCGTCGCCGTGATGTCGCTGGATTCGTCGCTCGCCAGGAACACAAATACGTTGGCGACCTCCCCGATGGTAGCGATCCGGCCGATGGGGTGCAGGCGGTCGAATGCCCTGAGTGCCGCCTCCGGGTCACCGGCGTTCTCCTTCACGAAATTGTGCAGCATGGGTGAATCCACCGTGCCGGGCGAAACCGTGTTGACCCTGATCCCGTCTTCAGCCAGTTCCATGGCCTGGCCCCGGGCCAGGGCGATCAATCCGCCCTTCGTCGCCCCGTAGACGGCCACGCCCGGATGGCCGTTATGGCCCGTCACGCTGGCCATGTGGATGATCGATCCGCCGCCTGCGGTCCGCATGTGCGGTGTGCAGTACTTGCTGAACACGGCCGGTGCCAGGAGGTTGACGGAGAGTATGCGGGCCATGGTCTCCTCGTCCTGTTCCTCGATGGGGCCGACCGGCATGATGGCGGCGTTGTTGACCAGGATGTCGATCCTGCCGAACCGGGCCGCCGCGTCGTCCACGAAGGACCTGACACGATCGTGGTCGGTGATGTCCAGCGCCTCCGCCAGGACGGACCGGCCCGTGTCCGCGACCAGGCGGCCGGTCTCCGCGACGGTTTCGGCGTTGATGTCGCACACCGCTACCACAGCGCCTTCCCGGGCGAGCGCCAGCGCTATGCCGCGTCCTATTCCGTCCCCCGCACCCGTCACGATGGCGGCTTTATCCGCTAGTCGCATGGCGACTCCGCCAGCGCAACAACATCCACGCGCCTTTTAGTTGTACAATTGTACAATTTCATGTGACTCCCCACGGATCGCATCCCCACAGGTCAACGCCGCCGCAACCGTTGCTCCAGCCAGCGCGTCATGGGCGCCGGTGCGGGATCGCATACCTCCACCATCCGGCCCGGGAGAGGCTGACCCAGGACTGCTTCCACGTCGCCGCGGCGCGCAGCAACAACGTCAGGATGCGACCCGGCGACGTTTCGCCGCTCTTCCGGATCGCGCTTGAGGTCGAAGAGTTCATCGCCCGCCTCGTCCTCGTAGCCCACCGACGTACAGAAGTTCCAGCGGTCGTCCCGCACGCTGGCCCGGCCCACGGCGTTGCCCGTAACGAAAGATGCCCACCCGGTCACGATCCGATCACGGACGGCGGTCTTTTCACCCCTGACCAGCGGCCACAGATCCTCGCCGTCCGTCCAGTCCGCCCGTACCCCGAGCCGGCCGAGCACCGTGGGCATGAGGTCGTGGTTCTGCACGAAGGCGTCCACGTCAACGTCCGTCGGTCCGCCGGGTACGCGCATCATGAGGTTGAGCTGGGTATTGAAGGGATGCAGTTCGTTCGGACCCTTGCCGAAGCTCCCCTGGTCGAGCAACTGGGTCCCGTGGTCCGACAGGATCACGATCAGGGTGTCATCGAGCAGGTTCAGGTCCGCCACCGCGTTCAGCAACCGACCCACGTACTCATCCACGAGGGTGACCTCCCCCAGGTACAGTGCCTCGATGCGTCGGAGTTCCGCTTCAGATGGTCGGCCTGGTTCGCCTGGCGTGCCCGCGTCTGACCTTTCTGATCTGCCCAGCCCTCCCGAGCCGTCACGCGCGTATGCGGGACCGGGCACGATGAAGTCGAGACCGTCGTGCTCGAAGTACCGGTCGGCGTATTCCGGCGGCGGATCCCAGGGCTCGTGGGGATCGAAGCTGTCGACCCACAGGAAGAAGGGCCCCGCCGTATGGTTGTCCGCGAGCCATGCGCGGGCCGAGTTGAACACCCGGGCGCACTGGTAGTCGTCCTTGTCCTTTCTGTGGCGCTGGTTCAGCAGGTAGTTTACCAACCCTGCATGCTTCAACATGTCCACGGGCGCTCGCACGTGCCGGGCGAGTTGCGCCTCCACCAGTCTCGGATCGCCGCTCTTCCAGTTGTCCGACTCCTGTCCCCGCACGAAATCCAGGTGGGCGAACCCCCGGGAGAAATTCATGGTGGGCTTGAACATGTGGTACGTATAGGCGATGAGGGCCGTCAGGTACCCCCGTTCCAGCAGCACTTCCGCGATCGTATCCTGCTCCGGCGGGATCTTGTGCCAGCCCGGTGCGTGGTGCCAGTGGCCGCGCCGGTCGAAGTTGTACCGCCACGGGAAGCTGCGCATCCCGGTGAACAACGCGCGGCGTACCTGCAACGTGGGCTGTCCTTCGCCGAAGGCCCGGTTGAACCGGATGCTGCTGCGGTGGAAGGCGTCGAGATTGGGCGTGTGCGCGTGACTGTACTTCCTGCCCGGACCGATGATGTCGGCGCGAAAGGTGTCCAGGCAGACGCAGATGACGTTCACGGCGGCTCCGCGGGGAAACGGGATGATGTTTTCGTAATGTGATCCGGTATTTCAAATAATGGGAAAACTAAGAGGAAGAAGGCGCATCGTCAACGGATTTGCAGGTTGAACCAGGTGGCATGTAAACAGCTTTAGCGCTCGGTTTACGTAAGCAACAGATCGGTCGGAGAACCCCAGTTGGATTGAATTCAAGTTGTCTCAGCAAGGCAAGAGTGGGTATCCGCATCAATCTGAAATCAAGCACCTTCTAGTTCCCACCTACGAAATAGAACGGAGGTTGATTATGGTACTTACGTTCAAGAAGAGCATCTATGATTCCGAGAATGACGCATCGACCATTATAGTCGTCTTGTCCAATTAGGTGGGCTTCAACCTTATCGGATAGTTCCCCGAGAGTATCCAGAACCTTTCTGCGGAGGAACTCAAAACGAGGGTCATTGGGAAAATCAGGAAGTTCAGGTATAATCTCTCTGGCGAACCAGTCCAAAGCCCAGGCCTGCCCCTTTAACTGGTTCTCTTGGGAAGGTGAAGCCATCGTGAATCTCCTTTGATATTAGGAATTAAATGAAAGGCATGGGTGACGAAGCTATCGTGGCTACTGCACTACAGGAATTCAAATCAACGCAATACCGAGGGTTTACTTCGATATACACCAATTCCTTGACAAATTTAAACTGATTAGATCACCGAGATTCGAAACAAACCTCGTCCACGGTGAGCGAAGAGTTCACTGAAATCGAATCGGTTGTTACAGTCATCCCAACCTGATCTTCCCCAGCAACTGCCCCCGCATATCAAGACCATCGACCTCCCGCTCCGCGACCAAGAACAGGCACTTGCCGTCACTCTCTCGCTCCCAGAGTGCGCCTATGGTACGCTTTTCGGCTGTATCTGACCCTTCGGCGATGTGGGCACCCTTGTCGACGACGAGCAGGCGACCGTCTTTCAACAGGGCAACGAAATCCGTGTAGAACTTGTCCGTTGCAGTAGGCAGCCAGAACGACTTAGGGTGGCGCGCCACGTTGCGCAGCCAATACTCTACGTCCTGAATGCTGTCGACAGCCTGGGCGCCCTGGAATACCTCGCCGTCATCGGCGCCGTCAAACGCGGGGACGCGGTCTGGGCCCAGGAAGTGCTTACCCGGCTTCCAATGTCCGTGGTAGCGCATCTGACCCTGGTACATGCCCTCCTCGAAGGTGAAGGCGTCGTCAAAGGAGGCCAGTACGTCGAAATCGGGTTCGAGGAGACACCGCTTTCCGGCATCTTTATCAGTGTGGGTCTGATAGAAGAACCGAAATCTTCAGAAAGTTTATTGCTTCCTGGCTGGCTGACCAAGGTGGATTCCGGTTTTGTTCGAAGTAGAATTATCCGTTGCTTCGTGCACCTCGTACTTGCCTGCGACGGATACCACAGAATCCATTCCATCAGGTATTCCAAGACGATATTCGTTCGGTAATCGTCCTTATCTGATCATCCCATTCAAATCGATCCGCCATGTTTTCCTTCGTCATGTATGGCGTACATGCCATTGCCAATTCCATCTTATCAATGTGCTTCCTATTCAGCTGATCTTCGAGATAAGACGACGATCCGCGGCGAGGGAAAAATGGCTCATATTGACCAGGGTCGGGAATCGACTGTAAGCCTTGAGCAATACCAAGGACCGATCCCGGTATGTAATTCTCGATTTCTCTAGCTTCGGTTATCCATATATGAGCATAGGGTATATCCCCGACCTCCGCGTAAATCCTCCCCACTCTGCTCTTCAGGTGAGTATCCGCAGCCTCGCGGTCTCCGTCACAAATAACAACGATGTTTGGATTGATCCGGAACAAATTAGCTAGTGGTGTTTCCTTTTCGGGAGGTCTAAACTGGATCTGTGCAAGCAGTGACCCACCATAGAAGGCACACTGGTAGTCACGTCCTTCACGCAAATTGCCATCGCTATAGAGTTGAATCCAGTGGTTTATATACACACGGTCTGATGGGCCCTCTACCCAAACAATGCTATTTGCCTGTAGCAAGTCCGATGGCCTTGCGCCTAACGTAGAGATTACTTCAAACCGATCGAATTGTGCAGAAACCGTGCTCGTGTGGGCCGTTTCACCATCATGAATGACGTGGATGATCTGGGCGTTCTCTGATCCGCCGAAAACGTCTAAAGCCGTGCTTGAATGGGTGGTCAGGAAGATTGTAGCTTTTTCTTTTATAGCATAGTCTTCGAGATATCGAAGCAGTCGGCGCAATAACGCTGGATGAAGGTTATTCTCAAGTTCTTCGAACGCGAATATGTATTCAGCCTTATCGGTGTTCTCGATTCTTGGCACAACCAGCAGGTTCGATAGAACCAAGAGTATAGTCTTCAAACCGCTTCCCGATTTGCTGAGGGAAATCAAACCCTTCTGGTCTTCGCCAAGGAAGACCTCCCAGTGATCTTGCGGACCGTCCGCCTCTCCATCATCGTGTTCTTGAACTTGGATCTCCGAGAAACTGCCGTCGTTCCCAAAAATCTCATTAAGCCCGTCCAGTAGCTCCTCTTGAATTACCTCCCGTGGAAATTCTATTTTTGAAGAAGTGATAAAGCGGCGAATTATGTTCGAAGCTCCAGTTCCGTCAGAACCGAGCACAAGATCATTCGACGACGACTCTTGGCGAATATCTCGGTCAGCGAGTAACCTTCTAAATTTTGTGTTGTTTAGATGATGGCTTGGATTGCGAACAATGTTCTTGATTGCCGAAATCCTGGCATTGGTTGAGACCTCGCCATACGGTGACTTTAATACGAAATTAGTGGGGAAAAACACCTCTGTACAATTTCCATTTGAGTCAGTTTCCCAAGTTATTTCAGTATCAATAAAATGAACACCGTGTTCTTGCCACCAGTCCCCACTTAGTTCGCCTCCTGAAGTTACCCCGTTTTTGTGGACG
>JAAXHH010000011.1:2380-192313 GCA_012270975.1 Candidatus Latescibacterota bacterium | reverse complement strand
CGGTTGATTTTCGCTCTCCCCCAATCGTACAGCGGTCCAAACATGATCTTGACCGGATTGTAGCTGTAATGTCCAGATGTGACACCGAATTTGATGGGGCCGATTTCCCGCTGAAACGTGCCGAAAACGCGATCCCACAGGATCAACACGCCCGCGTAGTTTCTATCGATGCACCATCTGTTGCTGCCGTGGTGGACGCGGTGCAGACTCGGGGTATTGAAGCCCGTGTTCTCAAACACAGAGAGCTTGCCGACGATCTGCGTATGGATGAAGAACTGATACACCAGCGACAGGGCCAGCGCGCCCAGAATGTATTCCGGCTTGAAGCCTATGAGCACCATGGGGAGATAGGTCACGGGAGAGACGATCCGGCCCAGCGTGTTCAGTCTGTACGCAATGGACAGATTCAACGTGCGGGCGGAGTGATGGGTGTGGTGTATGGCCCACAGCACGGGGACTTCATGACTCAGACGATGGTACCAGTAATACGCCCCCTCGGCCATGAAGAACGTCACCAGGAAGGGAATCAGTCCGTCGTTGACCTGGAAGAGGGCGTAGGGCTCCAGCCATTTGAGCAGGACGAACTGGTAGACCAGGGTCAGCGGACTAAGCAGGCCGTTGATGAGGTAGATGGCAAAGGACGAACCTGAATCCTTCCAGTCGTACGAGTCGTCGCGGCGCCGCAGTCTGAGCACGCCGTACTCAAGCAGTATGAAGAACAGGGCGATGAAAGCCGCGCCGAACTTCAGATTGTCGATATAGCCGCCGGTACCGAGCCCCGTGTCCCCGCCGCGCTGTTCGGAAAACGTCCACTCCCTCTTCAGATTCTCGAAGTACCCGCCGGCGCCGAGCTTCAGGGATTCGCGCACTCCCTGGAAGTCGACCAGGGAAAGCAGTGCGCCGACAACCAGACACAGCACATAAAAAACAACGATCTGCCGAATGGTAACTTTCATCCGCGCTTTCATGGAGTCTCGCTTGCGTAGGCGGACCGTCCATGGGTCAGGCCGGCTTGTCGCGTCCTTCCTGGCCGTAAACATCAGGAATTATAGGTCTTTGGATATGGCAAGTCAAGAAGGATACCCGAATACGCCGATCAGTCCAAGTCTGGCGATATCCTGCTGCCCCAGGACAGGAAGTTGTCTGCAAAGTTCTCATGCACGGGAGGGCAGTCGCGATCATGCTGATGAACGAACCGGGAGGCGGGTATCGGGATGGGGGAGATGGCCGCGTTGTTCGTTCCTGCGGCGCCACTGACTCGGGGGACCGTCTGTCGAAGATTCGGTTTACGTGAGGTTCGTTATGCAAAGGCGGGGTTAGCCCCCGCAGATGACCACGGCCAGGCCCGATACCAAGAACACCATTAACCAGAATCCACAGCCGGGCCGCCAATGAGGTCTGTCGGTCACGTCCGGTCCTCCTCGCGCCTGCGAAGGCTCATATAGTGCACTATGAAGAACGGCAGGGCCAACGGGCCAAAACACATGAACGCGATCACCCAACGCAGCATGCGGTCCCCCTGTCGGCGTCAAAAGGCAGCCTCTTCCCGATGACGCCGCACCGCAGATGACTCTTGCGGATCGCGTCCACCTCAAACCAGCCCTTGATGTTTTGATTTTCAATGCTTCCCGGATCCGGCCACTGGGACATGCCTTCCCCAGATAGATACGAAAGCCTGCCCGGAATGGTGCTTCTGACGATGTACCCCCGATAACGTGTACTCATGGCATGGTCTCCTCTCGACGATTTTTTCCGTCAAGACCCACGTAAAACCCCTCTTCGGCCGCCTGGGCTTTCCGGCGGTGTTAGTCTTTTGCTTGCAGGCGCGGAGCAAAAAAGTGCCTTCCCCGTGCCGTTGAACTCGCGGTTGCACTCCAAGCACTGGCGTTCAGACCGGAAACAGCCGTACCCTGGCATGTCTGTTGCGTCGTCGTACTTTCCCCTCCGGTCCGAACTGATCGATGTATTGCTTGAGACGCGCGACCTCGTCCGACATGTTGCGGTGCCGGTCGGCTGTCACCGGTTCGTTAAGGTCCAGGATCAAGCGACCTTCCTGGGCCGGGGCTGCGTCTCGGGTGAGCCGCAGTGTGTAGCGGTCGATCTGTGAGATCGTCTTCATTTATTCGTCTCCTGCATCAGGTAGACCCCTATCGCGCTCACCAGGTCGGCCCGGGCTTCTTCCGGCGTCTGGCCACGGTCCGTGATGCGGCCGGACACGCCGGATGTGTAGCAGGTCATGGCCTTTTGCACCGAAAACTGTCGCTCGGCGGCACCTTCTCACCGTCCGAATCCCGAAAGTCATAGAATCGGGCTACTCCATCGGTTTTCATCACAATGGCGTATTCAAAATCCGGTCCCCAATCCCAACGGCGCTGAAGCCCGTAAATGGCAAATTGCGTGCTGGCGACGATTCCGGCAATATCCACCGTACCGCGGTTGCCTTTAGCCGTTAATGTCCCCAACTTCCTTTCAGACATATCGTAGTTCCCGAAATCATAGCAATCCCATCGCTCGGTGACCTGTTCGTCCTGACTATGCGTATCCAGTGCAAACGCCCCGATAAATCCGATGGCTGCCGCTAAAACGATGGTTGCGATGAAACGGCTTCTGGAGTCTTTCATGTTCGGCCCTCCTTGATTGAGTATGATCCACGCCAGACCAGGGTCCGCGCCTACGCCGACCCGCCACCCGAAAGCACCTCCCGGCACCGTTCCGCCACGATCCGTTCCTGGCCGTCCTGCAGGTTGTGCGGATTGATGGAAAACCCTTCCTCGCCCCTTTCCTGCACGATGATCCTCGGGCTGCCGTCGAGCAGGGCCTTCACCGCATCATCCCCAGTCAAACCGGCTTCCGAATCAATGGCGACCTTGAGTTGGGGGACGGCGTAGGTTTCCTCTGGATCGAGCCGGCTGAGGGAAACGTGGGGTATGCCGGCCAGTGCTCCTTCGATGTGGCGCACCTTTTCTTCCCAGCCCGCCGCATCCGCCGCGTGGTCGCGGTTCAGGTAGATCTCGAGGGCTGTGATGAACGCGAAGATCTCCTCCCGGCTCACCTTCATCGGCCGGCCGACCGTCGCGAAGGGTGTCCCGTTCACCGCGCAGGCGCTGATCAGGTCCTTCCGCCCGACAATGAGGCCCGTCGACTGCGGACCCTGGAGACTCTTGCCGCCGCTGAATATGACCAGGTCGGCGCCGGCCTCCGTGAACCGGGTCAGCGTGGACACCGGCGGGCATTCCGAGGCGGCGTCGACGATGACGGGCACATCCGTGGCATGGGCCATGGCCACAGCCTGCTCCAACGGGACGGCGTTGGCGTTTTTGAAGTTCTTGCCCAGATAGAAGACTGCGGCCGCGCACGTTCCGTCGCCGATGGCGGCCCGCATGGCCTCAACCGGGGGACCGTCCGAATCGTCCAGTTCTATCAGCTTCGCGCCGGTCAGACGAATGGCCTGGTCGTAGGCGATCCGGTGCGTCTTCTGGACGATCACCTCGTCACGCATGCCCGTCGTGTCCGGCAACTGGCGTATTCTGTCCTGATCCGTCCCCGTCATGCAGGCCGCGGTGGTGATGACCAGTCCGCACGCGGCGCTCGCGGTGACGTACGCCGCTTCCACACCGAGCATTCCTGCGACTTTCTCCCCGGCTTTCTCGTGCAGTTCGTCCAGGGGGCAGAACTCCCGGGATGCCACGCGCATGGTCTCCATGATTTCCGGGTCCAGGAGGGCGCCTCCGTAACGCGTAGCCGTGCCAATGGCGTTTATGACCGGCCTCACGCCGATATCTTCATATATGCCCATGGTTGCGAACCCCTTCCCTTTCACTTGCGATGCAGGCGGCCGATCGGAAAAGTCTTGTCCCACCGGCAAATCGCACTGCATATTTTACTGTTGATTTCAAGACTGGCCTGTACTGGAAATTGACTCCGCGCAATCTCATAATCAAGGATTAAAACATGGATTACGACGCGTCCCGCCGGTCCTTCGACTGCGAGCCGACGCTCTCGGACTCGGAGGTACTGCGCTTCTGCAGGGACGGATACCTTCATTTCGAGGGCATCGTCCCCGACGAGATCAACCGGCGCACCTGCGATTACCTGAACGGGAAGCTCCCGATCAATCCGTGTTACATGCCCGACGGCATGACCCGGGAAGACCTGGTTCGTATTCGCGGCACCCATGAGCCGAGTTCGATTCTGCTCGAGGACTGGTTCATCGAACACGTCCTGCTCAACCCGGTGCTGTGCGGCGCACTGCGCTCGCTGCTTGGCCGGCACGTGGGCCTGCCCGTGCTGGTCAGCAACCACCGGGTGGAATGTCCCGAAGGTCCGCAGAACTGGCACCACGACGCCGATCACGTGTTCGGTCCGGAGGTCCATTTCGTCGAGGCGTTTTATTTTCCCCAGGATACTCCGGATGAAATGGGGCCCACCGAAGTCACGCCCGGTTCCCATATCCGAACGACCCGGCGAGGGCAGGAGGAGAACGGCGTGCTGTGTTCGGGTCCCGCCGGCACCATCGGACTGCATTCGCAGAGCATCCTGCACCGCCGCGGCGCGTCCACGGCAACCGGCCTGCGGCACATGCTGAAGTACAGCTACTGGCGTACCGTACCGCCCTCGCGGGACTGGATCGCCGAACCCGATTTCGACTTCAGGCACGCCGATTACGGGGGACACGGATCCGCCCGTTACGTGGCCCACATGTTTTACTGGTTATGCGGCAAAGGCGACGAATACCGCCTTATCGGCGGCCAGGCGTGGCCCTGGAAAACGACCAATCAGATCGGGCCCTCCTACGGTTTCGGACATACGGAGGGATATCTTCCCGACTGGCGCGGGAACAACGACGACGACTATGCCCGGTAGACCTGTACGCCGGGCATGGATGAGCGATCGCACGGGGACAGGCGCGCAGTTGCCTGTGCGTATCCTGCAGTTGTATTCATGACATCTCAACCGCTGAAGGTCCGATTTGTCCGTCATCTCCGAAAAACGGCCCCGTTTCACGCCTGAAGAGGCCACCGAACTCGCCCTTTCCCTGTACGGTGCGACCGGCACGCTGAGCCCATTGCCCAGCGAGCGGGACCAGAATTTCCGGCTGACCGCCGATAACGGTGAGGTTTTCGTCCTGAAGATCTCCGGGGCTGGCGAGAAGCGCGGCATTCTCGAACTGCAGCACGACGCCCTAGACCACCTGGCCGGGAGGTTCGACGAAACCGAGTGGCCGCGGGTCTGCCGGACAAAGGACGACCGCGGCATCACACGGATCGACGGGCGGAACGGACTGCGACACCTGGTCCGGATGCTCACGTACATCGACGGCCGGCCCCTGTGCGACGTCAAGCCGCACAGTCCCGGCCTGCTGCGGGATCTTGGCGTCTTTCTGGGCCGGCTTACCCGCGCACTAGCCGACTTCTCCCACGTGGAAAAACAGCCTGACCTCATCTGGAACATGGACAATGGCCCGGAAGTCGTTCAACGATTCGCCGACCTGATCCCCGATGCCGGCCGCCGCCGGCTGGTCACGGGCTTCTGCGAAGCGTACGAAAGCGCCGTCGGTCCCCATCTCGCATCGCTTCCGCGCCAAGTCATACACAACGATGCGAACGACCAGAACGTACTGGTCCGCCTCGCCCATCCCGATGATCCCGCGTCCGGTGAACACAGGATAGCCGGACTGATCGATTTCGGCGACATGGCGCAGTCCTGCGCGCTCTTCGAGCCGGCCGTCGCCGCCGCCTATGTCATGCTCGGCAAGTCGGAGCCTCTGTCGGCCGCCGCGCACGTCGTCGCCGGATACCACGCCGAGCGCCCGTTGACGGACCTGGACCTGAAACTGCTCTACCACTGCGCCGTGATGCGGCTGTGCATGAGCGTGGCCATATCGGCCCATCAGCAAGTGGCCGAACCGGAAAATACCTACCTCTCCGTCAGCGAGAAGAACGCCTGGGATCTCCTCGAAAAACTCGAGGGCACGTCCCCATCCTTCGTCGAATACCTGTTTCGGGACGCCTGCGAACTGCCGCCGTGTCCGCAGACCCCGGGTATCGAAGCGTACCTGGCCTCGAAGCGCGGCAGCTTCGCGCCGGTCATGGGCCCCGGCGTGGACCTCTCCTCCGCCCTCGTCTTCGATCTCAGCGTGGGCAGCCCGGACCGGGCCCTGCTGGGCGGTTCGGTCGACGCGGACGAACTTGCCGCGGACATCTTCCGGAAAATGGAAAACGCGAAAGCGGAAGCGGGGATCGGCCAATACAACGAGGCCCGCCAGGTCTATACGGCCGATCAATTCACGCTCGACTCCGACGAGATGCCCGAACGGCGGACCATACACCTTGGGATGGATGTTTTCCTGCCCGCCGGATCTCCGGTCTACGCCCCACTGGAGGGAAAGGTCCACAGCTTCCGGAACAACACTCAGCCGCTGGATTACGGGCCGTGCATCATTCTTGAGCACACCGCGGAAGTAACGGACGGTTCAGCAGGTTCCGCCCAGGGGCTCTACACGCTGTACGGCCACCTGAGCGTGGAGTCGCTGACCGGTCTATACGAAGGAAAGCAGATAGAGAAAGGTGAACGGTTCGCATCCCTCGGCGACCCGACGGTCAATGGAGGCTGGCCGCCCCACCTGCACTTTCAGATCGTCACGGACATGCTTGGCAACGCGGGAGACTTCCCCGGCGTGGGAGGACCGAGCCAGCGGAACGTCTGGCTGAGCCTGTCTCCGGACCCGAACGTCATCCTGGGCGTACCCGCGGAGGTATTTCCACGGGAACAACGGACTACACGGGAGATCCTTGCATCCCGCCGCCACCATATCGGCAGGTCCCTCAGCATCTCCTACCGGCGTCCCCTGAAGATTGTCCGGGGCCACATGCAGTACCTGTACGACGATGAAGGACGCGCCTTTCTCGACGCCGTGAACAACGTGCCCCACGTGGGGCACAGCCATCCGGAGGTGGTTCGGGCCGCCCAGCGTCAGATGACGGTGCTGAACACCAACACCCGCTATCTCCACGACAATCTCGTCGATTACGCCGAACGCCTCTGCACGAAGCTGCCCGACCCCCTCAGCGTATGCTTCTTCGTGAATTCAGGCAGCGAGGCGAACGACCTCGCCCTCCGCCTGGCGCGGAGTCATACCGGACAACGCGACCTGCTCATCCTGGACGGGGCCTATCACGGCAACCTGACGTCATTGATCGATATCAGTCCGTACAAGTTCGACGGACCGGGGGGTGACGGTGCGCCGTCCCACGTACACAAAACGCCTCTGCCCGATCCCTACCGTGGTCCGTACAAAGGTTATTCGGCGGCAACGGGGGCGCGGTACGCGGACCATGTCCGCGAATGTACCGAAACGCTCGCTGAACGCGGCAGAGGGGTCGGCGCATTCATCGCCGAGTCTCTGCCCGGCTGCGGGGGGCAGATCGTGTTGCCGGACGGGTACTTCAGGGAAGCTTTCCGGCACGTGCGAGACGCGGGCGGCGTGTGCATCGCCGACGAGGTGCAGGTGGGATTCGGACGGGTGGGCACCCACTTCTGGGGATTTGAAACCCAGGACGCGGTACCGGATATCGTTACCCTGGGGAAACCCATCGGAAACGGCCACCCGCTGGGCGCGGTGGTGACAACCCCGGAGGTCGCCGGCGCCTTCGACAACGGCATGGAGTATTTCAATACATTCGGCGGGAATCCGGTCTCCTGCGCTATCGGCCTGGCGGTGCTGGACATCATCGAGAAAGAAGGCATGCAAGCCAATGCCCTGGAGGTGGGTAGCTACCTGCTGGAGGGGCTTCGCGTCCTGGCTTCGGATCACCCGATCATCGGCGACGTCCGCGGCATGGGGCTCTACGTGGGTGTGGAACTCGTGCTGGACCGCGACACGCTGGATCCGGGTGGCCACCAGGCATCCTACGTGGCGAACCGGATGCGGGACCACGGTGTCCTGATCAGTACCGACGGCCCGCTGCACAACGTCCTGAAGATCAAGCCGCCCCTGGTCTTCACCCGGGAGAACGCCGACTATCTCCTGCGCTGTTTAGGCAAGGTGCTGGAGGAGGACTACCTTCAGGTCCCTGCGTGACCGGCGTAACCCCCTTTTCCATATTCCATCCGAACGACGTTGAACCGTCGTCTTCACCTGCCGGAACCCGGGTACGGTACCGGGTCCTAGTGCATCTCGCCCCCCACCAGGTTGTTCGCCACGTAGACTCCGCGGTATAGCGTCTGGCGCAGAGGCGGCATGGACGCGAGAAGCTCGGGGTGGGGATCCCAGTTGTGCCACCGGGCGTTGACGGAATTGTAGCAGCTGAAAATGGCGATGCGCGGGTGCTCTTCATTGATCCACGGTCGGCCGCTGTGCGTCAGGGCCTCGGTAAAGAACATCAGCGATCCTGCCGGGCACGTATATTGATCCCAGATCGGCGAGTCCGGCGACTGTATGGACGGCGGCGCGGGGAAGACGGCCTTGTGGCTGCCGGATACCAGGAGCGTTCCGTTCCCTTCTTCCACCGGGTTCAGCTCCCAGACCACCCGGGTCAGCGCGGAGTTGGCCTTGCCGGGAATGCAGCGGTAGAGGTGGGAGTCTCCGGGGAACCGCAGCATGCCGTTCCCGTTGTGGGGGCCGAAGGGGCCTTCGCCGACTTCCCGGTACATCAGGTTGGCGGACTCCTGCCGGAAACCATAGCAGATCTGGTTGGACAGGCCGGGGTAGGCCAGGAATTCGTTCATGAACCCTACGACCATCGGATGATCCGTCAGGCTCTGCAGGGGGCCGCCGATGGCCGACCGCTCCGGTTCGGGTATGGACTCCGGTTCATGGTGCAGCTGCAGGCAGAAGGCCCGCATTTCCGCGCACTCATCCTCTGAAAGCACCCCGGGGATCAAGAGCCATCCGTCCTTGTCGAACAGGTACTTCTGTTCGTCCGTGAGCGGGACCACCTCCCTGCCGTCGGCGTTGACCCTGGTCAGATCGGCCTGGGATTCATCCAGGCGCGCGCCCAGATTCTTGTCTATGATGAACGCCCCGTTGGATGACATGGGTTACCCTCCCTGTGTCGATATCCGTCTCTGTGATCGGTCTTCGTTCCTGTAGCCGTTTCGAAATGCGCGGTCAATCGTCGTCCGAACCGCCGGCGCCGAACTCGATTCCCTGGGCCAGCGGGAGATCGGTGGACCAGTTGACGGTGTTGGTCTGGCGCCGCATGTAGGCTTTCCACGCGTCCGAACCCGATTCGCGGCCGCCGCCCGTTTCCTTTTCCCCACCGAATGCCCCGCCGATCTCGGCGCCCGACGTGCCGATATTCACGTTCGCGATGCCGCAGTCCGATCCCGTCGGCGAGAGAAACCGCTCCGCTTCGCGCAGGCTGTCGGTAAAGATGGCGCTGGAAAGACCCTGGGGCACCTCATTATGCAGGCTTATGGCCTCTTCAAGAGACTCATATTCAAGTATATACAAGATCGGCGCGAACGTCTCCCGTTTCACGATATCCGTCTGGGCGGGCATGCGGATGATCGCTGGTTCGACGAAGTTCGGTCCCAGGTCCGGACGGTGCTTGCCACCGGTGATCACCTCGCCCCCCTCGGCCTTCGCCTGCTCAATGGCCTGCATCATGTCGTCCACTGCGTCGGCCGTGACCAGCGGTCCCATGAGCGTGCCGTCATCGACCGGATCTCCCATGGGCACCTGGCTGTAGGCGTGGGCCAATCGCTCGATCAGCATCGATGTCAGGCTCTTGTGTCCGATGATGCGCCGGGTGGACGTGCACCGTTGTCCCGCCGTCCCCACGGCGCCGAAGACGATGCTGGGCACGGCCAGTTCGAGGTCGGCGTGCTCGGTGATAATGATCGCGTTGTTGCCGCCCAGTTCCAGTATGGTGCGGCCGAACCGGGACGCGACCCGGGCGGCCACGGTCCTGCCCGTCTTCGTCGAACCCGTGAAGGAAACGAGTGGTACGCGTTCGTCGTCGAGGATGAGATTGCCTACGTCGCTGCCGCGGCCGATGGCCAGGTTGAACACGCCGTCCACGCCGTGGTCGGCCATGACCCGGTTGCACAGGTGCTGCGTGGCCACCGCCGTCAGGGGCGTCTGCCCGCTCGGCTTCCATACGGTGACGTCGCCGCATACCGAGGCCAGGGAAGCGTTCCAGGACCAGACCGCGACGGGAAAGTTGAAGGCGGTGATGATGCCGATCACGCCCAACGGGTGCCACTGCTCGCTCATGCGGTGACTCGGCCGTTCGCTCGCGATCGTGAGTCCATACAACTGGCGGGAAAGACCCACGGCGAAATCGCAGATGTCGATCATCTCCTGGACTTCCCCCATGCCTTCCACGCGGATCTTGCCCATCTCCAGGGAAACGAGCTCACCCAGCGGCTCTTTGTACTCCCGCAGGATATTGCCCAGGTCCCGTACCATGTCGCCCCGCTTCGGCGCGGGAATGGTCCGCCACGTATCGAAGGTGCCGCGAGCGTGTTCGATCACCCGATCGTAGACCTCGGGCGTCGCCTGGCGCACGCCCGCGATCGGCTCGGCGCTCGTGGGGTTGTACGACGTGAGGATCGGACCCTCGCCGTGTATCCAGCCGTCCATCCCCGTACAGGCCCCGGCGTTCAATGCTTCGATATTCAGTTTTTCCAGCAGTGCCTTCATCTTCGATACTCCAGCGTTTGGGCCGTTTGACCGTGAAACACAAAGAACTCAGCGCAGCAGTCGCTTTAATCTTCAGTTTTCTAAATTGTACAATTGTACAACGTCGAACACATACCTCCAAACATCGACCAATCCGTCTTCAAACGAAATCCTTCGCATCCCGGTCCAGCCGCCTGATCTTCTGCATGTACTCGGTGACGCGGCGGTCCGTCTCATGGGGATAGTCGAAGTTCATACCGTCGGCGACCGCCACGGCAAGACGCCTGAACAACCGGGTCGCGTTGAACAACGCGTCCCAGTTTTCCTGCAGACCCGCACCTGAAAACGTGGATTCCAACTCCGCCCAGGTCCCGGCATCCAGGTATCTTTTGAACCAGCGGCCGTGTTTATTGGTCGTGACCGACCAGTCATATTGCAGGCCGATTTGCCACTCGATGACTTTTTCGAGAAAAGGGAAATGAACCTTTCTAATGAACCTTTCTGTTCATGTATTTCGCCCAGTAGAGTTCATCGCGCCACAGGGCCTTGGCCACGTAGATGATGTCCCACCAGAAATCCGCGATCAGTTCGTCGTATTCGGCCTTCGATGGTTTTTGGACATGATATGCGCTATGATATGGCCGAACCGGGTTCTTTACAAGGCCGTCTTTGTCAATCAGCACCCGGTAGGGCTCGGGGTCGCCGTTGAGCTCGTCCATGGATTCAGCGGTTGCCACGCACCAGTCAATTCGGATACCGTCGTGATAAATCACAAGGCGAAACAACTCCCCTATATCAGTCAGTTGCGGTTCGGAAGGGTAGAGTGTCATCACGGGACCAAAAGCTTCCAGCCAGTCATCGTCGCCCATGAACAGCGCCAGATCCTTGACGTACAGTTTCACATCGTAGTCCGACAACAGGTCGACGTGGTCTTCGCCATCGACGCGGGCACTCGACAGGATCATACCACGGACAAGGTCCTCGTCCCCCGCCCACTTCAGTAGTGAATCGAGTATCTCCTGCGCTTTTCGCATGAACCAAACTCCTCTGCTTACTCGATTTTGAAATCCGGTGCCGCCCATCACCCATACCGATCGGCCATATGCTTCCGGTCGTCTTTCAACCCAACTTCAACCGCACCTCGGTCACCCTCGGCGTGCCGCCCCCGTTTTCGGCGCCAAGGACAAGCCGGTACTGTACCCAGGGTCCCGCACAGGAGACCGGCAACGGCCGGGGTGATTCGTACCAGGTACTTTCTCCCTCCGGCCCTTGCCAGGCGGCGTGTTCGAGTGCCTCCTCCGTATCCGCTTGCCTGATCTGTGCGTGCACCCAGGTCCCGGGTCCGCATTCGGCCTCCCAGGCGATGTCCGTTACCGACGCGCCACCGGGAAGTAGATACGGCGTAGATACGTAGTATTCTTCAGGACCCCCATCCAGCATGTTACCCGTCTGGACGGCGGTCATGCCATGGGGACCGGTCGTGGGCAGGCGCGTAACCCGACCGGCGTCGAACCCGTCGGGGCCGTTCCACCAGACGGCGGAATGGCCGACGTGATCACCCTCGACCTTGTGATAGGCGATGGCGAGGTCGACGCGGCTGTCTCCGTCGAAATCCGCGGCCACGCATCCCGACGCGGAATGGGTGAACAAACGGGTTCGGTCTTCGGCGGAGAAACCGCGGCCGGAACGATTCCAGTAGATATAGGAATCGATATCCCGCACGCGGTTGTCGTGGTAGGAACAGATGAAGAGGTCGAGCAGGCCGTTCCCGTTGAAATCCATGATCGACATGGCGTTCACCGCGTTTGACGGCAGGAGGGTGCGGCGGTCCTCGCGGAGTCCGTCGGGACCGTTCCAGTAGATGTGCACGAAAGAATCGTGGGGAGCTCCGATCGACGGTTCGTGTCCACCGATGACCAGGTCGGGGTACCCGTTCCCGCTGAGGTCCGCCGCCCTGGCGCACGCGCCGTGCCAGACGGAAAGCACCTGGCATCGGTCCATGCTGAAGCCTTCCGGGCCGCCCTGGAGGATGAAGCTGTAATCGTCGGCGATCTGCGGCACGACCAGGTCGAGCCATCCGTCGCCGTCCAGGTCGACGAGGAAGATCCACCGGGGATCCTTGTACACGACGCCTTCGTATTCCAATTTGATACGCTCCGCGCGTCGGGAGTCGTAACCATCCCGGCCGCCGTGGAAGATGACGATATCCGGATTGTCGAATCCACAGAATACGAGGTCGAGATACCCGTCCCGGTCCAGGTCCGCGCAACAGACTCCGTGGGCGCGGACAGTCGGCAGGCGCACGTCCGGTTCGGTCCCGAACCGCCCTTCCTCGTTGAAGTACACGTAGGATCCCGGATCCTGGCCGACCGAGTTCTCGGACGCGTTGGCCAGGATCAGGTCGGGCAGCCCGTCGTCGTTCAGGTCACATCGAAGCGCCTCGACCGCTCCCCATCCCGGCACTTCCTGTCGACGTTCCGGCACGAACCCGTCAGGACCACCGTGATAGACGTAGACGGGGATGTCGCCCCTGAGGTTCCTGCTGAACTGGTTGATGAAAACAGCCTGCGAAAGGGGGTCATCCGAGGAGCGGCCCAGCAGCACCCGCCGGGCGTCATGGGTCTCGAGGGCCTTCGGCGCCGACAGCCCGCCGTCTTCCCGGTGGTACACCAGGGATTCCGACGTATAGCTTTCCGGCGTGTGGGTCTGGCAGATCACGATTTCGAGTCGACCGTCCCCGTCCAGGTCCCCGACGGCCACATCGCAGGCGTAACGGCTGGGGATCGCCGTACGGTTTCGATCGCTGTACCCGTCTTCGCCCCCATGGTACAGCCACGAACACTCCGCTCCGTCATCCCGGTCCCGGCAGGCCACGACCAGGTCGGACCGGCCGTCCCCGTCCAGATTCCAGACGGCAATGGCGAGTGCATTGCGGCAGGACAGACGCACCGGCTCGCCCGTCTCCCGCCCGGTATGGAGCGGCACCAGGTATACAGCGTCCGACCTGGCGACGAATACATGGGGCGTGTCGTGAATTCGGAGAACGGATACGAGCGGGACGGCGGGGTCGACGTCTTCGGGATAGCTGCCAAGACCTGGATCCGGCTCTTCCGAAGGATCGGTATCGACGGGAATCGTCGACGACCTGTTCGGGTCAATCCCCTCCGGGCCGCCCCAGTGCACACTGACCGTTCCCCCGGCAGTGCGTACCACCAAGTCGGAGTACCCATCGCCGTCCAAGTAGTCGGACGCAACCTGGTCGGCCGCTACGTCAAGATCCCGGTATCCTTTGGGCTCGAACCCCAACGCGGTCTGGTAGAACAGGCGCAATTTGCCATCGGAGACGAATGCCAGGTCCGGTCTCCCATCCCCGTCGAAGTCTCCGGCGGCCACCGAAGTGCAATACGGTACGGGCAGGTACTGCACCCGCCGCTCGCCGAATCCGTCCGGGCCGCCGTAGTACAGGTAGGCATTGAGGTCCCGCCGGATCCCGTTGTAGAACATGCCGACGACGAGGTCGTCGTATCCATCCCCGTTCAGATCGGCGACAACGCCGGTCCTACCCCCATCGGACGGGAGGAAACGGGCGGTGGAATCGCCGAGTACGTCATGGTACACGGTGACGGGAGGTTTTTCGCCGTGGTTCTGGCTGTTGCAGAATACCAGGTCGACGTGGCCGTCCCGGTCCAGGTCGAACTGGTGAATGCGCTGCAACACGCCCGCCCGGGACACGTAGAGATTCTGGCCGCCATTGCCGAAGGTGCCCTGCCGGAACGCCTCGAAACCCCGGATAGTCCACGATGAAGAAATGGAGTTGGAAGGACAGGACGACATGGCTATAACCTACGCCGCGGCGGCCAGTCAGATCAACCCATTTATACCGCTCACGGGTCGCACTGCCGCCTACGCATCGAACAGACTCAAGTTCTCCGGTGATCCGCCGGAGGCCCTATCCACCATGGCGTCAAGTATGCCGAGGATATCGCGGGCCACGGGCGTTCGCCGATATGCATAGATCTCGCCGGTAATTTCGGTCGATGCCTCCTCATCCACGCCCAGTTCCGCGGAAATCGCCAGGATTATGTTGGGGGGACCGTACCTGCCCAGCAGGTCCAGGCGCGTCCGCACTCCGCTGGAGCGCCAGAATCCGAGAAAGTCCAAGTACACTCGCAGGCCGGTGGGATGGTGGGTGAAAATGTAGTCGGGTACCAGCACGCCCTGACCGCCGAGATCGACGATTTCCGACCCCTTTTCCACGTGCCAGGCCGAATTCAACCGGGCGAAGCGCTCTTCGAGCCATACCACCTCCTCGGGTACCCACTGGCCCGCGGAAGGACCGATCGGTTTCAGGCCCGTTTCGGCGGTCAGGCGAAACACCCCCTTCCGGCGACGGGCGCCCCATACGACGGAAGCGGAGACACGCCAGTGCTCGCAGTGCAGGACCGCGGGGAGAAACTGGGCGATCTGCAGACCGTAGCGCTGGGACGACTTGAAGAGCGACATGGGGCCGCCTATGCGTATGTGATATTCCCCCGGTCCCGTCTGTCGGATCTCGTGGAGGAGCCGGAAGAATTTTAGCTTCCGGAAAAGATCCCGGTAGCGGGCCGGACTTTCCCCTGCGATGTACAGGTCCAGTTCCGATGCCCTGAGCAGGACGGCCTGCGCGAGGGCGACGTTATACCGGCTCAGAAGCCATTCGGCGGTGCAGGGCTTGAAAGATTCCAGCCGCTCGGCCTCCCTGAGATCGGCGTAGAAGGCGCCTTCTACGGCCTCCGCGCCTATGGCGGCCGACTTTGCCGCTTCGGTCAGAATGGCTTCCCTGTCGATGCGGACCTGCTCCGTGTCCCGGTACGCCGTGGCCGCGCCTTCGAAGATCCGCCGGCGTAGTTCCACCGGATCTACGGGCGACGCGGACGCGAACGTGCAGCGATCCTTCAGCAGCTTGCTTAGTCCGCGGTGAAAAAGGAACTCCGTCCCGGCGCCCGTCGTATCCGTCAGCTCCTCGTCGAGTTCCTGCCGGGTCCCGCCTTCATGGCACGCGAAGATGCGGATCAGCGTTTCGGCCACCCCGAGGTGATCCCGGTCCAGTTCATCGATATAGGGAAGATGGATCTCGCCCTTGCGAAACCGGACACGGAGCAGGTCGCCCGTAAGCATGTCACCGCCTCCCTGCCGCGCTTTTCCGGTATGCGCTGTGCTGTCTCCGTCGGGTACTCGCGTACTCCTCGCCCGTCCGTTCGGCCACGAGTTCATATAGAACCGCGTGCTTTCCCTCGACGCGCCGGAGGATCCGGCCGAGACGCTGTACGTGTTCCCTTACGCTGCCGGAACCGGACAGCACCACGGCCACGTTGGCTTCGGGGACGTCCACCCCTTCGTTCAGCACGCGGGAGGTGACCAGGAAGGGATAATCGCCGGCGTTGAACGCCGCCAGGATTTCCCGGCGCTCCTTTATCTTGGTCTGGTGCGTGATGGCGGGAACGAGGAACCGGCGCGAGATCCGGTATACCGTTTCGTTGTCGCTGGTGAAGATGAGCATGCGGTCACGGCGGTGCTGCCGGATCAGCCGTTCCAGGACGCGCAGCTTGGCCTGCGAACCCTGGGCGATGGCCTTCTGGGTACGGTAGGCCGTGAAGGCCCGGCGCCCTTCTTCGCTGCGGGACGTCGCCGACAGGAAACGGACCCACCCATTGGGACCGGACAACGAGATCCGGTGCCGGTCCAGGAAGGCACGGTAGATATCCCGTTCCTCCTGGTACTCGACCCGCTCTTCCGGTGAAAGGCGGACGTTGATCTTGATCGTCTCATAGCCGGACAGATACGCCCCGCTCAGAGATCGGATCTCCTGGCGGTAGACCGTCTCCCCGACCGCGTCCCTCAACAGGTGTTCCGCGCCGTCCTCCCGCTCGAGGGTAGCCGTCAGCCCGAGGCGGTACGGTGCCAGCGACAGGTCCGCTGTCATAAGGTAGGACGGTCCGGGCAAGTGGTGGCATTCGTCGAAAATCACCAGTCCGAACTGGTGACCGAGCCGCTCCATGTGCAGGTACGCCGAATCGTAGGTGGACACCGTGACCGGTTCGATGTCGTAATAGCCCCCGCCGATCAGGCCCACTTCAACGTCGAACTGGCTGGAGATCACGCCGTACCACTGTTGCATCAGGTCGATGGTGGGAACGACCACCAGCGTACTGCGCTGGACGCGGGCCATGGACATGAGGGCGACGAAAGTCTTGCCCGACCCGGTCGGCAACACGACCACGCCACGGCCTCCGGCCTTCCACCAGGCGTCTACGGCTTCCTGCTGGTAGGGAAAGGGGGACCGGTCCGACTGGAGGGAAAGGTCGAGTTTCTCGTAGGAGCGGGCGTCGTCCCGGTACGGGATGTCCCGATCGGCGAGCAACGTGATGATCTCGCGGTAATGCCGCGCCGGAGCGCGGTACAGGGCCACCCGCTGGTCAAACGCGCAACCGGGCAAGGACAGCTCGGCCACCTGGTCCCGGTCGCCGTGCACGAGGATGGTCCCGCGGTCGAATTCGAGTCTGAGCATGGGTTCGGAACCTTACACGCGGCGGCAAGCGGGGATGGATCCTGCAGCCTATTCCTCTTCTTCGAACAGCTCGTCTCGCCGGGTGGCGAGTACCTGCTTCAACGCATCGATGAACCGATCGATATCCTCGTAACTGTCGTAGAAGTGCGTGGATATGCGGAAGACGGGCAGATGGCCGGCCCGCGTGGCGGCGATCTGTATGCGATACTCCTCCCACATGAGTTGAACGACCTTGCCGAGATCGCAGCCATCGATGGTAAAAGAAGTCAGGAACCCGGACATTTCGGGCCCGGGAGGCACGGTCATGCGGGCGCCTTCGATCTCTGTCGTGACCAGTTCGCGCAAATACCTGGCCAGGTCGAGGCAATAGGGCCTGATCCGGTCTTCCCACCCGATGCCCAGTTGATAATCGATGGCGGCGCCCAGACCGGCGAAGTGCGTCATGTCGTGCGTCCCCGTCACGTCAAACCTTCCGGCACGGCCGTACGGCGCGGTATTGTATCCCAGGATGGGCGCCGGCAGTGCACTCAGATACGGATCCGCGACATAGCAGATGCCCGTCCCCTTGGGCGCCAGCAGCCACTTGTGGGTACTGCTGGCGTAGAAATCGCATCCCCAGGCTTCGATGTCTACCGGCACCATGCCGACCGCATGGGCGCCGTCCACTACGGCCACGGCGCCGTGACTATGAGCCAGGGCGGTCAGTTCATCAACCGGCGCCACAAGGCCCGTGGTGCAGTAGACGTGGGAGAAGACCACGACCTGGGTACGTGGCGTGATACGGGCGGCGAAGGCGTCGACGATCTCCCCCGGTGTTTCGGGTGGGGTCGGCAGGGGAACCTTCCGGATCAGGACGTGCTGCGTCTTCGCCATGTGTTCCCACATGCGCTGGACGGAGGGGTATTCCTGGTCGCTCATCAACACCTCACCGCCGGGCTGCAGGGGCAACCCGCGGGCGGGAACGTTCATGCCCATCGTGGTGTTGAGTACCAGGGCCACGTTTTTCGCGGAAGCCCCGGTGAAATCGGCGACCTTCGCGCGGGCCGACTCGACCAGGGGCCCCATGATACTGCCGCCCTGGTTTCGCAGCGGGTTCGCCTCTACCTGCCGCAGCCACTCGATCACCTGCTCGATGACGGGTCTCGCCGATGGGCCCACCGAGCCGCCCTGGAGGAAAGTCACGCCGTCCTCGAGGTAGAACTGGCGCCGGATGTCCGCCCAGTATGCCCGCTCTTCATCGGTGATAGGTTTGTAACGCGCAGCCATGGAGCGCATGCCTCCTTTGACGGGATCTTGAGGTCTCGAACATCGAAGGTCCTGCCCTGCATGAAATGTGGAGCAGACCGCCCCAATGTCAAGGGTATAAACGGCTTGACGCAGGTCGTCTCCCGTGATGCCAGGAGGACTTCAAATCTTGACAGTGGATACCGGGCGAGTAAGTTATGATTCCTATTTCGACCAGCTCAAAATCAGGTGTCTGCATCGTCCAGGAGCAGGAAACCATGTCCCGTCCCAACGTCATATTCATCATGGCGGACCAGATGCGCGGCGACTGTATGAGCTGCGACGGCCATCCGGTGGTGGAAACCCCCAATCTGGATCACCTGGCCGCACGGGGGACGCGGTTTCCCCACGCCTACACAGCGGTCCCATCCTGCATTCCCGCCCGTTCGACCGTGATGACCGGCATGGACCAGTGGCACACGGGCGTCCTTGGGATGGGACGGGGACAGGGACCGATACCCAACGACTTCCCCCATACCCTGGCCGGACGCTCGCGGATGCCGGATATGCCACCCACCTGGTCGGAAAGGGGCACTTCACGCCGCAGCGCGCGGACATGGGTTTTCAGTCGGCGGAATTGGACGAATCCGGCCGGCTGATCGCCGAAGGCTTGCGGGACGAGTACCGCCAGTGGTTCGACCGGGAGAAAAAACGGGACATTACGCCGGACGATCACGGGGTCAACTGGAATTCGTGGATCGGGCGTCCCTGGCATACGGAAGAGTATCTCCATCCGACGGCCTGGACCATGAGCCGGGCGATCCACTACATCACGGGGCGGGATCGTTCCAGACCCTTCTTCCTCAACATCAGCTTCGCCCGTCCCCATTCGCCGTACGTGCCGCCCGCCTGGTACTTCAACCTGTACCACGAGCGGGAAACTCCGTCGCCGTACATCGGCGATTGGACGGACATGCACGACGTGCCTTTCGACGCCAAGGACGTCAACGCCTGGCACAGTAAGCTGTCGGCCTCGCGCATACATCGCGGCAGGTCCGGGTATTACGGGGAGATCTCATTCATCGACACCCAGATCGGCCGACTCAAGAACTGGATGGAACGCCATGACCCGGAGACCTGGAGCAACACCTGGGTGATCTTCACATCCGACCACGGCGACATGGTGGGCGATCACCATCTCTGGCGCAAGACCTACGCCTACGAGGGCAGCGCGAGGATACCGCTTATCGTATGTCCCCCGGCTGCCTGGGGCGAACGGGTGATCTCGCCCGTCGCCGACGGCGTAACCGAACTTCGCGACATCATGCCGACGATCCTGGACGCGGCCGGCGTGGACGTACCGCCCACGGTGACGGGCAGCAGCCTCCTTCCGCTGATGCGGGGCACAACCGACGGCTGGCGGGACTTTATTCACGGCGAGCACTGCTGGTGCTACGCCCCTGAACAGGAAATGCAGTACGTGACGGACGGGCACCGGAAGTTCATCTGGCTGCCACGCATCGATCAGAAGCAGTTCTTCGACCTCGATGAGGACCCCGGCGAATGCCGCAACCTGGTGGACGATCCGGCCTATGAAAAGGAAATAGAAAAGTGGGAAGGATATCTCGTGGCGGAGCTCGAGGCACGAGACTGTGGTTGGGTGGTGAACGGCCGGCTGCACTGTCCTGAAGAACCGCTGGTGTCCCCTTTCAAAGATGTCAGGTACGCGGGATGAACCGTGACAGAAGGAAGAGTATCGGCGAAATCCAGTTTTTGTGAATTGGTTACGAAGTATGACGCTGACTGAGCATGAGATCTTCAATTCGGGCGATCCGGTGCTCTAACTTCCCTATATCTTCCCGAATACGGGTTTCCATGTTCTGCATCTCGGCCTTCAATTCGGCCCTTAGCTCCTGGCGCCCTGCCTTGGCTTCCCGCCAGAAGAAGACGAAGGCCGCCAGCAAGACGGCCGGTTGAATCAACAGTCCCGCTATTTCCATGATGTCCTCCTGCGATTGGATGGGGCACAGGGACGTTAATCGCCCTTGACCGAGCGTTGCCGAGGTGGTACACAATGAATAGTCTGTAAAATCATTGAACTCTCGATCGATTTGTCTTTTTTAGCCCTTATCTGCCGGAGACAGCCACTGGCCCGGCGATCGATGAGACGCACCGCTCACGAAGGCCATAAGAGGGGAATAAACTTTGGACGAGATCGGATTGCGCAAGGAGGACCTGGATACCCCGGTGCTATGGGTAGACCTGGACCGTCTCGAGGACAACATCCGTACCGTGGGACAGCGGCTGAAGAAGGCCGGCGTGGACTGGCGCCCACATATCAAGGGGGTCAAGATTCCGGCAATCGCCCACAGGTTATTGAAGGCCGGCGCAATCGGGGTCACCTGCGCCAAGCTCGGCGAGGCCGAGGTCATGGTCGCGGGCGGCATCGAGGACATCCTGATCGCCAACCAGGTGGTGGGACCGCAAAAATATACTCGTCTGGTCCATCTCTGCAAGGAGGCTGACGTGAAGGTCGCCGTCGACAGCGACGCCACGCTGGAGGACCTGGGCCACACCGCGCGCGAAACCGGCGTCGAAGTCGGCGTGCTCATCGAACTGAACACGGGAATGGAACGCGCCGGAGTCCGGCCCGGCGAACCGGTCGTGGAACTCGCCCGTAAGGTCCACCACACCCCCGGCCTGCGGTTCCGGGGCGTTATGGCCTGGGAGGGACATGCCTGCGTGGACGAAGAATCCGACTGGAAACACGGGGAGATCAGGCGGGCGGTGGGAGATCTCGTGGACTCCGCGCGGCGCTGCCGGGCCGAGGGGCTGCCCTGCGACATCGTGAGCGGTGGAGGAAGCGGGACGCTGTCGGTCACCCCCGATCTGGACGGGATTACCGAGATCCAGGCGGGCGGCGCGATCTTCAACGACGTTATGTATACCCTGTGGGGGGTTCGCACCGATCCGGCCATCTTCGTGCACGTGACGGTCACGAGCCGCCCCGAACCAAACCGGCTGATTGTGGACGCCGGGTTCAAGACGGTTCCCGCGTGGTTCGGCATGCCCATGCCGGTCGGTGTCGAGGGTGTGGAGAGCGTGCGCATGTCCGCGGAACACGGGACCGTGACCTTCAACGGGCCGAATCACGAGATCGCCGTCGGAGACAAGCTGGACCTCATGGTGGCTTACACCGACGTCACTCTGTTCCTCCACGATCACCTTTACGGGATCCGTAACGGGATCGTCGAGACGGTCTGGCCCATCATCGGTCGTGGGAAACTGCGCTGAACTGACGAGAGTGCGCTGAACCGAGACCGACGCTTCAGCCAGTTCGAATCATCGGAACGGAAATGCATCCGGCATGACCACAAAATCCAAGTACACTTCGCTGACCCCATCCGGCTTCGGAGCCGAACTAGGGGACCTGAACCTCGCGCGGCTCGATGACGCCATGGTCAACGAAGCCATGGACGCGTTTCATGAAGCGGGCGGGTTGATCGTCTTACGCGACCAGGGCCACCTCGACCCCGCCCATCTCCGCCGGTTCGTGAAGCGCTTCGGAACACCCGAGGGCAATGAGAAATACGATCCGGCATTCCTGGTACCTGGATTCCCCGACATACTGCGCATCGGGAGCGCAAAGGAAAACGGCAGGTACACTTCGCTCTTCATCCAGGCGGACCCGCCGCCGCTGCTGTGGCACATGGACGATTCTTTCCGCCATCCCCAACCGATCGGATCCTGCCTGTTCTGCATCCGAACGCCCCCGGAAGGCGGGGAGACCGGCTTCGCGGGCATGGCCGCGGCCTATGAGGATCTGCCGGACGACGTCAAAGCACGCATCGATTCCATCCGGACCGTCCATTCCTACAACCACCTCAACGAACTGCTCAGAAAGAAGAATCCGCACCGGCCGCCACTCAGCGAGGCGCTGCTCGAGCAGTTTCCTCCAATCGTCCGGCCCCTGGTCGCACGGCATCCGGAGACCGGACGGAAGTCGCTTTACCTGCCTCTGTGCCACATAGAATCCGTCGAAGGGATGTCGGTGGAGGAGGGTTCGGCGCTGCTGGACGATCTGCAGACGCACGCGACGGGCGAGGATTTCACCTACATGCACCGTTGGCGTCCGGGCGACCTGGTGGTCTGGGACAACCGGTGCACGCTGCACGCCCCGACGCCCTTTGACGATACGCGCTATGAACGGCTCATGTACCGGCTCACCTTCAGCGGCCAGCAGATCATCGGTTTCTGATCCGCCGGGCCCGTGCGAATTCGCTTCTCATTCGACTCGAACCCTGTAACGAGGACGCTGGCTCATTGGCAAAACCCGTACCATACCGGCAATGGGGACGCGACCTGGACGCGCAGTCGGTTCAACAGATGGAACGGGCCTGTTCCCTGCCCGTGGCCGTGGCCGGCGCGCTGATGCCGGACGCCCACGTGGGTTACGGCCTGCCCATCGGCGGCGTGCTGGCCACGGACAACGCGGTCATTCCCTACGCCGTGGGCGTCGACATCGCCTGCCGTATGAAGCTGACCGTCCTGGACCTGCCGCTGAACACGCTGCAGCATGACCGGGGTAAGGACCGGCTGAAGAAGGCCATCTCAGCCGAGACGCGCTTCGGCGTGGGAGCCCGTTTCAAGAAACGCCGGAACCACCCGGTCCTCGACCGGAACTGGTCCGTCTCTCCGGTGACCCGGAAGGCCAGGGACAAGGCCTGGAGTCAGTTGGGTACCAGCGGGAGCGGCAACCATTTCGTCGAATTCGGTGAGCTGACGCTGCACGAACCGCTAAAGGGGCTGGATATCGGTACCTACCTGGCGCTGCTTTCCCACAGCGGTAGCCGGGGGACGGGTGCCATGGTCGCCTCTCATTACAGCCGGCTGGCCATGTCCCTGCGCCCCGAACTGCCCAGGGAACAGCGGCACCTGGCGTGGCTGGACCTGGACACCGAACCCGGCCAGGAGTACTGGGCGGCCATGGAACTAATGGGCGACTACGCGGAGGCCAACCACGCCTGCATACACCGGCACATGGCCGGCCACCTGGGTGCGGAAGTCTTGCTGGACCTGGAGAATCACCATAACTTCGCGTGGAAGGAAAGGATCGACGTCCCCGGCCAGTCCGCCCAGTCCGACCGTAGACCGGACCGGAAAGCGATCGTGCACCGTAAAGGCGCCACGCCGGCCGGCCCGGGCGTCCTGGGCATCATACCCGGCTCGATGGCGAGTCCCGCCTTCGTGGTCCGCGGGAAGGGGAACAGGGAGGCCATGAATTCGGCCGCACACGGCGCAGGCCGTGTAATGAGCCGGAAGCGGGCGGTCCGGAGCCTGAACTGGCAGGACGCCAACCGGATGCTTCGGGAGAAAGGCGTCACGCTCATGTCCGCCGGTCTCGACGAAGTCCCTTTCGTATACAAGAACATCGAAGAAGTGATGGCGGCGCAGGCCGACCTGGTGGACGTAGTGGCCCGATTCGATCCCAGGCTGGTGAAAATGGCGCCCGCCGGCGAGCGACCGGAGGATTGATACCCATGAAGATCTCGAACGTCGAAGCCTTCGCGATACGAATCCCTAGAGAAACCGGCCAGGAATTGCGCGAAGGCGGCCCCGGCGCACGTGGCGGCGTATCCGCTGAACCCGGCGTGTCCTCCCCGTATTTCATACCGGAGGCCAGGCATGCCTTCAAGTCCGACATGCACGAGACCCTGGTGGTGCGTGTAACGACCGACGACGGTCTCGTCGGTTACGGCGAGGGGCAAAGTCCCATTTCGCCCGATACCACGGGGACCATCGTGGAAGACCTGTGCCGTCCCGTCCTGATCGGTGCTGACCCGCACGACGTGGAGTTCCTGTGGCAGCGCCTCTTCGACGGCATGCGGGAAAGGGGACATCCGACCGGATTCTACGTCGACGCCCTCGCCGCGTGCGACATCGCGCTGTGGGACTTGAAAGGCAAGGCGCTGGACCTGCCGGTGCACAAACTGCTCGGGGGTCGGTTCCGGGACCGGGTCGAGATCTACTCGGGATGCGCCGGCCGCGACCCCGCCACCGCGGCGGACCGGGCCGAAAGACTCGTGGCCGAGGGCTATCGCGGACTGAAACTGTCCCCGGCAAGGGACCGCAAAGGAACAGTGGCCATCGCCGCGGCCGTCCGCGAGCGCGTCGGTCCGGACGTCGCCGTCATGGTGGACGTGCACACCGAATTCGACGTGGCCGAGGCAATCAGGCTGGGCCGGGAACTGGAAGCGCTGGACGTCTACTGGCTGGAGGCGCCGACCTTACCCGAGGATCTGGCGGGTCACGCGGCTGTGACCCGGGCGCTGGACATGCACGTCGCCAACGGAGAGTGGTACCGCACCCGGTTCGAGATAAAGGAAGCCTTCGACAGAAGGACCTGCGACGTGGTGATGCCCGATATCGGCCGTACGGGGCTGACCGAGGGGAAACGCATCGCCGTGCTCGCAGAGACCTACAACATCCCCGTGTCGCCCCACATCGGGGGCGGCGGACTGCTGTCCATCGCCGCTACCATCCAACTCTCCGCGGCCATCCCCAACTTCCTGGTCATGGAACACGGCCACGAATCCTATCCCACGCGGTGCCGCTACGCGCTGGAAGCCCCGCAGCCCACAGGCGGCGCGTTTCCGGTGACGGACCGGACCGGCCTGGGCGTCCGGATCGACGAGAAAGCGCTGGAAGGGTTCTCAACCCCCCTGCAGTAGGCAGAGGTCAGGCAGAGGTCATCGCGCGCAAAACCACCGTTCTCCACCAGTCACGTCAGTCCAGAGCGGATTTCAGCCAGTCCCAGAGGCCGCGGCCGCCCGGCTGATCCACCGCCGCACGATCCGTATCCCTGAAATACCCGTTCATCCAGGTCAGGTTGGACCAGACTTCCATGCCGAGCCGGTTGGGAAGGAGGGTAGGGCTGTAGAAATCGGGTTTCCAGAGACGGTGTTCTACCGGAAACCAGAGGAAGATGCCGCCCACGTCCTCCACGAGCCTGCGTTCGGCGGCGTGGTAAATGGCGTATCTTTCTTCGGACGGCCCCATGAACTCGTTGCCCTCGCGAATAAGCCGTTCGAAGGTATCGTCGTGCCACGCGTGGCGACCGCTCGAACGCCAGAGTCCGAGGAGGTTGGCCGGATCCGGGAAATCCTGGCTGTAGGCCACCAGGGCCAGCGTCACTTCGTGGTTGTTAAGCCCGTCGGTGAACACCTTGCGTTCGATGACCCTGACCCCGACCCTGACATTCAGCGCTTCGGCGATCATCGCCTGGATGGCCTCGGCGGGCAGACGGGTGGACTGTGAATCGTGGGCGCGGATCCAGATGTCGACCTGGGGAAATCCCTTGCCGTCGGGGTATCCGGCTTCGGCCAGCAATTTCCTGGCTCGTTCGGGATCGTAGGGCAGCATATTCCGGAAAACATCCGGTCTCGAGCCCGGGAAACCGGGGGCCAGCATGCTGTAAGCCGCAACGCCCACGTCCTTCAGGGCGGAGTCCATCAGGGCCGTTCGGTCGATGGAATGGGCGAAGGCTTTCCGGACGCGCAGGTCGTCGAAAGGCGGATTGTACGTATCCATGGTCATGTAGAACGTAACGAAGTTGACCATGGAATGCAGTTCATGTCGGAGCACCGGGTCGCTCTTGACCCTGCCCAGGGACGCCTGCCCGTTGAGGAGGATCATGTCCACTTCGTCCGCCGTATAGGCCGAGAGCATGAGCGGCACGGCCGACTGGGAGAACACGCGGATGATTACCTGGTCGAGCAGGGGCGGCATCGACCCCCGGTACATCGGGTTGGCATCCAGGATGATAATTTCATTCTTGCGCCATTCCGTGAGCTTGAACGGGCCGGACGATATGTGGGTCTCCGCCCGGGTGGACCATTCCTCGCCGTACTTGGCCACCGCATGTTCCGGCGAAGCCCAACTCATGATGAGGTTGTAGGGCAGGTAAGGTACGGGCTGCTCGGTATGGACGGCCAGCGTCGTGTCGTCAATGGCTTCCACGCCCAGCGAATCGACGGGCAATTCGCGGGAAACCACGGCGTTCCAGTTCTTGATGATCTGGTAGTGCCATTCAAAATCGTAGGCATTGTCCGGGTCTGCCCCCCGGCGAAAGGTAAAGACATAGTCGTGGGCGTTGAAAGGCCGGCCGTCGTCCCATTGCATCCCGGATCGCAGATGGAAGAGCCACGTATAGCCGTCCGGCGTAGCTTCCCAGGACTTTGCGGCGGCCGGTACCAGATCGTAGTTATGGTCCTGGCGGACCAGCGGCTCGGAAATGAGATTCGTGGCCGGGCTGCGCTTGTAAATGGTCTTGAACCATTCCATGTACGTCCCGTCCATCTCGAAAAACCGCAGTCGCTGCCGCTCCAGAGGCGCTGCGTCTTCGGGCAACTCGACGCCAACGGAGTTGACCCGTTGGGCGGAGAGTTCCGGGGCCGAAAGAAACAGGGTCAGCGTTGCAAATAGAGTGATTCGGTACATGGTCCGTTACGTTGAGCGCACTTGGATGTGTTCGGATCCAGTCGAATTGTCCCTTGTGTAGTATTCTAATTTAACCGACATAGTCAGTGTATGCCATATTCGATTTTCCAAATCCGGATCACCGTCCGCTGAAACCGCGAAGGCGACCGCCTCCGCCGGAGTGCCAGCCGCATGTCCGAATTCACGTTTCCCGATTTGAAGGGCATCCGGGCAGACTACGACCGAGATGGTTTCGTCATCGTGCGGGATGTCCTTCCTGCGGATCTGCTTCGGGAGGTTGACCGGCATATCGACTGGTTGCATGGCTCCGATCCTAACGAGAGCAACGCCTGGAGGCGGGGCGGCTCGATCCAGTACATTCCCGCGACGACGCGCGTCACGCGGGAATGGCCGTGCCTGTTCCTGTTCCGCGGCGATCCGGTCGAAGGGATCAACACCTACCGGAAGTTTCCCGCGTACGAAGCCGGGAAACACATGGCGTTTCGCGGTTGCGAGGCCTGGACATAAACCCTCAGTTTCGATCCACTCACCAGAGCTGCGTCCTTTGGACCACGTAACTGTCATCGCGCAAGATGATTGCTTGGACGATCGCGGATTCGTCAACCCAGGACGGCTGCCAGCATCCCCGCCGCGGCAAAGAACGCGACCAACGCCAGGATAGGCAGGCGCAACACCCTGAGCAGGAAAAACCCGACGACGGCGAGCGCGAGATCCAGGGACGAAAAGACGGCGTTGATGAACACGGGCTGGTAGAGCGCGGCCAGCAGGAGTCCGACCACCGATGCGTTGACCCCCGCGACAGCGCCGGCCGCGCCTGGTTTTTTCGCCAGGGTCTCCCAGGTGTCGTGAAAAGACAGGATCAACAGGAATCCCGGCAGGAAGATCCCCAGGACCGCTATCAACGCGCCAGCCAGTGCATGATCCGGCGTCATTTCCGCGCCAAGGAACGCCGACATGGCGAACATGGGACCGGGGATAGCCTGGGCGGCCGCGTATCCGAGCAGGAAACGATCGATGGAAAGCGCGTCGCCCACGGTCTGCTGCAGCAAAGGCAGCACCACGTGTCCGCCCCCGAAAACCAGGCTGCCGGTCTGGTAAAAGCGGGAAAAAAGATCGAGGTTCGGCGACAGATTCGCCAGAAACGGCAGGGCGATGAGGAGGGAAAAGAAAAGCGTCAGCGGAAGCCACGAGAACCGGAGTCTTCCCCCGGGCGGGGTCTCCGGTGTGCGAAGCAGGCGCCATCCGAGCAGCGCGCCCACCGCCAGGACTGCGAACTGGGTCGCCATCGAAGGGGCGATCAACAGAGCCGACGCGGTCAATACACAGAGCACCCCGGTCAGCCGACTCCTGCAAAAGGTGGAATACATGCCCAGCACCGCGTCGGCGACCACGACCACGGCCAGCAGTTTCAGCCCCTTGACGAATCCGCCGAAGTAGACCGTGTCCGTCAGCGTTCCTCCGGCCGTCGCGAGCAGGAACAGCAGCAGGAACGACGGCAGCGTGAAACCCAGGAAGACGGCCACGCCGCCGGCGAGACCCGCCCGCTGGTATCCGATGGCAAAGCCGACCTGGCTGGAAGAAGGTCCGGGAAGGAACTGGCTCAGGGCAATGAGCCGGCCGTAGGCCGTTTCGTCAAGCCACTTCAACCGCTCCACGAAAACGGCGCGGAAGTAACCCATATGGGCGGCGGGACCGCCGAAGCTGACACATCCCAGGGCCAGGAATCGCCAGAAGAGTTCCCACATGATTCGGGTGTCCCGCGGCAAGCCGCCGTTACACCTGTGCGCGGACAATGAAGGTTCTGAAGAGGACCCGCGAACCAGACGCCCTAATCGGACAGCGCCGCCCGGGCCGCGGCCAGACAGGCGATGGGCACACGGTACGGGGAGCAGCTGACGTAGTCCAGGTCCACGCCGTGGCAGAATTCGACTGAATCGGGATCGCCGCCGTGCTCGCCGCAGATGCCCACCTTCATGCCGTCCCGCGTGGCACGGCCGCGCTCGACGCCGATTTTCACGAGTTCGCCCACACCGCTGCCGTCAATGCTGACGAAGGGATCTTCCGGCCATATCTCGGCGTGCAGGTAGTCCGGGATGAACTTCGCGTCGTCGCGGGAGAGTCCGAAGGTCGTCTGCGTCAGGTCGTTCGTTCCGAAGGAGAAGAACTCCGCCTCTTCCGCTATTTCATGGGCGGTCAGCGCGGCCCGCGGCAGTTCGATCATCGTGCCGATCTGGTAGTCCACCTCCACGCCGGTCTCATCCTGCACGGTCCGGGCCGTCCGACGTACGACGTCGGCCTGCAGGCGCAACTCGTTGATGTGGCCGACCAGGGGAATCATGATCTCGGGAATGGCCTCGATTCCCCGTTTCCGGCAGTCGCTCGCGGCTTCGAAGATGGCTCGAGCCTGCATCTCGGTGATCTCGGGGTAGGCGATACCGAGCCTGCAGCCACGGTGGCCGAGCATGGGGTTGGCTTCCCGCAGGTCCTCCAGCTTTCGCTGGTATCGTTCCACGGGTACGCCCGTCTGCGCGGCGAGCTGCGCGATGGCTTCGGCCTCGTGGGGCAGGAATTCGTGCAGCGGCGGATCGAGCGTACGGATGGTGACGGGGTAGCCGTCCATGACCTCGAAAATTCCGATGAAATCGCTTCTTTGAATGGGCAGCAGCCTGGCCAGCGCCTTCCGGCGGCCGGCCTCGTCATCGGCCAGGATCATTTCGCGGACCGCATCGATCCGGTCCTCTTCGAAGAACATGTGCTCCGTGCGGCAAAGGCCGATGCCCTCGGCGCCGAAGGCGCGGGCGGTGGCCGACTGATCGGGCTGATCCGCGTTGGTTCGTACTCTCAGCCGCCGGATCCGGTCCGCCCAGGCCATCAGGCTTTCGTACCGTTGGTAAACCTCCGAATCTTCGGCCGACATGGTATCCTGCAACAGGACCTGCAGCACTTCGGAAGGAATGGTCGGGATAGCCCCGGCGATAACTTCCCCGGTAGATCCGTCGATGGAGATGTAGTCTCCTTCGGCGATCACATGGTCGCCGACGCGCATCTTCCGCGAGGCGTAGTCGATGTCCAGCTCGCCGCAGCCGGCGACGCAGACCTTGCCCATCTGACGGGCAACCAGTGCGGCGTGGCTCGTCATGCCGCCCCGGGCGGTCAGGATGCCTGACGCGGCGTTCATGCCCCGTATGTCTTCGGGTGAAGTTTCAATGCGAACGAGGATGACTTCGTCGCCACGGCCCGCCCATTCCTCGGCATCGTGGGCGTTGAACACCACCTTGCCGGCCGCCGCGCCCGGACCGGCGTTGAGTCCCCTGGCCAGGACGCGTCCCTCGTTCTCCGCGCGGCGCTTTTCTTCCACGTCGAATACCGGGCGCAGCAACTGGTCGAGCTGGTCGGGTTCCACGCGCCGCAGGGCTTCCCGCTCGTCGATCAACCCTTCCTTCACCATATCGACCGCGATCGTGATGGCGGAGAAACCGGTGCGCTTCCCAACCCGGCACTGCAGCATCCACAGGGTGCCGCGCTGGATGGTGAATTCGATATCCTGCATGTCCTTGTAATGGGATTCCAGCGTGTCGCAGATCCGGACCAGTTGATGATAAGCGTCCGGCATCTCGTCCCGCAGCTGCGCGATGGGTCTGGGCGTCCGTATGCCCGCAACGACGTCCTCGCCCTGGGCATTGATGAGGTATTCGCCGTAGAACCGCTTCTCGCCGGTCGCCGGGTCGCGGCTGAAGGCGACACCCGTGGCGCAGTCGTTTCCCATGTTGCCATAGACCATGGCCTGCACGTTGACCGCGGTACCCCATTCATCCGGGATGTTATTCAGCTTCCGGTACACCAGGGCGCGTTCGTTGTTCCACGAACCGAACACGGCCCCAATGGCGCCCCAGAGCTGCTCGCGGGGATCGTCGGGGAAATCGGCGCCCGTGCGCGCCTTGATCTCGGCCTTGAACTCGGCGACCAGCGCCTTGAGGTCGGCGGCCCCGAGCTCCATGTCCTGCGTGACGCCCGAGCGGGCCTTACTGCGCTCCAGCAACGCTTCAAATGGATCGTGATCTTCATCATCCGCCGGACGCACACCCATGAC
Organism: Candidatus Latescibacterota bacterium; assembly: GCA_012270975.1. GTDB lineage: Bacteria > JAAXHH01 > JAAXHH01 > JAAXHH01 > JAAXHH01 > JAAXHH01. The sequence continues at coordinate 161,326 of JAAXHH010000011.1, read as the reverse complement.
CACGTCGCCGTACATCTGCACGAATCGCCGGTAGCTGTCGTAGGCGAAGCGTTCGTCTCCCGACTGCGCGATCAGTCCCTTGACCGTCACGTCGTTCAAGCCGAGGTTCAGAATGGTATCCATCATGCCGGGCATGGAGGAACGGGACCCGGAACGGACGGACACCAGCAGCGGGTTTTCCGCGCTGCCGAAACCAGCGTCCATGACTGACTCCACCTGCGCCATCGCCTGCCGGATCTGCTCGTCGAGTTCCGCCGGATACCGGCGGTCGTTGTCGTAGAAAAACGTACATATCTCAGTAGAGATGGTGAATCCCGCGGGAACGGGAATCCCGAGATGGCTCATCTCCGCCAGGTTGGCGCCTTTACCACCCAGAAGCTCCCGCAAGTCCGCGGTTCCATCCGCCTCGCCGCCACCAAAGTAGTATACGTGTTTCGCCATGACGCTCCCGTGCTCCTTTACTCCGTTCAGCCCCTTGCCGCAGGTCATTTCGTCGAAAAAACAAGGCGATAGCATAACCCTCCAAGACAGCCGTGTCAACCGTTTTGTCGGGTCAAGAGGGCCGTGCCAAGTCCTCCGTACCCTGTCGTTGGCGAAAGACCTCGTACAGTACGAGGGCGGCCGCCACGGACGCATTGAGAGAATCCACGTGCCCGGCGAGAGGGAGCCGGACCACCTCGTCGCAGTTCCGCCGGACCAGGGGTCTCAGTCCTTTTCCCTCACCGCCTATGACGAGCGCCACGGGTACGGTATAGTCCACCCTGTTGAAAAGAGACGGGCCGTCCGCCGCCAGGCCCATGAGCCAGACCCCCTCGTCGCGAAGCGTTTGCATGGCGTTGTTCATGTTCGCCACCCGAGCGACCGGCATGTGGGCGCTGGTTCCGGCGGAAGCCTTGACCGCGGCCGCCGTCAGGCCCGCCGCGTTACGACGGGGAATCACGACGCCGTCCGCACGGACGGCGTCCGCGGTCCGAATGATCGCACCGAGGTTGTGAGGATCCTGAATGCCGTCCAGCAGGACCAGGAAGGGGGAAGATTCGGCACGCCGGGCCGATGCCAGGATATCCGTCAGTTCGCCGTACTGGTGTCCGGCCACCGTGGCGAGGACGCCCTGGTGCCTGCCATCGGTCAAACGATCCAGCTGGCGCCGGTCCGTGAACTGGAACACGACACCCTGCTTCCGGGCGAGGTCCAGGATGTCGGCGACGTCCTGGCGCGATACGCCGTCGGCGATAAGGATCCGGTTGAGGCTTCGGCCTGCTTCCAGAGCCGCCCTGACCGGGTTCCGTCCGTAAATGACTTCCGACATTGCCGCACCTGCCTGAGACACGTATTGGGCCATTCAAGGGAAGCGGCACAGTGGACGCGCTACCTACTGCGACCATGAGTTACCGTGGCGCGCTACCGCGGCCATGGGTTATCGTGGCGCGTTGCTGCGACCATGAGGTACAGTGGCGACCTGCCGCCCCGTAACTTCGTCAAGATAAAGAACCGGAGTTACGACAACGAACCTTTTTCGATTAAACGCGTTCAATATCGAAATCCGGCCCGTACCGCCACGGCGAGGTTCCCGTGCGGTGAACACACCCGTAAATGCTTGACGACCCGGAGCGGCGGCGGTACCATATCGATGCTCAACGCCTGTATTTCGCTGGCGCGCATGCATCCGGAACGGCCGATCCGCATCCGGTTTCCCGAAACGGTGCACAAGGCGAAGCGATCACCGATTCCCTCCCTGGGCGACGAGAACCCCGGCCGTCCTTCAATCACGATTCATGTTTCAAGGCCTCAAACGACTCACCACCCATTCGGCGATTTACGGGCTCAGCGACGTGCTCGGCAGGTCCATGGCCTACCTGCTGGTACCAGTGTACACCCATGTCATGCCCGTGGAGGAATTCGGCTACTACGGGCTCGTCTATACCTTTATCGCGTTGACGAACGTCGTCTTCCTCTACGGCATGGATTCAGCCTTTCTCAGGTACTACGTACTCGAGGAGGGGCGCAAGCGGGATACACTGAGTACCGGCTACCTCACCATGCTGGTCACGTCGGGCGGGCTCGCCGTGATCATCGTCCTGTTTGCGGCCAGGATCGCGCCCCTTATCGCCGTTTCCGCTTCCCTGACTTCCTACATCCAACTTGCCGCCGCCGTCCTGGCCCTGGATGCCCTGAACGCCATTCCCTTTGCGCGGCTACGGGGAGAGGGCAAGGCCACGATGTTCGCTTCCCTCAAGTTGATGAAGGTCATGATCGAACTGGGCGGAAACTGCTATCTCGTCGTCGTGCTCGACATGGGACTGGAGGGGATTCTGATCAGCAACATCGCGGGCTCCGGGATCGTGTTCATCATCCTGGCGGGCATAACCCTGCGGCACATGTCCTTCTCCTGGTCTCGCGAGACCATGGGCCGGCTCCTGAAGTTCGGCCTGCCCTACGTACCCGCCGGCGCCTGCATCATCATCATCGAAACCATCGACCGGCTGATGCTGGAACGGATGGCCGGCACGGAAACCCTCGGTATCTACCATGCGGCCCGGAAACTGGGCGTCGGCATGCTCATCTTCGTAACCATGTTCAGGCAGGCCTGGCAACCTTTCTTCCTGGAAACTTCAAAGGAGGAAAATCCCCGCCCGCTCTTCGCCCGCGTGTTGACCTACTTCCTGGCCATAGCGGGTGGCGTCTTCCTGGCGCTCTCCTTCCTGATCGACGACCTGGTCCGCATCTCCATCGGCGGTTATACCCTGATCGAGGCGTCTTACTGGGAAGGGATCGGCGTAGTGCCGATCCTGCTGGCGGCGTACGTGATGTACGGGATTTATGTCAACCTGACCGTTGGCGTCTACCTGGAGAAGAAGACCATCCTGCTCCCCTTCATCACGGCCACCGCGGCCCTGGTGTGCATTCTGACGAACCTCTGGCTTATCCCGGAATTCGGCATGTACGGGGCGGCCACGGCCTCGGCGGCCGCCTACGCGGTGATGGTGGCTGGGTTATACCTGGTAGGCCGAAGGTATTACCCAATACCTTACGAGTACATTCGACTGGTCAAGGTGATCATCGTGTGCGGGGTGCTGTTCGCGGTGCGAATCCTCACCGAAAGCACTTGGCCCTGGGAGGTCGCCCTGGTCGCGGCCTACCCGGCGGCCCTGGTTGCGACAGGTTTCCTCAACGCGGGCGAAGTGGCGTTCGCGAGACGATTCCTGCGCCTTCGCGGATCGTGATCCACTGGCCGCCATCGACTTCGGTTACGACGTCTCTCGCGCCGCCAGGCCAGTCCACGATGACCGAGTCCGCAGCTGCGTAGGCGCCGAGTCCGAAATGAGCCCTGAGATCGTTGGCCGCCAGGTAACTGTAGGCACTTCGGATCTCCCGCGATTGCCGCACGGCATCCGTGACCATGGTAACCCGCGCGCCGATGCCATTGCGATTGCTTCGGACACCCTCCGTGGAAACGAGTAGACCGGCGGGACCGCCGCTTCCGACGACGCCAGCGCCATATTCGCCAGATCCGCCATACCCGCCAGGTCCGTCGCGCGCACCTCGCCCCCCGGCACCGTCGTTTCGCAGCAACAGGGGGACGTCGTTCACCGTGGTGACCAGCACGTCGACGTCGCCGTCGTTGTCCACGTCCCCGAAGGCCGCGCCGCGGTGCACGCGCTCCACCTGGAACGGAGCGCCGGCAACGGCGCTGACGTCGGTGAAAGCCCCGTTCCCTTCGTTCCGGAACAGCTGATTGGTCTGTGCGTACGTAATCGTGGGGTCGAACAGGGAGATATTGTCGATCACATGGCCGTTCGCCGCGAAAATATCCAGCCAGCCGTCGTGATCGAAATCCTTGAAAGCCGTACCGAAACCCAGAAAAAGGAGCGTGGGATTGCCCACGCCCGCGCCGAAAGTGGTTTCGGTGAAGGTGCCGTTCCCGTTATTGCGGTGCAGCGAGTTGGGTTCCAGGGAGAAATTGGTCACGTATATATCCGGCGATCCGTTCCGGTCGTAGTCTCCGAAATCCACCCCCATGCCCGCCCGGGCGACGCCATCCTCGCCATAGGCCACGCCCGCCAGCAACGCCATGTCGGTAAACGTGCCGTCGCCATTGTTCCGGTACAGGAAATCCGGCGTCAGGTCGTTGGCCACGAATATATCCGTCCATCCATCCCCGTCGTAGTCGCCTCCCACAACTCCGAGACCTTTACCATCCGGATTCGCGATACCCGCCGCCACGGAAACATCTGAAAAGGTCCCGTCGCCATTGTTCCGATACAGCAGGTCGGCCACGCCCTCGTAGATATCGGGTCCGCAGTAGGACTGGATGCCGTCCCGGGAGCATCGCTTGTTGGCCTCGAAATAGAATTCGACGTACACGCAGACGTAGAGGTCCAGGTGCCCGTCCCGGTCGTAATCCAGAAACGCCGCGCTGGTCGAGAACGTGGGATTTCGGGGTACCGACAACCCCGCCTGGCCAGTCACTTCCCGGAAAGTCCCGTCTCCCTCGTTCCGGTAGAGGATGTTCTCCCCGTAGTTCGTGACGAACAGGTCGTTGTCGCCGTCGTTGTCGTAATCCGCTACGGCCATGCCCATCCCATAACCGCCTGCATTACCCACGCCGGCCTGGCCGGTCACGTCCGTGAAGGATCCGTCGCCGTCGTTGCGATAGAGGACGCTGGACAGGGGCCGATCCGGCTTGAAACCCGGGATGGCCGTTCCGTTGAGCAGGTAGATATCGAGGTCGCCGTCCCCGTCGTAGTCGATGAATCCGCCACCGGACGCGACGGTTTCGAGGAAGTAGTACCGGCCCGATTTGCCGTTTGTGTGGCGGAACGTTATCCCGGCTGCAGGCGCAATGTCCGTGAATTGCGCCTCCGCCCCGATGACATCAGGGCGTTTATCGGGAAGGTCGCAGGAAGGGAAAAGGAACAGGAAGGGGAGAAATACCGCAACCCAGGGGCATGGAGACGCCGAAACCCGGTATATAGCATGCATGAGACTACTGATCCTCCCAGCGTCCATGCGCCCGGCCAGCGCCCGGGTCAACGGCGTTTTCTGATCAGTACCACGGCCATGGCCACGAGGAGCAGAACACCCAGGCTGGCTCCAACGACGAGATAACCCGATACCGGTTCCCTGATCAAAGGAACCTCGAAGGTGGCGCGCGCTTTTTCGTCTCCGCGTGCGGAGAACTCTACCTCGACGTTATGTACGCCCGGTACGCGGCGGGTCCACATGATCGGACGGTCTATGGCTTCGGCTTCGGCGTTGTGATAATGCGTGTATACGTTGCCCTGTGGATCCACAATCTCCAGCCGAAGGACGCCCGCGTAGTACTCGCCCGAGATCTTCCGCTGGACGTACGCCACGAACCGGGCGTCGCCGCCGAGATCGTAGGCCCTGAAGGTCAGGGTGTGCCCGGCCTCCATATCCAGCGCGGCGTCAACGACGGCCTGCTCGGAAAACGTATAGCCGACGAAGGTTCCGCCGGCCACCTGGTCGTCCGCAGGCGCACTGTTGCAGCCCGGAACCGTGATCAAGAGAAGGAAGACCGGTATGATTCGACGCACTAGTTCAACTCCTCCGGGAAAACAAAGGTATATCGGATGATCCGATCTTCCTCCAACTCCGCAAAGTAGATACGGCCTTGCCGATCCACGTGCATCGGAACACCGCTGACGTCGAACTGCGCCGTCATTTCCCATTTGCCTTCAGGCGTAAAGAAATCGTACCATCGATCCAGTCTCGTCATCTTCAACTGAGGCATGCCCATGACGTTCAGACCTACCTGTTCGAACTCCTGGTACTGAATCGAGTTCATGACGCGGCCGTCGGGCAGTACGGCCAGTCCGCCGGACAGGCCGACGGGAGGCGGAGTCTGCGTGGTCGTCCACCGCGCCAGCGGCGTCATCTGAAACGAAGTGGTCCGGTTGAATTCCAGCTCCAGTCCGTTCACCCGGTCGAATTTGCGTATCCAGTAGGGATGTCTCGCCGAGACGATGACGTATCCGTCCTCCGTCGTTTCCATGGCCGCGTCCGAATAGGCGATGAACTCTTTCAGGGTGCCGGTGCGCCTCAGGGTCTCCATGGGATTGTAGAACTTGTCGATCGGTTCGCCTTCCGGCGTGAATTTGTAGATCAGGTCGTGCTGCGTCAGCACGAATAGGAGTATGTTGCCCTCGGCATCGATTCGGATGAGACGGGGTTTCGAGACCTGCGTCTGCCATATGTCCGCGAAGCTCAGGTCGGGATTGAACACCGTCACCCGGTCGAGTTCGCTGTCCACCACGAACAGTCTTCCGTCGTCGTCCAGGGCCATGTCCACCGGTGACCTGAATTGCGTCGGGCCCACGCCATCCGATCCCACGGACGTAAGAAACCTGCCGGCTTCATCGAATTTCTGTATGCGCTTCTGTTCCGAATCGGCCACGAATATGTTGCCGTTCCGGTCCGTCGTGATCCCGAAGACCGACGTAAAGGAGCGATCCTCGCGCCCGTCGATCACCATGTCTTCTACCAGCGCGGCGTCCGCCGTCTGATCGGGCGGGTGCAGGATGGGCGCGTCGCTGATGACCCTCGAGACACCGGCAACCACGTCTATTCTGCCGCGCCACATCCCGTCGTCGCGCGCTTCGCCACAGCCTGTCGCCAGTACTGCCGTCATCAGAACCGCCGGCGCCAATACCGCCGCCAGGAACGGCCACGACCCCGCCGTCACCCGCCTCATTCGCTGCTCCTTCCAGATTGGTGAATCATGAACCGTTTCTATCCTTCCTCATCTGCTCCCACCGCTGCCGCATTATCGTATTTTCCGGTTCGAATCGCAACGCGTCCCGCATCGCTTCGTCCGCCCCGCCGTAGTCTCCTCTCGCGTTCCGAACGATGGCCAGCGTTTCGTAGGAGACCGCCGCCGGCGCGATCCTGACCGCCCGGTCTGCCAACTCCAGCGCGCGTTCCAGATCCTCCCCGTGCTCTGCGTACAGCCAGGCCAGGTTCGTATAGGCTTCCACGTAGGTGGAATCCAGCAGGATCGCCTGCTGGTAAGCGTCGCGGGCCTCATCGAACATGCCGAGTTCCACGTAGGCCACGCCCAGATTGTTGAAGGCGTGAACGAAACGAGGCGACAGGTCCGTCGCAATCCTGTATTCCCGTACGGCGTCCGCGTACCGGCCCAGCCGGGTCAGCGCGGTTGCCATGTTGTAGTGTACTTCCGCCACCCTCGGATTCAGCCTTACCAGGGACTCCGCTTCGGATAACGCTTCCCTGAACCCGTTGAGCCGCTGAAACGTATCGAGAAACCGACGGGCATCTTCCTGTCTTCCCATGGCGTTCAAGGTGTTTCCGATAGCAAGATAGGGTTCGGGATACGCCTGGTTGAGTTCGATCGCCCGTGAAAACGCTTCCAGGGCTTCTTCATGCCGTTGGGCGCCCGCATAGGCCGTACCGGCATGGTAGTGCAGGGACGCCGATTCGGGATCCAGGGGCAAGGCGCGCTGATAGAGCGATATCGCCCTTTCCGCCTGTCCCGCCCTCAGCGCGGCCCGCGCCAGCCCGGCCATCGCCTCCACCGAATCTTCATCGATGCGCATGGCCTGCTCATACGCCTGAAGCGCCTCATCGACGCGGCCTTCGCTCAGCGCGATCTCACCGAGCCGGACATGGGCCGACGCCATGCGGGGATCCACGCGAAGCGCCTCGCGAAAGGCTTCGCGCGCCTCATTGAACTTCCGCTGATCCGACAGCACCCGTCCCAGGGCATACCGGGCGTCAACGAATTCCGGATCGATGGATACGGCGTTTTTATACGAGATCTCGGCCTCGGCCAACGCCCCCAGTTTCTCTTCCGTGGTCCCGCGGCCGTAGTGAAACTGGCTGTTGTCGGGGTCACGGTCCGTCGCCTGGACGAACGACTTTATCGATTCGACCAATCGACCGGAGAACCGGTAGGCCTGGCCCAGGTTATAATACGCTTCGGGGCGATCGGGATCCATTTCCACGACACGGCTGAAGGCCTCGATCGCTTCGTCGTACCGGTCCTGCCGGGCGTAAACCATGCCCAGATTGAAATGGGCATCGATGTCCCCGGGACGCAGCGTGGCCACGACCTGGAAGGCCGCCTCAGCCGTGGCCAGCTTATCCAGCGCAACGGCTGCCAGGCCCAGGTTGAAGTAGTTGGCGGGCTCGCTCTTGTCGTTTTCGATCTGCTGCCGGAAATAGATCACGTCGTCGAGCAGACGCTGCTCGTCCTCGGGCGACAGCTGCCTGGCTTCATCATCCTGACGGACGGCGGAAATGTGCGTGAGGTATGGACCGGTGTCCGTAAGCAGAGGCGTGTAAAGCAAAAAGGCTGCGAGAAGGACATTGCGCATAGGCGGTCGTGAGGTACGGCGTCAAGGACGGTGTCTCAGAATCCGAACAGGTTGTCCGGTACCGGTGTACGTATCGGCAACCCGTGCATGCCGTACCCGTCAATCAAAGTAGGACCTGATTCGATCGCGGAGGCTCAATCCTTTCGAAGGCGTGGAAACTTCAAGTTGTCCAACCGGCCTTACCGTGGTGACGTCCGAAGCCACGGTCATATCTTTCTGAGTCCACTTCTTGAGATCCGCCAACGGTTTGAATGCTCTTCGATAGATCAGATCGGTTTGGATATCCACGCGATCGACACCCTGGGGCATTTCGAATACATACACGGAACGATCTGCTTCGCGCGCCTTGATTCGCGTGTCTTCAACAATGCGGGTCGCCTGCCAGTCCATGACGTGCGTGTTGCCCGCGTCATCACCGAAAACCAGGGCGAATCCCTTGCCCGGATAGCCCGCGTAATTGCCTTCGGCCAGATCGCCTTCGCCGCCGTAGACCGGGACGCGCTGATCTCCGGCATAACGCAGGGTATCGCCGTTCGCGAGAACGGGCGTGACGAGCAACAGCATATTCCGTATGGTGATACCCGACGGAATATGGTGACCGGTATTGACGTTACGCACGTCCACGGTCACCGTCAGCAGGCCGTCGGAAACAACGGCGTCGATGGCCAGGGTGGCGGCGTTCGGCAGGAGCTCTTCCGTGGCCCCCGGAAACCCGTGTGTTTTCACGGTGGTCGGATCCCGGTATCCGATGGGTGTCCAGAACTTCTCCGCATCGCCGTTTACGAAAGAACCATAGGTGAAACCGTCGGCCTCCGGCTTCATGTGGCAGTCCTGACACTCGATGCCCATGGCGGAATAGGGACTTTCCTTCCATTCCCGGTACGTATCCATGAACGGTAGGCCGTGCTTGTTCTTGTGCTGGTGGCATGCGGAGCAGTAGTCGCTGCTCGTATAGAGCGGATTGTAGCTCGCCACCATGGGCGAGGTATTGGACGAACCGGGTAACGGTGTGAAGTTGATGACGTCGTCATAGGGTCCGTAGACGAATATCGGCGGGAACTTCCCCTTGATGAGCCGGGCCTGCCTTTCCTCTTCCATGGCCACCAGGTTCAGGGTGATCGATCCATTCACGCCCGCGTGATCATTGACGTCCACGTGCTGTATCTTGTGGCAGAAATCGCAATGTATCCCCGCACCGTCGACCGAACCGGCCAGTCTTTCGTACTCCATGCGTTCAAGCGTCTTGTAGTCCTGGACGGTCGGATAGGCCAGCGAACGATTGTACACCACCCTCAAATCGGTATTCCCCGGCGCGTCGACGGCGGCCGACGGCGCGTGGCAGTCGGCGCATTCTCCGGCTTCGTCGGGGAAATCCAGCCTGAAACCCGGCCCCACGTTCTCATTGCCGTCCGCATCCGTACCGTCGTAGAGATTCAGGGTCCATGGGTTGTCCACGCCTTTCGCATGCTGCGAAGTGCTCCACTGATCGTAGAGGTCTCTATGGCAGAGATAACAGGTCGGTTCGAAATGGCAGAGGTTGCACCCCTCTTCGAAGCCGGTGTGGGACTGCGCCCTCAGCCGCTCCAGTTCCTCCGGCTCCTCGCGCAGATCGACCAGCGATTTGTGGGGAGTGATGAAATCGTAGGAGTCGTCTTTCTCTTCGGGTACTTTTTGCAATATGATCGTTGTATAGGATGTTTTGGGATCTATCATGACGCCGCCGTTCAACCAGCCTTCCTTGCCTGCCGTTACGGCGTAGTGCTGCACGGGTTCTTCAAGGATATTCAGGGTGAACCTTCCATTGGAATCGGTGAGCACGAAATCCGGCTTGCCGTGCTCGCGCACGCGGACACCCGGTATGGGGTCTTTCCCATCGATGACGATGCCGCTCAACTCTATGGCCATGGCGTCCAGGCCGGTGGAAACGCTCGCTGACGCAACGCAAACGATGACAAGAACCCTTAACGCATGCCAACATGCCGGAATGTGTCTCGCTTTCGATCCCATCGAATACTCCCCGCCGTCTTTTTCTTTCCTCTACACAGGAGAATCCCTCATCGAACGGACTGAGGGATTCTCCTGGTGCTTCAGCTAACGATATTTCTTACATCCATCCGTGTACTCTGGCTTGGTGTTTAGAAGCCCACACCGACGGACACGCGATGCAGATCGTCCAGAAGTTCGAACTGCGTATACGCGTAATCGACATTAAGGCTCAATTCACCCTGGCTGAACCGGAGACCGGCGCCAGCGGAAACGCCTTCATCCTGGCCGCCGCTGTATCCGGCTTTCCAGCCGACGCGGCCCGCGATGTAGTCGTTAACCCACCACTCAATACCCAGATTGAGTACAGAATCGAACTCGCGAAGCTTCCACAGTTCGGCGCTGAGCATTACGCTTCCCACCGGCAGTTCGGCCGGTTCACCGGCGAAACCGATACGGAACGTCGTGGGCAACTGGTCACGAGCACTCGAATCTTCGATGAACTGCATGTCCGGACCGAAGTTCTGGAACGAGGCGCCGATACGGAAATTACGGAAATCCGTAGTATAGATGGTGCCCACGTCGACAGCCACGGCCCGACTGGTGTAGTCGTCATCACCCGCGCCGCTCGTGCCTTCCGAGATGAACTTCAGCGATCCGCCGACCGCGAAGGAGTCCGTCAGACGACGTGCGTAGCTCGGACCGATGGCCAGATCCGTCACCGAAAAGTTCTGGCCCTGATTGGCGAATTGACCCGTCGGGTCACCGGAGGTGGTATAGGGTATGTCGCCCGAAAGCAGCGAATGCACACTCAGACCAACCGCGCCGTTGTCGCCGAGATTCCACACCAGACCCGCGCTGAACAGCGTCATTTCCGCGAAATACGGGGTATAGGAGACGCCGACCGCGCCTCGGCCCTCGACGAACACCATGGTAGCCTGGTTCGTCAGAGCGGAGAACGCGCCCAGATCCGTATAGGACGTGGCGGACGAGCCAACTCCCGCGACGCGGGCGCTGGCATCCTGCGTCAGAAACTTGGTCGCGGCGGTTCCACCCTTGGAAACCTGAGCATGTACCGGCGCTGCCAGTGCCATCAGCAGTCCGGTTACCACGCCCCAGCGAAACAATACTCTCATTAGAAAACCTCCCTGAATCGGACCGCCCCGCGCCATGACCCGTCATGGCCCATGGCGCAGGACGTAACCGCTGTTTACCGCCGGACGTAGAGTTTCAACGTTTTCGCGTAGTTCACGCCACCGATTTCGGCTTCAACCACACAGATGTACAGACCGCTGGAAACCGGTACGTTGGAATCGTTCTTCAGATCCCAGTCCGTCACGCCGCCGATCGTCGTAGTCTGGTCACCCGGCACGGAGAACTGCTTTACCTGCAGGCCGGCTGAATCGAAGATCGTGATGCGGGATGGTACAGGAGCGTTGAAGAACTTGACGGTTTGCGACTTCGTTGCCAGATCCCACTGGGCCTGGAAGACGAAGGGGTTCGGCGCGACGGTAATCGTATTCTCGAATTCCGCTACGCCGCCGACCACGTCGTTACGGACCACGGTCGTCGGGATGACGTCTTGTCCCGGAACCTGCGGACCCACCGTCAGACCCCGGTAGGGATACTGACCGTGCCAGCGTCCGTCCGTCCCGTTCGCGTTCATCGTGTAGAAACTCTCGAGACCGCTGATGGTACGGGTGATCACGCGCTGCGAAGAGCCCTGATCCGAGACGTAGTTGTCGAAATCGTGCTGCTGCGCGCTTTCGTTATCCACCGCGGCCACGTAGTACCAGTAACTGAACCCGATCAGCACGGAGCGATCTTCGAACATGTAACCGCTCTTGCCAACCAGGCGGGGATCGGTGGCAATGCCGCCGACACTGGTAATCTGCGCGTCGCCGGATCCGATGGCATCAGGATAGCGATCCGAGAAGCTGGTGGCGATAGCCGTCGTGGCGCCCAGGGCGTTGTTCGCTTCGACGATCTGCGCCGAACTGGGCTTGGTCTCGATGAAATCATCCTCGAAACCCGGCAGCCTGTTGCCAGCCGGATACGGGTTCGGATAGGAAACGGACTCCGGCGGATTCAGGCTGTTGGTCTGATTGCCGCCGCCGCCGAATTCAGCGATCTGGACGTACGGACCGGAGAAGTTCGGCGCCGCGAAGCGCTTCACCAGGTCGTCGGCCACGAAGTCGTACACCCGGCCGATGTTGTAATCGGCGCCGAGCGTCAGCCCTTCGTGGATGAACCGGGCGTACGGATGGCCCTGTTTCACCGCGGCGACCGTCGGATCGGTCACGTCCGTAACCGGGGAGGCGCCGTCGCTCAGACCGAGGTTCGGCGGAATCACCGTACTGTTGTAACCGACATCATGGGCGACCGTGGCGGTCGGGAACTGATCGATGAAACCGGAAGCGCGGTACACGCGGTACTTCGCGAAGTCCACGACGCCCCGGCCCGGATCGATGGCCGTTTCCGCATTGTTGGCCCACGCCAGCGCGATCGTACCGTTGGCGGTCGGGAAGACCGACAGGGTGGGAGGAGGCGCAGGGTGGAACAGCGCGCCGCTGTCGGCGCCGCGACCGAATTCGTGCGTCACGGTCATGACTGCGCCGGCGCCGTCCCGCATGACGGAACCATCCGCGGCGTACATGGGGATGGTACGGTCATTGGAGCCGTCCCAGTAGTACGTGTTGTTGGCCATGTTGTACTTCCGCTGCATCCACACGTCCATGGCGCGGAGGTACACGTCGTAGGTGCCGTCCTTGCCGGCGCCGACGACATCAGCGTGCCATATGGTCAGATCCTCGCCGGGCGCCTTGGTGTAGGGGCCCCACCCAAGGGCGTTGCGGATACAACCGGCGCCCGAGGTCTCTTCCTTCGTGTCGCTTCCGTTGTACGGATCGGGCACGATGCCGGCGAACACGCCGTCGAGATCGAAGAGCGTAAAGCTGTCGTACTGACCAGGCTGCACACCATTGGCCACGCCGGGGTTACCGGACTGGGTCAGGTTACGCGGGTCGCCCCACATCAGTCCCATGCCCGCGGCCGTACCGCCCGGCTGCGTCTTGGCAGTCCAAGTACTGATATCGGTGTTTCTTTCAAGCGGACCGCCGCTGGTGAAGAGATCAGGATGCGGTGAACTGCTTCCGCCCGGAACGTTTACCTTCTTGTTCTCGAGGTACTTGGTAAGGGAACCCTCGTACCAGCCGAAAACGGTCCTGAGGTCGGCGATCCACCATTCGTGGGTATTGAACAGGCCGACGGAAGGCGCGTCGTAGATATCCAGCGCCGCGACGTTGTTCAGGTCCCCGTACATATCATCGTCGCCGGAACCTTCCAGGACCAGCAGGGAGGCTTCGCCCACGTGCAACGGATTGAAGTTACCGTTGGTCGTATTCCACACGTAGGAATCGATCCCCGGGTGGTTCGGATTGTCTTCGTCAAACATGGTGACCAGACCCGAATAGAACCGTTCGTCGAAGGGAGCCTGATTGTAACGACCCGAGTTGATCAGCCCTTCCGGCACGGCGAGAGGCATCACACGGCTGAACATGGCGGGCGGCTGCTTGTCGTCGGAGCCGGTTCCGCCGCCGATCGCCCCACCGGTCAGGAGTGGGTTGTTCGTCCAGGGAATATCGAAGTCGTAGTTGAAGATGATCAGGAAGTTCTTGATCGTAACGCCTTGCTCTTCCAGCGTGCCGTCCTGATTCACATCGACATCACCGTGCACGTGCAGCACGTGACGCAGCAGTATGAAATCATTCGTATGGCCGTAGCCGTAGCTGAAGCTGTACGACTGACGCTGGACACGGATTCCGGCATTCGTATTGAACGTCGTTTCCGTAATGAACGGCTCGCGGTAACCGCCAGGTCCCACGGTGCCAGCCGCAAAACCCGGGCTCATCGATCCACCCTGATCGGACCAGAAGCCCTGGGGCGCTTGCTCGCGCTGATGAGGCGGCGCACGGTAAACGTTGGTGGTACCGATGAAATCGCCTTCGGCACGGCTGATGGGCATGCCGGCCACGGCGTTGGGCTGATAGGCCGTGATCCCGAAGGCCGACGCCCACAGCGGCGCGTCCAACCCGCCCGCGGGAAACGTGTACGACGGGAAGCCCATCGTGGGACTCATGGAACGGCCCGATCCCCGCCAGCCCACGCCGGTGTAGGTATCGGTGATTTCCGAGTTCATGATGGCCATGTAGGTCTGGCCGCCAATATAGGCATCCTGTCTTTCGTCTAGGGCCAACTCGTTCGGGATCGGGGTCCCCTGAGTCGCCGCGGATCTTGCCGGGGCGTCCGGCAACGCCGTGAGGTATTGAGCGACCCCCAGGGCAAGCGCCGTCGTAAACACGACCGCTCCGGCTGTTACATATCGACGCCATTTCTTCAAAATGAACCTCCTTATTGCCGGCAACGTCTCGCGAACGTCGCCAACCTGGCAAGGAGACACGCGGGAAACGCGTGTCTCCTTGCGTTGGGTTTACCAAGCTACGTTGAGACCCACCCAGATATCACGTGGTCCGTTGGCTTGCGAGCCGATGCCACCCACCGGACCGCCTACGAGGCCTACGGGATCTCCACGACGTTGCCAACGATCGCCGGCCGCATTGGCAGCGTCGCTGACGATGCTGTAGATATTCGTCCGGTCGAAGAGGTTGTTAACCTGGGTGAACACGCCCAACCGTACCGCGCCGAGATCGAAAGACTTCTGGGCGTACAGGTCGGTCGTCCACGTCCAGGGCGAACGCTGCGAAGCAGCAAGCAGACCGAGCGGATCAATCGCTTGGTCGCTGGACGTGCGGTACTGGTTGCCGCTCTGCGCCTTGGTCAGGAAGGAAGCGTTTATACCATAGGGCAGCTCGACCAGTAGGTTCGCAACGATCCGGTGACGACGATCGAAACTGGTGAACTCGCGGATGTAGGTATCCGGCGTCGGAGTTCCATCCACGAAGTCGGAGAATACGAGCACCGTCTCGCCGCCGCGCTCACGGACCGTTTGAGGCGTCGTCAGATCGGACGTGAAAGCCAGGGTGTAGTTGGCCCGTACCGAGAACCGGTTGGCCATCTGGCGCCGCACCGACACTTCGAGTCCCCGTGTATCCTGGGCATGGGTCGGAAGCAGGATGGAAATCTCGCGCTGCGAACCGCCGATGAAAGCGACATCGGGCGCGAAGAGCCATCTCAGCGGCAGGTTGTTCACGTCCCGGAAATAACCCGTGACGTCCAGGTAGTACCCGGGATATATCTCGGCCTGCAGACCCATCTCGTAGTTCGTGGACTTCTGGAACGGCAGATCCGGGTTTCCGTGGTTCCGCTCGAATGAAGAGGTTTGAACCAGACCGGTGTACAGGTTTTCCAGCGACGGACGCTGGTTGAAGATCCCGTAAGAATAATGCAGCGCGGCGCGATCCGTGATCGGGTGAGAGATACCCAGGCGCGGCGCAAGGCCCGTCTTCATCGACGGCGACAGCGTGCGGTATTCCGGATCGTCGTGCTCGGGATCGGGACCCGGACGCGGACGGTACGGGTTGATCGCGTTGGCGTTGGCATCGAAGATGTCCAGACGCAGTCCCGCGTTCACCACGAGGCTACCGTACTCGATCCGGTCCTGCATGTATGCGAAGTACTCGACCGGGTAAACGTGCGCCTGACGTCCAGCGAGGGGCAGGACGCTGGCCGTCGGATCCCGGTTGAGGTCGTTGAAGAGCGTCACGGCGTTACCCCGGGCGGGACCGCGCGTGTTCTCTTCGTAATCGTTCATCGTAATGCCGAATCCGCCCTTGAGCTGATGATTCGAGGTCATCTGGCTCGTAATGGCGAAGTTTATGTCGGTCTTGAACGGGCGTCGACTCGTATAGTTGCCGAAGTCGATCGAAGCGTAGGCCTCATCGCCGTACAGGATATAAGGCACCTGCGTACCGGCGCCCTGCTCGAGCGGCGAATAACCCACGGAGTGGATGAACGCGTCGGTAAGGGCCGGCAGCGGCTCCTTGCCGTACTTGGGATTATAGCGTTCGTTGTACTCGCGCAGGTGACTGAAGCGGATCTCGTAGAAGGTGCGAGGGCTGAGCGTATGGGTAAACGCCAGGTTGAAGTGCAGCCGTCCGCCGTAATCCTGGTTGAGACCTTCTTTATTGTACTTCCAATCATGGTTCGAGGAGCCCGGATCGAAAATCCCGCCGACGCTGCCTGAACCCCGATTGCCCTTCTTGCTGAAGAAACCCTGGTCTTCGATGAGTCCGGACATGGACAGCTTCATGCTGGTCTCCGGCCGGTAGGTCATCTTGACGAAGGTGTTCATCACGCGCGCGTAATCATTGGGATTCCGTCCCCAACTCTCCGCGAACCGGCCCGATGCGAACCAGTTCAACTTGCTGCCCAGCGGACCGCCCATGCCGAAGTCGATCTGTACCGGGCGCTTCTCCGTCCGGTTGTTCCGGGCGAACTGGTTGTACTTGTCCGGATGGAACGACCGGTCCACCGCGAAACTATTGGCCTGGGCTTCCGGCAAACCGTCGGTCAGATAGGACCAGTTGATGGCCTCGACCTCCGGAATGACCCGGTCATAATCCCAATAATAGTTGTCGCGCTTGTAGATGGCGGACCAGCTGTCCGGCGCGCCGGTCATGTCCAGCACGTCGAAGGGATCCTGCAGCCTGAGACCGTCGTCCGCGCGGGCCGGGTCGCTGTTGAAGGCGTTCGTCTTGTCGATCGCGTCCTGGATGACCTTGCGCAGGTCCGCCTCGGACCAGGTCCCGGCCCGGTACGCGTCCACGATATCCATATCCGGCGGCTTGACCCAGTTGAGGCCCTTCTGGCCCAGCGTGCGGTATTCGAAGTTACCGTTGTAGCTGGCTCCGCCTTCGCGGGTCACCACCGAGGTAATGCCGGCCAGCGCGTTCACGTACTCGGCGTTGAACGTACCCGTCTTGACCTCGAGTTCCTGGATCATGTAGGGGTTGACCGCAAACGCCTGTCTCTGATTGAGACGCTGCCCGGTTACCGTGGCCCCGTCGAGCGTGGTCTGCTGATCCTGCGCGCGGCCGCCTCGGAGGTTACCGGCGAAACTGCCCGCCGTGGTCAGGACCACTTCGGAAATGCTGATCACCGGCATCGAGTGGATTTCCTCGGCCTGCACGATGGTCCGGGTGGAGGTAAGGCTCTTCTCGACCAGGTCCCGCGTCGCCACGACCTCGACCGCCTCGGCGGACTCGAGAATCGTGGACTCAAGCTCGAAGTTGAGGGTCGCGGTCAGATCGGCGTTCACCTCCACGCCCACCGTTCGCAACGGGACGTAACCGATGACGTTCACCACCATGGTATAGGTTCCGGGCGGAACGTTGAGGATGAAATACTCGCCCATGTCGTTCGCCATGGCACCCAGTACCGTGCCCTCGATGCGGACACTGGCCGCCGGCAGCGGTTCCCGCGTCGCCTGATCGACCACGACACCGGAAACCTTACCCAGCGACAACTGCGCCAGCGCATCCGTCGAGAAACTGAGCAATAACGCAAAGGCGAATGCGAAGCGTAAAGCTCGTAAGATTATTGTAGACATCTAATTCACTCCTCAGTTTAACAGAGCCCTTCTGAATTATTGTCAGCTTGCCCCGGCCTGCTGACGGTATCTTGGCATTGCAGACTCAACTTCAAAATCGAAACGTACTGGTTTAACGCTCACCTCCCTTCGGCGATAATAATGGGGCAATCGTATAGTGTTTATGAATAATCAAATACCTTAATGTTAGAACCGACATACGAGTGGTCTCGTGCAAGGGCTTGAACACGCAACGAAACAACGATATTGTAAGCGCAGGAATTCGCATTACCTGTCAAACGCAAACTGCGTGCCAGATTTCGGCCGCTTTATCGACACGCATCCGTCTGTATCCGAAACCCCATGGGACTCTAAGTAAAACGAATCCATCGGCGGTATTCAGCCACCAGCCTGGGGTCGATGCGGACGACAAGAAATACGAAATAAATTTCATCCTTCAATATGAACTGAAACGAATTGCATAACACGGCCAGAACCCATTACAGTATCGTGCTCACCGCAACCGCCGTCATATCTTCCTTGACATTATGCACGGACCCGCATAAGGTGTTGCGCTGGTAATGGTTCGGTTGTGTTCGGTTATTCGCTTGCGACGAGTAATAAGTATATATCCGGTCCTTTTCATAGTCAACATTATTATTTCATTTTTTTCAAAAAGTGCGCGACAGGCAGCGGCTGCTTAAAAAAAGCGGGTTCGCATGGAAAACAGGGCGTGGTTTCAATGCATCGAAGGTTGCAGCGAAACCTATCCTCTGAACGAAATCATCTACCGATGCCGTGTCTGCGGGGGCCTTCTCGACGTCGCCCATGACCTGGAAAGTCTCAGGGCCCGCGGCGCCGCGGCCTGGATGAAACTGTTCGACGAGCGGTACCGGCGAACGGAGTATCCTTACGGGAGTTCGGTCTGGGGAAAGAAGGAATGGGTCTGTCCCGCGGTGGACGATCAGCACGTCGTCTCCATCTACGAGGGCGGCAGCAACCTGTTCTGGGCCGAGCGGCTCGGCAGGGAACTCGGCCTCGACGACCTGTGGGTGAAACAGTGCGGAAACAACCACACCGGTTCGTTCAAGGACCTGGGCATGACCGTGCTGGTCTCCATGGTGAACCAGATGAAGGCGGAGGGCAAGGGGATCAGGGGGATCGCGTGCGCGTCGACGGGGGACACCTCGGCATCGCTGGCGGCCTACTGCGCCTCGGCGGACATCCCGGCCATCGTGTTTCTGCCCAGGGACAAGGTTTCCGTGACCCAGCTCATCCAGCCCATCTCCCACGGCGCGCTGACCCTGTCGCTGGACACGGATTTCGATGGATGCATGGAGATCGTCCAGCGGGTGGCGGAAAACGAGGGCATCTACCTGGCGAATTCCATGAACTCCCTGCGCCTGGAAGGCCAGAAGACGATCGGGATCGAGATCTGCCAGCAGTTCGACTGGGAGGTGCCCGACCTGATCATCATACCGGGCGGAAACCTGGGCAACGTCTCCGCGCTGGGCAAAGGGTTTCTGATGATGGAGGAACTCGGGCTGATCTACAAGCGGCCGCGCATCGTCTGCGCGCAGGCTGCAAGGGCCAATCCGCTCTACCTGAGCTACCTGAAGGGGTTCAGCGAATTCGAACCCGTCCATGCCGAGGAGACCGTTGCCAGCGCCATTCAGATCGGCAATCCCGTCAGCTACAATCGCGCGGTGCGCGTGTTGCGGGCATTCGACGGCAAAGTCGAACAGGCCACCGAAGACGAAATCGCGAACGCCTCCGCCCGCGGCGACCTCACGGGACTCTACAACTGTCCGCACACGGGCGTCGCGCTGGCGGCGCTCTTCAAAATGGTCGAACGGGGCGAGATCCGGTCGACGGACCGCGTCATCATCATCTCCACGGCGAACGGACTGAAGTTCACCGATTTCAAGGTCGGATACCATGAAGACCGGCTGGACGAAGTCGATGTGAGACATGGACAATCCCCCCTGGAACTGCCCGCTCGTTACGACGACGTGGTACGGGCGATAGACCGGACGCTGTCATGAAAACGAAACCTACACTCGGCGCGGCCGTCTTTCCCAACGCCGCCGGTATCCTGCTGCCGGTCCTTGCCCTGATCGTCCTGGCCTGCGGCGGTCCTCTGCAGTTCCGCGGGGGGCCCTCCGGACCGGAGCGCCGCCTGGCCGAGGACATTGGCCGGATCCTGGACCACCCTGACCTGGCGCCCATGTCCGTGGGGGTGAAGGTCGTGTCGCCGGTCACCGGCCGGACGCTGTTCTCACGGCATTCCGACGGCCTGTTTCATCCCGCGTCAAATACGAAGCTGTTCACCGCCGTGGGCGTCCTGCGTACCATGGGGCCGGACTATCGCTACCTGACGAGCGTGTTCGGCGACGGCGACGCCCATGCCAGGGGCGATACCCTGCATACTTCGCTTTATCTGCTCGGGCGCGGAGACCCCCTCCTGGTATCGGCGCACCTGGACAGTCTCGCCGCCATGGTGGCGGAATGGTGCGGGACGCGCGTCATAGCGGGGGACATCGTCGTCGACGACGCCTACCTGGACGGGATTCCCTACGGCGAAGGATGGATGTGGGACGACGTGCAGTACAGCTACTCCGCCTCGCTGAACGCGCTCTCGGTGAACGGCAACAGCGTCTGGATCGGCGTATCGCCCGGCGCCGCCGTCGGCGCGCCCGTAACGGTCCGGGTGGATCCGCCGACGACGTCCGTTACCTTCGAAGTGGAGGCCCTGACGACGGCGGCCGGGGATACATCGGCCGTCGAACCGCTCCGGGTCGAACGGGACTGGCCGGCGCGGTCCAACCGGATCAGGGTGACCGGCCGGCTCGGGATGGATGCGGACGAGCGGGCATACTACCGGTCCGTCGAAGAACCCGGGCTTTACGCTGGAAACCTGTTCCGGGACACGCTGCAGGCCCTGGGAGTCCGCGTAACGGGACAGGTAAGAAAAGGGATCACGCCTGCGCGCGCGCAGGCGCTGGCGACGTGGTCGTCGCCGGTGACCGGGGCCCTGACCCTCTTGCTCAAGCACAGCAGCAATTTGACGGCGGAACTGCTCGTGAAAACCATGGGCCGCCACGTGACGGGCGAGACGGGTACGGCAGTCGACGGGCTGGACGCGCTTCGGCGGGACCTGGAGGACTATATCGGCCTGGACCCCGCCGACTACCGATTCGCGGACGGTTCCGGCCTGTCGTGGTACAACTACGTGTCCCCCGACCAGATCGTGGACCTGCTGACGGCGGCCTATCATGATACCGCGATCGGCCGCAGCTTTCGGGAGGCGTTGCCCATTGCCGGGGTGGACGGTTCCCTTAGAAACCGGATGAAGGATACGGCGGCCATGGGCAACCTCCGGGCGAAGACCGGCACCCTGACCGGCGTGAGCTGCCTGAGCGGCTACGTAAACACCCGGGACGGCGAACCCCTGGTATTCTCGATCATGACGAACAATTTCGTCGGCCCGGCGTCGACCGCCCGTCGAACGCAGGATGAAATCGGCGTCCTGCTGGCGGGATTCAGTCGAAAGTGACCTGCTCGAATCAACTGTCCGGAAGGAGCCGAACATGGCGGGTTCCAGGGATCCTCACGTAGAAGGCCGGGTCAACCGGACGCACTACTCGAGCAAGACGGAACTGGCGGCGCGGCTTTTCGCCGTCCTGGACCTGATAACGGAGGACCGGGGACTGAAACTGATCCCTCAGCTTTCCCGGGCGGTGAAGCGGGGAGACGTCCTGGAACTCATCTGCACTGACGAAAAGGACGCCGGGCCGGGTTCGGAAGTGAACCGGGCCGCCTACATCGGCTTCGCGGAAGTTACCGAAGCGGGTTTGCTGCTGTGCGGCGACACCGTCACCATCCGGCAGGAAGAGCTCGGGAAGATCGCGGGATTCGACGAGACGCACCTGCCCAACCACCTGAACGTCGTGCTTCTGTCGGACCGGTGCGGCACCGGCCGTGAAAGGGAACTTCCCCTGGACGTGCCGGTCACCTTTTCCGGCATATGCGCGGACACGGACCGTGACATCGGGTTCTGAGTCCCCGCCCTATCCTCCGCCTGCCAGCTCTTTCCGCAACGCGACGTAGCTGTCGTATCGCTCCCTGGACACGGCTCCCGCCGACAGGGCGTTCCGCAGGGTGCAGTCCGGCTCGTGGACGTGCGTACAGTCGTGAAACCTGCAGCCCGAAAGATGGCCGCGCATTTCGGGGAACAGTTCCGGAAGCTCCCGGGGCGACACGTCCCAGAGGCTGAATTCCCGGATTCCCGGAGAATCGATTACCAGGCCGCCGGCATCGAGCCTGTGCGCGGCGAGATAAGTGGTGGTATGCCGGCCCCTGCCCGTCGTCCGGTTCACCTCGCGAATCCGGAGTCCCAGGCCGGGCTGCATGGCGTTCAGCAGGGAGGTCTTTCCCGCGCCGGACGGACCCGCGATCGCGGATATCCTGTTCCGCAGCGTGGCCTTCAGCACATCGACCCCCTGCATGGTTACGGCGCTGGTAGGGATGACGCGGAAACCACTCCGTGTGTAGATGTCAGGTATATCCGGATCCCCGTCCGCCGCCAGGTCGATCTTGTTCAGGCAGATGACCGGGGCCAGGTTGCCGGCTTCCGCGGCCACGAGCAGGCGGTCCAGAAGCTGCAGATTCGGCTGCGGATCCCTCACGGCGAAAACGGCGACGAGATAGTCGGCGTTGGCGATCATGATCTGTTCGACGCGCCGCCTGCCGGGGGCGAGACGGGAGAGTTTCGAGCGGCGGGGAAGCACTTCTTCTATGGCGCCCGTTTCTCCCTGGTCCTCCACGATGCGCACGCGGTCGCCGATGGCCACGGGATTCACCGCGGCGATACGGCCGACCTGCTCCACGGAGTGATGCTGGTTGTCCCGCTCCGGGTAGATCAGCGCTTTCTTCATCCTGCTGCGCAGCGCACAGGCGAGGATGCCGTGCCGGGTCTCGACGTCGAATACGCCCCGGTGTTCCCTGATTACGGTACCTTCCGTGGTATCCATGCTCGAAGTGCCGGCTCCCTCTGGTCTGTCCGGCCGTCCGGGTCTACGCCGCCCGGTCCGCCTGACCCGTGCACAAGGTGTACAACAGCCGCCGCATGACGAGCTCGGGCGGCAGCGCGCTGGTTTTCAGGGCT
This sequence comes from Candidatus Latescibacterota bacterium, assembly GCA_012270975.1. GTDB lineage: Bacteria > JAAXHH01 > JAAXHH01 > JAAXHH01 > JAAXHH01 > JAAXHH01. The sequence continues at coordinate 138,273 of JAAXHH010000011.1, read as the reverse complement.
ATGTCGGCTTCGTACAGCGCCTCGAAACCGCTCAGCAGGTCTCGTCCCGCGAGGAGCCTGGACTGGGCGGCGTAGCGGTTGTAGAAGCGGTTGAACCCCCATCCCAGCTGCAGTTTCTTCTTGATGTCGTCGTCGGTCCGGCGTTCCCGTTTCAGGAACCGGACCTTCCAGAGTATCACCAGGTGGCGGACGAAGAGCGATACGATCGCCTGGGGCGCATCGCCGCCGTCTATCGCGCGCTGGTAGGCGCCCAGCGCCCTGGCCAGGTCTTTTTCGCCTACGGCCTCGGCGATGTCGAATACCGAACCCGCGCGAACGGGTCCGAGCGTACTTTCGACGTCTCCGGCCGCTATCGTGTCCCGGCCGCCGACAAACACGGCCAGTTTCTCCAGCTCTCCGGCCAGTTCCCCCAGATCCGTTCCCACGACAGCCTGCAACTGGTGGGCGGCCTCCGTGGAAAGGCGCTTCCCGTAGCGCCGCGCATGCTGCTGAAGCCATGCCGGGACCCGTTCGGGAAACAGCGGGTAGAACACCACCGAAACCGCAGCCGCCGCCAGCCGTCCGTACAGTTTGGTCTTCAGATTCACCCGGGGCGCCTCGATCACCAGGACCGTGCTCGACGCGGGCCGCTCCGCGTAGTCCACCACGGCTTCCCGGTCCTTTTGCGGCAATCGGTCGAAATCCCTTACCACGACGACCCGGCGGTCCGCCATCATGGGCACCAGAGACGCGGCCGTCAGGATCGCCCCGGCGTCGCTTTCATCGCCGCGAAGCACGTCCAAGCAGAACGCTTCCGTCCCCGGGTCGATGACGCGGGCGACCAGCACGTCGATGGCTTCTTCCTTCCGGTACGCCTCGTCGCCGGAGAAGAAGTACACCGGATCGATCCGGCCCCGCTCTATCTGTTCGATCAACTGTTCGGGGTTCATTACGACACCTTGCCGCCTGAACACGGCCTTCCGAATCGGGCCGGGCTCATCAGGCGGCGCAAATCGGGTTACGGGACACGCAGCATACAATATATATTCAAGTCAAGCCACCCGGTATATTCAAGTCAAGCCGCCACTGGCATACCTCGACCGGAATCCGGGCACTGAGCCGGGTCATCAGAACGGACGTTCCGACATGACGCGCATCGACCGGTCCGCGATAAAAGACCGCCTGGAAGAATTGTACCGTACTTTCGACCTTTCGATGATCTCGCCTGATCCGCTGGAGGTGGTGAGGCGGTTCAACCGTCCGCAAGATCAGGAGATCGCCGGCCTGGTCGCGGCTTCACTGGCCTACGGCCGGGCGGAAACGATCACGGCGGCGGCCGTTGAAGCGTTGAGGAGGATGGGGGAAGCGCCCCGGGACTTCGTCATGGGTTTCGACCCGGGACGGGACGGCGGACGATTCGACGGGTTCGTATACCGGTGGACGCGGGGACAGGACCTCGCGACGCTGGCCGGGCTCATGCAGCGGGCCCTGCACCGGCACGGCTCCCTTGGCGCGCTGTTCGCCCGCGGGCACCGCGCATCGGACCCCCATACGGGTCCCGCGCTGACCAATTTCACCGATACGCTCCTCGGTTACGCGCGAGAGGATCATCCTTCGGAACGGCGCGGGGCGAAAACGGGCATCCGCTACCTGTTGCCCTCCCCGAGAACGGGAAGCGCCTGCAAGCGGATGAACCTCTACGTCCGTTGGATGGTACGCCGGGAGGCCCCCGACCTGGGCCTCTGGGAGCGCATTTCCCCCGCCAGCCTGGTCATGCCGATCGACACCCACGTGGCGCGGATTTCCAGGCAGCTGGGCCTGACGTCCCGGCGGCAGGCGGATTGGAAAATGGCCGAAGAAGTCACGCAGGCGTTGAGAAGATTCGACCCGGACGACCCGGTGAAATACGACTTCGCCATGTGCCACCGGGGCATGATGGAGTTCAGAAACCGTTGAACTGCCCGGCCGGCGCGCCCGCTTCCGCTTCGTTTCTGCTTGCCGGGAACGGAAGCATCTTCCTATTTTACCGTGTTTTGTAGCGGTCAGACATCCACGGACACTCGAAAAGCGGCGCTACCCGCGATCACCCGGCAACGGAGGAAACATGCTGGACCAGCGATTCGTCAGGAACAATCCCGATGTGGTGAAACAGGCGGTAGCGAACAAGAACGAGCGGGTCGACGTCGACCGGTTCCTCGAGCTGGACGTCCGGCGGCGGGAGTTGCTGCAGACGAGCGAGTCGCTCAAGCAGCGGCGAAATACCGTGTCCGATGAAATCGCGCTTATGAAACGCGGCGGCGAAGACGCTTCGGGACGGATCGCGGAAATGCGGGAGGTGTCCACGCGAATCAAGGGCATCGACACGGAACTGGCCGACATCCAGGACCGGCTGCGGGAGGTGCTCGAGCGCCTGCCCAATATCCCCCATCCTTCGGTGCCGGTCGGCGCGGACGAAAGCGCCAACCTGGAGGTGCGCCGGTGGGGCGCTACGCCCGAGGTGGATTTCGAGCGCAAGGCCCACTGGGACCTCGGGGAAGCCCTCGACATCATCGACTTCCAGCGGGCGGGCAAGATATCGGGCAGCCACTTCGTCCTCTTCAAGGGAGACGGCGCCCGGCTGCAGCGCGCGCTGATCCAGTTCATGCTCGATCTCCATATCCAGAAGCACGGATACACGGAAGTCATCCCGCCCTTCATCGTAAACCGCCAGAGCATGTTCGGTACGGGCCAGTTGCCGAAGATGGAAGAAGACATGTACCGGACAGACCTGGACGACCTGTTCCTCATCCCCACCGCGGAAGTTCCCGTCACCAATATGCACCGCGACGAGATGCTCGCCGAGGACGACCTGCCGATCTACTATACGGCCTACAGCCCCTGCTTCCGCCGCGAAGCCGGCTCCTACGGACGGGAGACCCGGGGACTGATCCGGGTGCACCAGTTCGACAAGGTGGAGATGGTCAAGTTCGTCCGTCCCGAGACCTCCTACGATGAACTGGAAACGCTGGTGAACGACGCGGAGGAAGTGCTGCGGCTGTTGAACATCCCCTACCGCGTGGTGGTCCTGAGCACGGGCGACCTGAGTTTCGCCGCGGCGAAGTGCTACGACCTGGAAGCCTGGGCGCCCGGCGTAAACCGCTGGCTTGAAGTCTCATCGTGCAGCAATTTCGAAGATTTCCAGGCGCGAAGAAGCGGTATCCGGTATCGGGATAAGGACGGGAAAAGCCGGTTCGTGCACACCCTGAACGGATCCGGCATGGGCATGGCGCGAACCCTGATCGCGGTCCTCGAGCACTACCAGACCGGACGGGGCAGCATCCGTGTACCGGAGGTGCTGGTGCCCTATATGGGTGGGTTGAAGGAAATCGGGTGAGGCCCCATCGACACCGAAGCATGGTGGTATCGGCTCACGGAGATGAAGAACTGATTGTTGCCATGCCGACGCCGCATCCCAGACATGCCTGCAAATCCTGAACAGCGCAGTTACCACACGGAGGGACCCGGGCGGACGGCGGAGCTCGGGCGGCGGCTGGCCGGGCAACTCGAGCCGGGGGACACGGTATTGGTATCCGGCGATCTCGGCGCGGGAAAGACCTGCTTAATCCAGGGGATATGCGCCGGCCTGGGCGTCGGCGAACCGGTCACGAGTCCCACCTTCACCCTGGTAAACGAGTACGACGGCCGGCTTGGGCGGGTTCGCGTAGCCCATTTCGACCTCTACCGGCTGGACAGCCCGGATGCGGTACTGGAACTCGGCTTCGACGAATATGTGGACACCTGCGTCTGTCTCGTGGAGTGGGGCGACAAATTTCCGGAGATCATGCCCTCCGACGCGATCACGGTGCATATCGAAATCGGAGACGGAACGCGTAGAGTGCTGGAGATAACAGGCGCCGGAGACCTCGTTTCCGATCCGGAAGAGGCGGCGCCCTGACCACGGCAACGCTCGGACGGCCCGGGCGGGACGCGGTGGGACCTGGAGGCTAGAGGGGTTTTATGCCCGGTTGTGCGACGGCCTGGTTGGGGAGCAGGGCGGGGACGTGGGATTCCACTACGGTGATACCCATGGCTCGTTTCAGCACTTCGTCCATGGTCGCGACCGGACGGAGATCGAGCCCTTCCTTCACTTCCGGCGGTACATCCACCAGGTCCTTACGGTTGCGCTGAGGGATCGCCACTTCCCTGATGCCGGCCCGGCGCGCGGCGATCAGTTTCTCATTCAGCCCGCCGATGGGCAGCACGTTTCCACGGAGCGTGATCTCACCTGTCATGGCGATATCGCACCGTACCGGCACGCCGGTCAGCGCCGAGCAGAGCGCCGTCGCGATGGTGATCCCGGCGGAGGGGCCATCCTTCGGGATCGCGCCCTCGGGCATGTGCACGTGGATCTCGACGTTCTTGTAGAAATCCGGCTCGAGTCCCAGCGAGGCCGCCCGGGAACGGGCATAGGTGAGCGCCGCGTGGGCCGACTCCCGCATCACGTCCCCCAGCTGGCCGGTTAGCGTCAGCCGCCCCGCGCCACGGCGGTTCAGCACGCTGACTTCGATGGTAAGGATGTCGCCTCCCGACTGCGTCCAGGCGAGTCCTGTCGCCAGACCCACGGAGTCCTGTTTCACGACTTCTGAATCCAGGTAGCGCGGCACGCCGAGGTAATCGGAAAGCTGCCTGCGCGTGACCTGCATGCCTTTACCCGACCTGCCTTCCACCACCTTTCGGGCCAGCTTGCGGCAGACCGCGGCAATATGGCGTTCCAGTCCCCGGACCCCGGCTTCGCGGGTGTATTCCCGGATGATGGCCATCAGGGTATCCTTCCTGAACGTGACGCGTTCCTTCTGAAGTCCGTGGGCTTCCACCTGCTTGGGTACCAGGAAACCCCGGGCGATGGCCAGTTTCTGGGTCTCCAGGTAACCGGGAAGCTCCAGGATTTCCATGCGGTCGTTCAGGGCCGGAGGGATGGTGTCGGTCGTATTGGCCGTCGTCAGGAACAATACCCGGGACAGATCGTAATCCACCTCCAGGTAGTGATCGTTGAAGGCGTTGTTCTGTTCGGGGTCCAGCACCTCCAGCAGGGCCGACGCGGGGTCGCCGCGCACGTCCCGTCCCAGCTTGTCCACTTCGTCGAGCAGGATGACCGGATTGACGGTCCCGGCGCGGCGCATCGCCTGAATGATGCGTCCGGGCATGGAACCGATATAGGTCCGGCGATGGCCACGAATCTCGGCTTCGTCGTGCACGCCGCCGAGCGACATGCGGACGAATTTGCGGCCCATGGCGCGCGCGATCGAACGGCCCAGGGACGTCTTGCCCACGCCGGGCGGACCGACCAGGCACAGGATCGGGCCCTTCAGGTGCCGGGTGAGCTGGATAACCGACAGGTACTCGAGGATGTGTTCCTTGGGTTTTTTAAGTCCGTAGTGATCGGCGTCGAGCACCGACTCCACCGCTACGATATCCCGGTTGTCCCTCGTCCGTTTTCGCCACGGCACTTCGACGAGCCATTCGAGGTAGTTGCGGATCACCGTCGCCTCGGGGGACGTGGGATGCATCTGCTGGAGCTTGTCCAGTTCGTTCATGGCCTTTTCGTGGGCCTCTTTGGGCATCTTCGCGTCCGCGATCTGCTGCGCCAGGCCGCCCAGATTTTCCGGCAAATCCTCCAGTTCACCCAGTTCCTGCTTGATCACGCGCATCTGTTCCTGGAGGAAGAACTCGCGCTGCGATTTGTGAATCCTTTCCCGGACTTCACCGTCGAGTTGGTTCTTGATCTCCAGGATCTCAAGCTCCGTGGCCAGGATGGCGGCCAGCTCGTCGAGCTGCTCGATGATCGAAGGCGCCTCGATGAGCCGCTGCTTGACCTGGGGGCTCTGCTGGATGAAGGCCGACATGGTATCCACCAGGCGCTGGGCGTCATCCATGTTCTGCAGGGACAGCAGGATCTCGTCGGGCGCCTGCTGGTTCAGCTTGATGTATTCCGAGAACTGGTCGACGACCGTCCGCAGTCTAGCCTGAACCTCGGCCTGGTTGTCTTCGGATTCCTCGACCAGGGCGATCTTGACCCGCATATAGGGGTCGGTGGACAGAAACCGGACGACCCGCGCCCGGACGATCCCCTCGACGAGTACGCGAATCAGGCCGTTGGGCAGTTTCACCACCTGCAGGATCCGGGCCACGATCCCCGTTCTGTGCACTTCCTCCTTAACCGGGGTTTCGATATCCGGGTTGCGCTGGGCGGTCAGGAAGAGCAGCCGGTCGTTGTTGACCCCGTGCTCCAGGGCCTTGATGGAAGCGTCCCGGGCGATGATGAGGGGATATTCCATGTAAGGAAACACGACCACTTCACGGAGGGGAATGAGGGGAAGCTTGTCGTCGAATGTAATGGGATCGTTGCGTTTCAGGGTAATCATGGGAGAACTTTGGGTTGCTGGTTCGCGGAGACGGTCCAGGCGGACCGCAGGGTGGGGGCCGGGTCAGGCGCTTTGCTTGCTTTCCTTGCCCTGAACGTAGACAGGCGGCGATTTTTCCGTTACGGTTTCCTCCGTAACCACGACTTCTCTCAGGTCTTCCTGCGTCGGCGCATTGAACATCACGTCCAGCATCACTTCCTCGAGGATGGACCGCAGCGACCGCGCGCCCGTCTTCTTGTCCATCGCCCCGTTTACCACCGCCTGGAGCGACTCGTCCGTGAAGGTCAGCTTGACGTTTTCCATTTCGAGCAGGCGCTGGTATTGCTTTACGAGGGCGTTCCGGGGCTTGAGCAGGATTTCCATCAGCGCATCGGCGTCCAGTTCCCCCAGCGTCGCGACCACGGGGAGCCTGCCGATGATTTCCGGTATGAGTCCGTATTGCAGCAGGTCGTCGGGTTCGACCCGGGCGAGGAGTTCGCCGGTGTTGCGTCCCCCGGTGTTTCTCGACACGCCCCCGAATCCGATGGTCCCTTCCGCGGTCCGCCGTTCGATGATCTGGTCGAGATCGTCGAAGGCGCCGCCGCAGATGAAGAGGATGTTGCGCGTGTTGATCTGGACGAAGTTCTGTTCGGGGTGTTTCCGGCCGCCCTTCGGAGGTACGTTGGCGACGGTGCCTTCAAGCATCTTGAGCAGGGACTGCTGCACGCCTTCTCCCGACACGTCGCGGGTGATGGAGGGATTGGCCGACTTGCGCGCCACCTTGTCGACCTCGTCGATATAGACGATGCCGCTTTCCGCTTTCGGCACGTCGTAATCCGCGGCCTGAAGCAGGCGGACCAGGACGCTCTCCACGTCTTCGCCCACGTATCCTGCTTCCGTGAGCACCGTGGCGTCCGCGATGCAGAATGGCACGTGCAGCATCTTCGCCAGGGTCTGGGCCAGCAGCGTCTTCCCGGTACCCGTGGGGCCGATCAGCAGGATGTTGCTCTTCTCCAGCTCCACATCGTCCTGCGTGGCGCCGTGCTGTATGCGCTTGTAGTGGTTGTACACGGCAACGGAAAGCACCTTCTTGGCCTGTTCCTGGCCGATGACGTATTCGTCGAGGGCCTCCTTGATCTCCGTGGGCAGGGGAAGATGCTCGACGGTCGCCAGGGTGCTGCGGCTCATCTCCTCCGCGAGGATCCCGTTGCACATCAGGATGCACTCGTTGCAGATATATACGTTCGGGCCCGTGATGAGGCGTTCCACCTCGTCGGCGTTTCTGTTGCAGAAGGAGCAGCGCAGGTCCCGCGACGCCGGTCGTTTCTTCATGATCCCGTCCTAGGCGGTCTTCCCGTTCAACGATTCCGCGATGGCCCTTGAAGCGGCCGTTTCGACCACGTGGTCCACCAGGCCGTATTCGACGGCCTGCTCGGGCGACATCCAGAAGTCCCGGTCGGTATCCGTCTCGATTTTATCCACGGACTGGCCGGTGTGATGCGCCATGATCTCGTTCATGGTCCGCTTCATGCGCAGCATTTCCTCGGCCTGGATCTCGATGTCCTTGGCCGTGCCGGCCATGTGGGGGATGGAAGGCTGGTGTATCAGTATGCGCGAATAGGGGAGCGCGTACCGCTTTCCGGTCGCGCCCGCCGTGAGCAGGAAGGCGCCCATGCTGGCGGCCATGCCCAGGCAGTAGGTCTCCACGTCGGGCTGAATGAACTGCATGGTGTCGTATATGGCGAGCCCCGCGGTAATGCTGCCGCCGGGACTGTTGATGTACAGCTTGATGTCCTGTTCGTCGTTCTCGTACTGGAGATAGAGCAGCTGGGCGATCACCAGGTTCGCGATGGTGTCGTCGATCGGCATGCCGATAAATACGATGCGGTTCTTCAACAGCAGCGAGTAGATGTCGTAAGCCCGTTCCCCGCGGCCCGTCTGTTCAATCACCATCGGCACTAGCATGATACGCTCCTTCTACTCCGTTTGTATGTCGGCATGCTGTACAAGGAATTCAACGACCTTTTCCTCCCTCAGGTCCGCTTCGATGCGTTCCAGCCGTCCGTTTTCCTGGAAAAGCCGCCGGACCTGGTCGACCGAGGCCTGTCCACGGCCCGCGACGGCCTCCAGCCGCGCGTCCACTTCCTCCTGGCCGACTTCCAGGCCTTCCTGTTCTCCGATGGCGTCCAGGATGAGATGCCGCATGATCTGGCTGCTCGCCACCGGCCGGTACTGCTGACGAAGGGCGTCTTCGTCGACTTCGTCCCGGCCCCGCGCGGACCGGCGCGCGTCCGCCACGACCTGGTCGAGGTAGGCCGTCATCATGGATTCGGGCACTTCGAAATCGTGGGCGTCCACGATCTGCGTGACCAGGTCCTTGCGCAGTTCCCAGTCCGGCTCCCGCTCCATTTCCTCCCTGATCGACTGTTTCAGGGCGTCCAGGCTCTCCATGCCGATGTCCACGGCGAAATCGTCGTCCACCTCCGGCAGCTGCCGCTCCAGCACCTCCCGGACGCTCACGATAAAACAGGCGTCCTGCCCGGCCATGCCCTCATCGGGGTAATCGGACGGCAGGGTGGTTTTGACAGACCGGTCCTCATCCGCCCTGACACCGACCAGTTGCGTATCGAACCCCTCTCCGAGGCGGCCCGATCCGATCTGGAAGAACTGGTTTTCCTCTTTGCGTCCGATGATCGGCACGCCACTGTCGTCCGCGTGCTGCACATCAGCCCGGATAAAGTGATCCTTCTCCGCCTCCCCGTCGATCCGGACCACGGTGGCGTATCTTTCCCGCAATCCTTCGAGCCGCTTCGCTATATCGTCATCGGTAACGTCCACCACCCGCCGGGTCACCCGCAGGTCCTTGTACTGCTCTAGTTCTATGGCGGGTTTGACCTCCACGCTGGCCCGCAGTTTCAGGTCCCGTCCTTCATCGTAGTCGATCTCCTCGATCACGGGCCGGCTGATCGGCTTGATCTCGGCGCTTTCGTGGGCGCTGTTAAGGTACTCCGGGATTTTCCTTTCGAGCACTTCCGCCCGGATTTCATTGCCGAGCCGGGCTTTGAGGACGCTGAGCGGAACCTTTCCCCGCCGGAACCCGGGAAGACGCACCTCTCTACTGTAACGCGCGTAGGCCTCGTTCAGTTCGGACTGAATCGCGTCGGAGGGGACTTCGATCTCCAGGACACGTTTCCAGGGTTTGGGTTCGGACACGGTGTAGTTCAAGCCCATTCCTCCTGCGCCATTCTCATATATGCAGACCGGCGGGACGACGACGGGGCCCGGACTCGAAGGCGTCCGCCCGCCACTTGACAAGCCGTCGTAATAAATCGTGGAGAGGGGGGCATGTCAACGGAAAAGAGCCGGGCCTCCGGCGCCCTGCGACCGAAGATCCCGGACATTATGCGAGGGGGGGGAGTCGAACCCCCATGGGTTGCCCCACTGGATCCTAAATCCAGCACGTATACCAGTTCCGCCACCCTCGCGCAGCCTGCGTACCTGCTCCCGGGAGGTATACCTGCCGGTTCCCGTCGTCTTCATTCTTCCGGGCCGTTTCCGAGCAGCTTCCGGTATCTGTCTTCGTCCTCGAGTATCTCCAGGGACGCCCTGATCTGCGGATCGTGTTTCGTGGCGAAGGCGTACCGTCCCGCCGTTCCCCAGAGCTTCGCGCTGATTTCGGTCCCGATGCGGGCTACGAGCAACTCCCTGTGCCTGCGGTATTCCAGTTCATGCTGCCGGTTCAGCTTCGTCCGCAGATCGGCGAGCGATGCCAGCACGTCGGTGGACGCCGGACGGTCCGGACGGTCCGGACGGTCCAGACGATCCCGGACGATCTCTTCCAACTCGTTGAGCGTCTGCTCCGCCGTGGAGGTGTACTCGAATGAACGCGCTTCGACGAACCCGCGGAAGGCGTCGATCATCTCGTCCGTGACGTCAAAGGCCGCCAGGTCCGCATCGGGGTTGCGCGACACGTAGTGGGAGGCGAACTGGATAAACAGGCTCTGGTTGTTCAGGGCCTGTATAAGGTGGGGATATTCTGGCACCGCGATCTCGACGTCCGGCGTGATGCCGCCGCCGCCGTACACGGTCCGGCCCGTGTTCGTCTCATACGTATCCCGCTCCGCCTCGTCCGCCTGTTCCGCCTGGTCCGTATCGCCGCGCGCCGCATTCGACGGGTCCGGTCCCTTCAGACTCGCCCTGGTTTTCTGTATGAGTCTCCCACTCGGCGTATAGTACCGCGCCGTGGTGATCTTGAGGGCCGTTTCCTCGTTCATGGGGAAAATCTGCTGCACCGAGGCCTTGCCGAAAGTCGGCTGGCCGGCCACGACGCCCCGGTCCCAGTCCTGGATCGCCCCGGCGACGATCTCGGAAGCGCTTGCGCTGTACCGATCGACCAGGACCACCACCGGTGTGTCCCTCAGGGTGAAGGGATCGGTGGCGTGATAGGATCGCTGGTCCGTACCGGGACGCCCCATGGTGTATACGACAAGACTCCCTTCTTCCAGGAACTTCCCCGCCACGCCCACGGCCTGCTCCAGCAGTCCACCCGGATTCCCGCGCAGATCGAGCATGTAGCCCCGGGCGCCCTGTTCTCCCAGGTGTTTCAACGCCCGTTCCACTTCCCTGGAAGCTTCTTCGGTAAACTGGTTCAGTTTGATGTAGCCGACCGAGCCTTCCAGCATGCCCGCGTACGGAACCACCGGTATGGTGATTATGGCTCGCGTCAGGGTGTAGTCGATAGCCGCCGCCTCGCCTTCCCTGCTGACCGAAATCGTCACGGAAGTACCCGGACTTCCCCGGAGGAGATCCGCCGCCTGCGAGACATCGATATCGGCCGTGGACCGGCCCTCGATCCCGACGATGCGGTCTCCGGTCTGCAGGCCGACGTCGTAGGCGGGCGTGTCGTCAAACAGCGCGACGACGACCAGGGCGTCCTCCTGCTTTTGAATCTTGATGCCCAATCCACCGTACTTCCCCTGGATCTGCATCATTTTCATCTCGTCGTTCTGCTTTTTCTCGAGAAACTCCGTATAGGGATCCAACGTGGCGAGCATGCCGCGGATGGCGGCGGCTATCGCCTCTCCTTCGTTCATGTCGTCCACGTATCTGGCGCGGATGCGCTCCACGACCTGTTGCAGGAGCTTCAGGTCGTACTGCTGTTCGCCGACCGCCTGCACCCGGTTTTGACTGAGCAGCCATCCGGCGCCCAGCAGACCGGTGAGCAACACCAGGGCCAGCATGATTCTTCTGTTACGCGGCCGCATGACCCGATCTCCCGTGTCGTAATCCTGCCGTGCTTCGTACCGGGGTCTTCAACGACCGCCGGCTCGTTTTCCCCATACCCGAAGGCGCGGGAATCTTCATGAGATCTTCCTCACCCTTTGGACTTCCTGCGGATGTGGAACAGGCGGGTAATGGCCGTGAAGTTCGATACCGCGGCAATCAGAACCAGCGCGACGGGAAGGTACGTCTCCCCAAGCATCGCACCCAGCCCGAGACAGATGATCCGTTCCGGCCGCTGCATGAGTCCGACGGTACACTCCTGCCCGAGCCCCTCCGCCCGGGCCCGCACGTAACTCACCATCAGGGAGCCGCTGATGGCCAACACGGACGCCAGCACCCACCAGGCACTCAATTCACTGTTCCCCGCGCTGAACAGATAGAAGGCGATGATGCCGATGAATACGGCGATCTCCGCGTAGCGGTCCAGCGTGGAATCGAGGAGCGCGCCGAAGGTGCTTCGGGTTCCTGTTTCCCGGGCGAGGTGCCCGTCAAGCACGTCGCAACTGCCGCCGATGAACATGACCAGCCCGGCCCACCTGAAAGCGCCGAGTCCGAAGAGACAGGCCGAGACCAGGGTGATCCCGAAGCCGAGTATCGTCAACGCGTTGGGATGGATTCCGAACCGCACGGACGTACGGACGAAGGGCCCCAGCATGTTCACGTACCATGTCTTCACTTTCGAACTCAGCATGGCATTCTCCCGCATCAGGCCGCGACGCGCTTCCGCCTGCGCCCCGCTCCGCCTTTCCCTGCTTGCGCCGCGGAACGCAACCGGGATAACGGACGGATTGTGGCGGGGTTTTCATTGCCGGAAACGTGATCCCGGAATATAGCCGGCGCGCCCCCCGCAGTCAAGTAAAAGTCGTTGAATGCCCGGGGGAAAGGCCTTCCCCGGACCCAGCTTTTCGCTTGACATCATCGGGGGTGATCCGTAAATAAAGAATCGGGTTTTGCGCGTGATCGCACGCCTCCGGAAGGCATGGATCAGCACGGTCCCATCCCGGGTCAGTCCGGGGCCGTGCCGCTTCCGACACCAGGCCTGTATGACGTCCTCCCTTTCAGACAATACAGACCGCGGGATCGAAATGGCGTATACACTTCAGACCGACCGGGACAAGGATATTCTCCGGAACCTGGTCGAACACCATGTCACCACGGGCCAGCCCGTCGGCTCCAAGTCGATTGCCGCCACCGGACCGCTCGCCGTGAGTCCGGCGACGGTGCGTAATACCATGGTGAACCTCGAAGACGCCGGGTACATCACCCGGCCCCATCCCTCGGCCGGCGGCGTTCCGACGGACAAAGGTTACCGGTACTACGTGGATGCCCTCCTTCGCATGCGTCCCATAAACAAGCGGGACAGGGAGCGAATCAACCTCGAACTGGAAAACGATTGGTTGAGTGTGCAGGAACTGTTGAGCCACACCGCGCACATACTCGGCCTGGTGTGCAGGGAAGTCGGCGTGGCGCTGGCGCCAAGGCTGTATGACGGAAGACTCGACCGGGTGGAACTGATACCGGTCGCCCACCGCAAGGTGCTGCTGGTGCTGACGCTCACTTCCGGCCTGGTCCGCAGCATCGTCGCCGAACTCGACGCGGATATTCCCGCGGACCGGCTCGCCGATGCCAGCTGGTTCCTGAACGAGCGGTTGAACGGCTGCTCCCTCAGGGAGATCAAGGGCCAACTCGACGAACGCCTGGAGGACGCGCCGACATCCAAGCGGAAGATCGTCCAGTTGTTCATCCAGTACAGCGATTACCTATTCGATTTCGAGGAAAACGAGAAAACCCACATCGGCGGAACGACCTATATCGTGTCGCAGCCGGAGTTCGTGACGGATTACACGAAGCTTTCGTCGCTGCTTCAGTTTCTCGAACACAAGCGGACGGTAGCCCACTGGCTGAGCGAGCGCCATCATGAAAACCGGATCGCCGTGACCATCGGACGCGAAAACGGCCAGAACGAAGTGCAGTCCTGCAGCGTGGTGACGTCGACCTATCGAATCGGCGACATGACGGGCGTTATCGGGGTAATCGGCCCGACGCGCATGCCTTACGCGCGCCTGATGTCCGTCGTCGGGTACACGGCGAGATACCTGAACACGATATTCGCGTGAATCCCACGGTTTTCGTCCTGATCCAGTTTACCAGCGGACGTGAGCGATCACGCCCGCTTCGTTTTGGCATTCAGGTCGCGCCCGGGCGAAACCGCGCGGGGCCGGAAACCATGCGCACAGAGGATGTCAGAGATAGTTACCGGATAAGAGACTGGAGGTTGTAAACCACTATGGGCAAGGAAGAAGAAGCCGGAATGGATTCTGCGGCGTCGCCCGGTGACGTAGCGGAAGCGACTGGGACCGCGGCGCAGGAGAACGTCCCCGGGGCCGGGTCGGACCATGGCGCCGAATCGGGAAATGGACCGACGGCCGGGACGGAAGACCGGGACGTCGAGTCCGCGTCCGACGGAGAAGCGGATCCAGGGGAGCAATCGGATGGCGCTCCGGCCGATGCGGAAGAGGATGAACTGGCCAGGCTGGCCGAGGAAGCCCTGCGGTACAAGGACCGCCTGGTGCGCCTGGCCGCCGAGTTCGACAACTACAAGAAACGTACCGGCCGCGAGTTCACAGCGCTGGTGAAAAACGCGGGTGAATCGCTGATCACCGAGCTGCTGCCCATCCTCGACAACATAGAAAGGGCTCTCCAGGCTCCGCAGACCTCCGAGGAGACCCGGTCCTTCGCCCAGGGTTTCGAGATGATCCGCCAGCAGTTCCTGGAGAAACTGGAGAAGGCGGGTATGAAGGAGATCGCCGCGGAGGGAACGCCCTTCGATCCCACGCGGCACGAAGCCGTCATGGCCGTAGAAAACGAAGAGCATCCGGCCGAGACGGTGATCAACGTGGTCGAAAAGGGGTACACGCTGAATGAAAAGGTCCTGCGCGCGGCCAAGGTCATCGTGACGCGCGCGCCGGCGAATGCGCCGGAACGGACGGAACAGGCGGAACAGGACAACGGCCGGAAATCGGATCCAACGGAAGATGAATAAACAGGACTACTACGATACCCTGGGTGTCGCGCGCTCGGCATCCGAGGACGAGATCAAGAAGGCGTACCGGAAGCTGGCCATGCAGTATCACCCGGACCGGAATCCGGGCGACAAGGCGGCGGAAGAGAAATTCAAGACGGCCGCCGAAGCCTACGAGGTGCTCAGCGATCCGGACAAGCGTACGCGTTACGACCGGTTCGGCCACCAGGGCGTGGCGAGCGACTTCGGCGCGGGCGGCTTCCAGTGGGGGGACTTCACCCACGCGGGGGATTTCGAGGACATCCTGGGGAACCTGTTCGGGGGCAGCATATTCGGCGACTTCTTCGGCGGACGGACCCGCGGAAGGGCAAGCAACCGCGGGGAGGACCTCCGGGTGAACCTCAGGCTGACCCTGGAGGAACTGGCCCAGGGCGTCAGCAAGACGATCCGCATCAAGCGTTACGTACCCTGCGACAGCTGCGACGGCATCGGCGCCGCCGACCGGAACGGTGTGCGCACCTGCTCGACCTGCCAGGGGCAGGGCCAGGTGCAGCAACGCGCGTCCTCCCTGTTCGGCGTCGTGATGAACGTGACGACCTGTCCGAACTGCCAAGGGCAGGGGAAGACCATAGACCGGCCCTGCGCCACGTGCGAGGGACAGGGCAGACAGATGAAGACGGTTACGGTCAAGGTGGATATCCCGACCGGCGCAGGCGACGGGAACTACATGCGCCTCCAGGGCCAGGGCCACGCGGGTATCCGCGGCGGACCGGCGGGCGACGTGCTCGTCGTCATCGAGCAGGAGCACCATGAGCTGTTCGAACGGCAGGATGACGACATCATCTACGTCATGCCGCTCAGCTTCAGCCAGGCGGCCCTGGGCGACCAGGTGGAGATCCCGACCCTTACGGGCAAGGTCCGGCTCACCATCCCTCCCGGTACC
This sequence comes from Candidatus Latescibacterota bacterium, assembly GCA_012270975.1. Lineage (GTDB taxonomy): Bacteria > JAAXHH01 > JAAXHH01 > JAAXHH01 > JAAXHH01 > JAAXHH01. The sequence goes on along the minus strand of JAAXHH010000011.1, from coordinate 122,666 downwards.
CAGTTCGGCAAGGCGTTCCGGCTGCGGGGCAAGGGCATGCCTCATCTCAACGGGTACGGGCAGGGCGACCAGCTCGTCAAGGTCATCGTCTGGACGCCCACGGAACTGACCGGCCGGGAAAAGGAACTGTACCAGGAGCTGTCCCGGTTGAACAGCGGAAAGACGCCGGAAAACGACCGGGGATTCTTCAACCGGATACGGGAAGAGTTGTTCGGCGACTAAAGCCCCCGCAGACGCTCGACCCGGTCCGGTTCCCTTCCGATCCTTGCCTATGCGCCACTGGGTTGAAGTCACCATTGCCGTCTCGCCCGAAACCGAAGAAGCGATCGTCAACGCCTTCTGGGAGCTGGGTTCCAGCGGCGTCCTGCAATCCGGGGACGGACTCGCCGGTGCATCCGAATGCGTGACCGGGTTCTGGCCCGATCGGCCCGGAGTGGACGAGAAGCTCGACCGGATCGCCCGTCTCTGGGAAGCGCTTCGCGGCCTGGGCGAGGCGGAGGGCCCGTGCCGGATCGCCACGCGAAGGGTCTCCGAAGACGACTGGGCCGGGAAATGGAAAGCCCAGGTGGTGCCCGTCCGGGTTTCGGACCGGGTCATGGTCGCCCCGCCCTGGTCCGAGGTGCCCCGGTCCGACGACCTGCTCGCAGTCCGGATCAATCCGGGCACGGGGTTCGGAACGGGCGGTCACGAGACCACGCAGCTGTGCCTGCGGCAATTGGAAAAACGGATTCGGCCGGGAGATCGGGTGCTCGACGTGGGATCGGGATCCGGCGTGCTCTCCATCACCGCTGTCCTCCTGGGCGCCTCCCGGGCGACGGGCATTGACATCGATTCCGAGACCATCGAAAACGCGCGGGAGAATGCCCGGCTGAACGGGGTGGCCGACCGGGTCGACGTACATGCCGGCCGCATGGATCATCCTGCGGTGGGCGGCCGCTACCGGATCGTCGTCTCCAACATCAGCGCGGCCAGCCTGACCGCCATGCTTCCCGATTTCTCGGCCCGTCTCCACCCCGCCGGAGAGTTGATCCTGTCCGGTTTGCTCATCGAGGAAGCCCCGTCCTTTGAGGCCACGCTGGAAGACCGGGGCTTTACGTTGCTCGAACGGGAGACCCGGGGCCTGTGGTGGGCCGGCTCAGCCGGACACACCGCCGGCCGGCCCGGTGTGCCATGATCGGCGGTAACAATGGAATACAGCTATGTGCCTCCGGAACGGATCTCGGGTAACGCGGCATTCGTTTCGGACGCGGACGAACGGAATCACCTGGCGCGCGCACTGCGGAAGAAGCCCGGGGACGCCGTGCGGTTCGTGGACGGAGAAGGCTGGATCTACGACGGCGTGCTCGTTCGCATGAAACCGGAGATCGAAATCGAGATCCTGGACCGCCGGAGAGACCGCGAGACGGAATTGCCCGAAGTCACGCTCGCGCCTTCGCTGCTCAAGGGGACGCGGTTGGACCTCGTCGTCGAGAAGGCGACGGAACTGGGCGTCGCCGCCATTCTGCCCATGCGCAGTGCCAGAACGGTGGCGGGCGGCAGACCGGCCGGCGAACCGGGCGGTCAACGGCTGGAGCGCTGGCGCCGCATTGCCCGGAGTGCGATGAAACAGTCGCTGCGCGCCCGGTTGCCGCGGATCGCACCGGTGGTGAGCCTCGGTGATATCGTGGAATCCGCGTCATCCTACGACCTGGCCCTTGTCGCCTGGGAAGAGGAAAGGGACAGGAGCCCGGCCCTCGCACGGGACCTCGACCCGGAAGCAGGGCGCGTTCTACTGATGGTCGGTCCCGAAGGGGGGTTCGCCCGGGAGGAGATCGCCATGGCCCGGGAAGCGGGCATGCGGACGGTTTCCCTGGGACGCACGCGCCTTCGGTCCGATACGGCGTCTATCGCGGGGCTGGCCCTGCTCATGGCGGCGCTGGATGCCGGGTGATCGCGGCCGTCCGGAGTCACCGCCCTGTGACCGCGGCCGGCGGACATCCAGGTCCCGCGTCATGCACGAAGCTCCATGGAGGACGATAACATGTCCGAGTGTCTTTTCTGCCGGATCACAGCCGGATCGATGCCGACCGAATTCGTCTACGAAGACGAGCACGTCGTGGCCTTCCGGGACATCAATCCCGCCGCCCCGGTGCATATACTCGTCGTGCCGCGCGTGCATATCGAAACCGTGGCAGACCTGGGCGGCGACGCGACCGGGATCATGAGCCGGCTCACGGCGGCGGCGAACCGGATCGCCCGTGAATCCGGCGTCGACGCCGGCGGGTACCGACTGATCGTCAACTGCGGCCGGGACGGAGGCCAGACGATTTTCCATCTCCATATGCACCTGCTCGGGGGACGTAAGATGCCCGAACTGGCCGCCTGAGCGGCTATGGGCGGGACGACGGACGCATATCGGGACCGGGAAATTAATCTCCTTGCTTTTTAAACCGGTCCATGGCATATTAGGAAGGCTGAAACAGAGACGAAGAGTAAGACTTGGTTCACCCGATTTGAGTGGCATGAGAGGGGGTGTGAGGATGCCAGGTATTCGTGTCAGGGAAGGAGAACCGTTCGAAAAGGCCCTGCGGCGTTTTACCAAGACTTGCGAGAAAGTCGGCATCATGTCTGAAATACGCAAGCATCAGCATTTTGAAAAGCCGAGCGCGAAACGCAAGCGCAAGCTGAACGCGGCGAAGCGGAAGAATCAGAAGCGGCTTCAGCAGGAAAGATACTGATCCACCGGAGCGGGTCATGGCGCTCAAAGAGCGTTTGACGGATGATATGAAATCGGCACTCAGGAACCGGGAAACCGTCCGCCTCGGCCTGGTGCGCATGATACGCGCGCAGATCAAGAACCGGGAAATCGCCCAGGGGAACGAACTGCGGGACGAGGAAGTGATCGAAGTGGTCTCCTCCCTGATCAAGTCCCGGAGAGAAGCCCTGGAGTTCGCTGTCAAGGGAGATCGAAAGGACCTGGTCGCGCAGGCCGAAGAAGAGTTGAAGATCCTTGCGTCCTATCTTCCGGACCAGTTATCCGAAGAAGAGATCAGAACCGTGGTTCGGGAAGCCATCGACCAGTCCGGCGCCGAGGGACCGGGAGACCTGGGCAAGGTCATGGGGGCGGTCATGCCTCGTGTCAAGGGCCGGGCGGACGGCAGGCTCGTCAACGAAATCGTACGGGCATGCCTGGCTACGCCGGCCGTGCGGACCATGCGGACCGGGTAATTTCGTTAAATACGCGGGCAGCGACGGTCCTTTTACGAAGCCTCTCCGAAACCCCGGGGAGGCTTTCCGTGTTTTGATGCCATGAACTGGATCGATATCGCCATCGTGATACTCGTCCTTTACCAGATGGCAGCCGGCTATCGCAGGGGTTTCGCCGGAAGCCTGCTGGACCTGGCGGGTATCGTCGCGGCCGTGATCATATCACTGACCCAGTTCGGCCTCGTGTCCGACTTCCTCGGCCGCATGACCGGCGTTTCCTCCGGCTGGCTGCACTGGTTCAGCCTGTTCGTCTGCCTCGGACTCTCGCTCGCGCTGGCCAACGCCGTAACCGGTGCGGTAGGCCGGTCGCTCCGGGGCGCCTCAACATCCCTCCTCGACCGCGTGGCCGGGTTTCTGCTCGGGGGTGCGCGGGGATGCGTCATCACAAGCCTGCTGCTGATCCTGTACGTATTCATACCGTTCTCCGGTACGGCCAGGGAGCACGTGGACGGTTCGTCGCTTGCGCCACGGGCCCTGCCCATCGTTCCGGCCATCATCGATTCCGTTATGAACCAGGTCGACCCCGGTGCCCCGCCTCTGATGGACGAGATGGAACGTTACCTTCGTTCCGCGCAACGGTCCGAAGCGCTGGCCGATAGCTGCCGCCCGTACGGATCGACGACCGAACATCCCGGGCACGTGGACCGATCCGGGCACGTGGACCGATCCGGGCACGTGGACCGATCCGGGCGGCCGGACTGGTGGCAGGAACGAACATGAAACCCGGAATCCCTCCCCATACGCTGACCGTACTGGAATTCGAATCCGTGCGGAGCATGGTGTCGGAAAGGACGGTTTCCGCCTCTGGCCACCGCCGGGCCATGTCCCTGGAACCGGGTAACGACGTCGTCGTGATCCGGAAGAACCTGCAGACCGTCACCGAGATGCGCGGATTCCTGGACAGGGACGAAACCGTTCCCCTGCGGGGTATCAAGGACATTGGAGAGTCCCTGGACCAGGCCGGCGTGGCCGGCGCCAGGCTGGAACCCCAGGCGCTTCTGGACGTGGCCGACACCCTCCGGGTAAGCCGCCTCATGCGGGCGTTCGGCCAACGGCTGCGGGACGGCTCCTCGGTCCCCCATGTCCGCTCTCTCACCGCCGGACTGGGCGATTTTCAGGAGATCGAAACGTCCATCGGTCACGCGATCGACGCCGACGGGAACATACGCGACCAGGCCAGTCCCGCGTTGCGCCGGATCCGCACGGATCAGCAGACCACGCGAGAACGCGCACGGAACTGGCTGCAGCGGTTCATTCAGTCCGACACCGGGGCACGGGCGCTGCAGGACCCGGTCATCACCATGCGGGACGGGCGATACGTGGTCCCCGTGCGGATGGATCACCGCGGCCAGGTGCAGGGCGTGGTCCACGACCAGTCCGCCAGCGGCGCCACGATTTTCGTCGAACCCATGGGCGTTGTGGAGTTCAACAACCGGCTTCGCGAACTGATCGTCGAGGAAGCCCGCGAGATCGAACGTGTTCTGTTGACGCTGACCGACCACGTGCACCGGCAGGTGGAGGCCATAGCCACATCCTACGGTCTCCTGGGGCAACTCGACTTCTATCACGCCGCGGCCCTGTTGTCCCTCGACCTGCGGGCGGTGGCGCCGAGGCTGAATACCGACGGGCGCATCGTCCTGCGCAATGCCCGGCACCCCATCCTGCAGCTGTCGGACCAGTGTGAAGCTGTCGTTCCGCTGGACCTCGAAGTCGGCGAAAACGCGCAAACGCTCGTGATTACCGGTCCCAACATGGGCGGCAAGACCGTCGCCCTGAAATCGGTCGGAATCATGACCATGATGGCGCAGGCCGGTTTGCACATTCCGGCGGACGACGACACGGAAATCGCCGTGTTCGATGCCATCTTCGCGGACATAGGGGACGAGCAGTCGATCGAGGCGAGCCTGAGCACCTTCTCGGCCCACCTGGGACATATCCGGACCATACTGGAAGCCGCCGATGAACGCACGCTGGTACTCCTCGACGAACTGGGCGCCGGTACGGACCCTTCGGCGGGCGCGGCCATGGGCATGGCCATTCTGGAGTCGCTGACCCTGCGGGGAACCGTCACCGCGGCCACGACCCATTTCGACGCGCTCAAGGCCTTCGCCTCGCGGACCGAGGGAGTCGAAAACGGTTCGATGGTCTTCAACGTGGAAACCCTCACGCCCTCCTACCAGTTCAGACAGGGGATCCCGGGCGCCAGCTACGCCATAGAGATCGGGAGCCGGCTCGGCATGCCCGAAGACGTCCTCGAGCGGACCTCCGGGTTCATGGGCACCGCCGAACGGCGGCTGGACGAAGTCATCATGGAAGTGGACCGGAAGCACGAGCTGCTCGTCGCCGCTCAGGAACAGGCCGAAGAACTCCGCGACGAGCTGGACGCCCTGAAGCAGCACTACGAAAACCAGATCGCCGCCTACAGACAGAAAGAACGCGACGTGATCGCATCCAGCCGCGAGAAGATGGACCGGTTGCTGAAAGAAGCCCGGGCCGCCGTCGACCAGGCGGTGGACGGCGTCCGCCGGGAACAGGCCGCGTCCAGGGTCGTCGAGGAGGCCCGCGGTACGATCAGGGACCAGCGTGCCCTGCTGCAGAACCTGCTCGATTCCATGGATGCGGATACGTCCCCTGACGACGCCGGCGCCTCGGTTGCCGGCCGGGTCGGACCGGGCGAACCGGGCGAACCGGGCGAACCAGGCGGACCAGGAGGGCCGCAAGCTCCGGGGCCGTCCATCTCGGTCGGCGACGAGGTCTGGGTGGAATCCCTGCGGCAGGCGGGCACGGTGCTCCAGGACCAGGGAGACCGCCTTCGCATCCGGACCGGCAGGATGGAGATCACGGCGCGGCGATCCGAGATCCGGCTTCGTAAACCGGATTCGAAAGCAGCCGGCGGAACTTCGACGAATCCCGTCAAAGTACGGGTGGAGCGGCCTCGCGTGGCCCTTTCGGCACTGGACGTGAGGGGTTTCCGCGCCAGGGAGGCCATCGACGCCGTGGACCGCTACATCGACCAGACCGCCCTTGATGACCTCAACGAAATCCGTATACTGCATGGTAAGGGCACGGGCGCCTTGAGCAGCGCAATCCAGGAGTTTCTACAGACCCACCCCCTGGTCAAATCCTCCCATTTCGCCGAACAGCAGGACGGGGGCACCGGGGTGACCATCGTGGAGATGAAAGAGTAAGCGCGGCCATGCCGGCGGCACCGCGGTGCCACGGAGACGGCGCGTCCCGACAAGATCCGGATCGTGTTAAGTCGAGTATCCATGCGCATTCAGGACTCGCGTTTCATCAGGAGGAGCAATCATGGCCTTTACGCTGCAACTGGGCGAAGCGGCGCCGGGGTTCTCCCTGCCGGCGACGGACGGTAGGACGTACGGCCTGGAGGATTTCTCCGGCGCGGAAACCCTGGTGGTGTTCTTCACCTGCAACCACTGTCCCTACGTGACGGGATCCGACGAGGTCACGCGCGGGACCGTGGAAGAGTACGCTTCCCGGGGGGTCCGTTTCGTCGGGATCAATTCCAACAGCGAGGTTACGCATCCCGACGACGACTTCGACCACATGGTCAGCCGCATGAATGTCCATCGCTTTCCCTGGGTCTACCTGCGCGACCTGTCCCAGGACACCGCGCGGGCCTACGGCGCCCTCAGAACGCCCCACTTCTATATCTTCGACCGGAACCGCAACCTGGTCTATACCGGCCGCGGGGTCGACAGTCCCCGGGAAGCGGACGGGATAACGGTAAACGACCTGGAAGCCGCCCTTGACGATATCACGGGGGGCAGGCCGGTTCGAACGCCGCTTACCAATCCCATCGGCTGCAACGTGAAATGGGAGAACCGGGACGCGCACTGGATGCCGCCCGAAGCCTGCGACCTGGTGTGAGGATCTTGAAAGCATCGGCCTCAGCCGGCCGGCATACACGGGGAGAGAGCCTTGGCGCGCATACCGGACGACCTCATCGATTCGATCCGGTCGCAGGCGGACATCGTGGACATCGTGTCCGACTATGTCACGCTGCGCAGGTCGGGTAGAAACTACCTGGGCCTCTGTCCGTTTCACGACGAGAAGACCGCTTCATTCAGCGTTAACCCGGAACGCCAGATCTTCCATTGTTTCGGATGCGGCAAGGGCGGCAACGTATTCACCTTTCTCATGGAGCACGAGAACGTTTCCTTCGTGGAAGCGGTCCGCCACATCGCCCGGCGCCTAAACATCACCATACCCGATACGTACCGGGAACGCGAAGCCTCCAGCGAGGCGGAAAGCCTCGCGCAGGTTACCCGGTTCGCCGCCCGGTTCTTCCACGAGCGCCTGATGAACAGCGGCCAGGACTCGATCGTACGGCGCTATACCGCGAAACGGGGTCTGTCGGACGAGACGATCAAGTCCTTCGGACTCGGCTACGCGCCCGATTCCTGGAACGACCTGCTGAACGCGGCCCGGAAACAGGACATCGACGCGGCCGGTCTGGTCAAGGCCGGGCTGGCCAAGACCGGCGAACAGCGGACCTACGATGCCTTCCGGAAGCGGCTTATCTTTCCCATACAGGCGCCTGGCGGCCGCGTGGTCGGGTTTGGCGGGAGAGCCCTTTCCGACGAGGATCAACCCAAGTACCTCAATTCACCGGAATCTCCCATTTACCGCAAGAGCCAGGTGCTCTACGGACTGTATCAGGCCCGGGACGCATTGAGGCAGCAGGGACGGGTACTCGTCGTGGAAGGATACATGGATCTGCTCGGCCTGCATCAGCACGGCGTCCGCGGGGTAGTCGCCCTGTGCGGAACGGCGTTGACGCGAGATCAGGCCCGGCTCGTGGCACGGTACGGACAGCAGGCGTTCCTGGTCTACGATTCGGACCAGGCCGGAGTGCGGGCGACCTGGCGCGCAATCGAACCCCTGGTGGAAGCCGGACTCTGGACCCGCATCGTACGTCTGCCGGCGGACTACGATCCCGATTCCTACGTGGCGGAACACGGCACGGACGGATTTCTGGAACGCGTCGAACAGGCCGATTCCATTGCCGACTTCATGGGATTCCATGCCAACCTGCAGGAGTCGGGCGACCGGGAAGAGGTCTTTCGTACACTGGCCGACCTGATCCGTAAGACGACGAACCTGGTCCACAGGGAAAGGTACCGGGAAGAAGCCGAAACCCGGTTTCCGGCGCTGCAGGGCCTGTTGGCTTCGGAACTTCGCAGCCCGGGCGCCACCCGGCGCGACCGCCGGTCCGCCGAGGCCGAGAAAGAACCGGTTCGCGGCGAAGCGCCGGCGGAACGGGGCCTGGTCCAGCTCATGCTCAACGACCGGACCATTGCCGAACTCGTCGACAGTCAACTGGAGCCAGAGGATTTCAGTAGCCCACTGTACCGCCGGATCGTCGAACACTGTTTCGCGAAACTGGGCGATGACAAGGCCTACGACCTCTCCGGCCTGGTCGATGCCATCGACGACGACGAGGCCCGCCGGACCATCACGGAACTGATCAATACCATCGATTCGGGCGTTCACCTGGAACAAAGAGCGCGGGACCATATCATCCGCATCAAGCAGAAGCGGCTCAAGGAAAGCATGACCCGCCTCATGGAACAGATCAAGCAGATGGAACAGGGCGGGCGAAGCAGCGAACTGAAAGACGCCATGGGCCTCTACATGGAACTCAAGCACCAGGAAAAAGCCCTGCTGAAGTCGCCCCGAGGAGATTGAGCAAACCCCCATCTTTTGCTTGACGATGACCCGCCGCCCACCTATATTTGTCCCGTCTGTCGGGTATGCTGACTGGGCGGTCATCATGGGCCTGTAGCTCAGTTGGTTAGAGCATCCGACTCATAATCGGACGGTCCCAGGTTCGAGTCCTGGCGGGCCCATATGCCGGGCGCTTAGCTCAGCCGGTTAGAGTGCCACGCTCACATCGTGGAGGTCAGTGGTTCGAGTCCACTAGCGCCCATTTTCTGCATTGATTCAACCGAAAAGGCGGAGGCTTTCCAGAAGTCTCCGTTTTTTGATCCGGTTCCAAATGGTTCGTCTCATCGCCCTTGACATCGACGGCACGTTGCTCGACGGCAGCAGGGAAATGTCCGATGCCACGGTCGACGCCGTACATTACGCGATCGACAGCGGCGTTCGAGTCACCGTGTGTACCGGGCGGAGCCTTCCGTCCGCCGCGGACGCCGTGCGGCATCTGCCCTTGAACGCGCCATACGTGCTGAACAATGGCGCCATGATTTACGATGTACCCAATCGTCGCGCCAGGTATTTGCGACACCTTCAGGGTCGTGTCGCGTCGGAAGCCGTGAGGGTGTTTCGCAGCATCGGGTTTCATCCCATCGTCTACGGTCCCCTGCCCGAAGTGGGCTACTTCTACTATGACACCTTCGATCCGGAAAACCGGTCCTTCGTCGACTACGCCGAGCAGAACGCCGACCGCGTCCACCGGGTGGACGACGTCTGCGATTTTCTCCGGCAGGACATTACCTGCATCACGGTCGCCGAGCGCAATGAACGGGTCAGGTCCCGGAAACCACATATAAGGGCGCAGCTGCCGGACGCGGAGGTGGTCTTCGAGATCAGTCCTTGGGACCGCAGTTACAGTGTCATCACGGTAATGCCTTCCGGCGTCAACAAGGGCGACGGGCTGCGCAGGCTGGCCCTGTTGCTCGGCATCGGCCTTTCCGAGGTCATGGCCGTGGGAGACAACCTGAACGACCTGGAGATGCTCGACGTCGCGGGCCTGGGGGTTGCCATGGGGAATGGAACACCCGAAATACGCGCCCGGGCGGATTATGTCACGGCCTCGGTGGACGACGAAGGCGTCGCACGGGCTATCGAACGATTCATACCCTGACCTGCAACGGCCGCTGCCATGTCCTACGACCTCATCGCCATCGACATCGACGGCACCCTGCTGACGTCCCGCCGCGATATCTCCCCCGGGACGCTCGATGCGCTACGAAGGGCCGTCGCGGCCGGGAAACACGTGGCCCTCTGTACCGGCAGAAGCCTGAACTCCGGCCGGGCCGCCGCGGAGCAGGTGCCGCCTTCCACGACGCTGATCTTCCACAGCGGCGCGCTCATACTCGAGTCCCTCGACGGTCCGCCGCTCAGGGCGGTCAACATGCCCCGGTCCCTGGCGATCGACCTGGTCGATTTCGTCAAGCGGCGGGGCCATGATCCCCTGGTATACGAGCCTGTGCCGAAGAGCCGGTATATCTGGTTTGAACCCCCCCGTTCGGCCAATGGCTGGCGGGAACGCTACCTGGAAGCCAACGCGGACAAGGCCTTTCAGGTGGAAGACCTGGACCAGGTGCTGGACCGGGACCCGGCGCAGATCGCCGTCGCCGGAAAGGGTTCGTCCATGTATGACCTGGAGGCGGAACTGGCGGGTTACGGGAAGCGGGTCGGCACCATCATGTCGCGCAGCACCCTGGTGGACGACTATTGGTGCATGGAAATCGTGCCGGCCGGCGTGTCGAAGGCGAAGGCCCTCGCTTTCCTCGGTGACCGCTACGGAATCGCGCCTGAGCGCATGATCAGTATCGGCGACAACTTCAACGACCTGGACATGATCGAATACGCCGGGCTCGGCGTTGCGATGGGGAATGCGCCGGACCCGGTGCGGCGCGCGGCGGACCTGGTCGCGCCGACCAACGACGCGGACGGTGTCGCCCACGTCATCGACACCTGTCTCCTGTGAACCCGTCCTGACCATGTAAACAGGAGAATCCCTTTGATTTTTAAAGAATCGCCCCTATCTTCCTGTATAATCCCGTTGGCGTGTTCGACGAGATACGGCTAGAGATGGAGTCTGGACTGAAACAACGTGCCCTGAGCGGGGACAAGGAGAATTGCAATGATTCGCATGGCTTTGACTTCCATGGCACTTTTTGCGCTATTGCTGCTGACTGGAACCACCGCGCCCGTGCATGCACAGCATGACGATCCGAACATGGAATGGGTGATGGACGGCCCCCTGTACGACCGCCTGGGCGGTGAAGAGATGATCATGGGCGTGATCGATGACTTCGTTGCCTCGGCCGTGGAAGAGGAACAGTTGAAAACCCATCTCGAAGAGGTCGACCAAGAGGCCTGGAAAGAGAGCCTGCTGGCGCAGTTCACGGTCGTCTCCGGCGGTGAAATCGAGTATGACGGCAAGAGTTTCAAGGAAAGTCTGGGAGAAATGGGCATCACGGAAGAGGCCATGGACCTTGTCGCCGACCAGTTGACCATAGCGCTGGAGATGAATGAAGCCTGGCCGGAGGATGTGGATGAACTGCTGGTGGCCCTGGAATTGAAGGAAGCCGAGATGGCGGAAGAAGAGATGGCGGAAGAGGGAATGGATACGGACGGCGAAAGCGATCACGGGGACACGGTGGAGGGGACCGGCCACGACAGTGACGGAGAGCGTGCCGAAGCGGAAATGGACACTGATGTTGAAATGGACGCTGACGCTGATGCTGATACGGACGCCGACGCGGAAATGGACGCTGACGCGGAAATGGATGCCGACGGACGTGCGGAAGACGCCCCTCGCAAGTAGCCGGGCAAGCCACTTCTTTGATTTCCCATGACCGGACGATCGACGTTGATCGTCCGGTCATTTATGTATAGGGCGGCTGGATGGCCATAGCGTACTTCGATTGTTTTTCCGGGATCAGCGGCGACATGATCCTGGGCGCGCTGATAGACGCCGGCCTGGACTTCGAAACCCTGAACGGCGAACTGAGGAAACTGCCCCTCGAAGGCTACCGGCTCAGCCGGTCCAAGGTGACCCGCCAACATATCGCAGGGACCAAGGTCGACGTCGTCGTCCGGACTTCGAGCGGCCGGGAAACCATCGAAGGACCCGGCGAGGACGGTCCTTATCACGACCACGGGGAAGCGAGGCACCTGAGCGACTTGACGTCCGTCATCGAAGACAGCACCCTCGACGGCCGTATTAAACGCCAGGCCATCCGGGTGTTCGATCAACTGGCGACCGCGGAAAGCAAGGTACACGGCATTTCGAAACAGGAAGTTCACCTGCACGAAGTCAGCGGGACAGACGCCATCGTCGACATCGTGGGCGCCAGCATAGGCCTGGTCCTGCTCGACGTTCGGCAGGTGTACGCCTCGGCGCTGCCGATGGGACGGGGGTTCATCCACTGTGCGCACGGCCAGATGCCGGTTCCCGCCCCGGGCGCGCTGGAATTGATGCGGGATATGCCGGTCTATCACACCGGGATCGAGGGAGAGTTGGTTACCCCGACCGGTGCCGCGTTTCTGAAAGCCACGGCCGATGGGCACGGGGTCATGCCGAGGATGATATTGAGGAAGATCGGCTACGGCGCCGGTACCAAGGATTTCCCGGAGCATCCGAACCTGCTCCGGGTATGCATCGGCGACCCCCTGAATTAGACCGGATAGGCTCAGGCGGACGACGTCACCATGCTGCTCCAGCTTGCCCTGGACATCCCCCACGCCGGAGCGGTTCGCCGCCTGCTGGACCAGACCGCCTTCGGGGTGGATATCATCGAACTCGGCACGCCTCTGCTGATCCGTTACGGGACCGACATCATCTCCGGGATCAGACGGGATTATCCCGATACGAAGATCCTGGCGGATCTCAAGATCGTCGATGCCGGCGCCGTGGAATCGCGCCTTGCCTTCGACGCGGGAGCCGACATCGTCACCGTGCTCGGGACGGCGCACCCTGTTACACTCCGTGAAGCAGGCGAAGAGGCGAAGCAGTCCGGCGGCCGGATCATGGCCGATCTCATCACCGCGCGCGAAATGGACGAGGCCGTCCGCCTGGCCCGTGCGCTGGACCTGGCGGGCGTGGACTTCATCTGTCTGCACACGGCTTCTGACACACGGGGACAGGACGATTCGGCGCCGATAACTGAACAAATCGACCGACTCGGCGCGGTTGTTCACCGGGCGGGGCTGGCCGTCGCGGGCGGATTGAATCCCCGGATGATCGAGTGCCTGGTTCCCCACGATCCGGAAATCGTGGTCGTGGGGAGTTACGTTACCGGCAGCGACGATCCCGGCCGCGCGGTCCGCCGGATCAGGGAGGTCATGCATCGAACCGATGGATAACGAGACAGCCTCTTCCCCGTTTGACGAAACACGGCGGACCGTCCTCGACGAGATGCGGCGGACGCTGAACCGGGTCTCGTGCGAAGAAGTCGAAGCGCTGGTGCGGGAAGTCTCGGAGGGAGGACGTATCTTCGTCGCCGGCGCGGGACGTACCGGGCTCGTCATGCGGGGTTTCGCCATGCGGCTTGCACAACTCGGCCTGCGGGTCCACGTGGTGGGTGAAACAACCACACCGGCGGTGAGATCGGGGGATTTGCTGCTGATCGGATCGGGATCAGGCGTTACGGAGCGTCTGGTCCACTATGCCGGAAATGCCGTCGAGACCGGCGCGCGGGTCGCGATAGCTACCGCTGACCCGGGATCTCCCGCCGCCCGGTTGGCCGACCTGGTCGTCTTCATACCCGCGCCGACGCCAAAATCTTCGAAAAAGTCCGGCGGCCAGGGACTTCGGTCGCGCCAGCCGATGGCCACGCTCTTCGAACAGAGCCTCGGTGTGATGCTCGATGCCTGTGTCATGCTGCTCATGTCGCGACTCGATGAAACCGAGCGCGACATGTTTGCCCGACACGCCAATCTTGAGTAAACACTGGTAGATTCCGTGTACTTCGCGGCCCGGCCGCGGAAGCTACGTACTGGCCAGGCGTTTGAGTACTTCCCGGTTCAGGATCGCCCTCAGGAATCCGCGCCAGTGACCGTCGCGGTCTCTATCCGCCGACTTGTACGGGTCGGTGCCCATGTACAACGCGCCGCCGCCTTTGTGCGGTTTCAATACCACCGCGGCCGAACCGTCGCCCCACCGTCCGATAACGCGCACGTCGTCGTCGACTTCAACCGGGCGGACCCGCCAATGGTGCGTGTCGAGCGCCGCGCCCTCGGGCAGATCGGGCCAGCCGACGGTCAGCAGGATCTGATCCGGATCGTTCAAGGCGGATTCCTGTCGTATGCCGAACACGCGTTCTCGCGCGTCCCCGAGACGCATCCCTTCGTTCAGGCTGAAGTCGTCGGCCGAACCCACGATCCATCCACCTGCACGCATGTAGCGAATCAATCGATCGACGACCGCTTCTTTGACCGCTGGACAGGGCGTGCAGAAAAGTAAATCACACCCGGAGAGTTTGTCTCCATCTGATATCTGGTGATCGGATGCGTATCCCACCTCTCGCCCCGTACTTTCTTCGAGGATACTGTGGGGCGTCATCACGTCCAGTCTGGATACGCGGCTCGCGAAGGAATCGTACGAAAGCAGGCATCTGTATTCCGGGGACGGCGCGTTCGCGCGTTCCATCTCCGTCACCGATCGGCACAGGGAGGCAATAGTCGCCCACTGCTCCGGGTTCGATTCCGACAGGGGCCTGCCTCGTATGGCGCGGCCATCACACCACGCGGTATCGTCCCAGGTATGCCAGCCAACGGCGGAAACACCTGGCGCGCAAGCCGCGCGCATCCATTCCCGCAGTTCCCGAAGCGTGGCGTGGTACCTGCTGCGCATTCCCTGAGAGCCTGCGACCATCCAGACTTCCCTGTCCGCCAACGACCCGGCCACGCGCGCCGCCCAGCGGATCAGGCGGTCCGAATCAAGCGCAGACTGAAACGGCGGGGATCCCGGATCGATGATGACGAAATCCAGTGCACGGGCCGCATGCTGAAAGTGGACCAGGGTATCGGCGGGCAGGAGGGCGTCGAGATGGAAAGCCGTCGTCGTCTTCAGGTTCGATCTCACCTTCTTCACGGCCTTGACCACCTCCGCCGTAAACGAAGCGTACTGTTCCATCTGCCAGATCCTGCGCCCATGCCGGTATCCGTCTTCGGTCAATTCCATCGTCGACAGGCGGCCTTCGACGGACTCCATCACCGGTTGCCAGCGGTCTTCGGGATACTCGCTGCCTCCCGTAGGCGCGTCTTCCAGTTGCAACGCGTACAGTCCCTTGCAGGACCCGAACACTTCCGATACGCGCCGTACATAGTCGAGACGCCATGCCCGGGTGTCGGGCAACAGGTACAAGGCCTTCGGATTGCCGATGTGCAGGATCGACCGGATTCCCGCCTCTTCCGCGGCGGCGATCATTTCCTTCAGGCGGTTCGTCTGATCTTCCGAGGTCAGTTGATTTCTCAGATCGAATCCGCCGCTCAGAACAACGTATTGAAATCCGGCGGCCTTGAGCCCGGCAAAGTCGTCGCGCCATCGGTCCGCGCGGTCAAACTCGTTATAGTACGTGAAAGCCTGCAGTCTTGATTTGGCGAACATGTCTCCCTGCCCGGTATGAAACCGTGATTGAAATCGCGATTGAAAACGCGTCAGATTAATGGGTGAATGAAGGTAAGGCGGAATGGCGCCGTCCGGTCATAATCAAAATGCCTGTCCCAAACCGAAGTAGAAGAAAGTGCGGTCGTACTTTCTCGAATTGGGCGGGTCGATCTTGCTTTGATTGTGAAAGCCCACGTCGCCCCGAATCAGCCCGATTGGCGAATTCACCCGGACTCCGGCCCCGTAACCCAGCAGGAGATCTCCGAAACCGAAAGAACCCACCGTCTTTCCTACCCCGCCCCAGTCCGCGAATACGGCCAGGTCAAACCGGGAGAAGGGTACCTGGACTTCATGCTGCGCGCTGATGGCGATCAGTCCGCCGTCGGGCTGGCCGATCCGGTTTATTCCGAACCCCCGCACCGATCGGTCGCCTCCGATGAACAGTCTGCTGTCGAGGGGTACGCGGTTTTCATTCAGCGCCCTCACGTAGGCGAACGAGACAGCAGTGGAAAAATCCGGCGCGTTGGGAAAGGACAGGTATTTACGGGCTATGGCCCTTACCGTAAGTATCGAGTTCCGGTTGAGCGTGGAACTGCCGAGCAGGGGGCTGGCCACGCTGCTCTGGAATTGACCGTAGAATCCCGTCTTCGGATTCAGGATATCATCCCGCGTGTCGTAGGTCACAAGCCCGGTCAGACTTCCTTCGCGCCTGGACCGGAGGCTGTCGACTTCCGAACCGCCTCGCAGGAGGGCGGCCAGTTCGTCGCTGAGCGACGAAACTTCGATGTTCTTCAGCGTATAAGTCAGTTGACTGCGGTAGGTTCGGGAGAGTTCGCGGTTGACCGCCACGGACACGCCCGCTTCCTGCTCGGTATGGCTGATGCGGTCCTCGCGCCGGAAGAACGCGCGCAGGATGCCCGTCGTCCTGGTCCGGAACAACCACGGCTGCGTGACCCCCGACTCGACGTGCTGGAAGAGCGTACTGATCTGACCGTTGGCGCCAATGGTGATCCCCCGGCCCAGCCAGTTTCGGTAGGCGACACTGAAGCTGCCCCTGAAGCGTTCGGCCGTGGCGTACCCGGCGCCGAAGCTCACCTCGCCCCCGGGCAGTTCGGTGACCTCCACCACCAGGTCCCGCACCGTGGCGGAGGTGTCGCTCCTCAGGGGAGACAGGCGCACGCTGCGGAACAGGCCAGTCTGGAAGAGCCGGGTCTGGCTCAACGATATCTTCGCGTTGTCGTAGAGTTCTCCCGGTTGGATCTCCAATTCGCGGAGCACTACGTTTCTGTGGGTCTTCCGCAGACCTCGGACCTGTATCGCGCCCACGCTGACTGGATGCCCTTCGATAACCCGGAAGTTTACGGTAACTGAATGGTCCTCCACGTGCAGCACGATGTTCGAGTCCACCGCCACGTCCAGCAGCGCCCGGCGATCGGCGAGACGTTGGATGTAGCGTTTGTCCGTCGCGGCGGACAGCCGGTAGAAAACCTGGCCTTCCCGCGTGATCAGGTTCCGCCGGACATCGTCTTCGGACAGGTATCCGAAGCCGTTCAGATTGACCGCGCGCACGGTGTAACGCGGGCCTTCGTCGATGACGATCCTGAGCGCGACCCGATCCGTGTCAATCTCTTCGCGAACGGACCGGACCCTGGCATCCAGAAAACCGCTGTTTCTGTAGAAACTCTCTATCGCCGTCAGGTCGGTCCGCCAGATGGCGTTATTCACTCGACTGCGTTTCCAGAATCTGGGTCGAAGAAAACTGTCCGTTCTGGTTTCGATCAGACCGAGTATACGGTCCTCGGCGATGGCCGCATTGCCTTCGACGACGATGCGCTCGACGATGAGGGACTGCTGGGCGTTGGCGGGGAAAGCGTACAGGATCGCCAGGAGAAACAGCGTCCGGATCGTACCGGGATACCGCGTCCGGGATGAACCGATACGACCCGATTCGGCAACGGTTGGCTTCGAAGGAAGCCTCATTCCCTTTACCATGTGAATGGCCTGACCGTTTGGTCCCCTGTCGTCCTTACATGCAAAGACGCTCAGCTTACCGAAACCGGAATTTGACCCGGAGGTCGATCCCATTCTGGGGAAGTTCGCCCGATTGATCGGAAAACGTCTCGATATACAGGAAATCGGTCAGTTGGTAACCGACCCGCAGCGAGTATTCCGAAGATTGGAACAATCGGGTAAAGCTGACCCGGGCGCGCCGGTTGATCCGCTTGCTGAGGGTAAGTTGAACCGGCGATCCGGCTTGAATGGCGCTGTTCATCGAGAAAGGATCGCCCTCGACCTGGACTTCGTCGAGATTCAACAAGGCCTCCGCGAGTGCTTCTCCGGTCATCAAAAAGGCCCTGTTTCTCATACCGGCGTATTCATCGGGCGTACCCAGGCTGGTGAGTCCGGCCGTGCCGAAGGTCAGCAGGGAGACGACCTCGGGACCGTAGATTACCTCGGGGCCGGCAAGCGACCGGGAACCCGAAGCCAGAATCTCCGTAGCGTTGTCGTCGCGCGGCACGGCGCGCAACTGGGGCGTCACCGTCGACACCGGTCCGGACGCGAGCAGTTCCACTTCGTAATAGGTATCGTGAATGTCGCGCACGCGGGGCGCCCAGGCCTGAATGTTCAGGACCGGGTCGAGCTGCGCCACCGGGTACTCGATCAACGCGGTGAAGCTCTCCAACGGTACGCGCCTGGTCAGGTCGATCCGTCCGGTCTCCAGTTCGAACGTGGCGCCCAGGTACCTGATCACGCCGTCTTCCTCGGCGACTGCGTTTCCGGTCACCAGGGGATTCTGCACCGTATTGCCGAGGGCCACCCCGCCCTCGACGGTCAGTTGGGCTATATTGTTCTCGACGGCCAGGTCGGTAACGTCCACGGCTACGTCCAGCGCGATGCTTTCCAGGAACGGATCCGGCGTGTCCTGCGGACGTATGATCGCGTTGTCGAGGAGCAATTCGCCTATATCCAGCGAATGCGTGACCACGCCGGTCACGACGATCGGATCGGCTACATTGTAGATCCGTGAAAGATCCCGGTTGCCGGTCCAGGCAAGCGATCCGTCGATTACGAGCATGGCCGAACCGAGCCGTTCCACTTCAGCCTGGCTGAAATCGGCATAGGCTTCGATTTCGGCGAAGGACAGGTTATCCGTCAAGAGGTCGCCGGAAACGCTGACCGTGCCTTCCCCGGCGCGAAACGCTGTGGGTTTCAGCGCGAAGGCGCCTCCGTCGACGTCGACCTGGAGTTCGTCCGCCCGGAACATCGGTTCGAACTCGCGGAACCGCAGCGCCGCGTCCCGCACGGTGACCTGACCGACCGACCGGGGTGAAGCGGGGGTTCCACCGATGGACAGGCGGATGTCGGCCTTTCCCTCGATGCGTTCGAGATCGTATACGATACCACTCAGGAAAGACAGGTCGATGTCGTCTCCTTCGACGGTCAGCGCGATATCCTCCACACCGGCCGTAACGCCGGTCCGTTCGGTATTGTCCGGATCATAGGGAATGGAGCCGTGGGCGATCACGGTATCGCCGCCTTTGCGAATTCGCAGGTCCCGGATGTCGATTTCCCCGCCGCCATACACCATGCGGGCAGCGAGGCTGTCCAGGGAAGCCTGATTGTAACTCAGTTGATCCATGGAAACGCGGGCGTCTATGACCCGGGCGGAGGGCGGACCGGTGACTTCGATCCGGGTATTCACGTTACCACCCAGGGGTAGGTCGAGATTGGCCAGCGCCATGACAGCGTCCATCCGGATGGACTCACCCAGGATCGTGAAATCGGACTCGCCCGTTTCACCATTGTCGTACGCCAGGCGGCCGTGCATCGTAAGCCGGCCCCGCTCGTCATCGGGTCGGTTTATGCTGCGTATGGTGGTGGAAAGCGTATCCATATGGATATGAGCCCCGTCGAAATGCAGACTGACGGGATGGGTGTTGACGAACTCGTTCTGAAGTCCGAAAAGCTTCAGTGAATCCAGCGCCACGACCCCGTTCACGTCGCTGCGGTCCCGGACCGACCCGTTCACGTCGATCCTGCCCCGGATGTACCCGTCCAGATCGGCGGGAACCATCTCGAAGAACTCCCGCAGGGGCGCCACGGCCAGATTGTCCACGACCAGGGACGCCGTGTATCTTTCGCCGGTCGGAAGCGACTCCGGTTGGACCTCCGGCGCCCATCGCAGATCGACCGGATAGGCAAGATCGATATCCGATCGTCCCAACGGGCTCTGCACGGATAGCACGGGAACCCGCAGCAACCGGTCTTCGTAAAGCGCCGAGGCGGTCACTGTGCCGAGCAGGTTGGTTCTGTTTCCTATCGCATAACTCACATCCGAAACGGTCAGCAGGCCGTTGATGCCGGGATCGCCCGGGGTTCCTCGCAGGGAGATCACCCCGTCCATGGCGCCGCTGAACGTGCCGTCCGACACCAGGAAAGGAGAGATGAACTCCAGCCGCACGTCTTCCAGCACGGTTTCGAGATCGACCCGTCCATCGGCGGCGAGACTCGCCGTGCCATCGACCGTTACGCGGCCGAAATCGCCCGCCAGTCTGAACTCGTCCACGGTAATGACCTGGTTCTCCAGTTTCACGGTGGAGGGGGCCTCGGAATGCAGTACCCGGTCGTTCATCAGCACATCGAGCGAATCGAGGGAGACCGTTATGGTGGACAGGTCCGGATACCCGGCCAGTCCCACGGCATGTAATCTCCCGCTGAACCGGCCGGTACTGCCTTCTATCGGTCTCTTGGAGAGTATGGAGAGAAGGGGAGACAGCGAAGTCTGCAGGAGATCGATCCGCAGATCGTAGGGGTATTGCTCGGTCAGTTCGATCGATCCTTCCGCGAAAACGGTGGGTCCCGGGGTTCGCGTCATGGTGAAATCCAGGCGGTCTCTGCTGATCGTCATGTCCAGATCGGTGTCGCCCAGATCTTCATTTCGAATCACCAGGTTTCGAACGGTGCCCGTGACCGTGACGAGGGGCTGTGCTATGGTCCCGGTTACATCGCCCTCCATGCGGAGGATGGCGTCCAGTCCCCACCCGCGTTCGTCCCGGAGGTAATCCGTGAGTCTGAGGTCATGTACGTTGAAATATCCGGAGACAGTCCGGTCTCCGGCCAGGTTCGTTCTGGCATGGAACTCCAGCCTGTCCAGCACGGCATTCAAGATCAGATGGCTTCTTTCGTCCAGGAACCCTTCAATCTTCATTTCGCCGACTGGGACGTGGGCGTAAGCGAGGTCGCTGGCCCAGCCGGCCAGCCGGACGGTCGGCCGCCTGAGCGTGCCCAACAGGTAGAGATTCAGTTCTGCCGAACCGCGGAGCTTTGCGAAATCCAGTGGTGGGGGCAGCGCTCCGACGTCGTTCACGTCAACCGAACCAGTCAGTTGAATTCCTCCATCCGTATCGAGCCGGCCTTCGGTGCTTGCCTGGAAAGAGGCTTCCCGGAGATCGACCCGAAGCTGGCCGCGGCGGTACCCGGCCGATACTGTCACGTCCCGCAACGGCAGGCCGTTAAAGCTCACCATGGTGGAAGAAGCGTTCAGATCGGCCCTGCGGGGCGCGTCGTCGAACCCGTCCCCTTCCATATCCACGGCGAATTCCACTTCGCCCTCGAGCGCGCTCCCGCCGTCGAAAAGGGCCGGCGGAAGCGCGGGGAGCGTGATTCCGGGAGACTCGAGCTGCATGCGATATCCGGTAGACCCCCCGTTAAAATCGAGCAATCCCCGTCCCGATATCCATCCCGCCTCATGCCTTCCCCGGAACCGCTCGACCGTGAGCACATTCCGCGCAAATTTCATATCCACGGTGGCCAATTTGAACGAACCGTACGCTGACCGCACCACCGGCGTAGTGAACCTGGTCTCTATGGAAGGATCGGAAAGACGGTCACGCAGCGACCCGGTCATGCTGAAGATCCCGGGCATGGTGTTTTCAAGCCCCATGATGCGCAGTATGGCGCCCACCTGGCCGTTCGCCGCGATATCCAGGGTGGCCGGATGTCCGCCTGCGGTCGAGATCTCGCCGGTCACGTGATACCTGATCGGGGGACCGTGTGCGGATTCCATGGTCAGGTCGTGCACCGTAAGGGCGTCCTCTTCAAAGTATACGGCCGCCCGCAGGTTCGATACGACGTCTTCATACCCCGCAATATTGAAAGCTACGCGCCCGGCGCTTATTGAGGCGTCCACCGTGAACGGGCTGAGCACGGCGCCGCGGAAACCGACTTGCGCGGCGCTTACCGCCGTGGAATCCACGGGATCGAAATACCGGAACAGGCCGTTCCGGATCTGCAGATCGCGCAGATCGAAGGGCAGGCCGGAAGTCTCCCCTTCCGATGGACTGGCACCTTCGGCGTCATGTGCCGGCGCTTGCAGCACCAGATCCACGGAACTCATTCCGCTGCCGCCGGCGTCTTCGATATAGGCCATGCGGAATCCATCGATGCTGATACGGTAAAGCGGAGCCTGTCCAGTCAAGGCATCCCATCCGTTGAAGCTGATCCGGATTTCATCCGCTCCCGCGACCTCCACGCCGCCAAGAGCATCCGCCAGGTGAAGGGATACGCCGTGCATTGCCAGGTGCTTCCGCATGCCAAGCTCGACCCGTTCGATCGCGATCTGTCCGTTGAGCCGATCCTGGACGGCCCACAGGACGGCGCGGCGGACCAGGTCCATGCCCCACGCGGTACCCAGCAGGATGAAGACGGCCAGGCCCGCGGCCAGTATCGACGACGTCAACAGGCCCAGCCCTATGGTCCATTTGTTTATGCGCAGGTTCATTGTGCCATTACCGGGAAGTGAAGACACCGGAACCGCTAGTCGAACAGCTTATGGACGAACCGGGTTCTCAGCGCCCTGGCCGCCCATTCCATACTTCGTTCAATGTCCTGCCACAACTGTTCGCCCGGTCCGGTGCCTTTTCCCTCCTCGTATCCCAGACGACGGGCGAGAAACAGAAATTCCTGGGACGTCTTGTCCGGCAGGACCAGGTCCCTTGCGTTGCCGCGCACCATGCGCAGGGCGTTGATCAGCCTGACGAGGAAACGATACGACCGGCCCAGCATGCCATGCTCCTCGTCCGAAAGGTAACCGGCCCCGTTCAGCGCTTCCATGGCTTCCAGCGTAGTCGGCCCGCGAACCGCGGGATTCTCGGCGCCGTAGCGTATCTGCAGGTCCTGCACGAAATACTCGATGTCGATCAGTCCGCCGTAACTGTATTTGACGTTGATGGCGCCGGTTTCGACCAATTCGTCGTTCTGCCGTTCGCGCAGATGGGTCCATGAACGGCCATCTACCGGGACCTCGTTGTACACGAAGGCATCCCGGACCGCTTCGACGGCGGCGCCCAGGACCGGGTCGCCCCCAATGGCGCGCAGTTTGATCAGGGCGTGGCGCTCATAGGGCAAAGCGCCGCCTTTTTCGTTGAAATACGCGTTAAACTTTTCCAGTGACGAGGCCAGCGCGCCTTTTTCGCCGTAGGGCCGGAGCCGGAGGTCGATATCGAACAGGCCTTCTCTACGGGATTCGATGGTGCCGCAGATCATGCGCACGAGCCGCTCGTAGTACTCCGAATTCAACACGGTCTGGGGGCCGCTCGTACTGCCCTGACCGCCGTAGACGAACAGCAGTTCCATGTCGGACGCCCAGCCCAGCTCCCGGCCGCCGCATTTCCCCAGCGCACAGATACTGAAGACGCAGGGCTCGCCGGAGGGCAGAAGGGGTTCCCCATATTGCCGGCGCTGCTCCTGGTCGCAGATTTCGTATGCCGATTCCAGGACCACCTCGGCCAGTGTGGTCAGTTCACGGGAAAAGGCCTGGATGTCTTCGTGCTGCTCCAGGATCTCGCGCATGCTGATCCGCAGCATCTCCTTGTCTTTGTAACTGTTCAGCAACTGCCTGCGGCGGGCGTAACTTCCGACCCTGGACAACCGTGCGCCCAGTTCGCTTTCCATCTGCTCCCGCGATCTGACGATTCCGACCACCTTGATGTCCTGCAGCACGGGGAACAGGTTCTTGTACTGCATCCTGAGGAAGTCTTTCCACAGGAAATCGCTTGTACCGAAGAGTTTCGCCATCGCGCCGATTACTTCCTGCTTCTCCAGCTGGTCGAACATCTCCTCCATCGCCCGGCCGGGCGGCACGTTGGCCAGGACCTGGTCGATCAGGTGGTTGAAGTGTTCCAGGGCCTGGGCGGGATTCGGCGCGCGGGTCAGCAGGTGGGTGAACTGCTTGATGAGGGTGATCACGAATCGCAGTTCATGGAGCTTCCGCGGATCGGTGATTTTCAGTCCGCGCCGATCGGTCACCTCGAGCGTATCCTGTACCTGGACCCCGGCGGCCGCGATATCGATGCGCC
Source organism: Candidatus Latescibacterota bacterium (assembly GCA_012270975.1). Taxonomy (GTDB): domain Bacteria; phylum JAAXHH01; class JAAXHH01; order JAAXHH01; family JAAXHH01; genus JAAXHH01. Next base: position 98,735 of record JAAXHH010000011.1, on the reverse strand, counting down.
GGATGTTGATGTCGCGCAGCGCCAGGGCGGTCGAAAGGGCGTACAGAAACGCCGGTGTGTCCTGGCCAGTGATACCGAGACGGGTCGCCCCGGACCCGGTGTCGTTGTCGATCGTCACATGCACCGGGAACACAGAGGAGGTTTCCGCGTCCCGGTCGCGACGGAGGTAGTCCACGACGCGCTCGTTGATCCTTCTCTGCAACGCGCCGGCGCTGTCCATGCGCAGGCGGCGCATGGCGTCCTTGATTTCCAGCGCTATGGCGGGCCAGTCCGGCGGCTCCTCCGACGGCGCGTGCACGCGGAAGACGTCCACGATCTTTCGCCGGGAACGCAGCGAGGAAGAGGTGATGCCCGGCGAAGCGGCCTGAGCGCCCGAACGAACACGTCGGCGACGTTGAGGCCGGGAGGACCGCTTGCCCGGATCGCCTTCCGGTTCCGCGTCGGCGTAGGTGAATACGTCACCGCGGCGTATGCTCAGTCCGCTGGACGCCAGAAGCCCCGAGAGTATGGAAATCACGGAAAGGTAATCAAAGGCCACGACGGTGAGACGCCACGTCGAATCGTCCAGGGGCTCCACGTCGACCTCCGCGGCGTTGTCCGGCCCAAGGCGGCTGATCATCCCGATATGGCGCCGGATGACTTCGGGCTCGTAACGCTCGAAATAGTCCGGCGCCATCCTGCCGATATGATCCCTGACCAGGATATCCGGCAGGTCATTGCCCTTGAGCTGTTCCGAAAGTTCCGCGAAAGGTATCGTATTCGTCATGCTATGGTTCCGGTGCGGTTTGGCAGGACACAAAACTCCTAAGATACAAGATACATTCAACCCTGCGTAAAATCAACCGCAACACGCATTTGTGCGATCGCAACCTGTCGCGCACACCCGTGCCTTAAAAAAATGCGGTCTGTCTACTTTTTTCTTGACAGTCCTATAAAAGCTTATATAATTCAACGCCATATTTGAATAGCCAAACTTTTCATTGTGCCGGCAACACGATTGTTGCCATAACGAATCGGACAGAATGATGGATGTCTGGAGAGAATTCGAGCACAACGAGATCACGCACAGCGGCGCGCATTACCTGATGACGGTTCAACAGCTGATCGAGGACCAGGGGTACGCCCGGGTATCGGACGTGGCCCGGGAGATGCACATCACGCCGGGCAGTGCGTCGATCATGATCAAGTCGCTCCGGGAAAAGGGATACCTCGAAGAGGACAGGAACCGGTTTCTCCTGCTGTCGGAAGAGGGGAACCGGCTGGCGCAGTCGGTATGGTCGCACCGCCAGATCCTCATCGCCTTTCTCAAGGGCGTCCTGCATATCGACGCGGAGCAGGCGGAAATCGACGCGTGCAAGATCGAGCATCTGATCAGCACGAAGACGGGGGAACGGCTGCTGCTCTTCCTGCAGTTCCTCCTGTCGGACGATCCCCACGGCAAGGCGTTCCTCAAGTCGTACTGGGACGCCAACGTGCTGGCGATCTGCGACTTCGAAACCTGCGCGGTATGCGAGGAAGTGGGCGAATGCCTGGTAATCCGATCGGAGTCGGCGTGAGGGACGTGGAAGCATTCGGTGTCCTGACGGTGGAACACGCGCCGTCAGAAAACGAAAAGGGACTATCGCAACATGGCCCGGCAAGCCCGGCGATAGTCCCTGACAGGACAGGTGTAACTGCCCCTGAGGGCGGTACGGACGTACGCGACCCTCTTATTCTATAATATATGTTGGCCTCACGCCGGGGTCAATATAATCGTTGAAAGGATTCCGCTGGATGTACCGTATTCTACTGGTTGTCATGATCAGCCTGCTGGTCTGCCCGCAGGTCCTGTTCGCCCAGGATGACGCAAAAGATGAATCCGAGGAAATCAAGCGGCGCATAGACGCACTGGCCCAGGAGATCGAACAGTTGAAACTGGGCGAAGCACTGGTCGAGGCTGATCAAATGCGCTTCGGCTTCGGTCCCGCCGCCTCTAAAATCTACCGGACCGAACGCGGCGTGTCCATCGGCGGTTACGGCGAAGCGGTGTACTACAATTACGCCGGCGAAAAAGACGACGGTTCGAACGGCAAGGCAGACGTGACCGACCTGTTGCGCGCCATAGTGTACGTCGGCTACAAGTTCAACAGCAAATGGCTGCTCAACACCGAGTTCGAGTTCGAACACGGCTCGACAGGCGCGGGCGGCAGCGTTTCAGCCGAATTCATCCACCTGGAGTATACCCACAGCCCCGCCTTCAACATGCGCTTCGGCCTGTTGCTCGTTCCCATGGGACTGGTCAACGAACTGCACGAGCCGACGGTCTACATGGGTGCGAATCGGCCGGACGTCGAGAAAGCCATCATGCCCAGTACGTGGCGGGAGAACGGGATGGGCATCTACGGCGACACAGGCAAGTTCTCCTACAGGGCTTACATCGTCAACGGGCTTAGAGGCTCCAAGTTTTCGTCGGGTGGCCTGCGCGGCGGCCGGCAGAAAGGCGGCAGAGCGATAAGCGACCATTTCGCACTGGTCGGAAGGGCGGACGTAACACCTCGGCCGGGGTTCCTCTTCGGAGGGTCCGTCTACTACGGCAACTCCGGCCAGGACCTGGCCCGCGGCAACCCGAACCTCAAGGTCTCCACGGGTATCTACGAAGGACATGTCGACATTCGCCATTCGGGACTGTGGTTCAGCGCCCTCGCCGCGCACGCGTCACTGGGCGACGTGGCAGCGTTGAACGAGGCGCTCGACAAGACCGGCAGTGGATCGGTGGGCGAGACGCTCTCCGGTTATTATGTGCAGGCCGGATACGACCTGTTGCACCGCACCAACTACAGCGGCCAGTCCCTCATGCCTTACCTGCGATTTGAGCGCTTGAACACCCAGGCTTCCGTGCCATCGGGTTACGAACAGAACCCGGCGAACGACAGAGGCAACATAACGCTCGGCGTCGCCTATCAACCCGAACCCCGGATCGTTTTCAAGCTAGACTACAAGAACAACAGCAACGAAGCGGATTCGGGGCTCGATCAACTCAACTTCCAAGTGGGTTACGTCTTCTAGTTCATGGTCATCAGCCTATTGCTCATACCGGGGCTGGTCCTTCTGACCGACGATCGGCCGAATCCCGTACGCATCGAGCGTCATCTGACTCTGATGGGTACCACGCTGGTGATCTCGGTCGAGGCCTGGAAACGGTCCGCGGCACTTGAAGCGAGCGAGGAAGCGCTGGCGGCGTTACAACGGGCCGAGCAAAGACTGTCAACCTGGACGAAACATTCCGAGCTTGCTCGATTGAATGAAGCCGCGGTGGACGACCCCGTGAAACTGTCTTCCGAACTCGCCATGGAACTGGCGCGTGTCCGCCATTGGTGGAAGGCCACCCAAGGCGCCTTCGATCCGGGGATAGGAAGACTATCGGAGATATGGGGACTGCGCAGCGGAGGGAAGGAACCCACGCGGGCAGCGCTCGACCGGGCAGCGGACATACCGGGATTGGAGGCGCTTGGAATAGCCGGTTCCATAGCCGTGCGGCGGCATCCCGAGTTGATCATCGACGAGGGTGGATTCGGTAAGGGAGCCGGGCTGGACGACGCGATCCGTATGCTGAAGGAAACGGACGCCACGGCCGCCATAATTAACCTGGGCGGGCAGGTCGCGCTTTTCGGCGCCGGCAAACCCCTTCGTTTCGACGTGGCGGATCCATCGGACCGGCATCGGACCGCGCTGACGCTTACCATTGACCGGGGGGCGCTGGCCACGTCGGGGAACAGCGAAAGAAGTCTCGTGATCGGCCAAAGGACATACAGCCATATCCTCGACCCGCGCAGTGGAATGCCCGTAACGGATTTCGGTTCGCTGACCGTGTGGGCCGATGACGCGCTCGCGGCGGACTGCCTGTCGACCGGTCTTTACGTCCTTGGTCCGGAAAGGGCCCTTGATTGGGCGGCGAAACATGAAGGGATCGAAGTACTCGTGCTGGAATCCACCGCCGAGGGAATCAGGGCCCGCGCGACGCATGGCATGAAGGAACGAATAGATACAGGAGGATCGGGTGTCGTCCTGTCCTTCCATTGAAACCGGGTTGTCCCAGCCGGCCTTCCGATACGGCCGGTGGATCTTTGTCGCTGTCGCGCTGTTTTTCGTGCCCGGCATCGCTTCCGCCAGCGTGTATCTGACCGTTGGCGAAGCCCTCGAAATGGCATTCCCGGAGTGCGAGATCGAGCGTCGGACGATATACCTCACCGAAGCACAGAAATCCGATGCACGCAAACTGGCTCGCCTAGACCTTGAAAGTGCAATCGTGTATCCCTACGTGGCCGTGAAGGAAGGCCGGATCGCCGGAGTCGCTTACTTCGACCGGCATATCGTGCGTACGCTGGACGAAACGATCATGGTGGCCATTGATCCGGACGACAGGGTAAAACGCGTGGAGTTGCTGGTGTTCAACGAACCGCCGGAGTACATACCTCCGGACGCCTGGTACCGGTTGTTCCCGGGACAGCGGCTGGACGACCGCCTCGCGGTGAATCGGAGTATACGCGGGATTCTGGGCGCAACCTTAACGACGCGCAGCACCACCGACGCGGTGCGGCGCCTCCTGGCGATTCATCATGTTATCAAGGATCAACTGGAACGTTGAGCAGAGTCGAAGCCTGGTTCGTGCATATCTCGACGGTCCTCGTCGGGGTCACAGGGGTGGTTTATGCCGTCATGAGATACCTGATGGAACCCGTGGACACCTTTTCCGTGGTCGGCCACCCGTGGCAGCCCGGCGTACAGTATCTACATATCGTGGCCGCCCCGTTCGCGGTATTCGCCATCGGGCTCATCTGGAAAAACCATATCTACGACCACTACCGGCGTGGACTGACGACCGGACGGCGCAGTGGAATAAGCCTGATGCTGACCATGGTTCCCATGGTCGTATCCGGGTACCTGATACAGGTGTCGGTCGGAGAAGCCTGGCGCATCGCCTGGATCGTCGTCCACTGCATCACTTCTTTTCTGTGGATCACAGGTTACTTCGTACACCAGGTTACCCAACTTCGCAAAAAGGGGATACTGCCTATTAGAAAAACACCTTTCAGTTCCGTAGCAAGTACCGGCATAGGACCCTCTGACACGAGATAACCCATGCACTCCGAACTCTTTACCAGTACAACGGCGCAGACGATTCGCCTGGATGAATTGAAGCCCGGCGAAAAAGGAACGATCAGGCAGATCAAGGGCACGGCGGGGGAAGAAGTACACCTGATGGAACTGGGACTGCTTCCAGGCACGGCCGTCGAATTGATCAAACGCGCACCGATGGGCGACCCGATCGAGATACGCGTAAGGAGCTACCATCTGTCCATTCGATGCGCGGAAGCCCGTTCGGTCCTGGTAGAAAGAATCTGAACTGAAGGGTAGAAAAGGACTATCGGTTCGGCTGGCCAGTTCTCCCGATAGTCCCTGGACCAGGGATACGTACGCGTTGCGGTACGATCCCCGGAGGTGTCTCCCTGCCGCATACGCGGCACTTTCATAATCCGTTAAATGACCGAAACTACCGATACATTCGCGGCGCGTGAATCCGTGATCGACGTACTCCTCGTGGGTAACCCGAATACCGGCAAGACGTCCGTATTCAATTCGCTTACCGGGCTCCGGCAGAAAACGGGCAACTACCCCGGCGTGACCGTGGAGAAGAAGACGGGTATCGTTACGGGACCGAACGGCGGCACGCTTCGTCTCCACGACATGCCCGGGATGTACAGCCTTACCCCGAAGTCGCTCGACGATTCCATCGCACGGGAGGTGCTGATCGGGGAAGCGGACGAGGACCTGGACATCCGGCTCATCGTGGTCGTGGCGGACGCCTCGAATCTCAACAGGAACCTCTACCTGGTTACCCAGCTCATCGACCTCGGCATCCCCGTCGCCGTGGCCATGAACATGATGGATAACGCCGTCAGCAGCGGCGTCCACATCGATCTGGACGCACTCTCCGATCAGTTGAAGGTCCCGATCGTACCCGTAGTCGCTTCACGTCAACAGGGAATAGACGAGTTGCGACAGATGATGTTCGACCAGATCGGTCCGAAGGGAACTGAAACTCCTTCATCAGGACCGACAGAAGAAGCCGGTCCCGGTTTATCCGGACCGATCTCGAATCCGGCCGGCGTTTCCTTCACCGAACGGTTTCCGCGGCGCAGACTCCTCGGCGGCCTGCTCGACGAGGCGCTCTCCCCGGCGGCGGCCTGGTTCGGCGAACACACGAAACTGAACAGAGTTGCGCAGACTTCGGAAGCCTTGCGCGTGACTTCGAGCGACCAAGCGCTGCAGACGTGGTTGGAAGGCAGTCAGGATGCCTCCTGCAAAGACGACCTGAAACGCATCGTGGAGCAGACGCGGGGCAGGCTGGACGAGATGCAGGTGCCCTGGCGGATGCTGGAGACCATTCTGCGGTATGACCAGATCGATGAACTCTATTCAAAGGTCGTGCGGGAGGAACGAGATTCCAAAGCCAGCCAGAGCGTCCGGCTGGACCGCGTGTTCACCCACCGGATTGCCGGTCCGGTCATCGTCCTCGCGGTGTTCGCGCTGGTCTTCCAGTCCATTTTTTCCTGGGCCGAAACGCCCATGACGCTCATCGAGGACGGGATCGGCGCCCTGGGCGCCTTCGTCTACCAGTTCCTGCCGGAAGGCCTGCTGCGGGACCTGCTCGTGGACGGAGTCATCGCCGGCGTAGGCGCCGTGCTGGTCTTTCTCCCCCAGATCCTCTTTCTCTTCTTCTTCCTTGCCCTGCTCGAAGATACGGGCTACATGGCCCGCGTCGCTTTTCTCATGGACCGTTTCATGAAGAGCATGGGACTGTCCGGCCATTCGGTCATGCCGCTGCTTTCATCCTTTGCCTGCGCCATACCGGGCATCATGGCGACGCGTACGATCTCGAACTGGAAGGACCGCCTCATCACGATCATGATCGCGCCCCTGATGAGTTGCAGCGCCCGCCTGCCCGTGTACATCCTGCTGATCGGCGCGTTCTTCCCGTCCATGACGATTTTAGGCGTATTCACTCTGCAGGGGCTTATGCTGTTCGCCATGTACATATTCGGGATCGTCGTCGCCATCGGCGCCGCGCTGGTGTTCAAGCGGTTTTTCATGAAGGACGCCGTTTCCACGAGTTTCGTCATGGAACTGCCGCCTTACCGGCTGCCCTCACTCAAGTGGGTCCTCCTGCAGATGTTCGAAAGGGCGAAGATCTTCGTGACGGAGGCGGGCCAGATCATCCTCGCCATATCGGTCGTCCTCTGGTTCCTCGCCTCGTACCCGCAACCCGATGACTACGATTCCATGTCGTCCAGGTCGCGTATTCAGCAGAGTTACGCCGGCCAGCTCGGCCAGCTGATCGAACCGGCCATCGAGCCGCTCGGGTTCGACTGGAAAGTGGGCATCGGCCTGATTACCTCTTTCGTCGCCCGGGAAGTGCTGGTCAGCACCATGGCCACGATCTACAACGTTGAGGAGGCAGACGAGACCTCGGTCGATCTCAGGTCGGCCTTGCAGAACGAGGTGGACCCGGAAACGGGCGAACGGGTTTACACCCCGCTGGTTGCGGTTGCCCTCATGGTCTTCTTCGCCCTGGCCTGCCAGTGCATGGCCACGGTCGCCATCGTGAAACGGGAGACCAACGGCTGGCGGTGGCCTATCGTCATGGTCCTGTACATGACCGCCCTGGCCTATGTCGGATCCCTGCTCGTCTACCAGGGAGGATTGCTCCTGGGATACGGGTAGCCCGCATGGGACCTCTTGGCATTTGACCCGTCCGCCATTATCTTGTAAGCATGGATCTTCAAACCCTGTTCGTCGCCATAACCGTGGGCATTGCGGCCGCTGTTGTCGTCCGCACCTTCACCCGGCAGTTCACGTCCCGGGGCGGGAAGGGGTGCGGGAGCTGCGCCCACGGCGGCGCCATGCAGTCCGGTCAGTCCATGCAGTCTGGCGCATCGCGGGACGGCGAGCTGATCCAGGTTGAATCTATCGACGAAGAGCGGTAGTCGACAAGAGACCACATGTCCGTACTCGATACGATCCGAAACCGAAGGTCGATCTACGAATTCAAGTCGGAACCTGTCCCCCGGGAAGTGATCGCCCGCGTGCTTGAAACGGCCGTGTGGGCGCCGAACCACAAGCTGACGGAACCCTGGCGCTTCCTGGTCGTCACGGGGAAGACCAAGGAGACCCTGGCGAACATCTACTGCAGGATCCAGCGGGAAAAGACGAAGTCGGACGATCCCGATATCCTGCGGAAGGCTACCGAGAAGGGCTATGCCAAGATCATGTCCAAGCCCGTCATCATCGGCGTGGTCTGCAAGAAGGACGAGGACGCCTTCCGGGCGCGCGAGGACTATGCCGCCACCTGTTGCGCCATCCACAATATCGCACTGGCCGCCTGGGAAGAGGGCATCGGCATGCAGTGGAGCACGGGAGGGCTGATCCGGGATCCCGAGACGCTGGCACTGCTGAAGATTGATACACGTGAAGCAGAAATCGTCGGATTCCTCTACACCGGCTATCCCGCGCAGGTACCCGCCCAGAAAAGAGTGCCCGCCGCCGAACGGACCGAATGGTTCGCCTGACCGACCCGTCAACCTGTTCAATTCAACCTCGAAACAGCCTGGAGACGCCATGTCCGTAGTTTCCGAAGAACGATTCGCCTCGGGATTCCTGTGGGATGACTACATGCGAAACAGCGAGAAGAATCTCGAGCGATTCCATGAAAATCACGACAAATTCACCCTGGATGAAGACGACGCCGGTTTCTTCGCCGCCATCGCCACGCCCCTGAAGGTGCTGATCCTCGCGGAGGACTGGTGCGGCGACGTGGTGCAGAGCCTTCCGCCCATCGTCCGCATGCTGGAGGGCAGTCCGTCTATCGCGTACCGTATCTTTCGGCGGGACGAGAACCTCGATATCATGGACCGGTACCTCACCGACGGTTCAAAGGCCATTCCCTACCTGGTCTTCATGGACTCCGGCCTGAACGAACTGGCCAGGTGGGGACCGCGGCCGAAGGCGTGCCAGGCGATCATGCGGGACAACAAGGGCAGGATCCCCATGGAAGACATCTACCCGCGTATCCGGTCCTGGTACAGGCAAAACGGAAACGGTCCACTCGTGAAGGAGATCCGGGACGTCCTCGAACGGATCAAGCGGACCGCATGATCCGCCCATGGCCGAATCCGTCACTGAAATCAAGCGTAACCTCAATAAGCCCGACCAGTCCTTCTCGTGCCGCCTGCTCTACCACGAGGGCAGCCGCATGGTGCTGTCCTACCGGTCCGACAGGCCGTACCGCCAGGGCGACATCCGGATCCCTTCCGGCACGCTGACCCTGGCGTACTACGAAGAAGGGCTTCCGTACATACTCTGGAAGATGATCGGGCCGGACGGCCGCCTCGTCGGGCACTACGTGCATCTGTGCGACCGGGTGCGGATCGGATCGGACCGCGTGGAATACGACGACCAGTTGCTGGACCTGTGGTTCTTTCCGGACGGCGACTGCCGCGTGCTGGACGAAGACGAGTTGAAGCAGGCCAGTGACGACGGGCTGATCGACGGGCAGACGGCGGATCGCATCAGGACGGCCGCCGAAGATGTCCGGCGCCGCATCCACACGATCATGGCGGATTTCGACACGTTGCTCGACAGCCGTGGACTTGCGCAGTGTGTCAGTTAGCCTCCGGTATACACTATACGTGCGAGCCGTTGCGAGGAGTGTTGCGACCGGTTATCGTCCACTGGAATCTACTTGACAGTCAGCGGGTTTTTTCGTAGTTTCATGGTACCGGAATTACGGTGAAACAGGTTGGGTCGCCTGCCCCGGGTCGATGGGAACGGGTGGTCCAATCTCACCGTCCAAGTCAACCTGCCAATTTATGCCATCATTGAAAAACACGGTTACGCATCGCTTATCGGCTAAGGGCATCGATCCCCTCGCGCTCTACGGCCAGTACGATTCCAGGTTGCGCGCCATAGAGAGTGAATTCGACGCCAAAATCACTGCCCGGGGCGAGGAAGTCGTAATCACGGGCAAAGCGGAAGAAGTCAGGCAGATCACCAGCGTGTTGCGCGAAATGATCAAGTCCGTCCAGCAGGGCCGCGCACGCGAAGTGGACGATATCATCCGGGCAACGAGGACCGAAAAGAAAAACGGCGAAGAATCCGGCACGTACTCCGGTGACTCGATCGAAGTGCTTTCCCGGCGGGAACGGATCCGGGCGCGGAGTCCCAACCAGCAGGAGTACGTTGACCAGGTCCGGAAGTGCGACATCGTGTTTTCCATCGGACCTGCCGGCACGGGAAAGACCTACCTGGCGGTAGCCATGGCCATCTCGGCCCTCCGCAGGGGCGAGGTCGACCGGATCGTACTGGCGCGGCCGGCCGTGGAAGCGGGCGAAAGCCTCGGGTTTCTCCCCGGCGATCCGAGGGAGAAAGTCGACCCGTACCTCAAGCCCCTCTACGACGCGCTGCACGACATGATCCCGAACCACAAGGCCGGACGCCTCATCGAAGACGGGACCATCGAAATCATTGCCATGGCGTACATGCGGGGCCGTACGCTAAACAACGCCTTCGTGATCCTGGACGAGGCCCAGAACACGACGACGGCGCAGATGAAGATGTTCCTGACTCGGCTGGGCGCCAATTCAAAGGCGATCATCACCGGCGACATCACCCAGATCGATCTGCCCGAGGACAAGGTTTCCGGACTGGTTCACGTCCAGGAGGTGCTGGCGGACATCCGGGGCATCGCCTTCGTATACCTGACGGAAAAGGACGTGGTCAGGCACCGGCTCGTTCAGGACATCATCAAGGCCTATGAACGGCATGAGAACCCGTAAGTCCGCCTGCTTTCACCTTGACTGTTGAGATCGAAACCACCCTGCCCGCGCTGGACGTGCCGCGCGAGGCGCTCTGTAGTGCTGTCTGCCGGGTACTTCGGGGTGAGGGCCGAGACCATGCGGCCGTGACCGTAGTACTGGTCGACGACCCCTACATCCGGCGGTTGAATCACAAGTATCGCCATCTGGATCGTGCGACGGACGTGCTGTCGTTCAACCTGGACGACGGTACCGGGCTCGACGAGGAAGCTCTGGGCGACGTGTACATTTCCGTCGACCGCGCCCGGGACCAGGCCGGCCGTTATCACGTGTCCCTGGACGACGAGCTGCACCGGCTCGTGGTTCACGGATGTCTGCACCTGCTGGGATATGACCACCACAACGCTTCGGAACGCAAGGTGATGCGGGAAAAGGAGCGGGTCTACTCGGCGGCCAAGGACACCGGCGGGGATCCGGATGGTAACATGGGAGAAAAGCGTCGTGGATGACGACATTCCCCTATTGGTCGAATGGCTGATCCTGATCGGCTGTACCCTCTACGCCATGCTCCTGACCGGAGCTGAATCCGCGTTTTCCAGCCTGCCCAAAACCACGCTCCAGGAACTCAAGGCCGCCCACGAAGGCGGACAGACCAGCCGCGTTACCCGGTGGCTCGACAACCAGGAACGCCTGTTCACCACCCTGCTCATCGGAAAGACCATAACCACGGCCGGCGTCGTCATCTCCGTGGTGTCCCTGACCCTGACGCCGCCGCTGACCGACTCCTTCGGCTCGACCCTTACGCTGACTTTCTCGGCGCTGGTCGCCATCGGGCTGCTGTTGATCCTGATCGAGTGGCTTCCGAGACTCCTCGTGTCCTGGTACTCCGACCTGACCGTTCGCGTTTCCGCCGTACTGGTACTCATCAGCTACTGGCTGTTCTGGCCGCTTATCACGCCGCTGCTCGTGTTGAACCTGCGCATGGCGCACGCGGGACTCTTCAGCAGCGGGCGCAATCCCTACTGGCTCGACGACGAACTGCACCGGGTACTCGAACTCGAAGAGACCCGCGAACTGAAGCCCGACGACAAGGAGATGATCAGCAGCATCATCGAAATGCACGACACCAGCGTAAGGGAAGTAATGGTGCCTCGGGTCGACATGGTGTGCGCGGAAAAGTCCCGTCCCATTCCGGAACTGCTCGAGCTCATCCGCGAGATGGGCCATTCGAGGATTCCGATCTACGGTGATTCCGTCGACGATATCGTGGGGGTGGCCTACGCAAAGGACCTGCTTCAGCTAAGCGAAGATCCTGAAGGGGAGAAGGGCCTGGAGGACCTGCTTCGCCCGCCCTACGTCGTGCCGGAGACCAAGAAAGCCGCCGAGCTGTTGAAGGAATTCCAGCAGGAAAAGATCCACCTGGCCATCGTCGTGGACGAACACGGGACGACCGCGGGTCTGGTGACCCTGGAAGACCTGCTCGAGGAGATCGTGGGCGAGATCCAGGACGAATACGACGACGAGGATCCGATGTACGAGGCGCTGTCCGACGGCTCGTTCCTCGTACACGCCCGGCTCAACATAGACACGCTGAACGACATCCTCGACCTGGATATCACGCCGGACGGATTCGAAACCGTCGGCGGCCTGGTTTTCAACGAACTCGGTCGGGTGCCCGAACCCGGAGAGGCCGTGCCGTTCCGGAATTTCCGGATCGTGGTGCGCGAGGTAGAGGGGCAGCGGATCATCAAGGCGGCGGTCAGCCGACTGCAGCCTCAATCCGAAGAAGACGGGACCGATTCGATGGAGGATCGGGTGGCATAGCGTCTGCCTGGTTGTCCTTTCGGGCAGTCGGGCTGACCCGACATGCGTCCGCCGCGCCCGAAGCGTATTTCTCAACTACCCTTGTTCCCGCCACGCCGGAGTCCATGGATGGCCGCGGACCGCCCCAACATCATCCTCATCATGACGGACCAGCAGCGAATCGATACGATCCGCGGCTGGGACCAGCCCCACATGATCACCCCGGCCCACGACCGGCTGGTCGCTGAGGGGGTTTCCTTCCGGCAGGCCTACTGCCCGGGCGCCACCTGCGTGGCCTCACGGGCCGCCGTATTCACCGGCATGTACCCTCACAACACGGGCGTCTACAGTTTCCAGCCCTGGGGACGCCTCCGCAACTGGGTGCAGGACCTGACGGAAAGCGACTACTGGTGCGCCAGCATCGGCAAGATGCACTTCATGCCCCGGGACATTCCCGGCGGGTTCCACGAGCGGGTCGTCGTCGAGAACCCGACCGGCATGAGCCTGGCCGGCGGCGGCGCGGACGACGACTGGGGCCGCTACATGACCTTCCACGGCGTGGAACGGCCCAACGACCGCCACCTGACCGACCCCGACTGGTGGACCAAACTGCAGGGCGTGCCCTGGCACGAGGAGGAGCGCTTCCACAGCGACGTCTTCATCGGAAACTCGGCGCTCAACTGGATCCGCAGCCACCGCGGCGACAAGCCCTTCTTCCTCGAAATCGGATTTACGGGTCCCCACGAACCATGGGATCCCCTCCCCCGTCACCTGAGCCTGTACGACGATGTCGAGATACCCATGCCGGTAACCCGGGAGAACGAACTGGCGGAAAAGCCGCCCCAGCACGAAGCGCTGAAGAAGATGTTCTCCACGGCCGGCCACGAATCCGGCATCAACATGTACCTGGCCAACGACGAACGCATCGACCGCATGCGCCGCCACTACTACGCCAAGGTGACCACGGTGGACGAGAAGATGGGAGAAATCCTGGACGCCCTGGAGGAACGGGGTTACCTGGACAACGCCCTGGTCATCTTCTGTTCGGACCACGGCGAGAACCTGGGCGACCACGGCCTGGCCTACAAGTGGCTGATGTACGACACCATCACCCACATCCCGCTCATCATCCGCTACCCGGACCGCCGGCGCCGGGGCGACCACGTAAGCGACCTGGTCTCCCTCATGGACCTGGGTCCCACCATCCTCGAGGCGGCCGGCGTGCCGGTCCCCACCTACCTGGAAGGCCGGTCCCTGCTGCCCTACGCCGACCCGGACGCTTCCGTCACGCCGCGGGACTACGTCTTCTGCGAGGACAACTACCAGATCATGATGCGCAGCCCGACCCACAAGATGGTTTACTACATCGGCCAGGAGGAGGGGGAGCTATACGACCTGGAGGCCGATCCCGGAGAGTTGTGGAACCGGTGGGACGACGATGCGTACGCGGGGATCAAGGCGAAGATGAAGGAAGACCTGCTGGAATGGCTGGCGGCCAGCAACTACTGGCACGCCGGATACAAGCGGGACCGCTCCGCGCACTACAACGTGCGGTGGCCCACCGGGGACAACGTCAACCTGCAGGGGCCGGCCGCGGAGGACGCGGAGAAGCCGGGGTTGTAGTCCCTCATCCCCGTACCACAATGAAATCGACCGTCTTCGTGTCCGTCTGCTCCGAATGGAGATCCGTTACGGTCAGGGTCAGGGTATAGGTCCCGGGGACCAGATCCTCCGTTTCGATCGAAGTGAACTTGAAGTCGTCCGCCGACGTGCCGCTGTCTTCGAAGGTCACGTAGGCCGCTTGATCGTCGGACCGTTGGCTTACCATGCGCCCCAGGGCGGTGAGGAATCTCAGGATGACGTTGCGCCTGGGTTCCCTGGCGGCAATCTCCAACTCCGTACGAAAGCTCGTCCGGCCTTCGGCATCCCGCCCCAGGTTGTAGATTTCGTAGTAGATGAACACCGGAGTCGCACGGGAATACAGGCGTGCGGGGTGAGGGGTGATAAACAGGCCGTTGCGAACGAACAGTCCCGTTGCATCGGCGGGCACGATGGACGCGGCAGGCTTTATATCACTCAACAGCATCTGATCCGTGCTGTAGTCCGAGATATCGAGCGGTGCCGTGAAAATTCCATACTTCTGAGAAAGCGAATCCCGAAGCGAAACCACGGATCGATACGCCCCGGGTCGTGCGCTGAACCGGAAGGCGCCGGTACTTAGCTGCAGTCTGTCCTGCTCGGACACGGGACGGCGTAATGGTCCCATTTTGAAGGGTGTCCCCTGTACGAAATTGAATTCCGTGTCCTGAAGGGCGATTCGACCTGACAGCCAGGTCCTTTCGCCGAGGCCGTCTTCCACGTCGCCCAACTGGGCCGAAGGCAGGCTGTAGGCCACTTCCACGTCGGCCCGGCCATCGACTCCCTTGAAGGAGGCCAGATGGTACACGAACGTGAGTGGATCGCCGCCGTAGTCGTGCCGGTGGGATTCGGGCACCTTTCTGATCAGTTCCTCGACCTCTTTTCGCGGCGTATTCAGGAAGTTGTACGCGAGCCGGTTCGTCGTACCGAAATTGGTCGTCTGATCAGGCAGATCAATCACCTGAAGCGGGTAGTCGAAAACCTTTGAATTACGCTGATCGGTGAAGAATATCTCCAGCCCGAAGGGGACATACACCCAGCTTTCGGTAGGGAACGCAACCGACTTGGTCTCGCGCCCGGCCCGTGCGGTAAATTCGCCGAACTCCTGGATCGGAGCCCCGGTGCTGACTTCCAGATCCAAACGCTGCCGGCTGTGTTCGCGGATCATGTCCACGTCCCGGATCCCCGTCGGGAAAACAGCGTTGGCGACATCCTCCCCGGATTTCAGGATAAACTGCTGGCGATCGTCCGGATGACCGAATCGGACATAGATCTCGCCCCGGCGATCCCAGGGATCCTTTCCCGTTGAAAAATGCAGCCTGGCATAGATCATCCTCCGGTAATGTTCCACCAGGCGTTCGTTGATCCGCGTGGTGGGGTCCGGATCGCGGGCCGCCCAGTAGATCCTCCACAACTTTTCTCTTTCCTGCACCGACGCTTCACGGAAGGCTTTGGCCGCTTCCGAGGACGCTACAACGGAGAGGTCCCTGTACACGGCGACCTCGACGGGGTGGGATTCCGAAAGGACCGCGACGTATTTCCTCATGGCACGGTACGCGCGCTCATGCTGATCCAGGGTATGGTAGTGGTAGGCTTCGAGTTGGCCGGACAGGCCATCGACCAGGGTATCGTCCGCCGAATCCTGCGCCGCGCCAACCTGCTGCAGCAACGCGACTCCCTTCTGGTAGTCCTGCAATTCAATCGCGCAGAAAGCCAGACGATAGACCGCTTCGTAGTGCTCCGGATTTACCGTAGCCTGCTTGAAATACCAGTCTATCGCGGTTCCCGGGTCGTTTCTGATCTCCTCGATAACGTATCCCAGTTGAAAGTAGGCATCGGGATGCTCCGGATTCAGCTCGATGGCGCGCCGGAAAGACTCGTCCTGGATCCTGAGTTCTCTTTCGGCCGTCCGGGGCCGGAAAAGCGCGAGCCTGATCTTTCCGTAGGTACGTCCGCGGTAGTAGTATACGTCCGCGTTGTTCGGCGCGAGTTTCTCCGCTTCGGCCAGAACCTTCCGCGCATCCTTCTTCTTGTTTTTCAGGATGTAGGTACGGGCGAGTTGTATGACGTTCTCCGCAGATGCGTTGTCGATCTTGAGTGCCTCCTTGACGGATTTTTCGGCCTCGTCATACCTTTCCTGCCGGTCCAGCGTGCGACTCAGCCAGAGCCAGGCCGACGACGAACCGGCTTGTTGTGCGAGCAGGCTTCGAAGCGTGGATTCCGCCTGTTGGAATTCGCCTGCGGCGTACTGGTCCCTGGCCCGGTCCAAGAGGGTATCCGGCTCCTGGGCGGCAGCGGGTGGCGGCCAGGTAAAGTACAGCAGCAGGACAAGCAGCGAAGAGCGTATGCTCAAGTTCGGCATGTTGCGCCGTCCTTCAGCGCGCGGGTGAAGGCTGGAGGCTATTTCGGATCTGCCTTGAATTCCGCGACACGGTCGTTGGTCACGACGAAGACTTTCGTCCGGGTGGCGGTCTGTCCGGAATGCAGGTCCCGGACTCGAACCGTCATTTCGTAGGCGCCGGTGGGCGTGGCGCCCGTATCGATGGAAGTATAACTGTACTCGTCAGAGCGGTTTCCTTCGTTTTCGAATACCATGAGCACGGACTGTTCGTTATCCGACCGCCGCACCAGCCGGTCTATACCCTTCAGCACCCGCCAGAAGAGGTTCCGCGGCCGGTCTTTGTCCTTCACTTCCAGTTCAATCTGGTACGAAGACCGTCCCGATTCATCCAGCGCAAGGTTATATACCTCGTAGTAGAAATGAACAGGATCGGTGCGCTGGTAGAGGCGCGCTGGATTCGGTACGATTTCAAGCCCGTTGCGTATGAAGGGGCCTTCGGTCGAATCGGCCGGCACGATGGAGACGGCCAGCTTGATATCGCTCAGCATCAGCGTGTCGCCGGCGTACGCAGGAACGGTGTAGTCCTGTTCGAATATGCCAATGCGCCGGGTGACTTCGTCCCGGACCTCTATGGCGGCGCGATAGCCGCCGGCCGGCGCCTCCATGTCCATCATGCCCGTGTGCAGTTCGATGCCCACTTCTCCACCCGAAACGGGTACCCGTGGTCGATCGACCGGCCCAATACGCCTGGAGGTCTGGGCTACGCGGTTGTACTCATCATCCTGAAACACCATATGGCTGTCGAACCACGTGCGCATGCCCCTCCCGTCCTCCACGGATTCCAGCTGTTCGGCCGGAACCATGTAGGCGACCTCCACTTCAGCCAGGTCGTCGTCCCCCTTGTAGGTCACGATGTCGTACAGGAACCGCAGCGGTCCGCCGCCGTAGTCGAACTCGTAAGACTCCGGTGTCTTTTTGATCAGTTCGGCCGCGATGCGCCGGGGATGGTACGTATCCTGGACGACGGCTTCAGCTATGTTCGTCTCGTGCACCTGAAGCGGATAGTCATACTTCCCGACCCCTACCTGGTCGACGAAAAACAGTTCGAGGTTGTGCTCGAGATATACCCAGCTTTCGGCGAGGAAGCCAAGGGCCTGCGTTTTCGCGGACTTGGGCGGAAAGTAGTTGAAGCTTGTAACGCGCTGTTCTTCCAGTTCGGGCAGGTAGTCCCCGGCATCGGGATCGCGGGTGCTGCGTAATCTCGGATCGCTCCACTCCATCCCGGCGTTATCGATCTTCAAACGGTACCGCAACATGAAGTTGCGCTCCCGGATCGCATCGATGCGGGCGTCGCCGGTCGGCTGGTAGTTCTTCAGGGCATTCTCACCGGTCTGCATGATGAAATGCTGCTGATCGTCTGGTTCCCCATAACGAATGTAGATACCGCCGCGGCGATCCCACGGCTGCTGGCCCCCCGCGAAATGCTCCCGCGCATGCATGACCCGCCGGTAGTGTTCCACCAGCCGTTCGTTCACGGCGGTGGCCGGCTGGGGATCGCGGGCCGCCCAGAACCGGCGTCTGAATTCCACTTTCTCTTCTTCAGATTCAAGCTTTTGGTACTGCCGGTACTCCTCCTCCGAAGCCACGTAGGCCAGGTCCATGTAGTATAGGCGTTCCTCCGGTTCCACCTTGGCCAGGAATTCCTCGTAGGCCTCGTCCGCTTCGGCGAATCGATTCTGAGACTGCCACATCGTGGCCTTGAGCTTGTTGATCATCGTATGGACATAGTCCGGCACGGCGCCGCCGTGGACTTCGATCACCTGCGTCAGCAGATCGATGCCTCCCTGGTACTGCTTGAGCAGGTAACTGCACCTTTCCAGGTGATAGAGCGCATCCCGGTGATCAGGCTTTATCATCAACTGCCGGTAGAAGAGGGCCAGCGCCTTCTTGTAATCCCGTGAAGGATTCTCGTAGGACAGTCCCAGCTGGTAGTAGGCGTCGGGATGCAGCGGATTCGCGGCCGCCGCGCTGCTGAAGGATCTCCGCGCCTGCAGGACGTAAAGCGGGGCCGCGGGATCCCTCTTGCTCTGCGTCATGTAGGAGATCCCGAGAAAGTAGTGCACCTCGGAATGCTCCGGATCGTATCGGAGGGCCTGCTTGAAGCTCTTGCGCGCGTCGACCATGCGGTTCTTCATGCGCATGTACGTCCGGCCCAGCGCAAAGTGCACATCCGGGTTCTTCCGGGCGTGGCGAACGGCGATTCGCAGTTGTTTCGCCGCTTCCCTGTCGTCGCCGAGTTCATAGTGGGCGACACCCAGCCAGTAGCGGGCTTCACCGGACCTGGACTTGAGGCGGACCGCTTCCTCGAAGACGGTTTTCGCTTCCTCGAATTTACGCTGATCGTAGAGGGAACTGCCTTCCGCCAGCAGGGCTTCCAGCGTATCGGCAGGCCTGGGTGCCGACTGCGCTTTCGAAGCCAGCGTGACTGCAACGGGGCTCAGCAGGCAGCAGGACAGGAGGATTCCGGCGAGGACGGTACGACACCGGTTCGGTCGCGAAGACTGGGCGGACATAAGATCAGCGGTGGGATCGATTTGGTTGGTTGACAAGCCATTCATAGCAGGCTCGAGAAACAACTGGCTTGTCCGGACCCTACCAGAATATCCGGGTATGGGGGCGGGCTGTCAAGTTGAAATTCGGGGACGGGACGGCGGTCCGGCGGCACTTTGAATCACCCGCAACAGGCGCGTGTAGGGCGTTTCAGCGGGAGACGCCGGGGCTCCGGCCAGGGGCGGATCGGACTGACCGGAATACTGCGGCCTATCCGGTCCGGTGTCGCGGCTATGCGCGGAGCGTTCATCCGCGAGCAGGATCCGCATGTTGAAGAAGCGCTCGCGATGCGGGTCTTGCAGACACAGACGTATCGGTGCTTTGATGCGCAGGCAAAGCACCACGGGCAGCAGTTCCGCGCATGGATTCAGATCGACGGCGAAATTGAGCCCTTCCTCCGACAACCTGTCCACAATCCGGGTGGAGGGGAGACCGAACCACCGGCGGGTGGTCCGGTCCAGCGGCACCACGCTGATGGTTTCATCCGCCAGGTCGCAGTGTGTGACGGAGCCGGGTTCACCGACGACATACACGGACTCCGCTCCCAAACATGCGACCAGTTCCGGGATGATCTCGACCGCTTTGCGGGCTTCGTCGGGATTCGAAGGGAGGCAAACAAGCATCCGAACCGGCCGTTTCCGGATTTCGGACAGGTTGAAAGGCGCACTGCGAAACCGGCACCAACAGGAATAGAGGCTGAAAATCCAGCGGTCTTTACGGGACAATCCTGCCATATCCGGTTACATGGGTTTAACGAAGGGCCGCCTGGCGCGGCCGCAGCCGAATACAGACCCTATTCCGACTCTTCGCCCTTCTTGCGGATGTCGTAATTGCCGTACATCTGACGAACCATGTCGTTGCTCAGGTTTACAATGGCATCTTCGACCGATGCAGCGTATTCTTTCTGACCTCTGCTGAAAAACCCGATTCTCTCCGAAGTGATTCCAATGCCCGACGCCATGACGCTGGTGTACTGAATCATCTCCGTGTCATAAAACATCAGTTCGACCGTGATCGCCGTATTGCCCCGGGCGTCGTCCTGGAATGGGCCTTCTTCCTTGTTCAGCGTTACCATGGCCGCGGTCACCCTGGGTATCATGACGAGATCGAGTGCTCTTTCCTCGATCACTTCACCCGTGGGTTGCGCGTCCAATCTCGAAACCTGGGAGAAAACGCGGTTCGCTGATTTCGTTATGATCAATTCGAGCGATTCTCCGATTTCAAAGATGTATTTGTCGAGATCTGATCTGTCATCGATGACAAACTGGCTGACGTCCACGGGAATGTACACTCCGACTCGCAAGTCCACGGGCCTGGCGATATTGGCCGAAGGACCGATATTGGGATTCAAACTGATGCTGTGGGTACAACCCGTTACAAGGACAAACGCCATCAGTCCTGCCGCAGATTTCAGTACATGCATGTGCCGTTCCTCCCTGATCCGATGCCATCCGCTCCGGACGAGTCTGCGCGAGACTTGTAAGGCAACCGCCTTTACAACGCGTACGAAGTGTATTCTGCGAGACCTGATTGCAGAAGATTAAGCGCACGGCAAAACCTGTCGAAAACGGACACGCGCATACGCGTTCCCGAGTCATGTGGAAGGTACGGATTACCGACCGAAAAGTCAAGCGGGGACGGCGTGTAACCGCCGGCCGCGCATACGCCGTGAAACCCCGATAACAATTGACATTTCAATGGATTATCGCTATTTTCAAAGACCGTTGAGCGCAACCGGAAAACCGGTTTTTGAAGTTTGCTGCGCTTGAGTATAGAGGCTGATTACCATCCTGTTCCGCAGATCATCCCTATGGCGAGCATCTACCTGGATCATAACGCGACCACGCCGGTCAGACCCGAAGTGTTCGATGCCATGGAACCCTTCTTCAAAGACCGGTTCGGCAATGCGTCGAGTATCCACCGGTACGGACAGGATGCGCGTTCGGCCGTGGAAGAAGCTCGGGCCCAGGTGGCCGGCCTGGTGAACGGACGGCCCGGTGAGATCTACTTTACCAGTGGGGGTACCGAGTCCGACAACCTAGCGCTCAAAGGCATCGCCTACGCCCGCAGGGCGTACGGCAGGCACATTATCACGACGAACATCGAACATTCGGCCGTGCTGAACAGTTGCGGTTTTCTCGAGCGGGAAGGCTTCGAGGTGACCTATCTTCCCGTCGATGATTACGGCCGGGTCGATCCCGGCCAGGTGGCGGACGCCCTGACCGGTCATACGATCCTGATCAGCATCATGCACGCGAACAATGAGATCGGCACGGTCCAGCCCGTGGGTGAAATCGGAAGGATCGCCCGGGATAACGGCGTGTGCTTCCACACGGACGCGGTGCAGTCCGCCGGCAAGCTGCCCATCGACGTGGAATCGATGCACGCGGACCTCCTTTCGCTGTCGGGGCACAAGATCTACGGTCCCAAGGGCGTAGGGGCCATCTACATCCGCAAGGGCGTCGAGATCGAACCCACGGCCCACGGCGGCCATCACGAAAACGACGTGCGGTCCGGCACGGAGAACACCGTGGGGATCGTGGGTCTCGGCAAGGCCGCCGAACTGGCTGCCGAGGAACGTGAAAGCGAGTATCGACATCTGTCCGGGATGCGCGACACCCTGGAAGCGCGCGTCCGGAACGAGATCGACGAAATCCAGATAAACGGGCATCCGGAATGGCGCCTGCCCGGCACGTTGAACGTGTCCTTCCCCGGTGCGGAAGGGGAAGCGCTGATCATGAGTCTGGATCTCGCGGGTATCGCCGTATCCACGGGCTCGGCCTGCACGTCGGGGGCCATAGAGCCGTCCCACGTGTTGCTGGCGCTGGGCAGAGACCCGCGTACCGCCCTGGGCTCGGTACGTTTCAGCTTCGGACGGGACAACACTATGGAAGAAGTGGACTACGTCATGAGCCGGCTGCCCGGTATCGTGTCCCGTCTCCGCGAAGTCGCCGCCGCGCAGGTACCCGGTTGAGGCGTGTTTCATGTACTCTCACGTCGTAATGGATCACTTTCACTCGCCCCGCAACGTGGGGGATCTTCCGGACGCGGACGGTGTTGGCAACGCCGGAAACCCCATCAGCGGGAACACCATTGCGTTGTATCTGAAGATCGCGGACGGGACCGTCACGGACGCGAAGTTCAGGACCTTCGGCTGCGCGGCATCGATCGCGGCGAGCAGCATGGTCACCGAATGGGTGATCGGCAGGACGGCCGAGGAGGCCGCATCCATCGAAAACCATACGATCGCGGATGCCCTGGGCGGTCTTCCGCCCACCAAGATGCACTGCTCCGTCATGGCCGCGGACGGCGTGCGGACGGCGATCGAGGATTACAGGTCGCGACACGGTCTGAACCGGAAAGACTAGCATGATGCCTGTGAAGACCAAATCGCATATTCTCAGCGGGTTCGACACGGACTCTGATTTCGATCCGGCCGTCAACCGGCTGCCGCCGGAAGGGTCGACGGTCGTGGTGGCGATGAGCGGCGGCGTGGACAGCTCGGTGGCGGCCGCCGTGCTCAAGGAAGCGGGCTGCGAGGTCATCGGCGTCACCATGCACCTGTGGGACTACGACGGCGTGGGCGGCAGTGCGCAGTTCGAACACGGCTGCTGCACGGTCGAGGACCGGAACGACGCGCGTGTAGTGGCCGGCAAACTCGGCATACCTTACTACGTAGTGGATTTCCGCGAGGAATTCGAGCGGGGCGTCATATCCAATTTCGTATCCGAGTACGTGCAGGGCCGCACGCCCAATCCCTGCGTGGCCTGCAACAGCCGGGTCAAGTTCGGCGTGCTGCTCGACAGGGCCACTGCGCTCGGCGCCGACTTCGTGGCGACCGGGCACTATGCCCGGGTTGTCTTCGAGGAAAACACGGGTACGGCGGGCCAGGCGGGCCAAACGGGCCGGTACGTTTTGAAACGGGGCATCGACGAAAACAAAGATCAATCCTACGCCCTGTGGGAGATGACCCAGGAAGAGTTGGCGCGCACCGTATTCCCCGTGGGCATGCTCACGAAGGCGCAGACGCGGCAGGTCGCCGAAAGACTCGCGCCAAGGGTGGCTGACAAGAAAGACAGTTATGAAATCTGCTTCATCCAGGACAGGAACCATGAACGATTCCTCCGGGAGTGGACAGCGAGTCACCCCGTGGTTGTGGAAGAAGGGCTGCTGTCCATTGAAGACCCTATTCGACCGGGACCGATCGTAGACACAGATGGCCGTTTCCTGGGAGAACACCGGGGCCATCCGCTCTACACGATCGGGCAGCGAAAGGGACTCGGACTGGCTGCCGGACGGCCGGTGTACGTGGTCGACATCCAGCCCGATACGAATACGATCGTGGTGGGAGACGACGAGGATCTGCGCCGCGACCGGCTCATCGCGGACAGGGTCAACTGGCAGTCCTCCGAGACACCGGCGGGAGAGGTCCGCGGACAGGCCAAGATCCGGTACCGGCAGGAAGCGACGCCCGCGGTCATCACACCCGGTGAACCCGGCGTCGCGCTGGTTGACTTCGAGTATCCGCAGCGGGCGGTTACACCGGGACAGTCCGTCGTCTTCTACGACGGCGATACGGTACTTGGAGGCGGTATCATACGCGAATGAGGTGGTTATGCACGTCGACAAGGCGCTCCAGCGCGTTCCGCGCCGTCTTCGGGCATGGTGCCTCGGACTGGTCAGTGGCGTGCTTATGCTGCTGCCGAGCCTTGGTACCAACGCGGAAGAGTCGGTGAGAATAGCCGGGGGCGTTCGATTTACCTTTGAACCCGCCGATGCGCCTTTCGTGGAACACGTGCTGGGCATCGTGCGCGAGGCGTCTCCGCATCTGCGCGCCACGCTGGGCCTGCCCGCAGCCGATACCATCCATGTACATATCGCCCCTACACAGGAAGCCTTCCTGACCTACACGCCCGGCGCCATACCCGACTGGGGCGCCGGTTACGCCGTGCCCGACCGAAGACTTGTCGTGCTCAGGTCCCCCCGGATTACCGGTACCTATGATGGTTCCGAAGAGCTCGTGGTACACGAACTTGCCCACGTGATGCTGCACAGCGCGCTCCGCGGCGTGGATATACCTCGCTGGCTGGACGAAGGGTTCGCGATGCACATGGCGCGGGAATGGGGATTCTGGGACCGGGCATCGCTGGTGGTCGCCGTCGTTTCAGGAAACCTGGTTCCCCTGGGGGCCATCCAAGGCGTAAACACGTTTCCCGAACACCGGGCCCAGTTGGCCTACCAGGAAAGCGCCCTCGCCGTGCAGTACATACTACGGCGATACGGTGAAGCGGGACTGCACGTCCTGTTCGACAGCCTGAGTCGGACCGGCTCCATCGACCAGGCATCTTTCGACGCCTTCGGCGTGAGCATAGTAGGTTTCGAGCGGGACTGGCTGGAGTACATGGAACGCAATTACGGCTGGCGCATGTTGCTCGGCGAAAGCCTGTCCATCGTGATCGCTCCGCTGTTCGGTGTACTCTGTCTTCTTGCCTACCTGCGAATCCGAAGGCGAAGGAGAGCTACGCTGCGCCAATGGGCGCGGGAAGAAGAAGTGGACGAGTGGCATTCGGACGAAGACGACTGGCGAAGGAAGAATGAAGAATGGATCATGTCCAGGGAGCGGGACGAATGACCGCTTCTTCGTCCGGACTTGACAGGAACTGAACAGGACCGGAATACCGAACGTGTTGATCGTACGCGAATGAGAGTCCGTTTCGCATGAAACTTTCTCACCTGGTCGAATACGCGGGACTTCGGCTGTTGATGTTGCTGACTGGTCGGCTGTCTCCTTCCCGGGCGGCGTGGGTGGGGAACAGGCTGGGAGACCTGGCCTTTCACGTGATCGGCACGAGGAGGGCGCTGGTCATGGAGCACCTGGGACGCGTTTACGGAGATTCCGGCGACGCCGCGAAGCTCCGGGTCATGTCCCGATCCGTGTACCGCCACCTGGGCCTCACAGCCGTGGAACACGCCCGGCTGCTCGCCGGAAAGACGACAGATCTTCGGGACCGGCTCGACATCACGGGACAGGAACACATCGATTGTGCCCGCCAGAGAGGCCGCGGCGTCATACTGGTCACCGGGCATTTCGGTTACTGGGAATTGCTTGGCGCAACGGTCGCCTTGCTCGGTTATCCCATTACCGTCGTCGCGAAGAAGCTGCACAACCCCACCGTCAACCGCCTGATGCACGCGGGGCGCGAGAAACTGGGCATGGCGGTGGCCTCCATGGAATCGGCGCCGTCCGCGATCTTCAGGGCGCTGCGGCGCAACGAATGCGTCGGACTGCTCGCAGACCAGGACGCCGGTCCTGGCGGCGTTTTCGTCGAATTCCTGGGATTGGGGGCGTCCACCTACCAGGGACCGGCGCTCTTCGCCTTGCGCACAGGCGCGCCCATCGTGCCGTGTTTCATCATCCGTTCCGGTCCGGAATGCCACCGCGTCTGCTTCGAAGCCCCTATCGAAGCGGTTCCGACAGGCGATGAATCGGCCGACATAGCGCGGACCACCCAGGCTTACACGGACGTGCTGGCCCGATACATCCTGGATTATCCCGATCACTGGTTCTGGGTACACCGGCGGTGGAAGACCCCGGTGCCCGCCGATTCAAGTCACGTTCAGTAAAGGAGACCTGTTCCATGCCACGCCACCCATTCATCACCATTTCCGCCGTCTTTCTCTTTGGCGTCGTCGGTGCCGTCCCGGCCTGCGGAAACGGAGGAGAACAGTCCGATTCACGATCGCCGATGCCCCCAGGCGACCCCCCGCCGCCAGCGGCGGTTCCCGCTGTCGCGGAGCGACCGGACGCCCCTGCGGACGCCCCTGCTCCGGCGTATAGCCAGGGAGAAACGACGGCGGGCGAAGCAGCGGGAGTCGGCTGGACGGTGCCCGCGCGATGGGAGGTGCAGCCACCCCGGATGATGCGCATGGCGACCTATCTGATCCCGCAGGCCGAAGGGGACGACGAACCCGGCGAATGCGCCGTGTTCTTTTTCGGCCAGGGGCAGGGTGGCAGCGTCGACCTGAACCTGCAGCGCTGGCGGGACCAGTTCGAGACGGAATCCGGGGGGCCGCCTACGCTTGCCCAGCGGGAGTCTACCATCAACGGCCTGACGGTGACCACGGTGTCCCTGGCGGGCACCTACCTCGCTTCCATGGGTCCCATGTTCCAGTCGGGCGCCGTGAAAAAACCGGGTTACAAAATGCTCGGCGCCATTATCGAGGCGCCGGACGGCAACGTGTTCGTCAAGCTCACCGGACCGGAAAAGACCGTCCTGGACGCGGAAGGCGAGTTCCAGGGTTTTCTGAATTCGCTCAGGAAATAAACGGGCGGGCGCCTGAAGTCCGCCTTTGGACCAGGAATCGCAGCGGCTTGAAAGTACTTGTCATACAAACCGCTTTCGTGGGCGACGTCGTGCTGTCCACCCCGTTGTTCGAAGCGGCCAGGACGCGGCTGCGCGCCGACCGCGTCGGAGCCGTCGTGCGACCCGAAACGGCCAACCTGTTGCGCAACAACCCCCACATCGACGACATCTTCGCTTATGACAAGAAAGGCGGGCAAAAAGGCCCCCTGGAACTGCTTCGCCTCGCCGGCAAATTACGTGGCGCTTCCTACGATACGGCGGTGATTCCCCACCGATCGTTTCGAAGCGCACTGCTGGGTTACCTGGCAGACGTGCCCGTCCGGGTGGGCTTCGATCGAAGCGCGGGCAAGCTGCTTCTGACTGGGCGGGTGCCCTACCGGCCTGTCCACGAGGTCGAACGCAACCTTTCTCTTTTCGCTTCGTGGGGGGTGGATACGGACGGGATTCGTCCCGCCCTTTACCCGGACGATGAGGACCGGCAACGGGCGGACTCCCTGATCAGGGAATCGGACCTGGCGTCGTCTGACAAGATTTGCGGCGTAAGTCCCGGTTCGGTCTGGGCGACGAAGCGGTGGCCGACCGACCGGTATGCCGAGCTCATCCGGCTTCTCGTGGAAGAACACGGATATCGTGCCGTGCTCTTCGGCAGTGCCGGGGACCGGCCCCTCTGCACCAGAATCGCCACCGAATCCGGCGTCGATCCGCTGAACGCCGCGGGAAGGCTGACCCTGCTGCAGTCGGCCGCGCTCGCCGCCCGCTGCTCCGTTTTCGTTTCCAACGACACCGGCATGAGTCACGTGGCCGCCGCCATGGACGTACCCGTCGTAGCCGTCTTCGGGCCCACGGTTCCCGCATTTGGCTTCACCCCGCACGGAGAAGGGCACCAGGTCGTCGAAACCACCATGAACTGCCGGCCTTGCAGTGCCCATGGCGGAAACCGGTGTCCCATCGGCACCCATGACTGCATGCGCAGTATCGCCGTGGAGCGGGTGATAGAGGCCGTGGCCATTCAACGCGGGGAACCTGAAACGCCCGTTGCGGGCTAGTTACGGACAACTATGCGCATAGGCATCATTGGTCTCATTAACCACGACACCATCTTTATGGCCGGTGGCCGCCAGGTGCAGGATCTCGGCGGCATCCTGTACAACACCACTGTAATGGCCGACCTGATCGGAGACGGCGACCGGGTGTATCCCATCAGCCGCATCGGCGCGGATTGCTACGACGCCATGCGCGCCATCCTGGCCTGCCGCCCCACCGTAAACACCCGGGGAGTCGTCCTTTCTCCGAAAGGCACCAGCCGAAACCAGATCCGTTACGACGAGGCCATGGAAAAAGTCGAACAGCTGACGAACCATATCGACCCTATTCCCCTCGAACAGATCGAACCCTTTCTGGACCTCGACGCCCTGCTGGTGAATTTCATCGTCGGGGACGACATCACCCTGGAGACCATGGAAGTCATACGCGGCAGCTCCTCCGGGCTGTTGTACCTGGACGTGCACAACCTCTGTCTGGGCATCGACGCGGAGGGCTACCGGCGAAGACTGGCGCCGGAAGACTGGCGACGATGGATTGAAATGTTCGACATGGTTCAGATGAACGAAGTGGAGGCGCGACTGCTGGCCGGCGCGGGGAAGGAAGCGGCGGCATCGAGTGGACGTGGGCAGTCACTGGAGGCGGTGGATGATTACATCGCCTTCGGGCAGTCCGTGACTACGCTCGGCCCCTCGGTATGCGTTATCACCCGGGGGCCCCTCGGTCCCGTCACGGTTTATCGCGAGGACCATGTTACCGAATCCGTCGTCATTCCGTCTGTCCCGGTCGCAGATGTGGTCGACACGACCGGATGCGGGGACGCCTTTGCCGCCGGCTTCATAACCGAGTACCTGGCATCGAGAGACCCCGCCCTGGCAACCCGTCTCGCGAATCGGGTCGCAAGCGTGAACTGCACCGTGGCGGGATTGCCGGAGAGGGGTACGTTTGACTCTGAAAGGAAGATTCGATGACCGGGCAGGACGAAAACGTTGTCGTTCTTTTCCGTGGTGGACGGTTGCCGGAGTGGCATCGGCTGGACCAGGCTCAGCGGATCGATTTTGAACGCCAGCACGTTGACCTTATGCTGTCGGTCTCCGAGCGCCACGGCCTGATCGGCATCCACGGTTACCGGCTTCTGGGGCCCCGTGGCAACTGGGAGCGATTCTGGACCATTGAATTTCCGGACCTCGCCGGCGCGGAGGCCTGGATGTCGGCCGAGACGGAACCCCCATACGGACGCTACGGCTTCTACGACTACGCCCTGGCCCGGCGCTGGCGACCGGAGGGCCTCAACTGGCTACCGCGCAAACCCGAACCACCGGTTACCGCCGGCGCCGATCCGCACAAGATCCCAGCCCTTTACGCCGATCCTTCGTCGATCGTCCTGTTGGCCTTCGGCAGGCAGTACCGCGGGCCCGACCAGGCTTCCCCTGGGAATCGCGACTCGGAGAGATGGCGACGCATGCGCAAGGTGAGCCAAAGCCACGGCCTCATCCACGGCGAGGCCTTTCACCTGATGGGCGCCAGTGTGCACGGCGAGTTGGTCTGGATTCTGGAGTTCCCAGGGCTGGCAGGCATCGAGGCCTGGATCGATGCGGAGACGGCGCCGCCCGCGGGAGTCGATCAAAGACACGATTTCCATCTTGCCAGACGCTGGGCGCCGGAATACTTCGTCACCTGGCCGCCGGGACGGGGCGGGTAAGACGTGTGCTGTCTACCTCGCGTCCTGCTGGTCCTCCTTGGCGCACAATCCACCGATATATAACGTCGAAGCAACTGCAGATCCACGCTGCGCCCTCGCAGATCCACCCGCGTAATGGTGGGATTCCTAGCGAACAGACGCATCGGTATACGCGGTACTTCAATACGTTACGAGATATACGCCTGATTTTCGACCAATCCATCAGATATAGAGCACTCGCCAACGTCCCATCGACAAACATCTTGCGTTCCAGAAGGAGGAACTCGCATGGAAAAAGTAAACTGGCCCATGGTGGGCATTCAGGCCATCTCCACCATCGTGATCGTGGTCATCTCGCTGCTCACCTTTACTTCGCAGGCTATTCAATCGCTAAGGAATGAGCTTAGAGTGGAGTTGAATGAAATACGCGCCGAAATGCACGACATGAACGGGAGGCTTGGCCGCGTAGAGGGACTATTGCGGCTTAACGCGAAGAGCGATGAATAAACAGGCGATGACGAGAGTATATTCCGGGTGCTGGACGGCATGCTGTCCAGAAGGCGGTCAATATAGGGAGTGCACAATGGAAAAAGTAAACTGGCCCATGGTGGGCATTCAGGCCATCTCCACCATCGTGATCGTGGTCATTTCGCTGCTTACCTTTACTTCGCAGGCTATTCAAACACTCAGAGACGAGATGAGAACGGAGTTGAGTGAAATGCGCGCCGAGTTCTCCGCGTTGCGTTCCGAAGTGCACGACATGAACGGAAGGCTTGGTCGTGTAGGAGGACTCTTGAGGCTTGGTTCGAAAGGCGATGAATAAAACCAGGCGGTGACGGGAGTATATTCCGGGTGTCGGACGGCATGCAGTCCGGAAGGCTGTCAATATAGGGAGTGCACAATGGAAAAAGTAAACTGGCCCATGGTGGGCGTTCAGGCTATCTCCACCATCGTAATCATTGTCATCACGCTACTCACCTTTACTTCTCAGGCTAATCAGACGCTCAGGGACGAAATGAGAGCGGAATTCACGGAAATACGCGCCGAATTCAAAGAGCTGCGCACCGAGTTCTCCGCGCTGCGCTCCGAAATGCACGACATGAACGGGAGGCTGGGGCGCGTGGAAGGACTCTTGAGGCTCAGTGCGAAGAGCGATGAATAGAAGTGCAGATGATCTCGCATGATTCGACACCGACGAACCGCGCCCGTTTCAACCTACAATCTGTAATCGATTCTTAATGTACGGCGTGCAGGTCACTTGCCCGCGCCTATCAATCCAGACTCCTTCGACGTGAGGCATATCGTCCAGTAGTCGCAGTGAATCTTCGACACCCATAATGTAGGTCGCTGTCGCCAGGGCGTCCGCGGTCATGGTGTCTGGAGCGATGATCGTGGCGCTGAGCACGTGGTCCGATGAAACCCCCAGCCGGGGATTGAGAATGTGCGCAATGCGGCGGCCCTGAGCGATCCGATAGTTTTCATAGCCCCCTGCCGTCGCAATGGCCTCGTCTTCGAGTTCGACCATGGCGCATAGTGCATCTGGGCGGTACGGTGAACGGATCCCGACGCGCCACAGGCGATTCGGTGCGGGTCGTCCCAGGGCAAAGATGTCCCCTCCGGCCGAAACCAGGACACATCGGACGTTTTGGTCCCTTAACGCTCGGACCGCCCGGTCCACGCCGTATCCTTTGGCTATCCCGCCGAAGTCCGCGCTATACCCGGACGACGCGACGCGCGCTTCACGCCCCTTCACCTGCAACTGACGGAAATCGACCTGTTCGAGGATACTTCGAAGCGAACGGCGGGACTTACTCGCGTCCTGACCTGGCGAATCCGCATCGTAGAACCCCCAGTGCCGCATAACGGGCAGTACGGTCACGTCGAACGCCCCGCCCGTCATCTCGCCGATCCTCCGCGCGGTCGACGCAACCCGGTTGAAGTGGGGGGATACCTCGTGCCACTTCCCGGAATTATAGTTGACCTGAGAAAGTTCGCTGGTGCTTTGATGCACGCTGAGCAGACGGTCGATCTCCGAAAGCGCGTCGAAGGATCGGACCACCGTCTCACGACCGTATTCCTCTCCGGTCAGAATCAGTTCTATCGTCGTCCCCATGTGAAACTGATGGCGGCGAACGAGCGGGGAACCGGCGGATGGCCATGCGCCAGTCCTGCATGGCACAAGCAACACGGCCGAGGAAAGTCCCAGTGATTTGATGAAAGCACGTCGATTCATATCATTGTGTTATCAAGGATTACGAGGAGTCGTGTAGCCTGAAAAGGGCCCTAAAGGGCCTCAACACTGCAGAACTTAACCCCGATGGGTAAACAGCAGTCTGTTGAGCGCGTCCACTATGTGGATCGAGCTCTTCGTAGCACCGGTGATTCCATCGATGTTTTCGCCGAGCACATAGGAAGGCTCGTGGGGCGCCTCGTCGCGATCCGACGTGAATTGCCGGAAGAATCCGGTCTCATCCTCGACCGGCATTGGGTCACCGGAGAGTTCAAGCGGTTCGAGCGCCTGTATCTCTTTGATCTCGCCGGCGGGATCGAGGGCGACGAGCAATCGAACGTTGTTGCACACGGGACAGCGGAGATCCTCCTGTACCTCGTAAACGTATCCTACAGGATCGACCTGTCCACCGAAGATCACGTAGCGGTCATATCCCCGAAAGTCCTCGTGCTTCCGGGATTCGGCCATGGGGAAAGTAATCGAGACAAACTCCGAAACGGTCGATTCGTCAAGTGGCGGGAACAGGTTGGACGTGCCGGTCAGCTCGTTTGACGTCCTGTCGAGCGACGGATCGAAACCGACCACATCGGTTCCGGCGGGTCCCATCAGATAGACGAGATTCACGGCCACGATTACGGCGCTGACCACGAAGATCATCGCCTTGGCCATTCGATTACGTTTCAAGAACTGCACCATAGGTAAGTCACCCGACTGGACGTCTGCAGAAGGTCGGAAACACTACTCATACCTCAACGCTTCAACGGGATTCGACCGGGCCGCCCTGAGGACGTGCAAGCCGACCGTGGCCGTCGCGATGGCCAGTACGGCCAGGCCCGCCAGGAAGAAGAGCGCCGGGCTGGGCGCCGTGCGATAGGCGAAATCCCGCAGCCAGCTGTCCATGACGAAGTAGACGATCGGCCAGGCGGTAAAACTCCCCGCGACAGCCATGACCACGAACTCTTTCGACAATAGCTGAACAAGCTGCGGCCGGGTCGAGCCGAGTATCTTGCGAACGCCGATTTCCCTCGTCCGCTGGTGCATGGTAAGGGAGACCAGGTTGAACAGCCCAAGGAAGGTCAGAACAATGGCTAGCAACGCGCATATTCCGAGGAGCGTGCCAAGTCGCTCTTCGGGCAGATACAGTCGGTCTATGTCGTCTTCGAGAAAGGAATAGAAAAGCGGAATCTCCGGATAGTGAGATTGCCAGACGCCATTGAGGTACTCAAGCGCGGAGGACGTACTGCCCGGCTGCAATCGAACGCTCATGTGTTCCCCGAAAGTACTGCTTAAGAACACCATGGGTTCTACGGGCTGGTAGAGGGAACGAAAGTGGGTGTCCTGGACCACACCGACGACCCTGCCTCGGTTTACAAACCGTGGGTGGACCAGTTCCACCGGCTTGTCCAGGGCCTCTTCGGGGGAAGTCCATCCCAGATGCCGCACCGCCGTTTCGTTCAGCACGATCTCAAGAACGGCGAACGGATTGAAGACCCTCATATCTCGTGGCTTCAGATTCGTCCCCAGGATCAGATTCATGCCCAGGGTCTCGAAGAAATCGTGTTCGACGTTCACTATGCGGATGGACGTGGACGCGGGGATATCGCTGCCGTCTCCTCTGCGCACCATGGTTTCCCCGATCATTCCCCGCCCCGGCGCGAGTCCGGGTACGTAGTCCGACAGGGAAACACCCTGGATATACGGTGACTGAAGCAACTCGTTCTGGAATCCCTCGGACGATCTCATGCTAAACTGTTGGGAACCCTCGGAGGATTCCTGTGTATCGGTATCCACGAAGAATCCCGAGATCAGGGGGGCAACCACCACGTCAGACTTTTCGAAACCAGGAGGTTCATTCATCATGTACTGCAACTGATTGTACACCACCCCCGTGCTGGTGATCAGGATCACGGAGAGGGTGAACTGCACGGTGATGAGCACCCGTTTTACGAAAGGATAGTCGATCGCCTGGCTTAATCGGCGGCTCAGGGCGTCCATCGGGCGATATCCGGACAGGACCATGGCCGGAAAACTCCCCGACAACACGCCCGCCAGTACCGAGATGGCGATAAGGCCAAGCCAGACGTCGAGATGCTGCATCAGGTCCATGGACAGCGCCTTCCCGGTCACGGCGTTGAAGGCCGGAAGCGAAAGGCGGGCCAGCAGAACGGCCAGTAAGAGTACCAGACCCGAGATCAGTACGGACCCGCTCAGATACTGCATGACGATACGGGAACGGTCCGCGCCAAACACCTTCATGAGGCCCACTTCCTTCGCCTTGGCGGTCGACTGGACCATGGACAGATTGATGAAGTTGATGCAGGCGATCAGCAGCAGGAAAACGGCCCCCGTCATGAGGGTGTAAAGGTACGCCATGCTGCTGTTCGATTCGAGTTCGTTGAGGAGATTGGAACGCAGGTGTATCGAGGCCAACGGCTGAAGGGCAAACCGGTAATCCTGGATGCTCTGCGGGTTCGCGGGCTTGATTTCGGTGTCGAAATAAGACTGGAACTTTGACGTCAGGTCAGGAGCGAGACGCTGATCGTTCAGACGCAGGTAAGTATAGTAGGTCGCACTCCACCAGTTGTCTATGAAGTTCAACTCGGGCCCAAACGACAGGAACATATCCGCGGTGAAATGCGTGTGGCTCGGGAAATCCTCCATGATGCCCGTGATGGTAAAGCTGTACGTGTTGTCCAGGCGCATGACCTCGCCCATGGGGTCCGCGTCGCCGAAGTACTTCTTGGCCATGGACTCCGAGATGACCGCTCTGTACTGCCCCTCCAACGCGGAATCGGGGTTTCCCTTGAGCAGGGGTATGGTGAATACGTCGAACAGCGAAGGCTCGGTCCAGTAGACGCGGTCTTCGTAGAACTCGCGGTCGCCGAACCGTATGAGCCATATGGCCCGCGTCGCCCGCATGCGCACGGCACTTGCGACCTCCGGGAAGTGCTGTTTCAGCGCGGAGCCCGCCGCGCCCGCCATGCGCGTGTTGTTGCCATGGATCAGCCGGAAGACCTGCGGAGCGTGTTTGTGGTGCGTATCGTAGGTCCATTCGTCCTTTATGTACAACAGCGTGAGTACGCACGCGGCCATGGCGATGGCCAGCCCCATGACGTTGATGATGGTATGGGATCTTTGTTTGAGGAAGGACCTTAGGGTGATCGTGAGGTGGTGGGAGAACATACGATCTGCGCACTCTACGGCAAGGTACGTCCGTTTACTGGTCGATCAGGGTGTCTCGCGTTACACTTCATTCTTCGGTGACGGTCTCCTCGCCAGGGGTTTGTAATGATTTCCTGTAAATAATCGGTAGCGACTGGCGCATCTTTACGACGGCACCGTCATGTATTGCCGGCGTCCAGATCGTTTTTCGAACAATATCCAGCGTCAGAGAGTCCACAGAAACGCGACCCGACGCTCCCTCGACAAAAGCCGTTTCCACTATGCCATCAGTACCTACCACGACTTGAATCACTGTGACGCCATCGAAATTGAGATCGTCGCCATCGGGCATAGTAGGAATATAAACAAGCTTTGCTCTCGTGTCCACAGTAGTGGCCCAGTAAATACCAGCTTTCTGATCGGCTGCCTGGTCCGGTCGCCCTAGCTGACTCGCCTGGACTGCCGGAGGTGGTTGGCCATCCTGGGGTGGTTGACCATCATTGCCACAGCCGGCTACAGAAAGGACCAATGATAACATTGGAACCTTGCGAATAGCGATCATGATCAGATTTTCCTTCGATTTTACGAAATGCATATTCGTCATTTCAGGTTCCCGGTGGTTACAATATAGCGGTAAAGATCGAATCGCCTCAATTCATCCCAAGGTTTGTCTTCAAGTAGGATCGAAATGGGTTGCACCAAAGTGGTGAAGGGATGATTACCAGAGCGATCTGGATGGGACTTCATCAGAGGATCGCTGTCGTTAGCGAAAGATCTGATGAAAACACTTGTTTCGTCAATCGGGAAACGTTCGATGTTTGCGATGTACCTTAAAAACCTGGTATATCCTTCCGCAATAAGATAGCTCTCCACATTGGACGTGTAGAATACGGAAATGGTCGCCTCGTGCGCCTTGACATATTCTGCGATAGCACGAAGAGCATGGTCTCCACCGAAATCGCCTACCACGGGCACGATGAGATTACGGCTTTGCATCTCTCTCAGATAGCTAAAGATATGATCGTTGGCCAAGAAGCTGGCCGGTTCTCCGTCCGTGGTTGTTGCCTGCAGAAGATCGCGAAGATCCGCAGCCTCTCGTAGTTGTTTCCCGTCGCTTCCGAGCAGATCGTAGCGAATATCGAGCTGGCGTTGGTAGAACGCACGGTAAATGTATTCTAATGCACTCATGTCGTTGGCATTATCGACCCCGTGTACCTTTACCAATTCCTTGATCTGTTTGATATTCTCGTCGTACAGGTCCGGATCCGGGGCGACGCTGTCGAAGTATTCGACCAGTTCTCCGATCGAGGCCTCTCGGCCGCCCGCAATCCAGGCCGGTGTCCGTCGAAACAGCCTGTTGATACGCGGCAGGTCTTCATAGAGGGGCTTGCTTAACAGTTTCGAAAGGAAAACCGCCCGCGTGTCAGACAGAGCGAACAGAGCTTTGTACATGAGATGCTGCAGCATGTTGTTGCGGCGGATATCCACGATGAAAGCCATTGTAGGTTGGATTGCGCCAATATATGAAAAGTTCTGTTCAGGTCCCACACCCACATAAACCCCGCGGGAAAGATCGTGTCTGCGCAGGATCGGCAGAGGATTCAGATACGTAGACTCGTTGGAAGTGAAGTTGTCCGTGTGGAAGTCTCTACCTACTCCGGACAGATCCTGAATCAACGCGCCGAATTCCGTTTCACTCAGTGAATCTGGCAGGGTGCTGGTCTGGGCAATGGCTGACGAAATCCGGAAACTTACGATTTCGAACAACAAAATCAGCGACAAGGCAACTCTGAATACCATAAATGTACTAAACCCTTGCGGTGCGCCTAAATGGTCAACCTGGTTCGTGCCGGCCACAGCCGGAGAAGTGCTGGCCAAGGAGTTCGATCTCACCGACCGAGCCATCCGCAACTGGGTCAAGCAGGTCGACCAGGATCAAGGCAGGTGCGAAGCCGGCCTGACCACTGAAGAACGGGCCGAACTGCTTGACCGGAGGCGTTTTACCACGAAGATCAAGTCTATGGATCGATCGTGGCCGTCGACTATCCTCCTAAGATGAAAACAGAAGAAACTAGCAACGCCTCACATCAGGGGTTCATGCCTTCCAATAACTCAGTGGCCTTCATGTTAACTCGCGATACAATTCAGGCTCACAACAATACACGAAACAAAGCGAATTATTAACAGGAGTAACACATAGTCCACCACTCACAAGGGCCTAGAACCTGCCACCACCCAACAAAATAACATCCAACGTAACCATTGCAAATGCCAACAGCGCAATGTCCCCAAGCGTACGCCTCCTGCACCCCAATATAGAGGACATCCCACTGCCCTAACGCCGCGAAATTGAGCCCGGCGATAAGTACAATCGCGAGCGTTGCTCCTACTAAACCGAGTCTGCGAATCGATTGTGTCATTCGTTCATCCTCCTTAGATGAAAACGGAAGAAACTAGCAACGCCTCACATCAGGGGTTCATGCCTTCCAATAACTCAGTGGTCCTTCATGTTAACTCGCGATACAATTCAGGCTCACATTACACGAAACAAAGCGAATTGTTAACAGTAGTAACACGTAGTCCACCACTCACAAGGGCCTAGAACCTGCCACCACCCAACAAAAAAACAGCCGCCGTAACCATTGCAAATGCCAACAGCGCAATGTCCCCAAGCGTACGCCTCCTGCACCCCAATATAGGGGACATTCCACTGCCCTAACGCCGCAAAATTGAGCCCGGCGATAAGTACAATCGCGAGCGTTGCTCCTACTAAACCGAGTCTGCGAATCGATCGTGTCATTTGTTCATCCTCCTAAGATGAAAACAGATAGAAACCAGCAGAACCTAATACCAGGTTGCGCAGTCGGCTACCTCCTTTCCAGTATCTGCGCAAATTCCGAGATAAGTTCCTCCACCGATCGGATATTGGGATCAATGGCTGACATGTGTAACACTATCCCGAGTTCATTGATTAATACGCTGTAAGGGGAAGAAATTGACAAATCGAAGGGGGAATCGACGGCCAGATACACCGGGAATTCGTACTCGTACGCATCCAAGGTCGGCATAATTTCCTCGGGCAACTTTGCCTGGACAACGCCGATTACCGGGACATTGTCCCCGATCACCGCTTCAAATGAAGACATCGCCTCGAGGCAGGACCCGCAGTGCGACGGCTGGAAAAACAAGATGAGCAACTGCCCCTTACCGAAATTCGGCAGTGCTGCAGGCTCACCGTCCAAGTCAACCGTACGGAATTCGGGAACAAAAGGCGCGCCGAACATCTTCTCCGACTTCAGCACGCGAACTTCCACCTGAGTACGGTATAGCCTCTGCAGAAGATCTCGCCGGTCCAGCTCTTTCTGATAATCGCGCCATAGAAAGGCGCAGTTTAAGACAACGAGGACAGTGATGGCGAGATACAGGAATAGTCGTGATTTTGTACTCACTGAAGACATGGGGTTTGGGTTGGCTCCTTAGATTTGAGAGTTGGGAATGAAGGTTT
This sequence comes from Candidatus Latescibacterota bacterium, assembly GCA_012270975.1. GTDB lineage: Bacteria > JAAXHH01 > JAAXHH01 > JAAXHH01 > JAAXHH01 > JAAXHH01. Next base: position 60,510 of record JAAXHH010000011.1, on the reverse strand, counting down.
AATCAAATACCTGTAACGATACTGCAACACGGATGTTTGCTGCAGCGTCGTTCAGCCGGAGTCGTAAAGTGTATTTCCTGGCTTGTTCCATAAGATGTGCACGTTTTCATAATAGGCTTACGCAGATATCATGCCAACGTGTACTTACCAATTTTGATTTTGCTAATGAAAAGGAGGTATCTTGTTGAAATACTTGATTTTGTGATGTTTATCGAAGCAACAGAAATTGAAGGAATGGTACCTGGTGTTCTAGACGTTGATACACAATATGTAGACTCCCGACTACATCAGACCACATAGCGTCATTCTTTTGTGTTCTTGATAATGTAGCCGAACTCTCCTATTGCAAAAGTATGGGAGGTAGCACAGCAATCAGATAGTCATACGAAATACTGATACAAGGCACAGAATCCTCCAGAGGGTTGATCATTCACCGATAATAAGACGGAGATATCCCATGACTACGTAATAGTTTATACAGATGTGTGCGATGTACTCCGACGATTTCCGCAGCCTTCGATACGTTTCCGTGCGTCTCTCGTAAAATGTTCTCAAGATATTGACCTTCCGTATCCTTTGACATACCTGTTCTGACGGTTCGGAGCGATGGTATTTCGTTACTGCGGTCTGTGCCCTCAACTTCTTCAGGAAAGAGGTCCTCAACGGTGATCTGACCGTTCGACGCCAGCGCAATCGCCGATCTGAGCCTGTTCTCAAGTTCTCTCACGTTACCCTCCCATCGGTGTTGAAGCAATCTGCGCATCACTGTTGGTGACAATTCCAACGACTGAACTCCAGATGGGGTCAATTTCCTCATGAAATGCCGGACGAGCAGCGGTATATCGTCCGTGCGTGACCGAAGCGCGGACAGTTGGAGAACCGCGCTCCCGATTCGATGGTAGAGATCCAGCCTGAAGGACCCTTGAACTACAGCCTCCTGCAGATCTCGATTGGTAGCTGCGATTACTCGAACATCCGTTTTCATTTGTCGGACACCACCATAGGGCCGATATGATCCATCCTGCAGTACCCGGAGTAATACGGCCTGTGCATTCCGGGGCAGTTCGCCGATTTCGTCGAGGAAGATCGTGCCTTTATTCGCTGCGGCGAACAGACCCGGCTGCTTCCTGTCGGCGCCCGTGTAGGCACCCCTCTCATGACCGAAGAGTTCATTTCCCATCAGCGTCTCGGGCAGCGCGGCACAATCCACGACGACAAAGGGTTGGTCGGCACGGCTGCTTGCCGCATGAATCGCTCTGGCGATCAGTTCTTTCCCCGTCCCGGTTTCTCCCGTTATCAACACCGGCAAATCCGTCCGCGCATACTGAAAGGTCATCGAACAGATACGTTTCATAGCGTCGCTCTTGTGAACAATCGGTTCAAAGGCAGAATGCTCATGATAACTCTCGACTTGCTCAGATGAACTATGGCGATTCTTTCCAGATGATCCCATGCAACCTCCCGTGTATGGGCCGGCATCGAACGCTTGTACTGGCAGATTCCACGTAATGAGCGAATATCTACTTTGGAACCGAAAATGTATCCGTAACTTATTGATAAATATTGAGTTACAACTAATACGGAGGGGCTGTAGTCTAATGCAGCCGCGAATTCGGCCCCGGGATTCAGACGAAACGCGCTTGCGATCCACGTGTACGTCACAGCAGGGCGATACACACGAAACTCGGCTGGAAAACTCAGGCACTGATTGATCGCTAATGGATCGATGTACGGGCAGTCTTGCAAGCATGGCTTTGAACTAAGTCCTGTCCGAATGAGACAACTTCGTCCGGGACAACAGAACGCTATATGCGCTACACGCATGACAGAACACGCACTATGTCTCAAAAATCCAAGCAACTTGTATGTCTGTAATCGTACCTGTCAAGCAAAAACTATTTAGATTCTAAATAATAAACATTATGGAACATCTGGGTCGACTCCAGGTTGATTGTACATGATTCTCGTAGACGAATTGAACGGAACCAGCTATCTTAACCGTTTGATCGCACGCTCGTTAAAACCTCTTACACATAGTCTGTTATCGGTCTGTTATCGCCATGACTACTTCACAACCGAACCCCAGCGTCAGGCAGCGGCTGCTTTACCTGCACGCGCGGACGCCCAGCGTTTTCTCCGAGATCCTGGGATATACCCCCATCGAACCCGTCAAGGACTACAGGGCCGAAATCACTGCGGATGTCCCGGACTGGCCCTACAATACCGTGCACGACGCCCTGGTCGACGGCTGGCAGATCGTGCAGTTCCCCCATCTCCAGGCACCCATCGACGACAGGGACCTGGACGTCGTGGGATACGAGTTCATCTTGCAGAAACTGGAGGAGGTTCAGGATGGATAGGAACCGCTTGTCGGCGGCACGGGGCGCGGAGTTGCCGCACGCCGACGTGGAACGGCCAGAAGCAGGAGCGGACAAGTCCCATCTCCTGACAGACATGGAGATGGTCGGCTTTCTCGTGAACGGCTATCACCTGCTCGAACCCGATCTTCCCGGAGGACTCAACAAGCGCATCGCCGGCCAGCTGGACGAACTGGACCACAATCCCGGTGACGCCATCGCGGACGTCGTGCCGGAGCTGTGGCAGGTGATCGGACATCCGGCCGTGAAAGGCGCCCTGGTCAGCCTGCTCGGCGAGGACTACGAAGTACAGGGCCACCGCCACTGGCACTGCAAGCAGCCGCACACCGGCCACATGTCCTGGCACCAGGACAGCACCAACAGCCGGGATACCCGTATCGACCGGCTCCTCGGGCTGTACTATCCGACGGACATCACCCCGGAGATGGGTCCGACGATCATCGTCCCGGGCACCCAGTTCCGCAACGCGCCGACGGACCGCATGGCCACCTACACCAACATCCGCGGCCAGGTGCCCATGGTACTCAAGGCCGGGACCGTGGCCCTGACCCACTACGACCTCTGGCACGGCACCGCCGCCAACCGTACGCCGCTCAAGCGCCATATGATCAAGTTCCTGTTCAGGCGGGTCCGGGACAACAAGGCGCCGACGTGGAACCACGATCCCGAGGCCATGAACGTACCCACCGCCTGGGGCGGGAAACGGGAAGACCCCAAGAACGTGCTGTCTTTCGGCAACCCGCTCGGCGTCGGACAGAGCGATCACTACAAGGAGCGCCAGATACGGTGGAAATGCTGGAACAACCTGCTGGGAGTCGCCGATGCGTCTGACACTTAGCAACCACTCCTTCGAATACCTCGACCTGGAAGGCACGCTGGCGCTGGCCAGGGCCATGGGTTTCAGGGGCGTGGACATAGCGGGTTTTCACGACCGCGGGCGATGCAGCCTGGAACCGGACGAAGTGGGCGCCGATCCTCAGGGCCACGCGGACCGCATCAACCGGTTGCTGGACAAATACGAACTGGAGGCCGTCGATTTCTTCCCCCAGTTCGGCGCATCCCTCGACGAGCGCTCCTTCAACTCGCCCGAAACGGCAGTGAGGCGGCAGAACAGCACCTCGTTCAAAGGCATCATCCGCTTCTGCGAGGACGTCGGCATTCCGGGATTTACGATCAGTCCGGGCATGCATCACCCGGACCGCGCCTTCGAGGAGAACCTCGAGACTACGGCTGCCGCCATGAACGAACTGACCGATATGGCGGGCGAACGGGACGTCACGGTCCGCTTCGAACCCCACGCCCAGTCCGTCGTCGATACGCCTGAACGGACACTGGCCCTGCTGGAGCGGGCGCCCCGGGCCACAGTCACCCTCGACTATTCCCATTTCGTCATGCAGTACATCCCGGACGAGCGCATCCACCCGCTCCTGGCCCACACCGACCATTTCCACATCCGCGCGGCGCGCCCCGGCAAGCTGCAGTCCAGACTCGACGAGAACACCATCGATTTCGTCGATATCGCCCGGCGTCTCAGAGCGCTGGATTACCGGCGGTGCCTATCCATCGAGTTCGTCTACATGACCTGGTACGATTGCAACCAGGTCGATTGCCTGACGGAAACGATCTTCACGAAGGACCTGATGCAGGAGCACGTGCCGATGTAGGCGGCGTCCTCCGGAGATTCACCGCCATGCCCGACCTGTACGCCGGTGCCGGCCGGCGGGTGATTAATCCGCCGCTGGGAATCCGGACCTTTGGCTTCAGTTCGAGGGAGGGGCTCGTCCAGGCGATCGAAAGCGATCTGACGGCCACGGCGCTGGTGCTGACGGACGGCAAGACAAAGATCGTGATCGTGGCGACGGATACGGGCTGGATGGAACTGGAAGTTATGAACGGTCTGCGGGCAACGGTTGCCGATGCGGTGGGCACGACGGCCTCCCACGTCATGATCAACCTGAATCACACCCACAGCTCCCCGGCCATGCCCGAGTGGTTCCCCGACGAATCCGGCCAGATCGCCCTTCAGTCGCGCTACCAGGAGGATCTCCGCGGGTGGATCACGGAAGCGGCGCGTGATGCCGACGCCTGCCTAGTCCCCGCGCGCATCGGCGCGGGTTGGGGTGAATGTCACCTGGGGGTGTACCGCCGGGAGACCGATCCCAACGGCGACGTCTTCCTCGGGGAAGTACCGGATCATCCGACCGATCCGGCCGTTGGCGTCCTGCGTGTGGACGATACAGAAGGCCAACCCATTGCCACGCTGTTCAGCTACGGCTGTCACCCCGTGACCATAGGTCCCCGGTCGCTGGTGGCCTCGCCTGATTTCCCGGGGGCGGCGCGCGCCTTGGTCGAAAATACGATGGGCGGGCTGTCGCTGTTCCTCCAGGGATGCGGAGGAAACATCATGCCCCAAGGTGGCCTGAGCATGGACGCGGACTGCCGGGACGAAAAGAACCGGACCGGATACACGCTGGGGGCTGAAGTCGTCAAAACCGCCTCGGCGATCCACACCCACAGGAAGCGCGGGGAACGCCAGAGCATGGGATCCCTGTCCCGCATATCCGTCTGGCCCTGGGAGCCGGTCACCGGAGAAAGCTGCACCCGGCTGGACGCCCTGGATGAGGTCCTTTCCATCGAATTCATCGACCTGCCGTCGCTCGCCGAGGCGGAGGCCATCCGGGAGGAGTGTCGCCAAGCGAAGGACCGGGCTCTGGGTGGCGGCCGGGAGTGGGAAATCCTTGTAAATACGAGATTTGCCGATTGGAGCGACCGGCTTGTCGAAGCGATTGAGCACGGAAGAAACCACTTCGAAATCGTCATCCAGGTCATTCGGATCAACGACTTCGTCCTGGCGGCCAACAGCACGGAAGCCTTCTACGAGACCGGCTTGGCGATCAAGGCCGCCTCGCCCTTCCCGCATACCCAGGTCCTGGGCTACACCAACGGGTGTGTATGCTACCTGCCGCGGGCGGCGGATCTGCCCCCCGGTGGGTGGGACATCCACAAGCGCTGGTACGGCGTTCCCGATCTGTTGTTCCAGGCTTACAGTCTTCCAACGGCCATCCACCCGGATTCGGAGCAACGAGTCGTCGACCGAACGCTGGCGTTGATCGAAAGGTTGCGTTGAACAAGCGGTTGAGTTGTACGGACGGTAGAGCAGTACGGATGGGTTCGACCTGTCAAATTGATCGAGCGAGTTCGACCTATGGAATCGGAATCTCATGATCGGGCGGCCCGAGCGAGGATCATGCATGGATGAAGTTACCTTCCAGGCGCACAGAAAGACCCGGCCCCATGCCGTGGAACTGTATTCCCGGGCCCTGGCGTCGCTTGCCGGCGGCGTAGGGCACGACCTGCGCAGGGGCCATCCCCTGCCGCTGTACATGTCGAAGGCGGCGGGCTCCCGCAAGTGGGACGAAGACGGCCGGGAATATATCGACTACGGTATGGGCAACGCCGCGCTGCTGCTGGGGCACGCGCCGCCGGAGGTGTGCCGGGCCATGCACGACGCCCTCGACCTCGGCTTCCATTTCGGCAACGACCATCCGATGCAGGTGGAATGGGCCGAATTGATCCAGCGATTGGTCCCCTGCGCGGAACGCGTACGGTTCGTAAACTCGGGATCTGAAGGCAGCATGCTGGCCCTCCGCGTCGCCCGCGCGTTCACCGGCAAGACGAAGGTGTTGCGTTTCGAGGGCCATTTCAGCGGGTGGCATGACGGCGTGGGAAAGGGCGCGATGATCCCCTTCTACGAACCCGTCTCGGCGGGGATCCCCCAATGCGTGCTTGACACGATCGAAGTCATCCCGGCGGATCTCGACCGGGTCGCCGGGCTACTGGAGAAAGACCGGGACATTGCCGCGGTAATGCTGGAGCCCTCCGGCGCCTCCTGGGGCACGGAACCCCTGACGGTGGCGTTCAACGAAGGACTTCGCGCGTTGACGGAAACCTACGGCGTGCTCCTGGTCTACGATGAAGTCATTACCGGTTTCCGTTACGCCCCCGGGGGCTACCAGGAGTACTCGGGGATCACACCGGACATGAGCTTTCACGGCAAGATCGTGGCCGGCGGCATGCCGGGCGGCGTGGTCGCGGGACGCGCCGACATCATGGAAGTCTTCGACTACACTGGGGACGCGCACCGGGACCGGTACGAACGGGTGCATCACCTGGGGACTTTCAACGCCAACCCGGTCTCAACGGCGGCCGGGATCGCCACGCTGAAACGAGTAGCCACCGGTCTTCCCCACGAACGGGCGAACCAACTGGCCGACCGCCTCCGCCAGGGCATGGATGACATCCTCCGCGAGGAACGCGTGGCGGGTTATGTCTACGGGGATGTGTCCATCTTCCATGTATACCTGGAGGCCTATCCCGGAAGCGGCGCTTTCAACCGGGAGCAACTGATCACCCAGGACGTGAACGTCCTGAAGGGGATCCCGGCTCCGCTCGTCGCCGCCTTCCAAAAGATGCTGCTCGCCAGGGGCATCGACCTCGTCTCCTATACGGGTGGAGTCACTTCCTCCGCCCATACCGAAGAGGACATCGAATTGACCCTCGACGCCTTCGGAGAAGTCATACGCGCCCTGGTACGGGAGCATATGATCGCGACACTGAAGTGATTTCGCGCCGGACTAAGTACGAATTGCGCGACGCGGAGGCGACGCAACCGAACGACAACCCGATTTGAAGCAGGGGAGAACAAAAATCCATGAAATTGACCCTGACGTCGCCACGATCCAGAACGGCCCAGTTGGCCCCCATCCCGGCGCCTGCGGACTGCAATGCGCCGGTCCTCCGCCTTTCTTCTCGAGAAGGCGCGGTCCTGCTCGCCGAGCGGGACCCCCTGTCGCCGGTATATCATGCCATCCTGCCCGCCATGGAAGCGGGTGAGGAAGGGACCTGGGAAGCTGCCGCGATCGACGACGCAGTGACCGCCCGCGGGATAGGATACGAATGCCGGACAGACCTGGTGGAAGTATCGCTGGGGGGAGCGCCGTTTATGACTTTCCACCACGGCGCCGGATACCCCAAGCCCGTCATCAATCCCATCCTGACGCCCGGCAGGGTCAACATGCTCAGGGAGCCTATGCCGGCTTACAGCGAGGGCGAGCATCCCTGGCAGCGGGGACTTACCCTCATGCAGGGCGCCATCAACGGCGTGGACTGCTGGGGAGAGTTCGACCGGCCCGGGTTCGGGAGGACCGTCCAGGACGAGATGGCTATCCACCAGGGGCCCCTCTCGCTGACCATCGCCACACACAACACCTGGTACGAAGGAGACCGGCCGCTCATGTCCGACCGCCGGTGGTACCGCCTGTTCGACACCGGCCGGAACGCCGTCGTGCTGGACGTTCTCTTCACACTGATCGCCGATCACGGCCCCGTTACGATCGGGTCCACGAAGGAAGGCGGATTCCTGAGCATCCGCGTCAACCCTTCCATGAACGCCTCGGGCGACGGCAGGATGCGCAACGCCTACGGCGCGGGCGATGAGACCGGGTGCTGGTCCCGGCGGGCCCACTGGATGGACTACTGCGGTCCGGTAGGTAACGAAACCGCCGGGTTCGCCGTGTTCGACCACCCGGATAATCTGCGTTATCCCACGGCCTGGCACGTGCGGGGGTACGGACTCTTCGCCGCGAACTGCTGGATGGTCTGGGACGACTGTCACTGCGCCGCGGACACCGAAACCACATTCCGGTGGCGTGTCGTCATACACACGGGCGATACGCGGGAGGCGGCCATCGCAGACCGCTTCCTGGATTACGTGGATGGACCGAGGGCGAACTGGGAATCTTAAAATCTCACATTGTTCGAGAAAATCGCCATAGCGTCGACCAATACCGAGAGTGACACTTTCGTAGCCTGAAGGAATATCTCTCACAGGAGGCGTCTATGGCGACCAACGAAGATGTAAACAAGAGGTTCGATGTCTTAGAGAAAAGAATGACCGACAGGTTTGATGTCTTAGGGAAAGACCTGACCAAGAGGTTGAATGTGTTTGAGGAAGGTATGATCAACAGATTCAATGTCTTTGGCAGGGAAGTTACGCGGAAGATCAGCGCCCTGCACGGGTGCGTAGACCGGCGATTCGATAGCGTTGACCAGCGGTTTGAGGCCGTGGACCGACAGTTCGATACCGTAGATCAACGGTTCGAGGCTGTTGACCAACGGCTCGATACTGTAGACAAGCGGCTCGACGCCGTTGATCAGAGACTCGACGCCGTTGAACAAAGACTCGACGCCGTTGAACAAAGACTCGACGCCGTTGAACAAAGACTCGACGCCGTTGATCAGCGGTTGGATCGGATTGAGACCGACGTGGCGGAGATCAAGGATATCCTGATCAGAAAACTAGGAAAATAGCATTTCGAATCAACCGAAAAAGCGATAAAGGAGGTCCCACCTACCGTTTAAACCTCTTGAAAGCCTTCCCAGCGATTCTGTATCTTTTCAGGCTGTATCTTGCCGGTATCGGCGCGCTGACGGGGCCGGGACCCTGAAGACCGCGGGATCGGACCAGGTATCAGGAATTGGGTACTGATGTCGCGCGACGATGGAAACGGGTGCTCATCTCAGCAGGAAGTGCATGGAAACGGATGCTCATCTCAGCAGGAAGTGCAAATGAATGAAGAACGGCAACACGACGACGATCTGAGGATCGTAGAGGAACTCAAAGAAGCGGGCATAGGCATACGCAAAGAGATTTCCAAGGTCATCATCGGCCAGCAGGATGTCATTCAGCAACTCCTGACCGTCCTCTTGGCCAACGGTCACGCACTGCTGATCGGTGTCCCGGGGCTGGCCAAGACGCTGCTGATCAATACGCTTTCCAGGACACTCGATCTCAAGTTCAGCCGCATACAGTTCACTCCCGACCTGATGCCGTCCGATATCACGGGAACGGAAATCCTGGAAGAGGACCGGACGACCGGCCACCGGGAATTCAAGTTCATCCGCGGACCGATTTTCGCAAACGTAATCCTGGCTGACGAAGTCAACCGTACGCCGCCCAAGACCCAGGCGGCGCTGTTGCAGGCGATGCAGGAACACGAAGTGACGGCCGCGGGGGATTCCATGAAGCTCGACGAGCCGTTTTTTGTCCTGGCGACGCAGAATCCCATCGAGCAGGAAGGCACCTATCCCCTGCCGGAGGCCCAGTTGGACCGCTTCATGTTCAGTATCTACATGGATTATCCGTCCCGCAGCGAAGAGATCGAAATCGCCCGGAGTACGACGAGCGTCCAGGAGGCCGTGCCGGAGCATATCCTGACGGGGGACGACGTGAAGAAACTGCAGCAACTGGTCCGAAGGGTGCCCGTGGCGGACCACGTCGTCGAATACGCCGTCACGCTGGCGCGCATGACCCGTCCGATCGAGCCGGACGCCCCGCCGTTCATCCGGGACAGGGTCAGCTGGGGCGCCGGACCCCGGGCTTCCCAGTACCTGATCCTGGGCGCGAAGGCGCGCGCGGTGCTCTCGGGAAACTACACGCCCACTCCGGAAGATGTGCGTGCCCTGGCTCAGCCGGTGCTGAGACACCGCATAGTGACCAATTTCAACGCGGACGCGGACGGCGTCACCGCCGATGACATCATCACGCAGTTGATAGATGAAATGAAGGCGTCCTAGCCTTCTTTACGCGTTGCAGTTATCCATGAATACGCCGAACACGCCCGACTATCGCAAGTACCTCGATCCAATGACCGTGTCCCGGCTCGCCCGGCTGGACCTCAAGGCTCGCCTGGTCGTGGAAGGGTTCATCGCCGGACTGCACAGCAGTCCCTACCATGGGTTCAGTGTCGAGTACGCGGAACATCGGCAGTATATGCCCGGCGATCACATCAAGCATGTCGACTGGAAGGTCTTCGCCAAGTCCGATCGGTTCTACATCAAGGAATACGAAGAAGAAACCAACCTGAAGTCCTATATCTTCCTGGACGTCAGCGCGTCGATGGAATACGCGTCCAACGGCATCAGCAAGCTGGAATACGGCCGGTACCTGGCGGCCGCCCTCACCTACCTCATGCTGAGCCAGCAGGACTCCGTAGGCCTGGTGCTGTACGACGAGCGCATACGGCAATACGTTCCCCCGCGGTCGATCCGCAACCACCTGCACGCCATTCTGCAGCGGCTGCACGCCGTGGAACCCGGGTCCGGAACGCGAAGCCGGGCGACTTTTCACTCGCTGGCGGAACGGATCAAGCGGCGCGGGCTGATCATCATCATTTCCGACCTGTTCGACGACCCCGGAGACATCGTCGACAGCATCCGGCATTTCCGCCATCGAAAACATGAAGTGATCGTGTTTCGTCTGCTTGATCCCGCCGAGAAGGACTTTTCCTTTCGGCACCCCGCCCGTTTCCGCGACATGGAGACCGGGGAAGAGGTATACACCCACCCGCACGTTATCCGGGAAGCCTACCTGGGCGACCTGAAGGAACAGGACGCGCTGTATACCCGCGTCTGCAGGGAGAACGCGGCGGACTATCTCAGCCTGGACACCGGCACGCCATTCGATCTGGCCCTATTGACCTTCCTCGCCAAACGCGCCCACCTGGGTTGACGCTCGACTACTCATCCGGTCAAACGATCGCCGCCTCGTCGTCTCTGGAGAAGAAGTGGGCCCTGGCCATGTTCACGAGGAGCGGCATTTCCGTGTTTAAACCGGGATCCACGAAGGCGTCCACCCTGGCGATGAACGGATAACGGCCGGTAGTCAGGTACAGGAAGGTTTCGCTTCCCATGGGTTCCACCACTTCGACGGTCGCCTTGATCTGACGGGCCTCTTTCCAGTCCTTGTTCGCATCCACGGAAGTGATGTCCTCCGGGCGGATGCCAAAGGTGACCTCCCTGTCCCGCCAGGGCGCCAGGGCTTCCCGCATACCATCCGGAATGGGAAGCCGGAGGTTGCCTTCGTCGAACTCCGCATGCCCGTTGTCGAATACGACCCTGCCCTCCAGGAAGTTCATGCCCGGACTGCCGATGAAGCCCGCGACGAACCGGTTCGCCGGTTTCTCGTAAAGCTCGAGGGGCGCGGCGACCTGCTGCACCTCGCCGTCTTTCATCACGGCGATCCGGTCGCCCATGGTCATGGCCTCGACCTGGTCATGGGTGACGTAGACGATGGTCGCTTCCAGGCTGTTGTGTAGCTTGCTGATCTCCGTCCGCATCTGCACGCGCAACTTGGCGTCCAGGTTGGAAAGAGGTTCGTCGAAGAGAAACACCTTGGGCTTGCGCACGATGGCACGGCCCACCGCCACGCGCTGCCGTTCACCACCCGAGAGCGCCTTCGGCTTGCGCGCGAGGAGATGCCCGATACCCAAGATGCCGGCGGTCTCGTTGACCCGCGCCTCGATCTCGGAGCGGGGGTACTTGCGCAGCTTGAGCCCGAAGGCCATGTTCTCGTATACCGTCATGTGGGGATACAGCGCGTAGTTCTGGAATACCATGGCGATGTCACGGTCCTTCGGCGGGACGTCGTTCACGCGTTTCCCGTCGATGTGGATTTCGCCGGAAGTCACCTCTTCAAGGCCGGCGATCATGCGCAGCGTGGTGGACTTGCCGCATCCGGAGGGTCCGACGAGCACGACGAACTCCCGGTCCCTGATTTCCAGGTTGACGTTTCGGACCACCGTGTTCTTGTCGAACCGCTTGTCCACGTTCTTCAGGACCACATCCGCCATGCGGGTATTCCTCCGGAGATCTACCGATGTGCCTGTGAGACTCCCGTAGTGTGCGACACGCCGGGGGTTTTGTCAACACAATATCCCGCCTTGAAGGGCGTGCCCCGGCGGCCGTCCCGGCGGGTCTTCGACCTGGCGAGCGGAATCCCCGTTCGGCGCGGTTTTATTTGACTTTACCCCCAAAAAACGTTATTTTGTCTGCTCATTTTCGGGAAACAATCCACTTGCCTGTTGCGCCGTGCGCAAACCCCAGATAACCGGAGACTGCCGGGAGGAGTCTTACCATGCCGCTCATCGTCGAGCTGGACCGCATCAAGGAAGCCGTAGAGGGCATTGACGTCATTCAGGATATAGAAGACGGTTTCGTCGCCTATTCGCAGGGGAAGGTGCAAGTGCCGCCGGTCGGCGAGATGCACTTCGAGGATCCTCCCGGGAACGTGCACATCAAGTACGGCGCGATCAACGACGACGACTACTACGTCATCAAGCTGGCGTCCGGGTTCACGGACAACCCGAATCTCGGCGTTCCCCGCGTCCAGGGCATGATGTTGATCTTCAACCAGCGGACCGGCCAGCCGGTGGCGATTCTACTCGACGAGGGCTACCTGACGTCCGTGCGCACGGCCGCCATGGGGCCCGTGGTGGCGAAGGCCCTGGCGCCTAAGAACGTAAGCCGCATCGGCGTGTTTGGCACGGGGCTGCAGGCGCGCATGCAGGTCGAATATCTCAAGAGCGTTGTGGACTGTACGGACGTGATCGCCTGGGGCCGTTCCGCCGAGAGCAAGGCTTCCTACAAGCAGGAAATGGAATCCCAGGGATATACCGTCGAGATAACGGACGACGCCGGAGCCGTGGCGGCGACAAGTAATCTCATCATCATGTCCACCCCGTCCCTGTCTCCGCTGCTGACCGCTGGCCAGGTTCGGCCCGGCACCCATATCACGGCCATGGGATCCGACACGCCGGACAAGATCGAACTCGATCCCGGTGTCCTCGCAAAAGCCGACGTGGTAGTGGCGGACAGCATTCCGCAGTGCAGGCTGCGGGGCGAGATTGCGCAGGCGATGATGGCGGGCGCCATTGGTGAAGACAAGGTGGTCGAGCTCGGAAACGTGATCCAGAATCCTTCCCTGGGCCGCACTTCCGACGACCAGATCACGATCGCCGATTCGACGGGCGTCGCTGTGCAGGACATCCAGATATCCAAGGCCGTCTACCACGCCGTAAAGTAGCGCAACGGACAACGGCCGGCATAACCAGGCTGGTCGGCGGCACATAAAACCAAGGAGCAAGCACATGGCAGCGGCCTTCCAGACATTCGAATTGGAACGGATCATGTCGGACTGGGAACAGGTCGTCGAATACAACCTGTCCGAGAGCGGCGCGCACCCGGTTACAGTAAGGGAACTGATCGAACACGATCCGGACGTCCTGGATCGCATGCTGGAGACCGAACTGGGTTACGGATACGCCAACGGCTCGCCGGAACTGCGGGAGGCTATCGCCCAGTACTATCCTGGTGCGACAGCCGAAAACGTGCTGGTAACCATTGGATGTATCGAGGCAAATTACATTACGTTCCAGACCCTGCTGGAAGGCGGCAAAGAGGTGGCCGTCCAGGTGCCCTGCTACCTCCAGAGCTGGGGGCTCGCGCACAACCTGGGGGCCGTGCGCAGGACGTTCACCCTCGATCCGGACCGCGGCTGGGCGCTTGACACCGACAGCCTGGAAGCCGCGGTTACGAACCGGACGAAACTGATCTCCATCTGCAACCCGAACAACCCCACCGGACAGATCCTGACCGAGTCCGAAATGGATGCCGTCGTCCGCACGGCAGAACGCAGTGGCGCCTACCTGCTCGCGGACGAGATCTACGCCGGGTCCGAACGGGAACGCGACGAGGTTTCGCCTTCCTTCTACGGACGGTACGACCGGGTTATCGCGGCGGGCAGCATGTCCAAGTCCTTCGCCATGCCCGGCCTTCGGATCGGCTGGCTCGTGGGTCCCGAAGACCTGATCAGGGAGCTCTGGAAGCGACACGAGTACCTGACGCTGAGCACGGCCAAGCTGTCCAACCACTTCCTCGCGCCGCTGGCGCTGCGCCCGGACGTGCGGAAGGCCATCTTCGAGCGGACGCGGGGCTACATACGGAGTGGATGGGATAACTACCAGACCTGGATCGGCGATAACGCGGACATCCTGAGTCTCGTGCCGCCCCAGGCGACGGCCATTTCCTTCGTCCGGTACAACCTGAAGACGGATTCCGCGACGCTGGCGAACCGACTGATCCAGGAGAAATCGGTACTCATCGGTCCCGGCGACTACTTCGGCGTGCCCAACCATCTCCGCATCAGCTACGGCCTGCCGCCCGACTACCTGAACGAGGGGCTGCGCCGTATTTCCAGTATGCTCCGCCAGGTGGCCGAGGAAGAGGCCGCGGGGTCGGAAAACGAGCGCGGCGCGGCCGCCGGTTGACCTCGGGAAGGGCCTGCCATGCCATCGTCCCTCGATCCCCTGGTACCGGTCGATGAATTCCCCGTAGCGCAGACCTGCACGTACATCAACGCGGCCAACGTGACGCCCATGTACCGTCCGGCGGCCGAGGCGATCACCGACTGGTACCGGGACGTCGCCGAACACGGCAGCAACCACTTCGACGAAGAAGCCGAGGCCACGGTATTCGACGAACTCCACCGGCAGGGGGCCAGACTCTTTAACGCGTCACCGGCGGACATCGCCGCCGGTTCCAGCACCACGGAACTCCTGAGTTCCCTCGCGTGGGCAGTCATGCCCGGCGCGGATACCAACGTCGTCAGCACCGACGTCGCCTTCCCCGCATCGGTGTACCCCTGGAGACGCGTCGCCAACCACACGGGTTGCGAGATCCGGCTGGCGCACGCGCAGGGAGACACCGTCGACCCCGAACGAGTCAGGGACCTGGTGGACGACAATACGGCGGTGGTGGCCCTGTCCCACGTGGAGTTCCGCAGCGGCCAGCGCTGGGATCTCGCCGAATTCGCGGAAATCGCGCACCGCCACGGCGCCCTGCTCGTCGTGGACGCCACGCAGTCGGCCGGAGCGGTGCCCACCGACGCCCCCGGCATGGGCGTGGACGCCGTTGCCACGGGTGCGTACAAATGGCTGTGCGGGCCCTTCGGAATCGCGGTCATGTACCTCGCGCCACACCTCGCCACGAGCCTCGAACCCGGCCTGGTGGGCTTCCGAAGCCAAAAGGACATCTGGGATATCCGGACCGATCCGCCGGACTACCCGGAGGACGCGTCCCGTTTCGAGTTCAGCACGATGGCCTACGGGTTGTCCGGCGGGTTCGCGAAATCGATCGAGTTCCTCGTGGACACGGGTATCGACCGAATCTTCGCCCACAACCAGGTGCTGGCCGACCAGCTCATCGACGGCCTGACCGCGATCGGCGCCGAGGTCACTTCCCCCCGGAACGCCGACGAACGCTCGGCCATCGTAACCGCCCGCTTCCCCGGCCGCCGGATGGCCGACGTGGCGCAGCACCTGAAGCAGTCCGGCGTCATGGTCGCCCTGCGCGGCGACGTGATCCGGTTCTCGCCCCACCTGTACAACAGGATGACCGACGTGGAACGGGCGCTCGAAGTGATTTCGGAAATGCCCTGAATCCACCCACCGATCCGGCGTGAAACCGCCCGTAGGTACCCATCCGCCCTGGCCGATGCTGGGCCGATCCAAAAAAGAACAACCATGTACAAGTATCAGTGGTACCAGTCGATCTACGAGAACTTTAGCAAAATCACCGAAGAAGCCCGGCGGTACGGCGAAGAGATCGGCACGCTGAAACTGAAGCAGGACATCGGCCTGTACGCCGGCAGCTCGGCCAGGCCGGGCAACCTGCCCGATTACGTCCTCGACGCGATCGTGGAGGCCAACCAGGGCGGCAAGACCTACCCGGTCCGGGTGATCGAAGACGAACTCCGTGAAGTCGTCAAGGACGTCTACGGCGACGAGTACGACGCGGTGGCTGCCAATACCTGCGAAGCGCTGCTGCGCCTCACGCTCGAGACCCTGTGCGCACCGCCCTCCATGCGCCACGGCGACATCTACCGCGGCCGGCTGCTCATGCCCTACGGGGAGGATTACGAATGGATCGGCGGATACGGCCGGGCCTTTCCGCCGCGGTACAAGAACCTGCTCGTGGACCGGACCATCGCCGGCGGCGAACTGGGCATCGAGAACAAGAGCCTGGCGAACCTCGAGACGCTCTACGTCCGCATGGCCGGCGCGAAGTACGATCCCCACGGGATCCGGTATAATCCCACATCGCTGCTTACCGCCGTCGATGTGGACGGCACCATCGAAAACGTGAAGAAAGCCGCCGAGCGAAACGCTTCGCTGCTCACGGGCATCGCCACGGTGGGATACGACACCCCCAGCTACGGGCTCGGCGAACAGGACGAGAAAGGCGCGCCCATCCTCCTGAAGCGACTGGCCGGCGTCGCCCGGGACTACGACGTCCCCTACATCGTCGACACGGGAGGCTCGATTCCCATCGTCGGCATGGACCCGCGGGACATCGGCTGCGACATCATCACCTACAGCATGGACAAGCCGGGCCGCGCGCCCGCGTCGGGACTGCTGATCGGCCGGGAAGAGACCATCAACCCGATCCGCAAGGGCATGGGTCTCGGCGGGCAGCGGTACGGTGAACTGTCCTCCCACGGAAAAGCGGTCTACACCTTCAGCGATCCAGGGCGGGACACCCTGGTGGGTTTGACCGCCTACCTGAAGGTCCTGCGCAACCGGCCCCATCTGGTCACCGACCCCGTGGACCGCTTCCACGAAATCATCGTGGAGGAGTTCGCGCAGATGAAGCCCGCGCGCTTCCGCGACGACCTGATCTTCACGAAGACCTACCAGTTGGGCGGCACCGAGCTCAACTACGAGCGCACGTGGAAGGACGGCGCCTTCGGCATCCCGATCTTCAACCTCGAAGACCTGTGGGCCAACACCAACCCCATCGTGCTCGCCCAGGAGCACATGGGCGTCGAACCCGCCACGATCTACAGCGGGAAGATGTTCCTCGGGCCCGGCCTGGGCACGCTCGACCAAGAAGGCAACCTGATCGAGGAATACGCGGTTCTCGGAGCGAAGACCCTGGTCAGGGCCGTGGAGATTGTTTGTCGGTATGCGGGGTTGGGGGACTGAACTTAGCGCTTGCTGTAACGACTAAAACACTTGCCAATGATATTATAATGTGATATCATATGACATGAATAGTCGTCAGCGTAAACCCTCCTTGAAGGCGGGAGTAATACCATGAAGCCGATGCGCTATAGGGGATATCCAGCACGAATCGAATACAGTGACGAGGACGGATGTTTCGTTGGCCGCGTGGCTGGTATACGCGACATCATTACGTTTCACGGAGAAAGCGTCGGAGAAGTTCGTGAGGCTTTTGAAGAGGCGGTTGAGTTCTATCTGGAAAGCTGTGACGAACGGGGTGAGACTCCGAACAAGCCTTATTCGGGGAAACTCCTGTTGCGAATTGATCCTGAAATCCACGCAGCGGTAGCCGAGGCGGCCGAAGTCGACGGCGTGAGTATAAACCAGTGGGCGGGGGAGAGGCTTTCTGAGGCTGTAGTACAAAAGCACTAATCCCGTATAGGTCGTCAGGTACCGTATTTTAACCTGTACCGCGCATCAATTCCATCCCACTCCTTCCAGTACAAGCGATTCCATTTCATCCCACTGGCCGGAAGGCAGATCCTCCTCGCACAACTGCGCCAGTTCCTTCTCGAAGAAAAACGATTCCTCGCCGAAGGCCGGCTCAAGGTCGTCCAGCCAGATGGCTTCTTCTTCGTATCGGGCGAAGAACGGCCGCAGGACCCAGTCGGGATTGCGTCCCTGCAGGAACCGGAGGGCGATGATCTTTTCTCCGTGGATCTCGCTGATACCCAGTACGTGAACCTTGCCGGGATGTGCCGACATGCTGGGTCCGCGCACGGTTCGGCAGATCCCGCTTACCTGCTGATAAGCGTTCTGGAAGATCTCCCAGGCCCGTACCATCGGCACGGCGAAGAAATGCTGCACGCCGGTGTCCCGCACCATGAACATGTAGTACGGTACCATCCCCAGGTCCACCTGCCTGCGCCACATGGACGCCCATGTGCCCGGATCGTCGTTGATGTTCCTCAGGATGGGCGACTGCGTGTAAACTTTCGCTCCCGTTCCGCGGATCCGGCTGACCGCCTTTGACACCACGTCGGGCTGGAGTTCGGCGGGATGGCTGCAATGGGCCATGACCGCCAGGTGCTTGCCGGCGCGGGTGATCCGTTCGAACAGCGCCAGCACGTCGTCCGCATCCGGGTCGGTGAGGTACTTGTAAGGCCAGTAGGCCAGCGATTTCGTCCCGATCCGGATCGTGTGCAGATTGGGCAGATCGGCCTTCAGCAACGCATCGATATGCACGCTGAGATTCTTTGCCCGCATGACCATGGGATCGCCGCCCGTGAAAAGCACATCGGTGACCTGGGGATTGTCTTCGAGATACCTGATGAGACTCTCGACCTCGCGGCTGGCGAACTTCAGTTCATCGATGCCCACGAACTGGGGCCAGCGAAAGCAGAAGGTACAATAGGCGTGGCAGGTCTGTCCCTGGGACGGAAAAACAGGACCGTTTCCCGGTACTTGTGCTGCATGCCGTCCAGTTTTTCGTCGTCCTCCCTGGGGACGTTGTGCTCCAGTTGACCCGCGGGTTGTGGATTCAGATCCCATCGGATCCGGTTCACGGTCCGTGCCATTTCCGCATCCCCCGCCCCTTTTTTCACCAAGGCCGCCACCTCATCGTAGTGGTCCGGAGACAGCATATCCCGCTGAGGAAAAGTGAGCTGGAACATGGGATCCTCGGGGATGTTCTCCCATTGGATCAGGTGCTCCACCACGTGCGAATTGGTCCGGAACGGCAGTACCCGCGCCACGACTTCCATTTCGAATTTCAGGTCGTCCGGTAGTCTGTCGATCTGCAGTATTTTCCTGTAGTTCCTGAGATCGTATATCCGCAACCTGGGGGTCTTGCCGTTCATGCTTCGAATCATGGTACCTTCCTTACTGATAACGGAGATCCGGCGTCCGGAAATCGGAACCGCGCCGCGTATTCCTCGCAACTCGACTCGTCTTCGGGTAGCGACGGGGCGGGGCGGCCCCCAAAACGGCGTTGGCTCAATAATGGCGACGGACCCAATTATGACTACAGACCCACAAACGGCGTCAGACCCATAGAACACGGCTCGGCCCCTGAAGTACGATCCGTGCGGGGCGGAGAGAAAGGCTGGGACTGGATCGGAATCCAGGTGGCTTCAAGCAAGGGATGCCCGTGCATTCACGAGCCGCCATCGCCCCAGGTGGTACGAACAAGAAGGCCGTCCGGGCCGTAAATGGAGAGCAAGCCGTTCCGCGAGAGTTACTGGATAGCTTAACCGGAGACGCTCAACTAGAGACACTCAATGAGCGCGAATCCCGTGGGATAAATCTTTGTCGCGCAATTACCCGCTGTCGCCGGTTATGTGGGAGACAATTTTCGGCGGGGACAACAATCGCGATAGAGCAGACTACGCAGACACTGCCTCGCGCCGCGGGAGGACGATACGTCCACTTAAACCTCCTTTGGGTGAGGGCGTGTATAGAGGAAGATAGGTACAGTTTCAAGATAACCGCAGACGCACCGTGCTTCAAGTCTTTTCGAGATATACCTTCCAAGTTACGGATGTCGTGCGAGATGCTGATCGTGTTCCACGATCTTAAAGAATGTGACGAAACCCCGAATATACGTTATTCGGGCAGGATCCTTTTACGAAGTGATCCAGAATACATGCTGCCGCAGCCGAGGCGGCCAAGGTAAGTTGGCCTGAGTACCCGTCGGTGGGTGGGAGAAAGGTTGATGAAGCGGTGAGCGGGTGACGAGCGTATTCCATTCTCAATCTTGGGAGTTCCATGAAGCAGGAGGCCAGATCCCTACATCCTGTTGCAAGCTGCTTAACAGAGCACCTATCGATCTTGTAAGTTTTCTAAAAGACCGCGACCTTCGATATGCATCCGACATTGAGAACAAGGCACTTAATGCAGGCTGATCTATAGTTTCAATGTAACTTGTACCAGCTCGCATTCTTGCTTCGAGTTGCTCCTTTGCCCCCCGTGGTTCCTCAGGAGAGGGGTGAGATTCGGCGTCGCTAAGAATACCTCTACGTCCTCTGATCGACTCTATTGCGGCCAGAAACCAAGCCTCGTACTCTCGATGTGCTAGTACGACTTCACACGGAATACCACCGGCAGATGCAGTTGCCCATGCTCGAACTGCGGGTCCCAACTCCGCAGGGCAATCAGAATCACCGTCGAAAAGAATGAGAATCGCACGGCAATATTGTTTCGAGAGCGCTAACCGCACCGCCTTTTGAACGTCTAATTCGCGAACGAGTTCGTGGCGTCGCCTCCGTATCGGGCGTCCAACGCCGATTGTCGATCTGCCGGCTTCCGCGAGAAGACGGCGCAACAATACTGGAAAAGCTACTACGTCCCCGTGACCTTCTACGATAGGCTGGATATTCAATGCGCGTTTCCCTCTGGAAACAACTCGTACTGGTACTTTATCTCGTCATGGAACAAATCCTCGGACATTGGTGTCAGTGCGTTCGATCTTAACAACTCTCCCGCCCCCATTAAGTGATCACACAGTGCCTGTCTTGAAGCTTGGGAAATCACGTTTACGCGGGTCACGCCTTTACTCCAGGTTGCTATCCGCAGGTGTCGATCTTCAATCCACTTAGCGTCCAAAACATCAGGACTGTGGGTTGTAACTACTACTTGCATGAAGCGGGCGGCGTGCCTTAGTACATCGAGAATTGAGCCCAAAGCACCCTGATGCATCGTGGCTTCGGGTTCCTCAATAACAAGAAGTGAAGGTTTTTGCGGCTGGAAAACCGCCGTAAGGAGCCCAAGTATACGTAGCGTTCCATCTGACATGTTAAAGGCTTCGAATCTCACAGGTTCCTTCTTGGCCCAGTCTTGCTTGAACTCTAACGTTAACTTATTACCATGCTTTTTGGGTTGAACACCAATAGTTCCAGGAACGATACTTTCGAGAACCTCACGTATTAGTTCCCAGTCATCCGGGGCTTCGCGCTGGATTTCGCGCAACACGCTGGCCGCGTTACTACCATCCGAATGTAAACGCAAACCTCCGTCAGGATCCTGCATACCTCTCAAGGCAATTGGCTCAATCCGGCATACACGCATTTCCGACAGGAATCTGGAAATGGATTTAAACCTTGCGTCGCCCCCGACAATCGGAAGAGCTAACGCGCTACGATCCATGACCAAATCTGAAACGTCTCCGAGTGTTAACCGACTCATCTTGGATTCTTTGGGTAGCAAATGGCGATCGAAGAGGTCGATCTGGCCATCGGTCCTCTCCAAAGTACATCGCTCACGCACCACCTCGAAACCATAACTACCCCTGAGCGCCCGCAGTTCGAAGGCATAATCCGCCAAGACCGTGTCACTATCCAAGTTGTCTATTGTCACTGCCAGGCCCAAATTGGATGGACGACCCCTTGCAGAGCTCCTGTGGCCTACCGCTGGAAATCCGCCTCTGTGTTCGAGAACAGCTTGTAAAGGAGATGACATCGCTTCAGCCAAAAAAGCGAAAGCATCGGCAAAGTTACTCTTGCCAGAGCCATTCTGACCTACCAGAAAGGTCGGATTGTCAAATTCCACAACATCCTTTTCAAAGCTTCGAAATCGGTGCAGTTTGAGTTTACGAAGTTTAGGACTCGACATCGTCGTACCTCGGGTCGACTTCACGCGTTTCTAAAGCAGTTTCTTGTTTAAGACAACACCCTTCGATCGCCAAATCCAGGTTGAATTTCATCATACAGGAAGGAGTTTGTTATGGCTAAAGCACTTCCGATAGGGTAGATTGAAAGGTGAACGATAACCTGATTCCCCCGAAACAAAGGCATTGGGGATGGAAAGAAGGAAACTCAATCGAAGTCACAGGTCAACCGTATTATGGGGGGTTGGTCTATTGGAAACATTGATTGTAAGACTGCCTTACGAAAAGCAGTTTGCAAGTCGATAATCGGAGTGAATTTATAAATGATCACAAACCATCGGGTATTGTTCCAAGATGCAATAAACCTATCGGAAGTACCCACGAGCAGCGTCGATCTGGTCGTAACCTCTCCGCCCTATCCCATGATTGAAATGTGGGACAAGATATTCGATCATCAAAACCCTGAAATATCAAAAGCTTTGAAAATCTCGGACGGAATTCGAGCATTCGAGATGATGCACGGCATACTTGATGTCGTATGGAAAGAAGTATACAGAGTCCTTAAAAACGGTCGATTCGCGTGCATAAACATTGGAGATGCAACGAGAAAACTAAATGGTGATTTTTGCCTCTATCCAAATCACGCAAGAATCTTGAATTATCTGTTAAATCTCGGATTTTCCGCTCTGCCAGATATTCTATGGCGTAAGCAGACCAACGCACCGAATAAGTTTATGGGATCGGGTATGTTACCTGCCGGTGCTTATGTGACACTGGAGCACGAGTATATACTGATTGTGAGGAAAGGACCGAAAAGGGAGTTCAAAACAGAGGAAGAAAAGAAGAACAGACGTGAGAGTGCTATGTTTTGGGAAGAAAGAAATGCCTGGTACTCGGATATCTGGTTTGACATTAAGGGAACAGGTCAGCGTTTATACGACGACACGTCACGACTAAGAAGCGCCGCTTTCCCCTTTGAATTGGCTTATCGACTTATCAGTATGTACTCGGTAAAAGGGGATGTAGTCCTTGACCCGTTTCTTGGAACAGGAACCACCGTCGCGGCTGCAATGACATCGGGAAGAAACTGTATCGGCATAGAGATCGACGAGAGCTTCAGCAATGCCGTTTGTTCGATTACAAATCAGATTGTGGGTTTTTCCAATGAGTACTTGCTTGATAGGTTATTACGGCATTTTGATTTTGTCGAGAATCGACTTCAAACCTCAGGATCATTGAAGTATGAAAACGGACCTCATGGTTGTCCTGTAGTGACAAGCCAAGAACAGTTCATTGCTTTGAACAGTTTAGAAGAAGTGAGAAATCGTGGGGAAAACACGTTTGAGGTTGAGTATTTAGAAACGCCGGAGGTAAAACACTGTTTTTCTAACTGGCGCACCGGAACTCGTGAGAGTGCCCGAGGCCAGCAAGACATAAAGAAACGTCGGTCACATCCTCAACTCGATTTGCTAAGCAACCCGAAACAACACGTTCCAAAGGCCAGATAACCGTGAGAATCAAACTCAAAACCGCTGAGATTCAGGAGTACCTTAATGCACCTGCTTGTGAGTTTCCAAGGTACACGACACAATTGATGAACCTTGCAAATCAAAACTCACAGGGTACTCGTGCTAAAATCGTTGGCCAAATGAGCGATCTGATTCAGGAATGTCAGTGTCGGACGTTCGATGAATGGGTTCAATGGTACAGGGAAAAACACCCTGATGCTATCAGCAACGCGACAGATCGAGTGTATTCAATGATAGAAAACCTGAACGAAGCATCGCCTAAAATCGATCGAGAAATGGTTCGATCGTGGGTAGAGGATCTCGTTCTGGTTAAAACCTTTGCTGGACTCAAGTTCCAGGAAGCTATTCTCAGGAAACTTGCTGAAATCAGAGGCTGTGACTATAGGTTATCTGACCCGTACGAGGAATCTAAGGGAATAGATGGATTCGTTGGAGAAGAAGCGTTTTCTATCAAACCAGTTTCCTACACTTCAAAAAAATCAACCATTCAAGATTCTATAAACATCCAGATTATATACTACGAAAAGAAAAAGGACGGGATCGTGTTTGAAATACCGGACGAGCCAATGACTCTCGAGTTTCCGTAGAGCTTTTCTTCATCTCACCTCTACAACATAAAATACCGGTTAATCACACCTTACCCCTCGAACCAGTCCGTTCCGAATAGTCGCTCCGCATGCGCGATTCGGTCTACGCTTCCGAGATCCGCCCACCGGGCTTCTTCGGCTCGATAAGCCTGAATTGTCCCGCCCGTGCGCACCAGGTCCAGAAAGAAATCGATGATCGAAAAAGGACCGGTACCGGTCATCTTGCCCAACGCCGCCGGGGACATGACGTAGACGCCCATGAAGGGCAGGGCGGTGACGGGACCCTCCATCGGCCGAACCGTGCGCGTCTCTCCCGTGATATCCGAACGCCAGCCGCCCAACCGTCCCGCCCTATCGAAAAGCAGGTGACGCGAACTCTTCCTTCCCTTCACGGCCAGGGTGACCAGGGCGCCCGACGC
Organism: Candidatus Latescibacterota bacterium; assembly: GCA_012270975.1. Lineage (GTDB taxonomy): Bacteria > JAAXHH01 > JAAXHH01 > JAAXHH01 > JAAXHH01 > JAAXHH01. The sequence goes on along the minus strand of JAAXHH010000011.1, from coordinate 36,097 downwards.
CGAACCGGCTTCCGATGCCCGGTGAGCCGTCATCAGCTCGGACAGATCCAGGTCGGTCAGCACGTCCACGTTGTGCACCAGGAACGGCTCCTCGCGGTCGAAGAACCACGCGGCATTGCGCACCCCGCCGCCCGTATCCAGGATCTCCTCCTCCACGGAAACGGTAAGTGACACGCCGGGACCATCATACGCGGCCGAGAAGGCCTCGATCTGCTCCGCGAAATGGTGGGCATTGATGATGATGTCGGTGAAGCCATGGCGGGCGAGCCGCGCGATCACCCAGTAAAGCATGGGCCGGCCGGCCACCTCTACCAGGGCCTTGGGCCGGTCGTCCGTGAGGGGCTGGAGCCGGGTACCCAGGCCCGCCGCGAGGATCATGGCCTTCACGAATCCTCCTGCTCCCGGTGTCTCAGCCGGACCGTCAAGCCCGGGCGCTCCTTCAGATGCGCCGCCAGCCGCTCCGCGAAGTACACCGAGCGATGCTGGCCGCCCGTGCACCCGAAGGCGACGGTCAGGTCTGAGAACCCGCGGCGCTGGTGGTGTTCGACCGCCCGGTCGACCATGGTTTTGGCATCCCCCAGGAAGGACCGTGCCTCATCGAGTTCATCCAGGAAGGCGGCCACCGGCGCGTCCTTTCCCGTCAGGTCCGCGTATGCCGGAATACGGCCGGGGTTCTTCACGATCCGGCAGTCGAAGATGAACCCGCCGCCGTTTCCGCTCGGATCCCGGGGCAGGCCGAGGTGATAGGAAAAACTCCAGAGGTGGACGGTCAGTCCTTCGCCGGAAACCTCGCCCATTCGCCTGAGCGCCGGATCGTCGACGATGCGCGACCAAGCCCGGCCCAGTTCAGGCAGGTTGACCGGCAGGCTGGCCCGCGCCAGCAGGCCCTCGAGGTTGCGGACGCCGTGGGAGATGCTGGTGAGGAAGTGGGACTTGCCTTCGTAAAGCCCCCGGTAACCATAGGCGCCCAGGGCCTGCATGAGGCGGACCAGGGCGTATCCGTAGTAGTGGGCGAGGAACGCATCCCGGCGAAGGGGGGCATACTTGCCGGCCGCTTCGACGTAGTAGTCCAGGAATTCGTCCCGGATCTCCCACGGGATGTCAGCCTTGGCATCCTGAAGGAGAGACGCCACGTCGTATTGAAGCGCGCCCCGCCGCCCGCCCTGGTAGTCGATGTAGTGCGGTCGGCTGTCGTGCCACATGATGTTGCGGGACTGGAAGTCGCGGTACAGAAAGTAACTGGTATCCGCTTCCAGGAGGAACGCCGTGAACCGCTCGAAATCGTCTTCGAGGGCCTGTTCGTCGAAGTCGATAGGCACGAGCTTCAGGAAGTGGTACTTGAAGTAGTTCAGGTCCCACCGGATCGACTGCGCGTCGAACCGGCTCCTGGGATAGCAGACCGAGAAATCCAGATCCTCCGCCGCGGCGACCTGGAAGCGGGGCAGATCATCGAGCACCTGCCGGTACATCGCGACCAGCCGGTCCGAAAAAGTTCCTGCCTCCGCGCGGGCGGCGGCCACCAGGCTGAACAGGGTCTCGTCTCCCAGATCCTGCTGCAGGTAGACGCCCTGTTCCAGGTTCTCGGCGAAGATCTCGGGCACCGGCAGGCCATGACGGCGGAAGTGGCGAGACAGGGAAAGAAAGGCGACGTTCTCCCGGCGGTCGTCGTTTGCCGTCCCGATGAAGGTCCGACCGTCGATGTCGGTCCGTCCGTCGATGACCGTCCGTCCCCCGTCCGCCAACCGGAAGTACTTCCGACTCGACCCGTCCGCGCCCAGGGCGGCGATGCGCGCGGGCGCACGGCCGAACGTGAGGCGGTAGAGACGTACCAACCTGTCCTGGGCATCGCGATTCATGACCGCCGTTTCCTTTTCCCGGCGAGCGCAACCGGCGTTTGTCCGGATCGCTGCACGGCTTGTGACTCGTCACGACGCGGTCGGAAGGTTGCAGGCGGCGGGATTTCACCCGGGCCGCTTCATGATCAGGAGCAGGGGCCTGTGATCGGTGGGATACATCCTGCGCACGTCGTTGTTGTTGTCGAGGATGACATAGACCCGGTCGTGGTCCATGGCGAGCCCTTCTGCCGTTTTCGCGCCGAACTGCTCGTGCTGATAGAGGTACTCCGGATCGTTGACGATATGGGCAAAGGACCAGATCGTGGACGGCGCGTCGATATCCAGGTACCGGATGGTTTTCCGTATCGTCGCGGTGCTGCGCTGCAGGATGTATACGTTTTCGACCTCTCGGTGCAGACCCGTGTAACTGTTCGCCGATCCATGATTCGCGATCTCCACGATCCTTTGCACCGGGGCCATGTCGACTTCGATCAGGCCGCAAGGCTGCCGTTCCGCGGTGACCAGGAACCGGTCCCGGGCCATCAGCGTGATTCCCTCGAGATAACCACCGCGCGTCTGGAAGAGCCCCGCCGAAGCGCCCACTTTGCGGAGACTCGTGGTGACCCAGGACGCCTTCTTCCCGTCCGCGTCGACCTTCAGAATGGCGAACGCGCCTTCGCTTGCGAGATAGAAACTTCCATCTTCATCGCGGGTGATGCCCTCCAGATCCAGCCTGAACACGCCGAAGGGTCTGGGGGCGTCGAACCGGACGTGGGGTACGAACACCGCGGCATCCTCCCGAAGCTCGATCCGGAAGATGGTATCGTCGTGTTTGTCGGAAACGGTATACAGGGTGTCGTTGTGGACGAAGAGTCCCGATGGCTGGTTGGATTCGGGACCCTCGACGGGGAGGACGCGGATGGCTTCCAGGTCGACCGGGCTTTCCTGCGCTGCGGCCGGTCCGGGCATCCAAAGCAAGGCCGAAGCGCATAGGGCGAGCGGCGCGAGAAGGAGGCGGAATCCGAGCGGCAGGCGTAGCGCGGCCGATAGACGAATCGCGGCCGGGCCCCGCTTACCCCCGGAAAGCCCCCTACTCCCCATCTTCCACCTCGGCGATGTATAACTTGTGCCAGCGGAAGGAACCCACGGTGCCGTCGTCGTTTACGGCATAGCCCTTCAGCCAGGGCTTCCGGAGCTGCAGGCCCATCTTGTGATAGAGAAACGCGCCGGGATAGTCCGCCACGTGGATGGCCGAGGCTTCCCGGTACAGTCTTTCCCGGATCTCCGGATTCAGTTCGGCCGCGGCCGCATCCACGAGGTGGTCGAAGTCGGGGTTGTGCCAGTCCTGCCGGCCGTGGCCCCGGGGCTGGGAGTGCCAGATCATGTCCAGTATGTTGCGGGGGTCGAGGAAATCGGCGCCGAAGGCGATCAGCCCGAGGTTCATGTTCCACTCGTACAGATGGTCCATGTAGGTGTGCAGGTCGGCCGTCCGGATGTCCACGTCGACGCCGAGATGCTCTTTCAGCATGCTCTGTATCGCCACGCCGATCAGGCGGTCGGAGGGCGTCGGGGCCCGGAGCCACAGTTCCTGGCGGGGGAATCCCTGTCCGCCCGGATATCCGGCCTCGCGCATCAGTTGCCGCGCCCGTTCGGGATCGAAGCCCTGCACCGAGGCGTGCCTGTCGCCCTCGAATTCCCTGAAGCCGGGCGGGATCATGGAATAGGCCGGTACGGCCCCGCCCCGCAGGATGATGTTGCAGATGTTGTCGCGGTCCATCACCCGCGTGAAGGCTTCCCGGACGCGAATGTCGTCGAAGGGCGGCAGCTGCGTCCTGAAGAAGAGATACCAGGTATTCAGTCCGTGAAAGCGCACGAGATCTTGCTTCAAATCGGGATCGCGCTCGATGCGTTCCAGGTCGTTCACGTCCACGTTCTCCATGTCGACCTCGTCGCTCTCGTAAGGAAGGATGGTGGCCGCGGCCGCGTTGCGAAAAGGGTGTATCACCTTCTCCAGAAAGGGCTTGTGGGGGCCGTTGTAGTAGGGATTGGGAACAAGCGTCATGTGGCTGCCGTTGACCCACTCCGTGACCATGAAGCCGGAATTCGTGATGATGTTCTGCGGTTCAGTCCACTTGCGGCCGTATTTGTCCACGAGCCGCTTCGGCACCGGCATGGCGTCGCCGAAGGAAACGATATGGGGCAGGTAGGGCGCCCGCTTTTCCGTCTCGATGACCAGGGTCGTATCGTCCACGGCCCGGATGCCCAGGGACGTGAGATCCTTGTTCTCACCCTTGACGATCGCTTCGGCGTTCTTGATGTCGTAATAGAAGAAGGCGTAGATGTTGGTGGATTCGGGATCGAGCATCCGGCGGTAGGAGTACACGAAGTCGTGGGCCGTCAGCGGCGATCCGTCGCTCCAGCGCATCCCGGACCTGAGGTTGAAGGTCCAGACTATCCCGTCATCCGAGCCCCAGCTGTGCGCGGCGCCCGGGATCGGGTTCCGGTGCTCGTCCTTGAACAGCAGGGCCTCGAAGGGCAGGATCGTCTGCTCGGTATCGTAGGGCTCGATACTGGGGTCCAGGCTCTTCGGCTCCGGACTCATGGACCGCAGCACCTGGCGGGAGGCGTCCACGGCGTCGTCCGGGAGGACCACGCCGATCGAGTTTACGCGGCCGCCTTCCGTGGTGGACCCTGTCTGTTCCCCGCCGCGTTCGCCTTCGCCGCAGGAGATCAGCAAGAGGATCGATATCAGTACTGCGGGAGTGCGCATAGTGTACCGTCGTCTCGTTATGCCGTCAGACCCGGCACCCTAAATCCGGATCAGTTCCTTGACGAGCAGGTCGTTTATCCGGCTCGCGAAACCCACGGGATCGTCGAGCTTGGAACCTTCGGCCACCACGGCCTGCTCGTACAGCAGGCGGCCGATGGATTCGACGCGGGCGTCGCCGCTGTCGCTGTCGTGGAGCTTCTGCAGGCCCTGGACGACCGGATGGGCGGCGTTGAGTTCCAGGATGCGCTTCGAATCGTGGCCGCCGCCCTCGCCCATGCGCTGCATGAGCCGTTCCATGTGGGCGCTCATGGCGCCCTCGTCGGCCACCAGGCAGGAGGCACTGTCCTTGAGGCGCGTGGACAGCCGGATATCCTGCACCTCCGGAATCTTGCCCTTCAGGGCTTCGATCAGGGCCTTGAAGGTCTTCTCGTCGTCCTCCGCCCTGGCCTTGCCTTCTTCGTCCGCCGCGATGTCGCCTTTATCGGCCGCCTTGTACTTCTTCTCGCGGTACTCGGTCACCGACGACATGACGAATTCGTCGATGGGGTCCGTCATGAAGAGGACGTTCCAGCCGCGGTCCCGGAAGACCTCCAGGTACGGCGTCCGCTCGAGCATGCCGCGGTGCTCGCCGGTCAGGTAGTAGATCTCCTCCTGATCGGGCGGCATCTGGTCGACGTATTCATCCATGGAAATGTACTTCCCGGCCTCGGTGTTCATGGATTCGTACACGGCCAGGGAAGTCAGGGTGTCCCGGTTCTCGAAGTCCTGCGCCATCCCCTCCTTGAGGATCAGGCCCAGTTCCCCGTAGAACGCGACGTACTTGTCGAACTCGTCCTTCTTCATCTCCTCCAGCACGGTGAAGATCCGCTTGACGATGTTCTTCCGGATGCGGTCGAGGATGGGATTCTGCTGCAGGATCTCGCGGGAGACGTTGAGGGGCAGGTCCGCGCAGTCCACCACGCCCTTGATGAAGCGCAGGTAGGGCGGCAACAGTTCCTCGCAGTTCTCCATGATCTGGACCCGCTGCACGTACAGCCTGGGCCCCACCTTGGGATCGCCGAACATCATGTCGAAGGGCCGCTTCGCCGGGATGAAGAGCAGCACCTTGAACTCCGTCAGCCCCTCGGCCGTGTAGTGGATCACCCTGGCCGGATCGCCGTAATCGTGGGAGATCTGGCGGTAGAAGGCGTTGTACTCGTCTTCTTCGATCTCGTCTTTCGATCGCAGCCAGAGCGCCTTCATGGAATTGAGCGTCTCTTCCCGGACCACCGCCTCCGTCTTGTCGTCCTCGCCTTCGACGGGTTCGTGCCGTTCCACGTCCATGACGACCGGGTATTCGATGAAGTCGGAGAACTCCTTGACCACCTGCCGGAGCCGCCATTCCTCCAGGAACTCCTTCTCGTCCTCCTTGAGATGGAGCGTGACGTCGGTCCCGTGCGTCTCCTTCTCCACCGTCTTGATGGTAAACTCGCCCTCTCCCGCGGAGACCCATCGGACGCCCTGGTCCGTCGGATCGCCCGCCAGGCGGGAGACCACCGTCACCCGGTCCGCCACCATGAAGGCGGAGTAAAACCCCACGCCGAACTGTCCAATCAAATCGGGACGGCTGGCTTCGTCGGCCTGCTGCAGGGTCTCAAGGAAGGCCCTGGTGCCGGACTTCGCGATCGTACCCAACTGGTCGATGATGGTTTCGCGGGACATCCCCGTACCGTTGTCGGAAACCGTCAGCGTGTTCTTGTCCTTGTCGACGATGAGCTTGATCTTCCACTCGGTGTCGCCGTCCAGCAGGTCGCTGTTGTTGATGGAATTGAAGCGGATCTTGTTGATCGCGTCGCTGGCGTTGCTGATCAGCTCGCGGAGGAAGATCTCCTTGTTGGAATAGAGCGAATGGGTGATCAGGTGAAGGATCTGCCGCAACTCGCTCTTGAATTCCATGGTTTCGGTGGACGCGGTAGGTGCTTCGGACATCTTTAGCCTTTCCTCGTGAGCGTGGGAGCCGGTTGCTCCCGGTGTGTCACCCCGTCCAGGTCTCGACAACGAGCCTGGATACGGCTTGGTTTGTCTTATGTCGGACGAAAACTTGCTGCCGCATGCCCCATTTACACGCGTTCGCGCCGGGCCGGACAACATGCGTATTATAGGGATTTCCGCCGTTTATGTCAACACGGGGCTTCCTTCAAAAAAGGCTTTGGCGGTGTCGTGCCAGGGGGTAAATTGGTAACCTGCCATTCACTCATAAATGGAGAGCGAAAATGCGTCGAAGGCACTTAGTGTCCCAGTGCATCGTATTCGGACGAAACGGGAGGCGCCGGGATGCTGACCGATGAACAGGTAGCCGAATTCCACTGTAACGGGTTCCTCAATGGTGGCCGCGTCCTGGACGATGACGGAATCAAGGAACTTCGCGACGAATTGAAGCGCGTCCTCGATATCGGACCGGAGGGATTCCCCGAGGAGGGACCGAGGCCGGTGCTGTTCCACAACATGGTCCGCGATCGGGAACCGGAACGCTGCGTCTGGCAGATCGTGAACATCTGGGAAGTGTCCGACGCGTACCACCGCCTGATCCACCACCCCTTTATCGTCCAGGCCATCAGCCAGCTCACGGAAGCCGACGAACTGCTGGTATGGCACGACCAGATCCAGTACAAGCCGCCGGGCTACGGCGGCGTCACAAGCTGGCACCAGGATGCGCCCCTGTGGCCGATCATCCGGCCCATGACCCCGGTATCGGCCTGGGTCGCACTGGACGACGCGACGGTGGAAAACGGGTGCATGTGGATGACGCCGGGCAGCCACAGGTGGGGCAACCAGATCGAATTCCTGCGGACGCAGGCCCACCTGAAGCAGACCGAGGACTTTGGACAGATCGAGGGCTTTACGCCTCCTGGCGATACCGGGACGTCCTCCGTGGAACCCCGGCCCTGGCCGGTGAAGGCCGGCGAGGTGTCGTTCCACCATTCGCTGACGTGGCACGGCTCTCCCTTCAACCGGTCCGGACTGCCGCGGCGCGCTATCGCCATGCACTACATGACCGGCGAGTCCCGCTTCGTCGCCTCCGGCCAGCACGTCATGAAAGCCTTCGTCGACCTGCCAGACGGAGCGCCCATGAACCAGGCGGGTGAACACTTCCCCTTTGTAATGAGAAACGGCAAGCCGGCCGCCCTCGCCGGGTAAACGCATCCCGGACTGGGCGCGGCACCGGAAGGAGTGATCCATGGACGTCGTACGCATCGGTGTGATCGGCCTCGGGAACATGGGCGGGTTCCACGTCGAATACCTCACCGGGAACGAAGTGCCGGGCGCGGTGCTGACGGCCGTCTGCGATGTCGATCCGGATCAACTGGCGCACGCGAAATCGCTCGCCGGCGATGGTGTCGAGACTTTCGCCGACGCAGACGAACTATTGGCTTCAACGGCCATCGACGCCGTGATCATCGCGACGCCCCATTACGATCATCCGCCGCTGGCGATCAAGACCTTTGACCGGGGGCTTCACGTCCTCTGCGAGAAACCGGCCGGCGTGTATACGCGCCAGGTGCGCGAAATGAACGCGGCGGCCGAAAAGAGCGGACTGGTATTCGGCCTGATGTTCAACCAGCGGACTCTCGGAGAACACCGGAAGCTCAAGGAACTCGTGGCGTCGGGCGAACTGGGCGAACTCCGCCGTACCAACTACATCATCACGAACTGGTTCCGCGCGCAGAGCTACTACGACTCGGGTGGCTGGCGCGCCACGTGGTCCGGCGAAGGCGGCGGCGTGCTCGCCAACCAGTGTCCCCACAACCTCGATCTCTGGCAGTGGATCTGCGGCATGCCCGTGCGCATCCGGGCGTTCTGCGGCTTCGGCAAGTACCACGACATCGAGGTGGAGGACGACGTGACGGCCTACGCCGAGTACGAAAACGGCGCCACGGGCATATTCATCACCACCACGGGCGAATCCCCGGGGACCAACCGCATGGAAATCACGGGCGACAACGGCAAGGTGGTCATGGAGGAAGGCAGGATCACCTTCTGGCGCAACCGGACACCGGCGGATGTATTCAACCGGGAGTGGAAGGGCGGTTTCGGGAGCCCGGAGACCTGGAAGTGCGAGATCCCGTTCCAGGCCGGCGGCGAGGAGCACCGGGGCATCACCCGGGACTGGATTCGCGCGATCCTGGAGGGAACCCCTCTGATCGCGCCAGGGGTCGAGGGCATCCGGGGCGTCGAGCTCGCCAACGCCATGCTACTGTCCGCCTGGTTGGACGACTGGGTCGATATCCCGGTGGACGAAACACTGTACTACGAGAAACTGCAGGAGCGGGTCCAGGCGTCCACGGTGCGCAAAACGGATTCCGGCGGTGCGACGCTGAGCGTTGAAGGCACGTTTTAGGGCGGATTGCCCCGGTCCGGATTGTCCACGCCCACAGCATCGGAAATCCGGCTCAGGCCATCCCGCGCCAGCAAGCGGCACAGGCCCCGGTTGATACGCTTTACCAGACTCGGACCATGATAGATTAATGATGTGTACAGTTGTACAATAGTCGCGCCCAGGCGGATCTTCTCGTAGACGTCCTCGACGGTGAATATGCCGCCCGTACCCACGATCACGTGGCGGCCGGGATCCATCCGCGGATACCAGGCCCGGATGGACGCGTCGATCAGACCCCGGACAGGCCGTCCGCAAAGCGTCCCGGGCATGGCGTCGAGCAGGCGTTGCGGGGACTTCAGATCGGCATAGGGTTTTCCCGTCGGCAGGCCGAAAACGATCCCCTTTACGAAGGGGAATGGATCCATGGCCGCGAGCGTCCCCTCAATGGCGCCGGGATCGGTCGTAGGCACCACCTTGAGGAACGTGGGCGGCATGGCGTCGTAACGGGCGTATCCGGCGAGCAACGTCCGTAAGGTGCCCGGATCGTCGAAGGGACTCCGGCCAGAAGTGGTATTGGGGCAGTTCAGATTGAGCGTCACGTAGTCGGCGAGGCCGAGGAAGGGTTGCACCGCCGCGACCAGTTCTTCGACCACCTCGTCCGTGGCCGCCGGCCTCCCGGTGTTCGTTTCGACCAGGTTGATGCCGAGGGGGACGGGCAGCCTGGGTGGTCTGGACGGTCCGGGCGGTCCGGGCGGTCCGGCGGATGCGAACCGCCGCGCCACCGCTTCCGCGCCGTCGTTGGGCACCCCGTAGTTGACCACGATCGCCTCGTCCTCCGGCACCCGGAACAGTCTCGGGCGCCTGGGATTGCCGGCCGACGGATATGCCGAGACCGAGCCGACCTCCACGAATCCGAAACCGGCCGCCGCGAGCCCCTCTATGGCGACCCCGTTCTTGTCGAACCCGGCGGCCAGGCCGACCGGATTGGGGAAGACGAGTCCTCCCGCTTCCACCCTGAGCCGCGGATCATCTGCGGCGAACAGGCTCCGAAGCAGGCCGCGAACGGGCGGAATGCGCCCTGCCGCACCGACCGCGGACAGCGTGGCGCGATGAATCCACTCGGGATCCAGGCTGAAGAATACGGGGCGAAGGAGGCGATAGAGCGACATGGCACTGGCTTTTTCAGTCAGATCTTTGATTCCAATTCATTCCTTCACGATTACAGCGGTCCGGTAAGCGGCGCAAGTACAAAAAAACCGGGCGCCTCGCGCAGGGCAAGGCACCCGGCTTGCGTCTGGAGGAATGTCAACTGATCAGATCAGTCGTCACACCTCCGTTGTTTAGATATCATACTTCCTCCTTTCTTTTGCGCCGCCGTGCTGCAGTACGGGACGCGGTCCATGCCGATGCATCAACATGCCGGACATGATCCGGCGTCAAATCCCCGCAACAGCCGGGGATTAATTCCGCAAGTTCTATTTTCTCATCAAGATAGGAATGCCGAAATGTCTCCTGAGATTCCACGGGAGCGGATGCACGTTTACGGGTTCGCGACCCAATTATCCACACCGGTCGCTACCATGTACGCGGATCATCTACGCGAATCATCTACGCGTACTCCGGTTTCAGCGCGACCCCGAAGCCGGGGCGGTCCGGCGGTGCGATCACACCGCCGGACACCACGGGCTCGTCCAGCAGGATTGTGTCCTCCGGGTCGTTCCATCGGTCGGGATGGGTCTCCGCGAGATCCAGACAGTCGGTCGCGGCGACCAGGTGCAGCCCCCAGATCTCGCCGCCCCGGTGGGGGCATACGGGTATGTCATGTGACCTGGCCAGTTCCAGGATGCGCAGACCCGCGGTAATGCCTCCGCACCAGGTGATATCGGGCTGCCACAGATCCAGGGCCCCGGCGCGGGCGATGGCGCCGAAGGCATGGTGAGAGAAATCGTGCTCGCCACCGGCCAGGAGGACCGGCGCCAGCCGGGGCCGGAGTCCGGCCAGCTCGTCCAGATGATCGGGCGTGATGAGATCCTCGAACCAGTAGGGTTCGTATTCACCCAGGAGTTCGCGCATCCGCAGGGCGACTTCGGCGTCCCAGGACATGTAGCAGTCGAACATGAGCAGCGCATCCCGGCCGAATATCCCGCGGATTCGGGCCGCCAGTGCCGCGGCCTTCTCATAGTCGGCGTCTGTCCGCCACTGGTGGGAGCACTTTACGGCGGTGTATCCCCGGTCGCGGACCCGGACCGGATCGCCCCCCGTCGCGTAGGCGCGCACCGTTTCCTTCTTCAACCCCCCGATCAGTTCGTAGACCGGCTTGCCTTCGGCCTTGCCCAGCAGGTCCCAAAGGGCCAGGTCGATACCGCTCAGGGCCATGATCACGATACCGTTGCGGCCGTAAGGCAGGGATTTGAAATAGAGATGGTCCCAGGTATCGCGGATATCGTCCACGTGGCCGATCGTCCTGCCGACCAGGGCGTCGCGCAGGTGTCCGTTGACGATCAGCTTGCCCGGTTCCCCGCCCCCGCCGTACCCGTATCCCACCACCCCGGCATCCGTCTCGATCCGAACCACGATCTGCCAGAAGTATTCCTGCCAGGCACCCGTCCCTTTCCTTTTCCATGCTGGATAGACGGCCTTTACATCCGTGATTTTCATGTCTGTCCGGAATGCCTGGCGCGTTGCGTTTGAGCGATACGAAAGGCGGGACTATACCCGAGGCGGGGCATGCATGGGTACGGTTTGGTTAATGGGCGCTAGTGGGATCGAACCACTGACCTCCACGATGTCAACGTGGCACTCTAACCATCTGAGCTAAGCGCCCTGCATTACGCGCATTCCAAAATGTGTTCGCGACCCCGAATGCCGAGGGCCGGACTCGAACCGGCACGGACTATTGAGGTCCGGGAGATTTTAAGTCTCCTGTGTCTACCAATTCCACCACCCCGGCATACCCGTCCCGATATCTCCCAACACAACGGCAACATGGTACGGCGAGCACCCCGGCAAGTCAAGGGAAATTGGTTCGCTCCCGGTCTGCCCGGGGGCCGGATGCAACCAGTCGCATTTCTCCGAATTGTCAGATCGAATCGCGACCGAATATGCGCGCGAAACCGTTGAACCACAAATGAACACGTGTGCAGTTCCGGTCAAAAAAACGAAACTTCAGAAATCCTGCTTCTGACAAAGAAACAGGTCGGAAGGAACCGGGACGAGCATCGCCTTCATGCATCCGGCAGGTCGACCGGTCCCGCCTCGCCATGTCACATCACTGACTAACAGGTACCGGTCCGGCCTGATGACCGGACCGGCCTGTCAAGCGTTCGTTAGCCTATGGCGTCTTTTAAAGCCTTGCCCGCCGTAAACTTGGCCACGTTTCTCGCCGCGATCGTAATGGACTCGCCCGTACCGGGATTTCGCCCCTGGCGAGCAGCACGCTTCGATACGCTGAACGTGCCGAAGCCGATCAGCGTGACGGAATCGCCGTCACTGAGACTGCCCTTGATGGCGTCGAGTGCTGCGGCGACTGCGCTATCGGCCTGTGCCTTGGACAACCCGGTAGCATCAGCAACCTTACCGGCCAATTCTGTGCGATTCATTGATTACCCTCCAGATAGAATATTGGGAGTAATGCACCCCGATAGAGTGCGAGAATTCCCGCGACAGACCGTATAAGGTCCTGTGCTTGCGGGCGATTTACACGAATTGTACGAGCAATATATATCTGTACGCCATTCCGTATGCAAGTTTTTTTCACTGTACATCTGTGTGGCACTGCGACAGGCCGGGCGATTTCATTGATTTCGAGCGTCGAAATCTCTATTTTCCAGTCTTAACATGCCAGACAAGCCTCCGTCTAAAACCATTCTGCTCCTGATGCCGACGACGACCTACCGGGCCGGTCCTTTTCTGGACGCCGCCCGCCGGTTGAACCTGTATGTCGTCAAGGGTTCAGACTTCTGTCACGTGCTGGCGGACGAATGGGACATCCCGCTTTCGCTGAGATTCCGGTACGTGTCTCAGGCGGTGGAGGATATCGTCGCTTATGCCCGGGACCATAGCCTTGATGCCATCATACCCGTCGACGACTATACGACCGAGATCGCGGCCAGGGCGTGCGAGGTCCTGGGCTTGCCGCACAACAAGCCCGAAGCGGCCGTTGCGGCACGCAACAAGCACCGCATGCGCGAAATGCTCTCCGCGTCCGGAGAGTGGTCTCCGTATTTCGCTCGCTTCGACGTATCGATCCCGGTAGAGGAAATCGCGCTGGAGCAGCCCTATCCCTGTGTACTTAAGCCCATCCTGCTTTCGGGCAGCCGGGGTGTGATCCGGGCGGATTCGCCCGCGGAGTTCATAGAAGCCTTTGGTCGAATAGGCCGCATGTTCGCCAGGTCGTCGGACAGACCACCGGACCCGGACCCCGACGCCAACCGCATCATGGTGGAATCCTATATTCCGGGCGAGGAGGTGGCCCTGGAGGGCCTGTTGACCGGCGGCCGCCTGCGCGTGCTGGCGCTGTTCGACAAACCCGATCCGCTGGAAGGTCCCTTTTTCGAGGAGACGATTTACGTTACGCCTTCGCGTTTGCCCGAAGCGACGCAACACGCCGTGGCCGAAACCGTCCAACGGGCGTCCACGGCCGTAGGTCTCTCGGAAGGGCCCGTCCACGCCGAGCTGCGGGTCCGCCACGGCAGGGCCCGGATGATCGAAATCGCCGGCCGGTCCATCGGGGGCCTGTGCTCGCGGGTCCTGGAACTCGGACTGGGAGTAAGCCTTGAGGAACTCATCCTGCGTCACGCCCTGGGCGAGGACGTGGACGGTATCGGCGGCAAGACGGAAGACCGAGCCGGGGCGGGAGGCGGGACGACAGCCTCAGGCCACCCGGACGACCCTGTCAGAGCGGCAGCCTGTACGAAGGCCGCGGGCGTGATGATGCTGCCCGTGCCGGAAGGCGGACTGTTCCAGGGATATGACGGCGTGGACGCGGCGAAGAAGGTCCCGGGCGTGGAGGACGTGGTCATCACCGCCGGGGAAGGCGACATGCTGACCCCGCTGCCGGAAGGCGCCAGCTACCCTGGTTTCATCTTTGCAAAAGGGGACGAGCCCGGCCAGGTGGAGCAGGTGCTGCGTACGGCCCATGGCCGGCTTCATTTGCGCGTCAAAGCGGTCCTGCCCGCGTGATATAATCCAAAAGGGAGACTAGAACCGTGTCAAAGCACTACGAGCGAGTAATGGAGATCTACCGGGAGGTAAGCGACCTGTACGGGGCCCTGGCCCTGATGGGATGGGACCAGGAAACCTACATGCCCCCCAAAGGCGCGGCCAGCAGGGGACGGCAACTCGCCACCCTCTCCGGGATGGCACACGAAAGGATTACATGCGATGAGATGCGGGCGGAACTGGATTCCGCCCGGTCGGAATCGCTGACGGCCGACGAGGAGGTCAACATCCGCGAGATCGCCCGTTCCAGCGATCGGGCAGTCAAAATTCCCGTCGACCTGGTCAAATCCATCGCGGAAACGAGTTCCGCGGCCATCGGGGTGTGGATCAAGGCCCGGCAGGAAGATGATTTCAAGACCTTTGCGCCGTGGATCGACAAACTGGTCACCCTACAGCGCGAAGTCGCCGAGGCGGTCGGATACGAGGACGAACCCTACGACGCGCTGCTCGATGAATACGAACCCTATGCCACCACGAAAGATACCGCGGCGGTCTTCGATTCGATTCGCGCGCCTCTCGTGGACCTGGTGCAGCGCATCGCGTCCTCCGGGATCAAGCCCCGCACCGATTTCCTGGAAAGGAACTACCCCATCGACGACCAGCGTCGCATGGGCGTCAGGGCGGCCGAGCGCATGGGCTTCGACTTCGAGGCCGGCCGCCTGGATATCTCCCCCCATCCCTTCTGTACGCACATGGGTGTGCAGGACGTCCGCCTGACGACCCGGTACTCCGAGACCCTGCCCATGCAGTCCTTCTACGGCGTCATCCACGAAGCGGGACACGGCCTCTACGAGCAGGGCCAGGACCCGGTCCACGAAGGCACGCCCCGGGGCGCGTCCGTGTCCCTGGGCATCCACGAATCCCAGTCGCGCCTGTGGGAGAACATGGTCGGCCGCAGCCGGGCCTTCTGGCGGTACTTCTACCCCGAATTCACCGCCGTTTTTGCCGATCAGACCGCGGATGTCAACGAAGAGGAAGTCTATGCCGCGGTCAACGAGGTGAAACCCTCGCTCATCCGGGTCGAAGCGGATGAAATCACCTACAACCTGCACATCCTGCTCCGGTTCGAAATTGAGCGCGGACTGTTCACGGACGAGTTCGCGGCCGGCGATCTGTCCGCGGTCTGGAACGAGAAGATGAAGGCCTTTCTCGGCATCGAGCCGCCGGACGACAGGGACGGCGTGCTTCAGGACATCCACTGGTCGCACGGGAGTTTCGGGTATTTTCCCACCTATACCCTGGGGAATCTCTACGCCGCCCAGTTCTACCGCGCCGCCGAGCGCGACCTGCCCGGCCTGACGGACCGGATCGCCCGCGGGGAACTGCTGCCGCTGCGGGAATGGCTCAGGGATCACATCCATCGGCCCGGCATGACCTACCGCGCCGGGGACCTCGTAAAGCACGTCACTCGCGAACCGCTCAACGCGGATTACTTCCTGGACTATATCCACGACAAGTACAGCGCGCTGTACCGCCTATGAAAACCGTGGGCGACTCCTCCACCGCAGGCGTAGCGACGCCGCGGGCCGTGCTGATCGGCCTGGCGCTGGCGATCGTCGTCAACCTCTTTTCGGTGTCGAGCAACTACCTCCTGGGGTATGTCCACCTTACCTTCGCCCACATCGATCTTGCCCTCCTGATCCCTTTTTTACTGGGCGTTCTGGGTCCCAACATCCTCGTCAAGGCGATCCGGCCGTCGTGGGGACTGCGGGACAGGGAGCTCCTGTTCGTCTTCGTCCTCGGGTGGATCGGGTTCATGGTGCCCACGTGGGGGATGTCCAATTACGTGGTCAGCGTGATGGCCTCGGCGGAATACTACGCTTCGCCCGAGAACCAGTGGCGCGAGCTGTTCTTCCCCTACCTGCCCGACTGGCTCATCGTCACGAACGAACAGAACGCGAACCGCAACTACTACTGGAGTCTTCCGGCTAACGCGCCGATTCCATGGGCGGCGTGGATCATCCCCTCGTTCTGGTGGCTGTCTTTCTTCGCCGGCCTCCTGGCCGTAGGCATCTGCTTCGTCATCCTGATGCGCAGGCAGTGGGTCGAGCACGAACGGCTTTCCTATCCCATCGCGCAGGTACCGGTCGTCCTGACGGAAACGCACGACGAACGAGACGCGGTTCTGCCGTCGATCATGCGGAATCGTCTGTTCATTGCCGGCGCCGTGGTCACCTTCTCCGTCATGCTCTGGAACACCGTGTCCTACTGGACGCAATGGACCGCGTTTCCCGTCGACGCGAACGCCGTACTCAATATCGAATTCGGACGCGCCTTCCCCGCCCATCCCATCCGCATGAATATCCTCACCTTCGCCTTCTCCTACTTCATCAACGTGGACATCCTGTTCAGCGTCTGGCTGTTCCAGATCATCCGCACGCTGGAATCGGGGGGCCTGGCCCGCCTGGGTGTCGTGGCCGACTCGGGAACCGCCGTGCCCGGCGGTCTCGTGGCGGTCCAGTTCATCGGGGGCATGATCGCCTTCGCGCTCTGGGGGTTCTGGATCGCCCGGCGCCACCTGGGGACGGTCTGGCGCCACATACGTAGACGGAAGACGAACCTGAGCGAGGAAGACGAGTTCGTCTCCTACCGGGCCGCCCTGGTCATGGGCGTCTGCGGCCTGGGATACGTCGTCTGGTGGCTGAACGCGGCGGGCATGTCCTTTCCCGTGATCGCCGTCTTCCTCACACTGCTCTTTCTCTTCTACTTCGCGCTGTGCCGCGTGATGGCGGAATCGGGCCTGGTGTTCCTGGACCTGCCCATCAACGCCCACCAGTTTACGGTGGGCATGCTGGGCTCCGCCTCGCTGTCGCCCCATAACCTGACGGTCCTCGGCCTCGGAAGCGCCTTCGCGCGCAACTGGAAGACCTTTACGATGATCATTCCATCTCACGTGGCCCGTCTGCAGTCGGTGATGGGTGTTTCAGGCCGCGTGCTGTTCTTATGGTGCGCCGTCACCTTCGCCGTGAGCGCGGTCACCGCCATCGGTTTCTCCGCCTATTCCGGGTACCGGATGGGCGGCGCGGCGAACTACTACAACAATATCGCCGGCGATCCCGGCTTCTATAACCTGATCGTCACCTGGATGCAGAACAGTACCACCATCTCGGGCGCGGAAGTGTTCTTCCTTGTCTCCGGCATGCTGATGGTCACGGGGATGACCGTGGCCCGATACTACTTCAGCTGGTGGCCCATATCGCCCATCGGATTCGTGGTGGCGGCCGGCGGACCGGCCCGCAACGCCTTCTTTCCCGTCTTCCTCGCGTGGCTGTTGAAAACCATTCTGATCCGGACAGGCGGCGTGCGGCTCTATCAAGCGGTGCAGCCGCTGATGATCGGCATCATGGTCGGCTACGTCCTCGGCGCGGCCGTTGCGATCCTGGCGGATTTCTGGTATTTTCGCGGTACAATACACGAACTGCAGTTCTACTAGGGGTGTCCGAGGTATCCGAGGTATCCGAGGATGTCCGAGGGTCCGGAAGGTATATCGCGTTATGAGGCCAGCGTGACATCGAAAGAAATACACGGCGTCCTCGAGGCGCTGGGCGATCCCGCAATCGCCGCGCATTCGAAGCGATTCTTCAAGACCGGACCAGGAGAATACGGCGAAGGCGATCGGTTCCTCGGGATCAGGATTCCCGTAGTACGCGCCCAGGTGCGTAGATACCGCGATCTCTCCATGCGCGAGACACTGCGCCTGCTCGTGTCTCCCTATCATGAAGCACGCATGTTTTCGCTTCTGTTGCTGGTTTTGAAATTCAACAAGGGCGAAGAGCGGGAAAAAAGGGCGATCTACGAAGCGTATATCGGCCATACGGCCTTCATCAACAACTGGGACCTCGTCGACTGCTCCGCCCATCCCATTCTGGGAGGCTACCTGGACGCGCGGGACAGGAAACCACTCTACCTGCTGGCGGACTCGGAATCGATATGGGAACGCAGAATAGCCATCATGGCCTGTCTGTATTTCATCAGGCAGCACGATTATGCCGATGCGCTGAAGTTGTCGGAGCGCCTGTTGAACGACGAAGAAGATTTGATCCACAAAGCCGTGGGCTGGATGCTCAGAGAGATCGGAAAGCGGGATCTGACCGTTGAGCTGACATTTCTGAAGACCCGTTACCGGCGGATGCCCCGCACGATGCTGCGCTACGCGATAGAGCGATTCCCGGAGGACGAAAGAGGCAGATACCTGCGGGGCGAAGTGTAGACTTGCATACCCCGGGATGGGTATGGGCCCTGTGGAGCGAACCACATGGCCTCCAAGGCGCCCGGAATTCCCCGGACGTCCGGGATTCCCCCGGTGGAGATCACGAATGAGCGAGCAGGCCGTCCTGAAAATCAACGCGTGGGTCGGCGGCGGTGTCCTTTCCCAGACGGCGGGCGAGACCATCGTGCGGTGGCTGACCGAGGCAGCCTTCGCGGCGTTCGGAGCGGAAATCCGAACCCTCGTCGAAACGGGCGACACCCATGAGCTGGAAGACGCCTTCGGTTCGACCATCGCCTTCGGAACAGGCGGCCTCCGCGGAAGAATGGGTCCGGGGCCGAACCGGTTCAACGCCCGCACCGTGGGTGTGGCCGCGCAGGGACTTGCCCGGTATCTCGCCGGGGCGGAAGACGGGGATAGGAACGACGATGATGGACCAACCGGCAGCGATGGGAATGGTGGTGTGGACCGACGCGGCTTCGGTGGCACGCGCGGTGTCGTTATAGCGTGGGACACCCGGCACAACTCGGAAACGTTCGCGAGGGAAACGGCCCGGGTGCTCGCCGCCAACGGCATACCGGTGCTGATTTTCGACGGCTATCGCTCGACTCCCTCCCTTTCCTTCGCCGTACGTGAGCTTCGAGCGGCGGCCGGCGTGATGATCAGCGCCAGCCACAACCCGCCCGGCGATAACGGATTCAAGGTGTACGGTCCCGACGGCGGCCAGATCGTGGCACCCCGCGACGCGCGGATCACCCAGGAAATGCGGCGTGTCACCGAAATTTCGCGGATCGACTATGAAGATGGCGTCCACCGCGGTCTGATCCAGACGATCGACCCGGCGGTGGACGACCAATACATCGGCGTCCTCGCGGACCTTTCCCTTGCTTGCGCCCGGGAGGTACGGATAGTGTATACCCCCCTGCACGGCGTGGGGATGACCTCGGTGGCGAAGGCGCTGGATAGGTTGGGTTACGAGGACGTATATTACGTGGAAGAGCAGGCCGCGCCCGATGGTGCATTCCCCACGCTCGCGGACGGCATCGCGAATCCAGAAAGGCCGGAAGCGTTCCTCCTCGGCACACGGAAGGCCGCGGAAACCGGCGCGGACCTCGTCCTGGCCAGCGACCCCGACGCCGACCGCGCGGGATGCGCGCTACCGCTGCCCGGGCGGGGATGGTCGGCTCCTCCAGACGCCCTGGCGCTCAACGGTCACCAGATCGGCGCCCTTCTTTGCCACTACATACTGAGCCGGAAACGCGCGGCGGGGACGCTGCCCGAGCGGGGATTGTTCTGCAAGACCGCGGTCACGTCGGACCTGTCCGCGCTCATCGCCCGATCCCACGGCCTGGAGGTCGTGGCCGACCTCCCCGTCGGCTTCAAGCACGTTGGCGCGGCGATAGAGAACTTGCCACCGGGTATGGCCTTCGTGTTTGGGACCGAGGAGAGCCACGGGTACCTGGCGGATGCGCGGATACGGGACAAGGAGGCCGCCACCGGCATCCTGCTCGCCGAGTATGCCGCCCTGGTGAAAAAGAACGGCCGCACCTTGCGCGACGAACTGAACGACATCTACCAAACGTACGGGTATTTCAGGGAAGTTCAGCGGTCGGTCGCCCTCCCGGGCGCGGAAGGCACACGCAGGATCGAGGACATCATGACCGCCCTGCGCGCGACACCCCCCAGGCGGACAGGCGGACACGCCGTATGCCGCGTGATCGACCGGCAGAGCGGCCAGGCGCTGGATCTTCGCACAGGAACCACTGATTCGGCCGGTGGAGACCGGGTAAACATCCTGATCTTCACGCTCTCGGAAGCCGGACACACGCGGGTCATCGTGCGCCCGTCTGGCACAGAACCCACGATGAAGTTCTACGTGGCGGCTTCGACGGTCGACCTGCCTGGAACACGGGAGTCGATCGACAGCCTGGCGGAATCCATGCTTGCTGACATGGTCGATCTGTGCGATAGAATGTAAGGTACTGTATACCGCATAGAGAACCGGGCAACCTGGTCAGAACCGCAAAACAGGCAGGGCTATCAATCCATTCAGAGAGGAATTCTCCATGCGCATCATCGACTCCGGCGTCATCAGCCGAAGCATACCCGGCACCGACCGCGCGAACCTCACCTTCCCCGCCGTGCTCAACAAGGCCGACGGGATGCTGATCGCCACCTGGCACAGCGGTTTGACGAAGGACTGCGCGGATGAAGTGATAGAAGTCAGCCGTTCCTTTGACTTCGGGAAGACCTGGAGCGCGCCCGAACGGCCCTTCGAATCCCCGGTCCTCCACGGGGTAAGGGGATCGATCAAGATCGTCTACCTCACGGAACTGGCTCCGGGAAGGCTCATGGCCGCGGCTATGTGGATCGACCGCGAGACCTACCCGGATGCGCCGGGGCTCTTCAATCCAGAGACCGAGGGATGCGTGCCCATGTACATCCTCCTGGCGGATTCGGAGGACGGCGGGGAGACTTGGTCTTCCTGGCGCGAAGCGCCCATACCGGAGTTGATCGGTCCGGCGAGCCTTACCAATCCCGTCATGCAACTGCCGGACGGCACCTTGGTCATGACCATCGAAAGCAACAAGCACTATCTCGACACGTCGAAATGGTACCAGCGAGTCGTGGCCTTTCACTCCACGGATGGGGGAAGGACCTGGGGCACACCGGTCGATATCGGGTTCGACCCAACGGGCCTGATCTTCAACTGGGACCTGCGGTCGGCCGTGTCGCCGGACGGTAGAATCGGGGCCTTTGCCTGGACGTACAACACCGAAACGGAATCCTACCTGAACATCCACCGCCGCGTAAGTTCCGACGGCGGGCGGACCTGGTCGGACCCGGAGGACATCGGCGTTACCGACCAGGCGGCCCATCCCGCCGTTCTGCCGGACGGGCGCGTCGTCCTGCCCTGGGTGGACCGCTTCCGGACCCAGTCCATCAAGGCCCGTGTCGCGCCGTCCATCGACGGGGCGTTCGATCCGGAATCCGAGGTGACACTGTACACCCACGAAGCGCCGAAGGAAGATCCCAAGGGAGCGCTGGGTTTCTCGGTGTGGTCCTTCGGCCTGCCATACGCGGAAGCCCTTTCCGACGGTACGGTCATGGTGGTCTACTACGCGGGAACTGAAACCTCCATGGATGTCCACTGGACCCGGCTGGCGCCCTGAGGCCTTTCTGATTCACAGGAGCTACGCGGAAGCACCGAACCATGATCGGACACTACCTCCTCACCGCCTGGCGGAATATCCTCAAGTCCCGGTCCCACGCCGCTATCAACGTCATCGGATTCGCCATCGGCATGGCCTGCTGCCTGGTCATCCTGCTCTACATCCGCGATGAATTGAGCTACGACCGCCATAACACGCGGGGGGACCGTACCTACCGGGTCGTGACGGATCGAACGGCGCGGACACCCGGCGCCCTGGGCGAATTCATCAGGACTCAGCTGCCGGAAGCGGAGGAAGTGCTGCGCCTGAGGGCGACCATCGGCACCTGGCTGTTCACGACCGAGGACAAGCAGTTCTACGAGCAGGGGGTATACTGGGCCGACGGCAACCTTTTCGACGTGTTCGACGTGCCGCTCGTCCAGGGCAATCCCGCCACCGCGCTCACAGCTCCGAATACCATGGTCATCAGCGCGTCCATGGCCCGCAAGTATTTCGGGGACGCCGATCCGGTCGGCAAGGTGATCACCGGGGACCACCAGTTTTCCTTCACCATCACCGCGATCATGGAAGATGCTCCGACCTACGCCCATTATCATCCGGATTTCTACATTTCCATCGCGACCACGACGGGGAGGGGCGATCCACTCCGGCTACTAAGTAATTGGGCGAGCAGTGAGTATTACACCTACCTGCTGCTGGCGCCCGGAACACCTCGAGACGAAGTAGGAGGCCTGCTGCGGCGACGCCTGGAAGAACGCCTGGACTCCGACGCGCGCATGGTCGCGTTCACCCAATCCTATACGCTGCAGCCTCTTTTGGACATCCATCTCTATTCCCACCTGGAATACGAAATGGAGACGAATGGAGACGTATCCTTCATCTGGATGATGATCGCGATCTCGGTCTTTATTCTCCTGATCGCCTGCATGAACTTCACCAACCTCGCCACCGTTCGATCCATGGGCAAGGCCAGGGAAATCGGCATGCGCAAGGTCGCCGGCGCGACGAGGGGGCAGATCGTCCGTCAGTTCCTGGGCGAAACCATGCTCATCAGTCTCCTGGCCTTCCTGGCCGCCCTCGGTATCGTCTCAGTCGTCCTTCCCATTTTCCGCACGCTGACGGGCCA
The DNA here is from genome assembly GCA_012270975.1 of Candidatus Latescibacterota bacterium. Taxonomy (GTDB): domain Bacteria; phylum JAAXHH01; class JAAXHH01; order JAAXHH01; family JAAXHH01; genus JAAXHH01. The sequence goes on along the minus strand of JAAXHH010000011.1, from coordinate 13,409 downwards.
CCTGCTGGCCATGCCGTCACTGGAGCCGTGGTCCATCCTCGGCGGCGCGGGCATCGTAATCGGGGTCGGCATTGTCGCCGGGAGTTATCCGGCCCTCGTACTGTCTCGGATCAGTCCCGCCGCGATCTTCCGGGCCGCATCCGACACCGGCGCGGCCTTCCTTCGCAAAGCGCTGGTGGCCGCCCAGTTCTCTATCGCCATATTGATGATGATCGGAACCGCGGTCGTTTATCAGCAGCTTGAATTCATGCGGGACAAGTACCTGGGATTCGAGAAGGAACACGTTGTGATCATGCCCCATCTCCAGGGCATGAACTTCGGTATGATCATGGGACGGTTCCCCGAACATGCGGATGTGGTGAGCGTAACCGGAGCGAACTACGTGCCCGGACGCAGCGCGGGACGAGGCACGCTGCCGATCTTTCCGGTGCGAAGCGTCGATCGGCCCGCAGAGCCTTCCGTAACCGCGCAGATGCTGATCACGACCGGTGGATACGTGCGCACCCTCGGCCTGAAGTTGCTCGCAGGGCGCGATGTTTCTTTCGAACGGGATTTCAAGGAGATAGAACAGCCGGATGGCAGCACGATCTATACGTCGGTCGGATGTCTGCTCAACGCGGAGGCCGCCGGCCGCCTGGGATGGACAAACCCGGTAGAAGCGCTGGACCGGTTCGTCCAGGTGGCGGACCGGCAGATGAGGGTCGTCGGCGTGGTCGAGGACTTTCACCTCAGAACATTGCACGACCAGATTGAACCGTTGCTTATTGCCGTCGGCGGCGCCGGTGTGTTCGCCATTCGGTTCGTTCCCGGCGATCCGCAGAACACCCTTCGGGACCTGGAAGCCACGTGGAAGGCATCCACCCCGCACATACCCTTCACATACTCGTTCCTCGACGAAGACGTGGAACGGCTGTATCGGTCAGATCAGTTGCTGGGCCGGCTCGTCACCATGTTCGCCGGGCTAGCGGTCTTCACCGCCTGTCTTGGCCTATTCGGGCTGGCGGTCTTTTCGGCAAAACAGCGAACGAGGGAGGTCGGTATACGAAAGGCGCTGGGCGCGTCGACGCGCCAACTCGTCACGCTGCTTTCCCGGGAATACACCATCCTCGTGGTTATCGCCAATTTGATCGCCTGGCCGGTGGCCTACTTCGTCATGCGGCAGTGGCTACAGGAGTACGCTTACCACGCGGAGATCTCGCTGTTGCTGTTCCCCGCGGCCGGCCTGCTCGGACTGCTGATCGCCTGGATCACGGTCAGTTCCCAGACGCTTCGAGCCGCCGCTATGAACCCGGTCGATTCGCTTCGCCGCGATCAATAGGCTGCCTGAAAATCGGCGCATCGGACCAGTACCAGGCTAGTCGAAGAGCAGTTTAACGCCGGTCGCGATGTATTCGGGGGTGTCGCTCGGATGGAACCGGTAGCGCAGCCGGCCTTCCCGGTCCACAAGGAACAGCGTAGTCGTGTGGGCGACCAGGTAGTGGCCCGCTTCGTTCGGTTCCTGAAACTTATACAGCACGCCGTAACGTTCGGTGACCGCGTCGATCTCCTCCCGCGATCCCGTGAGACCACGGACGTCCACCGTGGAGAAGTAGGCCAGGTAATCCCTGAGCTGCTTCGGCGTGTCGCGCGAGGGATCGACGGTAATGTATATCGTGCGCACATTCTGGCCGGGTTCGAGATCGAGCACGTCGTAGACGGCCGCCAGTTTGGAGAGCATGAGGGGGCAGGCGTCGGGACAGTAGGTGTAGCCGAAGAAGATCAGGAAGGCGTCGCCGCGGTGTTCTGAGAGGTCGAACCGCGCTTCGTCCTGGTCGGTCAGCGTGAAATCGCCGCCGAAGCGTTCGCCGTAGTCCAGCAACTCGGGGATATCGATCCGGGGCGGTGGGGGCGGGTCTGCGCGGCATCCGGGAATGAGCAGCACGGCCGCGGCGACCAGGGTGGTCAGACCGGCGAGGATCGAAGTCGTCGAATGATAGCCAAGCTTCTTTGTACCCAATGGAATACCTTTAGATTTGCCGCATAAATTGATCAGCTACGCAAACAGATCAACTCACAAAATCAACGCGCCTACGGATGGCTTTTCAGCACCTCGGCCGTGACCGTCCGGGTCGACTGGTCGGCGAAACGCAACGTGAGGGAGACCGAATCGCCTTCCGCCAGCGACCTGCTCACACCAAACAACATGATGTGGTTGCCGCCGGGTTCCAGTACGGCCGCGCCTTGCGGCGGGACCACCAGGTGTTCAATCTTCTTCATCTCCATCATGTCGTCGACCTGGCGCATGGTGTGCAGCTCCGTGTATTCCGCGGCCGGCGTCTCCACGGACAGCAGTTCCCTGGGCTGATCCGACAGGTTCCGGATCACCAGGTAGGCGGCGGTGACGTCCCTGTTCGGCGGCGTGGCCCGGACCCAGGCTCCGTCGATCTCCAGTTCGTCCGCCGGCTGGCAATTGGACGTGACGATCAACATCAAAATCCAGATACAGAAAACACACCCATGAAACGTATTGTTCGTCATATCGTTTACTATGGTTCGGATGAAGGCGCGTCCGCAGGCGATTCATCGAATGAAGGCGCGTCCGCAGGCGGCTGAAGCGAAGCCACGTACATGGCGATCTTGAAGCGCTCTTCGTCCTTGATATGGGGAAAGGGCACCATGGACGGGCTGTCGGGCATGCCGTCCCTGAGCGTGCGGGCGATCGTGACCACGTCGCGGCCGATACGATAGGCCCCAGGGTCCCGGAAATCGCGGGGCGGGGGTTTCAGCGTGTAGGAAATCGGGCCGTCGCCATGACCGTCCATACCGTGGCATACGGTACAGCCGTACCGGGCATACAGCGCCTTTCCGTCCTGCACGAACTCCCAGGGGATCTCGTGGAAGCCGATCGTCCCCGGCGTGATCGTGCCTTCGACCAGTTGGGTCATGAACGCCCGGGCGACGGCCTCCTTGTCATCTGGATCCGCGTCCGAACCGGACGAGCCGCAACCGGCAACAAAAAGCACCAGCACACCGACGAACCATATGCCGCCGCAAAGCCGTAGTGCCCGAGACGGCTTCAACCACGTTGTCCCAGCCGAAAACATGGTTCTATCCTATGGGAATACCGCTTCCCTGTCAACGACTACCGCCTTCGTATTCACCACCGGATCGGGCGGTCCGGGGCGCCGGGAGATGATGATCCGGACCCCCTGCAATTCAATTGACGATGCATGTGGGGGTGCATACATTCCCGTCGTCTTCAAAACCTCATCCAAACCACGGCCGGATCGGGCACGAACCGCAACCGGGGAGACACCTTGCGAAGTTTCAGGGAATCGCTGTCGATCTACTTCGAGCGCCGCATGGCCCGCATCCTGCTGCTCGGGATCATCAGCGGATTCCCCTGGGTGCTCATCGGCAGCTGCCTCAATCTCTGGTTGAAAGAAGACGGGCTTTCCCGCACGGCCATAGGCTGGGCGAGCCTGATCTTCGGCGTGTATGCCTTCAACTTCCTCTGGGCGCCGCTGATCGACCGCATAAGGTTGCCGCTGCTTACCGGATGGCTCGGCCACCGGCGGGCCTGGATCGTTGCGCTTCAGGCCGTCATCCTGGCTTGCCTGGTCCTCTGGAGTCTCGCCCAACCGACGGCGGACCTCAGCGTTGTCGTAGCGATCGGTCTCGTCATAGCCATCGCGTCCGCCACCCAGGACATCGCGATCGACGCGCTGCGCATCGAGCAGATCGGCACCTCGGAATCCGAAGCCATGGCCGCCGGCGCGGCCACGGCCGTCGTCGGGTGGTGGACGGGGTTCAAACTCGGCGGCGTGATCGCCCTGGAGACCGCGCAGGCCTTGCAGAACGCCGGCGTCGAAGACTACTGGCAGACCACCTTTCTCTGTCTCGGGACGGTGGTTATTCTCTGCAACATCGGCCTCGCCTTCGTTCGGGAATCCACCGCCGCCGATCGCATCGCGGCACAGGCCGAGGACGACGAACGAATCGCCTCCGGCCTGGCGCTACCGAGCGGGTTCGGGCGCGTCGTCGCCTGGTTCGCGGGTACCGTGGCCAATCCGTTGACGAGCTTCTTCCGGCGCAACGGGATCGCCATCGCCGCCGCCGTGCTCGGATTCGTCTTCCTGTTCAAGATCGGCGAAGCGTTCCTGGGCCGCATGTCCCTCATCTTCTACCGGGAGATCGGATTCACCCTGTCGGACATCGCCCTCTATTCCAAGGGGCTGGGATGGGTCGTCACCGTGGCCTTCACCGTGCTGGGCGGTTTCTTCGCCATTCGGGTCGGACTGGTGCCGGCCATGTTCGCGGCAGGGATCGCCATGGCGGCCACCAATCTACTGTTCGCCACCCTTGCCTGGACGGGCAAGTCCGAGTTGATGTTCGCGATCGCCGTGGTGGCGGACGACATTACGGGTTCCTTTGCTACAGTCATATTCGTCGCCTTTATCTCGATGCTCGTCGACCGGACCTATACGGCCACGCAATACGCGCTGCTCGCCTCGATCGGAACGGCGGGGCGAACCCTCTTCGCGGCGTCCTCCGGCGCGATGGTCGACTGGCTCGATGGCGACTGGGGGACCTTTTTCATCATCACGGCGCTGATGGTAATCCCGTCTCTCGCGTGTCTCTGGGCCATCCGGACCAAGCTGAGGGACCTGCTCGCCGGCAAGCGCGTACGGATTTTCGGCAAGACCATGCAGGAAGAACCCGATAAAGCGACCTGATCACACAAACATGGAGGACATACATGTACATCGGAACGCAGACCCGGTGCCGCAACGATACGGATATCGAGGTCCTGGCTCAACTGGGCGTATTCAACGTGGACCAGACGCCGGCGGAACCCTGGGCCGAGTGGACGACCGATCTGTTGAAAGCCCAGCGCGAGCGATTCGCCCGGTACGGGATCAACCTCGAGATGATCCATATCCCCCTGGGCTCCGCGAGCGCCTTTCACAACGAGGCCGGGGCCATATTCCTGGGCAAGAGCGATGAGCGTGACCGCGCGCTGGACCGCATGTGCGAGACTGTGCGCATGGCTTCGGAGGCCGGGATACGGGGGCTGAACTACAACATCACCCTGCTGGGCCACCTGCGTACCGAGCCCAGGTACGGCCGCGGCGGCGCGAAGCTGTCGTCCTTCGATTACGACAAGCTGGACCAGTCCCGGCCTGAATTCGAAGGCGGTCCAGCCGACGAGGACGAGATGTGGGAGCGCATCGACCACTGGCTGAAGACGATCATCCCCGTGGCCGAGGAATACAAGGTACAGATGGCCTGCCACCCGTCGGACCCGGGCATCGGGCACGGCCGGACGTACCGCGGCGTCGCCCGCGTGCTGGGCATGTCGGACGGTTTCAAGAAGCTGATCGACCTGTACGACAGTCCCTACAACGGGCTGAACTTCTGCCAGGGGTGCATGTCGGAGAGCCTGGAGAACCCCGCGGAGGAGATCTACGACGTGATCCGCTATTTCGGTACCCGGAAGAAGATCTTCAACGTCCACTTCCGGAACATCAAGGGACGGCTGAACAAATTCGTGGAGGTCTTCCCCGACGAGGGCGACGTCGACATGCTGAAGGCGATGCGCACCTACAAGGAAGTGGGGTACGAGTACATGATCATGCCGGACCACGTACCCGGGATTTCGGGGCCCGAAGCGGGCCAGGTGGGGTTCGCCTACGCCTACGGGTACATCCACGCGGCGATCCAGGCGGCGAATGCCGCGGACTAGGGTGGACTAGCCTGGATTAGAGCGAACTAGCCTGGACCAGGGAGGACTGGATCGGATTAGCGAGCCGGGGTGGCCTGCGCGGCACTGTAGGCCCGCAACCCATCGTCCTCAATCGGCTCCAGGGGCGTGAAGTTCCGGTTGTTCTGGTACCAGGGCCTGACCTCGCGTGTGCAGGCGTTGCCGACGGCGTTGTAGATCAGGTAGAAGATGGCCCGCCGCCAGGGCGAGACGTTGTCGGCCGATCCGTGGACGATGTTACTGTGGATCAGGGCGACCGAACCCGCCGGACCGATCAGCGGTTCGATGCCGTTCTCGTCGGCCAGTTGTTGCAGCGTCGACTGGTCGATGTGGAAAAGGTCGTAGCCGCGGCCCTTCGCGTCCTCGTGCAGTTCCGAGTCCAGCAGGCCCCACCGGTGCGAACCCGGAATGATCAGGAGCGGCGAGGTAACGGGCGTGCAGTCGTCGATGAACACCGACGCCATGATGCAATTCGGCTCGGGCATGCCGTCGACCTTGTACCATGACGGGAAATCCTGGTGCCAGGTCCACGACGCCCCGCTCCCGAAGCCCTGCTTGGGGTTCATGCGGGTCTGGTGCAGGTAGACCTCGTCCCCCAGCAACTGGCGGACCGGGTCCATCAGGCGGGGAAGCCGCGCCAACCGTTCGAAGGGCTCGGAGTAGGTATGGGCCCCGAAGGCCAACCGGGCGGCCGTGGGGTCGTCCTTCTCCCGCACCACCTCCGGTCCCTCCCGGCTGAGCACGTCCGGCACCGCGTCCTTAAGCGTCCTCACTTCCTGTTCGTCGAGCAATCCGGCGAAGAACAGGTAACCCGATTCGCGGAACGCAGCGATCTGCTGGTCGTTAAGCGTCATTCCTTACCTCAATATTCGCAGTCGTCCGGATACCCTTCGGTGTCCCAGGTCAGGCCGACAGGTTTATCTCTGCTGCCGCTCCAACTTCCTTTCTTCCACCCGTTCCATCAACCGTTCCATCGTCGGCGCGGGGATCCTGGATTTGTCATAGACGTACGCCAGGGGTACCAGCCGGGCGCCGTCGGCGTTGGCCACGGCGTAGCTGTCCCGTCCGGGGAAATACTCCAGGTATTCATCCGGCATCTGGTACATGGTCGCCCCGCCGAACCGGCCGTCCTTGGCCACGGCGTAGAAGTTCAGGCTGAACATGGGCCGGCCGTCGTCCGTCAGCAGGCGGTCCTCCGTCATGGCCACGGCCCGCTCGAGCGTAGCCAGACAGGCTTCTTGGGGTGATTTGCCCTGCCGCATGAACTCCACGATGAGAAAAGCGCCGCAAACCTTGATGTTCGCTTCGCCACGACCCGTGGAACCGGCGGCGCCGACTTCGTTATCGCAATACTGCCCGGTGCCGATGATGGGGCTGTCGCCCACGCGGCCCGGGATCTTCCAGGACAGGCCGCTCGTGGTCGTCACGCTGCCGATATCTCCGTTGGCGTCCACGCCGCACATGTTGATGGTGCCGCCCGGACGATCGATCACGATATCGTCCTCATGGTCGAGCCAGTCGTCGTCCGGGTTGAGCTGGGAACGCCAGCGCAGCCAGTCCTGCCTGCTCTCCTCGGAGAGCAGGTTCTGCTCCTTGAAACCCATGCCCAGGGCGAAGCGCTTTGCGCCCTTGCCGACCAGCATGATGTGGTCGGTGTAATCCATGATCGCCTTGGCCACCAGCGAGGCCGAGGCGATGTCCTCCAGCGCGGCGACGGAACCGGCCCGCCGGGTGGGTCCGTGCATGACCGACGCGTCCAGGGTGACGACGCCGTCCGCGTTCGGACGCCCGCCCAATCCCACGGACTGGTCATTCGGGTCCAGCTCCTGGATGTTCACGCCGGCGATGACCGCGTCGAGGGGGTCGGTCTGGTCGTTCGTCATCATCTCGTAGGCCTTCCTGACACCGCGGATCCCGTTCCGAGACGCGACAATGGTTGGCGGCGCGGGTGCGCCGTGGTTGGTGGGTACAGGTGCGGCGTGAGCCTTCGAGGACGCGGCGAGGCCGGTCAGCGCGAGGGCGGAGGTTTCCAGAAAAGCGCGGCGGGTAACTGGCATGGGAGTACCTCTTTTAAGTTAGACATGAAACAGTAAGTTGACCTGGTGTGCATGAATCAACTGAACTTGCACCCATACTTTAGCTTACAATTCGATCTGTTCACAAATACAGAATGGAATAGCCTGAAATTGTGTACCATAGCAATCGTGAGGAACGACTGATTCAAAGTCTTGGTACTTTGGTGGGATATGATGAAACAAATTGCTGTAATTGACACCTCTGTTTCTATTCTGTTCGGTCACGCCAGCGAGAAGCATCAGCCAATTCTTGGGCATGCCTTACCTGCTCATCTCGCATTTCTCTAGCAAGTTCAGGTAGGATTATATCAGCATGATATGGATTCGATTCTAGTGGAGAGGCATTCACCAGCCGACCATTTCTAAGTGCATCCTCTGAAGAAACAACTGCCCAACCATAAAACCGAACATTTCGATTTGACATACATGTACGATTGGCTGCGACATTATCGCCGATTTCAATCGCTTCCTCGTTGTCCACTAAATCAAGTCTGTCAACGGAAATCTCCAATGTACCAGCGCTTTCTAAGAATATCCGAAAAGTTACCTTACGTCTAAGCCTAGCCTTTCTTGCATCGTTACTTGAAAAAACTCCTCTTCCAAGAATTTCCCTCGGAGAAATACGACCAAGAATATCTATAGAATTCAACAAACTCCCTCTTTTCTAGTTCTGCAAGTGCTTCACGCAGAAACCCATCTGGAAGCACTTCTGCATTTGTATACCGAGCTCGCCTATGTTCACCATCCATGTTAACAGAACACAACGCTCCGCCATCGGGCTCGCAAACTAACAAAACTGAGCTTTTGTAACCCCCTGTTACACTTATCGCAACACCTTCTTCAGGCATAGGATCTATTAAAAACTGACGAGGTAACAACCTGTACATTTCACGTATTAGACGACCGGCATGAGCCAAAGCAATGGGCGATGGTGGTGGGGATCCTTCTTCAAGGGTTTCGTTCTCCAAATCATTGAGTTCCTTTAAGATACTATCGAGAACAGTATCCCTTAATTGATCATCAGGATCAGTCTCATTTACAATGGTTCCATTGTCGTAATACATCAATAATGAAACTATATTCTGACTTAACCAGTGGATATTTGGAACATAGTTACTTGAGAAACTTAGATCTTTCCAATATTCGGTTATATCTGGCTCATGGGGTGTAACTGAGATTCCTTCTTCAAGAGAAGTGTCTTTAACCCCTTCCTCAAAAGAGGAAACTAACCAGTCACTGTCGCTAATCTGATCAGGCCAGGTATCGCAAGAATTGGCTATATGTTGCAATTCCCCAATTCCACTTTGGCTTGTTGTAGCTATTACAGGTTTTTTTATTGTCCACATGTCACTTTATTCGCATGAAAATGTTTACAAGTTCTTGGAAATCCGATAGATCGGTTTCCCATTCATTAAGTACAGATACCAACTTATCGATACGATTAGGCTGTTCAGATTCTGTAATATCTCGATGGATATTTGCCTGAAATATAATAGCATGTACATCAGATCCAGTAGCTACACGCTTTCTAGCTTGTGATACATCTAGTACTATTCTCTTATCATTCAAGTCGTAAATCGCTTTTAGTTGAATCTCCGGATTAACGTTTTTGAACTCCATCCAGTCTCCACTGTTTTTTAGCGCATTAGATACACTTTCTCGTTCCGCTGAGTGCAACGTCTTATATCCTTTAGGGTTAATTCCTATAGCACCGTACTTTACGTGAGGTACGGCATCTAAATAGTGTCTTGCCATCTCAATACAAGAGATGTTACCGAGCTCTAATGGATCTCCAGTTTGTTCAAAAACCACACGATTTGGTTCTGCTCGTATAGTGAGCCCATCATTGTACTTAACCTGAGAAAACCCAGGGATGGAAATAACCGCATCCGGTACATCAAGAATCTGCCATGGATTCTTTACGATCCCAGTATAGCGAAGAAAGTCTGGGTTCAAAATTGAAGGGTTGTTAGAATCCGCCAATAAGACTACTGAGAATTCAAAAAGACTTAGATTCAAGCTGCTACTCCTATTATAGTCACTATAGATACTAAGTGAATTCGAGACTACTCTCTATTTCTTAAACAAACCCACTTTTGTATCCGATCTTCAACTACATAGATCCTAGTTATGACTTTCTTGTATTGCTACCAATAAACTTCAAAAGCTTGTTTATCGTACAAACCATGTCAAGCCAAATACATGGCATTGATACCGTGTAACTGTGGTTCTGCAGTCCGGCATTAGTACACTATCTTTGTTCTATGTAACTTATACTTGTAGGAGACAGATTAGTTCGATTAAACCGACGGAATCATTTGTCCAAGCATCAGATTCCCACATGTACTATGTCCCAATACTGGGAATAACACCACGAGCTAATTGGTCGAATGCTTCCAACACCAAACGCTTGGTACGATACTCTCCAAACTTCTTCATTTCATTGAGTTTTAAACGTGGGAATGAATAGCTTGGAGACGGAGCGTCAAGGATCCACTCCAAGTCGGTGCGGTCGAGTCCATACATATGAGCGAACATTGCATCAAGTTCGCATTTCAGATGATGGCGCCGTTCCTCATTCCAAGTAAACGGTGGTCCTTCGTAACCCAAGTCTTGGGCGAATGATTCTAATTCGTAAGATGTGTAGGTCAATTCTAACACTCGGGGCAATACAAAATCTGTATAGGTCATCCCTGGTCTGAACTGCTCCAAGAATGCCTCCGGTGGTAGTAAAGGAAGCTGCTTAATAATAAAATAGCTGAGATCTGTACCACCAACCGCAGTTCTAGCAGCGAAGTCCACCACGATACTATTCAAACCAGCGGCTAACAGTGCAGCAGTCTTAACATGGGGAACGCGAAGTAATGGTGCGCGGTCGCTCATTCCCGTCCTTGGAACCATAGATACGATGCAGGTTCGTTCGTTTGTCGCATTTGTTGTCTTCCTCACTGGAAGAAGCCAGTATGAACATCGATAATCGCCCCCTTGTGCCCCAAAGCTGTAGGAGGAATCAAAGACGCTATTATCGTTCTCTGATTGGTTGATGTCGTAATCAGTCTCAACGCCAAACTCCATCCTCGATCCGTATAACTGCTCCTTTGTGCCCCAGACCGCATCGCGGTAGAACAGTGACGAATATCGTCCGAGAGTCTGTAGCTCTTGTGATAAGCCGGATTGAGATGTAGTAGTCTGTCTGTCTGTCTGTCTGTCT
>JAAXHH010000011.1:0-2316 GCA_012270975.1 Candidatus Latescibacterota bacterium | reverse complement strand
GTCTGTCTGTCTGTCTGTCTGTAAAAGATTGGTCACGACTGGTTTACCACCAAGTCTTTTTTTCAACTCTTTTTCGTGTACCCAATATCTAGGAATCGAGACGGTATACGGGTCTGATTTTTGGCTTGAAGACATAGCTGGTAGTTTGACGTTTGAGTCAAACCGTGTCTGGGCTGGTACGCCCTCAAACGTAGCAAACCGGTGATCATACTGATGGAACATTTTGGCTTCGTAGAGTGGAAAAAATCGTTCGTTGTCTCTCCAGAACACATTGCCATGTAGTTCCCAGTCATCATCCAACAATTCTTCATAGTTTCTGAACAAACCTGAGTCGTTGGACATATCAAACATCCGTTGAAACTTCACACCCCACGGATTCACCTCCGGCTCACTGCCACGGGCTTCCTTCCAAAAAACTCCCGCTCGATGGAACATCTTATGCGCAATCTCCATATCGCGACGAGTTCGGAAGATAGGACAGTTCCGAGTATTGGGATTGAAAAGAACAAAGTCCTCAACTGAAAGTGAAAATCTTCTTTCCTTTTCTCGGAGATGCTCTGTTCGGTGTAGAAAGAAGGCGAACTCGGCCTGGGCCTTGTATTCAGGACCACTTAGCGTGAGCAAGCAGAATTTGATTCGGCTGTCGATTCCAGGAAACACTTTTTCCCTGTTTTCGAAATCAAACAGACTTACGAGCCTTTGTTTGGTCGTCACTTCATCGAAATAAGCTTTCGTCGTGTCATCCGTGGCAATACCTGAAGGGACGATCAAACCTGCACGGCCCCGTGAGTTGGTCAGTTGTAAGAATGTCTCGGCAAATAAGGCGTATGTGTTTACGTCTCCGACGCCTGTGAGGGGGAATCTATCTGCTGTACGGACAAACTGGCTTGTAGCTTCCGATTCTCGCTTTGCCGTCTCAAAATTAGAATACAAAGTTTTATCTGCCAGCGGCGCGTAATCTCTGATCAATTCTCTTATTAGACGATTACGTGCTGCTTTATTGGAGGCATTCGCGATTTCAGGCGAACGAGTTGCGAAGAACTCCTGTTCCTGTAGCTTTATCCTCTCCCAAGGTGGGTTACCTAGAACAACATCGAAGCCTCCGTATTGCATGATTTCGGCAAAGGCAATGTTCCAGTGAAAAAAGCTGTGTTTTTCCGCTAGTTCTGCAATTCCAGCTTCAATCCCAGGACGACTTGGTTGCGAAAACCTAATCCGGCTGAGATCTTCAGTAACAGGCACCACAGTATAGTTGGTCGGAGTTTTTGGGGCGAAGTACGCCCCAGTGAACAAATTGGCTTTGAGTTCTTCCCGTTTAAGAGTTTCATCCTGACGCGCCTCGACCCATGCGGCTGACTTGCGTTCAATTTCATTAAGAGTTTCCTCGGGCATGCTATCCAGATCAGCGGTCGCGATAGCAACATCGAACAAACTCTCTTCATCAAAAAGGTCCAACTGCAATGCATCGACCGATGTTTTGTTGCGCTTTTTGAGATTTACACACACAGACTTATCTTCACCGGTTAATGCTTTAAAAGCATCACCTGGAATTCCTTTTAACATTATCGTTGGATCAAGAACGCCGACAAGACTGTCTCCCTGCTGTATATGGTAATCGAGGAATGTAAGAGGCTTACCCGGCTCAACCGTTTCGATCCACAGTGCGGTCTTGCAAAGTTCAACTGCCAGTGGATTTCGGTCTACGCCATAAACACAGCGTTGAACTACTTTTCTTAACGCGCGTTGTCGGGCCTCTTCGTCAAATGTGTCAGTCCCTGTCTCAAGACGAGCTATTTCGGCGGCCATTCTACGTGCAGCCGCAAGAAGGAAGTGCCCGGAACCGCAGGAAGGGTCGAGGACATTGAGATTAAGGATAGCTGTTATGGGATCGTCGGGATGTTCGGAAACTGCCTGAACCAATACCGGTTCCAGTGCGGATTTGACTAACTCGTTGACTAGATCGGGCGGCGTATAGTATGAACCCGAAAGCTTTCTCTGGTTGCCTTTGGTAGTTTCGTTGTTTCCCATGCCAACAAACGTGAAAGTCCATGGCGTGGAATTTACGTCTACCATAGGTTGAAGCTCTAATAGGCTTTCATAGACTGAACCCAGTTCTTCGGTACCCATATCGCGATAGTTGATAAGTGTGAGAACGCCTTCTGAGCGGAAGTAGCCGAGACTCCGAATGGCCTCCAACAGCTTTTCATTAGAAATGGTCGAACTGTCCAGATCAGGACACTGCCCTTCGTGAAACAGTCCACCTAACGCCGGAAGTCCAAGTACGGGTTCTCCTTGGAGTTGACCCGGTTTAATGGA
>JAAXHH010000124.1 GCA_012270975.1 Candidatus Latescibacterota bacterium | reverse complement strand
TGTCCATTAAACCGGGTCAACTCCATTCAGAAAGGGAGTTGAACTTCGAGCGAAAGCGCCAGTTGTACGAGCGGTCGCTGATATCGTCGGAGGAATTCGACCAGGCAAGGATCGCACACACCAGGGCCCGGCGCGATCTCGACATGGCGGAGCTCGAACTCAGGATTCTGGAACTGAAGGTGAACGTCGAGGTGGATTCGAACCAAACCCATGATGCCGTGCGAGTCCTGTCGCCGTTGGACGGCATCGTCATTGCCCGCACGGTGGAGGAGGGCGAGGTCGTAGCATCAGGCACCTCTTCGTATACCGGCGGCACGGAGATGTTCCGGATCGGCGATCTGGATCGCATGATTGTCAAATCGGCCATTGGAGAAATAGACGCGGGAAGGATCCGGCCCGGACAGGACGTGCGGATTCGTGTCGATGCCTACCCGGACGCGACATACCGCGGACGGGTGGAGCGCGTCGCGCCTGTCGGTGTGCGCAGGCCCGGCAGCACGCTTGTCACGTTCGTTGCCGAAATCGTGATATCGGATCCATCGATGGAATTGCAGCAGGGCATGTCCTGCGATATCGACATCGTGGTGGAGCAAAACGACCACGCGGTGCTGGTGCCCGCTTCTTCCGTCATGGAATTGGTCGACTACCAGGGTACGTTCACTGAACAGAACGATCCTGCATCGACCGGATCGGCGCCCGGCAAGCGGCACATGGTCTATCGTTGCACATCGGCGGATCCCGAATTGAAGAGGTGTCCGAAAGCGTACCTGGAACCAGCCATGGTCGAGATCGGTATCGAATCGACCAAAAACGTGGAGATCCTGTCCGGTATCGAACCCGGTGCGCACATCGCACTGGATGCCAGAGTGGTTCATGCCGCGCTGAACGCGAAACACCCTTAACCTCAAAGGACCCTGTCGTCCGTGTCCATAACACACCATATCCAGACCGTGTTGGCCAATCTCGCGCACTACAGGCTGCGTTCAGCCCTGACGCTGCTGGGGATCGCGGTCGGCATCGGCGCCGTAACCGCCATCATCGCGATCGGCGAAGGACTTCACGACATGGTGATGGAGGAATTCGAATCCGTGCGCGGCGGCACCATGGTGTGGGTGAGCCCATCGAGATTCGTAAACCGGGATGGACAGTGGCTCGAGGTACCGGATTACGAGCATCTCGTATGGCAGGACGTGCTGGAAATCGGTAAAAGTTCGAACGCCGTGCGCCAGGTGGTCCCGGCCGCGACATTGAACGCGGATCTCAGGTACGCGAAAATGTCCTATGGCGGGATGGTATACGGTACGACGCCATCGTTTCCGGACCTGTACCAGTGGCCGGTTTCCACGGGCCGGTTCATTATCGACCGCGATGTAATACGGTGGCGCAAAGTATGCGTACTGGGCAATGAGCTGGCTGCTAAACTGTTTGACGATGCCGATCCGGTCGGCAAGGAACTGAAACTGAATGGTCAGCGGTTTGCCGTGATCGGCGTCATGGAGCCAAAGACGGTATTCAACGAGAGCTGGGGAAACCGGGTCTTCGTTCCGATTACAACGGTCCAGAAACGGATGCTTGGCCATGAAGGCTTCGATCTTCTGTCCATCAAGGTGGCGGATTCGCGTGTAATGGATCGTGCGGTGGGCGACATCGAGGTAGCCTTGAAGTCTGTCCATGGCGATGAGGCCGGATTCGACATCGTCAGTGGGAAAGACGCCATGGACCAGATCGGAGGCGTGATCAATGCCGTAAAATCTTCGATTGCCGCCTTAGCGGGCATCTCGCTGATGGTGGGTGGAATCGGAATCATGAATATGATGCTGGTCTCCGTCACTGAACGGAGGCGGGAAATAGGCATCAGGAAGTCTGTAGGGGCGAGACATGTCGATATCGTGAATCAATTCACGCTGGAAGCCACCTGTATCAGCGCTTTAGGCGGGTTGCTGGGGATATCGCTGGGGCTGGGCCTCGGTTCGGTTTTCTCGTTTGTCCTGAATCAGGTGTGGGATCTTGGTTTCACGAGCGGAGCTTCGGCTTGGAATATCCTCGTTTCGCTGGTGATTTCACTGGCCATAGGCCTTTGCGCCGGTATCTATCCCGCCTTGAAGGCATCGCAGCTGAGCCCGGTGGATGCGATGAACCAGGAGTGAACCCGTGAAGCCAAACGGATCGGCTGCGGAACGCACCAACGGCGCGCTATTCCAGACTCCCCACCCGCTCCAGCCGTTCCTGCAACGTGGGATGGGTACCCAGCTTCGCCAGGAACTTCCGCGGCGGTTTCAGCTGGTCGTTGATTTGGTGCAGCCGGTAAAGAGCTTGCTTATACAGATCGGTGCCTACCCAACGGGCGGCGGTCGCGTCCGCCTGGTATTCGTGCCGCCTCGAAAGCGGGAACAGGACGAGGAGGATAAGCAGGAAGACGTTTACTAAGTTTATCCCTAAGTAAACCCACATTTTCCAAGATTCATTGAGCGAGTCAAAGTAGGCATAATAGTCGATCAAGCTCAGGAATACCTGGACGCCGAGGGTCCATAGCAAGAGAACCAGGAACACCTTTGACGGATGTCGGTGCCGCCCATGAGCCAATTCGTGCGCCAGGGCCGCCATGATCTCTATTTCGCTCATTCGCTCCAGCAACCTGTTCGTAAAGAAGATGCACTGTGCCTTGCGGAAGAGGCCGGCCACGACGGCGTTGGCCGTCTTGCCTTTTATGGCGTAGATCTTCTCGACCCTGATGTCCATCCCGGTCACGGATACCAAGTGCTTCACGGCACGGTCCATCCGCTCGTCCGTCAACTCGTTGCCGCGAAAGAGGAGACGTATGATGTAAGGCGCGCAGCTGAACGAACAGACATTGCCGATGGCCACGGCCACGACGACCAGGATGATGAACGGGATTGATCCAGCCTCCGTGAATCCCGGCGCCAGCTCCTCCAGGGTATTGCGCATGGTAATCAGTGAAGTCAGGACGACTAACACCCCGATCATCGTGCCGACCATGACCATTATCAGGCCACCTTCGACCAGTTTCTCGCGCCAGTTCAACCGGATCGTATCGTCAACGGCCTGGTCCACCTGGCCCGGACGGTTCGGACCGTCTGCATGGGACCGCTCGTCGTCCAATGGATTGTAGTTTCCGGCATTTTGCACGCTTTAACCTCTCGCTGTATGGGTCGGAACGGTTTGGGCGGTCGGATACGGACCTGTTCTGGCGTCCAACACTCAGGGAATCTCGTGCACTCATCCCGAAGCGTCAATCAGCCCCGGCGATAGAGGAAAAGAAACTCGGCGGAGTGCCTTGATTCCCGATTACCGCTCGTATAAGTTAATTTAAGTTAAATAAATTACAATGAAGGACAAACGTTTGCAAGGTAAAGATAGCGCGATTTCCGGGCGGAGGCCGGTCATTCAAGCACTGACGCTTGACTTGGACCGTATTTTACCTTTTTGTCATGGGGCCAATGATGATACATCGGTGCGACGGGGCCGGTACGCCGGTCCGGGTCGGCCATAAGCACATGTGTGCGTCCTGTTGAGCGGCCATAAAGACATAGTGGACACAAGGGACCGGCCCAGGGGTGAGTGTCACACGTGAAATGGACAACAGCGAAGGCCGCCGTCCTCCTTCCGGCGGCGGCTACGATCTACGTCCCGGGTGTGATTCTGTGGGTATTGGCAGATACACCGGGCGCGCTGTCGCCAGCACAGCCCGCGCAGGTCCGGTTCTGGATCGCGATCGCCATGGCGGTGGATGGCCTGTTCCTGGCCGCGTGGACCATGGCGCTGTTCGACCGGATCGGGAAGGGCACGCCGGCGCCGTGGGCCCCACCCGAGAGACTGGTCGTCCTCGGACCCTACCGCCACGTGCGCAATCCCATGAATTCGGGTATGGTGCTCATACTCGGCGCCGAAGCCCTTCTTTTCGGTTCATGGCACCTGGCAATCTGGATGTGCGTGTTTTTCGTGGTATGCGCGGTCTACTTCCCGTTTTACGAGGAGCCGGGCCTTGAGCGACGGTTCGGAGACGCCTATCGCCAGTACAAGGCAAACGTGCCGCGCTGGATACCCCGGCTACGTCCCTGGGAAGCGCCATGATCAGTTCCAGCGCCGATTTCATTTACCGGGCGGTATTAGTGTCGCGCTGATTATCTACCTGGAGTTGGGGTCGGTCCCTCCGGCCGGTCGCTTTCTGTGGTCCGTCCTTTCCGGCCTCGGGTGATGGTTCCTGCAATGCACTACCCGGATTCCTGTTGCCCGTCGTCCTCGATCGGATGTAGATCGATCGGGGTGAGCACTCCGTAGAAACCGTACTTCTTGCCCCGCGGATCACCTTTCCCCGGCGGGAAATACGCCTCGATCAAGGCCAGCAGCTTCCTGCTGAATTCGGCCACCTGGTCTTCTGACAAGCGTGCGCGATTGTGGTTGATGGACATCTGGTAACGCGGGCCGTACATCCCTTCCGCCGATTCGCGAAAAGCCTGGTTGAATTGGAAGGCAGTTTCCGACGGTATAGCCTCTTCCTTCGGATCATCCCGTTCGAGGTGCTCACGGACGCGTATCATACCTGCCGCCGGTAAACAACGCCGCTCCCCGGCCCGCGCTCCGTCTTCCAATACAACGACGCCTGTTTGTGCCAGCATTTGCAGGTGATACAGTACCCGGGCGTCGGTAACGTCCAGAATCCGTGAAATCTCCTCGACCGACTTTCCCGCTCCAAGGATTTCGAGCATTCGCCAGCGCAGGGGATCGAGGATTACGTTGGCGCGATCGTCTGCGATGACGAGCGCCGCGTCCTTCGAAACACCGGTAGGGAAGCTCAGTTCACACCACGCAGTCATTCGGACCTCCGCTCGTTGAGTCATGATATGGCTCGATACTACAACCGGACAACAACTGACGGGCCTGTCTTGATTTCTTCTATGCGGGCCTATGCCTGGCCTCGTTCTGCCTGTGAGACAACGTCATCGAGAAACGGTGGAGGACTTTGCTTCGATGTGCCAAGTGTGCCGGCCTCCTGTTCCCTGCTGATCCACTCCCTGTAAGCCTGGTCTCTTTCTCTTCGACCTTCCTCGCGGCCTTCCTCGCGACCCTCTTCCCTATGTCGTCGCTTTATAGATTCGTAGAGCCAGCCCATAAAATCCACTCCTTCTATAACGGTAAACGAAGCGAATACCGATGATCCTCCGACCTTGATAATGTAATCTAAGATAAGCTCCACTGAAAGCGTGTAGATACCGAATTTCCAAAGAACAGAATGGCTTGTTACCGTCAGGGCCAGAAAGACAACAGTAAACCACCATCGAGTGTTTTCGGGAACGCCCCAGACAGCGACCCGGTTTTGTTTTTCGTATTCTTCCATCGCAGTTGTCGCATTACCAGGCTTGCTCCTGGTATGAGGTATGAATCAATCACATAGTCTCTGACCTGATCGTGGTATGATGCGTAGTACGGGTAGATCAAGCGCAGGAGGCCGCAGAAAACAAACGGATACACGATCCCTAAATGGCTTAATGGTATTGGTCGATTTCTGGAGTTGAATCTAGGAATCTACGTAAAAAAACTACCCCATCAGATAGCTATACCTCATCCAACAGGGCAATTTCCGACGGGGGAAGGTTCAGGGGGCGCAACAAATCTTTACTTTGAGGAGGGCTAGCGGCCGAAATCACGCATACAGATTACAGGTGTCTTGCCGTTTGGCGTTTCACAGTCACTCCGCATTCTGACCGAAAACCAGTTGATAGAGCCTCTCAGCTTGCCTGTAGGCTTGCCGCAGAAATCCCACCTGATCCTTGAATTTCGAGTAATCCGTTAAAACTTCAAGGCTTATGGGCCCTGCGTATGCAGACCGGCGGATTTTCCCACAGAGTACCGGCCAAGCTATGAACCCTTCACCAGGAATGACGTGATCGACATGCTCCCTGATCCTGTCGGACAAATGAAGGGCCAGAAGTCTGTCTGCCAAGCCATCAAGCAGATCAAATGGTTTCGGACCGCCTATTTGGTCATGTGAGGAGTCGTAGCAGAATCCGAAATGTTCCCTGGGCAATCGGTCAAGCGCAGAGCTGACAAGGTCTGTCGCTGGCCCTGGGAGCACATTTTCAAGCGCGAATCTCACACCGGTGTCTTCCGCAACGGGTAACAAAGTTTCACAGTTCTTAAGTACCACTTCCAAGCGTTTGTCGAATTCACTGGAGTCGAAGTTAAACGAACTCGCGTGGACAACGACAACCGGGACGTTGAGAAACGCTGCGGCCTCAGCGGCAGTTGTGAGGTTGGAAATGCTATCATGCTGGTCGAGTCGAGTGCCGTGGATCGTGTCCATGCGCAGGTCAGATTCGTCCAGAAGTCCGCGAAGACTACCTCTCTTCGATACACTCAGATAGCTGGAGTGAGGCGCTTTAGCACCGAGCGATACGTGCGTGAATCTCGCGGCAGCTATCAAAGGCAGAAGATCTTCAAGTGAGCGGTCGTAGGAGAAGCATGTCGAGATAGATGTCTGTGCTGGGTTCAACTGCCAAACTCCTGCGCAGGTATCTTGAACCTGCCAACTTATAGAGTAACGATTTGCGGTGCCCGAAACACTCAGCGGTTCAGAGAAGAGCCACAGGGTCGGTATTCGGAACACTTGAAGTGGACTACCTAACTCACAACGTCGCCGACGGGGTCCGATTCGCCGCTGCGTTGCGCATTCAACAGTTGAATTCGCTTCACAATATCATCGATGCTGGGTGAGTAATGCTGTTCTGTCGAGACATAAACTGTAGGCAAGTCGAAATCTGGAGCCTTATAGTTGCCGGGAGGTGACATCTTACCCGTTTTCCTGTAAATTTCAACACGCTTGTCGCCGTGATAAAACTCCCGATTCGGATTGTCCAGACCCCGCTGGAGGTGACGCTTGGCCGCCACCCTTCCGTCAACGGAGCATACGACAAAGAAAGGCGTACTCAATTCGAGTATCCTGGGCATTCTTGGTTCCCAAACCTTGTGCTGAAATGCCGCCTCTAAGACGACAGAGATTTTACCCGCCAAATGCTGGCACACGATCTCGAAGAAAAGATTGGAGACTACGCCATTAGTCTCCGGCGGAAGCTGATCGTGTCTGATGCCATGAGTATTGACATAGCCCTCCTTGATCTCGTCGCGACTGATAACCGGCATCCACAACAACTCACCCAGCCTTTTGGATAAACTCGTCTTCCCTGATCCCGGTCGACCTGTGACGATAATGCATTTGGGTTTACTGCTCATAATTCTGGCTTCCCAAAGTATTTCGAATGGTGATCGGCATATTCGACCTCAGGGTTTCCTCGACTTCTTAGTGGATCCGCATATCCATCATAAACTACCACAAGGAGATATCGATCAGCTCCGCATCGTGCCGGTCACGCCGAGGTACAGCCCACCCTCGTGTCGCACGGTAAAGTCCATTTCGTAGGCCTTCGACATCTGGTCGAAGTCGGACCTCTCGAAGTATCTCTTGTAGACCTCGTATTGCCTGCCGTCGTTCAGCGTGCGTTGCGCGAGACCTTCCTTCGGTCGTGTTCCTCGGAAACGCGTCCAGTTGGAATCCAAGATGAGGACGAGTCCGCCCGGTTTCAGTGCATTCTTCAGTTTTTGAAAAAACGGGGTCATCTGGGCATCGGTGACGTGACTGAGGAAGAACCCCACGAGCACGGAATCGTAGGTTCGATCATCCAACGATACTTCCAGGGCATCGGCCTTTATGAACCTGGTGATCGATTCAACTCCGTGTTCACGAGTCTTCTCACGTCCTTCCAGCAGCATGTTTTCCGACTGATCCACGAGCGTAATGGACGAACAACACGAAGCGTAGAACTGGAGCCAATAGCCGGTTCCACAGGGAATGTCCAGGAGGCTGCCATAACAGTGGTCTCCAACGAGTTTTCCCAGGGATCTTGCTTCCCGGATGTATAGCTCGGGATCCGCAACCTGGCCAGGCGGTTTTCCCTGGGTATAGATTTCGTCATACTCGGCAGCCCGCTCATTGTAGTACTCGTTCATGCTCTGCCGGAGGTGTAGACTCATAAGGTGGTCCCCCATTTTGAAGACGATCCGTGAATATGTGAATTGACAATAAAAAACCCGGCGTTGATTCAACACCGGGTTGAGAAACCGTCCAGTCAATGTGAGTAGATTCCATCAGTAGGACATCCACGCGGTCTTGTGTCTTTCGCCCATCATCGTGCGCTCCACGGATGGGCCACCCACTCACTACTGATCTTCAGTATACCGTTGAATAAGTCAGATGTCAACTAATCTTCGGGTAGTGACGCACTCATCGGTCGACGAGATACTTCTTGAACCCCCGACTGTTTGCATCGTCGAATCCCAGACTTCTATAGAATCCTGCCTGGTCGTCCCTGGGACCGCTTAACAGCTGGATTTTAAAACAGTCGTTATGCTTTGCAACGTCCGTCGCAAAGTCCATCATTTTCTGCCCTATCCCCTTTCTTCTCCACTCCCTGCTTACCACCACATTCTCAATTATCGACCAAGGACGTCCGTTGTAATTGAAATTCGGGACGATGACCAGGGTAAGTGCCCCTACTATCGTCTTTGTGTGATTCGCTTGTGCAATGACCAAGTAGATGTTTCCGTGCAATTCCATGCGTTCAAATATCTGAAGTGCTTTATGAACCGCGGGCACTTTGGCCGATAAACTTTCGGGGCGAGTGGTGATTTGAGGAAGGATGCCAAGTATTGATGCCACGTCTTCGTCGTGGGCTAATCTCACGGTAATCCCGTTGTCTTCCATTTTGTGACCTCAACTAAGCTGCCGTATCAAATGAAAGCCATGCAGAGAAACGTTTCACAGGTCAAAGGAAGTATGCTTATTCCACTTGCCGTTGTGTTTCACCATTAGCCAAACCTCTTTTGCACGACTCTTCATCGGTAGGTACAATCCGGCATGTGATTGAAAATCATCGGCGATTGCCTCCAACTCAGCCGTATCATCCACGTGGGCTACGGTAAGGTGAGGGATGATGGAAGGATACGCCCCTTTGTAAGGCGGATGGTCCGGAAACTGATTTACCAGAGATCGGGTCATTCTTATAAACTCACTATCGGGTTCCGGATGTATATAGAGAACGCTTAGCCACCTGCGTACCTCGACCAGGGATAAGTCGAAAGGCTTAAAACGCTGAATCACCTCCCGGACTTCAATGATGCTATTTGGGGTGATTTCCCCACGATCGAGAAACGGATAGAGTAAGGTGATGTGAGCAGGAACCCCTGCCCTGGCAGCGGGATCATACCTATTCCTATACACCCCGACCAATTCCTCCGCCTCAGGTACTGGAATGATGATCGTTGATTCGTCTGGCATGTCAGGACCTCTCCAACTGCATGTGAGTTTCGGTCGTTCCAACTTGCTGAAATCCATACCTTTTGTAGAAACACAGCGCTCGATCATTTCCATTGATTACCTGCAATCGCAGAGGAAGGCGCAGTAGCGCAGCCTCCTGAATCAGATGTTCCATGACACTGCTTCCTATGCCCCTGCCTTGATGCTCCGGAAGAATGAAAAGCTGAAAAACCTTCATGGCATCGGGTGTTGTTTCTGCAGAAAGAACGCCAACATCGTGCCCCTCAGACTGAATTACCTTAAAGTCCTGTGACACGAACCGTTTCTGGTGTACAGTTCTTTCGTGTTCTTCGTCCCAACCCCTCACCGACTCTGCGTATTCTCTGAACGCCAGCTCTCGGACGAGGTAGCAAAACTCACAGTCTGCCTCCAAGGCCTTCCTGAATCCAATGGTCATTAGTTACGATCCTTCATTCGGGTGGCCGGTATTCGAAGTCTGCAGAAAAGACCGTATGCAGTGCGCAGACCCGTAGCTGGACCATTCCTCCATCCTCGGTACCATCGAATCACCCGCCGCGCGTTCCCGATTCCGGCCAGTCGGCACCGGCTCCCGGACCGATAACATGCCAGTGCATGTGGGGCGTCACGCCGGGAGCCGCCGCATTGGCCCTTACATAGAATCCACGACCATCCAGGAGGCCGAGGGATGTTGCCGTCTTCTGGATGGCCTGCATCATCGATGAGAGTAGATGCCCGTCCAGGGCGGCCTCTTCCATAAGTCCCGATACATGGGCTTTCGGCACCACGACCACATGGACCTGGGCCACGGGTCGAGGATGTTGGAACGCCAGGACCAGATTGTCCTCATGTACCCGTTCCACATCAACCCTTCCTGAAAGTACATCCTCGCAATACCAGTCACGCCGCGCCACTGGAGACCTCCGATTTGAATGCTGATCGCTCAAACATCAGGTTCGTCTGCGCTTACTAATTTAATGGATGAGGCGAACCACGTTAGCTTATATTTGTTTGAGTTCGGCTGCGTTCATCCGGCAGGGCAGAGGGTAGGTACAAACACGCGGAGTGCATGGTGGACCGGGACGTAATCCAGTACTACGAGAAGATCGAGAACGAATCCGATCGTCTGGACAAGGGAACGGCCCGGTTGGAAGGCGAAAGGACCAGGGTGATCCTGCGGGAACACCTGCCCGCGCCGCCGGCCCGCATCCTCGACGTGGGCGGTGGCCCGGGCGCCTACGCTTTCTGGCTGGCCGAGCAGTCCTATGAAGTTCATTTGCTGGACATTGTCCCGCTCCACATCGAGCAGGCAAAAGAACGGGATAAAGACGGAATCCTGAAGAGCGCGGCGGTCGGCGATGCCAGAACCCTGGACTTCGAGACGGATTCCGTGGACGCGGTCCTTCTGCTGGGTCCCCTGTACCACCTTCCCGAGCGGCCGGATCGGATCGCGGCGCTTGAGGAATCCCTACGCGTGCTGAAACCGGGAGGAGTCCTCTTCTGTGTGGCCATCTCCCGGTTCGCTTCGCTGCTGGACGGCATGAGGAAGGGATATCTGTTCGATCCTGTGTTTTCCAGGATAGTCCTGAAAGACCTGAACGAAGGACGTCACGAAAATCCTAGAATGGATCCCCGCTACTTCACCACTTCCTGTTTCCACCGGCCTGAAGAACTCGAAGAAGAGATCACGGACGCGGGGTTCGATCTGGTGAAGACGATCGGACTGGAAGGGCCGGCCTGGCTTCTCGGCGATTTCGATGAGCTGTGGGCAGACGAGTCAAAACGTAATGATATGCTCACCTTCCTGAAGCTGGTCGAGACGGAATCCTCTCTCATTGCCGTGAGCGCGCACATCCTTGCCGTCGCGAAAGCGCCCTGAAGTGTACCGATCTACCCTGTAGTGTGCTAATCCACCCAGAAACACCGTCCACTAGCAAAGGCAAAACCTTGCCGATTTCAGCCATATCCTTCGACGGCGACATGACCCTGTGGGACTTCCGGAAGGTCATGAGGCATTCGTTGAAGAAAGCCCTGGCGGAGCTGCGCAGGCTGGTTCCGTCGCAGCGCGCCCGGGACCTCTCGGTGGAGGGGATGATTGAGATCCGCAGCCAGGTAGAAGAGGAATTGAAAGGGGAGGTCTGGAACCACGAGGAAATCAGACTGCTCGCATTTGAGCGGACGCTCGAAAGTATAGGCTCTTCGGACAGGGACATGGCGGCCCATCTGAATGCGTTGTACCTGAAGCATCGCTTCGAAGACATCGAGTTGTATCCCGACGTCGAACCCGCTTTTGATCGACTGGCGCCCCATTACAAGCTGGGCCTGCTGTCAAACGGGAACAGCTACCCCGAGCGATGCGGGCTCGGGGGACATTTTGTCTTCGTGGTTTTTTCGCAGGATGTGCGGGTTCGAAAGCCCGATCGGAGGATTTTCGAAATCGCCGCGCGGGAGGCGGGCTGTCCGCTGGACGAGCTTCTGCACGTGGGGGATTCGCTCGAGAACGACGTAATGGGAGCCCATGAAGCCGGAGCAAAAACGGTCTGGTTGAATCGCGAAGGGATGGGAAACAACACTGAGATCAAAGCCGACTTCGAAATCACCACGTTGGCCGACCTGCCTGGAGTTTTGGAGTCAGGTGGAAATTGAGGGCAGATCTTGGCTAGAACCCGTAGCTGAGACCCAGTTTCAGGACTGGATACATGGATGCGACGCCGGGGATGTCTTCGTTGGCCGATTCGGCCTCCGCATCCAGATCCATCCTGAACTGCGGGTCCGAGGATGCTGGACCGGTAGCCTCGAGGCTGAATTCCGGCGCCCCGTGATAGGCTATCCCGACATCCAGTGCAAAGCCGAAACCGGACCCGATGGCGTTTCCCCACCCGAGGCCTGCATAGGGGGCGAACCTGGAGGTTCCGAGCGAGCCGCGGATCGTTCCCACCTGGGCCTGCGTGTAAACGTTGTTTCCAAACTCCACATCTTCCGTCGGAGCACCCTCGAGTCCAAGCGATCCCCCGAAATAGAGCACGCCCGCACTCAGTCGGAAGCCGCTTTCGTTCGGATACAGATCGAGCACGGCCGTCACGGTGGCGGAGGGCAGTTCCACATCCAAATCCACGTCCTCCACGGTGACCTGGAAGCTGACCGGCTGAAAATCGATCCCCCCTCTGAGGTTGATCCGATCCCCGAGTGGTGTTGCGACCTGGGCCCCGATCCCGAGCGTGCCCACGTGGACGGATCCCTCGACCTTTTGCGCAAAGGCGGGGGATGCACTCAGGCCCAGTAGTAAGATCGTCATAAAACCAAGTCCCAGGTGTCGCACAATGCTCTTTTCGTTCATGTTGCTTTGTTTTGAAAGATGAGTAGGAAAAGCTCTGTCTCTCATATCAACTTCGTCCCGGCACCGGTATCCCATACCGCTGCAGCGTGGTTTCGAGCGTCGGACGCCCCAGGCGGATCCGGCCGTCGTTCAACAGGTAGGAGAACAGGTACCCGGCGCCGAGCATGAGGATCCCGATCAGGAAGCAGTACATGACCGCGCGATCGGGGTAGACGTCTTTCAGGTAGCCCACGTACAGCGGTCCGAAGATTCCCGCGGCGGCCCACGCGGTGAGCACCGCGCCGTAGATGGTGGACATTTTCTTCGTGCCGAACACGTCGAGGACGAAGGAAGGCATGGTGGCGAAGCCTCCGCCGAAGCAGAGGAGCACGTAGCAGACCAGGGCGGAGAAAATCCACGGGTTCGTTTCCGTCATCAGAATGCCGAAGACCACCATCTGGCTGCCGAGCAGCACCCTGAAGACCGTAACCCGCCCGAACCGGTCGGAAAGCAGTCCCCAGAACAGCCGTCCCAGGCCATTGCAGATCGAGCTGACCGCGATGAGCGTGGCGCCGTATTCGGCCAGTGTGGTCGGTTCGATGCTGTCATCCGCCAGGCCCCAGATCTCCTGCAGGATCTCCGACTGGAAGCTGACGACCGAAATCCCGGCCGCGATGTTGAAGAAGAAGACGATCCACATGAAGACGAACTGCGTGGTGCCCAGGTAGGTGCGTGCGTGCTTCGGTTCGTCGGCCTCGTCCGAAGCGGTCGTCCCGGCAGTCGACGCAGTTGAAGGCGGCGGATCGGTCAGCGCCAGGCTGCAGGGGATGAGAATCAGGGCGAAGATGATGCCGAGCCAGATGAAGACTTCGGGCAAAGCGCCGGCGGTCCTGACGATGAGGAATGGCGCCAGGCCCTTGCTGAGCAGAAAAGCCCCCACGCCGAACCCCATGACCACGATGCCGGTAGCCAGCCCTTTGCGGTCCGGAAACCACTTGGCGACGGTCGCGACCGGCGTGACATAACCCAGCCCGATGCCCGCTCCGCCAATCACACCGTAACCGAGATAGAACAACGGGATGGAATCAAGCTGCAGCGCCAGGCCCGAGACCAGGTACCCGCTTGCAAACATGAAGCTTCCGATCAACGCGAGTTTACGGGGTCCCATCTTCGGCAGCATGTTTCCGGCCCACGCCGCCGACACGCCGAGGGTAAAGATGGCGATACTGAAGGCCCAGGCCGTCTCGGTGTGGGTCCAGCCGATCTGACGCACCAGTATCGTCTGAAAGAAGCTCCAGGCGTATACCGTCCCGAAACAGATCTGAAGCGCCGTGCAGAAGAGCGCGATGGCGCTTCGGGGAATGCGCATCGCTCGTCCTCCTACCGTGCGTTCTCCGGCGGTGTGCCAGGCGTACCCGAATCGGGCGCCCGACCGGAGATATGCTGAAAGAGGCGGGCCAGGTCGCCCACCTCATCGTCGCGGCCAAGGAGATCGTCGGCCGTGGTGTCCGTCTCCTTGTTGCCCGCCAGGTTCACGGCGTATGCGAGCAGCTCCGCCAGGGGTTTCGCGGCGAGATTGACCAGCCAGATCGACGCGAGGACACCCACGACGAGAAAGATACAGATTAGAATGACCTGCTGTCCGATGGCGCGCTGTATCTTGAGGGCGACCTCGTCCTGGTCCATGCCTACGTGCACCGTGCCCGCGACACCGGCCAGGATGGGGCTGCCGACCTCCAGGAAGTCGCCCAGTCCCGGGATGCTTCGTTCCACGGGCTCGGTACTCGCGTGATCACTCGCGAGTATCTGTTCGGGAATGCCGGGTACGAAGGTATGGGCGAGATATTCGCCGTCCTCGCTGGTGATGTAGATGTACCGTATCCCCTGGATCTCGACGAACTGATCGATCATCGACTGCAGCGTAGCCAGATTCCGGTTGAGCAGGATGTCGACGCTGGCATCGGCGACGCTCTTGGCAATGTTCTGGCTGTTGGTCTCGTACTCCGCCGTCAACTGCGTATCTACAGTGTATATACACAGGGCGGATGTACAGAGGACGATGACGCCGAAGAGCAGAAAGATACCGAAGCGGGTGCGCTGGAACAGCTTTTGGATTTTCATGCTAGGAAAGCCAGCTTTGCCAGTCGTCCAGGGTCACAAACCGACCTTCCCGGACGACGGTGTAGTAGACTGTTTGCAGCCCCTGCCTGCGGTCCGGCCCGAACGAGACCTGCTCCCCGATCCCGAGATCGTAGTTATGGACAGAGAACACCGCTTCCTCCAGGCCGTCTCGATCGGGGGCTTCTCCCAGACGCCGCAGGATCTCGGTCATCAACTTGGCGTCCAGGAACCCTTCCAGACTGACGAAGCTCTGAGGAAACGGAGTATACGGCTCCTGGACGAGTTCTTCGGGGACCGCCGGATCGTAGCGTTCCATCAGCTCGCGGTACTCCTGCACCGCCGGAATGGACGTGTCCTCGTAGCTCGGGACCACCTGGGAGTTGACGAGATAGCGGGAGTAGGTCTCCACGTCCTCCCCCAGGTCGCCGAGCAGCTGGAGCATGTTCTCGCTCCCCACGAACGAAAGGTTGGCGATCGGAACCCGCAGGTCGCGGTCGATAGCGTCCCGGGCGAAGGCTGCGCAGGCCGCGTACGACCCGATGCAGATGACGGCGTCCGGGGAATTGGCCTTGAGGATTTCCACCTGTTCCCGCATGCTGCCGGTGAAACGCTGCCCCCGGCGGTACGTCGCCTCGCCGGCGAGGCGCTCGCCGTGCCTGTCGAGGGCCGCCCTGACCCCGGCCCAGCCGCTTCTTCCATAGGCGTCGGCCTGGTAGAACACGCCGATCCGCCTTTTGCCCGCGGTGAGGAAATTGTTCACGAGCCCCGCAGTCTCCTGCCGGTAGGACGCCCGGAGGTTGAAGGCGAAATCACCGTAAGGAGGCTCGCGTTGTGGCTGGGCGCCGGTAAAGGGGAAGAACAGGTAGACCTGCTCGTCCTGAAACTTCTTCAACAGGGGCAGCACGCGCGTCACGGTCGGCGTGCCCACGTACCCGAAGAGCAGGAATACGTTGTCTTCGAGCATGAGCTTCATGGTGTTCCGGACGCAGGGGTCCGGCTGGTATCCGTCGTCGTACAGTTTCAGGGTAATCTTGCGCCCGGCCACTCCCCCGGTGTCGTTAACGTGATTGAAATAGGCCATGGCCCCACGGTACAACTCGCTGCCCAGTCCCCTGGAAGGGCCGGAAAAGGCGGCCGACATACCCAAAAATATCTCGTCATCCGTCGCGCCTTCGAAGCCGGTCCCGCTTCCCATTTCCTGTGCTGAGACCATATTCAGTCCCCCCAATACGGTATCGGCGTCCTTCAACCCCGCGCAGGAGACCGCCAGGAGTCCCGCGAGGCCGCGGCGCAACATGGTCCTCCGCGTCAACAACGGCGCAGGCGACCCGGGCCTATCCCCTGATTGACCTTTACCGTCACGCCCATTCATACGTTCCTCGTCATCAATTGAGCCGTGTATGATCCAGAATCTGGACTACACGGCCGTTCGGCAACCACATCCGGGCCGATGCTTTGACTAAACCGGGAATCGCAATACAAGTGTCTGGTATGGGAAATGTATGTACTGTTTCCGATTTGGAATCAGTTGTAATGCTTCAAAAGGATAAAACCGGGATAACCCCGTTGCAAGGTATTTTTGCGACCCTGTGGATCGTGCCGCGGCCTACCTTCTCATACGGTCCGGATCGAATTCGTACCTGCTGTAAGGTTCCGGCAGACCGTTATCCGCCACATCTTCCATCACGTCGCAGAAGTACTCCAACTCGGGCAGCGTGGTGTAGAGATTCGGCGTGATTCGAACCCACGTTCGACCGGAGTCCTCCCGGTCGTACCGGCCCCGGGATGTTTCCGAAGCCGTTCCGCCCAGAAATCCTTCAAGTAACGAAGCCGTTCTTCCTTGCGCTTCGGTCCGATGGCGTTGTGAAAGGCGACAGCCTCGCCGATGGCGAGGAGCGGCGCGTGGGACTGGGTACCGACGGACTCGTACTTGCGCATGCTCGTCAGGGCGTTGAACCGGCGGCTCGTGTACGGACCGTAGAGCGGCTCGATCTTCTCGACGTGTTCGCGTTTCATGTACAGCAGGCCGGTCCCTTTCGGTGCGCTGAGCCACTTGTGCAGGCTCGTCCCGTAGTAGTCGCAGCCCAGGTCCGAGACCTTGAAATCCAGCTGGCCGACGGCATGAGCGCCGTCCACGACGACTTCGATGCCGTGCCGATGGGCCAGGTCGCAGATCCGCCGGATCGGAAACACCTGGCCGGTGGTATACGTGATGTGGGACACCAGGATCACGCGGGTCTTCGACGTAATGCCATCTTCAATGACCTTCACCAACTCATCCATGGACCCTGCGGGAAAGGGTACCGGTACTTCGACCAGTTTGATCCCCTCCTTCCGTTCACGTTGCCGGAGGGCACTCAACATGGAAGAGTAGTCATGGGTCGTAGTGAGGACTTCGTCGCCCGGTTTCAGCGGGATGCCGTACAGGACCGTCTTGAGCGCTTCGGTGGTGTTGCGTACGAGGGCGATTTCATCGGGGCTGCTCCCGAACAGCCGCGCAACGGACTTTTTCACGGTACCCTCGTGGTCCCTGGCTTTGTCGACGAATACCCCGTACGGATTCTGTTCCTGTTCCCATATGTATCGAACGACCGCTTCGGTGACGACGCGGGGCGAAGGGCTGGCGTAGCCGTTATCCAGGTTGATCAGGCTGCGGTTCACGGTGAATGCCTGCTTGACTTCGCGCCAGAGCCCTTCGTCACGGGCGGCCTGCCGTGGCGTGAGATCCACGATTTCACTTACCGCCGCCTCGACGCCCCGGAAGGAATCGGAGCCGAGGAACGTGGCCAACCCGGCGGTCAGACCGGCGGTTTTCAGGAAATGACGCCGTTCCATGATATTCGGACGTCCCGTGGGGCTGTCGTTTGCATCGTTTTCCGATCTCATGATAAACTCCTTTGATCACTTAGGTTGCGCCGGCACCTTCAATCCAGAATCCTGGTTTCGGAGCAGTACTTGCAAAGGGAATGCATCCTTGACTGCGTAATAAACAGTTTTACACATTGGATACCCAGGACATTCAAGCCGTAAAGCAACAACCTGTGATGGTGAACCACCCATGGACACACGCCTTCGCCAGAGCATGAACGAGTACTACAACGAACGGGCGGCCGAGTTCGACGAGATCTACACGCTGGGCAGGCCGCCCGGCACAGTCACGGACCCGGAGCTGTACATGGAAGAGGCCCGGTCCCTTGGGCAACTCGTTCGGGAACATTGTAGCGGCAGCATCCTGGATATCCCCAGCGGAACCGGCTACTGGCTTCAGTTTTATGCCGCCGGTTGTTCGTCCATAACGCTCGTGGACCAATCGGAGAACATGCTTCGGGAGGGTCGGGACAAGGCGCGCGATCATGGCGTTGAGCCGATCACCAGGTTCATGAAGGCCGATGCCCTCGAGGTGACATTCGAAGACAGGTCCTTCGATTCCATATTGGTTGGCTTCTTCCTCAGTCACGTCACGGACAGTCAGATGGACCTGTTTTTCCATCATCTACGAAAGGCGCTGAAGCCGGGCGGCCGTGTCCTGATCCTGGACTCTAACTGGACGCGGTACCGAGGTTCCAGGCCCAAGGAAGGCACCACGGTACGCACGCTCAATGACGGGCGGCAATACGAAATCTACAAGCGATACTTCGAAGGGGCCGATTTCGACCGGTTGTCGGAAGTCTGTAAAATGGATTTCACCGTGCAATTCGAGGGCAAGCTCTACCTCGCCGTCACGGGGAAGATGCATGAATGAGCGAGACTATGCGCAAAAAGGAGCCGTCGCCTGATCTGAATAACCTGGAACCTGACAACCTGCATCGGGCGACAATCGAGTACTACAACCTGCGGCAGGTCCATGGCGACATGCCGCACAAGGTACACCGGGGATCCACGCTTGATCTGCCCGCCGAACAGGCCAGGATGGTCCGGGATTCGCAGGAGGCCATGCGGGGCCGGAGGGTGCTCGAGGTAGCGAGCGGAACGGGATCGGCGACGAGGGAAATCGCGATGACTGCGGTGTCTGTAACGGGGATTGAAATCGCTCCCAACATGTTGCGCATCGCCGCGGCAGACGACAACCCGACCAACGTAAGTTACCTGGCCGGCGACGCCTTCGACCTTGGAACCATCGCGCCGGGCAAGCGTTTTGACGGTGGTTTTGCGGCTGGATTCCTGCACACCTGTCCTGCTTCAAGGTACGCGGAGTTTCTGCATGGATTCCAAGCACGGCTCGAGGAGGGTTCTGTCGTGTTCATGCGTTCGTCCAGGCCGACAAGCCCCGATGCCGTAAGCAGGCTCTTCAGGGTCAATGGCTTCGTAGATCAATTCATGACACGACAGTTATCTGACGGATCGGAGTATGTCATGGTCGAAAACGATCCGACCGAAGATGATTTAAGGCGCATATTCGAACCCCTGTCGCAGCATCTCAGGGTGCATATTGGCAACTACTGGTGGTGGATCCGTTACGAATTGCCCTGAGGCCGCGTCATGTACGACATCGTGCAACATGACCACGCGGACGAACTCCTCGCGCTTTCCGGCGCTTTCCTGGAAAAGCGCGAGAGCGAGAACAACCTGCCCTTAGGTCTGGTGCACACACTGGCCGGAGATCCGTACTACTACGGCGACGATCCGCCGCTGCTCCTGAGCATTCTGGATAACGGCGATCCGGTGGGCGTAGCGGTCAGGTCGCCGCCCCACAGAATCGTCTTGAGCATATACGACACGAAAATCGATGATGCCGTGGACCGGCTTATTCGGCACATGCAACGCGGGAAGGTACGGGTGCCGGGCGTAAGTGGACCGGAGGCTGAAGCCCGGTGCTTTTCCAGTCAGTGGATGAGGACTTTCCCCGGGTGTTCAGCGATACCGCGAAAACGGCTGCGGGTATTCGAGGCTCGTAGCGTGATCGACGTGCCGCTCGCCCCGGGCAGGCTGAGGCCGGCCGAAATGGCGGACCAACGACTGATGGCGCGGTGGATCGCGTTATTCACGCAGGAAGCGGTAGGGGAGGAATCCGGGCCGGGGAAGGCGGAACGCAACGCTGAAAAGTACATCGCGGAGAGAAACCTGTACATCTGGGAGGACGATGGACCGGTGTCGATCGCCAGGCAGTCGCGGGCCATGAAAAACGGTACGAATGTCACAATGGTTTACACTCCTGCCGCGTTACGAAACCGGGGATACGCGACTTCGTGCGTTTACGCGTTGACGAAAAAATTGCTTGCGGGCCGGTACAGTTTCTGTAGCCTGTTTACCGACCTGTCGAACCCGGCCTCCAACCGCATCTATCAGAAAATCGGTTACGTGCCTCTGGGCGACTGGCTGGAATTCGATTTCGATTGCGCGGCGGAATCTGCCGACTGCTGACCCCGTGTTCGTATATTCCCGATTCGTACCTGAAAGGAGATCCGGTCATATGGCGAAGATTACCGAATTCAAGGGATATACCAGCGAAGACCAGGCCAAAATCCCCGATATCCCCAAACCGGAGACACCGCCGGATCCCATGATCGTCAATGCCCAGGATGGCGTACCGGTCGTCTATCCCGGTTGCAACGGCCTGGGGGTCAGGATAGTACATCCCGTCAATCCCAACGCCCCGGCGGAGAACATGGGACTGGTATTGTTTTATGTTCCGCCTCACGTCGTTCTTGAACCCGGTTCCCATCCCACCGAAGAGACCTATGTCATTCTCGAGGGATCGGGGGAAATGACCTTCGCGAATTACAAGCGCGATGTGAAAAAAGGCGACTTCGTCTATCTGCCGCCCTGGTGCCTGCACGGTATAGAAAACACCGGTACCGAGACCCTGGTCGTGCTCATCTGCACCTCTCCGCCCAATCCGTAGACGGAGAAGGATCATGTTTCGTAACGCTGACGCTCGGGGATCGCTGGGTATCCCGATCGATGGACCGGCGAGATGCCCTTTTGCCGGGTTAAGGAGGATAAGGGTATGAGTTACCTTACTGAACAGCAACTCGCCTTCTTCGATACGTTCGGATACCTGGGGTTTCCGGGGCTGCTGGATGACCGCATCGACGAGATCATCAATGACTTCGAAGAGGTCTGGGCAGGCCGTGGTGGCGGGCACGACGGACGGCCGCATGACGGCAAACAACGGTCCTGTATCGTTCCATTCATCGACCAGCACGAACGCCTATCCTCCCTGCTGGACGACGAACGAATCAGGGGAATCGCAACCAGTCTGCTAGGCGACGATTTCAATTACATGGGCAGCGATGGCAACTACTACGCCGGAGATACGAGGTGGCACTCCGATGGATGGCATCCCGAGATCCTGCATATCAAAATCGCCTTTTACCTGGATACGTTGACAAGGGACACCGGCTGCCTGCGGGTTATTCCGGGAAGCCACAAGCGGGATGATGTCTATGGGGCTTCCCTGCAGGAAAACGTCGGCGAGAGTTCGTCGTTGTGGGATACGGCCCCGAAGGACGTGCCGGCGATGGCGCTGGAGACCCGGCCGGGCGACATCGTGTGTTTCAACCACAATACCAAGCACGCCTCGTTCGGCGGCGGTGGGCGCCGGCGAATGTTCACCATGAACCTGTGCCAGCGCTATCCTGAGCGACTCATCCCGGAACTGCGCGACTACATCAGCGGCGCTTCCCGCTTCTGGCTGGACGAAGCATACGGCGCCGCCATGCTTCGCACCGCTTCTCCCGACCGCTTGCGCCACCTTGAGCAGGTCATGGCCAACGACGATCATTTGCCGGAACTGAGCCGCCAGGCCCGGGAAACCATGAGCGAACCGTCGCGGGGCTGAATTCGGGGTACCGCGTTTTTGCCTGGAGAGGCGCCCGGCCGGCCGTGGGCTGTCGCCCGCGATCTCCTAGGTCATCTTCCACTTCGTGTCGGGTATATCGCCGTGCTGGACGCGCCGCGCCAGTATGGGCGTACCCCGCAATTCCCTGATCAGTTCGATCACCCCGTTGATGGCGGCCTCCAGGAACTTTTCTCCCTTCTCGCGGGTCGCTTTGGTGGCATCCCCCATGACCCCGCTGGGTGAAATCGAACTCCAGTAGGGTACCAGGCGGGCGTCGGAAGCCCCGGGATGTCCGCCGGACAAGAGATCCGTCTTGAAACTGTCGGGCATCGGACTCCTGTTGTCCACGGCCTTGTCCATCTCGACCAGGTCGGGCTTCAGGACGAGGTAGAGCGACGTCTCGTACTCCCCGCCGTGAGACGTCCCGCCGTAGTCCGAATCGCGGAGCGCATTACCCGTCTCCCGGGCCTGCCTCAGTCCCCAGTGGTTGGCGCTGGCGCACAGAACACGTCCTTCATAGTCGAGCACGGTGAGACGGGCGGCCAGATCCAGGGGCGAAGTGTTGCTCCCGTGGCCGTTGATGATGAGAATGCGCTTGAATCCGTGATAGGCCAGACTGCAGCACACGTCCCGGACATAGTTGATGAAGGTGTCCCACCGGATGGTGATCGTCCCGTGGAAATCCATGTGATGGGGGCTGTAGCCGTGGGTCACCGGAGGGGCGAGCACGACCTCCTCCGGTATGCGGGCCGCGGCGCGCCGGCAGATCTCCGTCGCGAGGACCACGTCGACGTCCACGGGCAGGTGGGGTCCGTGGTCTTCGTAGGTCGCCACCGGCAGCAGGGCGACCCGGTCCTGGGCCGCGGCGTCCCTGACCTCGTTCCAGATCATCTCCGCGTAGTCATACTTGACCGATGCCATCAAGGCCTCCTTCCTTTTTCAAATTAACTCCAGTTGACGCAATGACTTGCGGTACAGTTTCAACGTCTCTCCGTATTGGGCGTGGCGGCCCTCGGAGACGATCGGCCTGCCTGCGACCGATACGGATTTCACCGTCCGCGGCGTGGCGCCGAATAGAATAGCGTCAGCAGCTAGGTCCGGATCGATGGCGGCGATGGACGGGTCGTCGGGGTCCAGGTGGACATGGTCTTCCCGCCACGATGCATCCAGACCGCAGGCAGCGTAGCCCAGACGGGTGGCCGCGTCCAGCATCAGCGGCGCTTCCGCCGCGGCGTGCCGCATTTCGACGCGGGATCGTTCGTCCAGTTCCACGGCCCGGACTTCCTCGAAGGCGTTCTCGCAGGCATGGCTGTCCACGCCGACACAAAGGCGCGCGCCGGCGCCGAGTAGTCCCGACACGGGTGGAAGGCCGTCGCCGAGGTCTCTCTCCGTCGTCCGGCATATGCACACGAAGGACCCGCGATCGCCCAATGCGGTGATTTCCGCCCCATCGAGGTGCGTGGCATGCACGGCCACGAAACGCGGGGACAGTACGCCTTCATTCGAAAGCACCGCGACGGGCGTCGTCCCGTGCTCAGACCTGCATTCCTCCAGCTCGCCGCGTTGTTCGCTGACGTGCATATGAAAAGGCAGATCGTGTGCTTCCGCATACGCGGCAAGCGCCTTGACATCCGGCAGTGGCACCGCGCGAATGCTGTGGGCGGCCGCGGCCACGGAAACGTGGGGATCGTCAGCATAGCGCGATCTCAGCGCGTCGAGGTCCCTTAGCACGAGATCGATTGACGGATCGATGAACCGCTCCTGCGCCGGGACCGCGGCCTGCCGGTACCCGGCCCTCAGGTAGGCGGTGCGGATCAGGCAGATGCGCAGGCCTACGTCCCTGGCCGCGCGAACCACGGCGTCCGCCAGTTCGGTGCGGTCGGCATAGGGACGCCCTCCGGGGCCATGATGCACGTAGTGGAACTCTCCGACGGCCGTTACCCCGGACATGGCCAGTTCGGTATAAGCGAAGCGCGCGATGGCGTAAAGGTCGTCCGGACGAAGGCTCTCGACCAACCGGTACATTTCGTCCCGCCAACCCCAGAACGTGCCCGCCCGTGTCGCGCGGCGCTGGGTCCGCCCGCGGAGGGCGCGCTGGAAGGCGTGGGAATGGGCCGTAGCCAGGCCGGGCATGACCCACTCTTCGGCTTCGAAACTTACGCGGGGCGCTTCGATCATAGGTCCACAACCTGTCCCCGTTTGATCACGGTATGCACCGGATTCCCCCCGAAGAAATAAGGGATATGCCGGTAATCCCCCGACTTCAGTACGAGGAGGTCGGCCCGTTTGCCGACTTCGATGGAACCGGTCACTTCCCCCTGACCGATGGCGTAAGCCGCGTTGATCGTGGAAGCGTTCAACGCCTCCGCGGGGCTGAATCGCTGGTACCGGCAGGCGATGGCCATGACCGCGGGCATGGACGGACAGGGGGCCGATCCGGGATTGAGGTCGGTGGCGAGTGCCACGACGGCGCCGGCGTCCATCATCGACCGGGCGTCGGCGTAGTCCGCCATACCCAGGTTGAAGTTAACGGCCGGAAGCGGGACGGCGATGGTGTCGGATCCGCCAAGCATCTCGATTCCGGCACGGTCGGTCACGTCGAGATGGTCCACCGAAGCGGCACCGAGTTCCAGGGCCATGGCGACGCCTCCGAAATCGTTGAACTGGTCGACGTGCATCTTGGCCTTGAAACCGGCTTCGATCCCGGCCTCAAGCACCTGGCGCGACTGCTCGAGATCAAAGGCGTGGTCTTCGCAGAACACGTCGATGTACATGGGAACGCCTCGCGCCGCGAACCGGGACGATGCATACCAGGCCGCCGCTTCGGGCAGGATCTCGTCGATTACGCACCGCGCGTACGTATCGGCATTCCCATCGAATTCGGGAGGCACCGCGTGGGCGCCCAGGAACGTGGGTACGATGTCGCAGGGATGGTCCCGGTCGAGCCGTTCGATGACCTGGAGCATCTTCAGTTCGTCTTCCACACTCAGGCCGTAACCGGTCTTGATCTCCACGGTCGTGGTACCCAGCGCCAGCATCTCGTCAAGCCGGACCGTGGCGGAGCACACCAGCTCGTCCACGGATGCCGCCCGCGTATGCCGGACGGTACTGACGATACCCCCGCCGGCCGCCATGATATCGAGGTACGAGGCGCCTTTGATCCGCAGTTCGAATTCCGCGGCGCGATCCCCAGCGAATACCGTGTGGGTATGGGCGTCCACAAGTCCCGGGCAAACGGATCGGTCCGTGCAGTCGATCACGCGATCAGCCGTAAAGGACTCGTCCAGTTGACCGGTCGGCCCGACCGCGACGATACGCCCGTTCTTGACCGCCACCGCGCCGCCCCCGATCACGCCGGGCTCCGCCATTTCAGGCCCGCGTTTCGGCTCGCGGGATGCGCAGGTAACGACCTGTTCCGCATTGTGGAGGTACAGATCTACGGATTCCATTCTACTCATCTATGATCAGGCGGCGATCTTCGAACCGGAGTTTACTATCTTGCCGGGACGCGTTCGACCCGTGGGGATGAATGGATCAGTCCAGCGTCGGTCCGGGGACTTCCACCTTTTCCCGGACCGCGTCGATCACATCGCCCTGGGCGACGAGTTTACGTATGGATTCGAAAAGTGGGGCAAGCGGGACGTCGCGGTCGAGGAAGGGGACATGCCGGCGAATCAACCGGTGCGCCAGGCCGGTACCGGCCCCCATGTCTTCGTGGGCGACCCCGGGTTCTCTGCATCTGAAATCGGCGCCCTGGGCGGCGGCGATCAATTCGATCGCGACGATGGTCTCCACGTTCTCCACCACCTGCAGCGTGTGGTGTACCGACGCCGCGCCCATGCTCACGTGGTCTTCCGTGTTGGCGCCGCTCGGAATGGAGTCGGCGCTGGCGGGATGGGCCAGCACCTTGTTCTCCGACGCAAGGGCGGCCGCCGTGTATTGGGCAAGCATCAGGCCGCTTTCCAACCCACCGTGATCCGTGAGGAACATGGGCAAAATGCCTTCGTTGGAATCGGCATCTACCAGTCGGGCCGAACGCCGCTCGCTCATGTTGCCCATGTCCGCGAGCGCCAGTTTCATGCTGTCCATGGCGACGGCAATGGGTTCGCCGTGGAAATTGCCCGCGCTGATGATTTCCGCTTCTTCGGGATCATCCCCCGCGAAGACCAGCGGATTGTCGTTCGCGGCGTTCAACTCGATACCGACGACCCACCGAGCGTAATCGATCGTGTCCCTGACCGTGCCGTGTACCTGGGGGACGCAGCGCAGGGTATAGGGATCCTGGACGTTACCCGGATTGTCGGCACGCAGCAGCCGGCTGCCGTTCAGGATGTCCCGCAGGAATCCCGCGCAGGCGATCTGCCGGGGATGGGGCCGTATGGCGTGCACCCGGGCGTCGTACGCGCGGTCGGTGCCGGCCAGCGCTTCCAACGTCATGGCGGCGGCGATGTCCGCCGAGAGGGCCAGGTGGGTCGCCCGGTGGACCAGCAAGGCGCCGAGGCCGGCCATGAGCGTGGTGCCGTTCGTCAGGGCCAGGCCCTCCTTGGCGCCCAGGGTTAGGGGCCGGAGGCCGGCCTCCCGCAGCGCGGACGCGCCGTCGAGCCGACGGGACCGGTACATGGCCTCGCCTTCGCCGATGAGCACCAGGGACATGTGCGCCAGGGTCGCCAGGTCCCCGCTCGCGCCGAGTGAACCCCGTCCGGGAATGCAGGGATGCACGCCCGCGTTCAGCATGTCCACCATCAGTTGCACGACCTGGGTCCGAATACCCGAATAGCCCATGGCGAGCGTATTGGCCCGGATGACCAGCATGGCCCGCACGGTCTCCTCGTCCAGTTCAGGACCGGTTCCGGCCGCGTGGCTTCGGATCAGGTTCAACTGAAGTTCGGCGACCTGGCCGGCAGAGATCAGCTTGTCCTTGAACCGGCCGAACCCCGTGGTGATGCCGTAGGCGATTCGACCCTCCGAGACCAGCCGGTCCACGACCTCCCGGGACCGTTCCATGCGGGGAAGGGCATCGGGATGTACGGCGACGGTTCGGCCCCGCGAGACGGCGACCACGTCGTCTATGGTGAGATCGTGACCCGTGAGGGCCAGGGGGTCCTGGGAACCAGCCATATCCGACCACCGCTTCCAATATTCAATCCATCATGGGGATCTTGACGCCGCGTGTTTTCGCCACGTCCAGGGCTTCTTCGTAGCCGGCGTCGACGTGCCGGGCCACGCCCATCCCCGGGTCGTTGGTGAGCACGCGCTCCAGGCGCACCGCCGCCTCGGGCGTGCCGTCGGCGACGATGACCTGCCCGGCGTGCAGGCTGTATCCGATGCCCACGCCGCCGCCATGGTGGTAGCTCACCCAGGTCGCGCCGCTCGCCGTGTTGAGCAACGCATTCAGTACGGGCCAGTCCGCGATGGCGTCCGATCCGTCCTTCATGGCCTCGGTCTCGCGGTTCGGGCTGGCGACGGAGCCGCTGTCCAGGTGGTCGCGGCCGATAACGATGGGCGCACTGATCTCGCCGGAAGCGACCAGTTCATTGAATCTCAGTCCCGCCCGGGTCCTTTCGCCGTATCCCAGCCAGCAGATACGGGCCGGAAGCCCCTGGAATTCCACGTGTCGCCGGGCCATGGTGATCCAGCGGAACAGGTGATCGTCCTCCGGAAACAACTCGAGGATGGCCTGGTCCGTCCGGTAGATGTCCTCGGGATCTCCCGAAAGGGCGACCCAGCGGAAGGGGCCCTTGCCTTCGCAGAACAGGGGTCGGATGTAGGCCGGGACGAAACCGGGATAGTCGAAGGCCTGCTCCACCCCGTTGTCATAGGCCCGCTGCCGCAGGTTGTTGCCGTAGTCGAAGACCACGGCCCCCTTCCGCTGCCACGCGAGCATGGCCTGGACGTGGACGGTCATGGAAGCGATGGAACGCTCCTGGTAGGCGTCCGGATCGCGCTCGCGCAACCGGCGCGCTTCTTCAGGGGACAGCCCGGCGGGGATGTACCCGTAGAGTGGGTCGTGAGCCGCGGTCTGGTCCGTGAC
Source organism: Candidatus Latescibacterota bacterium (assembly GCA_012270975.1). Lineage (GTDB taxonomy): Bacteria > JAAXHH01 > JAAXHH01 > JAAXHH01 > JAAXHH01 > JAAXHH01. The sequence goes on along the minus strand of JAAXHH010000124.1, from coordinate 150,180 downwards.
CACGTCGGGTACGATCCCCCGGTCAATAAGTTCGGGAAGCACCTCGGCGGCGTTTCCGATCAGGGCGATCGACCGGGCTTCGCCCGTTGCCAGGGCCTCGTCCACCCAGCTCAGCGTGAGGTCGAGGTTCTCCGCCACGGTGTCCACCTGGCGAAGCTCCAGGCGCCGGCGCGCGCGCCATGGATCCACCTCCACCAGCAGTCCCACGCCGCCGTTCATGGTGATGGCCAGCGCCTGGGCACCGCCCATCTCGCCCAGCCCGGCCGTAACCACGAGCTTTCCCGACAGGCTGCCCCAACCGTGTTTTCGCGCGAGCGCGCCGAAGGTCTCGTAGGTACCCTGAAGGATGCCCTGCGTACCGATGTAGATCCAGCTGCCGGCCGTCATCTGGCCGTACATCGTCAGGCCCTCGCGCTCCCAGGCGTCGAAGTTCTCCTGGGTCGCCCAGGCCGGCACCATGTTCGAGTTGGCGATCAGGACGCGCGGCGCGTCCTCGTGAGTGCGAAACACCGCCACCGGCTTGCCCGACTGCACCATGAGGGTCTCGTCGGGTTCCAGCTTACGCAAGGTGTTCAGGATGGCTTCAAGGGCTTCCCGGTTACGGGCGGCCTTGCCCCTTCCGCCGTATACGACGAGGTTTTCCGGATCGAAGGCGACCCGGGGGTCCAGGTTGTTCTGGATCATGCGGTAGGCCGCTTCGATGAGCCAGTTTCTGCAGTGCAGTTCGGTTCCCGTCGGTGCTTTCACGATCTGGTCCAATAGGCGGCTTACGCCTGCGACTCCCTGTTCTTCCACTTTTCGTAGGAGAAATCGGGGCTGTTGATCATGTCGAAGTGGGACCGTTCCCAGGTCCTGATCTCATGCGCTTTTCTAAGGGTGTCTTCCGCGATTTCGAGCGGGATCTTCACCACGCCGTCCACGTCGGCGAGCAACAGGTCCCCGGTCTGCACGAGCAACTGACCGGCCACAAGCGGCCGCCCGACGGCACGCACGTTGAAGGGGCCATGGCCGGATACCGTGCCGAGGCCCCATATGGGGAGACCCGCCGCCCGGATGCCCTCTAGATCGCGGACGCAGCCTTCGACCACGGCGCCCACTACGCCGAGCTTCCTGTGGATATGCGCCATGCCGTCTCCGAAGAGGGCGGCGCGCTTCGGACGGGTGTCGACGTCCTTCATCACCGCGATCATGGGACCCGGCGTCTCGTTCAGCACGTCGTAGTAGTCGGACCAGCTCATATTGGCCGGTGTGGCGTCCAGCGGGGTGACCTCGGAAGTCACGGCGTACCCGATCACGGTGCCGAATTCAGGCGTCAGGTAATGAATCTCCGGGCCGGTGTAATCGTCATTCGAAACGCCCTGCACTTTCTCCACGGCGTTGTAAACCGTGGCCGAGTCGAATCCGGCCAGGCCGTTCAATACGGCATCGTCTACACGGGTCATCCCAGTAGCTCCTTTAAATTGAAGAAATGCAACAATCGGACGTATAAAGACGTCATAGAAGGAAGGGGTTGTTGAACCGTAGGCCCCCACGGGATAAAATCGACCGGGACGGGCCAGAAATCAAGGGAAATACACCGCCGGCCTGCCGTCTCCCGGGGCCGGCCGAGGCAGCCGCGTCGACTTTTCCCGGGTCCGTTTCCCAGGCATCGCCGGGGCAATGTAATTACGTTGACAACAACGCTGATTCTTCTCATTTTGGGCTCGTACGACCTGCTATAAAGGCATGTCAGAACAAGCACCGTTTTCAGGAGGTTTTTATGCTTCGCATTACCCGTATGATCGGCGGCCTGGCCCTTGCCATGGCCTTGACTTCCCTGGGCGGGATCGCCAATGCCCAAACGACCATGCCCTCGGGCGGAGAAGAAATGGACCCCGGACGGGGCATGTTGGAAGTCACGCTGTCGGGCGGCAAGGTGTCCATCGAATACGGCCGTCCCGAAATGAAGGGCAGGGACATGCTCGCCATGGCGCCGGCGGGGTTCGTCTGGCGCTTCGGCAGCAACAAGTCCACGACCTTTTCGACGGAAGGCGATCTAATGTTCGGTGACGCCACGCTGGCCGCGGGTTCCTACAGCGCCTGGATCAAGCACGTGGAAGGCGATGCGTGGTCGCTCATCTTCAACAGCGAAGTGGGGATCTGGGGCGCGCCGGGCGCCAGCCGGGAGAACGACGTGCTGGAAGTGCCGATGAGTTACAGTGTGGAAGACGAGATGGTCGAACGGCTCACTGTGAGACTCATGGAGAGGGAAGGCCAGGGTGCCCTGGGAGTTGGTTGGGGTACCCACCGCCTGATCGTCGGTTTCTCGGCCAAGTAAGCACGCTGTAACTTCAAGATAGTCTCAATGGGGCAGGAGAGCGATTCTCCTGTCCCTTTTTCATTTCCGCGGGCTTACCATCTCTGCGGGTCCAGACCGACTCTGATCCCGGCTTCCTCTATCTGCTGCCAGGTGGTGTCGTCGATGCTGATGCCATCCTGCCTGCGTGTCGCCGCCAGGCGGAACTCCGGTTCGCCCGGTATGAGGATCTCGTCGAATCCCGGGGCCGTCCGGCTGGCTTTCACGTGACGGATCAGTCCCTCGACTTCCTCGTAGTACCAGTCCAGGTCCGTGAAAAACGAAATATCGTAGACGGTGAAGAGCACGCCGTTGCTCGATACGGTCTGCTCGCCCTGTGCGCATCCCTGGCCGCTCAGCGTACCGCCCAGGATCTCCACGAGCAGGCCGAGGCTGTACCCCTTGTGGGCGACGATGCCGCCCATGGGCAGGATCGCGCCGTTGGGCGGCGGCCCCTTGATGACCGTGGGATCGGTCGTGGGATTGCCGTTGTGGTCGATCAGCCAGCCCTCGGGAACTTGCACGCCCTTGTTCGCGGCCACCCGCACCTTGCCCTCCGCGACGACGGAAGTGGTCAGGTCCACCATGACGGGGTCGTCGTCCCGGCGAGGGGCCGAGAAAGCAATGGGATTGGTGCTGATGCGTCCGTCGATGCCGCCGAAGGGCGGGATCTGGCGCCCGAACCGGCCCGCGTTGACGAAGGCCAGTCCGATCAGGCCCTCCCGGGCAGCCATAAGCGGATAGGCGCCCACGCGCCCCACGTGGCTGGTGCGCCTGAGCGAAACCGTGGCCGTTCCGTGCTTCCGCGCCTTCTCCATGGCCAGTTGCATGGCGAAGGTACCGCCTACCTGTCCGAGCGCGCCGCCGTTGTCTACCACCGCCGTACAGGGACTTTCCCTTTCGATCCGAACGTCCGCCCGGGCCTTGAACCGGCCCTCGTCCTTGATGGCCTTGACGTATTCCGGGATCCGTATGGCGCCGTGGGAATCGTGGCCGAAGAGATTGGAATCCACAAGGTGGTCCACCACACTGCGCGCGTCGTCCGCCGTGCAGCCGGCCGCCTCCATCACTTCGCAGCCGATTCGATGCAGTTTCTCGGGGGCAATTACGGGCATTTTCTTCCTTTCAGTGTTTTATCCGCGTGCTGTGTCCTGAACTTCTCCAGTTTCTTCTTCAGTCCCGGACGCTCGAGCACCGCCCGGTTGACCACGTAGGGAGGCTCTTCTCCCCGGGATACGGCCAGGGCCGCCTTCATGCAGTCGTGTCCGATATCGCGGAACAGTTCGTGGGTCCAGCACGAAGCGTGAGGCGCCAGGATGACGTTCGGCAGGGACAGCAGGGGATCGTCGGCGTCCGGCGGTTCCTGCTCGAAAACGTCGATGGCCGCGCCTGCGATCCAGCCTTCCTGCAACGCCTGCTCCAGTGCCTTCTGGTCAACGATGGCGCCACGCGCCGTGTTGACGAGGTAGGCGTCCTCCCGCATCATGCGCAGCTCCCGCGAACCGATCAGGTACCGGGTGTGTGCGTTCAACGGACAGTGGATGGTGACGAACGTGCTGCGGCGGAGCAGGGTCTCCCGGTCCACCAGCGTAACGCCCAGTTGCGCGGCCTCCTCGGCGGACACCGCGGGATCGGAGACCAGGATCTCGGAAGGCTCGAAGGGCGCCAGCATGCGCACCACCTCGCGGCCGATCATGCCCATGCCGAGCAGGCCGACCACGCGGCCGCGGATCTCGAATCCCATGTGATCGAACCGGATGTCCCAGTCGTCATTCCGTACGATGTCGTCCTTGATCGTTACCCGGTGGCAGAGACCGAGCATCAGGGCCATCGTGGCGCTCGCCACGGGCCTGCGCGTGGCCTCCGGCGTGATCGTCACCATGACATCCGCTTCCGTGGCCGCGTCCATGTCGATCATGTCGTAACCCACGCCCGTCCGGGCGACAAGCGCAAGACGCCCGACCCCGGCAAAGGAGTCTTGCGTGTAGGGCTGTCCCATGGAGATCACCGCGTCGAAATCCTCGAGCTGATCCGGGGTGACGGGCCACCGGTCCTCTTCCAGGAAGGCATGGTAGACACCTGCTTCGTCCAGCAGGTCGACGCCGAAATCGTCGAACACGACCCCGCCGTCGGGACCCCGCAGGTCGGCGACCAGGGCTACGCGGAAATCATCGGGCATAAACTACAGGTACCTTTTGGATGCGATTCAGAGTGAATCTGAACAGGATCCGGGACGTCGGTACAAGGTCCGGGACCTCAGAACAGGATCTGGGACGTGGACTTGGCGATCAGCACCAGGGAGACGGCGGCCATGCCGATCAGGCCCAGGCCGCACCCGTACCCGGCGAGGATCACGGGCGCGTAGGCGCGCCACCTTTTCTCTCCGTACCGCCGCCCGAAATAGAACCGGCCCAGCATCGCTCCGATGAACGTGGGCAGCGTGTAGTGTATCCAAGCGCCCGTGCCCAGGCCCGCGACCAGGCCGTAGAACAGCAGCGGCGGCGCCTTGAGCAGGCTCAGGACCCCGTACAGGGCCACCGTGAACCCCATCCCTGCGCCGATGTACTCCCACTTGATGAGTTGCCCGATCACATCCGATCCGCCCGGCAGGGTCGACTTGATCCAGATCGTTTCCATCGTCGCCTGCAGCGGCCACATCTTCTCGACGAAGGGATAGGCCGCGGACGGTATGGGCGCCAGCTTCCAGATCAGGGCATAGAACAGGAAACTGAACACGATGAGCAGCAACAGGCTCAATATATACAGTTTGACCAGGCTTGGAAATCGCGTTCGGGTGAGTTCCAGCTGCCGGAAGGTCGCGACCACGCCGCTGTGATCGAAGAGCGGAACCGGCGCGAACCAGATGGCCACCCCCTTGTAGCCCGACAGGTAGAAGGAGCCCTCCCTCGCGTAGGGGAAGGACGATCCGTAGGGCGAGCCCGTGAGACCGATCATGCGGGCGCCGATGTAGGAGAAGAAGGGTGTCCACAGGAACCCGAATACCAGGGAGATCCATACCGGGAACGCGGGTTCGAGGTAGTAGACCAGGAGGATGAAGCACAGGGTCGAGACCGCCCAGAGCGCGATGGGGATGGGCAGCCTGAAATCGCCCCGGTCCGGCGGCGGCCGGCGGGGTCCCTGGCCTCCGGATGCGCCTTCCGGGTCTCGCCTCAGAGCGCGGGCAAAGGCGACCAGGCCGACCAGGCCGATGACCAGCGAAGTGCCGATGGAGGAGAAACTCAGCCAGAAATCGATGGTATTGTTGATAGAGGTGGGAATGGTGCTCATTCCCGGCGCCCAGCTGTGCAGCAGGCCGAAGTGATAGAGAGCCGGATTGGCGATGAAGGTGACCACGAAGGAACTGATGAAGGTGCCGACCACGATCCAGAAGGGCAGGACGAAACCCACCAGGAGCGTGGCCATGTCCGTGCCGATGCCGATGGGCGACGCGGGCAGCACGTCCCGGACCCGCGGCGTGAAGTCCGCGAAGGGAATGGGAAAGACCTCGACGCCCTTGGTCAGCACCACGCCCGATACCGTCGGGACGACCACGTAGAGTATGCCCCAGCCCAGGCCGATCATGGCGCCGACAGTAAACAGGCGCCACCTCCAGGTCTCCTCGCCCGCCGACGATTCCGCCAGCGCGGTGGCGCCGGCCGCCTGAACGGGCGCCAGGGGAAAGGGCAGGCGTTCGGTGTCCGCCGTAATGCGGAAGAGCACGTATCCCAGCGAAATGGCGTTGACCAGGCCGAGTATGGACACGAGGATGGCCAGCAGGATAGGTTCCAGCCACTCCATGGAGAAGAGGGTCCGGGTGATCAGGGAATCGGAACCTCTGGGCGGCGACACCCACTGGGGCAAAAGCTGTGCCAGGCCGTCCGCCTGGGGGGACTGGATCAGGTACTGGAACCAGATCATCTTGGCGAAAGGCGCGCCGTGCACCGACGATCCCGCCGCCATGCCGCTGGCGCCCAGGCCCGTCGCCGCCAGCCCGGCGGCGAGCCAGTAGAGGATGATGGCTTCCTGGGGCTTCAGCTTGATGAACAGACGCTTCCCGATCTCGATGAACATGATGATGGTGACCCATTCCGCGGCGCCCGCGAAACTCTTTCCGGTCACCAGTTCCAGGTAGATCGCCCCCGGCAGCATGACCAGCCCGACGAAGAAGGCGGCCCAGATGATCCGGCTGCTGAACCCGTCCTCGTAGGGCAGGCTGTCCGGCACGATCTGCCACCGGTCGTCCTGTCCGGCGGTCGTCGCGGCCTGGTCGCGCTGGTCCCGCGGTTCCTGCTGTTCACGCCTGGTGTCACTCATCCGCTATCCCAGTCCTGTCCGTCCGAGCTTCCACTTGCCCGACTCCCTGTTCCCTCGCTCATCTACTTACGCCACCCTTCCACCTTCGCCCATCCGCCTACTCGGTCCTTACGTAATCGCCCGCCTTTTCCCAGTCCGGCCGCGTCAGGCCGTTCAGGTCCCAGACCACCTCTCCGGCCCGCACCGTCAGCAGGCACCTCAGCCTCCTGTCGCCGCGCATGCGCGCATGACCCGAGTCCACGAAACCGAATTCGCCGTATTCCAGTTCCAGCACGGCGACGTCCGCCTCCGCGCCGATGCTCAGCGTGCCCAGTTCGGGGCGCCGGATGGCGCGGGCGGGGTTTCGCGTGGAGCGCATGACCACGTCCTCCAGGGTCATCCCCATGTTCAGGCACTTCGACATGGTCGTGTTCATGCTCGCGTTCGGCATCAGGGCGCTGTACTTGTGGAAGTCCGTGCTGATGGTATCCGGCAGGAACCCTTGCTCGATGGCCGGCACGGCGATGCGGAACCAGAAGCTGCCGCCGCCGTGGCCTAGGTCGAACAGGATGCCCTTGTCGCGGGCCTCCCGGACGTAGTCGTTCACCCGGCCGTGCTCGTCCAGCAGGGGGATGTGCTGCGCGTAGAGATGCGTATGTATGTCGCCGGGGCTCAGCTTCTTCAGCAGCAGGTCCCGGTAGCTCCGGGTCGGCTTCGGCGCGAAATCGATCATGGCGATGGTGTCGCTTCGCCGGGCCGCCTCGACGGCGCCGTCCACCGCCTCCCAGCCCGGACCGCCGAAATGGGCGGTCTTGGACCCGACGACGTGTTCCGGGTACCTGCTGATCATGTCCGCGCAGGGTACCGGATCCATCTCCGATACGTCCTGCTCCACGGCGCCTTCCATGCCGGCGCCCACGATGTTGATCAGCGCCAGCACGCGGGTAACGGATTCGGCGATGACCGTGTCCTTGAAATCTTCGAACTTCTTCCAGCCCGCGCCCCCGGTATCCAGCACCGTGGTCACCCCGTTGGGGAGCACGTGGGCGTCGGGGAACACCCACCCCTGGTAGCCGCCGTAGGCGTGCATGTGGATGTCAATCAGGCCGGGCGTGACGTAGTGGCCGTGAACTCGGGCAACCCGCCTCCCGTGTTCCGCCGGGATGTCGTGCTCCACCGCCGCGATCAGGCCGCCGTCGACGGCAACGTCCCGGCTCTCGTTGATGCCGTTATCGGGATCGATGACGTGGCCGCCCTTGATGATCAGGTCGTACATCGCCGCTCCTCTCTCATGTTCGCGCCGCACATCGCTTTTCCTCATTCCGGATCGCATCGCACATCGCGGTTCCGCTCCGCCGGCTAAAGGGCCGTGTGACGATCGAAAGCCTTGATCCCCCGGTACCGTGCCTTTATAGGCTCGGCGAGGGTCCGCCACACGAGGAACCGCTTCCTCAATACGGTAAAGAACCGGCGGTTTATCGTCTGCCACTGAGCCAGGTCTCCGCTGCGTCGGCGGATCACGATCAGGATGCGGTACAGTCTCTCGTGGAGAACGGGCTCCAGTTCAAGCCGCACGTCCTGACTGATGGCGAGGTCATAGGGCGCCAGCCAGACGGTGGACGCTATGTGATACGTGTCGAAGGTATCCCCCGGTACCACGTCGAGCATGGTCCCCTCGGCGACGAAGTCCTCCGCCGAACTGTCTTCATGCGTCTGGAATATGTGGTTCAGATAACCCGAAAGGGGCAACGCTTCGGGAACGGTCACCGTGAACGGGAACTCGAAGCGCCAGTCGTCACCGTCGGGCGGTGGCGGCGACCAGCGCCGCGTCACGTCCTCTACCGTCATGTCCGCGGCCTTCTTCGCCGGGTAGAGGGTGGACAGGAAGACGATGGCCATGACCACTACCGTCGCGTACACGGTCGACAGGGAGGAATAGTTGAGCGACATGCCGCCCAGCAGGTCCCACTGCGAGAGGCCCATGGTGATGATCTGGCCGGCAAGATAGCCGAACACGGCGCCGAGGGTCGCGAATACGGCGGCTTCGGCGATGAACAGGGCGGCGACGTGGTTCGGCGCCAGGCCGACGGCGCTGTACACGCCGATTTCCCGGAACCGTTCGAACACGGCGCCCATCATGGTGTTCAACACCAGGAACGCCGCGATAAGCACCGGGATGATCAGGTTGGCCAGGCCCGAAACCGATGTCGCGCCCAGGGAGCTGTAGACCTTGACCTCGTCCTCCATTCCGACAAACACGGCCAGGAGGACCCGCGACATGAAGGCCTCCACGGAGTCGCGAAGCTGATCGCCGTCGGTGAACCCCGCGATGGCCACGGACCGCGTGGACCCGTTCAGGTCGAGGGTCTGGCGATAGGGAAGCACCAGCACGTTGCGGGATGGCAGGTGTTCCGACGCCTGGATGGTGGACATGAACACTTCGATGTCCATTTCGGTAAGGGACCGGGTCATGGAGAAACTGGCGGGCATGATGCTTTCGTCATCCATGTCCCGGTAGGCGTCGAGTCCATCGGAATCGAGCAAGCCGATCACGGTATAGCGGCCTCCGAGGATCTCCACTACCGCCGTACCCACGTCCTCCGGCCCCACGTTCAGCCGTTCGGCCAGTTCCGTGGGCATCAGGCAGGTCGTCCTTTCGTCCGGGGCGAACCATCGTCCGCCGGGCAGGAGATAACGGTCTAGGCCGGAAATGACCGGTTCGTCGGCGTGCAGGCCGAGGATGATCTGTACCGTGGTGGCGGCCCCCGTGCCGGGAGCGCGCAGATCGATATAGGGGCTGGTCATGTCCTCCGGCTCGTACCAGGACCGGGGTACCACGTTCGCTTGGTCATCGAAGGCGTTTTCCACATAGGGCAGGAAGGACGTGGGCAGGGAGTGCCACGACAGGCTGCGCATGAGGACGCCGTCGTACGGCGGGGTGTTCTCGCGGTCCAGCGTATAGAACTGGATGCCGGTCCTGAAGGAGGTGAAGGACAATACGGTGAAGGTCAGCAGGGTCAGCGTGACCGCGGTCAGCGCCGTGCGCATCTTCCGCTTGCGCAGGTTCGAAATCCCCAGCGATATGGCCACGGCCGTGGCGCTCAGCCGGCCGATGTCCGCCTCGTGGAGGCCGGCCGCCGACCGGGTCAGGTTCTTCATCTCGGTGTCGAACCGGGTGACGATCATGGTGATGATGATCAGCGCCAGGGCCAGGATGATGAAGGCGAGAAAGACCATGTACGGCGTCAGGCTGAGTTGAAAGGCGGGGTGCACGTTCTGCAACAGCATGAAGACCGCCGCGAAGATGACGCCCACCGAGAGCAGCCGCTTCCGGATGTCCGTGAAACCGAAGAAAAGCCGTTCGAGGAAGAAACAGAAGGGGACCAGCAGCATGAAGTAGAACACGATGCCGTCCACCGTGTCGTCCGCGGCGTAGCGCACGTCGGGATAGGCCCGCGCCTCGTAGCCCCACGCCTCCCTCGACCGCGCGGCGAACGTGTCGTAACGGCGGTTTTCCAGGGCTTCCCGGGCGGCCCGAAGCGCCCGGGTGCTTTCCTCGTGGAGCTCGGCGGCCCGGGCGTTGGTCACGCCATGGTCCTCCAGTTTCATCAGGCGGGCCCGGTTGAGCGACCACAGGTCCAGGGCGCTCTGGTAGAAGGGGTAGAGGATCAGGCCCTGGTCCGCCGTGAACCCGCGTCCCTGCGCCAGGGCCATGGCGTCATCGGAGATACTTTCCGGCGGTTCGTCGAGCCACGATTCGGGCGTGTTGGTCAGCAGGTACTTGACGCCCCGGGGACCCGAGCTCATGAACATCTTGACCCGGTCCTCGGGCCTGGCGAAAACCACGGCGGCGTTGGTCATCCAGTTGCCGAAGAAACTCTGATCTTCCACGAAGGCCGCGCCGTACTTGCGCAGCGGACTGTTGTCCCGGCCGAGTACGGTCAGGTTGTCGAGGGCGACGAAGACGCCGGGGTCCACGATATCGAAGAGGTTGATCTCCTCGCAGGGGAAGAGGACCTGGATGGTATTGTTCACCTTTGCAGCATTCGGCACCGCGAGGGGAAAGGTGGCGTTGCCCTCTTCTCCCAGGTCCGGGGCGTACACGATCCGGCCGTCGGCGCCGAGGCCGTAGCTGCGCAGTTCCGTCGGTCCCCGGGGGAACCGGACCATGGACATCCTGAAATGCCCCATCGAGTCGGCATGGGTAACCATGAACCCCCGCACGCCGCTGTGGCTCTGGTATCCTGGCTCGTAGACGACCAGGGCATCGGAGACCGGGGTATTGGGCTTGAAGAAATCCACCGTGCGGTCGAATTCGAGGACCCGGCCTTCGATGTCGCGCCCCTCGTCCTTGAGCCGTATCGAATCGTCCACGTCGAAGGCCTCGGGATCGGACAGCATGGCGGGAAGCAGGGTGCCGAGCGTTCGGATCTGCCGGACCAGGTTGGGGAAATCGACATACTCGATCCGGTCCTTCGGGGTATCGATGAGCAGCCTGTTGTCGTTCGCCGTGGCGAATGTCATGCCGTGGAGTCCGGCGAGCGTGACCATCTCGTGGTCGAAGGCGGGACCAGCGGGCATGTAGCTTTCCTGCGACCGGAGCGGGTGCGTCAGCGTGTTGAGGTAGGCCGTCCGGCTTTCCTCTTCATCGTGGACCCCGGCCTTGCGCGCGTAATTCAGGTACCGGTCCGCGTAGGGTTCGTACAGGAGGTCCAGGTTCGCGGTGAAGAAGATGAAATCGCCATAGCTAAACAGGCCGACCTGGTCCGTCCTGCTGGTCAGGTCCAGGCCCAGGAACAGGTCGAAGGGTATCCGGTCCGCTTCGGGGATCCGTTCCAGGAAGAACTCGTCCTTCCGCTGGTGCCGGTCCAGGAAGTCGTTCACGCCCTGCAGTCCGTGGAAATGGGCGGACGTGGCCAGAAACAGCACGGTGTATCCCGGCGGATGGGCCCGGAGCACATCCATCAGTTCCAGCATGGCGGCGATGCCCCCCGCGCTCTCGGCGCCCGGAGCCAGTCCGGGTACGACCGACATGGCGTCGTAGAACGCCGACAGCACGACGATCCGGTCTTTCCATTTCTCCGTGCCGTCACCCCCCGGCAGCGGTTCGTCCCGGCCCGGTATCCACCCCATGACGTTCCAGGTCTCGGCCCGTTCCCACGTCATGCTTCCCCGGATCGTCACTTCGACCTCGCCGGACCGCGCGGCCGCCAGGACCGCGGCGGCATGGGGGTCCGGGACCCAGAAGCGCGGCACGTCGGCAGGCACGTCCAGGATCTTGCGCTGGGCCTGGTTGTTGGTCACGGCACCGGGTCCGCTGTCGAAGAAAAGTATGGCCCGCGCGCCCAGCATCCGCGCGTTGAGGTACTGGTCGCGCCCGTCGAAATCGACCAGGACGATGCTCCCCTCGATCTCTTTCCCGTTGAAGGCCTGGAATTCTCCCCGCCGACCGTAGTGCAGGGGTCCCCGGATCCCGTCGGGAAAGGAATTCAGCCGGACCAGGTTGGGCCAGAACTGGTACACCGGTATCTCGGTCTCCACGGCGTCGTGCACGGTTAGCGTGAATCCGTGGTCGACGGGCGAGGATACCGTGAAGGTGTCGATGGCGACCTCGGCCAGGCCGCCGGCATGGAAGGCGTCGACCACGTATTCCATGGCCGCCCGGTTTCCCGGATAGCCGACGACGCGCGACGGGTTTTCGCTCATCGCCCGGACATGGGTTTCCACACGTTCCAGGGTAACGATTTCGGAAACCTCTTCCCAGGACACCGGCGCCTCCTCGAGGGGCCTGGGCGGCACGTCTTCGGGAAGGGATACGATCCTCAAGATCACGTGCTCCGTCACCCAGGCCGGGCCGGCAACGGCCACGGCGAGGAACAACAGGACGCCCAATGCGAGGAAAAAGTAACCGAATATCCGCGAATACACGTCAGTCTATCCCGTAGATATGATGGCCCGCGTGGGGAAACCACACGTAGTCGACGAACATGGAGATGACCACGCCGGTGGCCACGCCGAAGATCAGCCCGAGGAAGAAGGGCTGGCCCTTCCGGTACAGTTCGATGCCGCCGACCCACATCATGATGCTCTTGATGACCCAGCACACGAACATGGACGAGACGATCGCCCGGGCGGGCCAGGAGTATGAAAGGAAGAAGCCTAGGGGATGCAGCGGCCAGCCCGGCAGCCGGGCCCTCAGCGTCATGAGCAGAAACATGAGCGAACCGCCCACCATGAAGAACATCAGCCGCGCCGTGTCCGGTCCGAAGGGATCACGCATCTTGGTGAGCGTTTCGTTGTAGGGGATGGTCGAACCGATCCGGCCGAACCACCATCCGTTGGTAAACTGGCGCGTGCCCTGGTCGAACCCCATGTAGATCGTCCAGACCAGCGAGATTACGACGCCGATCACCGCGGCGGACAGAAGCGACCAGCCCAGGCCCCGGTGCCACCGCGTGCCGATTTCGGACAGCTTGGCCGCCTGCATGAAGGCGGGCATGAAGGTCGACTTGATTTCGCTGACGGGTCCGTAAGTCTGGGCCATGGCGGTCATGGTGGACATGGACAGGTTGGCCGACCCGACCGAATAGAATACGAGCACCTGGGCGATCATGGGCGAACGCACGTAGGGTAGCCCCGCCTCGGCTATGATGCGGGACACCCCGATATAGATGATGAATACGCCGGCGAGGAGGAACACGGCGATGGGCACGCTCATGCCCAGTTGGTTCAGCCAGACCACCCCGTAGACGAAGCCACCCATGAATCCGAAGACCGCGACCCGGTAGGGCAGCATCTCGTCGCTGTCGTCGAGGCCGGTGCGACGCCCGAAGGCCTGGGCGACGACATCGCGGATGTGAAACCGCGCCCGCCAGAGCCCCCATCCCACGAATACAATGAACGCGCCCATGTTCTGCCAGTCCAGCATGGGATGGATCGAGGTGTAGTTGTCTCTTCCCGGGATGTCGTACCCGATCCGGTGGGCAATGCCCACCTGGATGATCCCGATCATGTAGAACACCCAGAAACCGGCGAGGACGTCCAGGTTGACGAAATAGGAAATACCCAGGATGGCTGGCCGGAAGTTGATTTCAAGCGGCGGGAATCCCTCGCCGAATACAATGGGCGGAGCCGACCCGAAATAGGGGAACTGGGGCACGACCGGGGTGAAGAACCCGACGATGTTGTACATCATCACGCAGAACGGGATGGAGAACCCGATCCAGAACCGCTTCTCTGAGAGAAAGGCCGGGACACGGCTCGGCGATTCCATGCCCCGGGTGAAGGCGAGGGGGATCTGCATCATGGGAAAGACGAGCTTCTCGTGTTCGACCCACTGCCGTCTGAGGATGACCACGAGACAGAGCCCCATGAAGATGAGCGGGACGATGAAGGTCAGCCACCAGAACAGCGGAATGCCCCACACGCTCCAGGGTATGGACGCGCCGGGCGGTATTCCGTCCACCAGCCACGTGAGGGCGTTGCCCTGGTTCGTGACGGTCGCCCAGGGCTTCAGGTAAGGGTAGAAGTACTCGGCCCACTGGTTCTCGGGCGTCGCCAGCAGGTATGGGGCCATCAGCGTGGAGATGAACGGGGCGCCCATGCCGTTTGTCGTCAACCCCGATGCCGCCATGCCCATGGCCAGGGGGATGACGAACTCATGGGGTGTGAGAGCCCAGTCCTTCTTCCACCTCGCCAGCACCACATTGAAAATGACCAGGTACGCAAAGGCCAGAAACAGCGCGCCGATATGGAGATGATCCGCGCCCAGCTGAGACGAAGCCATGGTGTACTGGAAATAGGGGACGATGAGGGAAATCAGGACGACGCTCGTCAGGCCCAGGAGAATGGATCGCGGCGTAATGATCCGGGTCGCGGTCGCACGGACAGCGGAGGCGGAAACACTTTGCTGTACTGAGGCCATGGAGTGGGCGGAGAACGGTTTTCGCGATTTTCAGCAATGGTTTGAAACAAAAAACGGGTCCAGAATATGTAAGGACGCGTATGGGATAAGTCAAAGAAAAACAGCGCCCCCGAATGTCCTGCAGTATCGCTGTTTCAATGGTTTTAGTGGTTGACACCCCAGTGGTTTACGGGGATATTTCCATACCTTGGATGTGCACGTTTCACACGAGGAATGCACCGTGAAGGCCGAAACCAGAGCCGCCCTAGACCGCTTCCTGAACAGGTACATCGCCTTCATCTGCCGCCATCCGGCCAAGGTCCTGCTGTTCGCGCTGCTTTCCGCCTCGCTTTCCATCCTTTTCGCCTCCAGGCTTCAGCTGAAAACCGACTTCGTCGAACTGCTCCCCGAAGGCTACCGGAGCGTCGACGACATACACCGGCTCACGGAGCGCGTCGGCGGAATCGGCAACCTGACCGTCGTCATAGAGACGGAAGACCTGGCCGCCGCCCAGCGGTACGCCGACGACCTCGCCGGCAGGCTCCGGTCCAATCTGCCGGAAGGGTATATCCGCTACATCGAGTACCGGGTGGACGACGAGAAGCGGTTCTACGAAGATCACAAGTACCTGTACGCCGACCTGGAGGACCTGGAAGAGATCCAGAGCCGGCTGAGCCGGCAGATCCTGAAGACGAAACTGGAGCAGAACCCCCTTTTCGTTTCCGAGGAAGACCTCGGCCTGGAGGCGGAAGACGAGCCGTTCACCGTGAGCGACCTTGAAGAGAAGTACGAGAGACAGGCGTCGGAGAAGCTGGATAAATGGGTCGACGGGTATTTCACGGGACACGACGAGCAGGGGCAGTTTCTCGTCATGGTGCTGAAACCCTTCGGATCGTCGACCGGCGTGTCCTTCTCGCGGGACCTGTGCGAAAGGGTCCTGGCCATCGCGGAGGGCCTCGAACCCACGTCCTACCACCCTTCGCTGAAGGTCGGCCTCACCGGAAAGTACCGCCTGATCCTGGACCAGTACGAGTCCGTAAATCGGGAAATCTTCACGTCGGCCGGCGTCACGCTGTCACTGGTCGCCCTGGCCATATTCCTCTACTTCCGCACCATCGTCCCGGTCATCAACATCACGCTGGTCGTGGTCGTCGGCATCCTCTGGACGTTCTGCCTGACCTACTTCCGCATCGGCTACCTGAACATGCAGACCGCCTTCCTGGGCGCCATCATCATAGGGAACGGCATCAACTACGGCCTGATCCTGATGTCCAGGTACAAGGAAGAGCGGCTGCGGGGAGAGAACGCCCGGGACGGCGTGCAAATCGCCTTCCGGAACACGCTCACGGCGACGGTCACCTCGGCGGCGTCCACCGGCCTGGCCTACGGTACCCTCATGATCACCGATTTCCGGGGCTTCAACCATTTCGGCTTCATCGGCGGCCTGGGCATGCTGCTGTGCTGGCTTTCGACCTTCTCCATCCTGCCGGCGCTGCTGATGCTCTGGGACCGCACCGCGTTCGGACGAAAGACCTGGACCCGGAAGGTCTCCCGGGGCAGTTCGATGAGCCGTCTCGCCAACCTGGTGCAGAGGGCGCCGCGGGCCGTGGTGGGCACGAGTTTCTCCCTGGTCGTGCTGGGCGCCGCCATGCTGGTGTGGTGGCTCCCGAACTCCTTCGAGTACGACTTCTCTAAACTGCGCAACGAACCGCGGGGCGACACTTACGAGCGGATCCTCAACCACCGCGTCAACGCCCTCTTCGGCATATCGCAGTCGCCGGCCGTCATCCTGGCGGACCGTCTGGACCAGGTGCCGGGCATACGCCGGGCCGTGCTGGACAAGAAAGAAGCCGAGAAGGAAGTTCCCAATCCGACCATCGACCGGGTGCGGACCATTTACGACCTGCTTCCGGAGGACCAGGAGGACAAGATCGACGTCCTCTGGGACATCGAGTACATGCTCGACACGAATCCGCCCGACGAACTCGGCATCCCGCCCGACCAGCTCGCGAAGATCAACGATTTCCGCGACAACCTGAGCCTGGAAGGGATCACCGTGGACGACCTGCCCGAAGCGCTCACGCGGCCCTACGAGGAGCGGGACGGGACGGTGGGCAGGCTGATCTACGTCTACCCCAGGTCGGACGCCGGGCTCTGGAACGGCCGGAACCTGATCCGGTTCGCGGAAGTCGTCCGTTCCAACCGCCTGCCGGACGATGAGATCATCTATTCTTCCGGAGAGGCCGTGGTCTTCGCCGACATGCTGAAGGCCGTGGACCGCGACGGGCCCATCGCCACGATCGCCTGCTTTGTGGGCGTGATCACGCTCCTTGTACTGGCGTTCCGCAGCATCCACGCGTCGGTGGTGATCCTGGCCTCCCTGCTGGGCGGCATGCTGGTCATGGGCGGGGTCATCGCCATCTTCGACATCAAGGTGAACTTCTTCAACTTCATCGTCATACCCACTACGCTGGGCATCGGGGTGGACTACAGCGTGAACCTGTATCAACGCTACCGCCTTGACGGACGGGGTTCCATAGGTAATATGGTACAGCATACGGGCGCGGCCCTGGTCATGTGTTCGTCCACGACGCTGATCGGGTACACCTCGCTCATGCTCACGTCCAATCGGGGGCTGCATTCCTTCGGGATCATGGCCAACGTGGGAGAGATCGCCACGCTGGCGACGGCCCTGGTCGCGCTGCCCGCCTACCTGCTCATCATGGAAAAGCGCCGAACAAGGCCGGTTACATGAACACTCATGCAGTGGAATACCGACAGGTGTTGCCGGACCACCTGCTGCATACCTTTCTCGAAGACTTCGAGTCGTTGCGGCCTTTCTACACCCACGATCCGCGCGATCCGGATGTATGGCCGCGCATGATCGAGGCCGTGCAGTCCCGCGTCGCTCCACCGCCGCGAAAAGCGCTCGCCGGGATCCTCGAGGTACAGAACAGCCGGTTCGGGGCGGAAGAGACCGTCCTCGACAACGCACGCTCCCTCGCCGAGGACGATACCTTCGTCGTTTCCACCGGACAGCAGACAGGACTGTTCACCGGCCCGCTGTTCACCATCTACAAGGCCGTAACGGCGATCAAGCTGGCGAGGCGGGTGTCGGAGGAAACGGGCGTGCGGACCGTACCCGTCTTCTGGATGGCCGCCGACGACCATGACTACGCCGAAATCAACCATGTCCACGTCTGCCGCACGGACGGGGACGCCCTCAGGTTCGAACTGAGCCCCGACGACCCCGCCGACCGCCGGTCAGCGAGCGACCGCCTGCTCGGACCCGGAATCGAAATGCTGCTCGGGCAGTTCGCCGAGGCCCTGCCCGACTCGGAGTACCGTCCGTCCGCCATCGAGGCGCTTCGGCGGCACTGCACCGCCGGGACTTCGCTGTCCGATGCCTTCGCGCGGCTCATGACGCTGCTGTTCAGGGAACGGGGCCTGGTCCTCGTCGACCCCACCGACCCGGCGCTGAAACCCCTTATGCGTCCCGTTTTCGAGCAGGAAATCCGCGCACCGCTCGCGACCACGGTTTCGGTCCTGGAAGCGTCCCGCGATCTGGAGCGCGCCGGGTTTCATCCCCAGGTCTCCCGGTCCCAGGACGCGGTGAACCTGTTTCTGTACCAGGACGGGCAGCGCAATGCCCTGCGATACGAGGGCGGGCGGTTCAGCAGCCGGGACGAAAGCCTTTCCTTTACCGGCGAGGAACTGCTAGGGATGCTTAAGGTTACGCCCAGTCGGTTCACCCACAACGTCATCACCCGGCCCCTGGTGCAGGACACGCTGTTTCCGACGCTGACCTATATCGGGGGACCGGCGGAAATCGCCTACTACGGCCAGCTCGGCGGGGTCTACCGGCAGTTCGGCCTGCCCTTCCCCGTGGTCTGGCCCCGCGCGTCCCATACGCTGGTGGGCACGAGGACCGCCCGGGTCCTCGAAAAGCACGGCCTCGCGATCTCCCATTTCATCCAAGGCATCGAATCCGTGGTCGACCGGAAACTTCGGGAAGAGATGCCGGTACCGGTCACCGAGGGTCTCCGGGCCGCACGGGGCGACGTGGAAGCGCACTACAGAAACCTTAAGGGACACGTGACGTCCATAGACCCCGGACTGAGCCGGATCGTCGAGGCTTCGGAGCGGAAGACCCGCTTCGCCCTGGGGAGGCTGGAAGAAAAGACGCTCCGCGCCCTGAAGAAAGCGGACGGGGTCATGCGCGGCCAGATCATGCGGGCGGACCGCCTGTTGTATCCCAACGGGCACCTCCAGGAACGGGTGGCCAACATCTGGCAGTACGTCGCCCTTCACGGTTTCGACGTCATGAATACGCTCTTCGAGGCCACGGACGAAAGGGACTTCAGACACAGGATGACCCCGCTATGAAACTCGATGTGCTTGCCGTATCCCCGCACCCGGACGATGTGGAGCTGCACTGCGGCGGACTGATGATAAAGTTCGCCGACCTGGGATATGTCACCGGTATCGTCGACATGAGTCTGGGCGAGATGGGTACCCGGGGAACGGTCGACGGACGGAAAGGGGAGGCGGCCGCGGCGGCGGAAGTGCTCGGGCTGTCCGAAAGGCTGAACCTGGAGCTGCCGGACGCCCGCGTCGGTACCTGCCCGACGCACCGCGACGCCCTCATCGACGCCATTCGCCGGTACAAGCCCGATCTGCTCCTCGTTCCCCACGAGATCGCCCGTCATCCCGATCACGGGGCGACCGCCCGGCTGGCCCGGGACGCGGCCTTCCTGGCCGGCCTGGAGAAACTCGAGACGGACCATACGGCCGTCAGGCCCCGGAAGGTGGTCTTCTACCTTACCCACCACCGTTACCGGGAACCCCGGCCTTCCTTTATCGTCGACATCACGTCGACGTTCAGCCGGAAAATCGAGGCTGTGAAGGCCCACCGGTCGCAGTTCCACGACCCGGACTCCACTGAACCGGAGACCTTCATCAGCCGGCCCGAGTTCCTTGAAGAGGTCGAAGCCCAGAGCCGTTACTACGGGCAGCTGATCGGCGCGCGGTACGGAGAGCCTTTCGTCGTCCGGGAGTACCTTCAGGTCGACGATCCCCTGGCGCACTTCGTGGGCGGAGGTGTAGGCGGAGGCGAAATCAGATGAACATCGGCATCACCTGCTATCCCACCTACGGAGGAAGCGGCGCCATCGCCGCCGAGCTGGGACAGGCGCTGGCCCGGAAGGGACACAGGGTCCATTTCGTGAGCTATTCGATCCCTTTCCGCCTGCAGGAATACAGCCAGAACATCTCCTTCCACAACGTGGAGGTCATGCCCTACCCGCTGTTCAAGTACCCGCCCTACACCCTCGCGCTCGCGGCGAAAATGGCTGACGTGGCCTCCGAGGCGGAACTGGATATCCTGCACGTGCACTACGCCGTGCCCCACGCCACCTGCGCCTTCCTGGCGCGGCACATGCTGCGCGACCGGGACATCAAGGTCATCACGACGCTACACGGAACCGACATCACCCTCGTGGGCAGCGACAAGTCCTTCTACCGGATCACCCGATTCAGCATCGAGGAAAGCCAGGGGGTCACGGCGGTCTCGGAGTCCCTGAAGCGCGACACGCTGTCCCTTTTCGACATCGAAAAGGACATCCGGGTGATCCCCAATTTCGTCGACGTCGACCGGTTCCGCCGGGGGGACGGCCACTGCGACATCAGCAACTTCGTCGACGATGACGAGAAGGTCATCGCCCATGTCTCGAATTTCCGGCCGGTCAAGCGCATCGGGGACATCATCCGCATGTACGCGGAAGTGCGGCGCAGGGTCAAGTGCAAGCTGTTGCTGGTGGGGGAAGGACCCGAGCGCATCCCCATGCAGGAACTGGCCCGGGAACTGGGACTGGAGGATGGCGTAGTATTCCTGGGAGAGCAGGAGGGGGTGGACCGGATCCTCTCCTGTTCCGACCTGTATCTACTTCCCAGCGAACAGGAGAGCTTCGGTCTGTCGGCCCTGGAGGCGATGAGTTGCGGTGTCCCGGTGATCGGCGCCAACGCCGGCGGTCTGCCGGAACTCGTGCGCCACGGGGAGACGGGATACATCACCGAAGTGGGCGACATCGGGCAAATGGCCCGGTACGCCACGGACCTGCTGTCCGACGACGCGTACCGCCAGACCATCGGCCGGCAGGCCCGGCAGCGGGTGCTGGACAACTTCGCGGAAGAAACCGTGGTCCCGCATTACGAAGCCTACTACGAAGAAGTATTGCGCGGATAGCCGGATACCGCGAAGCCCAGAGACGCCGATCTGGCCGTCACCTGTCGGGGCCGTTCATGATCCCACAGTCATCCATCAGTCCTCTTCCGACTTCGCCTCCAGCGACGCGTAACTCACGCCCTCGCCGCTCTCGTAGCTCACGGGAAGTCCAACTTCCTCCCATCCCGGACTGACGACCTGGCCGAAGGGCGTCATCTCGCCGCTGAACCCGCAGCGCATGTTGACGACCGTCTGGTATCCCATCGACTGCAGCAGTTCGGCGGCGTGATTGGACCGCTGGCCGGTCCGGCAGCCCAGCACCAGCTTCGAATCTTCCGTATAGTTCGCTTTCACCACCCGGACGAAATCGGGATTCGGCGTCATCTGACCGGTCTGCTCGTCCGCGTGCAATAGCGGGATGTTCACGGCCGGCGCGGGGTGCCCCTGGTCGAATTCGGGTACGGACCGGACATCGATGTATGCGTAACCCTCGGATTCGACCAGGATGGCCGCCTCGTCGGGCATGACCTGCTTCACGCTCATGTAAAACTCCTTTCATTTCAGCTTATCAAAATGGCCATAGGGTCGGTGCTGTTGTTCTTACCATCGTCGCTGCCTTCTTCTCTTGCAAGCGGAGAAGCCAGCTACCACGTCTCCACAATATGTCCCGAGGCAGGAAACCAGATCACATCGACACAGTAGGAGAGCGCAACGCCCAATACGTATCCCGCCAGCATGCCGATGAAGAAGGGTTGCGCCTTGCGGTATAGTGTCGTGCCGCCCAGTTTCAGGATCACGGCCTTGATGAGCCAGACGATGAAGATCGACGTGGCGATCATCCCAATGGCCCAGGTCTTGGCCACCGCCCAACCGATGGGATGCAGCGGCCACCAGTGAAAATTGTGGTGGGCCAGGATCAGCAGCCAGGCGATGAACGCGCCGATCCCGAGGCCGGCATACTCGCCGCCCGTCAACTGGGTCTGGTTATTGATCCACGACGCGAGCGTCTCGTAACCTCGCTTTGCGTTGCCGAAGGCGTCCTCGAACCCATCCGCCCCCGTGGTCGCATATCCAAGGTAGATGGTGTATACAACCGAAATGACCGCGGCCATGAGAAGCGCCGATATCACGACGGGAAATATGCCGCGCCGTGCGCCGCCGATCTCGTCGCCGACCTTGTTGACGTGGGCCATGGCGCACATGCCCAGCGTGCGCCAGTTCCTCGAGAAGGTCTGCGACAGCGTCAGTATCGTGAGATCCGCCCGGTGGAGGTTTGCCGATCCGAAGGAAAAAACCGTGAATTCATGGGCATTGTAAGGCAGGTCCAGGTAGATCAGCCCAGCTTCCGCCACCACGCGGGTAACCCCGAGAAAGAGCAGCATGCAGGTGGCCAACAGCGTGGCCGCGGCGGCCAGGGACATGCCCATGCTGACCAGAAAGAAGAACATGTACAGGATGCCGATCACCACGCCTCCCATGGCGGTCCTGTAAGAAAAGAACTCCCCCGAGTCATCGATGTCGTCGCCTCTGCCGATCGCCTTTCTCACCACGTCGTAGAGATGGCGGCGGGCCATCCAGAGTCCGAAGAGGGTGTACATGAAGAAGCCGCCCAGGTGTTGGGCCGTTACGATCTCGGCCGTCTTCGGTATGCCGAACCGGCTCATGATGCCGATCTGGATCGTGGCCAGCAGGAAGAATACCCAGATGCTGAACAGGATGTTCAATTCGGTGAAGAATCCAATTGCGATGAAAGCGAAACTGATCTTGAACTGAATCGGTGGAAAGGATTCTGCCAGGGTAATCGGCACGCGGTAATCCCCGCCCAGTTTGATCGGAGGCACGACGTCCCAGTACGAGACGATATTCCACAGGATGATGAATAGGGGGATGGAGAAGCCGTACCAGAATACCTTCGACCGGGCGATCCGGGGCAGCACTGAACCGCTTTCGTCATCCTCGACGAGCAGCAGGGGCACCCGTGCCAGTGGGAAAGTCAATCGCTCCCTTTCGATCCACTGCTTGCGCAGGATCACCATGAGCGAGGCGCTGGCGAAGAAGAGGGCAAGAAAGAAGGTGCCCCACCAGCTCATGGGGATGATCCAGTCCCGCCAGGGGATCATGCCGCTTGAAGGCAGCCCCTCGTAGAACCAGTTTACTGCGTTACGCTCATCCGGGATGATCAGCCAGGTTGGCAGGTATTCGAAGAACAGTTCCACGTACCGGTTCTCGGAGTTGGCGTAGTAGTGGGGGATGGAGGGAATGGCGACCCAGTAGGTGGTAAAGGCCCAACCCGGAATGGCCGAGGCCGTGAACACGATGAAGAAGATGATAATCAGTTCAGGCGCGGTTAGAATCCGTGAGGGCGCGAGACGCTTCAACAGGCCGTTTACGACGAAGACGACCAGCATGAAGGGGAGGAGCGCCGCCATGGGCATGTGGGTAATGGAAAGGTAGGAGGAGTGGGCTTCAAAGGCGGAATGCACGACCCACCACGCCATGGCCGCGGACAGGAGGAGTCCGAGACCCACCGCCCGAAGGGTCATGCCCGAAGCAAGCCCACCGGTTCTGGAGGGAGAACCTCCAACGGGATAATGGGAATCCGGCTTCCCGGACGGCGGGGAAGACCGTGGTCGAACGCTCATGAGATAAACGCTTGTAAGGGTGAAATCAGCAGGATTACGGGTCTTGTTCCGGTCGTCCCGGGATGCGCACAATGTATTTTTCGGACGGGGTCCGATCAAGGACTAAAACCGCGGCCTGCCGCCGGCTGTTTCCCTTGACACCAGCCCGCGCGCGCCATACAATGGACGGGATTTTTCTACCCTCGTTTTCCCGTTCAGAGGACAGCCGTCATGCAGTATCTGCTCACCGGCGGATATGGTTGTATCGGTTCGTGGATCGTGAAGAACCTCATCGACGACGGGCACGATGTCGCGATCTTCGACCTGGTGGAGCACACCGCCCGCATGGCGTTGATTATGGACGAGGAGCAGATCGCCCGGGTCCAGTTCATCGAGGGCGACATCGCCGACGGACCCCGCTTCACACGGGTGGTCGGAGAAACCGGCGCGTCCCGCATCATCCACCTGGCCGGCCTGCAGGTACCCGTGTGCAGGACCGACCCCCTCAAGGGCGCCTCGGTCAACGTGATCGGTACCCTGAACGTCTTCGAAGCCGCAAAAAATCACAACGACTTCGTAGGACGCGTAGTCTACGCGAGTTCCGCGGCCGTCTATGGCATGGAAGACGACTACGATACGGGACCGGTCGACAACGACGCGGTACTGCGACCCGTTACCCACTATGGCGTTTTCAAGCAGTGCAACGAAGGAAACGCCCGGGTGTACTTCCTCGATCACGGCATTTCCAGCATCGGCCTTCGTCCATGGACCGTGTACGGGCCCGGCCGGGACTTCGGGTTGACTTCCGATCCCACGAAAGCGGTCAAGGCCGCTCTGTTAGGCCGACCGTACGTGATCGGGTACGGTGGGAGGAATAACATGCAGTACGTGAACGATACCGCCCGCACGTTCATCCGTTGCGCCGAGGCGGAAACCACCGGCGCCGGAGCCTACAGCATCCGGGGAGATGTCGTATCCATCGACGAAGTGATCGCGTCCATCGAGCGCGTCGTACCCGGCGCGGAGGGACTGGTCTCCCATCTGGATATGACCCTTCCCATCGCGCCGGATCTCGATGACCGCGCCATCCAGGAAGATGTCGGCGAGATCCCCTACACACCGCTGGACGAGGGGATCAGGGAGACCTGGGACGTATTCCGGCGGCATCAGGAGGCCGGCACGCTGAGCACCGACGACCTGTAGGGTCAGATGTCCACGATCTGCCCAACCACGCTGAATCAAATCTCGATAAACCACCCTTTCAGTAATCCTTACTTGTGGTAATCCTCAAAGGACGAAACTGCATGACATTGGAGAGACTGAGACAGCGCATGCAGATCGATGGCTGGTGTGTCCTGGACAACATCATACCCGTGGACAGGTTGGACGGGATACGCGACCGGGTCATCGTCTCCACCAACCGCCACCGGAGTCCCGACGCACCTGCGAACATCGGCCACGTGAGCGGTTTCCTGAAGTATGACCAGTCTCTGGCGCCCTGGCTCGCGGACCGGCGTATCGTCGACCTGGCCGGCGCGCTGCTTGGACACCATTTCCGCATCTCCTTCACCACGGCCACCATCAACGAACCCGGGAACGAACGCGGAGGCTGGCATGCGGACTGGCCCTTCAACCAGCGGAATGCGGGACATGTGCCCGCACCTTACCCGGATGCGGTCATGCACCTCACGACCATCTGGATGCTTTCGTCCTTCACGGGCGAAAACGGAGGGACGCTCATCGTCCCGGGCAGCCACCGCAACGACAACAACCCGACCGGGAACAACGGGGTACCGCCGGAAGCCCCCTATCCGACCGAGTTGAACGTGACCGGCCAGGCGGGAAGCGTCCTCGTCATGGACAGCCGGCTATGGCATTCCACGGCCGCCAACACCTCGAAGGAGCCCCGTGTGGCCGTCGTCGTCCGCTACGCCCCCTGGTGGCTGAACCTGGACGTGCTGCGGCCTGGCTCGGAAGACCGCCGGACCTTGGTGGACGAGACCGGCGGAACGGAAAACCTGGTCCCCACCCTCCCCCAAGACGTCTTCGACGGACTGCCTGGTGAGCTGAAACCTCTCGTGTCTCACTGGGTGGAATAGGACTTCCAGTGGCCCCGTAGACGTGTTCTCGAGCGGCGACGCAACCTTTTCCCCATTGCCGCAGTCTTAATCGCAGAACAGACAGCTAGATAGACGTCAACCATACCATACCAGGAATCGGGTCCCATGAATGCCTATTGGAAACTGGCGGTCGCTTGCCTGTTTATATCGGTAAAGTTGAATTCAGTCGCGCAGGATACGCAGAATACGGAGATGGTGCGAACCGAACGTGGATTCGTGGAAAGCACCACGGCGACGTACACGGTCGATCCCGGCGGCGAGCTGACTATCGATGCCGACTTCGGAAACGTCCGGATTGAGACCTCGGCCAACAGCAGAGTTGAGATTCTTATAGAAAAGCAGCTGGAAGGAGGCACCGAAGAACAGGCTCGTCGAGCTTTCGACGAAGTGGAGGTAACAACCGAACAGCAGGGCAACGACGTACACATCCGGATCGACAAGAAACGATGGTTATCGTTTAAGGGCAACAAGGTGTCCGTAGCGATGACGGTCCAGGTGCCTTACACGTACGATCTCGACATCAATACTGCAGGAGGCAGCATCGAAATCGCGGACCTCGGTGGCGAAATCATGGCGAAGACCGCAGGCGGAAGCATCAGGATAGGTGCCACGAAAGGGGAAGTGAACGCCCGGACCCTGGGCGGAAGCATCCGCATCGGTCCGACGGAAGGTGGCGTGTATGCGAAGACGCTGGGCGGCAGTATCGATATAGGGGACACGAAGGGAGACGTGTCCGCCCTTACGATGGGTGGAAGCATCCGCGTCGGACGTACAGAAGGTGACCTGACCGCCTACACCATGGGCGGAAACATCATCGTGGAAGCCGCTTCGGGTAAAGTGTCGGCCAAAACCCTGGGTGGAAAAGTCAGAGTCGGTTCTACGTAGCAAGCCTTCGCGACTACAATATCGCAAGTATTGACAAAATGGGAGGAATAATGCGTGTTTTATTGAACCTGGTCGGTGTCGGTCTGCTTGTTGCCTCGGCATATGCATGCAGCGCACAGGAGGTTACGTTTATGCGCGACGGTATGGGTCACGTGGAAAGAACCCACCAAAAATACGCGGTGGATGGGGCCGGCACGTTGACCGTAGATACCGACTTCGGCTCGGTCCGGGTCGAAAGCTGGTCCAGCGATGAAGTAGACGTCGAGGTAGAAAAACGCCGGACGGGTATCAGCGAGGACACCGCCCGGGACGCCTTCGATGACGTGTCCGTGGATATATCCCAACGGGAGAACGACGTAGACATCCGGATAGAACGAGATCGGAAATACGGGAACGAAGAAATATCGGTGGATATACGGGTCAAGGTGCCGGAAATGTACAGTCTGGACCTCAAGACCTCGGGCGGCGATATCGATGTCGGAGACCTGCGGGGCGACGTGCTTGCCCGCACCTCGGGCGGCGATATCAATGTGGGCAACGTAACGGACGCGGTGATCCGGGTTCACACGTCAGGAGGCGATGTAAACGTCAAGGGGGGCGCAAGGGAGACGAAGGTGTCCACCTCCGGCGGGGATATCGAGATCCTGGACGCCCGGGGCGCGGTGGATGCGACCACCTCGGGCGGTGACGTCACGATCGGCGACGCGGGCGGCGAAGTGTCGGCCAAGACCTCGGGCGGCGACATCAGGATCGGCCATACCACCGGAGAGGTGAAGGCCAAGACCTCCGGCGGCGACATCACGATCGAGCGTGCCGATGGCGAGGTGGATGTGCATACCTCGGGTGGCGACGTCACCATCGACAGCGCCGAAGGAAGATTGAATGCGGGCACCTCGGGCGGTGACATTACGATCGCTAATGCGACGGGCGGCGGCCTGACGGCGAAGACCTCGGGCGGCGACATCGAAGCCGGTTTGAGGGCGGCCGTAAGCGCGCTGGAGGAAGACTGGCTGCTGCAATCGTCCGGTGGGGAGCTGACCATCAGCATTCCCGAGGATCTGCAAGCCTCGCTCGAAGCGGAGATCCAAATCGGGAGTTCCTGGTTCGGACGTGACAAGGAATATCGTATCGATTCGGATTTCGACCTGGACGAGCAGGACGATGGCGGTCGTAACGGAAGGACGATAAGGGCTACCGGCGAGATCAATGGTGGCGGCCATCTTATCAGGCTAAAGACTAGCGATGGCGATATTCGGATTCGCAAGGGGTCGTCCTGAGCCCTTGCCGGGTGCAGACCTGATTTCTCGGATCAGGCCGCGCCATCAGGCCCCGCCCAGGTACCCCGCGAGTTGCTCGGGCATGATGTTCCCGCCGCTGAGCAGCGCCACGACCTTCTTTCCTTCCAACTTAACGATGCCGTTCAGCAGAGCGGCGACGCCGACTGCGCCTCCGGGTTCGACCACGAGTTTCATCGTCCCGATCAGGTACTTCACCGCTTCGATCGCCTGTTCGTCCGATACGAGAACCATCTCGTCCACGTAGGCCATTACGTGTTCGAAGGTGAGGTCCCCTGGGCGGGGCGCCACGAGTGAATCGCACACCGTGTCCGGTTCCGGCACCTCGCAGATCTCCTTCTTCAGAAAAGACCGGTAAACCGCCTGCGACCCTTCGGGTTGCACCCCGATCACCTTCACCGCGGGGTTTAGCGTCTTCACGGCCGTGGCGACACCGCCGATCAGGCCCCCGCTGCTCACGGGGACGATCACGGCGTCCAGGTCCGGCGCCTGCTCCATGATCTCGGCGCCGATGCTGCCGTGGCCCCGAACGACGTTCGCGTCTTCCCAGGTATTGATCGCGGTGATGCCCCGTTCCCGGCCCAGCCGGTCCAGCGTGTCCCACCTCGCCTGGTTGTGGTTTTCGCACAGCACCGCTTCGGCGCCGTATTCCATCGTGCGCTGCACCTTGTAGGGCGAGGTCTTTTCCATCATCACGATGGCCGTCGGAATCCCGAGCAGCGTGCCCATGTAGGCGAAGGCCGTCGCGAGATTCCCGGAGGACGAAATGGCGGCGCCCTTCCTCTTCTGGTCCGCGGAAAGACGGTTCAGGATGGTATAGGCCGCGCGCGTCTTGTAGGACCCCGTCACCTGCAGGTTCTCCGCCTTCAGCCAGACGTCCGCACCGGTCTGATCGGATATCGCACCCGACTGCAGGACGGGCGTGTAGACGACCTCCGGCGGAAGTTCCTTTCTCGCCTGTTCGATTTCTTCCAACGTAATCAGCATGGTTTTCCAGTCTGATCCCAACGGCCCTGATGGTGGAATTGTGAATCGAACACTTTCGCGGACCGTTGATCCGCCTGTTTCCTTTCATCACAATCTGTTCCTCGAAGTCACGCCGTCAAGCGATTTCAACTCCAATGGCGCGCAGGATATCCGGCCCGGGATTGTCAAAGTAAAAACGGCTTTCTGGACAATCCGGTCGTGAATGTCTATATTCCGCCCGCTGTGAAATCGAGGCGTCTCTCTTGAAGGTTTAGACTCGCTGGATTGTACAATGTAAGATGGAAGCAAACATCTAAAACCCGTTGGTTACAACGCAACGTCCGATGCTGGAGGATTAAATGTCGTCTCGCGCATCCGCCCGAATATCTGGCGGCGGTCTGTTCTACGTCTTTACATGTCTGCTTTTGCTTGGCGGTGTCGCGCGGGCCCAATCTCCGCAAGATCATGCCTCTGTTGAATCGGCCATGCCGGAATCGATCGCGGCGATGTCGGAAGAAACCGACCGGACTTCGGACCCGCGACCGTTCAGCGTTCCCCTGCCCGTATCCAAGACGCCCTTCGATTATCAGAATCTCGATCCTTCGGATTACATGCTCGCGGCGACACGAGTCTCCTCCGCCATCCAGGTGGACGGCCATCTGGACGAAGCCGAATGGCGGCAGGCGGAAGTCGCTGGCGATTTCTTCCAACTCGAACCGGTCGAAGGCGACCCGGCGACCCATCCGACCGAGGTCCGGGTGCTCTACGATGACAAAAACCTGTACGTGGGTTTCATTTGTTTCGAACCTCACCCGGAACATATCATGGCGCCGGACATGAAGCGCGATACGCGAATGGGTTTTTCGAACGATATGGTCACGGTTGTGATCGCCTCGCTCGACCAGTACCGCGAAGCCTACGAATTCCAGACCAATCCCAACGGCGCCCGCGCCGACGCCTTTGTCAGCCGTGAGGGAAGTAACGACGACCGGGATTGGAACGGATTCTGGAATTCGGCTAGCCAGGTTTACGACTACGGATGGACGGCGGAATACGTGATTCCT
Organism: Candidatus Latescibacterota bacterium; assembly: GCA_012270975.1. Lineage (GTDB taxonomy): Bacteria > JAAXHH01 > JAAXHH01 > JAAXHH01 > JAAXHH01 > JAAXHH01. Next base: position 120,475 of record JAAXHH010000124.1, on the reverse strand, counting down.
TTTCATACGCTCCGTTTTCCGAAACGCGAAAACCAGACCTGGGGCATCAACTTCGGCCGGCGGATCCAGCGTATCCGCGAGGAGTCCTACTGGGTTCCGCTGAGTCTGAAAGACGGCGACCAGGCGCTTTACCGGTTCGGGAAGGGCGGAAGGTTGACCGCACTGTCCAACATCACCCCCGGCGGACGGGCCCAAGTCACACCATTCACCGTGCTTGGTGGCCAGTCCTCCCGTCATACCGATAAGCCGCCGACCCCGGCAAGCCCGATTGCATCCACGCACACGGCCAACGACTTTCTGAGGCAACTGGGCGGCGACCTCAAGGTCAGCATCACGTCCGGCGTAACGCTCAACTCCACGATCAATCCGGATTTCGCCCAGGTGGAAGCGGACGACGAAGTAGTGAACCTGTCCCGCTTCGAATTCCAGTTCACCGAAAAGCGGCCTTTCTTCCTGGAACGCAGCGATATCTTCAGGTTGAACCAGCAACCACCCCGCCGGGGTCCCAGAAGAGGCAACAACGATCGGACGCCCCAGTTGTTCTTCAGTCGGCGCGTCGGCCGTCAGTTGCCCGATGGACAGGTGGTTCCCATCGACCTGGGCATGCGTGTAACCGGCAAAATCGGACGGACAACCATCGGGTTCCTGAATGTTCAGACCCGGGAAACGGAGTACGAAGACGACGGCGAGATGGAGATCGAGCCGCTCACCAACTGGCAGGCTCTGAGGATCTCGCGGGATCTCGGCACCCGTTCAAGCATGGGCATGCTGGCCACGTTCAAGGAGCCCAATCCCCGGTTCAACGACAAAGTCGGCATGGCCATCCCCCGGTATGCCAGCGAAGACTACAACCGGGTCGTGGGTTTCGATCTCAACCTGGCTTCGCAACAGTCCAACCACCAGGGCCAGATCACCTTTGCCAAGAGCTGGACGGATTCCCTGAGCACCGACAACCAGGACTGGACCTTTCGCATCATCGAGCGCTGGCAGAATCGATGGATGAGCTACGGAATCTCCTTTCTGGATATCGGCGATGACTTCATCTCCCACACCGGTTTCGTCCGGGAGACGGGCCTGCAGCGGATCGGCATGGGATTCAATACGAACAACTTCGTCCGTCGATACGGAATACGCAGGTTCAACGGAGGAATCCGCAGCAACTACATCACAAAGAAAGACACGGACTTCATGGATGCGGACTCCTGGTCCCTTTCGCCCAACTTCTTCATGGAGTTGGAACGCGGCGTGTGGATCTCGGCTTCGTACGATATGAGATTCGATACGCTCGACAAGACCACCCGAATCGGTGGAGTTCACTTTCCTGCGGGTTCCTACTCGTATAACGCGGGGAATCTGTTCCTGTTTACCGATAGCGGGAGAAAGATCTCCCTTCAGGGTAATGTTCGTTATGGGAGGTTCTACGGCGCGGACCTGCTCAGCCTTTCGAGCGAGCTTTCGATCAAGCCCACCCCCCGCTTCGCGTTTGAGCCGGGGATCACCCGAAGCCGGCTCGACCGGGGAAGCCGGGCGGGTCTAGAGACCGATGAGTATGACCACAACACCAGGCTCATCCCCAGTGTCCGGTTGAACTATTCGTTCACGCCCAACCTGTCTTTCTCGTCCTTCATCCAGCTCAACGCCGACCGGCACACGGAAGCGGACGACTACCACCTGAACACGGTCACCATGAACCTTCTCCTCGCCTACCGGTCACCCTTCGGCCACTCGTTCTTCCTGGCGTTCAACCAGTTTCGCGACGACGAACTCGATACCGACATCTCATTCGATCCCTTCGAACGAACGCCGCTCAGGCTGCGGGATCAGCAGATCGTCGCCAAGGTTTCCTACCTGTTTAACCTGTAGACTGTTTCCTTCCGTACGGGAATAGGGAATCATTCCTGATTGACAATCGGGTCGGGGAACTGTATAAATCCCGGTTCGTTAAAAAGGGAAGGGAAACTATAGCCTTGCCGTTGCCGGCCTGCCTGCCAAGTAACGGAAAACAACCCGGGATGAATGTTGATTATGAAACTACAGAGACCAATAGTTGTGGTTTTCGCGATGATGACGATCTGCCTGATCCTCGTCCCGGTTACCGACGCGGCGGCTCAGGACAGGAGGACTTCCGGCTGGTACGTTTCAGGCGGATTGGGCGGCAACCTGGTCTCCGGACTGGACCAGGTGGGCTCGAACACGGAGTCCACGTGTTATCCCACCAGCGCCTGTTTCGATATGATTCTGCGGGACATTCCCGGCTACCGGTGGCGTTACGACCCATCCATCGATCGCGGTACCGGTTTCGACGCTGCCATCGGACGGGTGTTCGACCGCACCCGCCTCGAGGTCTCATTCGCGCATCGGAGAAACCAGGTCGACCAGGGACCGCCCCTTGAGATCACTTACCTCGATGGCGGCACAGCGGGAGCCAGTTCTTTCCTTGGTCTGGGACTGGCACAGGCTACCAGCACGAATTTCTTCGAAGACCTCGTGACGAGTACGGTGACCCTGAACGCGTACTACGACCTTCCCTTCGGGCCACGCAGGATAACGCCTTACCTGGGCGTGGGAACGGGCATAGCGTTCGTGGAGCTGACCCGGATTTTCTTCTCGATCGAATACAGTGATCCCTCGGGAGAAGGTACTTTCTACGATCCTCCCCTGTCGTTCTACAACAGCAAACAGGATACCAGGTTAACCAACACGGTATTCGCGGGGCACGTATACGCGGGAGCCGACTACAGCTTGAACGACCGTGCCGCGATCGGCCTGAAAGCTACCTATTCGAGGGTGGACGATGTCGAACATACCGGCACCTACGAGTATCATCCCTACTTCGAGACGGATCCCTCCTTTACAAACAAAAACACGTTCAGCGCCGCGAACCACTGGTCCCTGACGCTGAACGTGCGTTTCCTGTTTGGAAATTGACGCGGACCGGGTCGATGCACCGCCCGGCCGCCATCCGATCCTATCCAGTTGAATCGACGAAGACCTGGTGTGCGCTGCGGTCCTTGCCGGCATCCTGCGTATGCTGGTATGAGCGGTGCTCGGACGGTTTGCCGAGCGAGGTGAGGGCCAGCATCTTCTCCGCCGTCTTCGTGGCTACGTAGGGCCGCCGGATGTCCGTCGGGTTCGCCTGGATGTGCTGCTTCCATGCGCCCAGGTCCGTCTTCGCCTGGATCAACCCCTTGATCATTCCCATGTCGTTCAACATGGCCACATCGTCCGCGGGTCCCAGGATGATGGAGCCGGTGATCGTGGACCCGTCCCAGACCAGCTTCCGGTAGACCGGGCGGTTTGCGTTGATGACCTCGGTGACATCACCGTCGCCCGACCAGTCGCCGAAACTGGCGCACTGCAGTCCGCACACGTCCAGGATGTTAATCAGCAGGCTGCCGGGGTATTCCACGTCTTGGCCAGCCATGTTCGCGCCCGCGATCCGGCCGTGGTCCACCGCGGTGGGCTGAATGGCGTGCACCGCTTGGCCGCCGGTGGACAGGTCCGGCCCTTCGGCCACGTCCCCCGCGGCATACACGTTGGCCACGCTGGTCTGGCACCGGTTGTTGACCAGGACGCCCTCGTTGGTTTCGATTCCCGAGCCTTCGAGAAAGCCGATATTGGCCTTGATACCGGTGGCGACGATGACCACGTCCGCCCGGGTGGACGACCCATCGGAAAGCTGCAGGGTCTTCACCCCGTCGTGGCCGTGATCGATGGCTTGGACGCTCACGCCGGTGTGCACTTCAACCCCCTGGGACTCGAGCCAGGAGCCCACCAGGGATGCGCCCTGGGCGTCAAGCATGCGGGGCAGCACCTGCCCTTCCAGTTCGATTACCTTAAGGCGGGCGCCACGCTTGTGCATCGCGTTGAGGATGATGAATCCGATGAACCCGGCCCCGATGAAGGCTACCTCGGCATCGCTTCCCAGGGCGCCCACGGTCTTTTCCGCGTCGGCCACGGTCCAGAGATTATGGACGCCGTCGCCGTCCGCGCCGGGTATGTTCAGCTTCTGGGCGGACGATCCCGTGGCAATCAGCAGGTTGTCGAAGGGCACCATGGATCCGTCGCTGAGCGTGAGCATGCTCGCGTGGGGATTCACCTCGGAGACGCTGACCCCGAAGCGGGTCTTCACCCCCAGCCTGCCGAAATAGTCGTCGTCTCCGGTATTCACCTGATCGACCGGGATGTTCCCTGAAATGTAATAGGGCAGGGCCATGCGGGAATAGGCCGGCTCATCGGAGATCAGGGTGATGGACGCGTCCGCGTCGTAACCCCGGATCGTTTCGATGGCATTCATGCCGCCCGGTCCGCCGCCTACAATCACGTGTTCTGTCGCCATAATCCACTCCTTCAGAGAAAGTACCGAGAAACGAAGTACAGGTCATCCGTGGTTTGGTTCGGTTGGTATCCATTGCGATCTGTTTTTTTAAGCGTTGTAACGCGTGTTGCCTAAGCGTTCTTAAGCGAGGCCCAGTTCCATCAGTTTTTCCGTGGTGGGCCGTCCGTCCGCCGTCCAGCCCCGGGCCGCGTAGTAGTCCGGCAGCATGGCGTCGAGATCGACGGTCACCCCCGCGGAAGGTCCTTCCTTGTGGGCTTCTTCCATCAGTCTCTTCGGCAGCGTGTCATCGGCCGCGGTGAGGCCGGCCTTCAGATTCCACAGCCGCTCGATGTTCCAGATACGCTCGCCGATGTGCACGAAGTCGGCCATGGTGTAGTCCACACCGGTGGCCGCGGACAGCACGGGGATCAGGTCGTCCAGGGGCGCGCCCGCCGTGGTGAACAAGCAGATGCCCGTGGCGTCGTGGGCCGTGGTCCGATTCTGTTCTTCGGCCACCCAGACCGACTTTCCCTCGGTGCCGTGGGGGTCGTGTTCTCCGGTAGTCTCAATGCCGGGCGTCCAGGCCCTCAGGTGACAGGCGCCGCGGTTGCAGGTGGCGTATGCTACGCCCATGCCTTGGAATCCCCGGGGATCGTAGGCTGGGAACTCCTGTCCCTTGACGCCCATGAAGTACTCCGGATGCTCGAACTTGTCGGTCATCCGCTTGGAGCCTTCGGCCAGTTCGTCGCCGAAGCCTTCCCGGAATCCCGTGGCTTCCGTCATGGCGACCAGGGCCTTGCCGTCGCCGAACCGTAGCGCCATGCCCGTCTGCCCGTCGCTCAGCAGGCCCCGCTCGTACATCTCCATGGCCGTGGCCAGCGTGGCGCCCATGGAGATGGGATCCATGCCCAGGTCGTTGCACAGGTAGTTGGCCATGACGATGGCGTCCATGTCGTCCACGCCGCAGTCGGCGCCGAGCGACCAGAGGTTCTCGTATTCCGGTCCCTCTCCGGCGACCTTCCAGTTGCGGGGATGCATGTTGACCATGTACTTGTCGGCGTTGGGGGACACCTGGGTCACCCGGCCGCAGGCGATATTGCAGGCGAAGCACGCCTTGTTGGCGATCAGCCAGTTTTCCTTGATGCTTTCCCCGTTGATCGCCTCGGTGCCCTCGAACTGGCCGGCCGTGAAATTGCGTGTCGGTAGTCCGCCGAAGGCGTTAGTCAGATCGACCGTGGGTGCCGTGCCCAGTTCCGTGAACACCTGCCGACCCGGACTTTCCGCCAGGCGCTCGTGGTAAGGCCAGATGGCGGACATGTAGTCCCGAGGCCGGGCGATCCGCACGCCCTGGTTGCCGCGGACGGCGATCGCCCTGAGGTTCTTGGACCCCATGACGGCGCCGACGCCGGAACGGCCGGCGGCCCGGTGCTTGTCGTTCACGATGCACGCGAAACGCACCAGGTTCTCGCCCGCCGGTCCGATGCCGGCCACCCGCAGTTCGGGCATGCCGGTCTCGTCGCGGATGGCGTCCTCGGTCTCCGAGACCACTTTGCCCCACACGCCTCCGGCGTCGCGGACCTCGACGCGGTCATCGTCTACGAGGACATAACAGGGACGGTCCGCCCGGCCTTCCACGATCACCATGTCGTAGCCGGCGAACTTGAGTTCCGGTCCCCAGTGGCCGCCTGAATTGGACGTCGTGATGGCGCCGGTGAGCGGACCCTTGGTCACCACCATGTAACGGGAGCCGCAGGAGGCGTTGGTTCCCGTGAGCGGCCCGGTGGCCATGATCAGCTTGTTGTCGGGACCGAGGGCGTCTACCGAGGGGTCCATCTCCTCGTAGAGGTACCGGGCGGCCAGACCGCGGCCGCCGATGTACTCCTCGGCCCAGTCCAGCCTCAGGGGCTCTTTGGTCGCCTTGCCCCGCGACAGGTCAATCCGCAGAATATGGCCGGCCCACCCGTGTGTCATGAAGAAACTCCATTCCTCGGCTCAGGCCGGGTGATGTGGGGTCGCGCTCCGGTCGCCTGGCTCAAGAGCACGCCCTGTGCATCACCCTTTTCAAGAGCCGGATCAGGCGCTACGCCAGTCCCAGCGACGCAAGTTTCTCCTGAGTGGGTTCGCCTTCCGCGTTCCAGCCGCGGAGTTCGTAGTATTCCGGCAGCATCTCGCCGAGCCGGTTCACTTCGCCCTTGGTCGGCCCGTCGGGGATCGGGTCTTCGAGCAGCCGCTTCGGCAACGTGTCGTCCTTGCCCGTGAATCCCGCCCGCTGGTTCCACATGCGTTCGATGTTCCAGACACGTTCCCCGACCTCCAGCAGTTCGGGTACCGTGTAGGAAATGCCGGTCACCGCTTCGAGCTGGGGCTGTATCTCATCCAGCCCCACGCCGAAGGTGAGGAACAGGCAGAGGCCGGACGCGTCCACGGTGCAGGTGGCGTCCTGGAAGATCTTGGTGATCTCCGCCTTGCCTTCCGTCACAGCCGGATCCATCTTTTCCGGGATTCCCAGGATCTCGGGGGCCACCGTGTAGCTCTTCAGGTGGCAGGCGCCGCGGTTCGAGGTCGCGTAGCCGAGACCCATGCCCTGGATCGCGCGGGCGTCGTAGGCCGGGAATTCCTGGCCGCGCACGCCCATGAAGAACTCGGGCCGGTTGAACTTGGCGGTCATGCGCTTGGAGCCTTCGGCCAGTTCATCGCCGAAGCCCTCGCGGTAGGCCGCCTTCTCCGTCATGGCGACGAGCGCATCGCCACTCCCGAAGTTCAGCGGCATGCCGGTCTGCTCATCGCTCACGGCGCCGCTTTCGTACAGCTCCATGGCCGCGGCCAGCGTCGCGCCGAAGGAAATCGGGTCCATGCCCAGTTCGTTGCACATGGCGTTCGCCTTGATGAGCGCGTCCAGGTCGTTGATGCCGCAGTCCGCGCCCATGGCCCAGGCGTTCTCGTACTCCGGTCCCTCCACCGCGATCTTCCAGTTGTGGGGCCGGGTGGTCACGGTGAACTTGTCCTGCGCCTCGCCCGGCAACTGCGACACCCTGCCGCAGGCGATCGTGCAGCCGAAGCACGCCTTGTTGGCCACCAGCCGCGTATCGGCCAGGGTCTCCCCGCTGATGTTGTCCGCGCCTTCGAGCTGCGAGATCTGGTGGTTGTTCGTCGGCAGCGCGCCGCTCTCGTTGATGATGTTGACCAGCACCGCGGTGCCGTATGCGGCCAGACCCTCACCCGTTACCGGATGCTCGACCAGCTTGCTCTTCATCTCCCACATGGCCGACATGAACTTCTGCGGGTCGGCGATGGGCACGCCCCCGGTACCGCGTACGGCAATGGCTTTGAGGTTCTTCGAACCCATGACCGCGCCGACGCCGGATCGTCCGGCGGCCCGGTGCCGGTCATTGACTATGGCGGCGAAACGCACGAGGTTCTCGCCCGCCGGACCAATACAGGTAACGACCGTATCGTGCTGCCCCGACTCCTCCCGGACGATATCATCCGTCTCCCAGACCGTCTTGCCCCACAGGTGCTCGGCGGAGCAGATCCGGACGTCGTCGTCGCAGATGGAGATGTAGGACGGAACCGGCGCCCGGCCTTCCACGATCAGCAGGTCGTAGCCGGCGAACTTCAGTTCCGGTCCCCAGTGGCCGCCCGAGTTGGACGTGGTAATGGCGTTCGTCAGCGCCCCCTTGGTGATCACCATGTATCGGGAGCTCGTCGAGGCGTTCGTGCCGGTCATGGGACCGGTCGCGAAGATCATCTTGTTGTCCGGGCCCAGCGCGTCCGCCGCCGGGTCCATCTCTTCATAGAGGTACTTGGCCGCGAGGCCGCGCCCGCCAACGAAGGACTTCGCCCATTCCATGTTGAGGGGCTCTTTGGAAATCCGACCGGTGGTCAGATCGACGCGCAGGATCGTGCCTGTCCATCCGCCGTTGCTCATGCCGCGTTCCCTCCCTCGATGGATGCCAGATAGGACTCGTTGACCTTCTCGGCCCATCCGCCCAGCCAGTCGGCCGACTCGCTCTCGGTGTACTCGATGGCGCCCGTCGGGCAGGCGACCGCGCAGGCGGGATTGCCGTCGCACAGATCGCACTTGAAGGCCTTCTGCGTGTCGGGATTGTAGAAAACCGTGCCGAAGGGACAGGCGATGGTGCACAACCCGCATCCCACGCAGTTGGCATCGCCCACGACCTTGGCGCCGGTATCCGCGTCGACGCTGATGGCGTTCACGGGGCAGGCCGTCATGCACCAGGCTTCGTCGCACTGGAAACAGGTGTACGGCGCGTAGCTGGCCTGCTCGTCGAATATGTTCACGCGGATCAGCGACCGGGACGGTTGGAACATGCCCGTCTGCACCCAGGAACAGGCCAGTTCGCACTGCATGCACCCGGTACATTTTTCGGGAATGATGCGTAGAGATTTAGCCATACCTACTCCCTTCTGTAACGATAAGCTGGGCTTGGAGGCCTTGCTTCCTGGAAGTCCGGAAACGATAACGATAGCCTGCTTGACGGGCTTTCACCGCAGGGTTCAACCCGTCATCGAGAAGCGCAGCGATGTGGTGCTTTATTATGATGATTGCCTGATAAACTACAGGGGTTACCAATCAGTATAATAACACGAAAAAGGATTGGCAACAGCAAATCTTTACGATCGTTCGATTTATCGGTTACCGTCTAAGTCCGGCTGGACTAAATCAGGCGCCGGGCAACCGGTACGATACGCCCTTGCTTACCGCTTCGTCGATCGTTTCCGGTGAAATCAGGACCGTGGTCGAGACTTCCAGCGCGCCCGCCGCGGCCACGTTGAGGGCGATCGCCGTCGCGGTCGCTTCGTCGGGAATCTCGGCAATCAGGATGAGATCGTCGTCCCCCATGGCGTAGTAGAATCCTTCCAGGGCGCCGCCCATCCCTTCGATCGTCTGCGTAAGGGCCGCGCGCCTGCCCGTGCCGCCTTCCTTCAGCAGTCCCTGCAGGCCCGACTGCGTATACTTGGTGCGATACATGTACTTCGCCATTGCACTTCCTCCCACGGAAGTTGTTGTATGGTCCGTGCCGCGCCATCCTCCGGTGCGGACTCTGGTTTTACAACAAATACGTTTGTACATTTAACAAGGCATGATCCCACGGGTACTGTCAAGCGGATTTTCAAGTCGTGGAACAGGATCCGGTCTGCATGCCGGGGATGTACCGACGGGCAGGTGGACCTGCGCACTTGCGCCGATGATCCGCGCAGGTCTATATTGATCAGGATCAACCGAAACGCTTCCCCAGGTTAAAGCCATCCTGACCGGGTCTCGCCTATGCCCCCGCCGTCCGATCCGCCGATCCGTCATCCGCACGAATCCAACCGCCGTCACTGGGACGCAACGGCCGGGTCCTGGGCCGAAAAGCGAGAACGGGACGGTCTGTGGCGCCGCTGTCCCGTGGAGCCCGAACTGGGATTCGCGGGCGGCGCCTTCGACTTGGTCGGCTCCTTTATCGGTGACGTGAAGGGGAAGAAAGCCTGCGTCATCGGCTGCGGGGACAATTACGCCGGCTTCGCCCTGGCGGGCATGGAAGCTGACGTCACCTCGGTTGACATTTCCGAGCGGCAACTGGAAACCGCTTCACAAAGGGCGAAACAACTCGGTCTGGCGATTAACTTCGTCCAGGCCGATGCGATGGATCTCAGTTCACTAGGTGACAGGAAGTACGACCTGGTCTGCTCGACCAATGGTTTCTTCGTCTGGATCGCGGATCTTCGTGCGGTTTACGGGGAGGTCTTTCGCATACTGAAACCGGGAGGATATTACATCTTCTACGATGTGCATCCTTTCCAGAGGCCCTGGAAAGACGGGAACCGGTCGATCGAGGTGGAAAAAACCTACTGGCAAACCGGACCTCTTCGAGACGAAAAAGATGGGACCTTCGAGTTCAACTGGACGCTCGGCGACATCTTGAACCCACTGACGGACGCCGGATTTGTCCTGCGCCGCGTCTTGGAACGCCCGGCCGGTGATGAGAATTACTGGGGGGGATCCTCATTTCAGTCGTGCAACGACAAGCGGCTTCTGGACTGGAAGGAGAATCCCAGGGCCGCCTTGCCGGTCTGGTTCTCGGCGGCGCTACAGAAACCGGTGTGATTCCAGGGCAGTTTCGTCAGGTCCGACGAACGGAAAAAACTCATCCCTCACTCACCCAGGGACTGTAATGGCCATTGGCTCTCGAGCGAATTTTCGCGGCGTCCCCCTTGGGAGCAGGATCCACGTCACCGGCAACAGTTGTTCGGGAAAAAGCACTCTGGCCCGACGGATTGCCACTGCGCTTGACGTCTCCCACGTGGAATTGGACGCCCTCAATTGGGAACCGGGATGGGTCAGCCTGGCCGAAAAGGCTCCCGAAGAGCTGGAACGGCGAATCTTCGACGCGACGTCGGGAGACGGCTGGGTGGTATCGGGTTCGTATATGGGCTTTTCGATACGGACTTTCTGGCCCAGGGTGGAAACGGTCATCTGGCTGGACCTGCCGAGATACCAGCTTATCTGGCGCGTGCTGATTCGGAGCTGGAAGCGCTGGCGGTCGAAGGAGTTACTCTGGGGAACGAACTACGAGCGATTCTGGCCCAACCTCAAGGTATGGAACCGGGAAGATTCGCTCTTGTGGTGGGTCATCACTCAGCAGGCGAGAAAGCGCAGGCGCATGTGCGCGCTGATGGAGGATCCCGCCTGGAAGCATGTGAGATTCATTCACCTGCGGTCACCGTCGGAAATCGACGCGTTTCTAGGCTAATTAAAAATCAAATATTGATTTAGCCTGATTCAAGGTCTAAATTGCAGTCTATGATCAAACGAGACCTTGCCGAGGAATTGAAGGACGCAGCACGCCAGTTCCCTGCGATTACGCTTACCGGACCCCGGCAAAGCGGCAAGACCACACTGTGTCGAGCACTGTTTCCCAGTCATCCCTACGCAACCCTCGAAGCGACAGACGTACGCTCTTTTGCAAGGGACGATCCCCGGGGGTTCCTGGCTCAGTTCGCTGGAGGCGCGATCATCGACGAGGTGCAGCGCGTCCCTGACTTGCTGTCCTATTTGCAGGTCATTATCGACGAAGAGCCAGCGCCCGGCCGCTGGATCCTAACGGGATCGCAAAACCTGTCTTTGCTCGAATCGGTCAGCCAGTCGCTTGCAGGCAGGACGGCCGTGCATCATCTGCTTCCCTTGAGCCGCAGTGAGGTCGTACGTTTTGACCGGTACCCTGCTACGCTCGAAGAGACGCTGCTCGCCGGGACGTATCCCCGAGTTTTCGATCGCGGACTGGAACCGGCGGATTGGTTCAGGTCCTATGTCGCCACGTACATCGAGCGCGACGTGCGCTCCATTAACAACGTAGGGGATCTGACGACGTTCCAACGGTTCGTGGAGCTCTGCGCGGGAAGAACGGCGCAACTGCTCAACTACTCGTCACTGGCCAACGACTGCGGCGTATCGCAACCAACAGCCAGGGCGTGGCTCAGCATACTCGAGACCAGTTTTCTCGTTTTTCGTCTGCCGGCATTCCACTCGAATCTGCGAAAGCGACTTGTCAAGATGCCCAAACTGCACTTCTACGATACGGGTCTGGCCTGTTGGCTTCTGGGAATTCGTACGCCCGATCAACTGCGAAGCCACCCGTTGCGAGGGTCCGTCTTCGAAACCTGGGTTGTCTCGGAAATCACGAAACACAGGCTTAACCGCGGCGAGTCGCCGAGGCTCAGTTTCTATCGCGACCGCAATGGCGCCGAGGTCGATCTCATTGTCGAACAACCTTCTCATCGTACGCTCGTCGAGGCAAAGTCGGGCGAAACGGTATCGCCGAATCCGTTCGCCGGGGCGCAAAGGGTCCAGAAACATATCGCCCGGTCAACCCGCCCGGATTCCATGGCCGTGGTCTACGGTGGCGAACAGTTCCAACATCGTACGCCGGGGTGGCTGGTACCGTGGAGCGGACTTCACGAAGCGAATTTCTGGAAAGAGGAGTTTTAAAATGCGCCGGGGCGGGCAATCAGGGTCGAAGCAGGTCTTCCTTTGCATCGTGCGCCTGATGGTCTGCGTGGTCTGCGCGGTCTGTGTAGTCTACACGGCGTTCATACCCATTGACGCTCTTTCCGTACCAGCCATCGCTGCGCAGGATGACACCGAGGATAACACCATGTTCTGGTTAACGACGCTGAAGATGATCCGCGCGAAGTTTCCGGCGGTCGCCCAGCTTTCCACCGACAAGCTGCAGTCCTGGCTGGATGAACCGGGGCAGTCGGAGGCGGGACAGTCACAGCTGGAGCGTCCACTGCTCCTCGACGTGCGGGAGAAGGATGAATACGAGGTCAGCCACCTGAAGGGTGCCGTTTCCGCCCCGTCTGAGAAAGAGGCACTTGAGGCGCTTGAAGGCGTATCTCAGGACCGGTCCGTCGTGCTCTACTGTTCCGTGGGCTACCGATCGTCGGAGATGGCCGGTTTACTGCAGACGAGAGGGTTCGAGAAAGTCTACAACCTGGAAGGATCGATCTTCGCTTGGGCCAACGAGGGACGACCCGTCTATCGCGGTGACGAGCGCGTCCACGAAGTCCATCCTTACGACCGAGTCTGGGGCAAGCTGTTGAAGAAGGCACTCAGGTCCTGGTAAGCTGAGGGCAAATGAAACCGTCCGCGAGGGCCTCGTAAGTATCGAGCTAACATAACGCACCAAAAAATCGAACAAGGTAATTTGATGCGCTTTACAAGGAAAGAGACAACCTGATGCGCCTTTCATGGAACGAGGTAAGAACACGCGCCGAGGCCTTCGGCTTCATCATGGGCGTGCAGCGTAAGACCTTTCGGGACCAGGGATCCTGTCAACATCAAGGCGGCCGAACTGGTTGGAAAGCTGCACGATGCGCTTGATTCAGTCGGATACACAGGGCAGGATCTCGAACGGTTTCTCGTGCGGATTGTCTTCTGCCTCTTCGCCGCCGACACCGGCATCTTCGAAACGCGCGATCAGTTCAGTGACTTCATCGAGACGCGGACGAGCGAGGACGGCTCCAACCTTGGCGCGTTGCTGACCGAACTGTTCCAGGTGCTTGATACACCAGAAGGCGAGCGCATTTCGAAACGGGACGAGGACCTCGCGCGGTTCCCCTTCGTGAACGGCAGGCTCTTCGAAGGGACGCTCCGTATACCCGCCTTCGATGCCGCCATGCGGCGCCTGGTGCTGGAAGCATGCAACTTCAACTGGTCGGACATATCTCCGGCAATCTTCGGGGCTTTGTTCCAATCGGTCATGGATCCGGTCGAGCGCAGAGCCCAGGGGCGCACTACACCACCGAGCAGAACATTCTCAAAGTAATCGAACCGTTGTTCATGGACGACCTGCGCGAGGAGTTCGAGCGGCTGAAGGTCCGCAGGGACAGCAGGCGTATCCACGAACTCCGACGGTTCCAGCGCAGGCTGGGCAACTCGAGGTTCTTCGACCCGGCCTGCGGATGCGGAAATTTCTAATCATCGCGTACCGGGAACTGCGTCTGCTTGAAATCGACGTGATGCGGGAGATCCGGGAGTCAACCGGCGCCAGCGGGCAGGAAGCGCTGGACGTGGAGTGGCTTTCCGTGGTCAACGTGGACCAGTTCTACGGCATCGAGCTGGGGAAATTCTCCGCACGCATCGCCGAGACGGCGCTCTGGATGATGGATTACCTCATGAACAACTGGCTGAGCCTCGAGTTCGGACGGACCTATACACGCATTCCCTCGGGAGGTCTGGAGGTTGCCAACGCGATCCACGGCCAGCCCTTGGGCGTGATAGAGTGCAGCCTCGACTGCCGGTCCTCCGTCTCCGCTGTAGCTGCGCTCCCCCCGGTACCCGCTACGGTGGTGATGGTCTCGGTGGCGTCTGTTGATGATTGCGCTTTGACAGCGAGACCGTCGACGATTTCGGTACTCTGGACGGCGGAGGGGAAAGGGGAGGGACTCGAGGCTGACTCCCTGCCCGTGCGAGATCGCAGCCGTAACCGGCGTTTAGAATCGTGTTTCGTTCAGACGCAAGTAGGCTTCGCATTTATGGAGCGCTTCGTTCTCTTCCGCGACGTGCCAGGGCGTCAGTCCCGCCGCGTTTCGCGCCGTCGCGTCAGCACCGGCGTCCAGGAGCAGTAAGATGGCATAGCCATTGTGACATTCGTCAATGTCGATGTAGTCCTCCGGTGAAAAATAAGCGGTCCGATTCAGCCAAGCAGCGGCGGCGGCATGCAGTGGAGTGTTCCCGTCTTCGTCCCGCGCCGTCATGTCTGCTCCAGCCGCCAACAGGAATTCGATAACGGAGGTACTTGATTCGATAACGGAGGAACTTAATTCAATGCGACTCACCGCATGGTGAAGCGCGGTCTTGCTATCTATATCCCGCGCCAACAAGTCCGCCCCGGCAGCGAGAAGGGCTTCCAGTATCGCCGGGTTCATGTTATCTTCGGCCGCCCAATGCAGCGGCGTGCGGCCTAACTCATCGCGCGCGTCTACTTCCTCCCCGGCAGCGAGAAGGACTTCCAGTATCGCCAGGTTCTGATTAGTTTTGGCCGCATAATGCAGCGGCGTCGAGTCGAACTCATTGCGCGCGTCTACTACCAACCCGGCAGCAAGAAGGAATTCGAATGTCGCCGGGTTACCATTAAACGAGGCCGCAGTATGCAGCAGCGTGTCGCTGTACTTATTGCGCGTGTCGTCTACTTCCAACCCGGCAGCGAGAAGGAATTCCAGTATCGCTAAGTTCCCATGGTACGCCACCGCCGAATGCAGCAGCGTGTTGCCCCGCTCATCGCGCTCGTCTAGTTCTGCACCGGCAGTGAGAAGGATTTCCAGTATCGCCAGGTTCTCACTAACTAAGGCCGCCAAATGCAGCGGCGTGTAACCCCATGCCGAAAATGCCCCCAAGTCCGCACCGGCCGTTAAGCAAGTGTTGACTTCAGCGACCGTCGCTGTACTGAAGAATTCTTCTGTGTTCCACTTCTCGCAGCCGGGCAAGGTTTGCGTGCTGACGATCGGCGCGTACAGCAGACCCGCTGCCATTAACAAGATACTGGTTTGTTGCCACCTCATCGTGTCCCTCCCAGTGATTGCCGGCTCCGACGTTCGGACAGAGTGACAATCCACGTCCAGTTGAATTACTCCCGATCTGCTGCGCGTTATCCTTACAACTTCCGTATCACGCAGCCCTTTAGTGCACCCAAAATCGGATCATCCAGTTAAGTACTAGATAACGGCAGTTAAGGTAAAACCGGTATAATCCGACCCGGCGTATTAGTTTGAAGCGGTCGTTTTACGGAGTACTTTTAAGATACAGTATATAAAGTGAATTATGTGCGAATTATCATTACTATAAAAAGAATATTGCGCGAATTTCTGCCGTGGCGTATTGAATCACCGGCTGCGGGCGCGCCGCATGCCGCAAGGGTCACGGACAACGATCACGGAAATCACGGAGATCAAAAAGATCACGGAAAGGATGGATCTTCGAAGCGTAAAGACTAGTAAACGAGATCGAGGCACGTCACGGCGGCATCGTTACCATCTACGAATCCGGACAGCCCCGTGACTTCCTCACCACCGGTTTCACCGACGCGGAACACCGCCAACTGGCCGGCTGGTCCGACGGGCCCAGGCTCTTCAATCACTTCCGCGGACCTCACGGGCGTGCTGAGACTGACGGATGCGCGCGCCTACGCGAAATTACTCGACTTCGCCCTGGACCGCTGTCCATCCGGCTCATTCCTGGGCACACCGATACGCCATCACGGCAAGCACTTCGGCAACTTGTATCTCGTCGAGAAGATTGGCGGAGAGGAGTTTATGAGCGAAGACGAGGTGATCCTAGCACTGTTCGCCTCCCAAGCTTCGACGGCCATAGCCAATGCCCGTACATACCAGACCGAGTAGTGCGCCCGGGCCGACCTGGAGGTTCTGGTCGAGACCTCTCCGAAGGGCATCCTGGTCTTCGAAGGCGGGACGGGACGGCTCATGTCGATCAATAAGGTGGCGAAACGGATCGTGGAGGGCCTGCGCATGCCGGGAAGCCCGCCGAAGGTTTGCATGGAACAAGTCACATTGAAATGCGCCGACGGGCGCGAGATCGCAATGGATAAGTTGCCTCTGGCACAGGTGCTGAACCACTCCGAGACGGTCGGGGCCGAGGAGGTGGTGCTCTCGGTACCTGATGGTCGTTCCGTCACGACACTGGTCAACTGCACGCCAATCCACTCGGAGCATAGACCAACTGGTCGAACCGAAGGCGCCTGCCAATGAGTCGATTTGAGAATTACCAGCAATTTAATACTCGATCTTCTTAAACCCGCTTCTTACGCCCTACCAGGAGCAGGTTCGCCGGCAGTTTCTCCAACGGCGCCTCGCCCTCCCAGTCTTGACGCCCGTCCCCATACTCCTCGATGGCCATGAGTTCGCATCCGCCATCCAGCATCGCACGGACCATGTCCGATACCGTCCAGTAGAATTCGTGACTCGGGAGCGGTCCAGTCGGTCCAGTCCCTTCGGTCAAATCCTCCGACCGGTCATAGGTAAAGGGACCATGGTCGAAGTACTTGAATTCCTGCCTCAGTGGTCCGGGCGAAAGTTTCCAAAGCCGGCGAAAGGGATGGTATTCGTTGACCATGAACAGACCGTCGGGTTTGAGTATCCGGATTCCCTCACCGTAATAGCGCTTCAGATCGGACACCCACACGGCGACGTGGCCGCCCGTGTATACGATGTCGAACCCGGCGGCCGGCGGCCCGCCTGGACCGCCTGGCCCGTCTGGAACACCCGGTCCGCTCGGGCCGTCCTGCACGTCCGGTACGTCCAGACCGCCCAGATCGGTCACATCCGCCCGGTGAAAGGCGATCGACAGACCGAGTTCATCCGCTCTTAGGGCGGCGATATCCAGTTGAGCCTGCGAGATATCCACGGAGGTGACCCGAGCACCGGCGGAGGCCAGAGCGAAGACCACCAGGTTGTCCCCGCTGCCAGCACGCAGGCGGACCGGCCGGACACGTCGCCCAGGTAATCGAGCTCGACGTTGTCCAGTACGAGACCCGGATTGACCGGTATCTGCCGCCAGTCCACCTTCGCGTCAATCCCCGCCTGCCACTGGGCGGAAATGGCGTCCCAGCCCCGGCGATTCGCCTCGTGCATGGCATGTCGGCTCATAGTTTTCCTTTCCCCGTCCACATCGATCCGCTCAGACTCTCCGGGCCATCCAGACCTGCTCGTTGCCATGCTGAAAGGGGCCGCGACGAAAGTCCCCATAGAGCGCTTCGACTTCATAGCCGCAGGTTTCGAGGAGGTACTGCATCTCGAAACGATGGATGTATCGAAGATGGAGCGGGGTAACGGTCTTTGAAAGCACTCGGCCCTCGTCGTCCACTTCCTCGAAAAACCGGTGTTCCTCGAGGGTCTGCTCCAACGGATCGTAGCGGCGCGTACCCGATACCATGACGCGGCGTCCCGTTTCGGGATGGGTGAAAGAACCCATGTGACACATCGCACGGCCGAGTGGTTGCATGTAGGCGGCGATGATCTCGATGCTCGGATCGAACACATTGAAGATCAGCCGGCCCCCGTCCGCCAGATGTTCGCGTATACATGTCAAGGCCCGGCGCTGGTCGTCGGCGGTCATCATGTGCAGGAACGCTCGGTACGGTATGATGGCCAATGGGAAACGCCGCTCCAGGTCGAACGTCCGCATATCGCCCTCGACGATCCGGATGCGCTGTCCCGTTTCTTCCGGCAGTCCGGCGATTTTGCGACGGGCGACCTCCAGCATGGCCGGCGCCTGGTCGAGTCCGACGATGGGCACGCCGGCTTCGGCGATCGGGATCATGATCCGGCCGGTTCCGCAACCGATCTCCAGCACGGGGCCGCCCGCCTTGAGGGCTTCCTCCACGTAAAACGCCTCGTCGCCGTCGAGTCCGGTCGAAAAATTGTCGTATATACCGGCGTCCGTCCTGTCATATTCCGACACGTGATCACCTCCCGGGATATCAGGTCCTACGCTATGCATGCATGTACACGCACTACGTCCGTGACAGCACACCGGTGTGGATGCAGCAGGTTCCCTTTGCGCCATCCATCGTTACTATGTAATGGGTATTATATCGGTTGATTTCGCTAATGTCCCCACTTTACTTCAGTTGATGTTTGTCCATTAGTTTACATCAGTCACATCTCGATCGAGGAACACCTATGCCAGACCGCTTGCGCATCGTCATACCCGGGGATGATCCGCCGCAGATGCAGGGATCGCCTCACTTGGAACGGCTTGAAGCCCACGGTGAAGTCGTCCTCTACACCGACCGCCCCGAAACCGCGGAAGAGAAAATCGAACGGGCCATGGGCGCGGCGGTGATGATCAATTCCCGTGGACTCGTGAAGTGGCCGGGGGAGGTCCTCCGGTCGCTGCCCGATCTCCGCATGATCGCGACTTGCTCGATCGGCGTCGACAGTTTCGACCTGGTTGCGGCGCGGGAGTGCGGCATCGTCATCTCCAACCAGCCCGGACGGACGGCGCCGGTCGTCGCGGAGCACGCCTTCGGCCTGATGTTCGCCCTTGCTAAAGGAGCGGCGTACTTCACAGCGTCCATGAAAGCCGGGCGGTGGCCCCGACTGGACGCCTATTACCTCCGGGGCAAGACGCTCGGGGTCATCGGAACGGGCCCCATCGGATCGGAGATGGCGAAGCTGGCGGGAAGCGTGGGTATGGACGTGATCGCGTGGACATACAACCCGTCGGATGAAAGGGCGAGGCGGATCGGGGTGACCTACGTGGGGCTCGACGAACTGCTGGAGAGATCAGACGTAGTGTCGCTGCACGTCATGCTGACGGACGACAGCCGGCACATGATCAACCGTGAATCCCTGGCAAGCATGAAACCAGGTGCGTTGCTGATTAATTGCGGCCGGGGCGGCCTGGTGGATACGGACGCACTGGTGGAAGCGCTTCGATCGGGGCAACTGGGCGGTGCGGCCCTGGATGTCTTCGAGGAGGAGCCGCTACCCACGGACCATCCGCTGCTCGAGATGGAACATGTCGTACTGACGCCTCACTGCGCGGACATGACGCCGGAGGGCGTCGAACTGCTCAACGAAGGGGCGGTGAACAACGTCATCGCCTTTCTGGAAGGCCGTCCTCGGAACGTGGTGAAATAAGCCACGTGGCGGGTTAAAACGTGCATCACGCCGGCAGGATCACGTTGGCGCGCGGTGCCGCGCCTCCCTGCCCTTGTCAGGCGTCGGATCCTTGACCAGTCCGTACATCTGCCGGCCTTCGTGGTCCTCGGGAAGGTATTCGGTGATCGGGAGTCCCTCGGGCGTCACGAACAGCAGGCAGTGGCAGTATTTCCAGATCTTCATCTCGTCGCAGGCGCAGACCCATTCACGGCTGCGTTCCAGTTCGGCCTTCTTGTCGGGATAGAAATTGCACGGACAGAGGGGCCGGCCCAGTTCGTCCACGTGGGCGGCGAGACCCTTGACCACCGAATCCGTCACCTCCGCGTTCGGATGGGGCGAGGTGCCCGTCTTCTCCCAGTACTTCTCGCAGTACTTCTCCATGCGCATCATGCTTTTTTCGGAAGGCTGCTGTTCGTTCATGGATCGCTCCTTGTATGCGTACCGCTTCCGGCCGTTTCTTAGTTGTTTACCGACCCTGTCAGCCTGATCGTAATCTACTCGCTACGGTCCTCCGTGTCAACCGGCCAGTGCCCGGGTCAGGGGATGGCAGCCGGACGGAATTCGCGCCGCGCAAAGCGAAAACATCGACCGAATGCGCGTAGCCATCAGAGCGACGATTTGCCTGGATTTCGGGTCTCCGGGCCGACGGTCAAAAAAACGAATCGAACAGCCGATTTATATTGACTTTGATGGCGACGCGGTATATCGTGCATGACTGTTGTTGAGAATCCGGTCATTTGGTGAAGAACGCATCAGAGAGAGACAGAACGAGTCCATATGCCACAGATTTTCTCCCCCGCCGCGAATACGTGGCTCAAGGCGAGCATCGTCGGCGGGGCGCTTCTCCTGGCAACCACATTCGGCGTCATTTTCTACCTCGGCTCGACCTCTTACGTTACCCGGCAGCACCAGGTTAGACCCCAGCCCGTTCCATTCAGCCACAGGCATCACGTCAATCAACTCGGAATCGACTGCCGGTACTGCCACGCATCGGTGGAAACGAGCGCCTTCGCCGGCCTGCCGCCGACCAAAACGTGCATGAGCTGTCACTCCCAGGTGTGGACCGACGCGCCGATGCTCGAACCGGTGCGTACCAGCTACGCCACCGGGGTGTCGCTCGAATGGACCCGGGTGCACGATCTGCCGGACTACGTTTATTTCAATCACAGTATTCATATTAACAAGGGCATCGGCTGTGAGTCCTGCCACGGCGCCGTCAACGAGATGGCCCTGATGTGGCAGGAGGAATCGCTGCAGATGATGTGGTGCCTCGAGTGCCACCGCCACCCCGAGTCCTTCATCCGGGAACGGGCGGACGTCTACAAGTTCGAATCGCAGCCCGAATACTCGGCGCCCATGGACCAGAGAGCCCTCGGCGCGCAGCTGATCCGGGGCTACCGGGTCAACAAGGATCAACTGGAAGACTGTTCCATCTGTCATCGATAATCCATCGGCCATCGATAGCGGCGACAGCCACGGTATCGTACCATGAACCAGACTTCGGAACGGCACATCACGGAAGCGGGAGCGATGAACTCAGGAAAGAACGGCGCGCCTGAATACTGGCGCAGCCTGGATCAACTGGCCGAAACGGACGAGTTCCAGTCGTTCATGGAAAAGGAATTCCCGCAACACGTGGAAGAGGTCAAGGCAAATCCGGTCAGCCGGCGGAAGTTCCTGAAGCTGATGGGCGCCTCGATCGCCCTGGCCGGCGCCACCGCTTCCGCCTGTACCCGCCAGCCGTCCGAGAAGATCATCCCCTACGTGCTGCCCCCGGAAGAGATCGTCCCGGGCAAGCCCCTGTACTACGCCTCGGCCTACGTCCACGACGGGGTGGCGAACGGCATCCTGGTGGAAAGCCACATGGGCCGGCCCACCAAGGTCGAGGGCAACCCGGAACATCCCGCCAGCCTGGGGTCGACGGACGTCTTCGCCCAGGCTTCCGTCCTGACGATGTACGACCCGGACCGGTCCCAGTCGGTGATCAGGCGGGGCCGCATCACCACCTACGACGCCTACCTGAACGAACTGAACGAGGCCCTTTCCAACCAGGTGGAGAAACAGGGCGGCGGCATACGCGTACTGACCGGCACCGTCACCTCGCCCACCCTGCACGGGCAGCTGGAAGGCCTGCTGGCCCGGTACCCCGGCGCCCGCTGGCACCAGTACGACCCGGTCACCCTGGACAACGCACGGGAAGGTTCGAAACTGGCCTTCGGCGAAATCGTCTCCACCCGCTGCGACGTCAAGAAAGCGGACGTGATCCTGTCCCTCGACGGAGACTTCCTGACGACCGGACCCGGTGCCGTGCGCTATGCCCGGGACTTCGCCTCCCGCCGGGATGGGAACGATCCGGACAACATGAACCGGCTGTACGTCATCGAGAGCACGCCTTCGCTGACCGGCGCGCAGGCCGACCATCTGCTCAACCGCCGCGCGGGAGAGATCGAAGGGCTCGCCCGGATGATCGCCGCGGGGCTGGGCGTATCCGTATCCGCCGGCGCGGAAGGCGACGAGGACACGCAGCGCTGGGTATCCGCCGTGGTGGACGATCTCCGCGCGCACGCCGGCGCCTGTCTCGTGGTCACGGGCGATCACCAGCCGCCCGCCGTGCATGCCCTCGTCCACGCGATGAACGACGCACTGGGCAACATGGGCAACACCGTTACCTGTTTCGAGTCCATCGAAGCGTCTCCCGTCAACCAGACCGAATCGATCACCGCACTGGTCGACGACATGCGGAACGGCGAGGTCGACCTGCTGGTCATGATCGGCGCCAACCCGGTCTACAGCACGCCGGCGGACCTCGCGTTCACGGCGGCCATGGACAACGTGGCCATGCGCGTGCACGCGGGCCTGTACCACGACGAGACGGCGGAACTGTGCCACTGGCACCTCCCGATGGCCCATGACCTGGAAGCCTGGAGCGACGCGCGGTCCTACGATGGCACGTTGACCGTCGTCCAGCCACTCATCGCCCCGCTGTATCGCGGCAGGAGCGCCCACGAAATCGTGGCGGCGCTGACGGGCAATGCCATGAAGAAGGGTTACGATATCGTCCGCGAGCACTGGCAGGCCGAGGGTTACAACGGGTCGCAGGCCTTCGAGACCTTCTGGCAGACCACCGTGCACGACGGGTTCATCGCCGGTTCCGCCCTGGCGCCGAAGGCCGTATCGGTCGGGGACATCGCCGCGGCCGTGGGCGAGGCATCGGAACCCGAAGCCGGTACGGAGCTCATTTTCCGGGCGGACCCGACCGTATGGGACGGGTACTACGCCAACAACGGCTGGCTGCAGGAACTGCCCAAGCCGCTGACCAAGCTGACCTGGGACAACGCCGCGCTGATGGGCCCCGCCATGGCGAATCGGCTGGGGGTCGAAAACACCGACGTGGTCGAACTGGCTTACCGGGACCGCAGCGTGAACGCCCCCGTGTGGATCCTGCCCGGACACCCGGACGAGACCGTCACGGTGCACCTGGGCTACGGCCGCCGCCGCGCGGGCCAGTTGGGCACGAACGCGGGGTTCGACGCCTATTCGATCCGGTCCTCCACCCGTCCTGATTTCGGAGGAGGACTGCAGGTTACGCCGACCGGGGACACCTTCGACATCTACAGCACGCAGGACCACCACGCCATGGAACTCGAAGGCATGGGCAGCATGTCCCGCGACCGCAACCTGATCCGAGCCAGCGACATCGAGACCTTCAAGGACGATCCCCACGTGATCCAGGAGATGTGGGAGGAACCCGATCCCAAACGCAATCTCTATCCCGACGATCACGCCTACGACGGGCCCAACGCCTGGGGCATGGTCATCGACCTGAACAAGTGCAACGGCTGCAATACATGCACCATTGCCTGCCAGTCGGAGAACAACATCTCCGTCGTGGGCAAGGAAGAAGTGGCCAATGCCCGCGAGATGCACTGGATCCGGATCGACCGCTATTACCGGGGAGACCTCGACGCGCCGGAGACTTTCCACCAGCCCGTGCCGTGCATGCAGTGCGAAAACGCGCCCTGCGAACTGGTCTGCCCCGTCGGCGCGACGGTGCACAGCAAGGAAGGCCTGAACGACATGGTCTACAACCGCTGCGTCGGCACGCGCTACTGTTCCAACAACTGTCCCTACAAGGTCCGGCGGTTCAATTTCTACCTGTACGCCGACTTCGAAACGCCGAGCCTGCAGCTGGGACGGAACCCGGACGTGACGGTGCGCAGCCGCGGGGTCATGGAGAAGTGCACCTATTGCGTCCAGCGCATCAACGTCGCCCGGATCGAGGCGAAGAAGGAAGACCGCGACATCGCCGACGGCGAGATCCTGACGGCCTGCCAGCAGGCCTGTCCGTCCCAGGCGATCACCTTCGGAAACACGAAGGACGCGGATAGCAAGGTTTCCAGATTGAAAGCCAGTCCGTTGAACTACGGGATGCTGACGGACCTGCTAACCAAGCCGCGCACGACGTACCTGGGGCGGATACGCAATCCGAACCCGGTCCTGGAGGCGTGAGAGGAATAGCTCCTTGTCGCAACAGGAACAGGCAGTCGACATAGAAAAGGTCGATAAGTACACGGGCGACGGTTTCGTAGCTCCCGAGTACAACAACACCACCGTCACCCAGAAGATATCCAATATCGTCCTCAGATCGGATTCGCCCTGGGGCTGGTACCTGGCCGTGGCGGTCCTGCTGCCCATCGTCGGCATGCTGGGCATCTCCATCACCTGGCTGGTGCTGATCGGAACCGGCATCTGGGGGCTGAACGTGCCGGTCGGCTGGGGATTCGCCATCATCAACTTCGTCTGGTGGATCGGGATCGGACACGCCGGGACGCTCATCTCCGCCATCCTGCACCTCATGCGGCAGGACTGGCGCAACTCGATCAACCGGTTCGCGGAAGCCATGACGATCTTCGCCGTGATGTGCGCCGGCATGTTTCCGCTGCTCCACGTGGGCCGTCCCTGGCTGGCCTACTGGCTGCTTCCGCTGCCCAACACCATGTCCCTGTGGCCGCAGTGGCGCTCGCCGCTGGTCTGGGACGTCTTCGCCGTATCCACCTACTTCACCGTTTCCCTGATCTTCTGGTACATGGGGATGATCCCGGATCTCGGCACCCTGCGGGACCGGGCGAAGCATCCGATTGTCGCGCGGATCTACGGCATATTTGCCATGGGCTGGCGCGGCGCGTCCTCCCACTGGGCCCGTTACGAGAAGGCCTACCTGATCCTGGCCGGCCTGTCCACGCCCCTGGTCCTGTCCGTGCACTCCATCGTTTCGCTCGACTTCGCCGTCTCGCTGATCCCGGGCTGGCACACCACCGTGTTCCCGCCCTACTTCGTGGCCGGCGCCATCTACGCCGGATTCGCCATGGTGCTGACGCTGACCATCCCCGTGCGGCACTGGTTCGGCCTGCAGGGGCTGATCACGACGCGCCACCTGGAGAACATGGGCAAGGTGACCCTGGCGACGGGCTTCATCGTCGTGTACGGATACGCCATGGAGGCCTTCATATCGTGGTACAGCGCGAGCCCGTACGAAGGGTTCATGATGTGGAACCGCATGACCGGCCAGTACGCGCCGGTTTACTGGGCGCTGATCTTCTGCAACGCCGTCAGCATCCAGATTCTCTGGTGGAAGCGCGCCCGCCGCAGCCCCCTCGTGCTGTTCATCGTCTCCCTGATCGTCGGTGTCGGCATGTGGCTGGAACGGTTCGTCATCGTCGTGACCAGCCTGGCCAACGACTACATGCCTTCGTCCTGGGACTACTACGCGGGCACGATCTGGGACTGGAGCCTGTACATCGGGACCATCGGATTCTTCCTGTTCATGATGTGCCTGTTCATCCGGTTCCTGCCCATGATCCCCATGTCCGAGATGAAGATGATCATACCGAAGCACCGGAACAAGAAGGACGCCTGAGATGAATCACGGACCCGCCCGGCCTGAACTGCGCGGCCTCGTGGCCGAATTTGAAAACGAGGAAGCCATCGTGGAAGCCACGCGGAAGACCGTGGATGCCGGGTACCATCATATCGAGACCTACACGCCCTACCCTCTCGACGAGTTGCTGGACATCCAGCACCTCCACAAGAACAAGGTGGCGCTGGTGATCCTGATCGGCGGGCTGACCGGATGCGCCGTGGGTTTCTTCATGCAGTGGTTCGCCTCCGTGATCCACTACCCGATCAACGTGGGCGGCCGGCCCCTGAACAGCTGGCCGGCCTTCATCCCGGTCATGTTCGAGTGCACGGTCCTGTTCGCTTCCTTCGCCGCGCTGATCGGCATGATGGTCATGAACAAGCTGCCCCGGCCGAACCATCCGCTTTTCGATATCGAGCGGTTCCGGTTCGCCACGCAGGACCGGTTCTTCCTGTGCATCGAGGCAGAGGACCCGTACTTCGAAAAGGACGCGACCCGGCAGTTTCTGGAAGAGCTGAACCCGCACGAGGTGAACGAAGTTGAAGCGTAGCCCCATAGCCTTCATATACACCGGATTGCTGTGCGTCCTTTGCCTGGCCGCCGCGTCGGCCTGCCGGCAGGACATGCACGACCAGCCGCGTGCCGAGCCCTTCGAGGAGAGCGACTTCTTCGGCGACCGGCGGTCGGTGCGTCCCGCGGTGGAAGGGACCATTGCCCGGGGCCACCTGAGGCTGGACGAGCATTTCTACACGGGCAAGATCGACGGCGCGCTGGCGACGACGTTTCCCGCCGCGGTAACCATTGAAATGCTGAAGCGGGGCCAGGAGCGGTACGATATCTACTGCGCGCCGTGCCACAGCAAGACGGGTGACGGACTCGGCATGATCGTGCAGCGCGGCATGAAGCAGCCGGAGTCCTTTCACAGCCAGCGGCTCCTCGATGTGGAAGTGGGGCATTACTTCGACGTGGTGACCAACGGATTCGGCAACATGTACAGTTACGAGGAACGCATTTCTCCGGCCGACCGTTGGGCCATCGCCGCCTATGTCCGCGCGCTGCAGATGAGCCAGGGCGCCAACCTGGCCGAACTGCCGGAATCCGATCAGCAACGCATCCGGCAAATCGTGGAAGTGGAAGAATGACAACGATCTCCAGCAATTTACTGGCGCAATTCAGCAGCATTCAGTCCCGGGCGTTGACCGTCGGCGTCATCCTGGTGCTGGGCGGATTGCTTTACGCCTTCGCCACGGGCGCGATGTCCGGATTCTACCAGGCCTACCTGGTGGGCTACATGATCTGCGCGGGCATTGCCCTGGTATGCATGGCCTTCACCATGCTGCACCACCTCATCGGCGGCCGCTGGGGGTTCGTCATCCAGCGCCTGCTCGAAGCCGGCATGAGCACGCTCCCCGTGCTGCTCGTCCTCTTCATACCCATCGTGCTGGGCATGCACGACCTGTACCACTGGACGCACGCGGAAGTGGTGGCCGTCGATCCGATCCTGCAGCACAAGGAATCCTATCTCAACGTGCCTTTCTTCCTCGCCCGGACCGTCTTCTACTTCGCCATCTGGATCGCGGCTTCGTCCCTGCTGATCAAGTGGTCCATCGCCCAGGATACGTCGGGAGACCCCGGACTGAACGACAAGATGCGTAATATCTGCGGACCCGGGGTCGTTGTGTTCGCCCTGTCCATGACCTTCGCGTCCTTCGACTGGATCATGTCCACCGATCCGCACTGGTTCTCGACGCTCTACGGGGTCATGATGATTGTGAACGCCGGAGGCGCGACCCTTTCGTTTATCATCATCATGATGACCTGGCTCCGGAAACACGAGCCCATATCGGAACTCGCCGACGCGGACCGGTTCCACGACTGGGGCAAGCTGCTGCTGGCCTTTACGCTGCTCTGGTTCTACATGATGCTGTCGCAGTTTCTGATCATCTGGGCGGCGAACCTGCCGGAGGAGAACCCCTGGTACGTGCACCGCGTCCACGGCGGCTGGGAAGTCCTGTCCGTCGTCCTGGTCCTCTGCCGGTTCGTAATCGCCTTCTTCCTGCTCCTGTCCATACCGCGGAAGCGGGACCCGCGGAGGCTGGTACGCGTGGCCTGGTTCATTCTGGTCATGCACCTGGTCGACATCTTCTGGCACGTGGCGCCGAATTTCCGGCTAGACGGGTTCAGTGTCAGCGTGATGGACGTGATCATTCCGGTCGGGCTGTTTGGCATCTGGTTTTTCTTTGTGCTGAATCACCTGAAAAGGCATCCGCTGATCCCGCAGAAGGATCCGCGGTTCGAGGAACTCGTGGCCTCGGTCTCGAAGGCGCCGGTTTCGAAGGCAAAGGCATAGGTACGTGTATCATACGAGGATGGCATGAACCACGGCAAAAACCATAACATCGTGGACCAGGAATCGGTCGAGCGGGGACACGAAGTCTTCGAAACCAACGTGCCCCTGGTCATCAAGTTCGGCATCGGCCTGACGGTGCTGGCCATCATCTCCATGGTACTGATGTGGCTGATGTTCGTGGTGATCGAAGACTTCAACGCGATGACGTTCGACGCGCCGGCGCCTCTGATCGAAGAGGACGCGCTACCGCCCGAACCGCGGCTCCAGGTCATCCCCGAGGAAGACCTGATTGCCCTCCAGGAGGCGGAAGCGAAGAAGCTGAATAATTACGGGTGGGTGATCCGCACGGCGGAAATCGTCCAGATTCCCATCGAGCGGGCCATGCACCTGATCGCCACCGACGACCGGTACAAGCTGCCCTCGGCGGGCGATACCGGGGAAGGACAGACCGGGGAAGAACAGACCGGGGAAGGACCGTAGGATGATGGCGAGCAAACCATACAGATACGCCGCATTTGCCGCGGGGCTCATCGCGATCGCGGTCCTGATCGCGGCGCCCGGCGGCATGCATGGACAGGAAGGCGAGCGCGGCCCGGCCGTCATGAAGGATATCGGCACGGGACCCGGCCTGGACGCGAGCGCCACGCCCGAGATCCTGAAACACGTGGGCATCGAACAGAGAATCGGCGTCTCCCTGCCCCTGGACCTCGAGTTCAACGATGAAACGGGCGCGCCGGTAAGCCTGGGCAGCTACTTCGGCGACAAGCCGGTCATCCTGACGCTGGTCTACTATGACTGCCCCATGCTGTGCACGGAAGTGCTCAACGGGCTCAACCGGAGCCTGGCCCCCCTGAATTACAGTATCGGGGAGGAGTTCGATGTCGTGACCGTCAGTTTCGACCCCCGGGAATCCCCGACGCTCGCGTCGCAGAAGAAGGCAGTCTATACGCAGCGCTACGGGCGGCCCGGTACCGGGGAAGGCTGGCATTTCCTCACGGGCGAAGCGCCGGCAATCGACGCGCTGACGGAATCCGTCGGCTTCAACTACGTCTACGACGAAACGGAAGGGCAGTTCGTCCACGGCAGCGCCATCATGATCATCAGTCCGAAGGGCACGGTATCGCACTACTTCTTCGGGATCGAGTATCCGTCGGAGGACATCCGGCTGGCCATCATCGAATCTTCCGAGGAAAAACTGGGCAACGTGTTCGACCAGATCATGCTGTACTGTTTCAACTACGATCCCGAGCAGGGCCGGTACGGTGTAGCCATCATGAACGCGATGCGCCTCGCGGGGCTGGTCACGCTGCTGGCCATGGGTTCCTTCATGGTCGTCATGTTCAAGCGGGACCGCCGGCGGCGGCGGGAACGGATCGAACGCGGAGAAGATGCGTAACCGGACGAAGAAGGCCGGACATAACCGTAAAGTGAGCGTATGAACAACCAATTCCAACTGCATCCCGAGATCGCATCAACCTTTGCCTTCGACGTCGATCTGCTGTATTTTTTCGTAGTGGCCGTCAGCATATTCTTCATGGCCCTGATCTGCGTGCTGATCTTTCTGTTCGCCATGAAGTACCGGCGCCGCACCGAGGACCAGCAGGCGGAATCGCAGACGCACGGCCATCTGGGTCTCGAAATCACGTGGTCCGCCATACCGCTTGTCCTCATGCTGATCATGTTCGCCTGGGGCGTCTGGCTCTTCTTCCGGGTGTACCAGATCCCGGACGGCGCCATGGAATACTACGTGGTCGGCAAGCAGTGGATGTGGCACGTCCAGCATCCCACGGGCCAGCGGGAAATCAACGAAATGCACGTGCCGATCAACACGCCGGTGAAGCTGACCATGGCGTCCGAGGACGTCATACACAGCTTCTTCATCCCGGCGTTCCGGGTGAAGAACGACGTGATCCCCGGACGATACACTTCGTTGACCTTCGAGGCGACGAAGCCCGGCAAGTACCACCTGTTCTGCGCCGAATACTGCGGCACCGAACACTCGATGATGATCGGAAGCGTATACGCCATGGAACCGGAGGACTACCAGGACTGGCTGGGCGGCGGCGTGTCCGACGAGACGCCCGAGGAGGCCGGGGCGCGGCTCTTCTCGCAGCTCAACTGCGATACGTGCCACAGCGACCAGGCCGCGGCCCGTGGGCCGTCCCTGAACGGCAAATTCGGCACGGAGGAAGTCCTTGCCAGCGGTGAACGCATCCTGATCGACGAAGCCTATATCCGGGAATCCATCGTCAATCCCAGGATCCGGATGGTGGCCGGCTATCCGTCGATCATGCCGACCTACCAGGGTCAGATTACGGAGACCAACATCTTCAATCTGATTTCCTATATCAAATCGCTGCCGAGTACGGAGGGCGCCCAATGAGCACGATAGCCCAGCAGGGGG
Source organism: Candidatus Latescibacterota bacterium (assembly GCA_012270975.1). GTDB lineage: Bacteria > JAAXHH01 > JAAXHH01 > JAAXHH01 > JAAXHH01 > JAAXHH01. The sequence goes on along the minus strand of JAAXHH010000124.1, from coordinate 90,300 downwards.
CTGCCGAACACCGGATGCCCCGCGACCACTTCCTGAACGCGGCCTACACGATCAAATCCTGGCTGCTGACGATGGACCACAAGCGCGTGGGACTGCTTTACCTCATCTCGATCACCTTCTTCTTCCTGATCGGGGGGACCTTCGCCAGCCTGATCCGCCTGGAACTGGCAACGCCCGAGGCGGACCTGATGGAAGCGGACCAGTACAACGTGGCCTTCTCCATGCACGGCATCGTCATGATCTTCTTCTTCCTGATCCCGTCGATCCCCGCCGTATTCGGGAATTTCATCATGCCCCTCATGATCGGGGCGAAGGACGTGGCCTTCCCGAAACTGAACCTGATGAGCTGGTATCTCTTCATCTTCGGCGGCACCTTCGGCGTGCTGACGACCCTGTTAGGCGGCGTGGATACGGGCTGGACCTTCTACACGCCATTCAGCAGCACCTATTCCAACAGCAACGTGATCCTGGCGGGCATGGCGGCCTTCATCGCCGGTTTCTCTTCCATCCTGACCGGGCTGAACTTCATGGTGACCATCCACAAGATGCGGGCGCCGGGCATTACCTGGTTCAAGATGCCCCTCTTCGTCTGGGGCATGTACGCCACGAGCCTCATCATGGTACTCGGCACGCCGGTCATCGCCATCACGCTGGCCCTGATGATGGTCGAGCGCGGGCTGCACATCGGCATATTCGATCCCGCCCTGGGCGGCGACCCGGTCCTGTTCCAGCACCTGTTCTGGTTCTACTCCCATCCGGCCGTGTACATCATGATCCTGCCCGGCATGGGCGTCATCTCCGAAGTCATCGCGGCCTTCAGCCGCAAGCGGATCTTCGGCTACGAATTCATCGCCATGTCCAGCGTCTCGATCGCGGTCCTCGGCTTCTTCGTCTGGGGCCACCACCTCTTCGTGAGCGGGCAGTCGATCTACGCCGGCATGGTCTTCTCCTTCATCACCATGCTCGTTGCGGTGCCTTCGGCGATCAAGGTGTTCAACTGGATGGCGACCATCTACAAGGGTTCGGTGTCCTACGACGCGCCCATGCTCTACGCCCTGGGCTTCATCGGACTCTTCTCCGTGGGCGGTCTCACCGGGGTGTTCCTGGCCATCATGGGGCTGGACATCCACATGCACGACACGTATTTCGTGGTAGCCCATTTCCACTACGTCATGGTGGGCGGCGCGGTGACGGCCTTCATGGCGGCGCTGCACTTCTGGTGGCCCAAGATCTCCGGCCGCATGTATCCGGAAGGCTGGTCGCGCCTTGCCGCCTTCCTGATCTTCGCCGGGTTCAACCTGACCTTCTTCCCGCAGTTCATCGTCGGGTACCTCGGCATGCCACGGCGGTATCACGTCTATCCGGAAGAATGGCAACTGCTCAACATCATGTCGTCCGCCGGCGCCACCATCCTGGCTGCGGCCTTCATCGTCCCGGCGATATACCTGGCCTGGTCGCTGAAGAACGGCAAGATCTCCGGACCCAACCCCTGGCGGGCCACGGGGCTGGAGTGGATCCTTTCGTCGCCGCCGCCGGAACACAATTTCCCGACCACGCCGATCGTGGAGGAGGAGCCGTACGACTACGGCGAGGTGATCGACAACCCGGTGCACGAGGAAGAGCACGAGAAAGAACGCGAACACGCGTAGAAGGAGCACGATCTTGTCAGTCAGTTCGGAAACGGCCGTCCACGGCCACGATGAACACGCCGCGCATCCCGAATACATGCGTCATCAGTTCGACGACATGGACCAGCAGAACGATGCCGCGAGCCTGGGGATGTGGCTGTTCCTGCTGACGGAGGTCATGTTCTTCGGCGGGTTCTTCCTGGGATATTCCATCTACCGGAGCGAGTATTACGAATCCTTCGTCATCGGAAGCCAGAATCTCGACGTCTTCCTGGGCGGCCTGAACACCGTCGCCCTGATCACCAGCAGCGTCACCATGGCCTTCGCCGTCCGGGCGGCCCAGCTCGGCAAGAAGAACCACATCCTGATCTTCCTTGTGCTGACCCTCATACTCGGCCTCGTGTTCATGGTGAACAAGTACATCGAGTATTCCCACAAGCTGCACGACGGCCTGATTCCGGGGTATAATTTCCTGTGGACCGGTGCGGGCGACGGGCAAACCATCCAGTTGTTCTACGGCTTCTACTTCTGCATGACCGGGACGCACGGCCTGCACGTCCTCATTGGACTCGTGCTCATCGTCTGGCTGCTGATCCGCGTCTGGCAGGACAAGTTCACCACCGAGTACTACGCGCCGATCGAGAACTTCGGCCTGTACTGGCACTTTGTCGACCTGGTCTGGATCTTCCTCTTCCCGCTGCTGTACCTCATCGGCGGACTGGCCGTATAGGAATCATACCATGACTGAACACGCCGAACACGGACATCAAGCCGAACACGGACATCAAGCCGAAGGCGGACACGGGGACCACCACGGCCCCCACATCGCGACTTCGGCCAACTACCTGACCATCTTCACGGCGCTGCTGGTCCTCACCGCCGTGACCGTGTGGGCGGCCACCATGGAACTGGGCTTTCTCAACACGCCTGTGGCCATGTTCATCGCCAGCGTGAAGGCCATACTGGTGATCCTGTACTTCATGCACCTGAAGTTCAGCCCCGGCCAGACCAAGCTCGCCGCCGCCGCCGCCATCTTCTGGCTGCTCATCCTCCTCATCATCACCTTCTTCGACTACATCGGCCGCACCTGGCAGGACAATCCCGCGGGCTGGTAACAGGTTGAACGCGACGTAGACTACCTTGCCGTAGCGTTGCAGTAGTGCAATCAAAATTCCTGACCCCGATGGCGATCGACCTTCATTGCCGAAGCCGGTTGCCATCGGGGATTTCTATTTTATGTGCGCGGTACATTCATCACAATTCCGTCAAACCGACGAATTGTCGAAATTTACCGGTGAACGAAAAAAACACGCGATAAAATCCTGTCAATACAGACTAAACCAATAAGTGTTAGTTCTGATGTGAGGAAACCGCGTCACGGCAGATGTCCAAACGTGAATGCCATAGACCAGTCATTTAAGGATGAGGGAAAGGGGGCGGTCTCAGTGGATGGTATCTCGGATACGAACACGGAAGAACAGATATTGCTTTGTATTGATGTTCTTACGGACGATGTACGATCATTGAGGACGGACGTCAAGGATGCCCAGGTGCGCCTTGGCCGTGTGGAAACGGACGTCAAGGATGTCCAGGTGCGCCTTGGCCGTGTGGAAACGGACGTCAAGGATGTCCAGGTGCGCCTTGGCCGTGTGGAAACGGACGTCAAGGAGATCAAGGGACGGTTTGACGGGGTGGAATCCGATATCAAGGAGATCAAGGAAACGCTGCTGGAGATGAACGGCCGCAGTTGATCGTATCGATAATCTGTGGACGAATCGACACGGAAGGCATGCAATCGGAGTACATCATGTGGGAAAATCCAGTCACTTATGCAGTACTTTTGGGCGCGATGGGTAGTCTTGTCAGCATAGGGATATGGATCGGCAGAATCAATTCATTCAAAGCATCAGTTGAAAACACGCTCGCGGAAATCAAAAAATCAATCAACAGCATTCAGGATTCCATCGAGAAGATCCTGCTCCGACTTCCGCCAGACTGATGTTCTTACCGTTCTGGTAACATACGGATCTGCCGGGGTCGAGGTTGTAATTAAGTTTCGATTCCTGCGAAGGTTGTTTACAGTAGCGGATTTGCTGTAATAGTTGTCTCGACTAATGCCTGAATCAATGAGGAAGAAGGTATGGCCGAGTTATCCTGGTTCCAACGCAATAGTGCCATATTCTCCGGGATTCTTGCGTTCATCGCTTTGTTAACGTACCTGCACGTAACAATAAGTGGGATAGGGGCAGAAGTATCGGGGTTGAGAACGGAGATCAGAGAAGACCTTAAGGATGTAAGAGCCTCGCTGGATCGAGTTGAAACCAAGGTAGATGAAGTGTGTGGATACTTGAGGTACAATGCCAATACAAAAAACAGCGACGGTCCACCGGCTGATGTGAGGAAGTAAAACGTAAAGTAGGACTACCCGGGCGATTCGACATCGCAACGGGACAGCGGATTCACTGATATTCTGAGCGCCGCGAACGGCTTACGAGCAGGCTAGATATACCTCACCCAACCTTTGGGGCGGCGGGCTTTGAAACGGCGGAACCACAGGCACAACGGATACAGCAGGATCAGAACCCCCAGTGCGGCCAAGTAGGTTGCGCCCAGTCCCCGTTGCATGAACATGCCCAGGGCCAGCGCGCTGAAGATCAGAATGTGCATGTGGATCAGGTAGAAGAAGAAGGCGGTCTGGCCGAACACAAGCAGGGGATTCCAGGTGCGAACCTGACCCTTCATGGTCCGCTGGTAACGGAGGAAACCGGCCAGGATCACAGCCATCAGGCCCAACTCCAGCAAGGCGAAGGTCAGGCTTGGCGGGTATTTGTTGACATACAGCCACTGGACCAGCGACCAGTCTTCACGCAGCAGCAGCATATTCCCATAACCGTTCCAGGCCCGAAACAGCACGAACAGTCCCAATGCCAGAAGCCCCGAAATGACCAGCAGGCGTTCGACGGACAACGAGGACCGGGTTACGTCGGACGGCGTCGCATCAGCAGGCGCGCCGCCGGTGAGGCGTTGCAGCAGGAAACGACCAAACAGCCAGCCCAGGATCATCATCCCCAGCCACGGCACGAAGGGATACTGTACCCACAGGGGTATGGGACCGATCTTGACCAGCAGACCCGGATGAAAAAACGGATTGAAAACGCTCATCCAGCCCAGGTTGCGAACCTGTGCGACCGCCTCGTCCATCGCTTCCTGATCGAATTCCCCGTCCGGAACCGGCATATTCGTCACCTCGCGAATCATGTCGGCCGTAACGCCTCCCAACTGCATGATACCCCAGAACACGGCTTCGTACAGAAACAGGATCGAAAGCGCGGTGATCAGCAGCGTGCGGGTGGACAGGCGCCGCAAGGGGATCATGCAGATCAGCCCCATGGCGATTGCGAACAGGACCTGGAGACTGAACGGAGACCACCACAGCAGTTCAAACGCCAGGATGACGAGCGCCCGCTTGAACAAGTGCCAGTCCAGGTCGCGATCACGCGCCCCCACAAGACGGCGCCGCTCGAAGCTCAGCGCCAGCGCGGTCCCTGCCAGGAAGACGAAGGTCGGCGCGCACAGGTGGGTAATCCAGCGCGTAAAGAACTGGGCGGCGGGCAGTTCGGATCCTGCCTCGTGCGCGTACCACGAATCGTCCCCGAGCCGGCCGCCGTTAAACGCGAGGTTGGCGTGATCGATGGCCATCAGGACCATGACGAGGCCGCGCATCCAGTCGATGGCTGCCAGGCGGCTTGCGTCTGTGATCAGCGGTGTTCCAGCGTTCCCCGCATCTGACATGGTTCGGTTATTCGAAATTCCCTGACTCCCTGATCGATTTTATGTAAACTACATCTGGCGTGGTCGATCCAGGCTACGGATCTCTCCGGGATGCTGGAACGCTCCCTGTATAATCCCCGTCTAATAGTAAGGGGTGGACACTAAGCAACAGGCCTACGGTAAACACGACACGTTATGACCACGAAACCTGCATTGCCTGACCCGGTAACCGATTCGGCCGCGCTTAACGAACGGAGCATGGCGAGACTGGATGCGCTCTACGAGCGACTTACGGCCCAGCGGAAGGTCTCCATCGGCTATCCGTGCAATCATCAGTTCGATTTCGCCCCGCTCTATCGTTTCATGGAGTTCGCCGTCAACAACCTGGGCGATCCGTTTTCGGGCAGCAACTTCCTCATGAACACACATGATTTCGAACGCGAGGTGATCATGACCTTTGCCCGCTTGACGGGGATCGGCGGGGACGATTGCTGGGGTTACGTCACCAACGGCGGGACGGAGGGAAACATGTACGGCCTCTATCTCGCCCGGGAAATCTATCCGGACGGCATCGTCTATTTTTCCGAAGATACCCATTACAGCGTCAGCAAGATACTTCGGTTGCAGCATACGCGCAACATTATGATTCGCAGTAGTCCAACGGGTGAAATGGACTACCGGGATCTGGAGGAAAGCATCCGGATTCACCGCGACGTCCCGCCCATCGTATTCGCCAACGTCGGCACGACGATGACGGGGGCCATAGACCGGCTGGACCGCATTCGGGAAGTCCTTGAAAGACAATGCACGCCGAACGCGTACATCCATGTCGACGCGGCCTTTTCGGGCATGATCCTGCCATTCGTGGACGATCCGCCGCCCTGGCACTTCGGCGCCGGCGCGGACAGCATTTCCATTTCGGGACACAAGCTGATCGGATCTCCCCTGCCGTGCGGCGTGGCCATGGTACGGAAGACCCACATGGAACGCATCTCCCGATCGGTCGAATACGTGGGTGCGCTCGACACCACGATCAGCGGATCCAGGAACGCGATCACTCCCCTCATGCTCTGGTATGCCCTGCGCTTCCACGGCGACGACGGCTTTCGCGAACTGGTCGGCGAGTCCCTGCGGAAGGCGGCCTATGCGGAGAAGGCACTGAACGAGATTGGCGTGGAGGCGTGGCGGAACCCATGTTCGGTCACGGTCGTCTTTCCCCGGCCGCCGGCGGCCGTGCTGGACAAGTGGGTTCTTGCCGGTTCCGGCGACATAGCGCACCTCATCACCTTGCCCGGCATACCCTGGGAAACGCTTGACGAATTCGTCGAAGATATGCAGCGGGAAAAGACAGAGGTCGTAAAATGAAAGAGATCATCGTCCCGGTAGAACACGCCAGCGGCGCGTTGGCCACCGTCTCCGAAACACTGGCACACGCGGATGTCAACATCGAGTTCATCGAGGCTCGCGTACTGGGAACGGGCGGCATAATCGTGCTTCAGGTCGACCGCTACGACACCGCGATCAGAACGCTGAGCGAGGCGGGTTTCCGCGCGGTAACCGAAGATGCCCTCGTCCTCGACCTCGAGAACAGACCGGGGTCGCTCGCGGAAGTGGCGAGTCGGCTGAAGGACGCCAGGATCGGCATCCACAGCCTTCGCATCGTCGCGCGGGCCGGCGAGCGAAGCCTTGTGGCGCTGGTTGCGGATGATCCTGATGCCGCCCGGCGGGTGCTTGCCGAGGAACTCGTCTGTGGGGACGGGGCTTGAACTGGACCTACAACAGGGACAGGTAGGTTTTCAGTTCGTAATCGGTAACCTGCGACCGGTAGCGCTCCCACTCTTCTCGCTTGTTTTCGATCAGCTTGTTAAAGACCTCTTCGCCAAGGCATTCCACCAGCAACTTGCTTCCTTCCGCCAGTTTGATCGCCTCGTTCAGGTCCTTGGGCAGCGACTGGACGCCCAGTTTTCGCCGATCTTCGTGGGACATGCCGTACAGGTCGACTTCCGCGGGGGGGCCGAGTTCGTACCCGTTTTCGATGCCCGCCAGGCCCGCTGAGAGAATGACGGCAAAGGCCAGGTAGGGATTGCAGGAGGGATCGGGGGCGCGGTACTCCACGCGCATGGCTTCGTGTTTCGCCGGATTGTAGGTGGGCAGCCGGATCATGTCCGCCCGGTTGTGCAAGGCCCAGGAGACGAAGAGCGGCGCCTCGTAGCCGGCGATGAGCCGTTTGTAGGAGTTGACCCACTGGTTCGTGACCAGCATGGTCTCGGGAGCGTGGCGCATCAACCCGGCGATGAAGGCCCGGCCCGTGTCCGACAGGTGGTATTCCTTGTCTTCGTCGAAAAAGGCGTTCGTGTCGCCGCGGAAGAGCGAAAGATGGATATGCATCCCGCTCCCGTTGTGTCCGGCGTGAGGCTTGGGCATGAAGGTGGCGTACACGTTGTGCCGGAGCGCCACTTCCTTCACCACGAGGCGGTAGGCCATGGTGTAGTCCGCCATAGTCATGGCGTCGGTGTACCGCAGGGAGATTTCGCTCTGGCTGGGACCGCCTTCGTGGTGGCTGAACTCGACGCCGATGCCGATTTCTTCGAGGGCCATCACGGTGTCGCGCCGCAGGTCCGTCGCCCAGTCCAGGGGGGTCAGATCGAAGTAGCCGCCCTGGTCGAGCGGTTGAGGAGGACCATCGCTGGATTTCAGGTAGTAGTATTCCAGTTCCGGCTGCACGTAGAAGGTGAAACCGTGTTCGGCCGCGCGTTGGAGGCTCCTTCTCAGAATCTGGCGCGGGTCCCCCTCGTAGGGCCGGGCGCCGTCGGGATCCAGGATATCGCAGAACATGCTGCCCACGGCGCTCTTCCTGGCGTCCGGGTGCCACGGCAGGATCTGGAACGTGCTCGGGTCCGGCATGGCGATCATGTCCTCCTCGCTGTGCCGGATGAATCCTTCTATGGATGAGCCGTCGAACACTTCGCCGTCCGCCAGGGCGTCCTCCAGCTCCTCCACTGTAATGGAGAAGCTCTTCAGAAAACCCAGTATGTCCGTGAACCACAACTGGATGATCTTGACGTTGTGCTCATGGGCCGTATGGAGGACGTAGTCCTTCGCCGCATCCGATGTGTCGTTCATGTTTCACCTGTCGGGGATTCCGGACTGGCTACTTCGACGGCTTCACCTTTCTCTTCCTCTTCATCTCGCGGATCGCGGCCTTGCGCCTTTGTTCCTTGCGGAACCGCTGTCTCCGGAGTTCCTTCTGGCGTTCACGCATACCCACTCCCTGGTGAACGTCCCGGCCGTCCCGACCGGAACGGTTTATCAGGACTCCCGCCGACCCGGATCACAGTGTTCGGCGGCGAGTCTTTCCAACTCGGATTCCATCAGATAGTCATTGATTGCAGCTTCAAGGACGATTATACAATCTAAACCGGGCCACCTGCCCGGGCAATCAGTTTCTCGCTCGCTCGACACACCATGAACCCACCCTTTGATCGGAGTCTTCCGTGAGCCAGGTACGTCTTCTGTCGAGATCGGATATGGCTTCCGTCCTCACCATGCCTGACGTGATCGAAGCTGTGGAAGAAGGGTTTCGCTCCGTGGGTGAAAAAGACGACGTACCCGTCCGCCTGCCCGTGCGGGTAGCGGACCGTTCCGCGGTCGCGCTCTTCATGCCGGCCTACCTGCATGGTTCGCGTACGCTGGGCGCCAAGGTGGTTTCCGCCTTCCACGACAATCCTGCCAGGGGTCTCCCGATGATCACGGGATTCTACGTGCTGTGCGACGCGGAGACCGGCCGGCTCATCGCCCTCATGGACGCCACCTTCCTCACTGGGATACGGACGGCGGCGGCATCCGCGGTGGCCACGAAGTACCTGGCGCGCAAGGACGCCAGGATACTGGGCATCATCGGGACGGGCGTCCAGGGCCGGTTCCACGTGGACGCGATCCGGGCCGTACGCGCCATCGAAGAGATCGTTGTGTACAATAGAACGGTCGATCGGGGTCGCATATTCGTGGAAGACCTTGATTCCCGGGGGATATCCTGCCGGCTGGCGGACACCGCCGCCGAATGCGCGGCCGAAGCGGATGTGCTGGCGGTCTGCACGTCCAGCAAGACGCCTCTCTTCGACGGTGGTCTGGTTCGTCCGGGCACACATGTAAACGCCGTGGGCGTTTTTACTCCCGACTCGCAGGAATTGGACTCCGCGTTGATCCGGCGGGCCCGTGTTTACGTGGATACGTACGAAGGAGCCTTCGAGGAAGCAGGCGACATCATCGTTCCTCTGAGGGCGGGCGACATCACGAGGGACCACGTCCGCGCCGAACTGACCGAACTGGTCACCGGCAGGAAGGACGGAAGGACCGGTGACGGGCAGATCACTGTGTTCAAATCCGTGGGATACGCCATGGAAGACGCGGTCACTGCGCGGTTGGCCTATGAACGGGCGGAAGCGGCTGGCGCAGGCGCCATCTTCGACCTGGACGCATGAAGCGCGTGCTCATCATCCGGTCAGGCGCGGTCGGGGACCTCATCCTTACGCTACCCGTCCTCTCCGCGTTGAAGAAGCGGTATGACGGACTGTCCATCGACATGATGGGCGATCCGGACCGCCTGTCGCTGCTGAAGCGTTGCGGTTACGTGGACAACGTGTTGCCGGTAGACGACCGGAAATTCACCCCCCTGTTCGCGCCGGGCGGACCGGGCGGCGCACCCTCGAGCTCCGTTTCGCGGAAGCTGCCAGACCATTTGATCCGGCGCCTGCGATCCTACGACGCGATGCTCTCCTATCTGCCCGATCCCGATGGCGTGTTTTCGGCGAACCTCCGAAGGTTTGCGTCCGGCCCGGTGCTGACCGGACGGTCCCGGCCTACAGAAGGCGACAGAATCCACATGACCCGCGTGCTGCTGGATGCACTGAAACCCCTGGGAATCGGCGCTTCTATCAAACCGCCCCAGGTCGACGTTCCGTCAAGCGCCACCCCGAACGACGTGCTACAGCTTGAAAAGGAACAAAGGCTGGTCGCCATCCACCCCGGCAGCGGTGGCGTGGAGAAATGCTGGCCGGCGGAAAACTACGGGGCGCTGATCGACCAGTTGGCCGAATCGGGCTTCAGGCCGATGATCACCTTCGGGCCGGCGGACGACCTGGTCCGTCGCCGCCTGCTGCCCTGGACCGAAACCCGCGATGTCCTGGTCATCGAAGACCGGTCCCTTGTGGAAGTGGCCGCCCTGTATGCCCGGTGCCGGGCGATGATCGGCAACGATTCGGGCATGACCCACCTGGCCGCGGCCGCGGGCACGCCGGTCATCGCGCTGTTCGGACCTACCGACCCGGCCGTCTGGGGTCCCAGGGGGAAGGACGTACGTATACTGTGGGGTACCGATGTGTTCGAAGGAGATATAGACGGTTTGTACTGGAAGGGGCCGTTCCGCCCGAGAAGCCTGGTCAACATCGAAGCGATGACCCCGTTTCGAATCCTGTCGGGATTCTGCGCAGCCGCCGGCGCGGAACGTAATTAGATTCAAGAGACAGGAGTGGTTTCGTGTAAATACGTAGTGGGCATTCCGGAACCGATGAAGTGTTGAAGGCACTTGACAGGACTACAGGGGCGTGCTATGTTCGCCGACATGCGACCAGATTGGTTAACGCTACAGCATTGGGCCGCGGTTTTCGCCATCGCCCTCTTCGTGCTCTCGGCGGCGCCCCATGACCACGACCACGAACACGATGACGAATGCGTAAACGGCACCTGTGTTCCCTGTCATGTCCAGGGACTGCCGATCATCGATTCCATCGATCGTTCCGGCGTGCACGACTTCTCCGATACGCTGATACACCGTATCTCCGCACCGTACACCCATGCGCATCCCCTTGATGCGGCCAGCCGAGGACACGACTCCCGGGCCCCACCTGCCTGAATACCCCTCCCTTTCCGTTTTCACTAAATTCGTCCAGTTCCCGATGCCTGTCCGCTGATTTTGCGCCGTCAAAATCCGTCCTGTGCATCGGTGACTTTATCTTCCCGGAAATAAAGATTCGAAGTCGCGCCACAGGCGCGGCGAGGGATCAAGTATACTCCATGCAACCGGAGGGAAAACCTATGGAATCCGGTCCGGAACCCCGGATGAAGAACACGAGCGATGCATTGGCTGTCGATGAATCCAAGACCCCGGCCGATTCGGCAGGCGCCGCGTTGGCGCCCGTACTGGAAGCCCGGTCGCTGTCCAAGCGTTATGATGAAGTAGAAGCGGTTGTCGGCCTGGATCTCCGGGTCGGCCCGTCGGAGATCTACTGCCTACTGGGCCCGAACGGCGCCGGCAAGACGACTACGATCCATCTTTTCCTGGGGTTTCTGGAGCCGACGTCCGGAAGCGCTCACGTGATGGGTCTGGACGTCGCCGTAGCGCCGCTGAAATCCAAAACGCACCTCGCCTACGTTCCCGAGCAGGTCATGCTCTATCGCAATTTAAGCGGCCTGGAAAACCTGGCTTATTTTGCCGCGCTGGGCGGGAAGGAATCCCTGTCGACGGATCGACTCACCGAGATCCTGGTCGACGCGGGACTTCAGGCGGATGCGGTCCATTCCCGCGTATCCGCGTATTCCAAGGGCATGAGACAGAAAGTCGGCATTGCGATCGCCATCGCCAAGGAGGCCGACGCCCTGCTCCTCGACGAACCGACATCCGGCCTCGATCCCGAGGCTTCGAACGAGTTCTCCGAATTGCTGGAACAGCTCAAGGATCGGGGTGTTGCGGTACTTATGGCGACCCACGACCTCTTTCGCGCAAAGGAAACCGGAACGCGGGTCGGTATCATGCGGCATGGCCGCCTCGTCGCGGAAATGACCACCGACGAAATCGGCCACGCGGATCTCGAACGCATCTACCTCGAACACATGCACGATTAGGAGCCAACTATGATCAGGCATATCGTCCGAAAGGAATTCATGGACGTTGTGCGGGATGGCCGATTCCGATGGTGCGCCGCCCTGGTGGGCGCCCTGCTCCTGGTGTCGCTGGGAACGGGATGGGTCCAGGCGCGCAATGCGCAGAAGGAACTCGCCGCGGCACAGGCAACCGCCCGCGATCACTGGGAATCGCAGGGCGAGAAGAACCCCCATTCCGCGGCCCACTACGGTGTATACGCGTTCAAACCCCGGCTGGCGCTGTCTTTCGTCGATGAAGGGGTGGATTCCTATACGGGAACGTCCGTGTTCCTGGAGGCCCACAGGCAGAACGATTTCCTGCTGCGCCCCGCACAGGACGCGACCCCCGCGCAGCGCATAGGCGCGTTGACGGCGGCGCAGGTCCTTCAGCACCTGGTACCGCTTCTCATCATCCTGTTGACCTTTGGGGCGCTCGCCGGCGAGCGGGAGCGGGGTACGCTTCGGCAACTCCTGGCTACGGGCGTCGGACGCCTCGAACTCGCCATGGGCAAGGCCCTCGGCGCGACGGCCGCCCTGGCGCTGCTCCTGGTACCCGCGGCAGTCGTAGGCGCGGCGGCCATTGTCGTAGGAAGCCCCGGACCAGCGACGTCCCCGCTGGTACGCGGCGCCGTGCTTGCCGGGATTTACCTGGCCTATTTCGCCACGTTCATAGGGTTGTCCCTCGCCGTCTCGGCCCGGGCCCCTTCGGCGCGGACCGCGCTGGTCGTCTTGCTCGCCGTCTGGGTGGTGAACGGACTCGTGGCGCCCCGCGTGGCGGTGGATCTCTCGAAATGGCTGTACCCGACGCCTTCCGCGATCGAGTTCGCCCGCACCCTCGAACAGGAGATGGCCAGCGGCATAGAGGGCGTTGACCGTCCCGACCGGACCGTCGTAACGCAGAACCTGCTGGCGCAGTACGAGGTGGAGCGGGCAGAAGACCTCCCGATCAACGCGATAGGCGTCTTCCTGCAGGAAAGCGAGAGATTCGGCGACCAGATCTTCGACCGGAACTACGGCGCTTTATGGGACACCTTCAAGCGCCAGGGATACGTACACGAAGCGCTTGCGGTGACGGCACCCCTGCTGGCGGTTCGGACGCTTTCCATGGGCCTGGCCGGGACCGATGTCGAACAGCACCGCCACTTCGCCGCCGCCGCGGAGCAATACCGGAGGGATCTGGTGGAGCGCTTGAACGGCGAGTTGACCGAAAACTCCCGTACCGGTGAGACCTACCTCGCCTCCGCCGATCTCTGGTCGCAGATGCCGCCCTTCCGGTACGACGCGCCGGAAGTGTCGTGGGTCCTGAAGAACCGGGCCCTTTCGCTCCTGATGCTCGGACTGTGGCTGGCCGGTGCGTTTGTAGTCGTCACGTACGCCGTTCGCCGCGCGGAGGTGTCGTGATCATGCAGACCAAGACCATAAAGACCATCCTGCTCAACGAGTGGCGGCTTCTCGCGGCAGACCGAATCCTGCGGATCGTCCTGCCCCTTTTCGTCGTCCTCTTTGCCTACGCGCTGGCCAATGGCATGGCCTGGGTCCGCTTCCAGGATCACACGGTACAGGTCGTACGGGACGGGAATGTCCAACGGATCAATGCGTTGGAACAGGAATTGGCCGCCATCGAAAACGGAGCCCAGCCGTCCTCCCCCTTCCGCGATCCCCGCAACGCCAACGTGATGGGTGGCCGCCGGGGCGCCCGGTCCGTCGCGCTGGATCCCGGCCCCCTGACCGCCCTGGCGGTGGGACAGAGCGACCTGCTGCCATACTACTACGATGTCAGCATCTATACCAACGAATCCACGTTCCTGCAGAACGGCGAGGTGGAGAACCCGCTCAACCTCATGGTGGGACGATTCGACCTGGCCTTCGTCGCGATCTACCTGCTGCCCCTGCTCATACTGGCCATGGGCTTCAACGTGTTATCCGGGGAACGTGAACAGGGCACCCTGGCCCTTACGCTTTCCCAGCCCGTATCGGCACGCCGGTTCGTGACCGCGAAACTCGCCTTCCGCGCCTTGCTGGTCCTGGCCGCGGCCGTCGGGGTGTCGTTGATCGGCGTACTGATCTCGGGAGGCTTCGGATCTTCGGGGCCGCTCGGAAGGGTACTGCTGTGGTGCGCGGCACTGACCGTGTACGCGCTGTTCTGGTTCTCACTCACCGCCTGGGTAAACAGCCTCGGCCGGTCGTCCTCCTGGAACGCCACGGCGCTGGTGGGGGCCTGGCTTGTCCTGGTGGTGGTGCTGCCGGCCGCCATCAACATCGCCGCAGGCCTCCTCCATCCACTCCCGTCGCGCGTGGAGATGATTACGGCACAGCGCGAAGCTTCGAACGACGCGGTGAACCGTCGCAGCGAACTGCTTGCCCGTTACCTCGAGGACCACCCCGAACTGGCCGGTGGCGACGCGACCGATGAACCCAACCGGGCCGCGCTGGCCTGGGCCGCGACGGACGCGGTGAACCAGCGCCTGGAAGAGGTGTCGGAGCGACATAGGGTGGGACGGGACGAGCAGAACGAACTGGTCCGCCGCTACCGGTTTCTTTCCCCTGCGCTCCTGGTCCAGGAGATGCTGATCGACGCGGCGGGTACGGGTGACGCGCGGTTTGCCCGGTTTCAGGCACAGGTGAGAGCTTTCTCCAGCCAATGGCAGTCGTTCTTCGTGCCGGCCATCCTGGCCGGGGAGCAGATGTCGGCGGATGTGCTTCCGACGTTACCGGCTTTCAATTTCGAAGACGAGTCCTTAGGCGACGTGGGCCGGCGCGCGGCGGTACCGCTATCGGCGCTGGTCGTACTGGTCGGGCTGGTAGGCGCGGGTGCCTGGAGAGGACTCGGCAAGGTCCGTGGCGCCGGATGAACTGGTTCCGGGTCTACGGGGCGTCCTATGAGCAGGCCCTCGGAATTCCGTGGCGCCGGATGAGCCGGACCCCGTATTTAAACCACAGGAGAATCAGATAAGAAATGAACCATCAGATCAATCGAGGTACCGTAGACAACATCGGCGTGTTCTTCTCGTCTGCATGTGCGATCCATTGCCTGGCCTTACCGATGGTGGTGACGTTCCTGCCGCTTGTGGGTCTAGGATTCCTGGCCGGAGAACCCGCCGAGTACGCCATAATCGGCGCGGTGCTGCTCGCAGCCGGGAGCGTGGTTGCGGGCGTGAGGCACCACAGGAGATGGAGGGCGTTTCTCACCCTCGTTTTGGCCGTGGGCGTCATCGTTACGGGTTTCCTGGCGGCCGAAGGAAACTTCGAAGTATTCCTCCATGTGACCGGGGGCGTACTGCTCGCAACGACCCATCTCGTGAACCGGCACCTGTGCAGGACTTGTCCTGCCTCCAAATGTGGACCGGCGTCTCATACGTAATCGCATGGTCACGACCGGTCGCCGTCATTGGACCGCGTCGCCGTCTGACGTCACCTTGCATTCGGCCTGAACGACCAGGTGGCTTTCCCCGTCCTGTCCACGGTAAGACGGCATGCGGGACCGAAGGTGTGGGTCGTGGTGACGGAGACCGGCTTCGTCTCCATGGAAAATGTCGTGATGCCGAATCCGTCACCAAAGGACCCGGTTGCCGCGGATCCGGTGCGGTCAGCGCCTCCCCCGACCGGGCCGCTGGCCCGGACTGACCATTCCACCACGATTTCGAGGTCCGGCCCCCGGAAGTTTACGCGCTGTCTGGTGGCTGGGGGTGCGGACTCTGATCGATCCGCAGCCATTCCGGAGGTTGTGTCCGGCCCCAACCCCGCGACATCGTCCCCGTCCGGTTCCGCAGGTCTGTCCATCTTCGTTGCAGCATATCCATAGACCCCCAATTCAGCCGCGAGCAGGTCGGCTTCATCGGGCGGCAGCGTCACGGTCACCGACGTGATATCCCGGAACAGCCGGTCAGGCAGGTCATCGCCGATGGCGGAACGGTAACGGGTCAGAAACCCGCTTCTGGCGATGCCGGGCTTCCCCGCGGCAGGCTTTTCCGGAGGAAGGTCCGGCGCCCAGCGGTCCAGGAACCCGGGATCGTATTCCATCACCCAGGAAATCAGCCGGGCGTCGTCCTTTCGGGGTATATCTACCGTCCAGAACCAGGGGATGTCCTGATCCCGGTACCTTCTTTTCCGCTTGAACAGCGTGATATCCCGTTTCAATTCCCTTTCCAGGCGGCCGGCGAGTTCCTCTGATCCCCCCTCCCGCTCTATGCCGAAAGCGAGGGCGTCGCGGGGCGCCCAGGAGGTTCGGTCCGGATTCATGAACTCGAAATAGGTGTCGCGGCCGTAGTAGTAGCGGCCGGTCCACGACATGCCCGTGGCCTGGTCGTGGGTCGTCCGCTCTTCGGAACTGGCGAAGTGATCGTTCAGAAATCCGGACGCGCCGATGGAACGGTAAGTGTCCGCATCCAGAAATATGAGCAAATGGTTCAGATAGACAGGTTGCATGGCTCAGACGGGATACTGTGGGTCATCGGCCGCCGACAGATCGGCGGGGCTGTTCAACACGCCCCCGGGGTCCGGGGGCACGACCTTGTGATCGACCAGGGGATCGGCCGTGGACGCCATCCAGCGGTCCAGCCGGGCGCGCATGTCGCGTAACACGCCCGCGGACTCAGGCCGGCCGGCCAGATTGTTGGTCTCGCCAGGATCGAACACGGTATCGTACAGGCGTTCGCGGGGCACGTTTCGCTCACGCCATCCCTGCTCGATCAGGGTTGACTTCGTGATCGATGCGTCGCAGTTCGTCATGACGGGAAGTTCACGGTCGCCGTACCGCCGGATGTACTTCCAGCGGTGGGTCCGCACGGCCCGCTGGGGCTCGTAGGCCGCGTGGTAGTTGACTTCGGCGAAGACTTCTTCGCGGATCTCCGTGGCTTCGTCCTGCACCAGGGGATCCAGTGACACGCCCTGCAGCCAGTCCGGCCGGTCGATCTCGGCCAACTCGCAAACGGTAGGGAACAGGTCGATCTGGCTTACCATGCCATCGATCACCTTGCCGCCACTGTATCCCGCGGGACCGCGCAGGATGAGCATGACGCCCATACCGTGGTCGGTGAGATGACACTTCATCATGGGGAAGGCGATGCCATGATCGGTGGTACAGACGACCAGGGTATTATCCCTCCACCCGTACCGGTCGATTGCCTCGAGCACGCGACCCATCTTTCGGTCGAGCGTACGGGCGGCATCGATAAAGAGTCCCATGTCCTGACGAAGCTCCGGCGTATCGGGAAAAGGTGCCGGCGGGCGAACGAAACGAGGATCGGTCGGCGCCTCCCCTTCGGGTTGCGGCGAGAAGCCCGCTCCCCTCCGATGGGTTTCGCCGAAGCCCACGTCAAGGAAGAACGGGCGGTCATGGGAATCCGACAGAAAGGATTCCGCAAGTTCCTCGGCGGGCGCCTTCTCGTCACCAGCCTCCCGCGGCAGGACGCGGGACCACCCGGCGTCATCCAGATTCTTCACCACGTGCTGGAATCCGGCCATCACCGTATCGTATCCAGCCCCTCTCAAGGTGTGCATGATGAGTCGGCCGGGATGGTGGATCGACCATCCCCGGTTGACCAGTCCGAACATGCCGCAACTGTGGGCCCACTGACCTGTGAG
The DNA here is from genome assembly GCA_012270975.1 of Candidatus Latescibacterota bacterium. Taxonomy (GTDB): domain Bacteria; phylum JAAXHH01; class JAAXHH01; order JAAXHH01; family JAAXHH01; genus JAAXHH01. The sequence continues at coordinate 72,400 of JAAXHH010000124.1, read as the reverse complement.
CAGGGCCGCCCGGCTCGGAGAACACGTCGGGTTCGCGCAGAAGGCCGACCTGAAAAGGACCCCGTCCTCCGCCAGTTTCTGCAGGGCGGGTGTGGGAATGGCGTGGCCGTAGGGCTGTATGTACCGGCCCGTATCGTGGGAATGGATGTATACGATGTTCATGGGCAGAAAATGCGCTGCGTGCGGTTTTCTACAGGTTCTACATGCGTCCCGGCACCTCGATACCGAGCAGGTCCAGCACCTTTTCCAGCACCCTCAGGGTAACTCCCGATACGGCCAGCCACGAGGCGCGGCGCTCGGCGTCTTTCTCGTTCAGGATGTGATGGGTGTGGTAGAACCGGTTATAGGCCGTGGCCAGCTGGAAGGCGTATTCGCACAGGTGGTTCGGCGCCCGGGTTTCGAAAGCCAGGTCGACCACCGACGGCAACTCGGACAGCTTGAGGTCCAGGTCGCGTTCCGACTCGCTTTGGGGAGCCAGGATACTATCGGGTTGCAGGCCGCGTTCTTCGGCGCGGCGCAGCACCGACTTGATCCGCACGGCTGCGTAGAGAATGTAGGGTCCCGTCCGGCCCTCGAAGGACGAAAACCGGTCCAGGTCGAACACGTAGTCCTTGGTGCGGTGGTTCATCAGGTCGGCGTACTTGAGGGCGGCCACGCCCACGATGCGGGCGATGTGCTCCTTCTCTTCTTCGTCGTATTCCCGTACCGATTCGATGGTTTCGATTCGCGCCCTTGCGTGGCCGGTTACCAGTTCGATCAGATCCTTCAGCTTCATGACCCCGCCCTCGCGGGTCTTGAAGGGCTTCCCGTCCTTTCCGTTCATGGTCCCGAAGCCGTTGTGCTCCAGCCGCGTCGATTCCGGCGCGACGCCCGTCTTGTAGGAAGCCTTGAAGACCTGCCTGAAATGATGCTGCTGGCGGTTGTCGACCACGTAGAGAATGTAATCCGGCTGGAATTGCTCCACGCGCTGGTCGATGGTCGCCAGATCCGTCGTGCCGTACAGCACCGCGCCGTCGGTTTTCTCCAGCATCAGCGGGGGCATCGATTCTTTGTCTTCCGGGTCGTCGACTTCTATGACCAGGGCGCCTTGGCTTTGTGTCGCGTATCCTTCCTCCTTCAGGCGGGCGATCAACCCCGGAATACGGTCCTGCGTGTCGCTTTCGCCCAGCCACAGGTCAAACCGGATATTCAATAGCTCGTAGCTCTGTTGGAGATCTTCGACGGACACATCACGGAAGTGCCGCCAGAGTGCGCGGTAGCCCGGCCGCCCGGCCTGGAGTTCCACCGTGGCCTGACGCGCGGCCTCCGCGAAAGCCGGGTCGCCTTTTTCTCTTTCGCTGGCCTGCGGATACAACTCCTCCAGGTCACCGATGGTCACGGGAGGCTCTTCCGGATATGGCCCGATATATCCGGCGTCGAAGTAGGGGAGATCGGGCCGGCGGTCCCGGAGGCCCTCGATGATGAGACCCATCTGCAGACCCCAGTCGCCCAGGTGCACGTCGCCGATCGCTTCATGGCCCACGAAGCGGCAGATCCGCACGATGCTCTCGCCGATGATGGCCGCCCGGAGATGACCGACGTGGAGCGGCTTGGCCACGTTGGGCCCCCCGTAATCGACGAGGATCCGGCCGAGCGTACTGGTGATTTCGCAGCCCAGCCTGTCATCCCCGTACACTTCCTGGATATGGGCAGCGATAAACTCGTCTTTCAGCACGATGTTGATGAAGCCCGGTCCGGCGAGAGACAGGGCGCCGAACACGTCAGGCGCGGAGATGGAATCGACCACGTTCTGTGCGATTTGCCGCGGATTGGCCCGGTACTGCCTGGCCGCCCCGAGCGCCCCGTTGCACTGGAACTGGCACAGGTCCGGCCGATCCGATACCCGCACATCGCCGTAGCTTCGATCGTAGCCGGCCGATTCAAATGCGTCGGCAAGCAAGACAGTCAGTTTATCCGCCAGTGTTCCCACGAAGTTCCCTCAGGCTGGATTGCCGTAGATGGTGACCACCAGCCGCCGCGGACCACCGCGGTCCCGGTGTTCGCAGAGATAGATACCCTGCCAGATCCCCAGGTTGAGCCGGCCGGCGGTGATGGGTATGGATACGTTGCTGCCCATCATCGAAGCCTTGATGTGCGCCGGCATGTCGTCCGGTCCCTCCTCGTCATGCCGGTAATGGGGCTGGTTCTCGGGGACGAGGAGGTTCATGTGGCGCTCGAAGTCGCCCCGGACGTCCGGTGCCGCGTTCTCGTTGATGGTAAGGGATGCGGAAGTGTGGCAGATGAAGACATGGGCGATGCCGACATTGATATCCGCAAGCTCGGGGACCTGGTCCGTGATTTCATTCGTCACCAGGTGGAAGCCCCGGGACCGGGGAGAAAGGGTGATCTGCTTCTGTATCCATTGCATCAGAGCACGTACCGCTTCAGAAATCGTTCCACGTCGTCGTAGAAGGAAACGATGGTTTCCACCTTGCGCCAGCCGTGCCCCTCGCCTTCGTACAACCTGTAGATGTGGGGCACCTTGTTCCGCCTGAGGACCTCGACGATCGATTCGGCCTGGTCCGGCGGGACCACCTTGTCCTCGCTGCCCTGGAATATGGCGACTGGGTCTACAATCCGGTCCGCGTGGAAAATGGGCGACCAGGCCTGGTACCGGTCGCCGTGCTCGGGCAACGTCCCCACCATCAAGTCCAGGTACTTCGCTTCGAATTTGTGGGTGTCCGTGGCCAGGCCAAAGAGATTGGTCACGCCGTACAGGCACAGGCCGGCACGAAAAACCCCGGGGTGGTGGATGAGGGCGTTCAGTACGGTAAATCCTCCCGCGCTGCCGCCCTTTATGACGATGCGGTCCGGATCGGTGAGTTCTCGCTCGACGAGAGCGTGGGCGCCGCTGACGGCGTCTTCCGTATCGTACTCGCCCCAGTGCTCGTGCAGGGCGGTCATATAGGATCGACCATAGCCCGTACTTCCCCGGTAGTTTACATAAAGACAGGCATACCCCCGGCTGGTGAAGAAGGGGATCTCGGCGGAATAGTCCGATCTGTGCTGGCCGGTCGGACCGCCGTGGATACTGACGATGGCCGGCGGTTTACCCGAACCGGAAAACCGGCTGCTGGCGGGCGGGTAGTAGAGTCCGTGCACTTCTACTCCTCCCGGGTTCGTCCAGGAAAGCGGTTCGGGGACGGACAGGTCCGTTTCGGGGGTCATCTCCGACTGGCTGCGGCGATGCACGGCATGGGTGTCTTCATCCAGGGTGGCCACGCGCTCCGGGACCGTAGAAGATGAAGCGATACAGGCCACGGTATCCCGGGCCGGGGAAACTGCGAGCTGCATCATCCAGGTGTACTGGTGCGTTTTCAGTTTAAACTTCCGGTCGGACGCCAGGGAGACTTTCCATAACGATGCGAAACCGCGTTCGTTACTGCGGTAGAACAGGGCATCGCCGTCCGGCGCCCAGCCGTAAACCCGCACGCCCTGCACCCAGGCGGGATCTGCCAGGGTCGTCCCCTCGACCAGAACGCGCCGCTTGCCCGTATCCAGGTTCACGACCACCAGGCTGTCCCATTCCCCATCTGTTACAATATAGGACAGCCACCTGCCGTCCGGTGAAAAGGCGGGTTGAAAGACCGGCGTATCCGTGTCTCCCGCGATCAGTTGTTCGTCTGCCAGGGCGCGGCGATCGGTATCGACCCGGCCGGTCTTCAGCCTCGTACCGTCCCAGGGCATCTGCGGCTGGTCCCATTCGATCCACGCGACCCGCTCACCGTCCGGGTGCCAGGCCGGCTGCATGTAGAAATCGGCGCCGCGGACCAGGTTGACTGGCCAGCCGCTGCCTTCGCCGTCTACCAGCGCGATGACATCCACCGATTCGCAGGTATGGACGTAGATAACCCACTTCCCATTCCGTGACACGGCCGGGGACGCGGCCGCGCCGAAAGCCGGTGTAATCGATTTGGCCGGTCCGGGGGACAGGGACTTTCGGTACAGCCTGCCGTCTTTTTCAGCGAATACGACAAAGTCATCGGCCACCGTGAAATCACCGCCGCCGTATCCGACACCGCCGCGGACCGGATGGCCGTCCGTCAGATCGTAGGGTGCATCGTCGCCTGTGCGGCAAACGAGCACACCGGTATCGGACCGCTGTTCCAGCCAGACCAGGCTGGAGCCGTCGCCGTTCCACTGCACGTCGTAGAGCGGCGTTCGGGCACCCATGGTCTTCGCCGTGATAGCGCTCTTCCAGTAACCATACGCAAGGGGAATGCGGTCCGTCGCCTGGCCGGTATTCGCGGGGCTGTCCATATCACCTGGTTCCTTGTTTACCGCTTGTCATCTCCGCGTTTGAATCATTTCTTGAATATACCTGCAAGCGGTTCTTAAGCAACCGTTTATGCATTGTTTGGAGTCCTGTCTGAATCATAGCCGCAGGCTATTCTCGATACCGGATTCGGTCCTTTTCATGCGTCTGTCACAGTTCTTTTTTCAAACGCTGCGCGAGGCACAGGGCGACGCGGAAATCCCCAGCCACCAGCTGCTCCTTCGCGCGGGCCTCGTCCGTCAGGTGGCATCCGGCATCTTTGCCTACCTGCCCCTCGGCCAGCGAGTCAAACGACGCATCGAAGAGATCGTCCGCGAAGAGATGGACGCCATCGGCGGCCAGGAGGTGGTGCTGCCCGTGGTGCAGCCGGCGGACCTCTGGCGGGAAAGCGCCCGGTGGCACCAGATCGGGAGCGATATGGCGCGGCTGAAGGACCGGAACGGCCGCGATCTGTGCCTGGCCATGACCCACGAAGAGGTGGTGACGTCCCTGATACGCGACGTGGTCAGAAGCTACCGTCAAATGCCGTGCCTGCTGTACCAGGTACAGACCAAGTTCAGAGATGAACCGCGGCCACGGGGCGGTCTGATCCGCATGCGCGAGTTCACGATGAAGGACGGCTACTCGTTCCACGTAGATGCCGGGGACCTGGACGACTGGTATGAAAAGGTCTTTCAGGCCTATACCAACATATTCCGCCGCTGCGGACTCGACGCGGTGGCGGTACGCAGCGACCCGGGGATGATGGGCGGATCGGACGCCCACGAGTTCATCGAACCGGCGCCGTCCGGCGAAGACACGATTCTGTCCTGCGAAGCCTGCGGTTACCGGGCCAACAGGCAGGTTGCACGATTCGGGAAAGACCAACCGGTCGCGGAGGAGCGGCTACCCCTCGAGGAAGTCCACACTCCAGGTACCGCTACGATCGATGATCTGGCCTTTTTCCTGGACATCCCGTCGACGAAGACCGCCAAGGCCATGTTCATGGTCGCCACCGTCCCGGACGATCAGGGCGGTGAGGTCGGTGCGGCGGACCGGTTCGTGTTCGCCGTGCTCAGGGGCGACATGGAACTCAGCGATACCAAGCTGTGCAATGCCGTCGGAGCGCTCCAGCTGCGGCCGGCCACGCCGGAGGAGATACGCGCCGTCGGCGCGGAACCCGGCTTCGGGTCACCGCTCGGTATTGACCGGTCCCAAACGCTCCTCGTCGTCGACGATCTGGTCCCGGCCTGTTTCAACCTGGTCGCGGGAGCCAACCGGATCGACTATCACGTGGTCAACGTGAATTACGGACGGGACTACGAAGCCGATATCATCGCGGACATTGCCGCGGCCGGCGACGGAGACGCCTGCCCCGTTTGCGGCGGCGGCCTTCGGGCCGACCAGGGTATCGAAGTCGGAAACATCTTCAAGCTGGGAGCCAAGTACAGCAAGGCCATGAACGCGGGCTACCTGGACCAGGAGAATGTCTCCCGCCCCATCGTCATGGGTTGCTACGGGATCGGCATCGACCGCCTCATGGCGTCGATCGTGGAGCGTCACCACGACGACAACGGCATCTGCTGGCCCGTGGCCGCGGCACCATTCCAGGTGGTCGTCGTCGACCTGTCCGGCGGCGACCCGCGCGTGTCGGAAGTGGCGGAATCGGTTTACGAAACGCTGGTTTCGGCGGAACTCGAAGTGCTCTTCGACGACCGCGACGATCGCGCCGGGGTGAAGTTCAAAGACGCGGACCTCATGGGCATTCCGGTGAGGCTGACCGTGGGCAGGCGCGGGGTGGAGAAAGGTGTAGTGGAACTCAAAATGCGGCGGTCGGGAGAGATGAAGGATGTGCCGCTGGGGGATGGGCTGGTGCGGGCGGTGATGGAGTTAAGTGAGACGTAAAAACATGTAATTTATTGAGTTGTTTCTGGGATCAAGCTCCCGGGATCCCGGGGATCGGTGCACTTCCCACCGACGCATTACCGTCAGACGATTTCTACTCCGGCCTCTGCCGCGATGCCCCGCACATTCTCGACGGCTGTCGGAATCTTTCCCTCGGGCAGGTGCTCGACCAGCATGTACCCGTCGGGGTGGAGCGACTCCCAGCGCCGTACAGCCGTGACGAGGTCGAGTTCGCCGGCGCCGGGCACCTCCTCGTTCATGTGGACGACGAACCCCGGCTCCACACTGATATCCTTGATATGGGAAACGGTGGAGATTGGACCCATGACGTCGAAGATGTGGTTCAGGCGTTCCGTGCTGCCGTAAACCTGCGCCAGGGACTGGAAGTGGTTCACGAAGTCCATGACCACGCGCATGCGGTCTGAACCGACGGTGTCGATCACCTGCCGGTTGATTTCAGGCGAACCCATGATCGTGAGCGCATGGGTCTCGATCACCACGGTCATCCCCACTTCCTCCGCCTTGCCGGCGACCCGCGACAGGGTTTCGATCAACACCTCGAGACGCCCTGGCTCGTGGTTCTCGGGCGTGGGATCGTAGGACCCCGACGGGTTCAGGCTGCCGGTCCGGATCAATACGTTGTGCGCCCTGAGTGCGCTGCCCACTTCGAGACCGCGGTGGATGATCCTGACGACCCGGTCACGCACCGCCCCGTCCGGGTCGAACAGGCACTCGCGGTATCCGACGCCGAACTGGGCCAGTTCCAGGCCCAGCCGATCATAGAGGCCGTTGACCCGGTTGCAGTCCGCCGGCGTCAACGCGTCCAGAACCTCGCCGGGGCCGTGATAGCAGACGGACGTGACCCCCAGGTCCAGGCCCTTCCGCAATACCTCTTCCGTTACGGCCCGGGGATCCCCCGGCGCGTATCCCACAACGCCAAGCCGCATGCATCGTCCCTTTCCGTAGTTCAGTCCCCGATGACCACCAGTACGGCATTCTTGTCGACCGTATCCCCTTCGTCGACCCGGATTTCTTTTACCGTGCCGCCCGAATGGGCGCGCAGTTCGTTTTCCATCTTCATGGCTTCGATGACGACCACGCCCTGGCCGCTCTCCACCGTATCGCCCGCCGCAACGGAAACCGATACGATGCGGCCCGGCATGGGGGCCTTGATCTGATCGCCGCCGACACGGCGCCGTGGCTTGACCTGGCCGCGCAGACGGGCCAGTTGCTCGTCTTCCACGGCTACCGCAGACGAGACGCCGTTGACCTTGACCTCCCGTTGCTCGCCCTGGGTCGCCGCGACCGCCGTATATGACCTTCCATCGATGAGCAGGGAAAAGAACTGATCCCCCTGGATCGAGGCCATGTCGATTTCCAGCGGACTGCCATCGATACGCAGCGCGATCCGGCCTTCCTGGTCATCCAGACTGACTGTATACGTCGTACCCTGTATCGTGACGAGGTAACTCAATGATATCCTTTTCGCCGTCTCCTGTGTCGGCCGGCATGCCGCACGGAACCTTAGCGTTCTCTTCGCATGGCGTCGCGCCGACCGGTCAGTTTCCACGGACTCTCTCCGGATCCATCCCCGTCGGTCCCGGCGGGCATCGCCCTTCTCGCTTCCCGGTGTTTCATGATCGCGGCAAAGGCGGCGGCGATATGACGTTCATCGGCCCCGGCATCTTCGTCAGGTCCCATGGTCTCGACGAAAGAGGTGGAATAGTCGCCGGAGGTGAACCGGGAGTCGGACAGGGCCCTGAGATGAAACGGAATGGTGGTCTTGATGCCGCCGATATCGTATTCGCCCAGGGCTCTCTTCATGCGGGCGATTGCTTCTTCCCGCTTCTCGGCCCACACGATCAACTTGGCGATCATGGGATCGTAATAAATCGGTACTTCGTAGCCCGCGCAGAAGCCGCTGTCCAGACGGACACCGGGGCCGCCCGGCTCGCTCAGGCGCGTAACCACGCCGACCGAGGGCATGAACTGGGCATTGGGATCTTCGGCGGAGATTCGGCATTCCAGGGCCGCGCCGAGCAGGCGGACGTCTTCCTGCCTGAAGGGCAGGGGCATGCCGGCGGCGATCTCTATCTGTCTCCTGACCAGGTCCTGCCCCGTTCTCAACTCGGTGACCGGGTGCTCGACCTGCAGGCGGGTGTTCATCTCGAGGAAATAGAACCGCCGGTCCTGGTCCACGATGAATTCAACGGTTCCGGCGTTGGTGTACCGGACGGCCTCGGCGGCCCTCACCGCCGCTTCGCCCATGGCGGTTCTCAACGCATCGTCGAGAATGCAGGAGGGCGATTCTTCGATGAGTTTCTGGTGGCGGCGCTGGATCGAGCATTCCCGTTCGCCGAGATGCACCACGTTCCCATGGTGGTCGGCGAGGACCTGGAATTCCACGTGCCGGGGTTCCAACAGGTACTTCTCCAGGTAGACCGTGGCATCTCCGAAAGCGGACTCCGCCTCCGACCGTGCGGTACGGAGCGCGCCGGCCAGGTCATCGGGATGCTCCACGACGCGCATGCCCTTGCCGCCGCCGCCCATGGCCGCCTTGACGAGGACCGGGTACCCGATGGATTCCGCCACGCCAAGGGCTTCTTCATCGCTGTCGATTCCTTCTTCGGTGCCGGGTACGACCGGCACCCCGGCCCGGTTCATGGTCTTCCTTGCGGCGGTCTTGCTTCCCATGGTCCGCATGGCCTCGCCGGTCGGACCGATAAACGAAATCCCCGCCTCGACGCAGCGATCGGCGAACTCCCCGTTTTCAGACAAAAACCCGTAACCCGGGTGAATCGCATCGGCTCCGGCGTTCTCGGCCGTATCGATGATCCGGTCCAAGTGGAGGTAACTGTCCGAAGACGGCGCGTCGCCGATGCAATAGGCCTCGTCTGCGAACTGGACGTGCAGCGCGGTTCGGTCCGCTTCCGAGAAGACGGCCGTCGAGTCAATGCCCATCTCCCGGCAGGTGCGGATCACGCGGACGGCGATCTCACCGCGGTTGGCGATCAGGACTTTTCGAAACATGTATCCTCTTACAGGGGGATGTTCCCGTGTTTCTTGGGTGGATTCGCGTCTCGCTTGTTCTTCAGCATCTCCAGGGCGGATATGATACGGGGACGGGTCTCCTGGGGCTGGATCACTTCGTCGATATACCCGATTTTCGCCGCGACGTAGGGATTGTCGAACTTCTCCCGGAATTCGGCGGTCAGTTCCTTGCGCAGGGCGTCGGGGTCATCCGCCTCTGCCAGTTCCCGGCGGTAGAGCACATTCACCGAGGCTTCCGGACCCATGACCGCGAACTGCCCGGACGGCCAGGCGTAATTGATGTCGGCGCGAATCTGTTTGCTGTTCATCACGCAGTAGGCACCGCCGTAGGCCTTGCGCGTGACCACGGTCAGCCGCGGCACCGTACTTTCACAGAACGCGTACAGCAGCTTGGCGCCTTCCTTGATAATGCCGCCGTGCTCCTGGCCGACGCCGGGCAGAAACCCGGGTACGTCCTCGAAGACCACCAGGGGGATATTGAAGGCGTCGCAGAAGCGCACGAACCGCGCGCCCTTCACGGACGCGTCGATGTCCAGCACGCCGGCGAGCGAAGCCGGCTGATTGGCCACGATGCCGGCGGTCCGCCCGTTGAACCGGGCGAACCCCACGACGATGTTGTCGGCGAATTCGCCATGCACCTCGAAGAAGCCGCCGTGGTCCACCACCCGGTGGATCACGTCCTTGATGTCGTAGGGTTTGTTGGCGTCGTCCGGCACGATACGGGCGAGTTCCTCGTCCATGCGGTCGGGGTCGTCCGTGGGGGCCAGCCGGAACGGGTCCTCCATGTTGTTCGAGGGCAGGAACGCCAGGAGTTCCTTCACCATGGTCAGGCATGAGGGTTCGTCCGGCGCGGAAAAATGGGCTATGCCCGTCACGGAATTGTGCACGTGCGCGCCGCCCAGTTCGTCGAAGGTCACCTCTTCGTGGGTTACCGCGCGGATGACGTCCGGACCGGTGATGAACATGTAGCTGGTGTCTTCCACCATAAAGACGAAGTCCGTCATCGCAGGTGAATATACCGCGCCGCCCGCGCAGGGCCCCATGATCACGGAAATCTGCGGGATCACCCCGGACGCCAGTACGTTTCGCAGGAAGATGTCGGCGTAGCCCGCGAGACTGACCACCCCTTCCTGGATGCGCGCGCCGCCGGAATCCTTGAGACTGATGACCGGCGCGCCGTTCTTCATCGCCAGGTCCATGACCTTGCAGATCTTCTCCCCGTAGGCCTGGCCCAGCGAACCGCCGAACACCGTGAAGTCTTCCGACACGACGTAGACGCTCCGGCCGTCGATGGTGCCGTAACCCGTGATCACGCCGTCGCCGAGTACTTCCGTGCCTTCCATGCCGAAATCCTGACAGTCGTGGGTGACGAAGGCGCCGATCTCCTCGAAGCTGCCTTCGTCCAGGAGAAAGGCCACCCGTTCCCGGGCGGTCCATTTCCCCGCCTCGTGTTGCCGGGCGATGCGCTTTTCGCCACCGCCTTGGGCCGCTTTCTGCCGCAGCGCGTCCAGGTGTTTCATCTTCTCGGGCATGGACATGGGATACGGTTCTCCTGCCGGGCCGCACTATTGAAAAAGCGCCTGCCCGCCTGCGTGAACTATACTACGTCGAAATCCAGCGCATCGAGGCCGGTCCGCAGCCGGTCCTCTCCTTCCGCGGACAGCCGGGCGGTCGGTGGGCGCGGCGGTCCCACGGGAACTCCGCGCCATTCGAGCATCTTCTTGATCCCGGCTAGGACGCCCACGGCTATCAAAAGCGCGATGACCCGGTTGGCCTGTACCTGCAGTTCCATGGCTTCCTGAATGCGTCCGGACAGGAATGCGTTGTACATGCGCAGGAACATCCGGGGCATGATGTTATACGTGGAACCGATGGCCCCGTCGCTGCTCATCACGAATCCCGCCACGCACATCTCGTCCGGCCCCGTGATGGCGTTCAGCCTGCCCCCGGCAAGGTCGACGAGCTGCTGAAACACAAAGAAGTTCGGGTCCGTGAACTTGATGCCCGCGAAATTGGGCACCGCGTCCATGGCCTCCAGGAACTGTCCGGGCGTGACCTGCCCGTCGACGTCGCGCGCAAGCCAGTATACGTAAAACGGGACCTCGGAAGCGCTTCCGATGGCGGCATAGTGCCTCACGGCTGCCGCCAGGTCGTTGGGTTGGTCCGCGGGGGCGACGGAAGCCACGGCGTCCGCGCCCAGCGCGCCGGCCTCCGACGCGAGGACCACGGCGTCCTCCGTGGTCGTGCCGCCCACGTGAAAGACTACTGGAACCTGGCCCGCGACGTCGCGGGTTACGGTCTCGCACATCCGCCGCCGCTCCGCGACCGACATCTGCCGGCCCTCCCCCGTGCCTCCGGTGATGAAGAAGCCGTTGCTGCCGGCGTCCACCAGGTGTCGCACCAGGGGCGCCACCCGGCAGGTCGACAGCTCGAGTCCTTCATCAAAGGGCGTGCAGAGCGCCGGCCAGATGCCTTGGACCAGTTTGGACATGGTACCGGAAATCGTCGTCGGTGTCAGAAATGGTAATTGATACCCAGTTGAACGAAACCGTCCTGCCGGAGATCGTAGTACAGATCGTCGCGGTCGATGTTGGTTATCGCGACCGCGCCAAGGTCCAGGGAGAACGAGTCGGTCAGCCGGCGCGCCAGTTCAAGGCCGTAGATACTTTGACTCTTGTCAAGATCGTATAGCACACTTACCGTCATCTCCGTACCCTGCACATCGTTCAGCATGAGCCGCAGGGCGGCGAAGAGATCGTTTTCATAGAAATTGGTCGCGCGGCGGCCCCGGCCGTCGCGGTCCCATTCGACGAAGAGGGTAAGGTCGGCGTCCGAATCCAACAAGGAAAAAAACGAGTACTCGCCGCCCAGCACGAAGGCGTTGAAGGTCTCCTCCTCGCCTGCCAGGTTGCGCGCGCCGGACCGCCTGATCGCTTCCAGCTTCAGCAGGAGGGATCCGGTAGTCCATTGCGCGTCCAAGCCGAACTGGCGGATCTGGTCGTAAATCGGGTAGAGCACGGGCGGATCGGGCAGACCGGGCGGGCCAGGCTGACTACCGCAATCCAGGCATAGGCCGAGGGCGGGCTCCCTTGCCGTGCCGTCGAAGACGCTGGCGCCGAAGTCCAGCAGACCCAGGGTATGGCTGTAGCGGGCGGCGAAATCCGGATGCCATTTTCCGGATGAACTTTCGTATTCCACCCTGCCGTTATCGACGATAATCGATCCGCGCAGCCGTCCGTCGCTGCCGGGAAACGTGCGTTTCCGGTGCCAGGACATGCCCAGCAGTTCCACCACGCCCCAGTCCGACGACCAGGTCACGTAGGCCATGGGTTGCCCCATCCGGGTCTTTTCGTCGGGATGTTCGATCAGGTCGATCTGGTTGACGATATCGACCAGGTGGCGGGACTCCACTACGCCCCAGAAAACGCGGTCTACGCCCAGGCGCAGTTCCCATTCTCCGTTGCCGAGGGCGCCGGAGAGCAGGAGGTAGGCTTCCCGCAGATCGAAATGGGTTCGACGGTCGTCCGCGCTGTCGTAGCGGAAATAGGGCGTCACAATGAGGATGCGGCCCGCTTCGTCTTCCAGAAAGAGGTTGGGTTCCGTAACGAATCCGCTCGCGTGGGAACCCTGGCCGTCGAACAGGGCCGTCTGGGGGAACCACCGGCTTTCCGCGGCAAGCCTTCCCGACAGGTCGACATCATAGAATCCGGCTTGGCCGCGCGAAGAAGCAGGCTGCATCGCGACACCGATCATGCAGACGCCGAACCACACGAAGCGAAGCAGGGCCCGCGAGGGCATCACCGCACCCGCCTCAGCCCGGTACGGGTAAAGTCGCGGTCGTCGATGTCGGTCCCGAACCGGTAGTCTGTCCAGACCAGGTCGGTGCTTTTGCCCGTCAGGTGGTTCACCATGGCCATACTGCCGGCCCGCCAGAAACGGTCGAGATACTGCCGGTACTCACCCAGGGTGAGCGTCTTGAGATGGGCGTCCTTGCGGTCGAAGTACTCCACCTTCCAGACGCGTAGTTCCGACTTGTCGCGCCAGACGAGCTGGCGGCGGTAGACCGATCCCTTTTCCACTGGTATGCGCTCGGTTACCACGCAATCCAGGCCGTCTCCGCAGGGTTCGTCGCGCAGGTACCGGTAGGTGTATTTCTCCACTTCCTGAGCCGTCATGTCCTCGTAGGTAAACTCGCTTCCCATGAAGGAACCCGAACGGTTGGACGAACTGATGCGCTTGACGCGTTTCAGGGCCGGCAGGTAGAGCCACTGATCATCCGGCCGGTCCTTGTGGCCGTGAATGAGCAGCGCGGTGCCCCGGGCATCCCGCGGCTGGTCGAACACGAAGAGACTCTTGTTGCCGTCGTTTTCCGCCTCGAGCACCTTCACGCGCACCTCGCGCACGCTCTCCTGTCCCTTCTTGTTGCGCAGGACCATGGTCATGCCGGCCGTGAAATTGCCGAACCCCTCGTCCTGCTTCCGGGCGTCACGGGCGATTTGCAGTCCTTTTTCTTCCGCCGGGTCGGCGGCCGATGCCTCCTGTGGCAGCGTGCCCGGCAAAACGAACATCGCCAGGAGGCAGAACCGGACGGCACGCAGACCGTGCGCCGGTCGCACTGGTTTATCTGTTTTCATGATTTTCTCCTGTCGAGCGCCATAAGCAGGGGAGGAAGCAGCAGGAAATCGGCGATGATCGCAAAGGCGATGGTGATGGTGACCAGCAGCCCGAGCGCCCACGATACCTGGAAACCGGAACCCGCGAAGGCCAGGAACCCCGCGGAAAGGACCAGCGTCGTGGTCCACAACGCCTTTCCAACCGACCGGAAGGTGACGCGCACCGCTTCGTCCGCCGAGAGACCGTCCTCTTTGCGCGCCCTGAGGTACCTGCTGAGGAAGTGGATCGTATCGTCCACGACGATGCCAAAGGCGACGACGATGACCACCGACGAGGCGATGCCCACTTCGCCGACCAGGTGCCCCCAGAGCCCGAAGCTCATGGCCGCGGGTACGAAATTCGGCAACAGGCTGATGAGGCCGAACCGAAGACTCTTGAAAACCAGGACCAGGATGACCGAGATGAGCGCCATGGCGAACACCGTTCCGCGCAGCATCGACTCGATGTTGCGCTGGGAGATGTGGGCGAAGACAACACTCAACCCGGTGGCTTCGGTCGCAAGCGTGGGCGCGTTCTCGCGCAGCCAGGCTTCGCCCCGGCCGGCCAGATCCTGCAGATCCTGGCTCGACCGGCCGCGAATCACGACCGTCATGCGCGTCGCGGACTTGGAAACGTCGATCCGGTCGTTCAGATCGCTGCCGAAGGGCAGTGACAATTCGTAGAGCAGCAGGTACTGCGATGCGAGATCCTGGGCGTCGGGGATCCGGAAGAAGGCCGGATCGTCGCCGTTCATGTTCTTGTTCAGCCGCTTCATGATGTCCGGGAAGGCCTGTACGTAGCCCACTTCGGGTTGACTCCGGTTCCATTCCGCAAAAGCTTCCACCCGCCGAAGGTAATCCGGATCGGTGATCCCGCCCTCTTCCTCCGCGGTCAGCGTATACTCCAGGGACAGCAATCCGGTCAGGTTCTCCATGACGAAATCCGTATCCCGCCGGAACTCGTAGCGTTCATCGAAGTAATCCGGCCAGCTGTCGGTCAATACGTTCCTGGGCACGCCGGTGATCAGGACGACTGTCATAAGCCCGACGAGCCAGAGCAGCGGTGTTTTGCGGGAAACGACGAAATCGCCCAGGCGATCGAAGAAGACGGGTTGCCGGAAACCACCGGCGCGGGCACGCAGCGGAAGGACCGAAAGCAGCGCGGGCAGGAGCGTCATGGCGTAGACGAAAGTGATGATCACTCCGAAAGCCACGAAGTTGCCGAGAATGTGAAAGGGTGGCGAATCCGAGAAGTTCAGGCTGAGGAAACCGATCGCGGTGGTGATGGAGGCCAGGAACACCGGATAGGCATTGGTTTTTATGGATACCTTGACCGCCGTGTTCCGGTCCTCCCCGCGTCTTATCCCCGCAAGCGCGTGGGTGATGATGTGAACGGCCTGGGCGACGGAAATCGCCATGACGATAATGGGCACCCCTGAATTTACCGGGCTGAAAACCGTATGGAACCAGCCGGCGAGCCCCATGGTCGTCGAGATCACGAAGCCTATCATGATGACGATGATGCCTGTCCCCAGAAAGGATCTCATGAGTATGGTCGAGGTGACCACGATGAGGACGAAGACGATGGGCAGAAGGGTTTCCAGGTCGTCCCGGGTGGCATCGGCGAAGGCCCGGTTCATGACCACGTCGCCCGTCAGGTAGAAATCCACGTCCGGATTGGCCGCACGCGCGTCCTCCAGCATGACGTCCAGGTAATCGGTGAGCTCGCCGACCGCGAGGTCGGGATTGTCGCCCATCACGAAGTTGATCGCCAGCCCGGCCACGTGACCATCGGGAGAAACGAGCCGACCGACCACTTCCCGGGATCCCAGTGCGATCGACTCGATTCTGGCCAGGTCGGTATCGGTCAGCGAAGAGGCGTCTTCGACGAGGGGGCCGACGATGAGATCGTCGTCCATCGCCTCGCTGTGGAAGTAATTCGTAAGGGAGTTTACCCGGGTGGAATAAGGTGCGAGCCAGGCGGCTTCGGTGAGCGCTTTGACGACCCCCAGCGCATCGCGGGTGAAGACGGAACCACCCCGCGGCGCGATGGCGACCAGCGCGGTATTGGAGGCGGCGTACGTGTCCTCCAGCGCGTCGAAGGCGGCAAGTTGCGGATTCCCCTCGCCGAACATGACGCGATGCTCGTTGGAGACGGTGATGAACCGGCCGCCGGCCGCCATGGCGAGCATGAACAGCGAGGTGAGCGAGATAACGAGCCAGCGATGGCGCAGGACTGCGTTGATGTAGTTATCCAGGTGCAATTGATCTCGCTACCATTTGCTGGATTTGGAAGCCTTGACGTTATCGGGAAGCCGGTAGCTCATGCCGACATCGTCATACGCCGAAAGCTGGAGCATCTGCGAGAAATTATCCAGCTTCGTCTGCCGGCCTCTCGTTTTCAACAACAGGTTCTTCACACGACTGATGCGGTTCTTCATACGATGGGCGAACAGGACACCCATGGTACTGCTTTTCGGGTAATTCAGCGCGTCGGCCAGTTCGTGTCCCAGCAGTGCGCGGGAGATGTTGTACAGTGTTTTAAGGGCGGCAGCCACTTCATCCGGATCCGTGATATTCAGCAGCGCCGGCCCGGCATGGATCAGTGCGTTTGCGTTCGCGATGGAGTGCTCGTCGGGAGGAGGTTCGCACATGAAACCGATATCGATGATCGTCCGGGCTTCGTTCTCGTCCTTCATGAGGATGCTCTCCGGGACGCCCATGATGTAGCCGGTGTAACGAAAGACCTTTACGAAACTCTCCCTTTCCTCCTGCGTGTAGATGGCGCCCAGCGAGATGGAATGCTTCAGGATCTGCGCCGAGAAAATACTTACCGCCAGCCCTATATGGGCCGCGCTCAGGGGCGTGCCCCAGGCCTCGGTGTCCCATATGTCGGACTCTTTCATCAGGCGGCGTACCATGGCATGCACGAAACGGATACAGGCGGAAAGCCGGTAGCCGTCCCCTTCCCTGCGGAGGCCGCCGGGCAGGAAGATCTCCAGCAAATGACGGTTATTCTGCTTGAAACGGCGGGTTGCGCTTTCTGAATGTACCCGCCCGGTCAGGTAGAAGGACTTGCTGATGAGCGTCGTGAAACCTTCCAGCAGGGCCGCCGTCACGAAAGCCACCAGGATTTCCGGCATGTTCTTGTGGAAT
Organism: Candidatus Latescibacterota bacterium; assembly: GCA_012270975.1. Lineage (GTDB taxonomy): Bacteria > JAAXHH01 > JAAXHH01 > JAAXHH01 > JAAXHH01 > JAAXHH01. Next base: position 55,342 of record JAAXHH010000124.1, on the reverse strand, counting down.
CCGACCACGGCGGGGCGGAAGGCTTCGAATTCGACCCATTCGGGGATCTTCGAATCGACCTCCCGGAAATAGCGCTGCAGGATTTCAGGCGCTTTACTTAACCATTCCTCTTCCTGGTGCAGCCCCGCATGGATGTACTGGTGCATCTCGCCGGGCGGCATACCGAAAAGCTCATCCATCACGGGATCCAGGTCCTCGTCGCCGATCATGGTGTGTCTGATGTAATTGTCGGCGAATTCCGGGTTCAGGGACCTGGCCTGCTCATAACCTTTGGCGTAAGACGATGGGACTTTGAGCAAATTTGTCTCTCAGTTCAGCGATCTTTTATAGGCACAACGGGTTATTGATAGTGAGGATAAGGTAAAATACCACCGTGTAATGTCAATATTTTAGATTTAGTACGAGTTTTTGATTACTTCCCCGACTAATCCGTTAAGTCCATTGAATCCAACATTCTTGCCGTGGACTGCACACGTGTACATTAAGGGTTGAGTAAGCATCCTGGCAAGAGCGTTCCTTGAATCAGACATACGGCTGATCAAACCGACCGGAAGGTAAAGATCTGGAATTCACCTCACTGGTCCGAGAAGTACCGTACTAAAACTTGAAACCGGTCCGCCGCGACGAGGCGCCACGGGGCTGTCACCGGTTTGCACTGCGAGGAACAAGCAGCAACCGGGTTTCCGGTCTGCCTTCGATGCATTCAGGCGTGTACCATCTACCGCCTCAGGAAGTACAGACAGAACACAGTTACATCCGCGCCGGCCGTGGATGAAACAGCGTTCTATTCAGTGTCCCAATAAGAAGAGTCGATTTCCGGCATCCTATCCCGTAACCGGCAGGATTTCATCTTTACTGACCGCTTATCGGGCCGGGTAGTGGGATCTCCGCGATCGGCCATTTCGAGTCCGGGAATCCTGCTATGGCCGGTTGCACCTGTTGCGCCTGGGCATCCATTGCATACAGGCGCTTTCAATGGAAAGGTATTCTCGTTGCAACTATGAACACGCAATCAAAAAGGGCAGGGGACGCGAATCTTATACACGCTTGTCTGGAGGGTCGATCGGATGCGCAAAGCCAACTCTACGATCTGTATTTTACACCGGACAAGCCCGTCCATTTCTGGGTTTATCAGAAAGCCTACTGGATTCCGGCAGGCGAAAAGGAAGATATCCTGAATGATATATACATCGCAGTCATGCAAAGCCTTCCACAATTCGAGTTCCGCAGCGCATTGAGCACCTATATTACCCGCATTGCGAAGATCAAATGTCTCGACGCCATGCCGTCGCGCCTCGGCGTCGCCCGGGGCAGGGGCATCAAATTCGTCGATATCGACTGGTACACATCCAGCGAGTCGGGGCGTCAGCTTGAAGATACCGATCCCAACAACAGGCCGGACCGGTTTTTCAGGGTGATGGAAGAAGAGGAGCAGGTCTACCTGTTGCATACAGCCCTGAAATACTACACGGGTCCGAAATGCCGGGACGTCCTGAAGATGTACGTCCGGGAACTGAAAGGTGAACTGACCAGGGAGGACATGGCGGAAGTGCTGGGGGTATCCGTGCAACGTATGGGGCAAATGATCTACGACTGCATGTATCGACTCAGACGTAAGATACAGAGCAGATACAGGGATTACGAACATTTCACGAACTGCGTATGTGAAGGCATTCTACGTCCCAAACCCAATAAAAAGGAGTAGTCATGCATCAGCGAGTTACGGAGCGCGGCAACGCCGGCAGGTTGCCAGATCGTACTCAGATCGCTGACCTCCTGCGCAAGTACAGCGAGCCGCTCCTGTCTTCCTGTCCTTCTTCGGAAACGCTGGTGATCTTCCATGAAGATCCGAATCAGTATTCCAATTGCAGGAGAGAGAGATTGAACAGGCACCTGGAGATTTGTCTCGATTGTAGGGACAAACTACGATGGTTGGAAGAATCCGAGGCATCTTCCTATCCCGATTCCTTTACTCGTGTGATCTGGTACGTGCTTAGAGTTCGCCATCCGGGCGAGGTGGAAACCTCTGGGTCCCAAGCCCCGGAATGGAGTTCGGACAACCCCGGAACGAGTACTTCCAGGACCGCACGTCCGGATACCTCCATCGGGGTCGCAACCCGAAAAGCTTCGGCACCGTTTTTCGTCAGCGGGGATGGCGCGTTGTGTGGAGAAATCCGACGGGATCGGCATCACAGGATGTACTTCCGAATGTACCGGATGCCCCGGTCGTTTCAATGGCATGCCCTGCACATTCGAGCGCTGACGTTCGACCGTCGCGTGCTTGTGAGCAGGACCAGGACCATCTCGGGACCGAATTTCCGAATCAACCATCCTCCCCGCATCACGCCCGGAGATCTGGACCGGGTTGAACTTGGACTGGTCCCGCTGCGTTGAGCGGGATCGGCGCCGATACGGTACGGTCGACCGGCTTCGACAGGCTTTGGTGGTCTGAAATCCGGGCATTAAGATGTTGACATTCGGCGGCGGGCCAGTACGTTACGAAGTGTCCGGACAACGCGTGCGGCTGGACTTGCGAACGACCGATACCGGGCATGTTTCACAGTGAAACTGTCCGGTATGATGATCACGGTCCCGGCGTCAACCGGGAGGGAACGGGCCAGATGGAGATGACCTATCCGCGGCGAAAGACCCGGGAGGTCCGCGTCGGCAACGTCACGATCGGCGGTGGGAATCCCATTGTCGTGCAGTCGATGATTACGGAAAACACCCGGGACGTTGAAGCCTGCGTGGACGCAATCATCCGGTTACATGAGCTGGGATGCGAAATCGTACGCGTGACCACGCCCACGCTGGCGGACGCGCACTGTCTTCGTGAAATCAAGCATACCCTGGTTCTGAATGGGGTGGACGTTCCCCTGGTAGCGGATGTACATCATCAGGGCACCCGAATAGCCGAGGAAGTCGCCCGGTCGGTAGACAAGGTACGTATCAACCCGGGCCTGTTCGTATTCCAGCGGCTGTCCGACACCATCGAGTACACGCCGGAGGAATTCGAAGCCGCAAGACGGAAGGTGGAGGAAGACCTCGCTCCCGTTATCAGGGTATGTCGCGAGCGGGACATCGCGATGCGCATCGGCGTGAACCACGGCTCCCTCTCGGACCGCATGACCGTAACTTACGGAGACACGCCGCTGGGCATGGTGGAATCCGCGCTGGAGTTCATCGGCATATGCGAAGCGCACGACTATCGGAATCTGGTTGTTTCGCTCAAGGCGTCCCGCGTGCCTGTCATGGTACAGGCCAACCGGCTCATGGCCAGCCGCATGGACGAGGAAGGCAGGGACTACCCACTGCATCTGGGCGTCACCGAGGCCGGTGACGGCAAGTACGCCCGGATCAAGTCGACCTCTGGAATCGGTACCCTGCTGGCTGAGGGGCTGGGGGATACCATTCGGGTATCTCTCGCGGAGGATCCGGCGAACGAGATCCCCGTCTGTTACGACATCCTGCAGGCGCTGGGCCTGCGCCGGACCAAGGTGGAGTTTATCGCCTGTCCCTCCTGTGGACGTACCAAGTTCAACCTGGAAAACGTGCTGGCGGAGGTCAAGTCGGCCACCGACCATCTCGCGGGTCTCGACATTGCCGTCATGGGATGCATCGTCAACGGTCCCGGAGAGATGGCCGACGCGGACTATGGTTATGTCGGCCGCGCGAACGGGATCATTTCGCTTTACCGCGGGCGCGAATGCGTCAAGATGAGCGTACCGCAGGAACGCGGAGTCGAGGAACTGGTCGACCTGATCAAGGCGGATGGCCGCTGGGTCGACCCCTAGTCTCAGGCTCAGGCGCGACGAGGTTCAGCATCCGCGTCATTTCGTCCGGTTCGAACACGAACCCGATAGCCAGCACGGCCCGCCATAGCGCGACTACCTTTCCCCTTCCGTTCTTGCGGTTTCCCTGTTTCCCACTGCGGTCACAGCTTGATGGATAATGGTTGACCGAATTGCCTCGAATCGTTAGTTTGTTGTTTTCACGCCGCCAAAATCCCCGGTGTCCAAGCTTTACTCAGCCGTTATCAGGAGGTTGTACTGAATGCCTGACACGTTGACCGTCATTGACAACCGGACTGGCAAACAGTACGAGATCCCGATCATGTACGGGACCTATCCCGGGTACGGCGCCGCGATCCCCACCACAGACTTTCGACAGATCAAGATATCCGAGGACGATTTCGGTCTACTGGGATACGATCCGGCCTTCAACAATACCGCCTCCTGCCGGAGCAGCATCACCCACATCGATGGCGAGAAGGGCATTCTACGCTACCGCGGCTATCCCATCGAGGAGCTGGCGGTCAAAAGCTCCTTCCTGGAGGTCGCCTTCCTGATCGTCCACGGCATGCTGCCGACCCGGACCGAGCTGGACGAATGGTCCTACGACATCACCCACCACGCCATCGTCCACGAGAACATCAAGAAGTTCATGGATGGATTCAGGTATGACGCCCATCCCATGGGGATCCTGATCAGCACGGTTGCCGCCCTTTCCACCTTCTACCCGGAAGCCAAGCAGATACGCGACGTGGAAATCCGCAACGAACAGATCCACCGGCTCATCGCCAAGATCCCGACCATCGCCGCCTTCGCGTACCGGCACAGCCAGGGCTTTCCCTACACCTATCCGGACAACGGCCTGGGCTACTGCGGCAACTTCCTGTCCATGATGTACAAGATGACGGAACAGTACACCCCCGATCCCGTGCTGGAAAAGGCCCTGGACGTGGTGTTCATCCTGCACGTGGACCACGAGCAGAACTGCAGTGCCAACGCCATGCGAAGCGTCGGCAGCTCCCTGCCCGATCCCTACGTGTCCGTTGCCGCCGCCGCGGCCGGGCTGTACGGACCCCTGCACGGCGGTGCGAACGAGCAAGTGCTGCACATGCTGCAGGAAATCGGCCACATCAACCGGGTACCCTCTTACATCAAGAAGGTCAAGCAGGGCGATATCCGGCTCATGGGGTTCGGCCACCGGGTGTACAAGAACTACGATCCGCGGGCCAGGATCCTCAAGGAGATGACGCACCGGGTACTGGGGGTGACCGGCAGGAACACCCTGCTCGACGTCGCCGTGGAACTGGAGCGAATCGCCCTCGAAGACGACTATTTCGTCAATCGGAAACTCTATCCGAATGTCGATTTCTACTCGGGCCTCATCTACCAGGCCATGGGCTTTCCGCTCGAAATGTTCCCCGTGCTTTTCGCTATTCCCCGCACCGTGGGCTGGCTGGCGCAGTGGGCGGAAATGCTGGACGACCCGGAGCAGAAAATCGCGCGCCCACGCCAGATCTATACCGGCGACGATGTCTGCACGTACGTACCGATAGAGGATCGATAGCGAGTCGGCCGCGCGTCAGTTGCGCGGCACCCACCCGTAGGCGTCCCTGCTGTTCTTCCCCATGACTTTTTCCAGGGCTTCCGAACCTCTCGGTTCGAGGCAGGCCATGGCCAGCGACTGTACCTGCCGGTAGGAAGCAAATCTCCAGGATACCGGCCAGTTGCTGGCATACAGCAGCCTGTTCTCCCCGAAGGCGTTCCAGAGCACGTCGAGGACCGGCATATAGTAGGCGGGATCCTCCGGCGGCGGGGAATCCTGCGCCAGTTCCACCATACCCGATATCTTGCAGTATACTTTGGGATGTGCCGCAGAAGCCTTAATGCCGGCCACCCATTCCTCGTCCGGCTGCCCTCCGGTCACCGGTACGTGGGCCAGATGGTTCAGCACGATCCTCAGATCGGGGAAACGCGCCGCGCAGTCGGCCACGCCGGGCAACCACTCCTTGCCCACGAGCAGGTCCAGCGTGAGGTCGTGGGCGGCGAGTTGCTCCATGGCCTTGAGATATACCGGATCGTCGACCGGCGTCTTGCCCAGCCTGATGCCGTAGAAGAGGTCATGCTCCGCGAGTCGATCCAGATCGGATTCGAAACGGGCATCCGGAGGCTCCAGGTGTCCCACCAGGCCCAGCAGGAAGGGATCCTCCTCGGCCAGGTCCAGGATCCACTGATTGTCCTCCACCCACGCGCTGGCTTCCACGACGACCGTGCCCGTGACGCCCTCGGACAGTGCTTCGCGCTTGAAATCCTCCTGCATGATACGCCGGTAGAGAAACGCGTCGTCGGCGCGGGGCCATGGCACGCCCTGCGGCCGGGAGGGATCGTAGAAGTGGGTATGGGTATCGACGATCACGAATTGTTCCTTTCCGAAACCTTCCGGCAGCTTTCGAAGAAGTCTTCGTTAGACGCCGAAAAACCGAATTGCTGTTCTATTTCGCGGACCGCGATTTCTGTAACGAAAAGTCCGTCCAGCGTATCGGGAAACTCGACGCCCGCCGTGCAGTCGCGGAGGAACACGATGTTGTAGCCGTACCGCGCCATGGCCCGGATGCCGTAGTCTCTGCCCAGGACGCACCAGTTGGTGGCGAAACCGGCGTAGACCAGGTGGAGCACGCTTCGTTCGGCCAGCACCTCGTGCAGCTCGGCGCCGCTGGTGATCACTATGTCTTCATCGTGGACCCTCACGGCAGGCGAAATGGTCAGGTCGTCGCTGATGGGATCCCAGTGCAGGCCGATGCCTGGCGGCTGGCTTCTGGGACCGTGGTAGGCCTGGTACTCGCCTTCCCTGCTCCGAAACGCCGGGGGCGGCCAGTCCGCGCCGCCGCGCTCCGGCACGGGAGCCGCCGGATTCCGGGACGACTGGGGAAACTGCCGCGCCACCTCGGGCGACGGCGCGTGTATGACGGGCAGGCCGGCCTTCCGGCTCATTTCGATGGCCGGAACGATCGCCTCCCGCGTTACCCGGCCGGCCCGTTCGATCCAGCTGTCGATGAAATGGGTGTTCCACAGGTCGACCAGTACGAGCGCCGTCTGATCGACAGGCAGTTTCATCCGGAATTCCCGCCGGATGAAGTGCTCTTCCCTGCAGGGCACATCGGCCGGCGTGCTGTCCTGGTAGTATCTTACTTTCAGATCGAGTACGGACGGGCTATTTTCCATTTTCTCCTGCCTTCGCCTTTGGTTTTGACCGCTTCCGGGGTTCCGCAGACTTTTGCGAGGTTTCCCGGGCCCCGGTCCGGTCACCGTGCCGCATACGGTGGACGATCTCATCCACGTCGTAGACACATCCGCCCCATGCGCCGCCGCCGGCCTGTTGCAGGGCCGCCCAGAGACGTGTGTCGTCCGGCAGGTTCGGGTCGACGGCCAGATCGGGTCGAGGCGGACGCGCGGCGAGCTGCCTGGTGCCCTCCTCGGCGCCGAAGGCGCCCTCTTCGTTTCCGACCAGGTTGATGGAACCCGTCAGGGCGTTCCGGTCTATAATGATCTCGACCAGGTCGCCATCGAGCACCTTGCCGATGGGGCCTCCCGCCAGGGCCTCGGGGCCGACATGGCCAATGCAGGCGCCCGTGGAAATGCCGGAAAAACGGGCGTCGGTCACCACGGCGACGTGCTTGCCGAAGGACAGGTGTCTCAGCGCGGCGGTAATCTGGTACGTCTCCTCCATCCCGGCGCCCATGGGGCCGCGGCAGATGAGAATCAGCACGTCACCGGGCCTGATCCGGTCCTCGTTCCGGCTCTTGATGGCGGCGATGGCGTCCCGTTCCCGGGTGAATACCCGCGCAGGTCCCGTTTTTCGGTATACCCCGTCGGGATCGACCACGGTCGGGTCGATCGCCGTACTCTTGATCACCGCGCCTTCCGGCGCGAGATTGCCCCTGGGAAACGTTACCGTGCTCGTCAGTCCCCGGTTCCGCGCCCGTTCGGGAGACATGATCACTTCGTCCGGATCGATTCCGTCGACCTGCTTCAATCGTTCGCGAACCAGCCGCCGTCTTTCAGAGGATTGCCACCAGTCCAGGACTTCCCCCAGGGTAGACCCGGCCGCGGTGGGCACCTTTTCGTTCAACAGGCCCGCTTCGCGGAGATGCAGCATCACTTCCGGCACGCCGCCGGCAAGGAAGGCAATCACCGTGGGATAACCCGCCGGACCGTTCGGCAATACGTCCACCAGCCGGGGAGTCCGACGGTTTATCCTTACCCAGTCCTCTATCGTGGGACGGCGCAATCCGGCGGCATGGGCGACTGCGGGGATGTGCAGCAGAAGGTTGGTCGAACCCCCGAAGGCGGCATGGACCGTCATGGCGTTTTCGAGGGCCTCTTCGGTCAGGATCTTCCGGACGGTCAGTCCTTCGGCTTCAAGCCGCATCAACGCCCGTGCCGAACGCCGGGCCATGTCGGTCCATATGGGCTGGCCGGACGGCGCCAGCGCGCTGTGGGGCAGGGAAAGTCCGAAAGCTTCCCCCACCACCTGCGACGTAGCCGCCGTGCCCAGGAACTGGCAACCGCCGCCCGGGGACGCACAGGTGCGGCAGCCCATGTCCGCCGCGTATTCCAGCGAGATTTCGCCGTGGGCGTACCGGGCGCCGATGGATTGGATCTTGCCCGCGTCCTCGCCCTCCTCCGGCGGCAGCGTGACACCGCCCGGCACCAGCACGCAGGGCAGGTCGTGGGTCGCCGCGAGCGCGATCATCATGGCGGGCAGGCCCTTGTCGCACGTCGCCACGCCGATCACGCCCCGGCGCGTAGGCAAAGACCGGATCAACCGGCGGAAAACCATGGCCGCGTCGTTGCGGTAGGGGAGGCTGTCCATCATGCCGGGCGTGCCCTGCGTGCGGCCGTCGCAGGGATCGGTGCAGTATCCGCCGAAGGGGATGCCGCCCAGGGCCGTCAGCTCCTCGGCCGCCGCCTGCATGAGCAGCCCGACCTCCCAGTGGCCGGTATGATAACCCAGGGCCACCGGCGTTCCGTCGGATGCGCGGATTCCCCCCTGGGTGCTGAGGATGAGATACTGCCGCCGGTTCAGCGCGTTGGGACTCCATCCCATGCCCACGTTCTGGGACAGGGCGAACAGGTCGCCGCTGGGGCTTTCCCGCAGCATGTCGTCGGTGAGCGGCAGGCTGCCTTCCGGGCCGGGTGCGCTGGACCTGATGTCGTAGATATCCGGATCGGAATGGGCGACGACGGCTTCGAAGGACAGCAGGGACGGGGGTTTCATGAAGCAGCTCTTCCGTTTCCGATACGCCCGACGTTATCCAGGAGCGCTTTCATGTAGCCCAGCGCATAGGCCCTGGAAGGATGATGCAGTTCTTCGGGGTCCAGGCTCAGCCTCGGCACGTGATCGTCGATCATGGGACAGTCCACACCGGCTTCCTCGTAAGCCAGCAGAGATTCCATGGGATCCACGTGGCCCTGGTCGATGAAGGTCTCCGAAAACGAGGGAACAGGCCCCGATACGAACCGGAAATGGACGTAGTTGATCTTTTTCCTTCGCCCGAAATACCGGATGGCGTCGAGTACGTCGCCCGGCATTTCGGACACCGTGCCCTGGCAGAATCCCAGCCCGTTGCAGTCGCTGGGGACGATGTCGACGAGCCGTTGCAACGCTTCGTGACTGCGGAAGACGCGGGCGATTCCGCCAATCGGCGAAATGGGCGGATCGTCGGGATGCAGGCTCATGCGCACTCCGGCCTTTTCGGCCACCGGCACGACCGCCTTCAGAAAATAGGTGATATTGCTCCACATGTCCTCGTCGGACAGTTCCAGGTCCCGGGGAACAGGCGTTTTCCAATAGTCCTGCTTCGTTCCCCTGATCTGTTCGTAGTCGAAACTGGTGACGATCGCGCCGCCCCGGCTCCGGGTCGATTTCGACGTGCGCAGTCCGTAGTTTCCGCCCACGTTGCGCAGGCTGAAGAAATACCCCAGGACGGGAACACCCACGGCGCCCATGTTCTCGAGCGTCCTGCACCAGTTTTCGATCTGCTCGTCGCGCCCCGGGACCCCCAGCTTGATCTTGTCGCACCACTCGGGCGGCACGCCCTCGAGCACCGACCAGGTCAACCCGGCGTCTTCGATGCGCGCCTTTTGAAGCGACAGATCATGGAAATCGTAGTAACCCTTTGCGAGGTCGCAATCCGGCAGCCCGTTTACGACGTCCGTCACGCCCAGTTGCCGGGCGAAGGCCAGGTGTTCGGCATCCATCCTGCCGTTGACCGCCAGCTTCATGGTTGAGTTTCCACAGTCGGCCGCGTCCGTGCCCGGTCAAGGGCCGGTGCAACCGGGTTAAACTTGACAGGAACGCCGGTGAACCGTATAATTACCCGAGGTTTACGGGGTGTAGCGCAGTCCGGTCAGCGCACCTGCTTTGGGAGCAGGGGGTCGGGGGTTCAAATCCCTCCACCCCGATTCCTTTTTCCCCGGTACGGAGCACGCTTCCATCCTACGGCTCCTGGCTTCGAATCTCTACATACCTTTCCAGTCGAGCCACTTCGCCGTCATCCACGTACTTGCCGATTTCCCGGCGAAACTGATCCATGCTGGAATAGGGACGGTATTCCTTGAATTCATGGGCCATGCGCTCGCCGACTCCGGGGATGGCGAGTATCTCCTCGTCTGTGGCCGTGTTCAGATCGATGGGAACAAACACATACTGCTCCATGCGCGCCACCTCGGCATCGTCCACGTACTTGCCCATTTCCCGTCGCCACTGGGCGATGGCGAGATAGGGGCGGTATTCCTTGAATTCATGGACCATACGGTCGCCCACGCCCGGTACAAGTCGTATCTCCTCGTCGGTGGCCGCGTTCAGGTTCAACGGAATGAACATCCGGGCGTAGAGCGCGGCCGCATCCTCCCCACTCATGTGCGCTGAAATGAGCGCGTCCAGTTCGATCATGCCCGGAAAAGGCCGTGCTTCCAGCACCATGTCCACAAGCTCCGCAGTCATTCCCGGCAGCATGGCGAGTTCATCGCTTCCGGTGAGGTTTGGATTGACGACCGCCTCCGACGATACGGCCGTTGTTTCGGTCTCGGTGGTGTCGGCCTGCTCGGCTACTTCGGAGCCGCCGCATCCGCCAGCCGCGACGAGGAAGGCAACGAGCGATGCCAGCAGCGCGGACCCTGGTTGCTTGAGTGTGTTCATGGTTTCTCCATGGTTTTGATGGATACAGGTTTTGAATTCAATGCCGGGTGCCGGAGGCAGGCCACCAGGCCAAGCAAACCGAGCAACGTCATGGTGCCCGGCGCAAGAGCCGGATAGGCGCCGCCCAACGCCTCCCAGACCAGTTCCAGTCCTTCCCGCGATGGATACATTTCCAGTTCGAACTCCACGTTACCCTGGTAGTGCAGCCACTGCCCGACGAATCCGGACAGGACGAACAATCCCATAAGGACCTGGTACGCCCGGATGATCGCAAAGCCGGGAGAGAGGATGAGCCAGATCGAAACCGGAAGACCGGCCGCCAGGAGAACGATCGGCGCCCATTGCCAGTTGTCCTCCATGTGATCCAGAAGTACGAGTTCGAGACCAACGCCCACGATGCCGATGGTCAATACGATCAGGACGAGACGTCGCAGCGTTGCGGCGTCGTCTCGCGGTGTCCCGTGGGGCGGATTGTCCATGGCATGTGCCTCGCGTACTTCGGAACATCAGAACAGCGTATTCTTCACCAGGGGTGCGAGGATGTCCGGCGTGTCGTTGGACACCCGGTTTACCCGGTCGCTGACAGGCCGGATTTCGTATGGACCGTCATGGGGCGTCCGTATGATTTCCCGAAGAGTTTCCATAGGCGTATCGGGGCCGAGCCAGTCGGCATAGTCGTCGGGATCGACTACCACGGGCTGCCGGTCGTGGATATCAGAAAGCGCGGGGGAGGCAACGGTCGTTACAATAGTGAACGTCTCGAGATGCTGACCGTCTCGGCTCCACTGCTCCCACAGCGCGGCAAAGGAAGCCGGAGAACCGTCTTCGAGCGCCAGGAAAAAGGGTTGCTTGCCGCCGCCGGACTGCCCGGTCCGCCCGGTCCGCCCGGTCCGGCGCCATTCGAACCATCCGTTGGCCGGGATGAGGCACCTGCGCGACCGGAACGCCGAACGAAAGGCGGGCTTCTGGTGAACGGTCTCTGCCCTGGCGTTGATGAGCCGTGCGCCTATCCTGGCGTCCTTTGCCCAGGACGGAACCAGTCCCCAGCGGAGCGAGGAGATGGATCTCGTCCCGTTTTCATCCAGGCGGCATAAGACGAACTCCTGCGTCGGCGCACCGTTGTACCTCGGCTCCGGATCGAGGTCTTGAATCGAATCAGGCAAGGTATACAACGTAAATATCTGTTGCTCGGTCAGGCTTTGGAAGAGGCGGCCGCACATTATCTCAGTAGTCCCTTGATGTCCTTTGAACCCGATTCGGCCGGGAAGGCGAATGATACGAATGGAGTGCTTGACCGTAATGTCCCGATATACTTCATTACGCTACCAATGCAAGCATATTCGTATGGAGCAGAAAATATGCCTACGATTGACGTGATTCGGGAAATGTACAATGCGAGTGGTGTTCACCCGACGACCGATCCCGATGATCCAAGATCACATTGCTTTGTTGACAGGTACAAGAAGCATCTCTGTAAACTCATTACGCCCGGCATGCGTGTGCTGGACTTGGGTTGTAATGCAGGACGGCTGACCTTTGCCATGGAAGACATGGGGGCGATAGCCACCGGAGTTGACTTCGCAGAAATCCCGATCCTCCACGCCAAAAAGGTCGCGTACCGAAGAAAGAGTCAATGTCAATTTATCATCGGTGATATCGTTTCCCTGCCATACAAGGGAAATACCTTCGATCTTGCGGTATTGCCTCAAAACATTGGTTACTTGTCATATCAGTCCCTTGAGCTATTATCAGTTCAACTCAAGGAGATTCTATCGGAAAACGGTATTTTCGTTGTAATTATGCAGGATGAGTTGGTTAAGAGAGCAGGCAAAGAAAACCTGCAGGATTGCTACAATGTACAGGCTGGTCAGATGCGGGCAAACACTACAATACCTAACAAAGGTGTCTACGCGTCTCCGTGGCACTGTTGGACAGTCGCCTTTGCGAAGTATATAGTTGAGAAGCATCTTCATTTACAAAAACTGGAGCAAATAGGAGAATACAAGTTTTTATTGGTGTTTCGTAATAAACAGGGGAATGGAAGTCTGTAAATACCATGACAAAGCAACAGAGCATCTCAAAACGCCCGGCTATTGCTAGATTTAAATACGATCCATGCACGCCACACCCTGTATTGGAATCTTTGCTCAAGTGGCAGATTCCATCCATTGCTGATCTATCCTAGGGGCGATCGTTCGCGGACGAACGCCCGGTTATCGCGCCACTAGGCGAAGATTGGGAGATTTGCGCGCGAATCAAACCCAAACACGCTTAGGTAGGAGGATCTCTTGAACTACAACCTAGACACTTTTCGCGGTGACCTGTTCGGCGGTATAACCTCCGCGATAGTGGGTCTGCCGGTTGCGCTTGCCTTTGGCGTCGCGTCGGGCATGGGTGCGGTGGCCGGTCTTTACGGCGCGATCGGTGTCGGCTTCTTCGCCGCCGTGTTCGGGGGCACGCGATCCCAGATATCCGGACCCACGGCGCCCATGACCGTGGCCATGGCGGTCATCATTGCGAGTAACGCGGGTTCAATCAGTGAAGCCCTGACCGTCGTGATCATGGGCGGCCTGCTGCAGATCCTGCTGGGTACGTTGCGGTTCGGACGATTCGTGGCTTACACGCCCCACGTGGTGATCTCCGGATTCATGTCCGGGATCGGCCTCATCGTCATGCTGATCCAGGCGCTGCCTTTCATCGGAGCGCCCGCGGCGCCCGGCGGGGCCGTGGGGACTATTCGGGCGCTTTCGGAAGCCCTGGGAAACATAAACTACAGCGCCCTCGCAGTCGCCCTCACCACCCTTGCAGCCGGCGTGCTCTGGCCCAGACGCCTTTCAAAACTGCTGCCCGGCACCCTGGTGGCCCTCATCGCCGGTACGACGCTCAGTATACTTTGGTTGTCCGACGTGCCTGTGATCGGGGCTATACCGTCGGGACTGCCGGAGATCGTCCTGGTACCCCCATCCGCCGATTTTCTTCTCCGTGCCATCGAACCCGCCCTCATACTCGCGTTGCTGGGTTCCGTGGACAGCCTGCTCACCTCCCTGATCGCCGACTCGCTGACCGGAACCCGCCATAATGCGGACAAGGAACTGGTCGGACAGGGTTTGGGCAATATGGTTGCCGGGCTGATCGGCGGACTCCCCGGCGCCGGCGCCACCATGGGCACGGTGACCAACATCCGGGCCGGTGGCACCACGCGATTGTCCGGCGCGCTGCGAGCCGTCATCCTGTTGGTACTGCTCATGGGACTGGGCTGGGTCGTCGAGCCGATCCCGCACGCCGTCCTGGCGGGCATATTGATGAAGGTCGGCTGGGACATCGTCGACTGGCGGATCCTGACCCGGGTCCACCGTCTGCGGCGGGAACATCTTTTCATCCTGTTGCTCACCCTGGGGCTCACCGTTTTCGTCGATCTGGTCACCGCAGTGGCGATAGGACTGATTGTCGCGGGCATGGCCCACGCCAGGAAGCTGGAAAACCTGGAACTCGACAGCGTGGTTTCTGTACCGCTGCTGGACCGCCAGTTCTTCACGCAGGAAGACGACACCCCCGGCATGGATCAGTTTACGGCCCGGGTCGGCCTGGTGGCGCTCAGGGGAAGTTTCACCGTTGCGTCGTCCAAGAAACTGGTCGGGGTAATCGGCGAGGACATCAAGGATCATGACGTCGTGATTTTCGACTTCTCCGGCGCCACGTACATCGACGACAGCGCGGCCATGGTCGTGGAACAGCTCATGGACGTCGCCACCAGCGAAGGCACCGAGTACATCGTCATGTCGCTCTCGGGATCCGTCGAGGAGACCCTTTCCGCCCTCGGCATCATCCAGCGCGTACCGGAAGCACACATCGTGAACACGCTGGACGAAGCGCGCGAAGTCGCCAGGGAAATGCTCGGGATGTAGGCACGACGATTATACGGGTAAGGCGAGGGCGCATGCTCGCACAAAAGAGATCATATCTGCCGTTCTACTTGAATGGTCTCCTGGCCCTTTTGTTTACATCGTCCTGTGGTAACGGCCCGTCCGATCTTCCCGGACATCCATTCGTCGAGACCATTCCTGCAGAAGAAGCGGCCGCCAGGCCGCTCCCTGCGGACGCGGCGCCTCCCGAACGCCAGGTATATCGTTACTTCTCCAGCGAACCCTCCAGCCTGGACGTCAGCGTCGCCCTGTACGAGTCCCTGGGCAGCGCGTTCCTGTTCGAACGCCTTTGCATGATCGACGAGAATGAAGAACTCATCCCAGGCGCGGCGGACCGGTGGGAGCGTTCGCCTGATGGAAGAACCTGGACGTTCCATCTCCATCCCGGTGCGCGGTGGAGCGACGGCACGCCGGTCACCGCCCACGACTTCGAATACACGTACAAGCGCCTGCTCCACCCGGACAGCGGCAACGTGTATGCCTTTTTCTACTATGACATCAAGGGCGCGCGGGCGTACAACCAGCGTAAGACCGGCGATCCGGACCTGCTCGGCGTACGGGCGATTGACGACCTGACCTTCGCAATCGAAACCGAGGAACCCTGTGCCTACCTGCCTTACGTGACCTCGTACACGGCCTCTTCGCCGGTACCGAGATGGCAGGTGGAGAAATACGGCAGGCGGTGGACGGAACCCGGTCGGTGCGTGAGCAACTCCGCTTACCGGTTGGATGAATGGGTCCAGGGCAAGTACATGACCTTCCGGCTCAATCCGTACTACAAGGGGAACAATCCGGCCCATTTAAGGAAGATCGTCCGCCTCTTCTCGGGAACGGCGGGGACCGGCAGCGCTTCCGGCGGCGTGGGGCTGTTGCCGTACGAGAATGGCGAGGTGGACCTGGTCGGTGTGGGTAGTCCGGCGGATCTCGACCGAATCAGGAATGACCCGGAGCTGAGCGGCCAGCTCTGGAAGTTCAACGGCGTCTCCACCGTGTACCTGTTTTTCCGAACCCGGGAGCCGCCCTTTGACGATGTCCGCGTACGTCAGGCCCTTGCCAGGGCGGTCGACAAGCAGACCATCGCCGACGCGCTGTTCAAGGGGGCCGTCCGCCCGGCCTACGGCATGCGTCCCCCTAATTTCCCCGGCTATGCCGGCGAACGCCTCAAGACCCTCCAGGCGTTCGATCCGGAGACTGCGCGCCAGCTGATGGCCGAAGCCGGATACCCCGGCGGCAAGGGATTCCCCGTCCTCGAGATCTGGTTGCGGGACGCACCTCCCTCGTCGCAGAGCGGCCAGGCCGCACAGATGATCCAGGAACAACTGCTCGAAATCCTTGGAATCCGGCTCGAAATCCGAAACATGCAGGCGAATGCCTTCAACCAGTTGATGTACGAGTGGGAGATACCGATCGGCATGGTCGGTTACGGCGCCGACTTCTCCGACCCGCAGAGCCTGCTCGGCGTTCCCTGGCGCTCGCAGCCCCGGGGATTCACCCGGCACGACTGGCACAACGCGCGGTTCAACGACCTGATCGACCGGGCCCGGGGGGAGCCTGATCGCGACAGGCGGATGCAGCTCTACGAAGAGGCGGAATGGATACTCACTTCCGACGTCGGTGGCGCGTTTCTGTGGCACGACCACCGATTCCAGCTCCGCAAGCCTTGGCTCAAGGGGCTGAAGCAAGATCGCGCGGGTTTCTATCCCTTCTGGGAAAACAATACGGTGTACACCGAGATGTACATCGGCAGGGAGAGACTGGACGATTGAAAGGACCAACGAAATGGACGACCCATATCGTATAGACGGGGCCATAGCGGTCGTGACCGGGGCGGCACAGGGTCTCGGATTGGGTATCGCGGAGCGGCTCGGACGCAACGGTGCGACCGTGGTGATGGCGGATCTGCAACGCGGTAAAGTCAAGAAAGAAGCCGGGAGGCTCCGCGGGCAGGGATTGGAGGTGGTTCCCGGTCACCTGGACGTATCGGACAGCACCTCGGTCGCCGCGTTCTTCGATGAAGTCGTCGAAGCGCATGGCAGACTCGACATCCTGGTCAACAACGCGGGAGTCGGCCAGAAGGTCACGCCGGTAGTCGAACTTGACGACGGAGAGTGGGACCGGGTAATCCGGGTCACGTTGACCGGGACCTTCTACTGCTGCCGGGCCGCGGGCGGGATCATGGAGCGCCAGGAGTCGGGATGCATCGTGAACATCTCTTCCATCAACGGACAGAATCCGGCGGCCCTGGTCGCGGCCTACAACGTGGCCAAGGAAGGGGTCATCAGTCTCACACGGACCCTGGCGCTGGAACTCGCGGCGTACGGGGTACGCGTCAACGCCGTCTGTCCGGGTCCGGTCTACACCGAGTTCAACCGGTCGAACATGGCCCAGCGCAGCAGGACCCTGGGGTTGACGGAAGAACAGATGATCGAACGGATTCGAAGCGCCGTCCCACTCGGGAGATGGGGCAAGCCGGAGGACATCGCCCACGGCGTGGCGTTCCTGTGCAGCCCGGCGACGGGGTGGATCACCGGGGAAGTCCTGCGGGTTAGCGGCGGCATGGAAGGCGTGGCGGCCGCGCCGGGGAGGCGGGGGCGGTAGTAAACATCACTGCTGGACTAACTGTTACTTTTTGGGCGGAGGCGGAGGAGGTGGTGGCGGCTTGACAACGTTCGGAGGTTTTGGGGTGATTCCTCTGGTGGTGATCGGTTTTCTCGGTGGTGGAACTGGTTCCTTAGCCATCATCTACTCCTGACCTTCTTGATTTAAGGTTACAAATTCTACCATTTCCACATCGGATACCGGAATCAACATTGTATCAACGTCTTCTACGGAAATCCGCTGGTCTCCGTCTAGCCATTCACATTCGGCAATCAACAAATGACCATTGTCTGGATTGCCGGACCATTCTTTTGGCCAACCATAAAGGCGCCTTTGGCCAATAAGATGTAGGACAACGTAAGTTCTACTTTGAGCAAAAGCCGAATACCATTCCGATGGGTAGGAATCCTCCGCTGTAAACTTGTATCTGCGAAGTATTCGGTGGAATGTGTCATTGTTAGTAATATACACAGCAGTAAAGCCAAGTAAAACTGCAATTACAACATATAGTAAAGCGTCTGGGATCGTATCGAATACCAATGCAACCCGTGCAACAGCCCCACGTATCCAAACGACATCCGTCTGCATAGAGAACCAGTAAAATGTCCTTCCACACAACCTTAAAACTTCTACCGTTGCGTGGTTCAAAATAGTGAACACCAATGCTTGGATTACTCGTTCAAACGGACTAGGTTTAAGATGTGAAGTGTAACTGAAGAAAACCGCGGCGGTTACAAATCCTGGTAATAGAAACAATAGAATCGTTATGATCTCGTTGGAAGATAGATTCACTCCAATTACTCCCTAGGATGTATCAACTGATCTTCGATCAAATCAGCCTATCAACTTGGTGTCCGTCTTACAAAGTTCTGGTTTATTGGAATTCGATCTTCGCCAGTTACTTATTGATTAGTCTTTTTATGTAGATAAAAATCGTGAACAGATTGAAGACGGAGTTGGGGTAATGGGAGTAAGATAGAATATCTTAGAGGTAGGGACTGACTGGCAGTTGGGTCGTTAAATAGAATAAGTGACGTAACTTACACCCCCGCCATCATCCGCATCACCGTGCCCTGGTCCGCTTCTTCGCGGGACAGTTCCCCCGCGATTCGACCCGCGCGGAGCACCATGATCCGTGTCGAAAGGTTGAGTACCTCCGGCAATTCGCTCGACACGAGCACGATGGCCGTGCCTTCATGGGCCAGCCGGTCGATCAGCGCGTGCATCTCCGACTTGGCGCCCACGTCCACGCCCCGGGTGGGCTCGTCGATCAGGAGGACCGGACACCGCGCGGCCAGCCACTTGGCAAGGACTACCTTCTGCTGGTTCCCGCCCGACAGGCCCGCCGTGTCATACCGGACATCGTCCGGCCGTACCGATAGCCGCTTTACGTATTCCCGCGCCAGGTCTTCTTCCCCTTTCCCGCGGATCCATCCGTAGCCGGAGCGGCGGTCCAGGGTGGGAAGGCCGATGTTCTGTTCCACCCGGAGCGAAAGGACGAGACCGAATCGCTTGCGGTCTTCGGGCACGAGGCCGACGCCCGTCCGCATCGCGTCGATCGGACGCCGGATGCTCACCGGCCGGCCCCGGACGCGTATCCGCCCCGCGGCCATGGGGTCCAGTCCGAATATGGCCTGCAGCACTTCGGTCCGGCCCGCGCCCACCAGGCCGGCCAGGGCGAGTACTTCCCCGGACCGCACGGAGAATGACACGCGCTCGAACTTCCCCGGACTGGAGAGTCCGTCCACGTCCAGCATCTTTTCACCGGGTTCGGCCTGCACATGGGAAGGGAAGTAGGCCTCGAAGGTACGCCCGATCATCAGATTGATCAGCGTAGCCCGGTCGAGATCGGCGACCGGGCGGGTCGCCACGTGCCGTCCGTCGCGAAGCACCGTCACGACGTCGCACAGGCGGAAGACCTCGTCCAGGTCGTGGGAGATGTAGATCGACGTCACGCCCTTCGACTTGAGTTGCCGGATGTTCTCGCGCAACCGTTCCGCCTCCAGGTGAGAAAGACTGCTGGTGGGCTCGTCGAAGACGATCACGCGGGCGCCGCTGCCCAGGGCGGCCGCGATCTGTACCAGTTGCTGCTGGGCGACGGGGAGGTCGCCGATGGGCGTTCCCACGTCCATGTCGGATTCGACCGCCTCCAGCATTTTCCGGGCCCGGTCTTCCATCTTCTGGTCGGAGACGAACCCTCCCCGGCCGGGCAGGTCGCCCAGACACAGGTTCTCGGCGACGGACAGGTTCTCGCAGAACGCGAGTTCCTGGTGGACCATGCCGATCCCCAGGTCAAGCGCGTCCCGTGGTTCGTAGAACTGCACGGGCCGGCCGTCAATGCGTATCTGGCCGCCGTCCATCCCGTAGATGCCGGTCAGGATCCGCCCCAGCGTACTCTTGCCGGCGCCGTTTTCGCCCACCACGGCGTGACAGGAACCCGCTTCTATACCGAAGGTGACGCCGTCGAGCGCCGTCACACCCGGAAACCGTTTGGTGACCCGGTCGAATGCTATGTATGCATCAGGCGCGTTGCGGTCCATGAAGCTGTCCGGGGTCTCTCTCCCGCGAGGGAGCTGTCCGGGGTTTCCCGCGAGATCCGGCCGAAGCGTCCGGATCAGTCGTCCGAGGCAGGCGAATCCTCTGCCTGCAGGTACCGCTCGGGTACGTCCGTGAATCCCCACCCCTGGAGCATCGTCGCCCATTCGCCCAGGTTGTTCTGTGACACGTGGACCAGTTCGAGGGGGTTGATGACGGGCACGTCCTGCCCGAGGTGGATCTTCTCGACGATCAGGCGGACGGATTCGTACCCCCACAGGTAGGTGGGCTGTCCCCACAGCACGGGTACGATGCCCTGTTCGATGTACGTCAGCTGGGGCGGCAGCGCGTCCACGGAGATGATCTTCATGCGTTCGGGGTCCAGGTCGGTCAGCAGGGACTGGGTGAATAACGCCCATCCGCCGACCATGGCCCATCCGTCGATATCGGGATAGGCGTTGTTCACACGCACCACCTCGGCGGCGGCGTCCTGGGGGGTTTCTATGTGATAGAAGGTCCCCACGATCGAGATCTCCGGGTACTCCGCGGCCTTCTGCAGGACGCCTTCCACGCGTTTGCGCAGGTTCGGCGCGTTCTGGTTGCCCGCGAGGATAGCCACGCGGCCCCTGCCGTCCATCGCCTTGGCCAGCTCTTCCATGATCAGTCCGCCGGTCTTTATGTCGTCCACGCCGAAGAAGGCGAACCGTTTGGATTCTGGGGCGTCGCTGTCGAAGGTCATGACCGGCACGCCCCGCTCCACCGCGTCGTTAATGGCGCCCGTGACCTTGGCGGCGTCCGAGCAGGAGATCAGGACCACGTCGGCTCCTTCGTTCACGGCCTGTGCGATACGCTGCGCCTGGACCTGGCCGTCCTCTGTCGGCGGCGTGCGCCAGTCGATCACGATATCGATGCCGTGCTCGGCCGATAACTCTCCGGCCGCGGCCTCCGCGCCGGTACGGGAGGAAAGGAACACGGGATTCGTCGTGCTCTTCGCGATCATGGAGATCACGAGCCGGTTGTCGTCTGGCGGCGCGGTTCCCCCGCAGCCCGTGCCGAAAACGAATACGCCCAGGACCGACAGGGCCAGGGTCTTCAGCCGTCTTATTCGTGCCATCATCGATCTCGTTCCTTTCTGATAGATCCAACTGGTCGTGGACTCTGATAGATCCGACTTGTCATGGCCCCAGCCCGCCCCGGCCAGCTTCCCTATCCCGCCCCGGCCAGCTTGCGCGCCGTGAGTCGCCGGTTCACCTGGTCGAGGACCACCGCGATGATGATCGCGCAACCGATCACGACCCATTCGTAGTTCTGGTCCAGGTGCAGGGTGCGGATGGATTGGCGAATCAGGACGATCAGCATGGCCCCAAGCATGGCGTTGACCGCGCTTCCCCTGCCCCCGCGCAGACTGGCGCCGCCGACGACCGCCGAGGCGATGACGTAGAGTTCGTATCCCGTGGCGTCGGCACAGGAGGCCGAACCGTAGTAACTGCTTCCCACCAGCGCCGCGATCCCCGCGGTGAGCCCGGAAACCACGTACACACCGACCAGGATACGGTCGATCCTCAGACCGGCGTACCGGCTGGCCTCCAGGTTGCCGCCCACGGCGAATATGTGGCGGCCCATGACCGTTCGGGACAGGTAAACGGCGCCGGCGGCAGTGATCAGGAGCATGATGATCATGGGCATGGGATAGAGCGCGTCGGAACCGAAGGACAGCTTGATCGCGTCGGTCAGGGACTGCGGAACGAGTATGCTCTCCGCTTCGCTGATCACGAAGGCGATGCCCCGGAAGACCCACATGGTGCCCAGGGTGACGATGAAGGGATGGACGCGAAGTCCGACCACCATGACACCGTTCAGCAGGCCGCACAGCAGGCCGAGACTCACACAGACCAGGACGGCCAGCGTGACCACGGCGACGGGACTGTCCGGCGCCACGGACCGCAGCACCATGGCGGTCATTACCCCGGAAAGGGCGTAGATCGAACCGACCGAAAGATCGATCCCGCCGGATATGATGACCATGGTCGCCCCGACCGCCATGATCACGAAGAAACTGGCGTCGGTGGCCGTCTGCATCAGGGTGCGTGAGTTCAGGAAGTTATTGACGAGTTCGCCCGTCGTGCGGTCCGCGTGGTACCCCGCGAAAACGGAGAGTACCACACCGAGCAGCAGGATGACGAGGATCAGTCCCGTTTGCTGGGAGCCGAGCAGGATTCGAAGCATGGACGGGAGCCGGTTTTCCAGGGGTTCGCCAGGTTCTGGTCTTGTGTCGGATGTCCTGGAATGGTACGGGCGTACCGGCCAAAATCAAGGAAAACCTGAAGGCGGGAGGAAAGGCGGGAGGCGTTTCACATGCCGGAAGCCGGCCGCACCGTCGCGCGAACCGTCGCAAAAGAAAATGTAAATGAAAAGCCCCGACACGATGCTGCGTCATGCCGGGGCCGCGGAAACCAGGTTGGTACACGATGAAAACGACGTGTCAGGAGGCTTTCTTCTCGGTCTGTTCCGTATCCTCGCGGCGCAGTTCCTCTTCCCGGTCCGCTATGTTCCCCTGCAACTCCTTGATGCGGTCCAGGATGCCCGTTACCTCCGTATCGCCCGACACATCGGTGATATCTTCTTCAACCACCATCTGGTGGACGCGGCCGCCCAGTTCGGTCAACTGGTTGCGGATCTCGGCCCGGGCCGACTGGATCTCCAGCTTGACCCGTCCTTTCCGCGTGAGATCTTCGGCCATGTCCAGCGCGCCGGACAGGCTTTTTCGGACAGTCTCGATCGGCCCGTCCAATTCCGACTTAATCGTTTGCCAGAGGTTCATAACGGTACTCCTTTATCTGGATCCTTCGTGGATCTTTGATCTGCGGTCTGCCGGATGAAAGGTCTTCTACAGGCTTAGACGCCCGTTTCGCCTTCCGGGTTTCAGTATATGCCCGTGGCGTTCCGGCGTCAACGATAGAGCGCGAACGCGATGATGTTGATTCCCATTCTGAAGGCGGCCTCACGTTTATCCGGCGGGTCGTTGTGGGTCTTTTCGTCGGCCCAGCCGTCACTCACATTGCTTTCGTACGTGTAATACACCACCAGGCGACCGTCGTGGAAGAGTCCGAACCCCTGGGGCGGCTTGCCGTCGTGCTCATGATGTTTGGGCGGTCCGGCCGGGAAATCATAGATGATGTGGTAGATCGGGTGGGTGAAGGGCAACTCGACGAATTCCTGGTCGGGAAAGACTCTTTTCATCTCCCTGCGGAATGCCCTGTCCATGCCGTAGTCGTCATCGGCATATAGAAACCCGCCGTGTGTCAGATACTTACGGAGGTTCCGGACTTCCGGGCCGGTCCACTTCACTTCGCCATGGCCGGTCATGAAGAGGACGGGTGAAGAGAACAGCCTTTCATCGGTCAGAGAAACGACGCGCTGATCCAGGTTCGTCTCGATGCCCGCGCGCAGTTGCAGTTCCCGGGCCAGGTTGGGAATCGCTTCGGGGTCGTTGTACCAGTCGCCCCCTCCGTCGTACTTCATTCGCGCGATGGTCAGCCTGCCGTCTTCGCTCTCAGCCGCTCCCCCTTCGGAATGCGGCCACCCCGAGGCGATACCGCAGAGCAGGAGGGCGATCACGCCTCTTTGAAAGGCGGTCATCGCGGAAAACCCCCGATCATCTTCGCCCGTCGGTTCCGGCGGTCCGCCCGGACCGCGCTCTGCCGCCCGGACGGCGCCCGGACACGCGTACGCGCTGGCCGCCTCCTGCGAGGGCCATGAGGTAGACCAGGCCGATCGCGACCAAACCCAGGATGATCGTGCCAATCACGCTGAAACCAATCGTCGCCAGCATACTTACTCCTTGCGAATTGCCTGAACGTGCGCTGCCTGAACGTGCGCTGCCTGAATGTGCGCTGCTTAATCTATCTATGTTCCGCCGGACGCCGCTCATTCTGTTTCGTTGCAATGACGGCTACCCGTCGACACCCACAGGCGGATCACTGTCCTTCAAGCTCCAGTCCAGCAGGCGTCCCATGTCCGTGAACCGGGTCCGGCTGGTCGGTCCGCCAAGAATCACGGCGTAGATGTCATCGCCCGAGTCGCCGAGAGCCCGCATGACGAGACAGTATCCGGCCCTGCGGATATACCCGGTTTTGCTTCCGACACCTTCCCACTGTCTTCCGGATACCGTATCGCGCACCAGCCGATTGGTGGTGCGGATGGTATGCGTGCGCCTGTTCGTCCCGAACTCGTACTCCCTGGCCAGCAGGATTTCCGCAAGCAATTCGTCCTGCAGCGCGGTCCACAGGAGGGCCACGCAATCCACCGCCGTGGATACATTGCCCGCGTCCAGTCCGGTGGGTTCGGTAAAACGGGAGTTTGACAGGCCAAGCGAGGCCGCAGTCTCATTCATGCGGTCCACGAACGCTTCCATGGTCAGGCCCGATGCCCGCGCCAATGCGCGCGCCGCCGCGTTGTCCGAAGCGACCAGGGCGGCGTATAGCAGATCCGTCGCCGAGACCTGTTCCCGGTATCTGAGTTTCGTCCAGTTCGCCCGGTATACGTCCTTTCGCGTTATGCTCACACGCTTTTCGAGATCCGGATTCATCCGTATGTACGTCACTGCGGTCATCAGTTTCGTGATACTCGCGATCGGGAACGGCGATGTGGCATTCTTCTGGTAGATCACCTCGCCCTTCTGGATATCGACTACCAGGGCCGCCCGGGCACGTACGCGGATTCCCCTGTTGCGCGCCGTCGATCTGACGGCCGGTGGCTCGGGCCTGTCGGGGGAGACTTCCCCGGCAGGCGGACCGGGCGCATGTACCTCTTCGAACGGGGCTTCAACCCCCTTAGGCACGCCCCCCGGCGTAACCCCGAAGACAGATCCCGCACCGGGAAAGGCCGTAACCGCTGAAAGCAGCAGGGCGCAGGATGCCCATGCCGCCCCTGACCAGATCGACACGTCATTGCTCATAGGTTGTGATTATAGGACGGGAGACAACGCTGAGTCAAGGTGAATCAAGCCGGTTATCCCGGCTTCACCGCAGGGAAGATACGACCTCCGCCGGGCCATCTGCCTCCTCCGAGACCGATTGACCCTCTCCGGCGGGTTGCAGATCGATATGGACCCTGACCTCGCGGTCCTCGATGCTGAACGAGGTAAAGGACAGGTCCTGGGGCAGTATTTTCAGCCGGCAGTCGAAGATCCGGCTGGCGGTAAGTTCGGAAAGATCGATCGTCGGCGAAGTCACCACCCGCTCGATCTGGTCGAGTTCCATCTCGCGGCCCGTTATTGGCACCGAGGGCGGTTCAACGGTGACCCGCGCGATTTCCAGACCTTCCGGGAGTTTACCCGCCAGTTCGTGGTCGATCATGATTCGTCTGTTCACGATGCGATCGGATTCGATGGTGAGGATTCTCGGATCGATCGAGGTGGCTTCGAAACCGTAAGGCAATTCGACGTTCGCATCCGTGAGCGACATGGTGCGGGTCCCGGGCTCGATATCGTCCAGGTCGACCATTACGCGTACCTGATCCGCCGTAAGCGTGGAAATGCTGCCCTGGGGACCCCTGACCCAGACGTTCACCTCGTTGGCCGAATTGCTGATCAACTCGATGTTCGACGGGATGTTCTGAAACTCCAGCGCGGTGGTCACGGCTATTTCGGAGAGTTGCTGTCCGATCAGGATAAACCAGAGCAGAAAGGCCAGTCCGATAGACGCCAGTTTGGCGGTAAGGTTGTTTCGGTTGAACCGGTATCCGTGCCGGAGGGCGACGATTTTCTCCATTGCTTCCCGCAGCGACGGCCTGCTCCGGGGTATCTCGATCGGCAGCAGCGATTTTTCCAGCATCTGCCATAGTTTTTTCCGGTCGGCCACGGCCGATATATCACCGCCGGAGGCCACGGACACCTCGCCGCTTTCTTCGGACACCACTACGCAGAACGTATCGCCGAGTTCCGACACGCCCAGGGCTGCCCGGTGCCGCGTGCCGTACCGGGGGGGTAGGTGATCCCTGGTCGAAAGCGGCAGATAGGTGGCGGCTTCGACCACGCGATCCTTCTCCACGATAATAGCGCCGTCGTGAATAGGCGAAGATGGATGGAAGATGCTTACAATCAGTTCCTGGCTCACAAGGCTGTCGAGTTTGACGCCATGCTGCACGACTCCGGAGATCCCGGTCGCCCGGGGGAAGACCAGCAGGCCTCCGACACGTTTCTCCGACAGTTCGAAACAGGCCTCGGTTATCTCCTTCAGAATGCGCCGGGAGATGGGACTGGATTGAAGCCTGAAAATGACCAGGGGGCTGACCCGCTCCAGCAGTTGCCTGATTTCCGGCTGGAAGACCACGATGATCAGGATCAGGATAACACCGAGGAGGTACTGCAGGATCTGGCTGGTCAGGAGCAGTCCGCTCCAGTTCGCGATGCTGTAAAAGATGCCCAGGCCGCCCAGGCCGATCAGGATATGATAGGCCCGCGTGCCCTTCAGCCACATGTAGAGGAAGTAGATCAAGGCCGCTATGATGAATATATCCAGCAGGCTGATCAGGTTGATCAGTTCAAACATCTCAGGGGATCCCCGGACTGATGGTCATGTCGTACAAGAACACGTGTCGACAGATGCGCATTCGTTAAAGATAAGCGCATATGGAACTTTTGCCAATAAAACGATTTCCGGCCCCGGTTCTGTCAGGCGGGTTGCCTGCTTCGGGGAGGGGATGAAGTTGGTCCGTCCGGGGGATGGGGCGCCGCCCGCTCTACGGGCCGCAGCGAAGGCAGGGTAAGCACGTTGCTGAACGCCGTGCCGCCCGAAACGACGAATTCCAGGGCTTCCTCGACAGGCAGGTCCACGGGTATCACGTCCCGCCTCGGCACGATCACGACTCGTCCCGCCGCGGGATTCGGGGTGTTGGGCACGAAGACGCTGACCAGTTGCTCCCGGTTGTCTTCACTCGGGATTTCGCCGACTATGAAGGCGACCATCCATGCGCCGCGCCGCGGATACTCCACCAGCACAGTCTTCCAGATCGGGGTCTCCCCCACCATGGCGAAGGTGTCCAGCAACTTCTTCACCGTGTGGTATACCCGCCGCGCGACCGGCAACCGCATCACCTGGTCCTCGAACCAGGCGATCGCCCTCCTGCCCAACACGTTGGATGCCACGAAGCCGGCCAGGTAGATCACGACCAGCATGAGCAGAATCCCGAGTCCGGGTATGCGCGTGTCCACCCCCAGCAGACCGCGAATGACCGGCGCCGCGAAGGAGTCGAGCCAGGTCAGCAGCAAGCTCAGCACGGCCACCGTGGCCGTCAGGGGCACCAGCGCGATCAGGCCCGATACCATCGTGCGCTTTATATTCTGGCGGATACGGGCTATCGAGGACAGACGCCGGGGCTTGGGATCCAGATTGAAGGTGGACATGGTACACACCGCCACTCGGAGAGTTGACTCGGTGCAGCCGGCGGCGACCCTGCGACTGCGTGATTATCCAGCCAGCCAGGGATGCGGTTCCGGCCACTGATGCTCTCCCCTATAGTACGCGTTTCCCGGTATATTGGTTCTACACCTTGAACAGTTGACCCATTCTCTTACCCAGTACTTTGCTTGTAATCAGCAAACTGCATGCCAGAAGAATCATGCCCAGCATGCCCATGGCACTGGCCATGTAGGGTCCGTCGGCGATGCGGCCCATGAGACTGTATATGGCCTTGGTAATGGGATAGTACTGTTCCTTGATGGCCAGGATCAAGCTGTCGCTCACTTCCAGCATGGCGAAGGAAAAAGAAAGGATGGCGCCGGCGGCCACGTTGGCGAGCACGAGGGGCATGGTGATCTTCCAGAGCGTCCGCAAGGGGCCGGCACCCATGTTCATGGAGGCCTCTTCGAGGGTGATGCTCATCTGCTGGAAACCGGCATAGGCGGCCCGCACCATGTAGGGCAGGCGCCGCACGGCGTACGCGATGATCAGCAGGGGAATGGGGGAAACACGGACGTCCAGCACGGTACCCGAAAAACCGGAGATGTATCCGAAGGCGAGCACCAGCCCCGGCAGGGCCAGGGGCAGCATCGCCACGGCGTCCAGCGCGTCCCGGAACGGAAAGCGCCGGCGCGTGAGCAGATAGGCGATGGCGACCCCCAGCAGGATGTCGATCACTGTGCTCATCACACTCAGCCAGAGACTGTTTTTGATGGAGAGCAGGGTCAGGTCATGCTGGAAGATCTGCCCGTAGTAGGCCGTGGTGTAGTCTGAGGGAAGCACGGTCATGAACCATCGCTCGGTGACGGAAGTGAGGACCACGCTCAGGTGGGGAATCAGCGCGATGCCGGTGATGGACAGGAGCATGCCCCAGATCAGCACGGTCTCGAGCTTCGTCGCGCGCCGCGAGGCCGACATCACGTGTCCGCGGGCGACCATTTCGTAGTGGCGGCCGCCGAAGAACTTCTTGGACAGGTAGAACAGGGCCAGGGTCACCAGGACGACGAAGACGACCAGGGCGTATCCCAGGGGATTCCCGTGGATGTCGGTGGACATGTTGAAGATCTGGACCGCCACGACCTCGCGGAACTCGAAGATCAGTGGCGTGCCCAGGTCCGTAAAGGCCCAGATGAACACGATGATCGCGCCGGCGAAGTACCCGGGCAGCATGAGCGGGAACGTGATGGTGCGAAACAGGCGGAAGCCGCCCGCGCCCACGTTGCGGGCCGACTCCTCCAGGCTGGGGTCCACGTTGGCCAGTCCGGCGGCGATGTTCAGGTACATGATGGGGTAGAGGTGCAGCGCCTCGAGAATGACGACGCCCCAGAACCCGCCGCCTCCGAACCAGTCGATGGGCGCGTCGATGAAGCCCGTTTCGAGGAGGAACAGGTTGATCGAGCCGAACCGGGCGAACATCTGCTTCATTCCGATGGCGCCCACGAAGGGGGGCATGATCATGGGCACGAGGGCGAGTCCGCCCAGGAGACCCTTGCCGATGAAATCGTACCGTACGAGGGCGACGGCCATGGGCAGGCTGATGATCGTCGTCAGGGCGGTGGTGACGATGCCCAGCTCGAAACTGTTCACCAGCGCTCGCTGCTGGACCGGGCTCTGCAGCATCAGTCCGAAGAACTCCATGGAGAACCGTTCGTCCGTGTAGAAGGCGTTCAGCAGGACGTGGAGCAGCGGATAGAACAGGAAAAGGCCGAAGAACAGGGCGAGGATGCCCAGGATGGCGAGGACGCCGGGGGTCAGGTCCGACAGATCGAAGCGGCTACGGGGCATGAGGGTATGCTTCACGGTATCCCTATCCGGGTTTCCCGAGTATGACGACCTGTGCGGCGTCGTACTTCAGACGGATAGGCGCGCCGGGTCCGGCGCGTCGCAGGCCGGGCCGGTGATCCACGAGTTTGACCAGCGTGCCGTCATCCAGCCGGACCGAATACTGTTCGTGTTCACCGAGGTACATGGTCTGCCGGACGATCCCGGCCAGTACGTTTTCGTCTCCGTCGTCCGTGCCGTCTCCGCCGTCCGTGCCGTCCGGTTCCAGGATCCGCATCGTCTCGGGCCGGATGGAGCAGACGACTTCGTCGCCCGGCGACAGGCTTTCGGCGGGTTCCGCCGTCGAGTGAATCACTCCCACGGCCGTCTCCACGGCCAGAGGCGGTTCCGCGCGCGTCAATTTCCCGGCCACGAAGTTCGTCTCCCCGATGAAATCGGCTACGAAAGCACTCGCCGGCCGGGTGTAAATCGAACGCGGGTCTCCGGTCTGGGCAATGGCCCCCATGTCCATGACGGCCATGCGGTCCGCCATGGAAAGCGCTTCCTTCTGGTCGTGGGTCACGTAAACCATCGTCATGCCGGTCTCGTCGTGGATGCGCCGGATCTCGTCGCGCATTTCCAGGCGGAGCCTGGCGTCCAGGTTGGACAGCGGCTCGTCGAGCAGCACCACGCCGGGCTGGATCACGAGGGCCCGGGCAAGGGCCACGCGCTGCTGCTGCCCGCCGGACAACTGGTTCGGCGACCGCTCCCCGTAGGCTTCCATGCGGACCATCCCGAGCGCCTCCGAGACGCGGTCCTTCTGTTCCGCGGACGGCACCTTCCGCAGGCCGAGGCCATAGGCCACGTTCTCCCAGACGGACATGTGCGGCCAGAGGGCGTAGTTCTGGAAGACCATGCCCGTGTTCCGCCTGTGGGGCGGCGTGCGGGTTACGTCCCGGTCGTCGAACAGGATGCTTCCCGTGTCGGGCGCATAGAACCCGGCGATCAGTCGCAGGACGGTCGTCTTGCCGCATCCGGAAGGACCCAGGAGAAAGAACAGCTCGCCTTTCGCGATCTCCAGCGATACATCGTCAACCGCAGTCACGTCGCCGAATTTCCGGGTTACTCCCTGCAGGGTCAGTCTGACCATTTTCGGTATCCCAGGATATGAAATCCGTTCAGGTATGAAAAAAACACGCATCGGTCCGCGTGGTCTGCGACGCGCGAAACCGGACTGTTCGACGGGCTGGATCCGAGGTCCTTATCCGCGGAGCGGATCCCGGGTCCTCATCCGCTTCTCCGCTTCAACCTCCACAGGTACAGCACCATGCCCGCCAGCACCAGACCGCTGCCGGAGAAGAGCATGTACCTGGCGCCGGCCCATCCCGATGCGCCCGAGCCGTACTTCTCCGCCGCCAGCCTGCTCCACGCGAGCAGGGTGCGGTTTCTGTAGGCCTGGTCCCGCCAGCGGTCGCCCAGGGCGAGGGACTCCTCCTCCGTGATGGGCATGGACCCCAGCGCGGGCAGTAAACGCTCCAGGTCGCCCTCTTCCATGGCGCGCCGCCACCTGCGCTGCAGGGCCGCGTGGGCGTCGATGACAAAGACGCCGATCATATCATCGACGATATGGCGCCTCGCCGCGCCTTTGCCGGCGTCGTACACGAAGGACGACCTCCAGGTAAAGGGATTGAAGGTGACCGAGGTATGGGCCGGATCGATGCGCCCGTACAGGTCGGGCAGGACGGTGAACCGGTTCAGCTGGAATCTCTCCGGTCCGCCCGGCGTGCCGGGTTTCTGCATCCACAGGCGCTGGCCGGCCTCCGACAGGATGTAACGCAGGAACGACTGCGCCACGGCCATGTTGGGCGCGCCCTTCAGAATGGATATGCCGTCGGGATTCAGGATCGTGAGGTTGTCCGGCATGGTGTAGCCGATCATGTCCGGTCCCACGGCGTTGATCTGGGCCCAGGCATAGAAATCGATGGCCATCCCGTAGGCTACCTCGCCCGAAGTCACGTCCTTGGGCACCTGGCTTCCCGTACCGGCGAAACCCCGGGCGTTGGCGCCCAGGGCGGTAATGATCTGCCAACCCCTTTCCCACCCGTAGACCTGCAGGATGATCTCGAAGGGCACATGCGCGCTGCCGCTCTTCCTGGGATCGGCGGCGCCGACCCACGAATACAGCCGCGGGTCGGTCAGGTCTTCCCAGGTCTCCGGTACGGGCAGTTGAACGAGTTGCGCCACCCGCTTGTTGTACACAATGCCGAATCCCGCCATCGTCGCGCCGTACCATCGGTATTCCGAGTCGTAGACCGGGTAACCGCCCACTTCGGCGGGCAGCCTGGAAAGCAGGACCTCGGGAAGTCTGTACGGCGCCAGCAGGTCGAGGCGGGACAGTTCCATGAATGGGTCGCTGCCTCCGCCGAACATCATGTCGATGCCGATGCCTTCCGGCCTGCCGGTATATTCGGACTTGATAAAACGGATGATCTCGGAGGTCCCACCCACGTCCATCCACTCGATCTCGGCCGTGCGGCCGGTCTCCGCCCGGTAAAAGGCGTCGAACCCGCGGGTGAACTCGTAACGGATGCCTTCCCAGTGAGGGGAGACGATGACCAGCCGGTCCTGTGCCGAAGCGGCGTCCGGAACGCCGGCAGGCAGGAAGACGCCCGCGAGGAGGAAGCAACGTACGAGGGATAGGATGACGGACCGACGGTTCAACGATACCTCGGGGAGTTGATATCCTTTAACGCTTTCTCGCTGTGAGGACCAGCACGATGGCGACCAGCAACGAAACCGCCAGGCCGATGCCCATAACCACCGGTATGGCCAGGTTGTCCATCAAGGGATCGTCTATCCCCAGCAGGACGAATAGAACGAGCACGGGAAGCAACAGGGCGACCAGGAAAGTCAGCCGCCGCGAGGAAGCGTCGATTCTCCTGAGGGCTTTCGTCTGGGCGGCCATGGCCGCGTCGTTCAGCATTTCCCAGTGCCGCGTCAGCACCTCGACCATGTTCCTGAACCTGTAGTACGCGTCCTGGAGCTGGGCGACCGTATCCGTCTGCAGGGAGAGTTTCTCGCCGCTGTAAAGGGAATGTACGATTTCGCACTGTGGTTTGACAAGATGGATCATGTCGATGAGGCGGCGCTGCGTGTCGTAGATCCACCGGGCTTCCGGATCCCGGTCCGGCGCGATCGTCTCCGCGGTAAGTTCGGATACCAGCGGTTCCTGTAGGTCCGCGATCATCTGCATGATCTGGGCGACGGCCTGGTCCGTGGACCGCATCAACTGGGCATCCTGCTGAATCCGGTCCTTGACGGTCTGCAAAAAGGCCAGCGGGGTGGAATGAATGGTAACCAGGTAGTCGGGCGCCAGAAAGAACCCCAGCTTGACCGGTGGCGCGTCCAGGCTCTCCCGCGCGTGCAGGACCACGAACAGGTGCCCCGGAAACATCGCCGAGTAGGGCCGCGTCGAAACCTCCCGGCAGGCCTTCACCGACAGGGGATGGGCGCCCAGTTCCTTGAAATCGCTCAGAAACGCGGCGTCTTCGTCCGTGATCTGCTCGAGGTCCAGCCAGAAAAGGCCCCTGGACGCCTCCAGCGTTTCCTGCAGATGAGAGAGCGACACGTCATCGTAGCGGATGACGCTGTTCTGTTCAACGATAAGCAAATCCCGCATGGAATCCCTCAGTTTCCTTGGTTTTTCTTTTCCCAGTAGAAGTAGAAGGGAAAGCCGGCGGCGACGACGGCCAGGCCGATAAGGGTATTGTAAATGAACTCCACGTTAGTCAGCAGCGACACCAGGTAGCCGGTGATTACGGCCAGAAAAAGCAGGGGCGTCACCGGATAGCCCCATGTCCTGTAGGGCCGCCTGGCATCAGGGCGGGTGAACCGCAGCACGATGACCGCGGCGATGGCGAGGATGGAAAAGGCGTAGGACGTGAAGGAACCGTAGGAGATGATTTCCTCGAAGCTGGGCGTCAGCGCGATCAGGGCGGCCAGAATGCCCTGGGCGAGAATGGATGCCGCCGGCGTGCGGAATCTCGGGTGCGCACGGCTGAGTCCCTTGAAAAAGAGACCGTCCCTGCTTTGAGCGAAGAACAGGCGGGGAGCGACAAGCATATGCACATTGACCCCTCCGAAAGTGGAACACATGACGCCCATCGAAATGAAGAGCGCGCCCCAGTCGCCCACCAGTACCTTCATCACGTCGGCCGCGATCCATTGAGAGGTCTGCACCTGCTCGAAGGGCAGGACCAGTATGTACACGAAATTCGCCGCGATGTAAATCAGGATCACGAAGAGAATGCCGACGATGATCGACAGCGGGAGATTGCGGCGCGGATCGCGCATCTCTCCGGCAACGTAGCTGGAAAAGGTCCACCCCTCGTAGGAGAACAGGCCGGTGACCATGGCCGCGCCGAAGGCGCCCAGCGCGAATCCGCCCACGGCCGCCCCGCCGCCGCCGAACAACGGCGAGAAATGGGCCATGGATCCCTTCTCGGCCATGAACAGGCCCAGCAGGATCAGTCCTCCCAGGGCCGCGATCTTGATGAAGGTGAATAGGTTGGTGACCCTGCCGCTCCATCGGACGCCGATCACGTTGATGGTCATCAGCACCAGCACGCAGGCCGAGGCGATCACCGCCCGGGCGCCGTCGCTCAGGACGATCCCCTGTCCGCCCGGGTCGGCGGTGACGATGTTGACCACGCTGGAAAGGTAATTGGCGAAAACGTTGGCGACGGCGGCGATGGAAACCGGCCAAACGAGCCAGAAGGCGGACCATCCGTAGATGAAGGTGACCCAGCGTCTGCGGTAGGCTTCGCGGATGTAGACGTACTGCCCTCCGGTCCGGGGCAGCATGGCGCCGAGTTCGGCGATGCAGAGCCCGCCGCACAGGGCGAGAAGGCCGCAGACCAGCCAGACGAGGAGGCTCATGCCCGGCGAGCCCACATTGGAGGCGATGGCGCTCGGCGCCTGGAAGATGCCGGAGCCGATCACCCCGCCCACGATGATGGTCGTGGCTTCAAGGGGTCCCAGACCCCGGACCAGCCCTTCGTCTTCGCCCCCGGCTGCCGGAGCGGCGGCGGAGCGTGCTTCTGTTTCAGCCAAGTCTCACCTCGGCGGAAATGCCTGTGAAATAGAGCACAAACATGTGTAATGCAACGGGAATTACAGGTCAACAACAATCGCGTTTGAGCCCATGTCGATCCGGCGGTAATACCTTGACAGGCTTTCCCTCCTGCGCTATATTTTATTGCTCGATTCGAGGCGGCGTAGCTCAGTTGGTCAGAGCATCGGAATCATAATCCGAGTGTCCGGGGTTCGAATCCCTGCGCCGCTACTTTCCATGGCCTTTCTGCTCTCGGAAGGCCATTTTCGTTACGGACTCTCCAGTTGGCTTCCCATGTCGAATACCGTAACGCATAAAGTCGAGACGGCGGTCCGCCGCCACCGGATGATCGGTGAGGGCGATCGCGTGATCGCCGCAGTCTCGGGCGGCGTGGATTCCGTGGTCCTCCTGCACGTCCTGCACGGCCTTTGCGACAGGTGGAGCATGAATCTGGGCGCTGCTCATCTCGACCATGGCCTCCGTGGCGAGGAAGGAAGAGAAGACGCTGCCTTCGTCACGGACTACGCGGCGTCCCTCGGCCTTCCCTGCGTCGTGGAGCGGGCGGACGTCGCCGCCTACTGCAGGGAAATGCGCTGTTCCATCGAGCAGGGCGCCCGCGAGGTGCGGTACGGATTCCTTCGAAGGGTGCTCCAGGACCAGCGTGCGGATTCGGTGGCGACCGGACATACGGCGGACGACCAGGCCGAGACGGTGCTGATGCGTCTGTTGCGCGGCAGCGGCAGTTCGGGGCTTTCCGCCATCCGGCCCGTCAGGGACGGCTGGATCATCCGGCCCCTGCTGGACGCCACCGCCGACGAGATCACCGCGTATGCGCGGACCCACGGGCTATCCTTCCGAGTCGATCGAACGAACGAGGTGCAAGACCTGTTCCGCAACAGGATCCGGCACCACCTGGTACCGCTGCTGCAACGGGAATACAATCCCCGGATCGTGCAGGGCCTCGGACGGCTCGCCGACGTTGTACGGGGTGAGGCGGAGTATCTCGACCAGGTGGCGTCGACTTTCCTCGACGATCACTCGCGCATCGCGGACGGGCGGATCCTTCATCTCGACCTCGATGCCTGGCCGAATGCGGCGCCCGCCGTTCAGCGGGTGCTGATCCGGCATCTGGTCCGGACCGTGGGCGGCAATGAGGAGCGCCTGGATTTCGACCAGGTGGAGGATACCCGTGCGTGGATCGACCGCGGCGCGATCGGCCGGATTCACGAACTGCCCGGCGGTATTCGCATGGAGTGCCGGAGGTCTGAACTGGTGGTCTGCCTGGGTTCGTTCGCGCCGTTCCGGCTGGACTTTAAAATCCCAGGCCGGGTGGAAGTTCCGGATACCAACCTGTCGATCCGCATCGAGGAAGGCCCGGCAGCGGACGCGCCGGCGGCAACCCCGCGGCGAGCCGTTTTCGACGCCGAGTTCGTACCGCGGCACTGGACCGTGCGTTCGCGCGTACCGGGCGACCACATGTCTCCCTATGGCATGGCGGGACGCAAGTCGCTGAAGAAACTGTTTAACGAATGGGACGTACCCAGGCTGTTGCGCGACCGCGTGCCGGTCGTGACGGATGGGGACCGCGTGTTATGGGTGGCCGGTCACCGGCAGAGCAGCGAGGGCATGGTTACCGGTAAGACCCGACGCGTGATGGTCGCCGAACTGATGGCGAATACCCCGGACTGACGGCGGATGCCCCGTACCGGAGACGGTCATTCCGTGCCGCGCCGGGCGCCGGTCAAGCAGGAATCCCAGATGAGGATCCTCCTCACCGAAGAACAGATCGCGGAGAAGGTACGGTATCTCGGGGCGCGGCTGTCCGATGACTACCGGGAGAAAAACCCGCTGCTCATCGGATGCCTCAAGGGATGCGTGGTCTTCCTGGCCGACCTGATGAGAGCAATCAGCGTACCTCACGCCATCGGTTTCGTACGCACCTCGACCTATGGTGCGGGACAATCTTCATCCGGCGTCGTCCGCGCCGATCTCTTCGATGTAAACGTCCGCGCACGCCACGCTGTGATCGTGGAGGACATCGTTGACACAGGGCTGACGCTGGCCTATCTTACGGAAGCGTTGGCGAAGCAGGCGCCGTCGTCCCTGAAGGTATGCGCCTTGCTGGTCAAACCGGGGGCGTACCAGGCGCCCGTGACGATTGATTACAAGGGTTTCGACATACCGGACGATTTCGTCGTAGGTTACGGCCTCGACTGGGGCGAACGGTACCGGGACCTGCCGTACGTCGCTGTCGTCGATGAACAGGATGCATGAGCGTGGGGGCATGCGGGCGCTGAAATGCCTTGCATATCCTCACGCTTATTTCTTGGCGTTCCTGGTTGGGATGCGACACTTTACACGGGACTGGCAGTCCGGCCTGGACCAGACGGATAAGATCATATGAAGGAAAGCAGACCGGAAAAAGTGGGGCCGAGGGCCCGTAAGCCGGGTGCGACCCGCCAGAGCCGCGGCAACCGGCAACACGCGCCGCGGCGGACCCGGACCATCGTCACGTGGGTGCTCCTGGCCCTGCTGTCGGTGGTGCTGGTACAATTCTTCAGCCGGAATCGTTCCGGCGAGATGGAAATCGGCTACTCCGTTTTCCGGGATCACCTGGCCAACGGGAATGTCCTCAGCGTGACGATGCTCGAAAAGACCATCGTCGGCGAGTTCAGAAACGGGGTCAGTACGCCCGTCGCCGGCGGGCGCGAATCCCTGGAGACGCGGTTCAAGGTCGAGATTCCCTTCGAAGACCCGGAACTCATAGATGAACTGGTCCGGCGGAACGTCACGATTACCGCCCGGCCGAAGTCGGCTCCTTGGTACACCCACCTGCTGACCTGGCTGCCCCTGTTTCTCATCATCGGTCTGTGGATATTCATCTTTCGCCAGATGCAGGGCGGTCAGAAGGGGCTCTTTTCCATGGGCAAGAGCCAGGCCAGGCTTTCCGGAGAGCGCGAAGGCGTAAAATTCAGCGAAGTGGCCGGGGTGGAAGAGGCAAAGCGCGACCTCCAGGAGGTCGTGGAGTTCCTCAAGCATCCCGACAAGTTCAAAAGGTTCGGCGCGCGTCTGCCCAAGGGCGTCCTCCTGCTGGGTCCGCCGGGTACGGGCAAGACCCTCCTGGCGCGCGCGGTCGCCGGTGAAGCGGGCGTGCCGTTCTTCACCATGAGCGGCGCTGACTTCATGGAAATGTTCGTGGGTGTCGGCGCGTCCCGGGTGCGGGATCTGTTCAAGCAGGGCAAGGAAAACGCCCCCTGCATCATTTTCATCGACGAACTGGACGCCGTGGGCCGTCACCGGGCGCGGGCCTGGGCGGGGGGCACGACGAGCGGGAGCAGACCCTGAATCAACTGCTCGTGGAAATGGACGGATTCGAACCCAACAGCGGGGTCGTCCTCATCGCTGCCACGAACCGGCCAGACGTGCTGGATCCGGCGCTGCTCAGGCCGGGACGGTTCGACCGGCACGTCACCGTGGATCGACCGGACGTCAAGGGGCGAGAGCAGATTCTGCAGATCAAGGCGACGGACAAGCCCCTGGCGGAGTGTGTCGACCTGAAGACTCTGGCGAGGCTTACGCCGGGCATGTCGGGCGCGGACCTGGAGAACGTCGTGAATGAAGCGGCTCTCCTCGCTGCGCGGGAAGATCACAAGCAGATCACCATGTCGGATCTGGAACGGTCCAGGGACCGCATCGTCATGGGTTCGGAACACCAGCTCATCATGTCGGAGGAAGAGCGCAGGACCGTCGCGTACCACGAAAGCGGCCATGCCATGACCGCCGCCCTGATCCCCGAGATCGACTCTCCGCACAGCGTCACCATAATCCCCCGTGGACAGGCGCTCGGCATCACCTACGCCATTCCCGAGGAAGACCAGTACCTGTATTCGGAAGCCTGGTGCCGGGGACAGATCGCCTGTCTGCTGGCCGGCCAGGTCGCGGAACGCCTCGGGGTCGGCGACACGTTCAACGGCGCCGGCGACGACATCAAGCGCGCCACCGAACTGGCGCGTCACATGGTCTGCGGGTGGGGGATGGGCGAACTGGGGCCGCTGGCCCTGGGAAACCAGGAAGGGGAGGTGTTCCTCGGACGCGAACTCACCCGGAAGCGGGACTACAGCAACAAGACGGCCGTGAAAGTCGACGAAGACATACGACGGATCCTGGATTCCTCCCGTCAGCGGGCGGAATCCATTCTCACGGAGCGGGAAGACGCCCTGCACCGGATGGCCGAAGCCCTTCTCGAGCACGAAACGCTGTACCGGGACCAGGTGGTTCGTCTGCTCGAAGGGAAACCGCTGGAATCGCCCGCCAGGCCCGAGGTCCATACGGAGGAAAACGAAATGGATACCGCCGGCCTGAAAGAAGAAGCCCGCACGGGGGAAGAAGAAAAAACGCCCGCTCCCGCTCCTTTCAAGGAACCGCCGCTGGCCGCTCCCGGAGTCTGATCGTGCGAGATGAATTGGTCATCGAGGGCGACGGGTTCTATTGGGACTGCTCGAAGCGCACCCGGGTCATGGGCGTCCTGAATGTTACGCCGGATTCCTTCTACGATGGCGGCCGCTACACGGGTACCGATACGGCAGTACGGCATGGCCGGCGACTCGCCGACGAAGGCGCCGACATCATTGACGTCGGCGGTGAATCCACCCGGCCGGGCGCGGAACCGGTGGACACGGACGAGGAACTCAGGCGGGTCATCCCCGTAATAGAAAGGTTGAAGGACCGGATCGCGCAGCCGGTGTCCATCGATACCCGGAAAGCCGAAGTCGCCCGCAGGGCGATTCGCGCGGGGGCCCGGATGGTGAACGACGTCAGCGGCATGACCGCCGATCCGGAAATGGTCGAGGTCGTTTCCTCCACCGGAGTACCCGCGGTGATCATGCACACGGCGGGTGTCCCGGCCGACATGCAGAGGAATCCCGGCTACGAGGATACCGTGGGCGAGATCGTCGCGTGGCTGGGAGCACGCATCGAATACGCCGGAGCGCACGGAGTCCGAAGATCACAGGTCGTCATCGATCCGGGTATTGGTTTCGGTAAGCGGTTGAGCGACAACCTCCTCCTGATCCGGTCCCTGGCGTCTTTTCGAAAACTGAAACGTCCCATTCTGATCGGCCCGTCGAGGAAGTCGTTCATCGGCCGCGTGCTCGACGCGGAAAAAAACGACCGGCTGGAGGGTACGGCGGCGGCCGTGGCGCTGAGTGTCGCCAACGGCGCCAGCATCGTCCGGGTGCACGACGTCAGGGAAATGGGTCGCGTGGTCCGCATGACCGACGCGATCTGCAAGGCGCGGCAGGAATAGTACCCGGCGAAAACAGGCCATCTTTCTATCTGTCATGACTATCAATATCGTTATCCTGGGCTCCGGCGGCGCCATTCCGACCCTTACGCGCAATCTGCCCTCCGTAGCCGTCCAGTGCGACGGCCGCGTTTTTCTGTTCGACTGCGGAGAAGGCACCCAGACGCAGATGGTTCGGGCGAAGCTGGCGCTAAGCAAGATCGAAGGGATCTACATCTCCCATCTGCACGGCGACCATGTCATGGGACTGCCCGGCCTGTTGATGACCATGGGCCAGATACCCAGGGAACGGGCCCTCTACATATACGGACCGCCAGGCATCTCCGACTTCGTCGAAGGCAACCGGCGCTTCCTGGGCCACCAGTGTCCTTTTCCGGTGATCATCGCGGAGAGCAAAGGCGGGTTGGTTTCGGAGGACGATTCGGTCTTCATCGAGTCCGTCCCCGCGGAGCACAGTTGCTTCACGCTGGCCTTCTCGTTTCAGGAAAGGGAACGGCCCGGACTGTTTATGGTCGAGGAGGCGAGGCGGCTGGGCGTACCCCCCGGACCGCTTTACGGACGGCTTCAGGCGGGTGAGTCGGTTACCCTGCCGGATAAACGGGTGGTCGAGCCCCGGCAGGTACTGGGTCCCGCCCGGCGGGGACGCAAAATCGTATATGCCACGGATACCCGGCCGTGCGACCAGGTGGCTTCACTGGCCCGCGAGGCGGACATACTCATACATGACGGGATGTTCAGCGACGACCTGCGGTCGCAGGCCCGGCAGAAACACCATTCCACGGTCGTACAGGCCGCCCGCATCGCCCGGCGCGCGAAGGTCGGCAGTCTCGTGCTGACTCATATCAGCTCACGGTACATGCAGGACGGTCCGCTGGCCGCCGAGGCGCGCAAGATCTTCCCCGCTTCCAGGATCGCGCGGGACCTCATGGAAATCAACGTGCCCATGTACAAGTGAGCCGGTCAGTTCGCGGCTTCCCAGGCCGCCAGTCCGCCGACCAGGTCCATGACGTCATGGATGCCGTGCCGTTTCAGGATGCTGGCCGCCATGGCGGAACGATAGCCGCCGGCGCACTGAACGATCACCGTCTCGCCGGCGCCTAATTCCTCCAGTCGCTCTTCGAGGTGATTCAACGGGACATGGAGGCTGCCTGGAATGTGGTTCTCCTTCCTTTCCCGCTCAGACCGGATATCGAGGATCACGGGCGGGGGATCGTCCGTGTCCAGCCTGTCCTTGAGCGACGCCGCGGTGATGCGGTCGGTCCGTCCCACCAGGTCGGGTCGGTCCGCCAGCGCGCGCATGCCACCTTCGAGGTATCCCGCGATATGGTCGAAGCCGATGCGGCCGAGCCGCAGGGCCGATTCTTCCTCCGCGCCCGTCTCCGTGACCAGGATGATCGGACTTTCCCGGTTAAGCAGGGTCCCCGCCCAACTGGCGTACTGTCCGCCCAGTCCGATGTTGTAACTGCCCGCGAGGTGTGCGCCTTCGAAGTCCGCCGCGTCCCTCGTGTCCAGGACCTGGGCGCCTTCTTTCGCCCGCCTCAATACATCATCCAGGGACAGCGGATTGAGGTTCCTGGCCAGCAGATGGTCCAGCGTCTCGTGCTCCCGCGCGTTGAACGCCGCGTCGTACGTGAAGTAAGCCGGCGCCTCCGGCTGATCCGCCGTGATCAGCCGGACGAAGGTTTCCCGGTCCATCGGCTGCAGGGCGTAGTTGTAAAGCTTCTGGGTGCCCATGGTGGAAACCGTGTCCGTACTCAGGTTCTTCCCGCACAGCGATCCGGCGCCGTGAGCGGGGTAGACCAGCGTTTCGTCGCTGGTCTCCGGGAGCAGTTTGTCGTGCAGCGACTCGTATAGCAGGGCGGCCAGGTCCTCGGCCCTCCATCCGACCGAAGCCCTCAGATCCGGGCGGCCCACGTCGCCAATGAAGAGGGTATCCCCGGTCAGCGCGGCGACAGGCGCGGTTTCCGCTTCAGGGTCATACACCAGGATGCAGACGGATTCGGGGGAGTGTCCGGGGGTCTCGAGGAACTTCAGCCGGATCGACCCCAGGTTCATGCCATCGCCGTCCCGCATGGGCTCGAAGGTGTAGCCCGCCTCGGCCCGCGCGCCCAGGTGGATCACGGCGCCGGTGCGATCCCTCAGCTCCAGGTGACCCGCGGCAAAATCGGCGTGGAAGTGGGTCAGGAAGACATGGCCGATCGTCATGTTCCGGGCTTCTGCCTCTTCGATGTACTGGTCGACGTCGCGCTGCGGATCCACGATGGCCGCGGTGCCCGTTGCCTCGTCCCCGAGGAAGTAGGACGCATGGGCCAGGCACCCCAGGTAGTATTGCTTGAGTATCATGATCGACTCCTTGAAACCGCTGCCCTCGCCCTGGATCGCGGTGCGTTGCGAACTCCCGGACGCTTCCCGTTTTCTTCACCGACCTGGATGGGCCAGCCCGGGCTCATCTTCCGCAAGGTAAAGGGAGATGGTGGAACTCATCACCTGGTCTCCCCGCCACGTCCGGTACCCCGATGCGTTCGGTTCCAGCGCCGAACCTTTCAGGTAGGGTTTCCAGACCTGTGCCCGCTGCCGGTGCCACAGGAACACGCCGGCCACGTCCTCCACCAGGAGCCGTTCCGCTTCCTTGTACAGGGCAATACGACGGTCCGGGTCTCTTACCTCGGCGTCGGCCGCGGTCATCAGAGCATCGAAGGCGGCATTGTTCCAGTTGTGCCGGCCGTTGGACCGCCAGAGCCCCAGCAGATTGCTCGGATCCACGAAGTCGAATTCGTAGGGCACCAGCCCGAAGGTAAGCGTATGGTTGTTCAGACCGTCCATGAAGACCTTGTTCTCCACGTTGCGTACTTCGACTTTCATGTTGAGGTTGCGGCTCAGCATCGCCTGCAGTCCCTCGGCCGCGTCGCGATGCATGGCGATCTCGTTGCGCAGCCACATGTCCAGTTCGGGAAATCCGCGCCCATCGGGATAACCGGCCTCCGCCAATAGTTTCCTGGCCCGTGCGGGATCGTAACGTTGACTTTCGGCGTAGGCATCGTCCGAATAGGCCGGAAATCCTGGTGGCAGCATGGCGTAGCCGGGTATGGCAAAGCCCTTGAGCGCGGAACGGCAGATCGCGGCCCGGTCGATCGCGAGACTGATGGCCAGGCGTACTCTCCGGTCATTGAACGGAGGTGTATTAACGTCGAAAAACAGGTAATGGGTCCAGAAATTCGGCCAGGTGTGCACCTGGCCGCTCAGGTTGGCATCGGATAGCAACCGGGCCAGCTCCGCCTGGTTTTCGACATCGGTAAAATCGATCTCGCCGGCCTCGTATGCCGGCAGCCTCGGGGGCGGCGTGGTGAGGTTGAACATCTTGTGGATCAGCTTTTCCAGGTAGGGTTTGTCCACTCCCCGGTACATGGGATTAGCCTCGTAGATCATGCGTTCGCCCTTGGTCCATTCCACCATGACGAAGGGGCCGGAGGAAACGCAGGTTTCGGGACGGGTGGACCAGGTGTCGCCGTACTTCCGCACCGCGTGTTCGGGGGACACCCAGGAATAGGTCAGCAGCAGGGGCAGGTGGGGTGTGGGATCCTCTGTCGCGATATGCAACGTGAGATCGTCGGACGCCCACACGCCCAGGGAGTCCACGGGCACTTTCCGGGCGACCACGGCCTGCCAGTTCCGGATCGGCTGGTAGTACCACCCGAAGTCGTAGGCGTTTTCCGGGTCGGCGCCCCTGCGCAGGGAAAAGACATAGTCACGGGCCGTCAGCGGCCGTCCGTCGCTCCACTGCAGCTCCGGCCGCAGGTGGAAGGTCCATACCAGTCCGTCATCGGACATCTCCCACCGTTCCGCGGCGCCTCCCCGCAACACGAAGTCCCGGTTGGTGCGCGTAAGCGGCTCGGCGATGATGTATTTGCCCGCGGCTCCCTTGTAAACCGTTCGGAACCACTCGTTGTAGGGCCGGGATTCGGAGAATACGCGAAGGACCTGTTGTTCGGGAGGCAGGGCGTCCGCGGGCAGCGGCACCCCGATGGAGTTGACGTAACGCGGTCCGTTGTCGGGAAGCAGTCTTTCGGCTACGCCGTGGACCGACCACGTAATCCCCGCGACAGCGGCAACGAAGGCCGTGAGCCAGAGAAGGTATCTGCCGGGCTGTTTTCGCATGTTGCACCTGCCATGCGGCTTAAGCTCCCTACTCGTTCATCCTCGGGTCGAGGGCGTCTCGGAGGCCGTCGCCGATGAGCGAAAAACCGAGCATGACCAGGGCGATCATGAAAACCGGAAAAAGGGCGAGGTGCCAGTAGTAGATCACGTTGGGCAGGTGACTGCTGACCATCTGTCCCCAACTCGGCGTGGGCGGATTGATGCCCAGTCCGAGGAAGCTCAGTCCCGCCTCGGCGAAGATGGCCTGGGGTATGCCCATGGCCAGGCCGACGATGATGGGACTGAGGGCGTTGGGCAGCATGTGCCGCACGATGATGTGTACGTTGGAGGCGCCCATGGACCGGGCGGCCCGGACGAAATCGGACGCGCGTAGCGAGAGAAACTGCGCGCGGACCAGGCGGCATACGCCTACCCAGCCGGTCACGCCGATGGCGAACAGCACGTTGCTCAGTCCGCTGCCCAGCCAGGCCATGATCAGAATGGCGAAGAGCAGGCTGGGGAAAACCGACATGACGTCCACCAGGCGCATGACGATGTAGTCGGCCTTGCCCCCTTTGAAACCGGCGATGGCCCCGAGCGGTACCCCGATGAGCAGGGAGATCATCTGTGCGACGAATCCCACGATGAGCGAGATCCGGGCGCCGTACACGATCCGGCTGAAGTAGTCCCGGCCGATGCTGTCCGTGCCCATGGGGTGGGTCCATGAGGGAAAC
The DNA here is from genome assembly GCA_012270975.1 of Candidatus Latescibacterota bacterium. GTDB lineage: Bacteria > JAAXHH01 > JAAXHH01 > JAAXHH01 > JAAXHH01 > JAAXHH01. Next base: position 10,793 of record JAAXHH010000124.1, on the reverse strand, counting down.
TGCCACGCCGCGTCGAAATTGGCCTCGGAGTAATGGGACGGCGAGACCCATGGCGCGAAGACGGCCATGAACGAGATGACGATGATGATGATCCCCGCGGCGACGGACAGCTTGTTCTTCATGTAGCGCCGCAGGGCGTCGCGCCACAGGCCGCCGGTGGATGGGGTGATTTCCGTCATGGTGCTGGTTTTCCGTGTGCTAGTCTTCCGTTTTTTCGGGAGAGCGCCTTGTCGCGAGGTGCTCGATGACCAGTACGATAGCGCAGCCGGCGATGCCCAGGGTAATGGCCAGCAGGACGTCTTCCGACAGCGACGCGGGCAGGACGTTCTGCTCTATCAGGGGCTTAATCACACCCTGGCGGTCCGTGAAGGTTTCCACCGTTTCCTTCCAGGGCCAGATCTTCCGCAGGGAGCCGGCCATGAGACCGATGAGGGCCGCCACGGTCGCGTCATGGAAGCGTCGCAACAGCCATCGGAGCACCCGCGCGAAGAAGACCAGTCCCAGGATACCGCCGCATCCGAAGATCAGAATGGGCAGGAAATCGCGCTGCACCACGGCGTTGAGCATGTATTCGTACTTCCCCAGTATGACCAGGATGAACGAACCCGAGATGCCGGGAAGGATCATCGCGCAGATCGCGATGGCTCCGCTCAGGAACACGAACCACGCCGCGGAGGTCGTCTCGACCGGGACCGCGCCCACCAGTACGAAGGCCGCCGCCGCCGCCAGAAGCAGTGCGAGCACTTCCGTCGCGGTCCAGGCGGACACCTTGCCCCGAACGGCGATGATCGACGCGAGCACCAGTCCGAAGAAAAAAGCCCACACCTGGACGGGATGGTGCGCAAGCGCCCATGCGAAAAACTGGGCCAGGCTGAAAATCGCCGCCATGATACCGCCGACGAGGGCGATCAGGAACGGGTAGGGAAAACCGTCGACGGCTTCCCTGAGTCGTAACCTGAACAGCAGTCCCAGAAACCGGCCGTTGACCGAATGCACGGCGTCCAGCAGTTCTTCGTACACGCCCAGGATAAAGGCCATCGTGCCCCCGGAGACGCCGGGTACTACATCGGCGACCCCCATGCAGAATCCTCGGGCGGAAATGCTCAGGTAGTCCCGGAACGTCCGTTTCGAGCGCGCGGCAACGTGGTCCATTACTTGCTCCCGCGCACGTATCTGACCCTGGGATCGACGAGTGCGTAGAGAATATCCGTAATGAGGTAGACGATACCGATCAGCACCGCGACGAGCAGGGTCAGCGCCATGATCATGGGATAGTCGCGTTCGAATATGCTGGTGACGAAGAACTGGCCCAGGCCCGGGATGCGGAATATGCCTTCGACGAAGAGCGACCCGGTCATTACGCCGGGCAGCATCGGCCCCATGATGGTCAGCAGCGGGATCAGGGAATTCTTCAGCACGTGGATGAACAGGACGCTCCGTTCCTTCAGTCCCTTGGCCCGTGCCGTGCGCACGTAATCCATGCGCAGGTTCTCGAGGATGCTCGAACGCGTATAACGGGCGATGATGGCCATGGGACCCAGGGCATAGACGATCACCGGCATGATCCAGGTCTCGGGTCCGCCCCATCCGCCCGTGGGCAGGACCCGCCATATCGTCGCGAAGAGGACGATGAACAGGATGGAAATGGCGAAACTGGGCACAGTGATCCCAAGGGTGGCGACAACCGTGGTCCCGTAGTCCACCCAGGTGTTCTGGCGTATCGCGGACAGGATGCCCAGGAGGATGCCGCAGGAGAAGGCCACCGCGAGGCCCATGCCGCCCAGCTGCATGCTGATGGGCCAGGTCCGCGCGATCAGGTCAGTCACCGTCTCGCCCGGACTCTGGAAAGGTATGCCGAAATCGAATTGCAGCGCGTTCCACATGTACCGCCCGTACTGCTCGTACAGGGGCCGGTCCAGACCGTACTTGCGCAGGATATTGGCCTTGGCCTCGGCCGACAGGGGCATCTTCTCTTCGTCGAACGGGCCGCCCGGTACCGCATGCATCAGGCTGAAGGTGATGACCGTGACCAGGAACAGCACGCCGACCAGGCCCACGATGCGGTATATGATGTATCGGATCATAGGGTCAGGTTTCTAATTCGCCGCGATGAAATCGGGGGAATCCGCCGGTTCGAGAAACGTGTGGATATACCGACGTTTCAGCCTCAATAGTGCAAGTGGACGCGCCTGGGTGTCAAGGTTTATTTCCCGGATCCGGGCGGTACCCGGCGGGGAATCGAACCACGGAAAATCCGATGTCGGGGAGGGGATTTCAGAGGTTGTTTTCCGCCTCCGATTCGGGGGTATCTCCCCTTGACACCCCCCGGGCCGTTTCACAAATTAACGACGTGATTCCACGGTGGCGGGTTGACGGACAAGGAGGGCGCAAGCGTGCGGATCGTCGAGGTTTCTGCGCTGGTACTGCGGCTGCCGGACGTAACGGAGGCCTGCGACGGAACGCAGGATACCTGCCTGGTCAAAATCGAAACGGACGAAGGAATCACGGGCTGGGGAGAGGTCGATTCGTGCCCCACCGTGGTAAAGGCCGTCATAGACGCGCCGCTGTCCCATCAGATCTGCAACGGCCTTGCCAACGCGCTTTCTGGCGCCGATCCCCTGGACATCGACGCGTGCACGGACCGGATGATGGACGCGGCCAATTACTATGGCCGGGTCGGCGCAGGCCGGCACGCCATGGCGGGAGTCGACCAGGCGCTCTGGGACATCGCGGGCAAGGCTGCCGGACAGCCTGTCTACCAGCTACTGGGCGGCGCGCACAGGCTCAGGTTCCGGGCCTACGCTTCCGTCCTGTTCGGCGACACGCCCGCGGCGACCCGGACCATAGGCCGGAAGTTCGCCGACCAGGGATTCACGGCGGTCAAGTTCGGTTGGGGACCCATGGGCAAGGACGAAGGGCAGGACGTCGCCCTGGTGCGTGAGGCCCGCCGGGGAACGGGCGACGACGTGGACGTACTCATCGACGCGGGCCAGGTATGGGACTGGGAGACCGCGCTGGCCCGGTCCAGGCAATTCGCCGAATACCGGCCCTTCTGGATCGAAGAACCGCTGCATCCCGACGACATCGAGGGGTACGCCGCGCTGACCGCGGAGAGTACGGTCCCTGTCGCAACCGGCGAAGCCGAATCCCGTCTCGAGGATTTCGAGCGCCTGATCACCGAGGGCGGACTCGACTGGATCCAGCCGGACCCGGGGCGATGCGGCATTTCGACCATGAACGCGGCCGGGAAAGCCGCTCACAGCCACGGCCGGAAGGTCGTCAACCACAGTTACAAGAGCGGCATTACCATGGCGGCGTCGCTCCACGCGCTGGCCGCCCTGCCCAACGCGTCCGTCTTCGAATTCTGCATGTCGGATTCGCCGCTGCGGCACGAACTGACCCACGAACGGTTTACAATCGATGACGACGGTTTCGTAGCGGTCCCCGACGGACCCGGACTGGGCGTCACGGTGAACGAGGAGACCATAGCCAGGTACCGGGTAGCGTAGTTTGGATCTGTGTTCATGCGTGGAGTACCGGGACCGCGGCATGTAAGCTGTGACAAGCGGTCCGGAAGCCACTCCGGGTCGATGTTCCGGTTTCTATGGATTTAGATTAAAGGCAACAATTCAGACTTTATAACAGAAGGAGCGCCTCAATGGCCCCACCGAATCCGATCATGCACGCCGCGCTCAACCGGATCAACATCAACGAGATCAAGGAACAGATCGGTCCGCCGCCCGCCTCCTGCGCCGTCGTAGCCGCGGACCACGTGACCGCGGCTTTCATCTGGCAGGAATCGGGCACGATCAACGACAATCACTGCCATGATTACGACGAGTGGTGGCTGGTGCTGGAGGGCGAGATCGACTGGGTGATCGAAGGCCGTGACGAGACCGTCCACGCGAAAGCGGGAGATTTCATCTATGTGCCTGCGCTGACTTTCCATCACATATTCCCCGTGGGCGGCAAGCCGTCGATCCGGCTCGGCGTGGCGCTGACGGGACACGGGCACCTGCACGAGCGGCCGGAGCGCAAGGTGAAGGTCATTCTGGAGTAGCGCCTGCTGGAGTGTATACATGTCTTCGAGATCTGAAAACCTGGCATCTATCAAAGCCTGTGGTGTGGTCGCCGTCCTCAGGGCGGACCGGCCCGACGCCCTGGTCCAGGTCGCCCAGGCCATCGGCAGGGGAGGCATCGGGGCCGTCGAGATCACCATGACGACGCCCGGGGCCCTGGACGTCATCGGCGAATGCGCGAACCGGCTGGGGGATGAAATCCTCCTTGGCGCGGGCACTGTGCTGGACCCCGAAACGGCCCGGGCGGCGATTCTGGCCGGCGCCGAGTACATCGTGACGCCGACGCTGAACCCGGACGTCATCACCCTCTGCCGCCGGTACGACAAGGTCATCATCCCGGGCGCATTGACGCCGACCGAGATCCTGACGGCCTGGGAATACGGTGCGGACATCGTGAAGGTGTTTCCCGCAACGGCGGTGGGACCCCGGTATTTCAAGGACGTCAAGGCGCCGCTCCCCCAGGTCGATCTCATGCCCACGGGCGGGGTGGACCTGGACAACGCGGGCGACTTCATCCGGGCGGGCGCCTGCGCCGTCGCCGTGGGAGGGAACCTGGTCGACAAGGCCGCCGTGGCCGCTGGCGAATGGCAGGTGCTCACCGATACGGCCCGGAAATACGTGGAAGCGGTCAGGAACGCGCGACAGGAAGGTGGGGGATGATCCGCAAGGCCGTCGTGCCCGTCGCGGGCCTGGGTACGCGGATGCTTCCGCTCACACGGTCAGTCCCCAAGGAAATGCTGCCCCTCGGGCGAAAACCGGTCATACACCACGTAGTGGATGAACTGGCGGCCGCGGGGATCGAACGGATCCTCTTCGTGACTTCCAGCCGCAAGGAGGCGATCGAGGCGTATTTCGAGCGAGGCAGCCAGGCGGGTGGGTCGCTCCGGGAACACCAAGACTCCGGGATTGAAGATGGAGGCGGACCGTCCGCGCTCGACTATGCATTCGTGCGGCAGGAGGTTCCGGCCGGGAACGGCGACGCCGTTCGGCTGGGAAAGGCCTTCGCGGGATCTGACGCCTTCGTCGTGGCCTGGGGCGATGCCGTCCTCCGGTCGACGGGGGAAGACAGCGTCCTGCGGCGCATGATGGCGACCCACGCGAAGGAAGAGGCTGCGTGCACCATCGCGGTGGAGCACGTGCCCGATGACAAGGTGTCGCGGTACGGCATCGTAAAGCCCAGGTACGAATCGGACGCGGCCTTCCCCATCGATGATATCGTGGAGAAACCGCCGGCGGAAAGCGCGCCAAGCCGGTACGCCGTGTCGGCCCGGTACCTGTGCGGCCCCGCCATCTTCCCGGCCCTCGAGGCGACGCCGCGCGGAAGGGCCGGTGAACTGTGGCTCGCCGACGCCATTCGGGAACTGATCCGGGAAGGCGGTTCGGTCTGGTGTGTACCCCTGGGATCGGGCAGCAGGCGCTACGACATCGGTACGCCCCTGACCTACTGGGAAGCCTTTGCCGACTACGCCGTGGAGGACGAGGCCGAAGGATCGACCTTTCGCGATCTCCTGCAAGGGCGGTTGAACCAGACATGAAAAGCACGTGCATACTGCGTATATTTCGGTGAGTGTAACGGCGAAATAGTCCGTGCCGACTGGAGTCCAATTGAACGGGACCGTGACCGCATCCGCCCCCGGCCGCGTGGGTATCGTGGGCAATCCGACCGACATGTACGGCGGCAGCGTGATCTCTTGTTCGACGGTGGAGCGGGCAAGGGTCAGGATCCAGCCGGCAGACCACCTGGTCCTGGACGCCGGTACCGAGCAGAGCGTCATCGCGTCGCCCGACGACCTTGTCCCGCAGGACGAAATTTTCGATATCGCCCGCGTCGCGCTGACCGGTACCGAATCCGTGGACCTGCGCGTCAGGATCTCCTGGTCGACCGATATCCCCTTCCGCGCCGGCCTGTCCGGGTCGACGGCACTGCTCGTATCCATGGTCGCCGGCCTGCTCGCTTTCCGCGGCATACGCCACGGTCCCTACCTCCTGGCGGAGCTCGTTCGCAAGATCGAGTACCAGAACCTGACTTTCTGCGGGTACCAGGACGCCTACATGTGCACTTTCGGCGGATTGCACTATATGGATTTCAGGGAAAAGGAGTTCCACCAGGAGTTTGGAACCGATCCCCTTGCCACCATGGAACCGATGGCGTCAGTCGCGGCCCTGCCAGTCGTCGTGGTCATTACGGGAGGGCAGCGTGTATCCGGCGGCGTGCACACCCCCTTGCGGGAACGGTGGCTTGCCGGAGAAGCCAGGGTGGTTGAAGCCTACCAGACCATCGCCGGCCTGGCCCGGGACGGCAAGAAAGCGATCCTCGAGAACCGGCTCGACACGCTGGGAGACCTGATGAACGAAAACCAGGCGATTACCCAGGTGCTCGGTGGATCCAATCCCGAGGATGACCGGTTTATCGAGCTCGCCCGGCAGGCGGGCGCGTCCGGCGCCAAGCTCGCGGGCAGCAGCGGTGCCATCGTGGCGCTTCACGAGTCACCCCGCGAACTCGCCCGGGCCATGATGGACGCCGGCGCCGCGGGTATTCTTGAGCCCGCACCGGGGCCTGGACTCGAGATCGAGCTGAATGACCTGTAGGGAGCAGCCGTGAACATCACACTCGATTATCACAAAACCGGACTCGATATACGCGTACCGGACGAAAACGTGGTTGCGGTCCTGAACATGCGGGACACGCCGCCGCTGGATGATCCCGTGAAGACAACCAGGGAGGCGCTTATACGGCCCGTGGCGGGTCCGTCGCTCGAGACGATCGCCAGGGGACGACGGAACGTCTGCGTGGTCGTTTCGGACATCACCCGGCCCGTCCCTCACGACATTATCCTGCCGCCCCTGCTGGAGAGTCTGGAGCGAAGCGGCCTGCCGTCAGAGGACATCTTCCTGCTGGTCGCTACGGGACTGCATGCCCCCATGGACGAAGGCCAGCTTCGGGAGACCCTGACTGATGCCGTAGTGGACCGGTTTCCCGTCGTCAACCATGTCGCGCGCCACGGAGAAGAACAAGCCGACCTGGGTTTGACGAGCACGGGGATCCCTATCCGCGTGGACCGCAGGTACGTGGAGAGCGATCTCAAGGTGCTGACCGGGTTGATCGAGGCCCATTTCATGGCCGGTTACTCCGGCGGACGCAAGCTGGTCGCGCCCGGGCTGGTGGGCGTGGAGACGATCGAGCACCTTCACGGACCCGGTATCCTGGAGCATCCCAACGCCACGACGGGCGTGCTCGACGGCAATCCGCTCCACGAGGCCGCGCTGGAAATCGCCCGGCGAGCCGGGGTGGATTTCATTCTCAACGTAGCCATGGACGAGGACCGCCGCGTCACCGGAGTGTTCGCCGGCGAGCTCGATCGGGCGCACCGGCACGGAGTCGCCCACGTGGACGGCATGGTGGTAGCCACCGTCGGAGAACCGGTGGATATCGTCGTGACCTCGTCGGCCGGCTATCCCCTGGACACCACTTTCTACCAGGCCGTGAAGGGCATGGTCGGCGTGCTCGACATCCTGAAGGAGGGCGGCTCCATCGTTATCGCCGCGGGATGCGCTGACGGGATCGGCAGCTCGGAGTTCGAAGGATTGCTTCGGAAGACCACGGATATCGACGCTTTTATCAGATGGATACAACAACCGGGCGTATTCACCATCGACCAGTGGGAGATCGAGGAACTGGTCAAGGCGCTGAAGAAGGGCAGGGTGTATTTCTACACGGACGGACTGAGTGACGACGACGTCCGGGACTGCCTCGTCGAGCCGGTCCCGTCCGTCGAGGCCGGCATCGCGCGGGCGCTGAAGCGTCACGGCGCCGGCGCCACTATCGCGGTCGTCCCGAGAGGACCCTACGTCATTCCCCGGGTGATTTCCGGACAGGACGCCGCCGGGTAGCGTACGACCGCGGCCTTCCTACCGCCGGTAGAACGCCAGCCGGGCTCGCCTCGGCTTGCAGACCGCGGGGCTAGCGCACAGGGGCCGCCGCGGCTTGACAACGAGCCTCACATGACCTCCAACCGGTACGTCCACCATACTCCCCGCATACATCCATCCGCCTTCGTGGCGGAAAGCGCCGACCTGATCGGCGCGGTCGACATCGGCAAGGATGCGAGTGTCTGGTACCAGGTGGTGATCCGGGCGGACGATGAGCCCGTAACCATCGGCGAGGGGACCAACGTACAGGACGGCAGCGTTCTCCACATCGACGCGGGCATGCCCACCGTACTGGGCAAGGGCGTGACCGTGGGGCACCGCGCCATCGTCCACGGTGCGGTGGTGGAGGACCACGTGCTGATCTCCATGGGCGCCGTGATCCTCAGCGGCGCGCGGATCGGCGAGCACAGCATCATCGGCGCCGGCGCACTGGTGCTCGAAAACATGGAAGTGCCTCCGGGATCCCTTGTCGTGGGTGTTCCCGGACGCGTGGTACGTTCCGTCACGGACGAGCAGATCGAACGCATACGCCGGACCGCCGAGGGGTATGTAGAACGGGGTAAAATCTATCTCGAACGGAGGGAACGCGGTTCCTCCTGACCTCTTGATTTCCGACGCTCCTGATACCGTGATCTCGGCCAAAATTCGCTTGACTTAAACGGTCTCTTCCTTTAGTTTGCGGTGCTCTGTTATGCTGGTCCTGAGCGCCTGTAGCTCAATTGGATAGAGCACCTGACTACGGATCAGGAGGTTGGGGGTTCGACTCCCTCCGGGCGTATTTTTCGTGGGACGCGGTAGCATGAGAAGCAACGACAGCGAACACGAAGAATGGCTCAGGCTGGCGCTGGAAGAAGCCAGGTCGGCGGGGGCCGCCGGCGATGTGCCCGTCGGGGCCGTGATCGTTCACGACGGCGTGGTCGTCGGTCGGGGTCAGAATCGCGTGGAGCGGTTGCGCGATCCCACCGCCCATGCCGAGATGCTCGCGATTCGCGATGCCTGCGCCGCGCTGGGGTATGAACGGCTGGCCGGAGCCGCGCTCTACGTTACGCTGGAACCCTGCGCTATGTGCGCGGGAGCGATCGTACTGGCCCGCCTGGACAGCCTCGTATACGGGGCTGCCGATCCCAAGACCGGGGCCTGCGGTTCTCTTCGCGATATCGCTCGGGACAAAAGGCTGAATCACCAGGTGGAAGTAACGGGGGGTGTGCTGGCGGAAACCTGTTCCGGCCTGTTGAAGGACTTCTTCAGGGCGAAACGCGGAGCGGGCGATCCGGGTGTCGAACCAAGGTTGCCGGAGAGGTGCGAGAGTGGTTGAATCGGACGGTCTCGAAAACCGTTGTGCCTCCGGGCACCGTGGGTTCGAATCCCACCCTCTCCGTTATGTTTGAGTTGTAAATTGGCTTAGTCTTTTCTATCAAAACCTGCATAAACTCCTACCTATCAGATCCTGGCCCAAAATCTCAATAGTCTAATGGCAACGTTTGCTGCGAGGAACTAGACTCGTATTATCTCTTAGCGAGTGAGTTTCGCGTCTGATACCGGAGTAAAGCAATCGACACGACCAAACCCTAAATACTCGACAGTCCGAATAAGCATGTCTGAAACCGTTCGCTACCACAGTCACCTGTGCGTACTTGGCCACAGATCAAGACATGATGACATTGCTTTCGGAGGTTAGCGTGTAATGGCAGACTTTTATTTCGATGACGACAAAAGCTTCGCGGAAAACTGCAAAGCGTTTCTTGAGGCGATCAAAGCCGACAACCCCCATATGGCTGCTATTCTACAAGACAACTGGGACGCACTAGTCGCGGTGGTTCGGACAGGGCAAAGGGATTCGAAGGTGCGCGGCGAATTCAATTCAGCGGTTGCGTCGGCGCTGGACTCACTCGTTAGATCTGATGAGCCAAAGGACAGTGCATGATGCCGCGCTATTTCCTCAAAAGGTTGGCTGTCGAAGGTTTCCGCGGCATCAACAATGAGAACGCACCACTCGATATCAAATTCGAGCCGAATTCAGTCAACTCTGTGTTTGCCGTCAATGGAATTGGGAAGAGTTCGATCTTCGAGGCTCTGTGTTATGCTATCCACGGGACCATTCCGAAGCTCGAGATACTTCAGGCGCAAGAACGACCGCAGGACTACTACTGTAACCGTTTCCATTCAAAAAAAACCGCTTCCATTCTCTTAGAGTTCCAGTCCGACGACGGTACCACTGACGTTTCCGTTCGAGTTGTCCGAGACGCAGACGGCAACCGCACAGTTGTCAGCCCCAGCGGACATACCGACCCCGAAGGATTCCTAATGATGCTCAAGGAAGCGTTCGCGCTCCTTGATTACAAAACGTTCGCCCGTTTCATCGAGGAATCGCCCTTGGAGAGAGGTCGAACGTTTTCGGCTCTGCTCGGCCTAGCTGAGTACTCCGACTGTCGGCAGGCGTTACAGACTGTTTCGGATACGCGTGTCCTGAACACGGACCTTGAGACAAAGGTTCTAAGCACGATTGTAGATGCTGCTAAAACAGGGGTGCAAAGTGCTCTTCTCACGCTGAGATCGAGCTATGAGAAGGTCACGGGGAAGCCTCTTGAAGACTTAAACAAGCTTGATGAATGCGCGGACGAGGTCACTTCTGGACTGGGAAATGTGGAGATTCTGAAGTCTCTATTATCTGGAAAGACACTGGACGACATAGATTTCGACGAGATCAAGACAGCGATCAAGACGGCCGAAGGGGGAGAGAAGCGGCGGGAGTTGGAGAAAACTGAAGTTACCCCGTTTTTGTGG
>JAAXHH010000006.1 GCA_012270975.1 Candidatus Latescibacterota bacterium | reverse complement strand
CCATTAAACCGGGTCAACTCCAGAGGCATTCCACACAGACGAAGCAGCCAGGGAACTGTATAACTTTACCGAAGATGGACACTGCTATATTGCTTACTAGATGGCTGCTATTAGCCTGTTTGTCATTATGTGCCCGGACAAAGTGGCCTAAACATGTACGTGTCAGTTAAACAAATCCGTGACAGACTAAAACTCCCAGTATTATCTAAAAGCTTGCAATCTGCATCCTTCGATCTCTTGATTACCGCGATACTATTACCTTTGAATACTTAAACGGTCTGTCTACGCCCAACAGGTAGTCATCCAGTTCCATTGTTATCCCGCATTCCCTAATTTCATCTACGAATCCCACCTGCATTCTCCCGTGCTCGATCTCTACGATACGCGGTAACCTGGTCCACCCCAATGCGACCGAGTACTTACGCCGACCTGAGCATCCTGATGGCGCTCTGGTTCATGATGTTCGCCGCGAGCAGCCAGACGATCATCATGACGCCCATACTGCCCATCGTGGAGGCGCAGTTCGACGTGCCGCGCGAATACCTGGGTGCCCTGGTCTCGGCCTACTCGATCATGCTCGGGCTGTGCGCGTTGATCACCGGTCCGCTGTCGGACGCGATGGGCCGGAGACGTATCCTCATGATCGGTACCGGAGCCATGTGCGTGACCCTTTTCATGCACGGCTTCGTTTCGGACCTTGCTTCACTTTTGCTGATCCGTTCATTGTCCGGCGTGGCCGCCGGCATCCTCAGCGGCGTCGCGCCGGCCTATATCGGGGATCATTTCCCGCCGGAGCGGCGGGGCTGGGCCAACGGCGTGGTCATGACCGCCGTCGCCGTGGGACAGATCGTGGGCATCCCGGGCGGAACGATCCTGGCCGACCGATTCGGTTTCGCGGCGCCTTTCGTCTGTTTCGCGGCGCCCATGGTACTCTCCTTCGTCCTAGTCTGGAGGCTGGCCCGGCAGCCGGCCGTAGCCCGGGCGCATATCACTTCGATCGGATCGGTCGTCAGGCGCTACGCGTCCATGTTCACGACACCGGCGACCGCGGCGGCCGTCGGCGCCTATTGCATGATGTTCTCGGGGATCGCCTTCTACGTGATCTACCTGGTCGTGTGGATCAAGGAGACCTACGGGGTGTCGAGCGACGAGGTGGCTTCCCTGTTCGTGATCTCCGGAATCGCCAGCGTCATCGTGGGACCCTGGGCCGGACGCCTGTCGGACCGGATCGGCCGGAAGGTCCTGGTCGTGGGCGGCTGCCTGGGACTCTTCGTCCTCATGACCCTTACGACGGCCATCATGACGGATTTCTGGGTCGCCTACCCGCTCTTTTTGCCATCATGGTGCTCGTGTCGGCCCGCATGGGACCCTTCCAGGCGCTGCTGTCCGAGATCGTGCCGGCGCAGCGGCGCGGTTCGCTGATGAGCCTGGGTATCGCGACCGGCCAGCTGGCCATGGGATTGTGCAGCGCGGCCGCGGGCGTCGTCTATACCGAGGTCGGTTACCTATTCAGTTCTGTGATCGGAGGTACGGGCATGCTCGCCATGGGGATTATCATATGGCGGTTCATCCCCGAAACCCGGCATGCAGCCCGTCCACGAACTCGGTGACGACGGCGTTGAACCGGTCGGGCTCCTCGTAGAACAATGCGTGGCCGCTTTCCTCGAAGACTTCCATGCGCGCGCCCGGGATGTGTTCGTACATGTACTGGCAGCCCGGGTAAGCGCCGCTTTTGCCGCCCGTGGCAATCAGGACCGGAAGGTCGATGGAAGGCAGCATGGGACGCCAGTCCTGCGCCTGGTAGTCGGGGCCGAGGGTGACGCCCTGGACCGGCGTGTTCTCCCTGCTCTCCTCCACCAGTACGTCCAGTTCGGCGTCGGTGACATCGAGGGAGACGAACATACTCCGAAGTTGCCGGCGCCTGTGTTCAGTATCGTCCTCGGTTGGAGGACCGTCCTTGGGCGGTGGTTCGGCATCCGGTTCGGGCGGATTAGGCGGATCGTGCACTTCGATGCTGGGCACTTCGTCCACCAGCACCACCCCTTTGAGCCGGCAGCCGCGGAAGAGTTCGATGTAGGATAGGACCGTACGGGCGCCGATGGACCATCCCACGAGGGTAACTTCATCGAGATCGAGCGTCTCGATGATCTGGCGCACGTCCATGGCGTAGCGGGCCGTGCGGTGACCCCACGGGGTCTTGTCCGACCGGCCGTTGCCGCGGGTATCGGCGCCAATGACCCGGAATCGTTGGCTGAGGACCGGAACCTGCCAGCGCCACCAGCCCAGGCTCAACCCGCCGCCGTGGATCAGGAAGACGGGTTTCCCAAATCCTGTGTCTTCGAAGTAGAGACGAACGCCGTCGTTTGCTTCGACGAAGCCGGTGCGCTTTTCCATCTCCAGTTCCCGTGATTCCTCTCCACGGCTTCAGTCCGTCCGGGTCTCTACCCCGATCCCGTCCGCAATGCGGGGGTTGGGATGCAGGATGACGGGGTCGCCGGCCGCGAGGCCTTCGAGTATTTCCGCCTCGATTCCGTTTCGCTGTCCCACCGATACTACCCGCGTCCTCGCCACGCCTTCTTCGACGACGAAGACCCCCCAGCTTTCGCCTATTCTGAACAAAGCGCTTGAAGGGACCTTGAGCACATCCTCTTTCTCCCAGACGACGATCCGTCCCGTGACACGGTAACCATCGCCCAGATCCGCCGGCGTTTCGTCCAGATCCACGATGACGTTGACCCGCTGTTCATCCACGCCCAGTGCGGACACGCGCGTGAACGCGGCTGGCTCAATCCGGCTCACCCTTCCGGACAGCGGATCGGGTCCGCCCCACTCTTCAATCCACACCGTCTGGCCGACGTCGACCTTCACGGCGTCGGTGGACAGCACGTCGATCGTCACCTCCATGTCGCCCGGATCGCCCACTTCCATCAGGGGCGTGCCCGCGGCGACGACCCGCTCGCTTTCTTCGAAGAGGCGCAGCACCCGGCCGCCTACCGGCGCCGCGACGGAGAGCACGGCCCTGGCATCGCCGCGCTCCTCCCGGAGGGCCAGGAGCGCCGCCTGGGCGACCTCGTGTTCGGAGACGGCCGCCCGGTGGCGAAAGAGGGAGGATTCCAGGGTCCGTTCGGCAACGGTTGCCGCGTGCACGGCGCGCTCCAGGCGCTCCCGCGAGATGCTGCCGCTCGCAGCGAGTTGTTCCGCCCTGTCCCTGCCGCGTGCCGCTTCTTCCTGCTCTACCCGTGCGCGGGCGACGTTGGCCTCGGCCTCGCGGACCCGTGCTTCGGCCGTCTCGATCCGGGCGCGGGCCTCCGCGGACTCCCGGGAACCAAGGGGCGAAGGCGTGATGCGCGCCAGTTCATCGCCCTGTCCGACCCGGTCCCCTTCATTCAACGCCGGTCTCGCAAGCCGGCCGGACGCCGGGGCGGTGATCAGGTAGCGTTGCCTTACGCGTGTCCTGCCTTCCTCGCTGATCGTCACCCGCAGGGGACCGATCTCCGCCGTGGCCGAGTCGACCAGGACCGGCGCCGGCATGAACGCGCGGACCAGGAGGACCAGGACGGCGGCGAGGACCACGAAGGAGATAATGTGCTTGCGACGTATTTTCATTGTGGCTAACTCAATAACGAATTCGCTGTCAATGTACTACTATCTATCTATATGTAGAATATCACATCTTACCTCGAATCGTTTTCTTTCACCTTCCACTGGTAAGAAACTCCTTTGAATAGCTGGTGGAATTGGAATGAAGATGCGGTTTTTCATCACAATAGTACACGAAATCACCGCGCCACCACCGGAATGATCACTAATTACATCACGTGTTTGCAGATCATAATACAGACCGAATTCTTCAGAATGGTGTTGAAAGATAAACAGCGCTTTCTGACCACCCCAAACTACTGACGTACGGTGCGGCTGGAGGAAAAACTCGCTGTTTTCTTCATGTATACGATCGGTAATCGCCAAAAAACACCGGTAGTCTTTCAATGAAGGCTCGTTATCTCGTATAGTGAGTAGTTTCTTATCAGTCTCCATGTCCAGCCGTTGAATAGGAGGCATGGCACCGTAGTCCGATCCGTTATCTTCTACTGTTATATTTTGATTATCAATAACATCGGGAACAATGTCCTTTACAGTACCTGCTACCGTGCTATCCAAAAACTGATAACTTCGAGTTGCAACTCGGGTTGATCTTTCCGATGCCTGACGAAAACTCAGTTTACCACTCATGTAGTCTTTCCATAATGATGTTAGATTCTGAAGATCAGACACCTCGTACTCAAATAACTCCCTCGAACGATGTATCGATTTCAAAAACGCTTCGGCCCCTTGTCTAGTTGCAGTTGGTACCAATTCGGAAACACGTGGGAAAATCATATTTCGCACGAAATCTTTGACCATGTGTCCAAACGCAGAATACTGGTCGTTATAAAGACCTAATGCTATGTTGACCGTTCCACCTTTTGGATCTATAAAGATCTCTATAGGTTTCTTTCGCTTCATTACCAAAACCGGTAGACCGTGGGAGATTGTGCCATATTTGACGTGTGCATCGAGAAAGTAATCGTTAGACAGAATCGATCCGATCCTGAATGCTAGAGCTTTCTCAGATGCATCGATTTCAGTGGATGGTTTTTCCCTGAGGACTTTCGGATCGTCCGTTAGTTCCTCAATCCTGCAGTAATTACGAAGGTAACTTAACTCGCATTCGTGCCTAGGGTAGCCGCGAGTCGGCATGAAAATCGGACGATCTTCGGAAGCATGTTCGACAGTTGCCCTATCCGTCCCGGTGTATACAAGTATAGGATTTTGATTGGAGTATTCCCGGAGTTCATGCAAAGGAAGAGAATCACCGGGTTCCATGCGAACTCGTAGTTGGGAACATAGATCGTATCGACGCTGGCTTGCTACCCAAGCCGCAAAGGGAGTACTCGCGTTGCTTTCTGGTCGCTCAGCTAGTCGTATTGATACGTATTCATCCGTGATCGATACAATATGTTGTAATACCTGCATACTTTTTGTGGTCAATGCTTCCCTACCCGCCGTAGGTTCAAGAAACAAAAAGTCGGCGACTCCCCCGAATCCGTAAACTGAGTTGACACTTGTTGTTGCAAGACCAAAACCACTACGAAACGTCCGTAGACTACCAACTCCTTGACGGAGTACAATACGACCACTTAGTTGCTTTTGAGATTCTATCCTCAAATTTGTTAGTGTAATCCGGACTTCTCCATTTAATGCACCAATCAAGTCTACATCGGCTGCTATTCCACTGCCAAGTGCAACATCTTTCTCCAGCACAGACCAAGTTACATTAGTTAAGTCAGCTATAGATTCCTCAATTAGATTTCCACTAACTTTCTGGTCGTTTACAAAAACATCGATCGACAGAAATGCTACAAATTGTGAAATATAGGCTACAGCTTTAGCTACGCGAATAGCGTTTTCAGACTTCATTATTGCAGTAACTTTGGTGCCTGGTTTGCCGGTAGATTGTCGTGGATTAAAACTGATACAATCGTCTGTTACCGATAACGTAGATCGATACGCTGCACATGTAGTCCTTTCGTTTGAAGAAATGCTCTCTGTTTCTACATGTAGTTCTTCAGCGATGCCGAAATTTGCCATTGCTCCAATACCAAACGTACCGACAACACCAGCAGCTCGAGCATCTTCGGTGTTTTTGCTGCTGGAGCCGGCACGCCAAAAATGCTCTCGTAAATCCTGTCGTGACATACCTATGCCGTTATCTGAAACACAAATTTGCGTAGGTTCGATCGAAACGTCTATTCGCGCATCAAATTCACCCATCAGATGCTGCCTTAGAAGTATAGCATCATATGAATTTTGGACATTCTCTCGTAGCAAGGCGAATGGTGTCGGATAGATCTGGGCCGCAAGGACTTCTATCATACGACTTATCTCGACTGCGAACGGTATTTTCTCTGATGCTTCACTCATCGCCTCAATGCCTCCTTTACGCTAATCCTGTAACGGAGATCAGATTCCAAGGATTCAGGTAACCGCATGCTACTAGAATGACTATCAAGGACTTTTTTGGCGTTAATTGGATCGTCTAACTGGAGATATGCAGTGACTCTTAGTACAAGTTCATTGATTGAAGTCGGAGGATTTATTACATCCAAGATACCGCGCCAACATTTCGCATCCAAAGCAGCATTCAGATAAAGCTCTCTTTCATAACTGCCAACTGTGAGATTTAGTGATTTAAGGATACCTACTGCTCGCTCGGGTTTACCCGTTTTGGCAGCTTTCTCGGCTTCTTCAATGAATACCATTTTTCTAATGGATCGTGTGTTGATCTGGCCACCGACAGCATTTCTTGGAAGGTTCCAAGTTAGGTCAACATAACTTATTCCTCCGAACTCGATAAGCCTAGCGGGAGAAAACAGATTCGCAACCTCCATAGTCCTGACGTGAGCTCTAACACTGCAGAAGTCTCTACCTATCTCGAGAACATTGTACTGCCTGTGAGTACCTACCGGCAGATCAGTCGATCCTGCACATAATGATCCAGCACTAACGACTGCCATTTTTTCACTATCTGGAAGGTGAATCTCCTGAGCGGTAGCTAGAGCTTTATGTTCGTGACCATGTAGACCTAGTCGAAAGCCGCGGCCGATCATTCCGCGTACAACATCAACATCCATATAGTCTGTACGATACGGTGAACCTTGAATACTGTGGTGCCAAACCGCTATGCGAAGATCCAAGACTTTCCCAGAGTCTCTCAGATCGAGATCGCTTCGTGCAATACTCCCTTGCTCAATCATGCCATGAAACGCAAAACAGTCATTCCCATGGCATGAGTTATACGCTGCCACACCGATTCTGTCCTCGCACAAAACAAACATCCTTGTGTCGCGTAATTTCTGTTCAGTTGGTGGCTGTATTCCGTCACTGTAGAATTGATCGTAGAAACGCCAGAACGCACATAGTCGGTTTGCATATAGCTCTCGATCGACGATGCGGTACAGTTTGCAGTTCTTCCAATCCCATCGTAACAACGAATCTTCTGAATACAGTTCGTCTCTGAGATCTGGAGGTACATCCTCCGCATTCACCTCTTCTAAAGCACTAAACGCAGTGTTCCAATCTACATCGTGATTGCCTGGAACCATTACTAAACGCGACCGGTCACCACTTAAGAAACGATGCACCAACTCGGTTAAGAACTCATCAGCAACCGAATACTGCTCTTCTATCTTCTCCGCGAAATCCTCCGTGTAAAGTGGAACGCCTTGAATAATATCTCCACTGACTACAATAGCTTCAGGTGCTGGAATACGAGGCTCCTCTTCAAGATAGCGATCTCGGTCGTGAACAAGTGCTGATATTAACTCGTCATTGGTTATCGGATCCCGAGGTGAACGATGGAGATCGGATATGTGCATTATCGAAAAGGGTTGCGTTCTCATTAACAGTTAACCTTGCGCCACACTAGAATTACATAACGACAAATCCACTCAAGGAGCTTAACGTCACCGTTCAAATTCTTTCATATTAGCGGTTTATTCCTGTGTCTTGAGTACGCCGACCAGATCCAGGTAGCGCAGTTTCCGGTGGACGATGTACGCGGACGCCACGGCCGCCGCGGTAACGACCAGGAAAGCAAACGCATAGGTCTTGCCGGTGATGACCAGCGGCATCCTGTAGAGTTCCTGTGCGGTGGCGTCCACGGCAAGATAACATAATGCCCATCCGATCAGAAATCCAATCGGTATCGAAAAAAGGGTGATGATGGCCTGCTCGCCCAGGAGGACGACCGATATCTCCCGCTCGGTGAACCCGAGCACCCGCAGGCTGGCCATTTCGCGGTTTCTTTCCGCCAGGGCGATGCGAGCGCCGTTGTAGACCATGCCGCAGGCGATGATGCACGCGAAGATGGTAAGCGTGAACGTGGTGGCGTTCGTGCTTTCGGCGATGGTTTCTTCGAAACCCTTGATCACGGCCTCGCGGACGGCGACCCCCGCCACGGCCGGCGTCTCTTTCAAGGTGCTGTACAACTCGGCCGCCCGAAGCGGGTCCACGGAGAGATACGCGCCGGAGATCGTGCGGCCTTCGCCCAGGAACCGGTTCAGCGCGCGGGTATCCATGTACGCGGTGGTGCCGATCAACTCGTCGACGATCAGGGTTGCCGGCAGGCTGCCCTGCATTCTCGACCCTTCCTGGACTTCGACGGTGAGCATATCGCCCGCCCGGACCGCCAGGAGGTCCGCCAGCGTCTTGTTCAGCACGATACCCTCCGGCGGCAGGGACTGCACCCGGCCGTCCCGGTCGATCAGCTGCCGCAGTTCTCCGGCCGGATCGAGTCCTGTGATGGCGGTCTGCTTCACGATGTGGCCGGAACGAAGCCGGACGGGCACGGCGCGGTACGGCTCGGAGCGGACGACACCGGGCAGATGGGCCAGTTCGAACCGGGCGCGCGCGGGACGGGGACCCGCGAAGACGACCGCCGCGTCATCGCGCTGTACCGTACGAAACTGGTAGTCGATCATGTATTCGATGGAGTCGAAGGTAAAACGTCCCATGACCAGGATCGCCACCGACATGGCGATGCCGAAGGCGGACAGCATCGTTCGGGCCGGCCTCCGTTCCATGTTGCGGAAGATCATCCGCCAGACCGGCGAAAGCATCCGGTGCACGCCCATGCGTTCCATCGCGAGCGGTCTGAAGTGGGGTGGCGACTCCGGCCGCATCGCTTCCGCGGGTGGCAGGGCCATGGCCGCGCGGAGGGCGTGCAGGGTGCCCGCCAACGCGGCGGACACGCTGATCACCGCCGAAAGGGTGATGACGTCGACGTGCAGCTCGTAGACCAGGTCGGGGAATCGGTAGTAGGCTTGGTACATGCCGGTGAGCGGCCGGCCGATCCAGAAGCCGCCCACGATGCCGAGAAGGGTCCCGCCGGATACGGCCAGGAAGGCGAATTTCAGATAGTGCCATCCGATCGACAGGTTTCGGTAGCCGAAGGCCTTCATGATGGCGATCTGGTCCCGCTGGGCACGCACCATGCGGGAGAACACGATGTGCAGCAGAATCGCCGCGATCCCGAGGAAAATGGCCGGCGTAACGTTGCTGGATACGCTCAGGCCCAGGATTTCATCCGAAAGGAACTTGTGGGAGATCTGGCTGTCCCGGCCGTAGGCGCCCGCGCTCCCGTAAGGCTCGAGGATGAGATCCATGCGGTCGATCACGTCCCGCTCGCTCGCCTCCGGCGACAGGGCGACCGCCAGGTCGTTGAACCCGCCCTCCATGTCGAAGGCGGCGCCGAGGGCGTCCCGGCTCATCCAGATCACGCCGAAGCGCAGGTTGTCGGGGAAGATGGATCCGGATCCCTGCACTTCGTAGACGTATTCGGGCGACAGGCCGATGCCCACGACGCGCAGCGCCTTCCTGCGGCCGTTGATGACCGCCCCGATCCAGTCGTTCGGCGCCAGCCCGTTGGCCAGCGCGAAGGCTTCGCTGATGATCACCTCTTCGGGCCGGCCGATCGACGGGTAACGGCCCTCCTGGATCGCGAGGTCGTTGAGCACGGGCCTGTGCACTTCGGGTATGGATACCAGCCGGCCGGTGGCGGGCTCATCCAGCCCGTGCACGTCCAGGTTCACGTCCATCACGATCCGGGTGCGGACGCTGGAGACGCCGGGGATCCGGGCGATGCGCTCCGCGACCGGCGCCGGCGCCCGCTTGATGCCGGCGAACACGTCGGCGAAACGGTAGCTGGTGTAATAGGATTCCTGCGATTCCAGCAGGGCGATATAGGTGTGGCGCGAGGAGACGTAGACCATGATCCCGCAGGCCATCACCAGCGTGATGGCGATGACCTGGCCGCGCATGCGCGCCAGTTCGCGGAAAACCTTGCGGTTCAGGATGGTCATGGTTTTCTCGCTCCGGCAGTCTACCAGCTCAGTTCGTCCGGGCGTTTCTTCGCCTCGTTGGCGTATACCTCGACGACCTCGCCGCTGCGCAGGCGGATGACCCGGTCGGCCATGTCTGCGATCGCCGCGTTGTGGGTGATGACCGCGGTCGTGGTGCCCAGCGTGCTGTTGACCTTCTCGATCACTTCCAGCACCCGTTTGCCGGTCGCGTAGTCCAGGGCGCCCGTAGGCTCGTCGCACAGGAGCACTTCCGGGCGCTTCGCGATGGCCCGGGCGATGGCCACCCGCTGCTGCTCTCCGCCCGACATCTGGGCCGGGAAGTGGTGCATGCGC
The DNA here is from genome assembly GCA_012270975.1 of Candidatus Latescibacterota bacterium. Classification (GTDB taxonomy): domain Bacteria; phylum JAAXHH01; class JAAXHH01; order JAAXHH01; family JAAXHH01; genus JAAXHH01. The sequence continues at coordinate 102,776 of JAAXHH010000006.1, read as the reverse complement.
TGTTCGAGTTCCACCAGGCGGAGGGCGTCTTCCGCCGGCATGGGGTCATCGGCGATTTCGGTGACCAGTTCCACGTTCTCCAGCGCTGTGAGGCTCGGGATCAGGTTGTAGAACTGGAAGACGAAGCCCACGGACTTCCGGCGGAAATTCGTCCGCTCGCGCTCGTCCGCCGCGGTCAATTCCCGTTCGCGGTAGAAGACCTGGCCGCCCGTGGGCACATCGAGCCCGCCCAGGATGTTCAGCAGCGTCGATTTTCCGCTTCCCGACGCCCCCAGGAAAACGGCCAGCTCGCCGCCGAACAGGTCCAGGTCTACTCCCCGGAGGGCAGAAACGTCCACCTCGCCCATGCGGTAAACCTTGGAAATGTGCCGGGCCCGGAACACCGGACTCGCCTGGTCGACGGTCATGCCGGATTCTCCTTGTCCCCTGTCCTGGCTACCGGTCCCACGGAAACCGGGCCGTCGGCTGGTTGACGTAACGTTGCAGGTCCAGCGTCAGGCGCGCGCCGCACCCGGGCGCCAGGCGTACGGTGAAGTCGGTATCATCTACGTCAATCCTTCGGCCGTCGTTCTCGACTGTGCCCACCCGGTGCTCCCCGTAAGCGCCGCCCTGCACGGTCACGGTTCGCGCATCCACCGGGTTGACGTTTACCAGGTGCACGTCGAGCCCATCGGCATCTATCCGGTCGACCAGGGCGGCCACGTCCTCCGGGACGCCGGGACGGCCTCGATCGGGATCGAAGTACCAGAGCCGGCAGTGCAGGGGACGGGCGTAGGCCGGCCTCGGCCCCCCGGTCATGAGATTCACGAGGGTCTCGATCCGCGCCGGGTTGAAGGGATTGGGATTGTCCGACAGGCGCGTGTCCCGCGTCGACGTATCGTTGCGGATCTTCTCCACCTGGCCCCGCAGACCCTCGAAGTCCTGCTTCAGCGCGTCCACGGGAAAACCGGGATTCGACCCGTCCAGAAAGTTCAGCCAGGGATGTTCGCCGGTCAGGGCACGGTCATCGGGATCCATGGACCAGTCGTACACCTCGACCGCGCCCCGGTCATAGGGTTCGGGCGCGTAGTCGTACCAGCCGTCGTCGCCGTGCATGTGCGGATACATGGTGACGCCGTCCACGGTCTTCCTGTTGGCGTTGACCGATTCGAGGACGGTGCGCCAGACGTCCACGTACTTCCGGTCGCCGGTGAGCAGCAGGGCGTTGCCGAACCCGTCCACGGCATGGGCGACGGCATTCAGGGTGAAATTGTCCAGCCGGCCGTGGCGGTGGGCGTAGACCTTGTGGTCCCATCCATAGACGCCGCCCCACCACCGGCCCTCGCAGGCGCTGCCGATGACGCCGTCCAGCCCCACGTTCGAGGGGATCACGCCCCCGTTGGCATAGGTACGCTCCACCCACGCGTCCGCATATTCGAGGATCCAGTCCCGGTACTTCACTTCGCCGGTAAGTGCATAGGCATTGAAGGCCAGGCCCGTACTCGTCAGGTTCAGCGGATGGTCGCCGGCCACATCATTGTAGGTCTCGAACCGCTCGCACATCTCCGCGTAATCGCGCTGGCCGTGGAGCAAGTCGTACCGGCCGTCCTCCAACGGGTCGCCGACCCAGTCCAGGGCCGTGGTCTTCCGCAGCATCGGCCCCCGGCTGCCGTTGAACATGCTCAGGATCAACCGGCGTTCCGGGTCGTAGTTCTTCGCCTGGGGATCCTCGTCCATGTAGAAACCGGCGAACCGCCTCGCCCGGCGGATATGGTTTTCGTCGTCCGGATCGCAGTTTCCCAGCAGGTTGAACACCACCAAACCCTCGGCGTGGTGGGCCCAGTCGCTGTGCACGGGGAATTCCTTGTAGTACATGCCGTCCCGGGCAAAGGGCACGTCGACGGTCTTCGCCTCGGTGTACTGGCGAATGTGGCCGTCCTGCGCCGACTTGCACATGTCCAGGATGCGGTCACCTCCGCCGAGCAGGTAGACGACGGGCCAGTTCGCCAGGTTTTCGATCGCATCGTCCGGGCCGTCGAGGGCGCCCCAGCGGGGCACACATTCCAGGTAGCCCTTCTCGTCGAAGTACTTGTCGTAGAAGAGTTCGAGCGCCTGGGACATGGAGCCGATGAGCGCGCGCTCCAGCAAGGCCCACTGCGGCGGGGCCATGGGGGTGTCGACGTTCATTCTGATGCGAGAAGGCATGAAGGACCCTGACATTCAATCAAGAATGAATGTTATGGTATGGACTATTGTAGAAGTAGTAACGATAATCAGGGTTCGCGGTACGCTTCCGGATTTGGATCCGGAGCCGGGCCTGTCGTTCCGGACGGCAGGCTATTTTATTGAACGTACTGCATTTACGTTTACGTTTTGTTTATAAGGATCGACAGAAAGATAGGGCTTCATACAACCATCGTCAAGCGTATCGTGGACCGCAGATACGGGGGTTCCCCGCCACCTCGGAGACTGCGTTCCCTGTCTAATGCATCCCCGTCCGTGTGTCTGTAGTGCATCTTTCTTGTCAGTCCACGCAGGTGAAGCCAGCCTTGAAGGACGTACCACATGATTAACTGGTTCGTTTTTACGCTCACGGGATTGTGCCTCCTTCTTACGTACGCGGGCGGTGCCACGGCCCAAACGCCTACGGTTGACCGGTCAAACCTGGTGCTTGAACTATTGTTCGACGGCGACGCCCGAGATACGAGCGCAGGCGGCCACCATGGCGAGGTTATCGGCGCGACGCTCACCACGGACCGATTCGGTCGGCAGGACGCGGCCTACGCTTTCGACGGCAGGAAGGATTTCATCCGCATCGCGCCTCCACCGGCACTCCGGGAAGACGGGTTTACGCTTTCCATCTGGGTAAACTATGAAGACGGTACCTTCGCGCGGTACTGGTCAAACGCCGCCATAACGCAGGACGACGGCGGCAGCAAACGGCGCGTCTTTCAATTGAGTACGTTCGGTCTGCTGCCAACCTGGCACCTGATGGGGCGCGGACGGGACCCGCTCATCACCCGTCCCGTAGGAAGTTCAGTATGGCGGCACGTGGCCGTGACGCACGATGGCACGGTGCACCGGATGTACCTGGACGGCGTGCTGCACGACGAGGCCGAAGCCCCCTTTCCGCCCCACGCGGAAGAACCCATCGACGTCGGTCGCAAGGGATCGGGCGAACTGGACTTCTACTTCAAGGGAGCCATCGACGACGTGCGTATCTACACGGAAACGCTCTCACAGGAAGAAATCATGGCATTGACCATTGAGAACGGCTGGTCGCCTCCCGCACTGTTCGAAATGGTCGTGCCGGACCCGCCGGAGTCGTCGCTCGAAGACGCCCTCGTTGCGCATTGGCCCATGGATTCCGCTGACATGATCGACATGTCCTCAAACGGATTGAAGACCATAGTAATGGGCGAACCGGAGCCCGTGGAAGGCCGGATAGGCCGGGCGCTCCGATTCGATGGTGACGAGGACTGGGCGGTGGTCAAGCACCCGTCCCTCGACCTGCTGCACTACCTGTCGATCACCTGCTGGATCAAGGGTTTCGACACCGAAGATGGGTATAGCCAGGTGCTCTGGTACGGCGACGGCGCCTGGGGCCAGGATCCCTATTCCATGTCGATCCAGGAAGGGAAGATCGGTTTCCGCGTGGACGACGTTGCCACACAATGGGAACTCATGACCGAATCGAAACCCTCGCCCGAAGGGTGGACCTTCGTGGCGGCGACACTGAGTACACGGGCGGATGGACTCATGGATCAGAAAATCTACGTCAACGGTGTACTTTCCATGGAACAGGTGACGCCGAAACCTTACCGGTACATCGAACTGGGCCGCATGTGGCTGACCTTCGCCACCTTCGGCAGCGGATGGGACCTGTCGCGCCTGGACCTGGACGACGTCAGACTGTATAACCGCCCGCTGAGCCAGCAGGAAATCAATTCCCTTTACGAAGAACCGCAGGAGTGAGGCATGAGCCGTGATAAAAACCGAGCACACCAGGCCCATTCCGACCACACGTCAGAGGACGGCGTACCGCTGAACAGCACGGTGCCGGACGGCACGACGCTGGACGTCGAATCACCGGACGGCTCGACGCCGGACCATCGGGTTCCGGAGATACAGGGCAGCCGGCGGGATTTCCTTAAAGGGAGTCTCGCAGCGGCGGCCGGGGTCGCGGCGACCTCATTGTGGGACCCGACAAATGCATTCGCGCAGAAAGACGAAGCACTGCCTCCCGGTCCACCCGCCAGGATCGACGACGAAGCATACTGGGAGAAGGTCCGTACGCAGTTTCATCTGAATCCGGATACCATCTACCTGAACAACGGGACCCTCGGGCTGTGTCCGAAACCGGTGACGCAGGCCGTATACGACGGGTACAGGTATCTTGCGGAAACAGGCAGCGAAGGCAGGTCTCAGCTGTGGGACGAAGTGGAGGAAAGCCGAAAGCATGTTGCCCGCTTTCTGGGAGCGGGCGAGAAGGAGATCGTCCTGACGCGGAATGCGACGCAAGGACTTCAATTCGTCGTGAACGGCATTCGCATGGAACCCGGAGACGAGGTGCTCATGACCACGGACGAGCACATCGCGGGCACCCGGCCATGGGCGCTGCGGGCCCGGCGTTACGGCATCCGGGTCAACCAGGTTCAGATTCCCAGTCCACCAGGGAACAAGCAGGAAGTGGTGGATCTCTTCGAACAGGCATTGACGCCCAAAACGAAAGTAATCTTCTTCTGCCAGGTCACCCGCGGTCCCGGCCTGCTTTATCCGGTCAGGGAACTGTGCGACATGGCCCGCGAAAAAGGCATAATTTCGGCCGTGGACGGTGCCCAGGCGCCCGGCATGACCCCCGTGTACCTGAATGAGATGGGATGCGATCTCTTCGCCACGAGCCTGCACAAGTGGGCGCTGACGCCATCGGGTACCGGTTGTTTATACGTTCGGGAGGGTTTCCAGGACAACTTCTGGCCCGGGTCGGGCGGGAACGGACCATGGGACGACCGCGAACAGGGCCTGTACCACGTGGGTCCCCACGGCACCTACGAACGACCGGTCAGGGCCGCTATCAAGACGGCGTTGAGCTTTCTCGAATCGATTGGGATGGATGCCATCTTCGCGCGCGACCGGATGTTGTCCGACTATCTAAAAGAGCAGTTGCTCGAAATACCGGGCGTCAGCCTGGGGACCTCCCGGGACCATGCGCTGTCGAGCCCGGGGATCACCTCCTTCGGCGTAGAGGGCTGGGACACCAGTCTGCTGCGGGGAATCCTGGAAGGGAAGGCCGGCATAATCCTGAGCCGGGATCAACGGAGATACCATGATCTCGTCCGCGTGTCCACTCACTTCTACAACACGCCGTCCGAGATCGATCGTCTGCTCGAGGTATTGAGGGAAATCCTGTAGCTGCCGGCCGGAAACTGGTGGAATCACATTCCGCCGTCGACGCAGCTATTCCCCGTCGTTGAAGTGCTCCGTACTACGTTCCCGCAGGAAATCCATCGCGTGGCTTAAGTTCGGAATCCCGGTTCGTCCCCCGAGCCGGGTGCAGCTCAGGGCCGCGACGGCCGATGAGAAAACCGCTGTCTTTTCGAGACTCCACTCCTGCAGCAACCCGAATGTGTAGGCACCGTGAAATACGTCGCCCGCACCAGTCGTATCGACGACCTTCACCGGGAACGCCGGCGTGTGGAAAAACCGGCTGCCTGCCAGTGAGTAACTTCCTTCTTCTCCAAGCGTTACGACCGTGACGGACGATCCGTAATCGGACAGAGATTCTGCGGCTTCTGCCGGATCGGCCCGTCCAGTCAGCGCTTCGGCGAACACCCGTGAAGCGATCAGGTAGTCCGTCGTCCGAAGCAGATCCTCGATGTCCTGAGGGCGTGACAGGCTGTCCGCGTCCAGGACCACGGGCACGCCAGCGTCGCGCGCGATTTCCGCGGCAGCCAATGCGGCCTGCCGGCCTGTGGTGTCGAGATGCAGGTACCTGGCTGCGGCGATCATTCCGGCAGGTACTCCCGAAGGAGACATTTCCACGGTCGTTCCACCAGCCATGATGGTGCGCTGCCCGGTCGATTCATCGACGAGAATCATGCTGACGGGAGTCGTTTCACCGGGCTCCACGATCAAATGGTCCGAGTCGACCCCATACAGGTCGAATTCCTCCTTCACGGCGCGGCCCGCCATGTCGTTTCCGACTTTGCCCGCGAAGGCGGTGGACACCCCCAGCCTGGAAAGCGTGACCAGCGCGGTGGAGACCATCCCGCCGCCCTGCTGGGTCGAGTCACTCATCCAGACCTGGTCGTCCTGGTCCGGCAGGTGGGGCACGATACTGAGGAAGTCCAGGCACGCGCATCCCAGGCCGACGACGTCATGAGCCATCTGTTGGTTCCTCACACGTCAGGTGCTCCGTGGCATGGGTTATCCGGCCCTGGATCGAGATGGTACGAGGAGTTGCGGGCAAATTAACCCAGCGGACACCGGCGTCAAGCCCAATTCAATTGACAGGCCCCTTGAGCAGCCCTACCATTTCACGACGATCGGGGCTGGACGCCGCTATGTACATCGACCATCCCGACCAGGAGGAGATCAATCAGAAGGAGGCCGACGAGGATGAGGCCGACGAGGATGAGGCCGGCCAGTACGAGACCGGACCACGAATTACCCACCCGAAGCTACAAGGAACAAATTTCATGCCGCTGACCGCAGACGTGCGCGCCATGTTGCCCGAACTGGACGGATACGCGTATTTCCAGACCAGCGGGTTTTCTCCCAAACTGAATCCCGTTGTCGATGAAGTCGTCCACTGGCTGAAGTTCCAGAGCCGGGGTCCCGCTCTGCCCTTCGTCGCCCAGCGGATTGAGGAACTGAAGCAGGATATACGGGGCAAGGTCGCCCGTACCATCAACGCCATGCCCGAAGAGATTGTCATGACGGAAAACACCACAATCGGCATCAACATCGTGGCCAACGGCATCGACTGGAAGCCGGGCGACAACGTACTGCTCACCATTCACGAGCATCAGGGTAACCGGCTGACCTGGTACAACCTGACCGGGCGGTACGACGTGGAACTGCGGTTCGCGCCGATGTACAACGACCTCGACAGAACGCTCGAAGAGATGGACCGTCTGATCGACGACCGCACGCGGCTCGTCAGCGTCAGCCACGTTTCGAGACGCACCGGCCTGCGCCTGCCGGGCCGGGAGATCTGCGACCTGGCCCACGGTAAAGACACGCCCGTCCTCTACGACGGCGCGCAGTCCTTCGGGGCCATACCGATCGACGTGCGGGCGCTGGACTGCGACTTCTACAGCTTCTGCGGACACAAGTACACCATGGCGCCGCAGGGTACCGGGGGCCTGTTCATCCGCAAGGACCGGATCGAATGGCTCAAGCCAAGCTGGATCGGGTCCCATTCTCAGAAGTCCTTCGACCAGGAAGGCCATATGGACCTACATGACGAGGCCCGGCGTTTCGAGTTCGCCACGCGGAGCGTGCCGGACCAGGCCGGTTTCGGCAAGGCCCTGGATATATGGGAAAGGCTCGGGTGGGAGGCTGTATTTGACGGAATAGAGGCGTACACGGACCGGATGAAAGCTGCCTTACTCGAAATACCGGGACTGGTGCTGGAAACGCCGCCGTCCTACGACGATTCGTCCGGAATCGTCACCTTCCACGTTCCCGGCCTGGAGGCCGGCCCCCTGTCGGAGAGCCTGCAGCAGCATGAAAAAGTGCTGGTCTCCCCGCTCGAATTCGCGGCGGAAAGTACGCGGGTTTCCACCCACGTCTTCAATTCGGAGGAGGACCTGGATCGCCTGACGTCGGGGATACGCAGGATCCAGCGCGAAGGATTGGACTCGTCGAACTAGGGTTGAACTCGTCGAACCAGGGTTGGACCGGCCGGCCGAATCCGCCTACCTGAACCAGTCGTAGTTGAGACCCAGCGAACGGTCTTCCAGGGGCAAATCGACACGCACGCCGCCCCTTGCCGAGGAGAGTTTCAGGGCGATTTCCACTTCCAGCGCCATGGCCACCCTGCGGCCCGAATTCTTCGGTTCGTCCAGCTTCCCCGCCAGGCAATCCATGACGTCGTTCAGCGAATACACCCCGCCGTAGGGGGGTACGAACTGGGGCCCCGGCCAAGGCAACTCGACCCGGTAGGACCGGCCCTCGACCTCCATGACCTCCCATCGCTGCCACGCCGAAGGAAAATCGAAGGCCATCTCGCCCTTGTTTCCCTGCAGCCGTACGCCCGGCGCGCCTTTGCGGAAATGCACCACGAGACCGCTTTCGGTCACCATCATGCCCTGCCCCGCGAACTCGTCGCTGCCGGACTCCCGGCGGGGCTGGTCTCCCGTCCCGATCACCCAGGCGGGCGGGCTGTCCAGGAAATAGGACCAGTTCTGATGCTGCGCGAAGGGACCATAGGCTTCCATGGACACCAGATCGCCGATTGCACCATCGCGTATGAGTTGACTGGCGCGCCCGAAGGACGGGTGGGTGGTGGTGACCGCACCGCAGCTCAAGGGCACACCGGCCTCCTCGCAGGTCCGTACCATCCGGTCCGCTTCCTCGAGCGTATGGGCCATGGGTTTTTCGGTGAAAATCCCTTTCGCGCCATGATGTACGGCGAGACAGGTGAGATCGGCGCGATGTTTGGTGTTCGTCGCGACGGAAACGATATCCGGTCGTTCAATGGCCAGCATGTCCCCGGCATCGTCATAGAGGGCGACTACGCCGTACCGTTCCCGAAAGGCGCGCAACCTCTTTACGTCCCGCTCCGCCGCGGCGACCAATGCAATTTCCGGACGGTCCCAGAGCGCTTCCGCATAGGTTGACGGCAGGCCCTCCGTGCCCGGGTTTTCGTGGTAAAGGAAACGCCGGTGGATATTCAGCTCCGGCGTAGGGCGATCGATATCATCCACGTCCCACACGCCCGTCCTTTCCGCGAGATCATAAAGCATCCCCATCCAGCCCAGTCCGATGAGGCCTGCGCGGTACTTTGCCACGGGATTCTCCTTCTTTTTTCTGATTCGTTAAAACGGCAGGGCCAGCCAGAGGCTCGCCCTAAAACGGCAGCGGCACATCCAGACGCTCGCCCATTTCCCGTACGGTACGCTGTTCGATCTCGCCGAACCGGATACCCTGCTCCCTGTGCAGGTCCATGCGCCGTTCTTCTATCGCACCGGGCAACAACGCCTCATCATATCCAGGCATGGGCTCATAGGTTTCTCTTACGTCCCGTACGAACCGATCGACTTCCTCTCGAAAATCGCCTTCGGGTATCACGGTTTCGATGTGTACGGCCAATACCATGCCCCCGTGGTTCGCGCCGGGCCATCGCGCCTGCACTTCGTCGGCCTCCGGCAGCGCGGCGCCGGCCAGCGCACATCCCATTACCGTGGCGACCGCCCCGTATCCTATGCTCTTGAAGAAGGCGGCCGGTATGCGGGACAGCAGATCGTCGAATTCCGGCGAATGCTGGTAATCGGCCAGGATACGCGTAGCCACGTCCTGCACAATGGGCGGTTCGCCGCCCGCCGGAATGCCGAAGCAGAGGGGTGGATTGCCGAAATAGCCGATCTGCGGTTTCGGGTCCTGATCCCTGGCATCCCCCATGTTTCGGTAGCCTTGCACAGAAAACCCGATGCAACCCGACTCCATGCACATTCGGGTGTAGTGGCCTGCCGATCCATAATGCCCGATGTGCCGGGCCAGTCCCATGCCCAGCCCGGTTTCGCGGGCTTTGGCGATGGCCTTCTCCGTCGCTTCGACCATGGGCCAGTAGCCAAGCGTGCCATCACCGTCCACGATGACGGAAGTGGGCGATTCGCCAATGACCCGCACATCGGGACGGGGGTTGTGATGCCCCTCGACGAAGGACCGCGTATAGCCCGAAGCCGCCCGAACGCCGTGGCTGCGAACACCGCGCAGATCGGAGTTTACCAGCAGGCGGCTGATGATCGCGGCATGGTGGTTGGACAGGCCGACCTTTTCGAAGCAGGCCGTCGTGAAAGCCACCAGATCCCTTTCCTGGACGTGGATGTACGTTTCCGGAGGACGATTCATCTGGATTCCTTTACTGTTCGTCGGGCGATATGTTGGATGGACCTGCCGTGTATCCGAAGTTGGACTGGACGCCTTTCAGGAATTGCATTGTTTAACAACGAACGTGTGTGAGTCAGATCACCATGGGCGTCTGCAGCACGGTCAGTCCCATGTCGATATACTTTTCCCGTTCCGATGGATCCAGGAGCGCCAGGCTGACGGCGACCGGCGTGCCTTCCATTTCGCGGGCGACGTGCCGGACGCAATCTTCCACGGTCCGGAAGGGCGGACGGCGATAGCGTTCGATGTCGAACATCAGGTCATTGGGTCCGAAGGTGAGGACGTCCACGCCATCCAGGGCCAGTTTCCGGCAGTTGATGACGGCTTCGACCGACTCGAGCTGAAGCCACAGCACGCCGGTCGCATTCCACCAGGCCGCGTATTCGAGGCGATCGGAACGATCCTCGATGCCGTGGCGCGCGCTTCCGCCCCAGCTTCTTCCACCGAACTGTGGGTAGTAAAAGAAGTGGACCGCCTCCCGCACGGTGGCTTCCTCCTTGACTTCGGGGACGAGGATGCCCGCGGGACCCAGATCCAGGTAATTTCCGATCAGGTAGGTGTGTCGGGTGTGTTTTATGCGCAGGATCACCGGCACGCCCAGCGCTTCGGCGGATGCGCAGAAGGAAACGATTCGATCCTCGCTCTGGGGGCCATGCTGGCAGTCGACGTTGAAGAAATCGACCCTGCCCTGCTGAAGAATCCGTTCCAGGTCCTCCCTGCCGGACTCCATGGATACCCCGACGCCGTTTACGATTTCGCCGTTGCGGATACGCTGTTTCAGCGAGGTCGGCTGGACCATGGCTGGAAACTCCCTTCAATTAGATTACACCTTCTCGATTACGCCTTCGTCAGTACGTGGAGTTGGACCTTGTCAGTACGCGGAGTTGGACCGGAGTATCTACCCTGATGGTTGCCGCGGGATGGCGACGCATGATCCGTTCCAGGCGCCGCCTGTCCGCGACGGGAATGCGCGCCTTGTCCCACCACATTGCCCTGCACACGTCGAACAACTCCAGGCTTTCGATATAATACCGGAATACGAAATCCGTATGAAAGTCCACGACCAGGCTGCCGTCCTTGACGGCCTCCGCCACCACCCGGTCGGCGAAATGAAAATCGACGTAGTCCCGGGCCAGCGTAGCTGCCAGGGTTGTTTCGCCCTCCACCAGGCAGTAGACCTGCTGTCTCGCCCGGCGCCGGTTACCCAGGCTTGCCGGGAAGTACGGACGTATATCGACGACACAGCCACCGGGCTTCAACACGCGACTTGCTTCGTAAAGGGCATGCCCCATGCCCTCCTGTCGCACTCATCACAAGGAACAGGAGAACAGGGCTAGGTCGAAACTGCGGTCCTGAAAGGGCAGGCGGGACGCATCGGCCACGGCGAACCGCGCGATATCATGCAACCGCTTCCGGGCATGGGCGCGGCGCACATCCTGCCCGGCAAGGTCGACCCCGACTACCGAGTGTATCCATCCCCTGACCCTGCTCGACATCCGGCCGTCTCCACAGCCGATATCGAGGACCCGCGCGCCCGCGAGCGGCACGTGCCGCCTGAGCAGCCGCGTTTCGCGCCGTTCCGGATCGACTCTCACTCCCCTCATGCCTGCCTCCTGTTTCTATGTTACCATTCCAGATTACGATTCCAGTCCGGCTGCGTCCTCGATCTCCACCCAGCCGCCGGAATCCCTCGACCGTTCTATGGCCAGCCCCGTGAGATAGAGCTGTGCGGCCATCTGGCCGTCGGTACGGTTCGGCGTGCCTTTCTCGACCGTCTCCAGGAACTCGGCAACGCTCTCCGCCTCGCCGGGCCAGCCGCCAACCACCGGCATCGAGGGCTCGACGCGGATCACTTCACCCTCGGAATGGGACTTCATGAGCAGATTTATCGTGTTCTTGAAATAGTCGACGGTCAAGTCGCCTTCGTCGCCCGTCACCTCGATCGTGGTTTCCAGCTTGTCAACGGAGTTGATGTTGAGGTGAATCGTACCCCAAAGTTCCCCATAGTCGAAATGAGCCAGGCTGTGGAACTGGCGCCGGCCGGTCTGTCCATGACCGTCCATGACGAGCACGCGTTCGGGCAAACGGCCTAAAATGCTGTTCAGGCCGTCCACGTACCAGGGTCCCAGGTGGTGGGCAAGGCACAGGTCGGGGCCGCCGAACCCTGCCCAGTCGCTCCGCAGTTTCAGGTGTACCGCCTGCAGCGTCCCGATCGCGCCCTGCCGCAACAGGTCGGCGGCGCGATGCACGACGGTGGCGAAGCCGATTTCGAGGTCGCCGTGAGTGACCTGATCGGCTTCGACCAGCCGGTTCAGCATCTTTCGGATGCCGTCGGGACAGTCAGCGAGCGGGGGTTCGTAGTAGGCGGCGACGCCGGCGTCGAGGACCGCGTTCATGGCCGCTTCATGAATGGAATCGGGTATAGCCATCATGACGGCGTCGACCTCGGGACCGTTCAACAACGCCTCGAAGCCGCCGTAAACTTCTACATCCGGCCCCAGTTCCTCTCGAATACGTTCCTGTGAAGCCTTGCTGAACGCCGCGGCGGACACGATCCGTACACGATCGTGCTGCCGGAGGGCTGGCACGAACGCCAGCCGGGTCCAACCGCCGTAGCCGATCAGGCCAACTCGTATGACGGACATGATACGCCTTTCCACGGACTACTTAACATTTCATTACCGGTAAGGGTTGAGGTATATTACGACAATGAAAACCGCCGTGTATCCGTATGGCAAGAACTAAGTATTTCGATCCGTTTCAGGAGAGTTCAATTGATCTGCTTCAGACTGCTGGTATCCCTGGCCCTGATTTTTATGGCGGCGCAGGCAGCGGCCCAGGTCAATATCGAAGCACTGCGCCGGGATGCCGGCTCCACGGGTTTCTCCGGCGCCCTGGCCCTGAACCTGGAGATGCATACGGGCAACACGGATCTCAAGGAAATCGGATTGGAAGGACGGTTGGACTTCAATCATCCGAATGTGAACACCTTCGTCCTGGCCCGGAACGATTTCGGATGGGAGCAGGGAGAGCGGTTTGCCGATGAGGGACTGATTCACCTGCGGCAGCACTATCCGCTGCACGGCCGGATCGGTCTCGAAGCGTTCACGCAGTATAACTATGATACGACCTATCGGCTCGACGCTCGCGCGCTGGCCGGCGGAGGACTGCGATTCCACCTGGTCGAAACCGATGCCTTCCAGCTATGGGAAGGCGCCTCCGCGTTCCTGGAGCACGAACGCCTGGGCGATCTGACGGAGGACGATGCGCACCCCGGCAGGTCAACCGTTGTCCGGTGGAGCCACTACCTTTCTTCTCGAATTGCCGTCAACGACCGGATGGTGTCCACGTGCACGGTCTATTTCCAACCCCTTTGGAATGCGATCGGCGACACTCGCATACTTGGCGAAGTCAACCTCGAGATCGACCTGGCCGGACCACTCGTGCTGGCCCTTACTTACGTCATGCGTTACGACAGCCGTCCGCCGGAAGGGGTCAGCAGGCTGGATACCGTGCTGGAGAACGGTCTGGCCGTTACGTTTTAGGTCGAGGTTGAAACATGTATCAAGCGCTTCTGTATTTCCCGCATTCCAACTGCGTAGAGGAGTAACCCTGTAGCCGGCAGCCCATCGAAAGCGACCGCGAAACTTTGAAATCGAGCGTACAGACTGTATATTGAACCATCGTGCGCTGATGCTGAGTTAATACCGAAAGAGGAGTGCAGGTTCATGATATTAAACGGACATATCAAGGAAGACTTCGACCGTGATGGCTTCGTGTTCTTGAAAGGCTTCCTTTCTTCGGAAGAAGCGGCCGAGATCAACGGCCAGATCCAGCGTTTCATCGACGAGGTGCTGCCGCAGGCGCCGGATACGACGGCCTTCTACGAGGACAGGGACGATCCTGGATCGATCAAGCGGCTGCAGAACATGGCCGCCCTGGACCCGTACTTCGAGGAGTTTTTCCAATCCGAACGCTTTACCGAACTGGCGAAACACCTGCTTGCGGACGACGTGGTCCCCAGCAACCCCCAGTGGTTCAACAAACCGGCAAAGGTGGGCGCGGTAACGCCCCCGCACCAGGACGGATTTTATTTCATGCTGGAACCCAACGAGGCCGTGACTTTGTGGATCGCGCTGGATGACATAGATGAGGAAAACGGCTGCATGCGCTATGTGCGGGGATCGCACAGGCGGGGCATGAGACCCCACCGCGCATCCAACGTACTCGGGTTTTCACAGGGCGTATCGGACTACTCGGACGAGGACACGGAACTGGAAGTAGCCATGCGCGCCCGGCCCGGGGACGTTTTCGCCCATCACAGCATGATCATCCACCGGGCGGACGCGAACCATTCAGACCGCCGACGGGCTGCCCTGGGCCTGGTATTTGTGGCGGCCCGGGCGAAGAAAGACGAGGAACGGGCCGCGCGCTACAAGCAGGAACTCTACGACCGGTGGGAAAAGGAAGGCAAGATCTAGTACCTCATTCTGACCGCAGAGACTCCACCGGGTTCACCAGCGCCGTTGTAACCGCTTTTGCACTGACGGTAACCAGCGCGATGGCCAGTGCCAGGAATGCGGCGATCAGGAACCACCCCGGGCCGATATCGACGCGATAGGCAAAGTTCTGCAACCAGTCGCTCATGGTCCAGTAGGCCAGGAACCAGGCGACCGGCACCGCAATCGCCACCAGCTTGATAAAGTCCTTTGAAAGCATAAAGACAATTCGAGTCACCGAGGCCCCCATTACCTTGTGGATTCCGACCTCCCTGGTTCGTTGCCGAGTGGTGAATGCGGCCAGACCGAACAGGCCCAGACACGCGATAAAGATGGCCAGAAAGCTGAAGGCGCCGAGCAGATTGCCGGTGCGTCGCTCCGACAGGTAAAGTCGGTCGAAATCCTCATCCAGAAACGAATACGCCAGGGGGTAATGGGGAAATATCGAAGCCCACGTTTCTTCGATCGCTTTAATCCCATCCGGTATGTTCTGCGCCCGCAGTCGTATCGCCGCCTGACCGCCACCGCCACGTTTCAATAACCTCAACTGCATGGGCTCCAGCGTATTATGGAAACTCTGCATGTGGAAATCCTCTACGACGCCTATAATCCGGATGGGAGGGCCCTGGTAGCGTCCCGGATGTATACGACGTCCAACGATTTCTTCCGGTGTGGTTAAACCCAGTCGTTCAACTGCGGACCGGTTCATGATTACCGCGTTCAGTGAGTCGTCGGTCAGCACGCTGGAAAACGGGCGACCAGCGATCAGATTGAGGCCAAGGGTTTCTTCGAAATCGGCAGATACAAACAAGGCGGGAATCCCGATCATGTCATCTTCCGACTGATCTGCCAGACGTGTCGGAAAGACGGGCATGACATTGGCGCTGGACATCCGTCCCGGCATTAGTACAGATCGCGTAACACGTTGTATATGCGGACTTTGTGAAAGCCGCGCCTTGAAGACGTCGAAATCCCGATCCGCACCACCGATAAGTGGGACAATGACGATCTGGTCCTTATCGAATCCCAGTTTTCTATCTTGCATGTAATCCAGCTGTTTATAAACAATAGCGGTACTGATGATCAGCAGAATCGATAGGGTAAACTGCACCACTACAAGACTCTTACGAAGTTTGGAACCCGAAATGCCGTATGCCAGTTCGCCCTTGAAGATTGCTGCCGGATGTAATCTGGACATAATCAGTGCGGGATAACTGCCGGACAGCAGTCCTGCAAACAACGTGATGCCTATCAGCCAGAGCAATACCTCCGGATTGTCCAGGAAGCTGACCTGCAGGGCTTTTCCAGACAGCGTGTTGAACCAGGGCAGGATGGCTGCCAAAAGGCCCAAAGCTACAACAAAGGCCAAACCGGCCGACAACATGGACTCGCCCATGAACTGTAGAATCAACTCGCCTCGCTGAGCGCCGGCAGATTTGCGGATGGCCACTTCTTTGGCACGGATCGTGGACCGCGCTGTGGCCAGATTCATGAAGTTGATACAGGCGATCAGCACGATAGCAAAAGCAACAACCGAAAATACGTAGATATAGCCGATATCGCTATTGCTGGCCAGATCCTGTTCCAGGTGCGACCGCAGATGGATGTCGCTCATCGGCTGCAGCCGGAAATTGAAGGTCAGGCCCTGTGCACTGAGCGACATCAGTGGTTCATAGGCATCTGCCCACCTGGCGATCTTGTCCTCCAATTCAACGGGATCTGTTCCCTCTGCCAGCAGAACATAGGTGAAATGCCGCGCATAAAACCACGTCGTTGCGAAGAGCTCACGCCGGTTTGCAACGTCGAGATTCTCACAGACAAGATAGTCGGCAGCGAAGTGGGAATTGGACGGTATGGTTTTCATAATACCGGTCACACGAAGGTTTTCCTCATCATCGGCGCGGATCAGCTTGTACATGGGATCTTCATTGCCGAAGAGTTTAGATGCCATGGATTCGCTGATGATAACCGTTTGTTCCGTGTGCGCATAGTCGTCCAGTGCGGTTTGCGGATTGCCCCGTACAAGCGGAAAAGAAAAGACCTTGAAAAAGTCTGTACTTACCCTGTACACATCGCTTTCATAAAACGTGTTATCCTGGTAGTTCATCATCCAGATATTGATTGTGCCCCGCATCCGGGCATATTCCTCTACCTCCGGGAACAGTTCTTTGAGCGCCGGTCCCACAGCTGTTGGCGTGCGGGCGGAGTTGCCGTTAACCACGCGGTATATCCTGTCGGCTTGCTCATGGAAACGGTCGTAGCTCAGTTCGTTCTGGATATACAGCAGAATCAGCATGCAGCAGGTGACGCCGATAGCCAGGCCGAGGATGTTGATGCCGGCGTTGCCCGGCTGCCGGATCATGTTACGCAGGGCGATTCTGAGATAGTGATGTACCATTGGTATCTCGGATTGAGCGCACCTTTGGGTGGGAAGGATTCGCGCTTGGTATCGAGCGGTTGCACCACATGCTCAGTTAATGGAATGGGTGGTCTTTTTTAGACACACTATGTAGCTGATAGCAGACTCAAGAGGTGCGTTTTCTTCTAAGGATTCGGTTTCCCAGTCCCAAGCCTCGCGGGTTTCGATATGTTCGATATCCAGATCCGTTTCTCGTAACAACAATTGCAGATCAGGCGGCAGGTAAGTCCTGAGCGATTGCGTTAAAACAGTTCCATCATTATAGGTCCAGGTATCCAACCATCGAGCGTTGCGCGCATCGAAATCATATGCGCGTGTACATGTTTCAAATCGTACCTTCCTGCCGACGGTCCTGGAAGCATACAGGGGCGAGTAGACTTCAATTAATGCCCTGCCGTCCCGTTTCATCCAATTCGAGATTCGTTTCAATAACCTGATCTGGTCGTCGTCCGATCCTATTCCGAATCCATCCCAGTAAGTGACTAAATCAAACTGTTCAGCAAGATCGATTTTGTAGAAATCACCTTGAAAAACACGTATGGCCCCTCGGGACGTACCATTTGTATTCACATAGTCTTTGATTCTTTCACAGCATTCCGGAATCAATTCCAATGCAGTGACCGAGAAGTCCAGATTGGCACATGCAATAGCATTCATTCCATTGCCTGCTCCCAATTCAAGCAGGGTCTTACCCGGATCGGGGACCAACCTGTTTATAACCGACATTTTCGCCGCACAATACTCCGTGCTTGCCTCCGCCCCTTCACGTGCAAGGGTAGCGTGTTGCCTGGAATAGAACCCGTGTATCCAATCCATGCTATTCCTTTGCGTAAAGAATCGAAAATGTTATGATACGGGTTCGTTCCGCGTAATCACCCCTGCCTCAACGCGTTAACAGGATTTCGCCGCGACGCGGTAATCGCATGAGCCCCGATCGTCAGCCAGGCAATGACCAGGGCCACGGCACCGCCGACCACGAACCACGCGAAATTCAGTGCCGCCGCGTAGGCGTAGTTCTGCAGCCAGCGCGTCATGACGAAGTAGGCCAGCGGCCACGCGATCAGGTTGCCCAGCAGAACATACTTCATAAAGTCCTTCGACAGCAGGACGACAATGGTGGAGATCGATGAGCCAAGCACCTTGCGGATCCCGATCTCCCGGGTACGCTGCTGGATCGAAAACGAGGCCAGTCCCAGGAGTCCCAGGCAGGCCACGAAGACGCCCAGCATCGCGAAGATCGCGAAGACCTCGCCAAGCCGCCGGTCATCCTGGTACAGCCTTTCGTAGTCCTCGTCCAGAAAGGTATAGTCCAGGGGGAAGCTGGCATCGACGTTGCGCCAGGTTTCTCCGATACGCGAGATGGTCTCGGGTAATCCGCCGGGTTCGAGCCGGATAAGTACGTACTGATGATAGCGGTGAGACAGTATGACGACCGGTTCGATCTCGTCATGTATCGTGCGCAGGTGGAAGTCTTTCACGACGCCGATCACGCGGCCTTTTGCGCCGCCGAAGGGAATCCACTCGAATGGCCGGTCGATCGCATCGAGCGGTGTTCCCCAATTCAGGTATCGGACGGCCGTCTCGTTGAGCAGGAATCCCATGGTCGAATCCGTCCCCCAGTCCGGCGAGAAGTTGCGGCCGGCGACGAGTTCGATCTCCATCACGTCCAGGAAGTTCTCATCCACCTCCAGCGTGGCCATCATCAGGTGGTCTTCAGGCGCCAAGCCATCAGGCCGGACCGCCATGATGGGAATCACCCGCATCCCTGGCACCCCGTTTGTCGTGGCCACGTCCGAAACGCCGGGCAATTGGGACAATCGCTCTTTCAGTACGGGCGTATTCCGCCGCTGAAAGGATCCGGTGATCGGAATCACCATCACCTGTTCCTTGTTGAAACCCAGTCGCTTAGTGCGGATGAAATCGAGCTGGTCGTAAATCACCGTCGTACTGACCAGCAGGAAAATGGACATGGCGAACTGTACAACGACGAGAATCTTACGAAGATTCAATCCTCGCGTACCTGTTTCCAGGCTGCCTTTCAGTACTTCGGTGGGCACAAAGCCGGAAAGATAGACCGCGGGATAGATACCCGCAGCCAAACCGATGACGATCGTACCGAACGCGAGTGCCGTCAGCACCAGACCGCTAGAGAGTGGGAAAACCAGGTGCTTCCCGGCGATCGCGTTCACCGCGGGCAGGGCGAGTTCAACGAGGATCACCGAAATGATCATGGCGAACGCCGCCATGGCAACGGCTTCTCCCAGGAACTGCCCCAGCAACTGGGTCCTGTTGGCACCCATTACCTTCCGGACGCCCACTTCCCGGGCACGCATGGCCGAACGGGCCGTGGCCAGGTTGACGAAATTGATACACGCGATCAACGGAATGAGGAACGCTATGAGCGTGTAGAGGACTACGAAGCGGATATCGCCGTTGGGCTCGAGCTCGCCTTCTCGCTGCGAATACAGGTGTATGTCGACGAGCGGTTGCAGCGACGGCCTGAGCACGACGCCCGACTCGCGGAACTTGTCCCCGGCGTAACGTTCGAGAAAGTCCGGCATCCGCGCTTCGAGATCGGCCGGATTCGCGTCTTCACGCAACTGGATGTAAGTGTAGAAGTTGTCATGAACCTCCCAGTTTTCCCTGTAGAAACTGCCGATGGTGGCCAGGGAGGAATAGGAGGTGAACATGTCCGGCCGCATATGGGTATTGGCGGGTAGGTCACGCATGATCCCGGTGACCCTGAAATCATAGGTGTTATCCACCCCCATGATCTGCCCCATGGCTTCTTCTCCGCCGAAGTACTTGGCGGCCATCTCCTCCGAGATCACGATAGTGAAGGGCTCGGCCAGCGCCGTTTTCGGGTCGCCGGAGATAAGCGGCATGTCGAACAGGTCAAACAGGGTAGTTTCCGCCCAGATGACCTTTTTCTCATAGAAGTGAGACTCGCCCACTTTGAACAGCCACGAGGTACCCGTACCCCGCATCCGCACGAACTGCTCGACCTCGGGATAGTCCCGCTTCAGCGCCGGCGCCCAGCTCAAGGGCGATCCCGCCGTCTGGATGGTCTGCCCGCCGCTTTCGATATCATCGACGATCCGATAAATCTGCTCCGCGTTCGGGTGATACCGGTCGTAACTGAGCTCGTCCTGAATGTATAACACGATCAGCATGCATGCCGCCATGCCGATGGCTAGTCCGACGATATTGATGAGCGAATAGACAGGTTGCCTGAGGAGGTTGCGAATTGCTATGGTGAGGTAATTGCGGATCATATTTGCGCTACATGAATGAAACGTCAGTCAGGTACGATGCATCCGTCGAACAGACGGATGATCCGGTGGGCGTGGAATGAATAACCCGTGTCACTTGACCGAGTTGCCATTTTAACCAGTAGTCTGAATACCTCGCTTCTTGATGAGGTAAAGCTCTCTAGTACCTCCACTTCAATCTGGATGCATATAAGAATCTACGACATGGTGGATCTCTTGGCTCTTACATTAGTTGTTATACAGATTTGACTACATCGGGTCGATAACAAGACTACGGCCTAGGGCTTCTTCCATCCAACCACGATGGACTGTTCTTTGTCGATCGGGCGTGTTTCCATCTGCTTAAAGCCGACTTCAGCCATGAGTGCGGATATCTCGCTTGCCGTGCGCTGGTCTCCCATGGTTCCTCTCAGAAGGCCAAACCACTGGAACACGGCCAGTGTAGGTCCCGTCTTATTCTCGTTCAATAGGAATTCCTGAACAATAACAGGGTGTCCGGCCGGCAATGCGTCATAACATCTTTTCAGTATTCGCAAACAGTTCAAATCATCCCAATCATGGATGACATGAGACATTACAATCACATCAGTGTCATCTGGATAGGGATCCTCAAAGAAATCGCCGGGTACGAACCGGACTCGATCCGATGCGCCGGCCAGATCTATCGCGGCTTCCGCCGAACGGCGGCTATAGGGAAGATCCAATACCAGTCCGCGCAGATTCGGGTAACATCCCGTGAGCCCGGTCAACAAGCCCCCCGTGGATCCCCCTAAATCCAGTACGGTGCGGTATGAACTGAAATCAAACGCCCCCGCCAGTGATTCTCCCCACATGATTCGCCAACCGTCACGCTCCGGATCGAAGGCTTTACTTTCTGATGATTCGCCTGGATCCTGTATCCACTCTGGCAGTCCCTCTTCTGTTGGCTTGCCGTTCAATACGGCATTCTTGTGAAGATCATACCATTTACTTTCACCGGGAACAGGAGGATGGACAGGTCTTCGGGCCCGGCCGTCCTTCAATACATAGTCACGCTGTTGGTCATAGATATAGTAACGCCCATCCCGGATCCCCAGAATGCCCATACAGGCATTCGCGGCCAATAGTATGGCGATCGGCCGGTACTGCAGGTCCAGTGCCTTACGGACTTCATCTACCGAAAGGGGTTTGTCCCTTAACGCTTCATATAGACCGATTTCCTCGCATATCCACCACGCCATTCGCGCCCGTGTGGCATGATGGATCTTGTAAATCACGTATGGATCGCTTCCTACACGACCATCAAACATCACCATGTGTTCACTGCTCAATTTAAGGTTCCTCCAGTAGAATACTTCGGATGGCCTTTCCCCGGCTGTCCCGAATAGTTGTCAAGTGGCTGCTTGGTTGGATTCTCACCCCTGCCTCAGCGCATTGACCGGGTTCCGCCGCGACGCAACGACCGCATGCGCCCCGATAGTCAGCCACGCGATGACCAGCGCTAGGACGCCGCCTGCCAGAAACCACTCAAACCGGATTTCCGCGGCGTAGGCGTAGTTCTGCAGCCAGTTGCCCATGATGAAGTAGGCCAGCGGCCAGGCAATCACGTTGGCCAGGAGGACATACTTCATGAAGTCCTTGGACAGGAGCATCACAATACCGGAAACCGACGAACCAACTACTTTACGTATTCCGATCTCCCTTGTGCGTTGCTGGATCGAAAACGAGGCGAGACCCAGAAGACCCAGGCAGGCCACGAAGATCGCAAGAAACGCGAAAACGACGAAGATCTCGCCGAGCTGGTGGTCGGTCCGGTACAGCGCGTCGAAATCTTCGTCCAGGAATGTGTAATCCAGCGGGAACCGGGGATCCACATCGTTCCATACTTCCTCGATGCGCCCGATGGTTTCGGAGATTCCCTCAGGCTCGATACGAATCAGGACGAAAATGTGATAGGTGCTGGTCATGATCGCGGCAGGCTCGATCTCTTCGTGTATCGTCCGCAGGTGGAAATCCCGAACCACGCCAATTACGCGCCCTGGAACCACCCCTTCAAAGGACAGCCGCTCGAACTGCCTGCCGATCGCGTCGGCGGGCGCTCCCCATCCCAGGTACCGGACGGCTGTCTCGTTCAGCAGGACCCCACGGGTCGTATCCGTGCCCCAGTCCGGCGAAAAGTTCCGGCCGGCTACGACATCGATATTCATGACATCCAG
Source organism: Candidatus Latescibacterota bacterium (assembly GCA_012270975.1). Classification (GTDB taxonomy): domain Bacteria; phylum JAAXHH01; class JAAXHH01; order JAAXHH01; family JAAXHH01; genus JAAXHH01. Next base: position 80,296 of record JAAXHH010000006.1, on the reverse strand, counting down.
GAAGTTCTCGTCCACGTGCAACGTGGCCATCATCAGGTGGTCTTCCGGCCGCATCCCTTCGGGCCGCACCTCCATTATAGGCAGCACCCGCATGCCCGGCAGGCCGGTAGTCGTCGCGATACCCGCCACACCGGGCATTCCAGCCAGGCGCTGCTTGAGCACAGGGGTATTGGGTATCTGGTGGGAGCCTGTTATGGGGACGACCATGACATGCTCTTTGTCGAAACCCAGCCGCTTGGTCTGGATGTACTCGAGCTGATCGTAGATGACAGCCGCGCTGACCAGCAGGAAGATGGACATGGAGAACTGTATCACCACCAGTGCCTGCCGCATCCCCAGACCTTTCTTTCCCGTTTCCGGGTTGCCTTTCATGACCACGGCGGGCAGGAATCCTGAAAGGTAGGCCGCCGGATAGCTGCCTGCGGTCAATCCGATCAGGGCCGTACCGAGGGCCAGCGCGGCCAGCACGATCCAGTCGGTAAGCGGCAGTGCGAGTTGCTTGCCGGCGATCTCGTTGACGCCCGGCAGGGCGAATTGAACCATTATGACCGCCACGATCGCGGCAAGACCCGCCATGAGGACCGATTCTCCCAGAAACTGCCGGATCAACTGGATCCGATTCGCCCCCATCACCTTTCTCACGCCCACTTCCCTGGCGCGCATCTCGGAACGGGCCGTGGCCAGGTTGATGAAATTGATGCATGCAATAATCAGGATCAGGAACACAATGGCCATGAAGAGGGCCACGTAGCGTATATCGCCGTTGGGTTCGTGCTCACTCTCCCGGTTCGAATAGAGATGTATGTCCACGAGGGGCTGCAGCGACGGCCGCAGGCTGATGCCCGCCTCCCGGTACTGGTCTCCCGCGTGACGCTCCAGGAAGGCCGGCAGCTTCGCTTCGAACTCATCCGGGGACACGTTCTCACGAAGTCGGATGTAGGTATACAGGTTCAGGTGATACTCCCAGTCGCCCAGGTACCTGAACCGGGTCACATTCATCGTGGTATAGGATACGAACATGTCCGGCCGCATGTGGGAGTTGGTCGGAATGTTCTTCATGACGCCCGTCACCGTGAAGTCCCAGCGATTATCGAGATTGACGACTTTCCCCATGGGATCATCAGCGCCGAAGTACTTGAACGCCAGGTCCTCCGAGATCACCATCGAGTACGGCTCGACCAGCGCGGTGCCCGGGTCGCCCGAGACCAGGGGCATGCTGAACATCTCGAACAGCTCAGGTTCCGCCCAGATGACCTTGCGTTCGTAGTAGATCGTGTTTCCGAGGTCGACCACCCAGGCGGAACCGGTACCGCGCATGCGGACGAGGAACTCGATCTCGGGGAAGTCCCGTTTCAGGGCGGGCCCCCAGGCGGTCGGAGTCCCGGCCGTCTGAACGGTCTGGCCCCCACTCTCGATGTCGTCGACGATCCGGTATGCGCGATCGGCCTGGGGATGATACCGGTCGTAGCTGAGCTCATCCTGGATGTACAGGAGAATCAGGATGCAGGTGGCCATACCGATGGCGAGTCCGGCGATGTTGATGAGCGAGTAGGCGGGATGCCTGCGGAGGTTGCGTACGGCTACACTGAGGTAGTTCTGGAACACCCTAGGCCTCGGCTGGTGAGGTAGTGCGATCAGTACATACTATCGGGACTGGAATATCAAGCATCGTGTATGTAACCATGTTCCGAAATCAGCATCGCTAATAGAGCCCTCTTTCGACGGCCAGCCAACCGATGTGGAGACGTCCCTCCGACACATATAGGGTAATGAATCCGCACACTTGTTGTCCCACGAGTGCCACGAATCCTTCCTGGTTACGTATGTCTATCGGAATTGATTTGGTTCGAGCGACCTCGTCGAACCACTCGGGAAGACCCTCGACGATCGTAAGAATCCCGCTACTATGTTCCGTTGCCATGGGATTAATCGATATCAATTTCACCTCACCTCGACTGTCCTTCAGTTAAGGTTCTCACCCTGCCGAACCGCACGTTCGCAATCATGGCTCACGTACTCCCAACCTGTGTCCGGAGCTTTCGGGGAGACCTTCGTCTTCGATACGAACAACAGAAGGGATCATCCGTACGGTTATTCCCACGAAAAGCGTGAGTACCCCTCCCATAAGGAACCACAACCGCGGACCAAAAGCATCCGTTACCGGACCAATCGTTATGAGTCCAAGCATCGTCGTCGATTGTGTCAGACTCTCCATAGCGCCAAAAACCCGGCCTTGTACTGCAGGCTCGATACGAGCCTGGAGGATCGCCCGAAGAGGTGCGTTGATAAAGGAACTGCCAACACCGCTCAGTGCTATTCCCGCGATAGAGAACACGAGGGCGCCTGATGGAGCCAACCCGACGCATATCGTTCCTATTCCAAACACGATCCAGCCCAAAATCGTCGTCATGATCCGGCGACGGAATCCACCCCACGTCCCGACCACGATTCCGCCGAGGATAATCCCTGCCCCCCAAGCCGAGTTAAACCAACCCAGTTCGACCGCTCCACCGCTTAAGTGGTCGGTTACCAGAAGTGGCGAAATGGTCAGCATCGTGTTCCCGAAGAAGTTCAGTACGGCAGCAATCACGATAAGGTACCTGAGACCTTTCCATGTCCAAAAGTACTCCAATCCCTCGCGAAGATCAGCAAGGAACCAGGCGTATCGATTCGTCTGCTTTACCTTACTTCTCGCAGGTTGTGGTATAAGAATGAAGATGAGTGGACCTATCGCGAGGGCAGCGGTCAAGACATCGATCGCCAGGATAGTATGCATCTCGAACACGGCCAACGCCAGTGCGCCAAGGGGAGGTCCTCCCATACTGAGTACGCCATAAACAGTCTGGTTCGTTCCCTGAATTCTGGCGAGATGACGTTCGGGAACCATCATAGGCGTGGAAGTCACCATCGCCATGCTCTGGAACGCATGGCCGACGCCAGTGAGAAGGTTCACCGCGTAGATATGCCAGATCTCTATAGTCCCCATCCAGAAAAGTAATGCGAGGGCCGCCATTGCTGCCGCAATGAAGGTATCCGCGGCGATCATTACGATTCGGCGGTTCCACCTGTCGATCAGTGTGCCGACAATTGGGGCCAGTAAAACACCAGGCAGAAAGGCGACGAGAAACGAGGTCGCAAGTATCGTGGCGGATCCCGTTTCCTCCGTTAGCCACCAGACCAGGGCAAACTGTGCAACGCGAGTCCCGAGCGCAGACAGCGTCTGTCCAGTCCATATACTAAAGAAGCCGCCTGCCCACGCGCCGTTTTTATCCAATTGGATCATACACCGTTCTTTCTCGCTGCTTCACCCCTGCCTCAGCGCGTTAACCGGATTTCGCCGCGATGCGGCCACGGCATGGGCCCCGATCGTCAGCCACGCGATGACCAGTGCGAGCATGCCGCCGACTAAAAACCACCCAAACCTCAGATCCGCCGCGTAGGCGTAGTTCTGCAACCAGCGCGTCATGACGTAGTAGGCCAGCGGCCAGGCGATTGCATTGGCCAGCAGGACGTACTTCATGAAATCCTTCGACAGCAGGACCACGATACCGGAAACCGTCGAGCCGAGTATCTTGCGAATGCCGATCTCCTTCGCTCGCTGCTGTATGGAGAACGAGGCCAGCCCCAGGAGTCCCAGGCAGGCGACGAAGATCCCAAGCATCGCAAAGATAGCGAAGACCTCCCCCAGCCGATGGTCGTCCCGGTACAGCCGGTCAAAATCCTCTTCCAGGAACGTGTATTCGAGCGGGTATCGGGGATCGACGTCCCGCCACACCTCCCCGATGCGCGAGACGGTCTCCGGTATACCGTCGGGGGCGATACGGATGAGCGCATAATTGTGGTACGTACTGTTCATCAGCACGATCGGTTCGATCTCGTCGTGAATGGTGCGCAGGTGGAAATCCTCCACTACCCCTATCACATTTCCTTTCGCACCGCCGAATGGTATCCACTCGAATCGCTTGCCAATCGCATCGGCAGGCACTCCCCAGCCCAGGTATCGCACGGCGGTTTCATTCAGTATGAACCCCGCGGTCGAATCCGTCCCCCAGTCCGGCGAATAGTTCCGACCGATTACCAGCTCAATGTCCATGACGTCCAGGAAATGCTCGTCCACCTGCAGCGTGGCCATCATCAGGTGATCCTCGGGCTGCATCCCCTCCGGCCGGACCGGCATGATGGGCAAAACCCGCATGCCCGGCACGGCGGTAGACGTTGCCATGCTCATAACGCCCGGCAACTGGGACAGACGCTGTTTCAGCACCGGTGAATTCCGCCGTTGCGGACTCCCCGTTATGGGGACGACCATCACCTGTTCCTTGTTGAATCCCAGTCTCTTGTCCCGGATGTACTCGAGCTGGTCGAAGATGATGGCCGTACTGACCACCAGGAATATGGACATGGCGAACTGTATCACGACCAGTACTTTCCGCAATCCCAGACCCCGCGCTCCGGATTTCAGACTACCTTTCAGTACTTCGATCGGCAGAAAACCCGAAAGATAAAACGCCGGATAGCAGCCGGCAGCCAGCCCGATCACAACCGTCCCGCCGGCTAGCGCCGCCAACGCCAGTCCGTCGGAAAGGGGGAATGTCAACTGCTTGCCGGCGATGGCATTGACGGCGGGCAGGACGATATGCGCCAGGGACACCGCTACGATCATGGCGAGTACAGCCATTACGACCGCTTCTCCCAGGAACTGCCTGATCAACCGGGACCGGTCCGAACCCATCACCTTGCGCACGCCCACTTCCCTGGCGCGCATGGCTGAACGAGCCGTGGCCAGGTTGACGAAGTTGATGCACGCGATCAGCGGGATCAGGAACGCGATGATCATGAAGAGCGCCACGTAACGGATATCGCCGTTGGGCTCCAGCTCGCTCTCCCGATGCGAATGCAGATGGATATCGACAAGAGGTTGCAGCGACGGCTTCAGGATGACGCCCGCTTCTCGGAACTTGTCCCCGGCGTGGCGTTCAAGGAAGGCTGGCAACTGTGCTTCGAGTGCTTCAGGAGAGGCGCCTTCCTGCAGAAGAAGATAGGTATAGTTGTTGTCGTGGTTTTCCGAGTCGTCCGGATCAAGACCCATGGCTTTCAATGTCGAGAAGGACGCGAACATGTCCGAACGTGTATGGGAATTGGCCGGCATGTTCCGCATGACGCCGGTCACAACGAAATCCCAGCGTTGATCCACGTCGATGATCTTACCTACCGCGTCTTCCTCGCCGAAGTACTTGAACGCCATTTCCTCCGAGACCACCATCGAGTATGGGTCTGTGAGCGCGGTCCGGGGATTCCCGTAAACAAGCGGGACGGAAAACAGCTCGAACAGGGCGGGCTCCGCCCAGATGATCTTCTTTTCGTAGAACTGGGATTCGCCGCGGGTAATCAGCCACGCGGACTGAGTTCCCCGCATGCGGACGAACTGCTCGACCTCCGGGTAGTCCCGTTTCAGCGCGGGGGCCCATCCCGGGGGCGTGCCCGCGGTCTCGATGGTCTGTCCCCCGCTTTCGATATCATCGACGAGACGGTAAACACGATCGGCGTTTTCGTGATGGCGATCGTAGCTGAGCTCGTCCTGGACATACAACAGGATCAGCATGCATGCGGCCATGCCAATGGCCAGCCCGGTGACGTTGATGAGCGAGTAGGCAGGATGCCTGAGGAGGTTACGTAGGGCTACACTGAGGTAGTTCTGGAACACTTATGCCTCGTCTGGTTTGATGGTGCAGTCCTGATCGGTTCGAAGGCGCAGGACCGGGTCAACGTATTGAACCCCTTGGGTCTCGCCTCCGGCCAGGCTTCCGGCTCTTCCCGAGGAATCCCGCACCGTTGCTCCAGGTCATCCCAAATGCGGTCGAGCACACTTTGAACGTCCTCGTCGGGGATTACACACGGAACGCGAACCCAGCCTCACTCATCGAATTCGGATCTTTGCGCGGCCGTCAACATGGCTGACCCTCCCCTAACCGCCGAAGACGTTCGAGCCATTCGCGTTCGTCAGACGCTGCCGCTGCTTTCATTGCCTTGTTATTCCACATGAGGGATGCATCTCCCGTCTCGCCGATGCCGAGCATATGCGCCGCGTCGACGGCGTGATAGTCCTCGCGGGCGTTGCGGGGCAGTTCCCAGGCCTGGAGGAAGAGCGGCCGCGCTTCTTCGACTTGACCGGCTGAATTGTCGCTGCGGCCGCGTTCGAGGAGGCAGCGAATCCTGGCGACGGGAGTTTTACCTTCGTGTGAAATGGCTATATCGTCGAGCAGGGCCTCGGCGTCATCGAGGATGCGATCGGCTTCGTCGAATTCCCCTCGCAGGCTATGGGTTCTTGCGATCTGCGTGTGCCGAATTGAACTTGCCATCGTATTTTTATCCTAACGTCATGGTCGTTCTGTTGTCCGTGATACGTGACTGATGTTTCGGCGGTGGCCACCGCCGAATGAATATAGATCCTCGCTGGCCGGCATTGCCGGATTTTTACAGGGTCAGGTTTTCTGGCTCCCGCTCCTTCCAACCTGAACAATTTACCTACCGACTATGTGCCCAGACCGTACAATATGTTGTGGCATGTGAGGTTAATTTGTCAATATATAGTAGAAAACGGCCCAATGTCAAGTGTGTTCTCTACTCTGGCACAACAACGCGCAGTGGCAAGGCGTTATAGGCATTGTTGCCTACAAGGCTTAAGAGCATTGATTCTTCACATAATCCAGAATCATGGTTGATTCGCTGGTTGCCGGATACAAGACGATCCACGTATCTTCATTGCGTTTCCATACCGTACTGTCATCTATTTCTTCACTGATGCCATATTCAACGCGTCTTCTTCACAGGGGTCTCTCAAGTATACGAGGGCGGTTTCTTCATCTATATAAGTCCCGCTTGTAGTATGAAGCGACACCTTGACGGTGAAGAGATCGGAAATCTCCCCATCATAAGCAGATTCTTTATTCGGCCTTCAACAACCAACGCCCCAGATCGTCGAACTTCTGGTTCAGTGAAATCAGGCCGATGTGGTATGTTGGGCGGTTGCCACGACTCGTTGTTGTGGTTCGCCAGTCGTATGGGAAATTGGCTTGCTATCCGTGCAGGACGCCATCGTTAGCAATGATATGGCGGTAATGAAGCACATGAACGCGTAAGAGCGCATGACACTCCCCCTGTGTTTGACGCCACGGGATTGTGGCATTGGGCAGTGTCAAACCTTCGCGCAATGTAGCGGGAAAGTCTCACCTATTCGCCGGAACACGGGGAGCTACCCCGCGCCCTCCGGAGTTCCGGGCATCTGGCAGCAGTTCAAGGAAGGTCTATTCGGTCTGCTCCAGATCGTTGTAGTCCCACAATTGGTCGAAGTCGGGAAGACCACTCATTTGGACAAGGCCTATTCAGGCCTATTCAGCGTTCGAACGCGTGTTCCTCGACCATCGGGGTCACGACAACCATGCCGTCGACTCTACTGATTTCGAACGACCGCAGGTCTTCCTCTGTCCATGACGCTTGGTCTAAAACCAGTCCCGATGCGTCGCAAACAACCGAGCCGCCAAGAGTGCGACCTCGGGTTGCCGTTTGTTCATTCTGTTTCTGACTTGCATAGGAGATATAGTTGGCGTGTATGACGGGCACTCCGTAATATTGGGCTATCATCTTTGCACCTTCTCTCGCGTTATCTTTGGTGACACTCTTGTGATCTTCTTTAGTACTGCAAGTCACGGCCGGCCAGAGAATAACATCGCTCTTTTCGAGCCCTTTCCCTCCGGTGAGGTTAAGATGTACGGACTCGTCACAGAACAAGGATCCGAACGCGATATCCTCTATTTCTATTGGTGTGCGGTCCTGCGCTTCTCCGAATCCCCAATGTTTCTTCACGCCTTCTTCTATGTGCGACCTGCCACCTGCCAGAACCGGGGTTTCCCCGGCCTGAAGCAGGACCAGCGCGTTAAGATAACAGCCGTCGCTGGTCCGATATGGCGAACCGACAAATACACTGACCTCAGCTTCGAGGGCAATACTTCCCAACACTCCAAACGCGGCTTCGACCCGTGCGTACCAATCTTGCTGCTTGAATAACTCAAACAGGTGGATGTCATAACCTGTCAGCATCATTTCCGGGAAAACCACCACGTCCGCACCGGATTCGGCTGCTTTGTGGATCCACCTGGTGATCACTCTCACACTGTCGGTAATCGAATCCGGCATGTGGGGTTGAACCGCACATAACTTCATGGACGTCACCCTTTTCTGTTCTGAGTTTTCTACTGCTCTGTCGGTTCCCAATGGAATGTATCGTCGATCAAGGGATCACATCTGCCCGCCCACGGGCACCCGGGGCTCATCGTACTCCACGATCAGTTCGACCTGGTGCAATACGCGGGTCCCGCCCATCCCGGTAAATCGCCGTTCCAGTACGACTTCTACTTTGTTTCGTCCTTCCTGAACCTGATCGCCTGAAAGGTGGAAGGTGAACCAGAAATGGGTCAGGATACGTTCCGGGAGACCGCTTCTTGCCGCGGTGTACGAGACGGTACCGCCGTAGTAATGGGTGCTTTCCGATGGCGTGACGTGCTCGTTGTTGAACCGAAACGATATTTCGTCTTCCGGGCAACAATGCCCGATGCGCACGCCCAGCGTCACGCCTTTGAGTTCGCCGTCGTTCCGGGCGTCATCCAATCTGTCCCCCACCAGGAACGGCACCCGGGCGGGTACACCTTCTTCGAGGTCCATTGGGAGATAGCGCTCGGACGGGTGAGGCTCCGCGTTGGGTTCACTGTGCGCGGGGAAGTAGTGTTTCTTCTTCCGGATATGGATGTCCGGATCGGCCATTTCACGAAAGATCTGGTATTCGCGTTCCGTATGCGGCCAGGGCAGGTCCGACAGGTACAGGCCGTCCGCTCCCATGTTACAGTAATTCGCCGCCGCGGCCCGGTACATCTCGATCGTCGGCAGGTGGTGGCGATCGTCGTACGGCGATCGTCCCAGCATCGGGTAGACCGGCGTATCCGAGCCGGCCGCCGCTTCGACCAGCCAACCGACAGGCATCTCCTGGTCGAAGAGGAAGCTCTCGGTCCAGGGGATGACGATGTCCAGGAGACCCTCCGACAGCCAGCCGCGCACGTCCATGCCCAGGGCAAGGTTCGCCTCCTCGGTTGAGCGCACCCGTGCGGCCAGGCACAACGATTCTCCGCGCGCCTCGCCGAGGCGATCGAGCAGCCGCCTTACCTCGCGCATAAACTCGGTAAGCACGGGGGTTTTCTCCCGCGCTTCCGACGGCTTGAAGAACACGCCCATGTACGGGTCGAACTCCAGCCCGTCCATGCCGTACCGGCCGCATACCTCCTCAATGACTTCCAGCCGCTCCGCGCGCACCTCCTCGCGGGTGTAGTCCGCGCAACCGGCCGCTCGCGGATAGTCGGGATGGCTCTCGCCGATCATGACCTCCGGATGCTCCCGCTTGAGACGGCCCAGCATGTAGGGATTGTCGTCGTCCGGTGACGTGGGTTCGGTCATCCGCAGGCTTCCCAGGATGCGCCGGCCCTTTTCGTGCGCCCGTTCCACCGCCACGGCGAGCGGATCGATGCCCGCCTCGAGCGCCAGGTTCAGGTTCTTCGTCGCCCGCCACCACATCATGCTCATGTTGTGTTCTTCGACCCCTTCACCCCACTTCAAACCGGCTTGCGTGCCGTGGAGGAAGGTTTCGCCCGAACCCAGGCCGTAGACCAGGGTATCCACGTCGGTTCCCAGGATCTCGTCCACGGGCTGCCGCCACTGGTGCAGGCTCATCGGGGGGTCGTAGCGGTAGATGCTGTAGTGGCGTGCATCGTTGTAGTGGATCAGCTTTGGTTTATGCATGGTGATCTCTTCAGTGTCGAGGTCTTGGTCAAGTATGTCGAGGTCTTGGTCAAGAATGAGGTTTACTGGGAATTGTCTGAGGCGTCGGAGACGCCTGGCAGAACCGCTAGCTTAGTACAGCTACTTCTCGAGCACGACGCCTTCCCGCTCGATCCGGGCGAACATCTCACGGTATTCTGCGGTATCGTCGTCATCCCAGTACTCGGTGGTAATCGGCGCATCGTAGCTCATGGGGACCATGCCACGCCGCCTGTCGGGCCGCACCATGAATATGGAGTCTTCAGGATCGGCGATGTTGTACATCCGTGTGCCGTTCTCGAAGCGCGAACGGATGATCCACTTCTTCTGCGGCGGGAGCTTCAGGTGTTTAAGGCGCTCCAGTTCGTCGCGGTCCAGCGTGACGCCCAGCCCCGGCGATTCCGGCACGCGTACGAACCCGTTGACCGGTTCCAGGCGCTCCACGGTCACGTCGCTCTTCCAGGTCTCGGTAGCGCTGATGAAGTGAAAGTTCGCCGAGGGAAAGGCCGCCATCATGTGCGTGGTCATAGCCCGGGTGATGTTCCCACCCACGTTCTGAAGCATGAAGGGGCTGTTGTCCGCGGCGAACAACCCCGCACGGCTGATGGCGGTCCCGATTCTGGCGTGCCCCAACATGTACGCGTCCGCGGGTTTCATGAACACTTCGTACGTCGCGTCCGTGGGGAAATGGTGCAGTACGACGGGCAGCGTGGAACGCTTACGGAGTTCGATGTAGCCCTGGATATCCCCCGGAGGGAGGGGATCCTCGAAGCAGCCGGCAATCCGGAACCGCTCCAGCTCGTCCAGAAGTTCGGGCATGTGATCGTCGGTACCGTGCATAGTGAAATCGTAATGGATTCTGAACCCTTTTGGCGCCACCGCCTGCATGGCCTCGGTCTGGTCCATGACGTTTTCGAAGGGCGACAGATGGTATTTCATCCAGGTATAGCCCTGCGCCGAGTACTCGCGCACGGCTTCGGCCATGCGGTCCGGGTGAGTTGACACGGTCCAGCTTCCCACGGGTACCCAGGACCGGTGCTTCTGACCGATCAGCTTGTAGACCGGCACGCCCGCTGCCTTGCCCATCAGATCGTACATCGCCGTGCCCAAAGCGAGAGAAGTCTCGTCGCCGACCCAGTCAAAGGGGCTCGTCCCGATGTACCGGTCGATCACTTCTTCCGGTTCCGGATCGTGTCCTTCACCTAGTCCGATGAGCCCGTCGTCCGTGTGCGCGACGTAGACCGTCCGCTTCGCCGGACCGTAGAAATGGTTGAGCTGGTAGGCGATCCAATCCTCGTACTCGAGGGTGATCTCGTGTACTTCTATCTCGGTGATCTTCATGGGATGGTCCCATTCTGATGGAAAAACGTGATGATATCCTTCCGAACCGCACCGCATCGGTGGACGAGGCCGTGGGATTCATCCGAATACAACCTGAACGTCGCGCCTGGAATCTTCGCCGCGAGATCCCGGCCCCAATCCACGGGCACTTCCCGGTCTTTGGAACCGTGAACTACATGTGTGGGAGCCGTGATTCGCGCGCATTCCTCCGTCAGGTCCCTGTCCAGGTAAGCGCCGACCGCCTGAAGCTGGGTCTCATACCATAGCACGCGATCCCGCAGGCCGCACCGCTTCAGAGCTTGCGCGATTCGGTCCTCGTATTCTGCCAGGGCACCTCGCTCCTTCATTTCCTCCCGTTCCCAGAGTATGTCCAGGCTCAGTTCAACACCCTCGGGCCGGCTATCCCAGGCCGCCGCTGCCCCCCGTTCTTCAAGGGTTTTCAACTGTTCTATGACAATCCGGGTGACCGGATCTTCCTCCGGCCAGAGATCCGCGGCCGTACCAGCCAGTACGAGTGTCCTGACTCTTTCCGGGTACATGGTTGCGAAGAGTATGGCGATCGGACCGCCTGCGGAAGAACCAATTACATGCGCTTCCTTCATGCCAAGGTGATCCAACAACTCCGACAGATCCCGTGCCTGATTCTCCAGGTCATACCCCGTTTCCGGAAGGGAAGACCGCCAGCAGCCCCGACGATCGTACGTTATGAAACGGTAGCTCGAAGTGAAATCAGTCTCCCAGGTCCACTTGCCACTCGATTGCGCCCGAAGGTGCATGTCAATGGACGGGAACCCGCCGTGTATGAAGACGACGGCATCACCCTCTCCTTGAACATCGTAGAACAATTTGAATCCGTTAATGGAAGCGTACGGCATAGTAACTTCCTGGGGGTCCTGCAGATGCCGCTCGAGTAGGTGCCGGACAGATGCTTGACCTGCTACTCCGCATCTTCCTCGAGCGCTTCTATCAAGGGTCCTGAAATGCTCTTCAGAGACTGCAATGAGTATTCTTGACGCGCACGGCCGACAAGATCCCTGGGATAGACGACGAGAAGGCCATCGTCCGCATATCGAGGTAATATATGCCAGTGAACATGAGGCACCTCCTGAAATGCCGCGGGGCCATTTGATTGCCAGATCGACAGTCCTTCCGGTGCGTAAACCCGGCGAACCGCCCGGGCGACCCTGCAGACCGTGCTGGCGAGAGAGGAGGCCGTGTCCTCGTCAAGGTCGTAGATCTGTTCGATGTGATTCCTGGGGACGACCAGGACGTGCCCTTCGTTGCTCTGGCGAAGATCCAGGAACGCCAGGGTAGATTCATCCTCGTATACAGTCGCGGAATCCAACTCGCCCCGTATGATGCGACAAAAGATGCATTCGTCGTCATTTACCATCATGGACCTGTCCCGCATTGCTCCGATCGGCGAGTCCTGCCTGCCGCGCTTTCGCTTTCAAGGCATCCCTCCTTTTCTTTTCCTCCGCCTTTTGTCTCTTCTTCTCCGCCTTAAGTTCACGCTCCTTAACCGCCGACGCATGCTGCTCTCGACTCGCCCGCACCTTGTCCAGCCATTCCTGCCGGGTGGAAAGGACCTCAGGGCTACTTCTGGTTCCATAGCTAAGATGATTCAGGAAATCGATGACTTCGCTGGGCTTCCCGCCGATGAGATCGCGTGCTCCCGGTCCGGTCAGACCGCCTTCGAGTTCCCAGTGATACCGGTGGATCAGCGTATCTATGAGTATCAATTTCTCCTGTGGTGATCTCGCAACCCTGTACTTCTCCGCGTATTCCTTCAGGAAGGAGGTCATGCCGGACGCAATCAGGTGTTTACCCCGAAACGACTTCTGGTATTCGGCCCAGACCAATTCCCAGTTACAGGACTCGCAGCGCAGCAGAAACGCCGGGTCGAAGTTGTGCGGGATTTCGCGCCGGCAGAGCGGACAACACGCGAGACCGCTGTTCGCCTTCCTGGCACGGAAGATATGCTCGATTCTCACTAACAGTCCGATACCCACATCGTCGATCAGTACTTCGTCACAGATCCCAAGTGCGTCCTTCTTATACAATTCGGCGATCTTGTGTCGCGGAATCCTGCCCGACCAGATTGGCCTGTCGTGTCGTACTTGGGTCATGGGTCAGTCCAGAAAAACCAGAATTCAGGATTTCGATAGCACGCCAATGTAGCCGGCACCAACGGAGTCCAGGAATTGCTCTACACGCCAGCCGGTGTCATTGAGAATCTGCTGCATCTCCTCCTTTGACACGAAGAGATAGTCAAACCATGGCGTCTTCAGATTCTTGAAACGAACTCGAATGCGTACCTGCCCAGACATCCTTCCTCTTCTTCTATTTCCCTTGTGATACTCCCTGTGAACCGACTCCGACGTTAGATAGGGATCCCTAGACTCTGCAATGATTCGTGCCGTTGGCGTAGTCATTCTGTGGAATCGTCTGAGTAGCCTATTCGCTCGTTTGCTGTTTCCTAAAGTGCCGAAATTGCCGCCCAGCATCAGTATCGTATCAAAGACACCTAATGAAGCACCTACCCGTGTAACCGGCATCACCTTACCGTGTCGTAACCCCCTGTGTCGTGAGACCTGGATGGCACCCGGCGAGATGTCGATCCCCAAGACACGGCAACCTTGCTCCTGACAGTAGACCGAGTGTGTGCCCGCACCGCAGCCTACGTCAAGAACCCGGCCGCTTACATGCTTCATCGCCATCACGTGATGAGACGGCCAGTCTTCATACGCGGTGAAGTACCGGTTTCCGTAACCGGCTTCAATGAAACCATCATCGCGTTCGATGATCTCCAATGACTCGTTGCCGTGTAAACAGTTTAGAAGAAGCTGTCCAAATGCGTCTTGGGAGTGGTTCATCAGACTACCAATTTGAGCCGGATACACAACCTCCCACACCTCACTCCGGCATATACAGATATAGATTATCCACCAACTGAGGCCGTGGAGCGGTGTCCTGGAGCCAGCGGTAGGGTTTGCTGATGATGCCGACTTTCCCGTCCAATTCGATGACCTGGGCTTCGTGCGTACCGATCCCGGTGTCGATGACGTGCTGTTTCATCAGGTCTCCGCGGCTTAAAAAGAGCAGTTGCCGGGGTGGATGAGGCTCCGTCCAGTCTCCCCGGCCCATCTCTCCCACGTAGATGTCGGGTCGCCCATCGCCGTCGAAATCAGCCACCTGCAGGGTGTGGGCGTCGAGCAGCCGATCGTGAAGAATCTCGGATTCCCAGGGTTCCTCGACGTTCTGTCCCGGCCTGAACAGCGCCAACCGTCCGTAGGTCTGGCCGATGTCCAGCGCAACTTCGCAGACGGCGATTTCGACGCGGCCGTCCCCATCGAAATCCGCCGCGCGGACCCGCACGCCGCCATATCCTTCGGCGTAGACGTGCCGTTCCCATTCACCGTTTGACAGGAGGCGGTACCACGAAGTCCCGGCGATGAGTTCCAGCCGCCCGTCACCGTCCACGTCGGCGGCCGCGAAGTCCTGTTCGTTCACGCCGGTGGCTACCTTGCGGACGCCGGGCCACGGAGTTGCGTACGGATCATCGGGCACCGGGACCATGAAAATCGTCCCGGCGTCGGGGTTCCAGACGTACAGTTCGTCCCGGCCGTCACCGTCGATATCCGCCACTATCAGGTCGTGGATCCGCTTATCGGGTAGCTCGAACACCACGCGGCGGGTCCATCGCTGCGTAGGATCGTCGGGGCACGCCCACCAGAATACGTGATTGCCCCGGTCGCTGGTGCCGGAGATCAGGTCGAGTTTGCCGTTGCCGGTGAGGTCGACGAGGACGGTGCCCACACTGATGCTCGGAAAAGAATCGTCCATCAGGTGCGGTTTCCAGGTTCCGTTTGCTGTTCTGCCGAACCAGTGGAGCCCGTCCGGATTGCGGGTGGCGATGACGAATTCCTGCACGCCGTCGCCATCGAGATCCCCTACAACGCAGTCCATGCGTTCGGCGGGACCGCCTTCGTAGATGGTGTGACGACGGAATATGGGGGCTTCAGGCATGAATCCGGCCTTTGTCCAGGCTGATGCTCGCCTATATCAACTCCATGCCGTGCGCAACGTCCGGACCCAGTTGCCGTGCATGATGTCGGCAATGTCGGTCTCCGTATAGCCGCGGCGTTCGAGAATTGCGGGAATCTTCCGGAGGTCGGCGATGGTTTCGAGATCGGACGGACACTGCTCCTTGCCGTAGCCGCCGTCCGTGTCGGTGCCGATGGCGGCGTGGCGCGCGCTCCCGGTCAGCTGGCAGACATGGTCGATGTGGTCGACCACCGTCTCCAGCGTGATGCCCGAGTTGTCCATGGCGACCGGGTCCCACAGGGGGGAGATCATCCAGACGTCCAGGGCCGTGCCGATGACGCCTCCGCGCTGTGCCAGGGCCTTGATCTGCTGATCGTCGAGTTGGCGGTCGTGGTCGCACAGGGCCCGGCAACAGTTGTGGGTGGCCAGCACGGGACCGCCGAATACCTCAAGCGCTTCCCAGAAGGCCTGCTCGGCCAGGTGGCTCACATCCAGGATGATCCCGGCCGCCTCCAAGGCTTCGAGCATCGGGCGTCCCCTGGGCGTAAGGCCGCCGGGCGCCTGGGTTCCGTGGGCGTAGGAGCTGACCCCGTAGTGACACAGACTCACGACTCGCAGGCCTTCATCCCACCACTCGGCCACCTGTTCGGGACCCACGATGCCGTCCGCGCCTTCCATGCTGAGGACGAACCCCAGCGGGGTTGCCTGGGGATCGGCGTCCCACTCGGCGAGGTGGGCGTCGAGCTCGGCCCGGTTGCGTATCTGTCGAAAGACGCCTTTGGATTCCATCAGGCGGTAGTAGGCCAACTCGCCCATGCACCTGGCGTAGGCGATGTCCTGGGTGCGCACCCCGGAAAAACGCTTTCCCATCGAAGCGATCCGGCAGTTCACCGTGACGAAAAAGAGTCCGATCCCGCCGCGCCGCAGCTCCTCGAAATTCACCACGCCCAGGCCGCGTCCCTTCTGCGCCATTCCGGCTTCGGACTCGCGGATCTTGGCGATGGGCTGGAACAAGTCCCGATCCCATTCGAGGGCGTTGAAGGCGATATCCAGGTGGGAATCGACGATCAGCATGGAAGTTCTCCCCATTTCAAATAGTTCAGTTACGGCTGTACCACCGCTTCGCAGCTACGCTGTACCACTTTACAAACACCTTGATGGACTGCTGATTTAGTTACAACATATCCCTACTGTTTGCCTGCATGCACATGAAAGGAGATCGGGGATGGCGGCCGGATTGTTCGCAGCGCTGGTGGTCACGCTGTTGGCGCTGCTCGGCATCTGTACTCGTTATCACTTCGTCGGGGATATCAACCTCATCCACTGCCTGATGAGTCTGTTCTTTTCGACGAATCTGCTGGTTTGCTACTGGGAGGTGTGCCTGTTCCTCAAACGGGACTACATCGAGACGCGCACCGAGTACTGGCGAAGGCGGCAACAGGAGACCGGCCGAACGCCGGCGGTCGAGTTTCTTACCACCAGGGTGCCGTTGAGAAGAATCCTGTCCCCGACGATCTGGGCCGATGTCTGGGCGACGTACGCCCTTTTCGACGGGTCCTTCTCAGACCGCCGCACCTGGGGTTTCAACGTCGATGTCGCCAACGGTTTCTTTACACCGATTCCAACCGTAATCCTCTACGGGGCCTTTACCGTCGAGTTCATGCCTGCGGTCCTGGCCGGCATCCTCGGTCTCGTGCTTTCCTGGCAGTGGACCTACATGACGTCTGTCTACTGGGTCAGTTTCTTCGTGGCCAGGAGGCAGCACCATATAACCCGGGAAGAGCTGTTCGTCTATATCGGCGCCCTGAACGCTCCCTGGGTGCTCTTCGCGCTACTGGGAATGTACGTGTCGGCACGCCTGATCCTGGACGGCGACTACGGCGTTCTGGGTTTCTGATCACCGGTTTCCGTTGGGGCTCGTCATGCGAATCACGCCACGAATCCCTGGCGTACCAGGTCGTGATCGCGCGCAATCAAATAGTCCGCTAGTCCACGCCCAACACCATCAGTCCGAGCCCTGCACCATCTGAAACTACGCCAGGTCGAACCGGTCGAGGTTCATCACCTTGCTCCACGCACCCACGAAATCGCGCACGAACGTCTCCTGCGCGTCGTCGCTTCCATAGACTTCCGCGTAGGCGCGAAGCTCGGAGTTCGAACCGAAGACGAGGTCCACCCTGGTGGCCGTCCACTTCACCTCGCCGGTCTGGCTGTCGCGTCCCTCGTACACGTCCTCCGAACCAGACGGCGCGCTCCACTCTGTATCCATGTCGAGCAGGTTCACGAAGAAATCATTGGAAAGCGTTCCCGGCCGGTCGGTGAACACGCCGTGCTGAGACTGCCCGGTGTTCGCGTCCAAGGCGCGGAGGCCGCCGACGAGCGCCGTCATCTCGGGCGCGGTGAGCGTCAGCATGCAGGCCCGCTCCACCAGCAGGTCCTCCGCTTTGCCTTCCTGTCCCGCCTGGAGGTAGTTGCGGAACCCGTCCGCCGTGGGTTCGAGCACGGCGAAGGACTCTGCGTCGGTCCATTCGTCCGTGGCGTCCGTACGGCCCGGTGCAAAGGGGACCTGCACGTCATGACCGGCGTTCCGGGCGGCCTGCTCGACGCCTGCGCATCCGGCCAGGACGATCAGGTCGGCAAGGGAGACGCGCTTCCCGCCGGCTTGCGCGTTGTTGAAGTCTGACTGAATCTGCTCCAGCGCTTGCAGCGCTTCGCCGAGCGCTGCCGGATCGTTCACTTCCCAGTCCTTCTGCGGGGCGAGACGGACGCGCGCTCCGTTCGCGCCACCGCGCTTGTCGGTGCCGCGGTAAGATGACGACGACGCCCAGGCGGTCGAAACCAGTTGGGACACGGACAGCCCAGAGGCAAGGACCTTCGCCTTGAGGTCGGCGATATCCTGATCGCCGATCACCTCGTGATCCACGGCGGGTACGGGGTCCTGCCAGAGCAGCGGTTCCGCGGGGACCAGCGGGCCTACATACCGGCTGCGGGGTCCCATGTCGCGGTGGAGCAGCTTGAACCACGCCCGGGCGAAGGCGTCTTCCAGGTCCGCCGGACGCTCGAGAAAGCGCTTCGTGATCGCGGCATAGTCCGGGTCCACCTTCAGCGAAAGATCCGTGGTGAGCATCATCGGGGCGTGCTTCTTCGCAGGATCGTGGGCGTCCGGCACGTTGGCTACCGCCGCGGCGTTCTTCGGCGCATACTGGCATTTTCCTGCCGGGCTCTTGGTCAGCTCCCAGTCGTGTGCATACAGATTCTCGACGAATTCGTTGTCCCACTTCACCGGGTTACTGGTCCAGGCGCCTTCCAGTCCGCTGGTGATCGTATCGCCGGCCTTGCCGCTGCCGTGGCTGCTTTTCCAGCCGAGGCCCTGCTGATGAATACAGGCGCCTTCCGGTTCAGGACCGACGTGATCCTCGGGTCCGGCACCGTGGGCCTTGCCGAAGGTATGTCCGCCGGCGATCAGCGCCACCGTCTCCTCATCGTTCATCGCCATGTTCTTGAAGGTCTGACGGATGTACTTTGCCGCCAGGGCCGGGTCCGGATTGCCGTTTGGTCCCTCCGGGTTCACGTAGATCAGTCCCATGTGATCGGCGCCGAATGGACCCTGGAGCGTACCGTCCTCGTCGTGGCGCTCATCGTCGAGCCACGTCGTCTCCGAGCCCCAGTCCGTCTCGTCGGCCTCCCAGACGTCCGGACGGCCGAAGGCGAAGCCGAAGGTCTTGAACCCCATGGACTCCAGCGCGCAGTTGCCGGTAAAGATGAGCAGGTCGGCCCAGGAGAGATTCCGGCCGTATTTCTTCTTGATCGGCCAGAGCAGGCGGCGCGCCTTGTCCAGGTTCCCGTTGTCGGGCCAGCTGTTGAGCGGCGCGAAGCGCTGATGGCCGGAACCGCCGCCGCCGCGGCCGTCGCTGATGCGGTAGGTACCCGCGGCGTGCCAGGTCATACGGATGAAGAGCGGGCCGTAATGGCCGTAGTCGGCGGGCCACCAGTCCTGCGAGGTCGTCATTACCTCTTCGATGTCCTTTCGCAGTGCATCGACATCGAGATCTTTGACCGCCTCGGCATAGTCGAAATCCTCGTCCATCGGGTCGGACTGGGGCGCGTTCTGGCGTAGCGGTTTCAGGTCCAGTTGATCCGGCCACCAGGTCTGATTGGTAGTCATTTCGTTCCTCCGTTAATGTGTTCTGAAGTATGACGCAAAATCAGGGATTCGTTGCATGTCTGTCATATGACCTTTCAGCTATAAAAAATACCGACCTGGCCCGTTCGCATGCAAGAGGAATATGGGAAATTTGCACGCGTTCGGGGAACCATCCCGCCCTAAAATCGTCTTGATGGAACAATGGAAATCTTGCAGGTTAAAATACAGTCCCCGCTTTCTCAACCAAGGTGCACGAGCATGCCACACTTCCTTGCTTCAACCTATCGCTTTCTGAGCTTCATTCCCTCGATACTTGTGGTCCTGGTATTTGCCGGCTGTAACGGCTCAGAGGACCCGGTAGGACCAGACCCGATCGAGCCCGGACCGGACGGCCAGGAGTACATCGAGACCAGGGTCGTTAACGTCGGCCCCACCCTGGCCAAGTGCTACGGTGTGGGCCTGCGGACGTGCATGGTGGTCGACGGTCTTTTGTTCTATGATGCAATCGAAGGTTTCGAGTACGAGGCTGGCTATACCTATCGCCTCCGGATCGGCAAGTACGATCCGTGGGACGGGCAAGAGCCGCCGCAGGATGCAAGTCAATACGCGTACCGGCTGCTGGAGCAACTGGAGAAGACCCCGGCGCCGTCCACGGCGGTAACCTTGTCGGTAGGTCCCGCGCGCGTCGTATGCGCCCGAAGTGACGACTTCTGCCCGGTGGTGGACGGCGCTCCGTACGACGATTACATCAATGACTTCGAATACGAGGCAGGCCATTACTATGTCATCGAGGCCAATCGGTACGGCGATGGACGGTACGTTTTGACAAACGTGGTCTCGAAAACCAGGGCGGCAGGCACGGAAGAGGAGATCACCATCGATTGGGGCAGGATCGAATGCGGCGACGGCTATGCCGGGTACTGCAAGGTCTTCAACGGCGCCCCCTACCGCGGTGAGATCGTGGGCTTCCTGCCCAGGCACGAATACAACTATCGCCTGCGCGTCGAGAAGTTCAGCATGTTTCCCGACGGCATGGCCGGATCGCCCAATGTTCCGGCCTACGGTTATCGCTGGCTGGAGACGCTCGAGGAGACGCAGGGCGGATGATTCCGCGGCTCGGTACCGGTTACCGGGCGCGAGAGGTACATAGTGGAACGCCGCCATTCCAAAGAGGTTCTCATGTTGACTGACAACCAGGTAGTGCAGTACCGCGAAGACGGCTATCTCGTTTTTGAATCCCTGATACAGGGCGAGCGACTGGCCTGGTACAAGCAGGTGTTCGATGAACTCGTCGCCGAGGGGCGCCGATTGGCCGAGCAGACGCCGCACTGGGCACTCGAGCTGGACGAACGCGGCGAACCCAGGGCGGGTCTGCTGCACAAAGTCCAGGGCGTATGCGTGGTCGATGAACGGGTGTTGGAACTGGCGCGCGAGCCGGCGATTGTGGATCGCGTGGCCGCACTGATCGGTGACAACATCGACGTATTCGGCACCAAGTTCTTTCCGAAGCTGCCCGACGGCGGAACGTCTACGGGCTGGCACCAGGACAATTTCTATTTCGGGACCGATACGGACCGCATCGTCAGTTGCGGGATCTACCTGGAAGATTCGGACGTGGAGAATGGCTGTTTGCGGGTGGTTCCCGGCAGCCACCGGATCGGTGAGATTGTCGAACACCGCAGTCAGTTGAGCAGGCATGGCAGCTGGACGAAGGTCGATGAAGCGCAGGCCGTGGACCTGGTCATTCCCGCGGGGACGGTCGTGCTGTTTTCCGCCAATCTCCTGCACGGCGCATACGACAACCACAGCAGCCGCACCCGTTACAGCACGGCATGGCATTATATGCCCGAAGAACTCAATCCGGATAGGTTTCTAAAGGGGATTTACGAAGACCGGCACGTGGCGAGGAAGATTTGAGAAGCATTCCGATGCAGGCAACCGCGAACGACTCATGTGTTTTGCTTCCGTAAAACACATTTAAAATCACCTTTCTTCAAAACTGAGCTTACAATCTGGAACGGAGATGTTTCCAGTTCTGCTATGAGATCTTCAGCGAAGAAGAAGTGCAAATAGTGCGGTGCTCCCAGGACGAATCCGTCTCCTTCTTCCAGGGTCTTGTAGTCGGGAGCGTACTTACGATGGTTGTCATCGTAAATGTCTTCGTAACCATCCAGTACGGAATCCAGGACAGTCTGCGAAAGAAAAACCTCGCCATTTGGATTAAGCACGCGCGCGATCTCTTCCATAAAAGCGATACGTGACGCGCGGTGCGGGACATAGCAATAGACGTTTCCCATAAATGCAGCGGCAAATGAGGCGTCGGGAAAAGGCAGAATCGGCATTTCGTATTGTAGAAACGCCACGTTGACGCGTTCCGCTTCCGCGGTTTGCTTTGCCTGTTCAATCTGTTTTTCGGCGACATCGATACCGGTGACGTCGTATCCCAGCCGCGCAAGTGCGAAGCACAGTCGCCCTGTCGCACATCCAATGTCTAACAGGCGACTGTCTAGCGGGTAATTTCCCACAAACGCCTGTTCCGCCTTCCGGATACCGTCTTTCAACTCGTCTTTTCGGATATCAAGTTCTTCAGGATCATTGTACTTGTCCTTTACGGAGTGCAGTAATCTCCGGGATTCCTGTGTTCTGTTGGCGGCCATTGGTTGTGTCGCCTTGATGGTTGATGCAACGAGCAGTGTCTGGAATACAAATGCCCGACTCGCGCGCCGCTATGCCGGCCAGGAACCTGAACCCCTACCCGATCAGAATACGCCCGGGATGAGGGCGCGGCGGTTCGGCGGGTAGTCCGGGAACTGTTTTCGGTACCATTGGTGGTTGCTACGGGCCCTGGGGGCCAGGTTGGCGATCGTAAAGACACAGAACGCCAGTCCGCCGAGCGACCAGGTCGCGATCGCCCAACCCGTCCATTCCATGATTTCGCCCAGGTAGTTTGGACAGGAGACGTACCGGAAGGCGCCGCGGGCGGGGATGGCGTATCCCGTCCTTCCCTGTTTCCGCAGGCTAAGCAGAATGTTGTCGCTGTGCACGTTCAGCCACATGCCACCCGCGAAAACCACCAGTCCGGTCAGGAAACACGGTTGGGACAACCATGAAACGCCGTACTCCCCGAGGTGGGAGATGAACCGGGCGTTTACGTAAGCGTTCACCACATTGAAGAAGAACCCCGCTCCAGCGGCGACCAGCGGCATGCTTCGCCCGTTGCGGATCCGGAATGGGTAGATGAGCGTCCGGTTGACGTAGTGGGTCTGCCACATCGCCAGGAATACCAGCGGCACCAGACTCAGGGCCGCGCTCCCCTGCAGGTAGACGTAGAGGAAGAGGAAGACCGCCGGACATTCCATGCCGATCCAGCCCACCTTGCTCGAGACCGTGGGGCCCCATCCGAAGCCCTTGAAGTGGCGCCCGTAGGGCGCTGGTCTCCAGAGCACATACAGGAAGGCCCCGGCGGCCAGGCCGAACATGGTCCACACGAGCAGGCGATGGATCTCGGGCTCTGACATTTATCCCGTCCGCAATCTCAACCGTCCGGCATTTCAAACGACCAACATACCTGGTTCGTCGAATCAGCTACCTGGATCGTTGACCGCGACCAACTTTTAGTAAATACCCGGCACGATCCGGTACTTCACCCGCTGCTGATATTCCGCCCATTTTTCGGCACCGTATTTCTCGGCGCAGTGACGATCATCATCGCGCTGGCGGTAGGTAAACAGCGAGACGATGAAGAGAAAATAGGTCCAGGCCCAGAAATTCGTGAAGTAGCCGAATATCAGGGCGATGGACAGGGCAAGAAACCCTTCGCCCATGTAGTTTAAGTGGCGGGCGGCGCCCCAGAGACCGCTGCACAGGATCCTGCGGTCGCCGGCCTCGATGTATTTCGGCTCGATGAGGCCGAGGAACTTGCTTTCGGGCCACCGCTTGAAGGTGTATTTCTGCAGGTTGGCGCCGCGCGAGATGCCCCAGCCGAACAGGAACAGCACGGACGTGCCGATGAGCCAGAAGTTCGTCCATTCCGGCGAAAATCCGGGGTTCGGGTAGGCGGCCATGCCCCACAGCGGGAGGATGAACAGCCATCCGTAGACCACGAGACAGCCCCAGATCAGCTTGAAGCCGACATTCTCGTGGATCAGATCGTAGGTATAGAGCTGTACGCGCTCGAAGACCATGTAGTCCATGATGTAGAAGGTGAAGAACGCCGCATACAGGATTACGCCCGGATTGGCATGCTCGCCGAAAAGCTCGTAGTGGTACACGGCCCCGGACAGAGCGTTGAGCGACAGCATCGTCCCCCCGACGACGTACATGTACATCTTCACGTCGATGCGTTCCTTGAAGAACGAAATCTCCTGGGCACGTCCGAACCACCATGCCAGGAACCGGTTCGTCACCTTGCCCTGCGGCTGGCTGAACACGGCAATCAGAGTGAAGATTATGCTGAAGACCGTTCCGCCGGCCACGGCATAGATCGAGGAACGGTAAAACCAGTCGTGAGGAAGCCCGGTGAGTTCGAGCGCCCACACGACGATCGCGATCAAGAACACGAGCATGCCGTTCAGGCGGTAGTTGCGGGGTTCGCCGGTCTCCGGATTGATGACGTAACCCGGTACCCATCTGCCGGGCAGCATGAGCTGGACCACGAAAAACACGGCGTAGATGATCAGTGGGGTGAAAAATCCCCAGGTCGCTTCCGTCCGGGACAGTTCGAAAAGGTGTCCGATACCCAGCCATTCGATCATGATCGAATTCCCCTTTCTCAATTGGTGTGTGGATGCTTTATGTTAGTTTGTATCATCCGGCGGCGAAAGGAAAACGACGAAAGGAAAGGACGAAGGGAAATGCCGAAAGGAACCCCATGAGTGCGACTAACCAGTTGAGCGCCGGTGCGGCGATGATCGATATATCCCCGCCGGCGGGGACACATCTGGCGGGCAGCGGAGCCGGCGACCACCGTCCGACCCGGGCCGTGTTGGATCCGCTCTTTGCCAAGACCATCGTATTCGAGGCGAACGGGCGGCGCGTCTGCCTGGTGATCCTGGATCTCACCATTGTCACCGGCGACTACACGGACCGGATCCGCGCGGAAATCTGCGAGCAGACGGGTATTGAACGGGACGCGATCATGGTACAGGCGACACAAACGCATTCCGCTCCGAGCCTCGGTTACTTCATGCTGGATCCGGATTTTCCACTGGAGACCACCGAGGAAACGGAGTATCTGCGCGGGGCCGAACGCGCCTATAACGACCGGGCCGCTGCCGCCGCGGTGGAGGCCGCGGTCGAAGCGGCGGGCAGGCTGCAACCCGCGCGCATCGGCCTGGGCCGCGGCGTCTCGGGCGACCTGGCTTTCAACCGGCGCGGCATACGCAGGGATGGCACCATATTCATGCCCAGGCCGCTGGGCCGGGAGCGGCAGCCCTTTGGTATTTCGGATGTCTGTTACCTGGAAGGTCCTATCGACCCGGAGGTCGGCGTGTGCTGCGTCCAGGATATGAACGGGAGACCGCTGGCCTTTCTCTTGCACTACACGTGCCACCCGGTCAACGCATACGGCAACAGCGAGACCTTCCTGGCCGCGTCGGCGGATTGGCCGGGCGCCTGGTCCCGGGAGATGCAGCAGGTGTTTGGTGCCGATTCCGTGTCGCTGGTCGTCAACGGATGCTGCGGCAACATCAACCCCTGGCACCCCTTCGACCCGGACTACCAGCCGGACCACCGGCGGATGGGGCGCGGACTGTCCGGTCTGAGCGAACGCATCGTGCACAGCCTGGCGTTCGAAAGCGAAGCAGTACTGGATACCAGGCTCGAAAGGATCGACCTGCCCTTTCGCGAGATACCTGAAGCGCGCCTGCGCGAAGTCGATGCGATTCTCACCGAGCATCCGGAACCGCCGCGCGAAGCGAACGGGCAAGTTGACCCGCGCTGGTTTCGGGCGGCATCGACCCGCAGCGTCGAGTTGTGCAGGCAACGGGACGGCGAGTTCAGCTATGAGATCCAGGCCTTTCGCATCGGTGATCTCGGCATTATCGGCCTGCCCGGGGAACCGTTCGTGGAAGGACAATTGGCGCTCAAGGTAAACTCGCCGGCTTCCTATCTCTTTCCGGCACACCTCACTACGCACTATGTGGGCTACCTGCCGACGCGGGAGGCTTATCCCCGCGGTGGACACGAAGCCAACGAAGACGTTACCTACTGGGCCAAGCTGACCCCCGGCTGCCTCGAAACCGTGATCGAGCGGGCGCGGGATCTGGTACAGGAGCTGTTTGGATAGCAGGGGCTGTTGGATAACCGCACGTGATCGCAAAAATCGAGTTACCGTGGGACGTCCTCGACGTCCAGGATGTAGCGCGCGAGCGGGGACAGGCGTTGGGCCGTCTCGGGGTGCAGATACTCCCGCTGATTCGTCTGCTGGGGGTGTTCACGGGCGATAAAGGCGCAGTGCAGGGCCCGCCGAGGAGCGTCGCTGCGATTGACATACGAGCTGTGCCAGAGGCTGCCGTTGAATACGGCCACCGAACCCGCGCGGCCCGTCAGGTGTACCTGGTCGGGGTGATCCTCCAGGCGCTCGGCTACGTGGTCTGTAATCCGGCCGGGTATATGGTGGCTTCCGGGCACGCAGCGCGTCGCGCCATTGATACGGGTGAAGTCGTCGAGCATCCACATGGAGTTGACGACGTGGTAGGGTCCGCCGGGTTCGGCGGGCTGGCCCCAATCGGCGTGAAGAATCTGCAACCCACTTCCGGGCAGCGGGTCGTGCCCATTGAGCGAGTGCAGCTTGAATGGCCGCTGCAGGACATGGAAGACCGCCGTCAAGAGCTCGGGCTGCAGGTAGACCGCGTCGAATACCGATCCCTTGTTGACCAGATCGGCAAGCCGGCGGACGCCTTTCATCTGCGCGACCTCCTCGCCGGCCTTGTCGCCCTCGCGGTCATGAATCTCATCGAAAGCGTGGCGCAACTCGACGAGCCAGTCCGGCGAGACGATCTCCTCCAGAACGACGAATCCATCGGTGTCCAGCGCCTTGCGTTGCGCGGACTTCAGCGGCCGGGGTGAGAACCCCCGATTAAGTAATTCGTCGTCCAAAGCGGGTCTTCCTGAGGTTCGAGTACATGCAGATTGATTCCGGTTAGATCTTGCGAATCAACTGGCGTGCCGCGCGAGGGTCCCGACCCACCGTTCCGACTGCTCCCACAGGCGTTTGGCGGCATCTGCGTCCCGGCTGTCCGCAGACGGTTCGGCGACGGCGCAGCGCTCGTAGTATTTTCCCCCTTGCAAGGGACGCCGGCTCGCGCACATCACGATGGTTTGCGCCCCGGCATGCGGGGACAGCAGGACCAGCGAGGCCAGCGCGGAACTGATACGATGAGCCGCCCTTCCGATTCGTCCACGAAACGCCTGCGGCAGGGTCAGGTTAGTCTTTACGACGCCCGGATGTAAGGCCACCGCGTGCAGGTTGTGTGATTCGGCGAATCGTCTTTCGATTTCAAAAGCCATGTGAATCATCGCCAGTTTTGACTTTCCGTACGCGTCCCAGGAGTGGTAGTGCGGCATATCGCGGTGCGCAACCTCGCCAAAAAGATCCGCATTCCCGACACGGTCGTGCAGACCGGAGGACACGTTGACGACCCGTGCATCGCCGCTTTCGAGTCCGGTCCGTTGCAGGAGAGGCAACAGCGCCCAGGTCAAGTGAAAGGCGCCAAGGTAATTGGTCCGCCAGTGGACTTCGAAGCCATCATCGGTTAGCGGAGCTTTCCTTCGTGGAGCGAGGGTCTTCTCGTGTATGCCCGCGTTGTTGATCAGGACATGGAGTTGATCGTGGTATCTGTCGCGGTACCAGGCGGAGAAGTCGTTGACGCTGTCCGGATCCCGAAGATCAAGTGCGTGCGCCGTGATGTTGTCTGTGTCCGCGTCAGCACCGCGCTTGCGAAGGTCGTCTTTCAGCGTCGCTTCCATCACTGCCACATCGCGGACCCGGGTCGCCACCACTGTCGCGCCCCAACCTGCAAGGATCCGCGCGGTTTCGTACCCGAGCGAACCGGGTGACGCCCCGGTCACGATCACGTGGCGTCCAGACATATCTACCGGCGCCGCCATCGGCTTGCGTAGGAACATTTGCACCAGGTGCTTGACGGATTTGGCAATTGGATTGGGCATATCCGGGGTATGTCCGGGGGCGGGCGTGTTCTGGTGCAAGTCAGCGTGGTTTCCGCGATGTGAACTTAGACACCTGACGCGCCAAACACCGCGACGCCTATAGAGACTCCGGCAACGTCTACCGAGGCTCCCGCTTGACCACGTCCAGGTCCAAGTCTCTCCAGTAGAACTTCACCGGATCGTCCTCATCCCAATGTTCGTAAACCTGGTCCCACGTCAGCCAGTTCATGTGGGGCTGGAGGGAATCCTCCCGGACCGGATGGCTTCTCGGCTGGTACCGGTAATCGGCGGAAAGCCTGAGGCGGTCCGCCGTCAGGTTGTCCCGACCCTGGTGAATCGTCAGGCTGTGGAGGATGATGACGTCCCCGCAAGCATAGTCGCCGCCGACCCAGGCGGAATCGTCCTCTACGGGGACCTGTCGCCCGCCCGGCCCCACGCCTTCTGACGTCTCCAGCATTCCGCTACGGTGGGATCCCCGGTTGACGGCGAGTCCGCCGAGTTCTTCCGGACAGTCGCCCAGCGGGATCCAGGCCGTCCACGTCTCGTCCGAACCGCCGATGAAGTAGTTGTCCTGGTGAGGCGGGGTCGAGTGGGCGTTCGTGTCCGGGAATACGAGCCGGCAGATGTTCCGGCTGTGGGCCAGCACGGGTTCTCCGAACAGCACTTCGAGCATACCGATCAACGCGGGATCCAGCGCCAATGCGTGGAAGTCGCGGATTCGTTGGACATCGTCGTAGAAGGCCTGCCAGCGCGGGTCGTCGCCTTCGAACACGCTGATGCCTAGATTCGCGAAACCGTCGATAGGATTCGAGCTGGGGGCGAGCCAGCCGTGTTCCCGGCAGACCTCGAGCGCCTGGCGCCGGACCTCCTGTACGCGCGCCGGATCAAGCAGACGCCGAAAGAACAGGCATCCGTGCTCCGCGGCACGTCGCCGCAACTCATCGGGGTGTCTCAGCAGGTCCGTCGCGTCTTCCGGGGCGTGGATCTGCTTCATGTCGACCATCGCCATAGGTCGTTCCTTTCCCAGTATGACCTCGTGACCATTCCGAATCTATGCCGGTGTTTAAGACGATATTATGCGGTATGCGGACGCGTTATGCCAGCGTTAAGTAGATGAGTACCCGTGGCGGGCGCTACCGTTTGTCAACGGGCGTCCACCGCCTGGTCTTGTCCCCCGAATAAAGAGACTCGGGACGAAAGATACGATCCACGGCCCGCTGCTCGATGCAATGGGCGGTCCAGCCGGCGACACGGCCCACGGCGAACATGGGGGTGAAGAGGTCCGGGTGGAGACCCAGCCCTTTGAGGAGCAGGGCGGTAAAGAACTCGACGTTGGTCTGCAGGCGCCGGCCGGGCTTGTACTCTTCGAGGAGTTCAATGGCGGTTTCTTCGACGTGCAGGGCCAGGGCATACAGGTCGTGATCATGGGTAAAAAAAGAACGCGCGGCCCGCGAAAGGACGTCGGCCCTGGGGTCGCGCACGCGGTACACGGCGTGACCGAAACCCATGAGTCGTTCCCCCGATTCGAGTTTTTCACGAAGGTAGAATTCTGCGTTATCGGCGTCGCCGATCGCTTCAAGCATGGAAATGACCGGGCCCGGCGCCCCGCCGTGCAACGGGCCTTTGAGCGCGCCGATCGCGCCCGTAACAGCAGAAATGAAATCGGAGCGCGTCGAAACGATGACCCGCGCCGTGAACGTGGATGCGTTCATGCCGTGGTCGACGACCGTGTTGAGATAGGTCGTGAGTGCCCGTACCCGGTCGTCTCCGGGGTTTTCGCCCGTCAGCATGTACAGCAGGTTGGCCGCATGGCCGAGGCCGTGGTCCGGTTCTACCGGTTCTTCCCCGTGAAGAAGACGCCAGTAGGCCGCAACGACGGTCGGCAGACCGGCCACCAGCGACCGGGCATCGGCCGTATCGTCCCGGACAGGCAAGGAGGAGGAGGCCATACGCACCGCGTCGATGACGGGGCGGCGCTCGGCCGCGGCGGTTCGCAGTAAATCGTGGGTTGCGCCGGATAGCGGGCGGCACGCGGCCAGTTCACCGGCGAATCGCTCCAGGGCAGCCGCTGTGGGCAGTGCTCCGTGCCACAGGAGGTATACCATCTCTTCATACGTCGCTCTTTCCGCGATCTCTTCGAGTGGATATCCGCCGATGACCAGTTCGCCGGCTTCACCGTCGACATGGCTCAGCCGGGTTTCCACCGCTACGATGTCCTTGAGTCCGGGTGAGTAAGACATGATGTGCTCCTGTCAGCAAATACGCGTAATCCCGGTAGTGGTCACTGTGGTGATCATTCGCTCAACATTTCAACCACCAGATCGCCCATTTCCGTGGTGGAAACCCGCTGTTGATCAGCGGGTTTCCAGATGTCCGCCGTTCGGTATCCGCCTTCGATCACTTTGCCGACGGCGCGATCGATATCGTCGGCGCCGGCCGGACAGTTCAGGCTGTACCTGAGCAATAGCGCGGCGCTCAGGATCATAGCCAACGGATTGGCTACGTTTTTGCCTTCAATGTCGTTCGCGCTTCCGTGGATAGGCTCATACAGCGACGTGCTGTCCAGGGAGATCTCCGCGGACGGGACCATTCCGATGGAGCCGGCCAGGACCGCCGCTTCATCACCCAGGATATCGCCGAACATGTTGGGCATGACAATAACATCGTATTCGGTGGGTCTTCGGATCAGGTTCATGGCGCCCGCGTCAACAATTTCATGCCGCGTATCGACATCCGGGTATTCCCGGGCTACTTCCTCGACTACGTCGCGCCAGAGCCTGGAGGATTCCAGGGCGTTCCACTTCGACATCGAGGTCAGTTTGCCACGTCTCTGTCGCGCCAGTTCAAATCCGTAACGCGCCAGCCGTTCGACCTGGAAATCGAAGTACTCGATGGTGTCGACGGCTCTTCTGCCCCGGGGCGTGTCCTCTCTGAATTTCGGCTGCCCGTAATACGCGCCGCTGGACAGCTCGCGGAGTATGATGAAATCAACGCCCCCGGCTATGAGATCGGTTTTAACGGCGGATGCGTCTTCCAGCGCCGCGTACAACCTGAATTGCCGCAGATTCGCATATACGGACAGTTCCTTCCGCAATCGAATCAGGGCATGGTCCGCCCGGTTCTGCATGTCCAGATGATCCCATTTAGGACCGCCCACCGCACCGAACAGGACTGCGTCATTGCGCCTGCAGTTTTCTATGAGCTCATCAGACAGTGCCACGCCCTGCGCATCGAGCAGCGCTCCCCCGACCAGATGGTGGGAGAATACGAGACCCAGCTGGTGTTTCTCTCCCGCGGCCTTCAGCACCTTGACGGCCTCGCGGGTGATTTCAGGACCGATCCCGTCTCCGGGCAAAACGGCTATTTGGTGCAAGGCATCACTCCTGTTTGTGTCAGATCCTGCGTTTGCGCACTTTTCGCTTTTGGTATTGTACGCTGCCGGCTGATTAAAGGCGCCACCAGTCCGTTAGGTACCTAACAAAAGGAGATTTGACATATTGTCAATATTGATTAAAATATCAATCAACCTTATTTTTTTGTGTGAGATCTATAAGACCGGGCCTTAATCGAACCAGGCCTTAATCGAACCGGACTTTTTTAAATGCGGCCTTAACGGAAGGAACACTTCATGAACAGCCGTAGATACATGACAGCGACCGAGGCGGCCTCCGCGCTGAATGTAAGCCTGTCGACGCTCTATGCCTATGTCAGCCGCGGCATGATTCGGTCTGAAGAGAGTGGCGAAGGCAGGCGGAAGCGGTTGTACCGCAGTGAAGATATCGAACGGATGAAGGCGCGCAAAAGATCCCGGCAGAATCCGGGATGGGCGGTGAAACGAGCCCTGTACGCGGGAGACCCGATCCTGGAATCGGCCATCACCCTGATCACCGACGAACGGCTGTTCTACCGGGGAAGGGACGCGACGATCCTGGCGGCGAACGAATCGTTTGAGCGCGTCGCGGCCCTGATCTGGACGGGTGACAAGCGGTTTTCTTTTCCGATTTACTCGAATACCTATCAGAGAGATTACCGCGAAAGCTGGTTGAAAATGAAAAAACTCAAGCCCGTCGAACGCTTTCAGACGTTGCTGCCTCTGGCGGAGGCGGATGACCTGGCCGCGCTGGACCTGCGGCGGGATACGGTCGCCGCGACGGGCATGCGGATTCTCTGGTTCATGACCGGAGTGGCCACGGGCGTAGACCCGATGGGCGGGATCGCCCAGGCATTGCGCAAGGCCTGGGCCGCGGACATTGAAGGCGCGGCGGAGCTGATCAATACGACCCTGGTACTGTTCGCGGATCACGAACTGAATGTATCGACCTTCACCGTGCGATGCGCCGCGTCGGCCGGCACGACGCCCTACAGTGCCGTCTGTGCGGGACTCGCAGCGCTGCGCGGCTATAAGCATGGCGCGGCCAGTGAGCGCGTCGAAGCGTTGTTTCAGGAGGCGGAATCGATCGGCAGCGCCGAACGGGCGGTTGCCAACCGGTTGCGGGTCGGTCAGAAAGTCCCGGGATTCGGGCATACCGTCTACCGCGACGTGGACCCGCGGGCGCGCCTGCTGCTGCACAAGCTGGAAGATCGGTTTCCGGGATCGAAGGACCTGCAGCTTGCGCGGGAAATTATCGAAACGACCCACCGCCTCGTACCGGACCGGTACAACATCGACCTGGCCGTCACGGCGCTGGCACGCGTCCTCGGCATGCCAGAAGGCAGCGTTATGGCCCTGTTCGCGCTGGGCCGCACAGCCGGATGGATCGGACACGCGATCGAACAGTACGAAAGGGACCAACTCATCCGCCCACGGGCCAGGTACACCGGATCGCGGCCACCGGACGTTTCCGATGCATGAATGGCGACGAAAATTCGGCCCGGTTTGCGTCGGTTCCCCCCATTTCCGGGAACCTGTAAACTGCCACGGTAGTTAAACGGGGTAGAGACGCCGTCAACCTCGACGTGTCTGCGAGGAAAGGCCATGATCGGGATCTGGGCGTGCAAGTGCTTCTCTTTTTTGCAGGAAAGGCTGTCCCTCGACGGATTGGTGGATTTGTGCGGTCTGCACGTCAACTCGTTGTCTCGCGAGATCCTCCTGTCTGCCTGTTCCTCTCAGGTCATTTGCGTCGAGAACGATTCAAACACAAAACACGGGTTGCCAGATGTCATAAGCAGCAGCTGGCAGTCCAGATCTCCTCCGTGCCCTCATGTCCGTAGTTCCTGACTGTTCTCTTACACATAGCAACAAAGGAGCTACCCATGTCACGGTCGATCCTGTTTACCTACCTTCTGGTTCCTTTACTCGCGGCCACGTTCGTGGTCGTCTGGATCGGATTCTCAAGTTCCACGCCGTCACCGCAGTCGAAGCAGTCGACGGAGCCGCCGCTGCATACGCAATCGGCACCGGCCACCTTCAACACAACGTCCCTGATTCGACCCGTGCACCACGGCCCCAATCACCCTCCGGTCTTAAACGGCCCGGTCTATGATCGTTCTCGCGTCGTCCTGTTCCCTGCGGGTCCCGGGACGGACCTGGAGTTCGAGGGGGATCCGGCGTCGGACTATGAAGAGGACATTGTTACTTACCGGTTCGGTATCGCGATTCCCGAAAGGCTGGGCATTCGATCCCCAGAGGAAGCGCTGCTCTGTGTCGATCGGTACGGCAGTCGATTCTTCATCCGGCCCCGGAGTTCCGTAACGCCGGCCGAATTCGCGTCTGTATACGGGAACGTCGGTATCGTTCCCGTATTGCCGGCGGTCATCTACGCCAGTGACGGCAAATCGGAAAGCAAACCGGTGCTATTCAACCTGACGCTGGTGTATGACGCATCCACCGGGAATCCGAAGCCACCCGAATCCATGGGAAGGTATTCCGGGGAAAAGTCCGAATTCGATGCCCGGATTGAAGTGTCATCGGATTCGTATGTCGATACTCATACCAACCTTGAAAAAGTTGCGGCCGAATCCAGGGTGTGGCGGCTTGATCCGCCATCCCTTTACCCAAGGTCGATTCGGTCGATTCAAACTGCGAGGTGAAGGGTTGCCTCGCATCAAGGACGGCCCTTCAAGACCTTACGCGGCCCCGTGGCTGAAGTGGGGCCGCGTAAGGTCGCCTCGTCCTAAATGAAGCAGCTATATTCTGCCGACGACCTCGACGGACGGTACCAGCGTCCGCTGTATCGCGGTCCATGTTTCTGCGTTGTTGGCGCAAAGCAAACCCCTGCGGTCATCCACCGGCGAATAAGCCGTTCCGTCCAGGCGGCGAACCAGTCCGCCCGCCTCCTGCGCGATCAGGACGCCCGGCGCGTGGTCCCAGACCAGGGTGCGATAGAAGAAGAGGAAGTGCAGTTCGTTCTTCGCGAAGGCAGGATAGTTATAGCCGGCGCACCGGGTGCGTTCTATGAATTGGAAGCTATCCTTCGCCGCTTCCGCGGTTGGCTTGAGCGCGTCCGGGAGGTACCACGTCATGGCCACGCCTCGTGCGCGATCCAGGGGAAGGTGCCCGGGACTGACAGCCAGGCGTGAGGAATCCACGGACAGGCGCTCACATCCCTGGAAGGCCCCGGCCCCCCTTTCCGCGCTCGTCAGAACGCCATCCAGAGGATTGAGTATCCATGCCCCGACGGTCATTCCGCGCTGAATGAGACAGACCATGATGGCAAATTTCGGCTCACCCGCTGCGAAGTACCGGGTCCCGTCCAGGGGATCGACTACCCAGACCGGCGCGTCCGAGTGCAACGCCGACAGAAGGCCCGGATCGTCATGGACGCTCTCCTCCCCGATGACCAGCGAACCATCGATCAACCCGGGGAGATGAGACGCCAGGAAAGCCTCGCACCGGGAATCCGCGACCGTGGCCAGATCGCCTTCGCTTTTCTCCACGACATCGTCCCGCCCCAGATTCCTCCACAGCGGCATGACGATCTGGTCTGCCGCCTCGTGAAGGAGGGTTTTGACCTGAACGTGGGGGATGTTCATGGAAATCCTCGCATGAATCGTCGCCGCGCACCGAATTGACCCGGGTTCACCGAAATCCGAAATCGTGCACGCGCTGGTACGCGTCAAGTTTCTCCGGGTCCGGTTCTTCGAGACCATAGGCCTCGAAGAACGGAGCAATCCATTCCTCGCCCAGGTTCCGGCGGATCGTTCCGCGGGCCGCCACGAGATCGAGGTACCGGTCGCCGACCCCGGCGTAGCCCAGG
The DNA here is from genome assembly GCA_012270975.1 of Candidatus Latescibacterota bacterium. Lineage (GTDB taxonomy): Bacteria > JAAXHH01 > JAAXHH01 > JAAXHH01 > JAAXHH01 > JAAXHH01. The sequence goes on along the minus strand of JAAXHH010000006.1, from coordinate 45,538 downwards.
TCGATGTAACCGCTCAGCTTGCCGTCCGTGAACATGACGTTGGGCAGGCAATAATCGCCGTGGGTAAAGACCAAGTCTTCCTCCCCGGGCATGACCTCCATTATATCAGATAGCTCATCATCGAGAAAGGTTCGGTCCTCGCCTTCAGGAATTTCCTCGTCCAGCGCGCCGCTTTTGATCAAACCTTGCGCCCAGGGGATGAATCGCGACATGCGCCAGTCCAGGGTGCAGGATTCGGTGCTCAGGGCGTGTACTTCGCGCAGCCCGCGCGCGAATTCCCGCACGAGATGCCCTGGATCGCCGGTCACGGCCGGATGAATCCCCGTGACGCCTTCCATCTGCGTCATGACCAGGTACTGCGTATCGCCTTCGACGTGGAAACAGCCGAACTCGGGCACGGGAAGTTTGCCCAGTAGCCACGACAGGGCCACCGTCTCCTGCAGCAGGTCCGATTCCTGCGGTCTCAACCTGACGTCCCTCGTCTTAAGGATCAGGCCCTGCTTCAGGGGATGCGTGAAGAGATACACGTCAGAGCATGACTCGGTCCTCAGATTGTGGCTATCGGTCGAGTAGCCTCTCAGACGCGCACGGATTGGATCGGGAAGTCTATCGGGAACTGGGAGATTGGAACACATGAATCAAACGTACTGCTCATGACAAACCGTGAGTAGTGACTTGGAGAACTGCTTTGCATTTGATCGGGAGTGTTGATTGCCAACAGTAACCGACACCGTCCTCAACTTTTCGTATTCAAATCTGTTGCAATTACTGAGGTGATCGCAGCGGGGACCTCACGCACGTCGGCTACGGTCGCATCGGGGATCTCCTCCGGTGTGCGCGGTTCCATGATACGATAGCGTCCCCATCGTATCCAGATCGTTTTCATGCCGACTCGCCTGGCCGGTATGATGTCGTTGTCGAGCCGGTCGCCGATCATGATCGATTCGGACGCTTGTGTGTCCGCATTCGTTAGGACGGTCTCAAAGAAGCGTTGATCCGGTTTCTTGATTCCGATACTCCCGGATACGTCGGTGTGGGTAAACCAGCGCAGCACGCCAAATTCCTCGAGATGTTTTGTAACCGATGCGGGCGCATTTCCGGCAAGGCCAAGCGCATAACTGTCCGCCAGCCTTTCAAGTAGTCCAGCTACTCCGGGATAGAGTCGGCTTCCGATCTGTCTTATCTCATCATAGTGCGAACGTAACTCGCCGGTTATCTCGTTATGGAGGCGTAAATTCGGTTTCGCGAAATGCCACGTAATAGCGTGCGTCGCGCTGGGGACGAACGACCGGATCCTCTCCTCGTCCAGCCGCCTGTATTCATCCCTTGTCAACGAAAAACCAAAATCGCCCAGTACCTTTCGGTGCACCTCCGCCAACGCGTCCTGTTGCGCTTCCGCGTTCAGAATGGTCTCTCCGATGTCGAAGAACAGCGTTGAAATCAACGGTAAGCTTTCTCAGAATGACCTGCGCGTGTACATTGTGCCATCGATACAAGTGATCGGCACGCCGGGAGGGAAGATAGCCATTGATTGGCGCCTTGTGCCTCACTGTATGTAAAACTACGTGATTGCCGGACATTGTTCAAGGGAAGGGACGCGGAAAGGCTTAGAAGTGGTTGCCGAATCAGAAGAGGTACATGTCGGACGTACGGAAAGAGCGATCGTGTTTGATTTCGACCTGACGTTGGCGGATTCGACAAAAGGCGTGATAGAGTGTGTCAATTTCGCGCTGGATGGAATGGATTTGCCTCGGGCCGATGATGAGCGGATCAGGCATACTATCGGTTTGTCTCTGATGGCTACTTTTCAAAACCTGACAGGGCAGAAGCGGAGTGAAGATGTCGATGTGTTCGTGAGCCGGTACGTCGAACGAGCTGACCAGATTATGGCTGATCTGACGGTAGTGTATGACTTTGTTCCGAGCACGACTGCTCAATTGATTGAAACTGGTTTCGAGTTGGGCATCGTGTCGACCAAGTTCCGATACAGAATTGAAGGTATCCTCGAGAGGGAAGGGCTTTCCGATCACTTCAGTGTCATCGTGGGTGGTGAAGATGTAACGGAACACAAGCCACATCCCGAGGGACTGCTGACCGCCGTGTCCATCCTGCGAATGAAAACCGGCAACGTGTACTACGTGGGAGACAGCATAGTGGATGCGTTAACGGCCGAACGGGCTGGAGTACCCTTCGTAGCCGTGCTGACAGGTACTACGGGTGAGAGCGAATTCGAGAAACTTCCCAACATCGCGGTGATCGACGACGTTTCAGCCTTGCCCCGTCTGTTTGATGTCCAGTAGAAAACCCCGGTCCCAAATTGAGTTGAGCATTCGGATGGCCATCGCCGGCAGTAACGCTTTTCGATCCGGTTACTCCGCTCTCCATTCTCCGTCGAAACCCGTGTACCCCTCGGTGTAGTGCTTTAGCCGATCTGGCAGTCGTTCGGTCAGGGCCGCAGCCGAAGATGGCAGGGGCCACGGTGCGTCGATACGCCAGGTCTTTGGACGGAATCCGATGCCGCAGGAGTAGCGCCGCTCGCGGGTGGCCATGTTGGCATGCCACGTGAGTGCGGCGAAGCAGATCAGGTCGCCGGGATCGGCCACGACCGGGACGCAGCCGGGCACGGACATGGGGTCGTAGAGTGTATCGGGTGTACCGCCCTCGGGATACAAACCGTTTCGGGCCGGCCCCATTATAAACCCTTCGGGACCCTCCCATTCCGGATAGTGGGATTTCTCGATGACCGCGATGCCGCTTCGGTCTGGATGGCTCCCGTTGAGATAGAACCAGGCGCCACTCGGAATGGGGAACCGGTTCAGGACGTCGTTGGCGTGCTGTGGGTTTTCGATGTGCCCCCGGTGATCCTGGTGCCAGCGGCCCATGCCCTCGCCCGGCGTGCGGAGGATGGCCGCCGACCGGTGTAAACAAAGGTCGGCACCGCCATGAACGGTTCGGATGAAACGCATGTACGCCGGGCTGTCGACCAGGTCCCAGACGGGCTCGCTGTCTTCGGCGAAGGACATGTGATACCGGTTGGAAGCCGGACCCAGGTCACCTTTCGGATCCAGTTGCCGGTCGATGGATTCCTTCAGCGCAGCCACCATGTCCTGGTCGATCATCTGCTGGATGACGCAGAAACCGTGTTCATTCAGGCAGGCAATCGCCGCCTCGACATCGTCGCGATGAAAATGGTAGTTGTAGCCCGGCATGTGCTCCTCCCGGCATGGAGCCCTTCTTAAGGAATCTCCAATAATCGCGCGATCTCACCGGGATGATCGACACTAGCGTAGGGGCCGATCTCGGCCGCGGCCATTTCGAACGAACTGATTTCCGCTTCGGTCTTCGACCATCTGACAGCCAGAAACCCCACACCCGCTTCAGTCGCGGCTCCCAGGTCACTCACCGAATCGCCGACATAGACGGTCGCAGCCGGTGAAGCCTCCAGGTTGGCCATCGCCGTTACGATGCCCTCGCAGTCCGGTTTGGGGTTGGATACGTCGTCATCGACGACCACGGTGTCGAAATCTCCCAACCCGGCATGTGAACGGGTGATCTCCCAGGCGCCCCGGCTTTTGCCGGTGACGATGCCCGTCTTGACCCCGCTTCTACGAAGTGATGCCAGCAGATCCCGGATCCCCGGATAGACCCCGTCGAAGTATTTCTCATGAAGCATGCAATAGTTTGCCAGAAACCGGCGATGGGCGGCCTCCACCTCGTCGGATGCTACGAAATACCCCAAAAGCCGCGGTTCGGAATTCAGCCGCAGCGTCGCAAGTCGCTCAGTGGGCACTTCCTCGAATGTGATGTCTTTCAGCGTGCGTTTTAAGGCCTGAATATACAGTTCCAGTGAATCGATCAGCGTACCATCCAGATCGAAGAGCGCACATCGAGTCATTTTTCGTTCGAACTCCGCCTGGCTAACAGTGCCTCGATAGCCTTGACCGTGTACCGGTCGATCGGAAGTGTCAGCGCTTCTTCCGGCGTTGACCACACGTAGGCCTGTGCTTCTTCATTAATCCGCACATCAGTACAGTCGGTCCGGCAGGCGAAATCCAGAAAGATAAAATGCTTTTTCTTCCAGAAGGAGTCGCCGAAAACGAAGTCCTGGTAGAGCAGAAACTCCACGTCATGGATTTCGAGCCCGGTTTCTTCCCGGATCTCTCTTCGCAGCGCCTCCTCCGCCGTCTCCCCGAGTTCGATGTGCCCGCCGGGTATGGTGTACAGGTCGTTGAACTTGTGGGACCTGATCAACAGGATCCTGCCCTCGGGGTCCTGAATCAGCGCGCCGGCGGTGGGTTCGGGGTATCCGGATTCGCTCAAGTGGGCAGGCTCCAATGAGAAAGCGACTAATTAAAACGACTAATGGGAAACGACTATTGAGAAACGGTCAATGAGAAAGCGACTGATGGGAAGCAATTAGATCAAGCAGCGATAATGCTCACGCCGCGTTGCGATCCACGAACTGCGAGACTTTCGCGAAGATTTCAGCCCGATGCTTCGCCAGGGCGTGCGTATCGTCGGGATAGACCACCAGGGAACAGTCGCCGCCCGAGTCGTTGATACTTTCATGCAACCGGCGCATGTCACTCGTCGATGCTACGGTATCCAGCTCTCCGTGAAAGAGCAGTACGGGTATTCGGATCCGCTCGACGTTACGCCGTACGGATCTTTCCTCCAGCGCCTTCTCCCGTTCTTTTTCACCAGGCGGAAGCAACGTGCCGTAGCGACCAGGCAGCACGCGAAGACTCATGCAGCAGCAGGTCGCTACGACGCACGCAAATGGCGAATCCGGGTTCTTGACGGCCATCATGCCGAGATACCCGCCGTAGCTGTTTCCGAACAGCGCCAGATTGCGGCCTTCTCCGAATCGCTTATGCCAGGCACTCCCGGTATCGATCACGTCCTGGACGTCTTTGACTCCCGCGACGCCCCGGTTTGCCTGGAACAGATCGTCACCGAATCCTCTCGATCCGCGATACGCCACGCGGACCACTTCAAACCCTTCGCGCACAAGGCACATCGCCCACGAGTCGGTCCGGTCCAGGGTGGCCCCGGGACCTCCGTGGACGTACAGCACGGCAACATTGCGCGGGGACGCCGGCACCAGGCGCTGCGCGGGCAACTCCAGCCCGTCGGACGCGGTAACGACGAACTCCTGCAGGCTGTATTTCGGCGCCGGTTCATCGTATTCGGCGAATACGGCGCACCCGGCTCCTTTTTCCCCGATATAAACCTTGCCGTCCGTACCGATAAAATATACGCACCGGGCATGATCCTCGAAGGCGACCTTGTGCCAGGTCAGTTCCTTCGCTACTTCGACTCCTGGCGGGAGCTGGATTGACGCGCGCTTTCGTCCGGAGGGGACCTCGTGCCAGGCTGCCTCGCCTGTGTCGATGCAAAGCAGCTCGGTCGAACCCGGTTCTGACGAGAAAACCCCCTCCCGCCCGGGAAATTCCAGGCAATCGGCGGCCTGCCCGGACAGATCGACAACGCGGGTGCGGTATCCGGATACGGTACGTTCGCTGAGTGAGAACCATCTCTCGTCGGCGGACCAGGGAGACAGGCCGAAATGCTGACTGGTGGTTCCTTTCAGAACAGGCCGGACCGATTTCCGTGTCCGGTCATAAATACAGGCCTCCTGGGGCTTCTCGTCTTTGTCGAGGTCCCACCGGTGAAACGCGATCTGTCCGCCAGAAGGCGACCACGCGGGAAACCGGTCCGCGAAGTTGTCCGATTTAGTCAGCCTCTCTGTAACTCCCGTCGCGATTTCATGGCGGAACAGGTCTGGATGCCGGGTGAAACCGTGCTCCGTGATATGCCGGCCAGACGCGGTGAAGGAAAGATGAGATCCATCGTGTGACCACCTGCTGAATCCCGCTTTCAATACACTGTCGTCGTATATGATCGTGGTTTCGTCCCTGGAAACGTCATGTACGGCAATACGGCCGTCGTTACCCGAGAAGGTCAGCTTCTTGCCGTCCGGAGACCAGCGCGGGTGATGGGGCAGATAGTTCGGCGGGATCCGGCGAATTGTCTCGCCTGCCGAATTTCGTATCTCGACCCACCGCTCACCGGTGACGCCCCGGCACAGCAGCGCGATGCGTCCTGATCCCGGATCGAAATCGAAATCGTCAATCATCTTCAGAATCCCTCATATAAGCGGTGCGCCGTGGAGCCTTGATAGCGTCATGGCTTCAGGGCGACAGGGCACGCGCGGTAATGATGTCGTGGGCGCGCATGGTGCAGTCGTGGTGTACCCACACCATATCGTCGATGACCATTTTGTGGTTATCGGGCCACTTAGAAGCCAGATCGCCTCCTCTGAAATACTGGCTGTCGTATCTTCTGTGGAATACGGTGCGCCCATCCTGGTTCATGTATGCTTCGACCAACTCGCCGCCTTCGGCGTTGATGAGCTCCCGGTCCAGCACACGCAGGCAGTGGAAGGTGCGCTCGCCGATGGTAACATCGTACGTGCCGGCTCCCAGTCCGGTGCGGTCGGTAGTAACGTAGGAACCATCGGTCTGCCGCACGTACCGCCCGTCGTCGACCAGCTTTCGGCGGCCGATCTCCCCCCACTGTTCCGCGAAGTCGCCTTCCCCGATGGTCGTCTCTACCTGCTTTCCGTTCACGGTCATGATCACAGACAGCCACCGGGCGCGGTCATCATCCAGTACGGCGTACATGTAACCCGGGTCCAGGGAAACCGGGAAGTCGTCATCGCGTGCGGATTCCTCCACGCGGATTTTCACACAGTCTATACCCTTGATGGTGGCGGGTCCCGTAGCGCGCATATCGACCACGTTATCCAACTCCTGCGTTACGGCATCATATTGCACCCACTGATAATGCTCACCCAGCCTTGGCACGGCAAACCACCACTGCAGTTCCGGGCAGTCCACCTCGTAGATACGATTCGTACTTTCCGTGATCGTGACGGCCGGTCTTTTCGGTGGAAACGGATGATCAAACATTCTTCTAACTTATTGCGGGCGAGGGTCTTTCCGCGATGTCTTCCGACTTCACCCGTTCCAGCATCTGCGACATCACCCGGACGAGTTCGGGATGGTCGCCGTACCGGTTTACCCGTTCCGAAATGTCTTCTTCGAGATCGAAGAGTTCGCCGGGGAAGTTGTGGGCGGTATAGCCCCGTTCCTTTTTGAACCAGTCGGGTTCGCGGTTGTCGTCTCCGTCCGGAGCATCGATGTAGACCCAGTTGTCCTTGCGGATGGCGAAGCTCCCGTGGCAACTGTGGTGAATGGCGAAGTCCCGCACCGGGTCACCGGTCTCCCCCTGCAACAGCGGGAGCATGCTCACGCTGTCCTCGCCTTCATCCTCCTGCAGATCGACTCCGGTCAGCTCGGCGCAGGTCGCCATGAAATCACCCAGGATGGTGAGCTGGTCGCAGACTGATCCGGCGGGCGTGACGCCAGGCCACCGGGCGAGGAAGGGAACGCGGTGTCCGCCTTCCCACACATCGCGCTTGACGCCGCGCAGGTTCCCCATGCTGTAGTGGCCGTGGTTCTTTGCGTGTTCGTAGCTTCCGCCGTCCGCGGCCGGGGCGCACTCAGGGCCGTTGTCGCTCGTGAAGACCAGCAGGGTGTCGTCGGCGATTCCGCGGCGCTCCAGCGCGGCCATGACCTGCCCCACTACCCAGTCCACCTCGCACACGAAGTCGCCGTAAAGCCCCGAGCCGCTCCGGCCGATGAACGGCGCGTTGGGCACGATGGGCGTATGGGGCGACGTGAGCGGAAAGTAGAGGAAGAACGGATCGGGTCCGGACGATTCGATGTAGTTGACCACACGGCGTATGAATGCGGGGATCATTTCCTCGAGCGTCCAACCGGGTTTCATTACTCCGGGCCATCCGAACATGTCGTCGGGTTTGGGTACGGTCGGCTCCCCGGCGAGACGGTCCTGTTCGAACCAGGTGTAGGGCGGGAAATTCGGTACGTCCACGCCGAAATACGTGTCGAATCCGCAGTCGACCGGACCCCCACGCATGGGCTGGCCGAAATCGACGTGCCGTTCCCGTTCCTCCCGCAGTTCCCGGTCCAGCCTGCCCACCGCGGTGCCTTCGTGGGCGGGTTTTCCGTCGAAGGTGGACCACTCCCACCCCAGGTGCCATTTTCCGAAGCACGCGGTACGGTACCCCTGCCGGCGAAGCAACTCCGCCGCGGTGAGGCGTCCGGGCTCGATCAGGGGCGGATCGTAGGGCCAAAGGACGCTGTTCTGCAGGGGCGTGCGCCAGCAGTAGCGGCCGGTCAGCAGGGCGTACCGACTCGGCGTGCACACGCTCGAAGGGGCGTGGGCGTCGGTGAAGCGCATGCCTTCCCCGGCGAGCAGGTCCAGGTGGGGCGTCGGGATCTTCGAACCGGGGTTGTTGCACCCCATGTCGCCGTATCCCATGTCGTCGGCGAGGATATAGATGATGTTGGGGCTGGTCACGGCCATGGTTGCGTCCCGGTGTCCTGCTGATTAAACTTCTATATCTACTATACCTAAATATGCAGGCACTTTGGTTAATGACAAGGGTTCATGCTCCGGTTTGATGCTCGAATTACATCGCGGCGCGCTCGAATCACGCCGAAAGAACGAATTTCTTGACCATGGACCCGCTTTTACTAACTTGGCGCATCGTGATCGCGGGGGATCTTGGGCACTTTTCGTGGATGGTGGATGAGTCTGAAAACCCACACGCCGACGAAACCGGTAAGGCATAGGCCGGGAAGGTACGCTCCGACGGCAGAAGCAACGGTGTAGACGATGCAGAGGCCGGGAAGGTACGCTCCGGCGATGCCAGCGACGGTGAGGAAGGATCTGGACATGGGACTGAAGCACGATGATGGCTGGAACATACCAGTGGGCAGCCCCTTTTATCCGCCGCTGCCGGCGTTCTATCGCAACGTGCGGTTCCAGTTCGTCTTCTTTCATGCCGCGCCTGATGCCGTGCAGGACTTTCTCCCGGAGCCGTTGCAAGCGGCGGAGGACGGATTGTGCGTGGCTTCGGGTTTGGAGGTGCCCAATTGTGAGAACTACGGCCCCTTTCAGGAATCCTTTATCGTGATGAAGTGCCATTTCAGGGACCAGACCGGGTTCTACTGCTCCCACGTGTTTCACAACGGTCCCGCCGGCATCGCCGCGGGCAGGGAGATTTACGGGACGCCGAAGGTGTACGCGGAGTTGAAGGTGACCCTTGACGATCGCCGCATGGAGACGGAAACCTCGTACGGCGGCGCACCTGTGTTGAAGATTAGTTCAAGCGTGGACGATCGTGCCGCACCCGATGCGATGCCCGCCCTTACCCCGGCATGGCGGCTGAAGATCATCCCACGGGCCGACGGTCCGGGACCGGCGATAAGACAGTTGGTCGATTGCAGCGAGGTAACCCAGGACCTGGAAGTGCACGCCAGCGCGAAAGGACAGGGCAGTATTGAATTTGGCGCTTCCCCGCGATGCGACCTTACCCCGCTGGCGCCGCTAGAATACGGCGACGTCTTCCACATGGAGTGCAGCTACTCCGAAGGATATGCGCGGGTCGTTTACGACTACTTGAGCGAGGGACCGTCTGGTGAGCCGTCCGAAGGACCATCCGAGGGACCGTAATGGTTCGAGCGAGGAACCGTGATCGATGGGAAACAGGCTGAAAATCGGAGTCCTCTACCCCGCATATTCCGCGGAAGACGACTATCCGCGCCTCGCCGCCACGCTGAATCCCCCGGTGGACGTCCAGGTGGTACACACCGAGAGTCCGAACCAGCATCGTATCGACGAGACCCAGGTCACGGGCAGCCGGGAATACCTGCTCGCCGGTGCGGAGGACCTGCGTCCTCACAATGTTGCGGTCTGTATGTGGGCCTGTACCAGCGCGAGTTTCGCCTTTGGCGTGGATGGGGCGCGGCGCCAGGCGAGAGACCTGGCCGATACGCTCGGCGTTCCGTCATCGAGCACATCGCTCGCGTTCCTCAGTGCATGCGACACGCTCGGGCTGAAACGCGTCGCCGTGGCCGCAACCTACCCCGAAGAACTGTCGACGCTCTTCCGCGGTTTTCTGGAGACGGATGGCGTGGAAGTGGTCCACATGGGCTGTCTCGACGTATGGACGGGTGATGAGTCCGCGCTCATAGAACGCGACGAAGTGCTGCACTTCGCGCGGGCCAACGATCATCCCGATGCGGAAGCAGTTCTGATTCCTGACACTGCATTGCACACCGCGGGTTTTCTGTCTGAACTCGAGACAGCAGTCGGCAAAACGGTGCTGACGGCGAATCAGGTGTCGATGTGGGAGGCTTTGCGTCTTGCGAAGGGGTTGGTGCCGCAGTCCGGCCTGGGACGGTTGATGGAAGTTGTCCCGTGACACTGTACCCCACCGCTATCTGCCGAATCGGTATGGACAAGCGTGCTCGCTTGATGCGATCGATGTTGTTGATGTTGTCGATGTTTACAAAAGACTCGATTTCTAACTAAGAACCGAGGAGACCGGCATGGATCGATTTATCAAAGTGACCCTCCGCAAACGCGGTGTGAGCTGTGTCGCGCGGTTGCTGGATGACCTCGCGCCGAAGACGTGCGAGGCGGTGTGGAATGCCTTGCCGCAGGAGAATGATGCCTATCACGCCAAGTACGCGAGCAACGAGGTTTATACCCTGGTCCCACCCTTTGCGCCGAGTGAGCCGGGTATGGAGAATCCCAAAGTTACGCCGATCACCGGCGATTTGCTCTACTTCTTCTTTCCCCCCGGCGCCGTCAACGTGCCGTCGTTGCGTGAGGCAGCGTTCAGCACGGGCCTGGTCGATCTTGCGATCTTCTATGGCCGGGACAATCTGATCTTGTCACCCAATATGGGCCTGGTCCCGGGTAATCGCTTCGGCGAGGTTACAGAGAACCTCGAGGACATGGTAGAAGCGTGTACGAGTGTCTGGCGTGAGGGATTCGCCGGAGAGCGGCTGGCGTTCAGCCGATTGGAATAGATCGGATCAGTTCACCCATCGAGTCGCTCTTAAGGGTTCTTTCGTTGAGCCTGCCTTATGGATTCTTTTCGGGATGAAACGGGCGTTGCCGGACGTATTCCGACCGCGTGATCTCGAAATCTAGCTTTCTGTCCGACGATTCGCCTGCGATCCTCAGTCCGCAGGCTCGCCATAGCGCGACGGAACGGGCGTTGTCCACGGAAACATCCATGGGACGAAGCCGGTCGATTTCCAGCACCTCAAACGCGTACTCCATCAAACAGCATACTACTTCCCTGCCGTATCCCCGGCCCCACAAGGACTTGTCCCAAATCCCGATCGGCATGCGCATCACCTTCTCGCCCAAGATCTTTGCGCGGTCCAGATTCATCCACTGCAGGCACACCTCGCCGATCGTCCGGCCGCTCGCCCTTTCCACGATGGCAAAAAGAAACCCTTGGTCCGCCATGATCCTGCCCACCCGTTTGAGCGAATCCGCCGTCGGAGGATCGGCCGGCGGTTCTCCTTCCATGGCATTCAGGAATTCGGGATCCTGGTAGTAGGCCTCCGCGATCTCGAAATCTGCCTCCCGGAAAGGACGAAGATGCAGGCGCGCGGTTTTCAGATGGATCTGGTGCCCCGCAAAGTGATCTGGCATGTCCGAATGATGTTCCTTAACCTTGATTTCACGTGAATACATTTCGAATCAGACTCAAACCAAACTTAACAGGGCAGGAAGTTCGGCCAACGAAGCGATCTGATAGTCGGGTTCTATTCCCGTCTCATTGGATGCGCCATCGCGGTTAAGCCACACCGCACGCACCCCGACGGCCTGTGCACCTTCGACATCGGTTACCAGGGAATCTCCCACGTGCAACAACTGTTCCAGGCCACAGCCCGCCCTTTGCGCCGTGATCTGAAAAGTCCTCGGATCCGGTTTCTCAATTCCGATGTCCTGGGCGTAGACGGCGAAGTCAAAACGATCTGCGAGTCCGAAGTACTCCGGATAGTTGTTGCCGTTCGATAGCAGACCGAGTTTGAAGCGCGAACCGAGGGCATCGAGCATGGGCACGACATCCTCGTAGGGTTCGATGTCGTTGTACCGGTGTTTCAGGTATACTTCGTTGAGGCGCGTCGAAAGATCAGGTCCCGTGTATCCGACATGATCAAGCATCCTGAAGAAAGATCTCCGCCTGATCTCATCGTAGTCTTTCAAACTGCCCTCGAACCCCTTTTCCTCCTGGTCGCGAATATACCACATCTGTTCTACCGTAAGGCTCCGGGTTCGCTCTCCCGGTACACGCTCTTTCAATTCATCGCGAACAGACTCCATGGATCGCATGATGACCCGGTCCGTGTCGATCAGGGTCGCGTCCACATCGAAGGAAATTGCGGCGATATTCAAATTACACCCTGATTAGTTCCGGTTAATGTCAGCTAGTAGATATGGATCGGACAACAGCTTTCATGTTTCCAACCACATGACATCAGCATCCTGGCGGTCGCCGTAGCGATGGTGATCAGTTGACCCTCCTGATCGCGCGCTGCTCTCAAGCTTCATCGAGGGTCGTCATGCAGCTTCTCTGAAACGATCTCTCCACGCTGCAGCCTAAAATACTGCAATTGAACATGGGGGTTATCCTGTAAATTATGTAATAATACTTGACAAAAAGTAAATTATACTTTACATTATGTCATGACAACACGACACATCGAGCATTGCAGTTTATTCATAAGCGAGTAAGTAAGAGAGGAGGCAGTGGACAATGCGACAAGGTTCTTTACGCTACATGCTGAAATTCGGCGGCTACATGCTGGCCTATTCAGTCGTACTGGTAATGTCACTGACGTTTCTTAGAGAGAACCCCGATACACCCTGGCGGACCCCGGTAACAGTGGCGCCCGTGATCCCCGTTGTGTTCATGATGCTGGCCATGATCCGCCGCGTCATGAGCCTGGATGAATTGCACAGGCGTATTTGTTTAGAAGCGGTAATCATCTCCTTTCTTGCAACCATGATGTTCTGCATCACCTATGGTTTTCTGGAAAACGTGGGTTTTCCACCGTTCAATACTATGTTTGTAGGCTTTGGCATGGCTCTCTTTTATGCAATTGCCCAGCTACTCGTTCAATGGAAGTACCGATGAGAAACCGTCTGAAGGTATTGCGCGCCGAAAGGGACTGGACCCAGGCAGAGTTGGCGGATCGTTTGAAAGTCTCCAGGCAGACGGTGAATGCCATTGAGAAGGGCAAGTATGACCCGAGTCTGTCTCTGGCCTTCAAGATCTCCAGGTTATTTGATATGCCGATCGAGCAGGTGTTTGTTGATGAGAAGATTACGAATCTTGAGCAGTAAACCGTAGTGATTGACCGTTGCTGGATCATCTAGCCCTCAGGCCTTAGTCACCAACTTCGTCCCTGTATGTGGCCGTACCTCGTGCTCCAGACGACCTGAAAGTTCGTCTTCGGCAACGTCGAGCGCATAGTCCATCTGTATGCCCATCCAGAATTGCGGCGACATGCCAGAGTAGCGTGCCAGTCTGAGGGCGGTATCGGCGGTAATGCCTCGCTTCCCCAAAACGATTTCATTGATGCGACGTGCGGGTACGCCCATGGAAAGTGCAAGCCGATTCTGACTCAGATTCATCGGCTTAAGGAACTCTTCCAACAGAATCTCGCCAGGATGTGCAGGAGCCAGCTTCTCATTACACATGGCAGGATCTCCTACGGCGATTCACATTCTTTTTTCAAACGGTTCCTCATCGTGGATCGTCGTAAATAGTAGAGCAGCACCCGCGGCAGACTGCCCTGGACACCAAGCGACCTGTTACAGAACGCCACCCGCGGCAGCGTACCACCTGCGGAAGAGCGCCCCTGGACGCCAGATCGCCGTACGCATGAGAACCGCTTCGATTTCATTTGCTCTCAGGTTGATGATCGGATCCGCACATGACTGTCGGTGATCTTTATGAAACGTATGCCGCTCAACTCATGAAGCACGCTCGACGGCTGACTGCGGACAAAGACAACGCGGACGATCTGCTTCAGGAAACGTTCATTCGGGCCATGAGAAATCTGAGTCTGCTCAAATCGCTATCGCCCCACCGGAGGCGTGCCTGGCTGTTCAGGACCATGGGCAATCTGTTCGTGGACAAGCAGCGTGCCCGGCAAAGAGAAAGGGCATTCCTCGGGACATTACACCAGATCCTAAAGGAGGAGTCGATCCAAAAAACCGCCGGATGGCGGTCTGATTCGGATGCACATATTTTCGAAACGATCAGCATACCGGAGATTATGAGGCACATACCGGAGAAAGATCACGATCTCTTTCATATGCGTTTCGTAACGGGTATGACCAGCGAGGAAATCGCCAGTCGGACGGGAATCCCGGCTTCGACGGTCCGTTTCCGCCTGCACGTGGCCATCAGGAAGCTGCGTGCGCGAAAATCCCGATTCGCCTGACGATGCGTCGGCATCGAATACGCGGCATCACGATGCCGAGGCCCCACAGTTACAAGTTCCCGTTTGCGGATGCATGCCAAAGGACAGGAGGAAGACAATGAACTTAGAAGAACGCGCCCCCCGTTCGGTTCGAATCAATTGCGGCACCCTGGACATGCGGGAAACCACGGAACAGGTGGCGTCCAGGATTTTGCATGTCAATGCCGGCACCGTACTGGTGACGCCGGAAACCAGAGACTTTCTGTCGATGTTTTCCAATAACATGGGAACCCTGATCGAAGTCTCCAAAGATGTCAGGCTGAAGACGGTCATGGCAGATGAGATCATGGGCCGGGATGCGTTTTCCGGTGAAGTAGAGCCGCTTCTGATCCTGAACATGAGCAACATCACGCTGGAGCCGGATGTCACGGCCGAGGGATTGGAAGGTTCATGGAGTGAAATCATCAACATGGGGAACATCCTGTATCCGGAGCACGTGGCCGGACCGATCACAAATAAGCTGACGTCCAATATGGGCGGCCTCGCGTCGTACAGGGCCTCCGCACAACTCATTAACGGCGACGTCGTGCTGGATGAAGTCTATCTGGCGTCGCTGTCCGACGGCGCGGACCTGGTCATCACCGGAAATCTCAGGATTCCGGAGCCCGTGCCGGACGACGCGCTCGATCGGAAGCTCAATACCGTCCACGTCAGGGGCGATGTCCTCTGCCGCGCGGGAAACGTTCGCATGCTTCGCTCCAAGTACGATCCCGGGGCCGGTACTCCGCAGACGACCGTCGTGCCCGACGAACATGAACTGGCCGAACGCGACCTGTCCCTGACCGCCGGAAGCATCCGGTCGTGGAAGGGGAGGAAGATCTACGCTAACGGTAACGTCACCATTCATGAGGACATAGACGCAGACGCATTGGACAGGGCGGTCGACGGTCTCGTCTGCACGGGCAAGGTCCTGTGCCCGGAACCGCTGAGCGAAGTCTTTTCGAGCGTATGCGATACATTAAACACCGATGTCTTCTTCTATGAGGGCACCCTCTGGGTCGTGGAGACCGACCTCACGTTGCGCCAGTCGCGTCTGGATCTGATCGACGGGACCGCCACACTGTACAATTCGGGAAACGTGGCTATTGAAGAAGACGTAGACGCCGGGCAACTGTATGATCGTCTGGCCGCAGTTTACAACTGGGGCACGATAACCTGCTTTCCGGACCAGATGAGCGCGGTCGAAGCCAGAATGGTCGTCAACGAAGGCACGATGCACAATGCGGCCGAAGGGGCGGAAAGTGACGAAGAGGAGCAGGAGGAGCAGGGAGAACACGAGGAGCACGAAGAGCATGAAGACGGAACGCTTACGATCAACGCGGGGACCTATAAGCTATAGCCGGGTCGAACGGCCGCCGGCCATGAATCGGGGATACACGCACCGAGACCATTTGTTTATATTTGATATTTGTTCGATGAGAATCGTCTAACAGACGAGATTAAACTGGTCCAACTCTTCCGCGTCATTACACTCGAAATACCCGGAACGTCCGGGATAGTCGAGAAGGTCAATATAGCGCCATGTTCAGAAACTACCTGAACACCGCGATAAGGCACCTGCTCAGATACAAAGGGTATTCGGCGATCAACGTGCTGGGACTGGCCGTCGGAATAACCAGTTGCATACTGATCATGCTCTACGTGCAGGACGAACTCAGCTACGACCAGCACCATGAGCACAACGACAGAATCTACCGCCTGGTGAAATCCGATACCGCGGATGGCAGGATCAATGAGTCGGCGTTTACACCTCCTTCCTGGGCACCGGTACTGGCGATGGAATACCCCGAAATCGAGCATTTCACCCGGCTTAAGCCGCCAAACACCCGCTGGCTCGTTCGTTACGGCGACAAGCGGTCATACGAGAAGTACTTTGTCGTTGCGGATTCATCGGTCTTTGACATTTTCACCATCCCGCTCGTTCAGGGCAATGCGAAAACGGCCCTGGCCGAGCCCCATGCGGTGGTAGTTTCAGAATCCATGGTTAGGAAGTACTTCGGGGATGAAAACCCGATCGGAAAAGTGATTGCCGCGGACGACAAGTTCATGTTTACAGTTACGGGGATCATGCGGGATCTGCCGAAGAACTCGCATTTCCACGCGGACTTTCTGGCCTCCTTTGCCACCGCGGCGGCGGCGGGCATATACTTCGAGCCGACCACGATACAGAACCTGAATTCCACCATGTATACCTACCTCCTGCTCAAGGAAGGATATACAGCCGACGATCTCGAAAGAAAACTCCCTCAGTTTATGGACAAGTACTTCGGCGAACGACTCAAGTCCGTCGGCGTCGAAATGCGACCCTACCTGCAATCTCTCACCGATATCCACCTTCATTCGAATCTGAATAACGAAATCAAAGCGAACGGCGACATCCGGTACGTCTACATCTTCTCCTCGGTAGCCGCTTTCATTCTTCTCCTCGCCTGCTTCAATTTCATGAACCTGTCCACCGCCCGCTCCGCCCGGCGAATGCAGGAGGTCGGCATTCGAAAGGTACTGGGCGCACACCGGGTCCAGTTGATCAGGCAGTTTGTCGGTGAGTCGGTCTTCTTCTCCTTTATTGCGCTGGCCGTCGCGCTGGGACTGGTCCACCTGCTTCTTCCGCAGTTCAACCAGTTGTCCGGCAAAGTGCTGGAGATGGATTACGAATCCGCCTGGCTGCTTCCTGCCCTGGCGGCCATCGCATTGTTTACGGGAATCGCTGCCGGCGGGTACCCCGCGTTTGTTCTGGCGTCCTTCAGGCCGGCGGCGGTGGTGGGCGGCGCGTCGAACACCGGATTCTCCCAATCGATGCTGAGAAAGGCGCTGATCACCTTCCAGTTCATTGTTTCGATCGTCATGATCATTGGAACCGCCGTGGTGCTGGACCAGGTGGAGTACATACAGAACAAGAAACTGGGCTTCGACAAAGAACACCTGGTCGTCATCCGACTTCCCGATCAGGCGGCCGTGCTCGGCTATCCCGCCTACAAGCGCGGGGTCATGCAGTATCCTGAGATCGTTAACGTGAGTTCAACGGACAGCGCACCCGGTACGGCAACCTCTCTCAATCTGATTCAACCCGAAGGGTTTCCCGAGGATCAGGCGCCCCTGGTCTCTACGATCTGGGCGGACTTCGACTATTTGGAGACGCTGGACATCGAAATCAAATCCGGCCGTTCGTTTTCCCGTGAATTCGCCTCGGACAACAACGCCGTTGTGATCAACGAAACCGCCGCGCAAGCCTTTGGATGGGAAGATCCCGTCGGAAAGACCTTCAGGTATCCAGGCGCACCGGATACCTATCCACCCAGAAATGTCATTGGCGTCATGGGTGATTTTCACCACCAGTCGCTGCGTCAACCCATTGAGCCTGTGATTGTTATGTACTGGGGTGAAGGCAACTTTATGGTGGTCAGGCTGCGGGGACAGAACCTGCCCCGCGGACTTGAAGTCCTTCAGGCACAGTGGCGGGAAACGTATCCAGACCATCCCGACATGGACTACTACTTCCTGGACGAGGACCTCGAGCGTCTGTACGCCGCCGAACAAAGGCTGGGATCCGTCTTCGTCGCAGGCGCGGTGCTTTCCATTATGATCGCGTGCCTGGGACTTCTGGGATTGGCGTCCTACACGGCGGAGCAGCGGACCAGGGAGATCGGTGTACGCAAGGTCCTCGGCGCTACGATTTCGAACGTTGTCCTGTTGCTGTCGAAGGAATTCACCAGGCTCTTTGCGCTCGCGTTCGTGATCGGTGCCTCGGTGGGGTATTTCGTGATGCAGGCGTGGCTGGAGAACTTTCCTTACCGCATCGACCTGAGCATTTGGATTTTCGTGGCTGCCGGCCTTGCGACGCTTTTCATTAGCTGGCTGACGGTGGGATACCACGCGCTGAAGGCCGCCACGGCCAACCCCGTCGATGCTTTGCGGGCGGGGTGAAGTTACAGGGAAATCATGTATCTTTCCCCTGATAACTGTTTATGATTCCTGCCTGTCGTTTACACTTCGATGCCTACGCCACGAGGCTCGATCGCTTCCAACTCACTTGCCTCGGACCGCATGGCGTGATACAGATCCCATCGTAACTGGAGATTTAGCCAGAACGAGGGCGACACGTCGAAGTACTTTGCCAGCCGCAGCGCCGTGCTTGGTGTAACACCGCGTCGCCCGTTAACCAATTCGTTCACGCGCTGGTAGGGAACGTTAAGGGCGGCAGCCAACTCACGCTGCGTCAACTTCATCGGAATCAGAAACTCTTCCAGTAACATCTCACCCGGATGGGTTGGAATACGATCTGTAGGAACAAGTATCATAGTGGACACCTCACAACTCGGTCTAGTGATAATCGACGATTTCGACATCCCGAGGACCAGCGTCCGACCAAACGAAACACACGCGATATTGGTCATTAACTCGGACGCTGTATTGCCCGGAACGCGCACCCCGCAGGGCCTCGAGACGATTGCCTGGTGGACTGTTCATGTCGCGTAGTATGTCTACCGAATCCAACTGTTCAAGTTTACGTACGGCAACAGACCATAGTGAAGACGGACATGTGGAGCGCGCCGCACGTGTTTCCCGTCCATTGAAGATATCCTCAGTGCCATTATTGTGGAATGACATTATCATAATAGCATAATAGCCCCGCATCCATGCTACGTCAACATGCCAGATTAAAGATGACCTTTTCTGATCTATTCAATAACGACAACGCATTAGCCGATGGCATCCGGCGTACCTTTGACCTCGGCAGTTCCGCGTTTCCCCTTCGCAAGATTGGTGCGGGTTTTAAAAGCGTCGTCCTGGGAAGCCCCGCCGGCGTGGTCTTTAGAGTGGCACTGAACAGGAAGGCTCGGACCGGACACAGAAGGGAGTGCTATGTCCTTTCAAAACTCAAGTCCCTTCTTCCCTTTGAGGTGCCGGAGGTCCTGGGATATTGCGAGGAATCGGACGACTTCCCTTTCGGGGTCATGATGCAGAAGAAGATCGAGGGAGCGCCCCTGGGATCGGTACTTAAGCGATCACGACGGATTCAACCAATAGCGGTTTTGATGGGGGAGTTGGTTCTCGCCATACAGAAAATCAGTCAGGACGACCTGCCGGAACTGCCGTCATCCTCGGCTCCCCCACCGGAGGAAACATGGTCGTACGCGCACGCCTACCTGAAAGCGGCCCTAACGCCACGCGAACTGTACAAAGCACAAGACTGGTGGGAACAGTACTGTGAGGACTGGGAACTGGGTTGTCCGGTCCAATGGTTTTCTCACGGTGACCTGTGGCATGAACATATCCTGTTTCATGCGACCGATGAACCACGGGTCGCAGGGGTCCTTGACTGGGAATACGCGGGATTTGGCGATCCCATCTTTGATTTCGTGCCGCAGATGCGCCTGGGTCGTGAATATGTGACCTGCATGCTTGGGGCATACCAGGCGAAAGGTGGTGAATTCGGCCCTGGCGCTCTCTCGCGTATTGAACTGTACCTCCCGTACAGGGAACTCGGTGGGCTGTGCTACTGCCTGGAAACCGGCGACATGCGCGAAGCCCAGTTCTGTGTAGAGAAGTTCAGGACTGTTCTGGCTGTCGTGCCGGTTAAACAGTAATCAGCACCCTACTGACACGCAGGTAACAAGAGCCATCTGACCGGGGAGCCCCATGATTTTGAGTGCCGTTCTGCAGTCTCGCCTTTCGTTCAGCAAGAATTGACTGGACGGTTTCCATGCCCACCAGACATGAGATTCGGCCGAACTGGTCGACCTTCTTTTTCACGCTGTGGACCGGCCAAGCCCTATCTTTGATCGGGAGCCGGGCGGCTCAGTTCGCCTTGATCTGGTGGATGGCTGAAACCACGGGATCGGCGGCTGTGCTGGCGACGGCCACTTTGTTTGCCTATCTCCCGGATGTATTCCTGGGACCGTTTATAGGGGCATTGGTCGACAGGTGGAATCGGCGGGTTGTGATGATCGTTGCCGATACGACTGTTGCCCTGGCAAGTGCATGGCTGGCCTATCTTTTCTGGGTAGAGAGCGTTACGGTCTGGCATGTCTATGCCATCAACATAATCAGCAGTCTCGGGCGCAACTTTCAAGCATATGCCATGATAGCGTCCGCAACATTAATGGTTCCGGAAAAACACCTGTCCCGTGTTCAAGGCGCCAATGAAACTTTGAACGGCATTTTGAACATCGGGGGACCGCCGCTGGGGGCGCTGCTTCTGGCCATTTTACCTTACCACGCCATCATGGAGCTTGATGTCGCCACTGCAGCTTTTGCCATTGTCCCGCTCTTCTTTATTGCTGTTCCGCAGCCCACTAAAAATACGGCTGACACAGTGACCGGATCGTCTCTGTTCGTTGAGGTCCGAAGGGGCATAAGCTATATGTGGAGGTGGCCGGGACTCAGGTACCTGGTTATGATCGGCGCGACCACGAACTTCTTTTTCAACGCCTCGATAGCCATTATCCCTTTACTGGTAACCGAGCATTTCAACGGCGACGCGATACAGCTTGGTTGGTTTAACTCGGGTTTTGGAATCGGCGTTATCGTCGGGGGCGTGGCATTGACGATATGGGGTGGTTTCCGCAAACGCATTCTGACCATACTAACGGGTCAAGTCATGGCGGGGATGGGATTTCTGCTCGTAGGCGCCGCGCCGGAAGAAGCCTTCTGGCTGGCCTGGGGAGGCATGCTGCTCAGTGGGCTGGCCAGTGGATTGGTCAATGGTTCTTTTAAAGCACTGTTACAGGCTCGGGTTCTTCCCGACCTGCAGGGACGCGTGTTCAGCACCCACAACAGTTCTGTGCAGGCCACCACCGTATTGGGATTAGTCACCATCGCTCCTGTGACAGGTTTTATGGGCCTTCAGTTCTGGTTTCTGGCAGGTGGACTGTATGCTACGTTGTTGAGTGTCGTTGCGTTTTTCGTTCCCTCGATTGTGAAAATCGAAAGTCGGGGTGTGTCCTCCTGGTGGGACCCGGTGTAAGCGAACGACTTGGCAGAACTGATCTCTTGCTCCTAGTCAACGAGCAAATGAAGGGCGGACGATAATTCAGAACCCCGTTGTAACCACCCGTGATGTTGAAAACCTGCTTGTCAGCCTTGGATTGGACCGCAGTCGAGTTCATCCCATCGTCGGAGGCTGGTCTTACTGGACCTTCGAAGTCGAACTGGAGGGTCCTGATGAGCAGGCCGAGTCCTTCGAACCCTGCTGGATCTTTCGTTTTCCCAGAAACAGTGTCGTCGCAGGAAACCTGCAAAAAGAGCAGGCAGTACTGCCCGTAGTCGCACCGCAGGTTGACTTCGCCGTACCGCGTTTCGAGCACGTGGGAACCTGGAACGGCCAGCCCTATGCAGGTTACAGGCGAATTCCTGGCCAGCCCCTGTCCAGTCTGCCAAATTTCCGTTCCAAACTGCCCGATGAAGCGGCCGGACCCATAGCGGCAGCGCTCTCCTTGTTACATGACATTCCCACCTCGCTGGTCGCCGGGGCCTGTTCCGTGGAACCCACCGTAGACGCATGGCGACAGCGCTACTATGAGCTTAGGGACACTGTCCGTGCCAGGATATCGCCCTTACTGGATTCACGCGTACTCGACGCGGTAGAACGCGGATTCGAACGGTTTTTCCGGGAGGAACTAGCGACACTGGAAGACGTCGCCCTGGTGCACTGCGACCTGAGCTGCGAGCATATCCTGATCGGTGATGACGGGTCGTCCGTTACCGGTCTAATAGATTTCGAAGACGCGACGATCGGCGATCCAGCGATCGATCTCGTCGGGATCTACGTCACATACGGTATGGAGACTGTTGAAAAGGTTCTAGACTGCTATCAGCGCGCGTTGGATGTCCAGCGAACGCTGGACGAACATTTCGAGCAAAGACTGCGTTTCTACACCTGGATGGCTTCCTGCCACGAGCTATTGTACGGGTTGGAGGAAGGAAGGGAGGATCCCGTGGAGGACGGAATCGAAGGACTGCGGTTACGACTGGGAAACGCCGGGTTGTTTTGACTTGCAGGTTCGAACTCGCCAGTCAGTAATGCTCGCAGTCCGCCAGCCGGCCATTTCATTCCTGAACGCGGCCAGTTCTCCTATCTTTACGTCCACCCTACTCATATCGCAGGGTATCCGCCGGGTTCGCCCGGGCGACGTGGACGACACGGAAACTCACCGTCATCAACGCAATGACCAGGACGACCGCGCCGGCGGCAATGAAGGCAACGGGACCGACGTCCGCCCGATAGGAGAACAGTTGAAGCCATTGCCGCATGGCGAGATAGGCGATCGGCGCGGCCAGCACGGTCGCGATCAGCACGAGGTAGACGAACTCCCTCAGGAGCAGGCCCGCCGTCTGAACCACCGTGGCGCCCAGTATCCTCCGCATCCCTATTTCCCTCGTACGTCGCTCCGTCATGAATGAGGCCAGTCCAAACAGCCCGGCACAGGCCATGAAAACCGCAACGGACGAAAAAACACCGAATACCTCGCGGAGTGTCGCCTCCGCCGCGTAGAGCCGGTCGTAATCCTCATCGAGAAATGAATACACCATGGGAACGTCCGGCATCTGTTGCTTCCAGGTTTCTTCGATCCGGGAGATCGTGCCTCTTACGTCATCGGAATTGATTCGTATCGCGTAGAAGGGCAGGTTGTCTCTG
The DNA here is from genome assembly GCA_012270975.1 of Candidatus Latescibacterota bacterium. Classification (GTDB taxonomy): domain Bacteria; phylum JAAXHH01; class JAAXHH01; order JAAXHH01; family JAAXHH01; genus JAAXHH01. The sequence continues at coordinate 22,450 of JAAXHH010000006.1, read as the reverse complement.
GGCCAATGCCTGATGATCATCGGTTCGATGCGATGGTGAAGCGACCGCATGTGGAAATCCGCGATCACGCCGATGACGCGACGCTCGTGCGCCCAGGGATGTCCAATGTGGATCAGGATCTCCTGGTCGACGGCTTCATCCGGAGAGTTCCATCCCAACTGCCGCATGGCGGTTTCGTTGATCATCACGGCTTCATCCCAGTCCGTACGCCGCGATCTGGAGGGAATACGGCCCGCCAGCAGTTCCATCCCGAATACTCCGATGAAATCATCGGTGATCGCCCAATCGAGCATGGTTTGAATGTCCGCCTGCGGCAGATCGGTCTGCCGTGTCCCCGTTGTGGGAAGCAGACCCTTGCGCCCCGTGCGGCCGGGCAGCATCAGGGTGGTACCGACGTGTTCGATTTGTGGGAATTGCTCCAGAGATTCTCTGAAAACAGGATACTGATCCACGAAGGTCGGAAAACTGGACGGCCCCACCAGTACCCGTTCCGGCCGCAGCCCCAGCCGTTTGTTCTGAATGTAGTCCAGTTGCGCGGTGAACACCCAGGTGCTGCCGAGCAGCAATATCACCATCATGCACTGGCCCATTACCAGCAGCCTTCGTACCAGGTGGCGCGTTACGCCGATCGCAACCTTGCCCTTCAGGTGTTGTGCCGGAGTAAAGGCCGCCATGAAAAACGCGGGATAGCTGCCGGAAATGAACCCTACCAGGAGGGTCGTCACGGCGATCCCGATCCAGAATCGCCAGGATCGGAAGATGTCGAGGGCGATGGTCTTTCCCGTCAGATCCTGGAAGAACGACAGACTGAGTGCGACGAGGACCAGTGCAGACACGATTGCGACGCCTGTGATACCGAAGGATTCGCCCATGAACTGGCGGACCAATTGGCCCCGGTTCGCGCCGAAGGCCTTCCGAAGCGCGACCTCCCGTATACGCGTGAGCGAACGGGCGGTCGACATGTTCATGAAGTTGAAACAGGCGAGCAGGATGACCACGACTGCCAGCGCGGCAAGCAACAACAGGTACGTGCCGTTGCCGTTCTCCCCTGCCTCGTTCTCGAGATGTGAGTGCAGGTAGATATCGGTCAGCGGTTGCACGCGGAGAATCATCGTGATGTTCTCCGCTTCCCATCGTTCGCCGAACCGGTCTTTTAGAACGTCCGTCATTTTCTGCTGGAAGGCCACAGGGTCCACGTCCGGAGACAGCAACAGGTAGGTGTAGAATGCAGGCCAATCCCATTGCTCCAGAGAGTCCTCTCCATAGAAACCGAGCGACCCCCTGATCCCGAGGAAGAAGTCCGCCTGGAAATGCGAGTGTTCGGGCATGTCGCGCATCACGCCCGTGACGGTGAAAGGCCACGTATCCAGCGTTACCGACTTTCCGAGGGGGTCGGCGCTTCCGAAGTACTTGCGCGCCATGGATTCGGTGATTACTACCGTCATCGGATCCCGCAGCGCCTCGTCGGGATTGCCCTGAACCAGAGTGAAGGAAAAGACATCGAAGAGCCCGGGATCCGCCCAAAACACGCGGTCTTCAAAGTACGACCGGTCATCATAACGTATGATCCACCCGCCAAATGGCGGACTGAGGCGGACAGATGACTGAACCTCGGGCAGAAGACGTTGCAAGGCAGGCCCGAGAGCGGAGCTCGTCTTCGCATTGGTCCCGTTCACGACGCGGTAGATCCGGTCCGCGTTCGTATGATACCGGTCATAGGCCCGTTCATCTTGTATATACAGACCGATGAGGACCGCACAGGCCGTGCCTATGGCCAGATTCAGGATATTTAGCGCGGCATAGGGTTTATGCCCGAGCAGATGCCTCGTACTGATCGTGAGGTAGTGTTTCAGCAAGACCCAACTCCGTTACCGCAAAACGCCCGTGTCGGTTACGTGCCTGTATGTACTCCACTCTTCGCGGATGCACACATCTCCCAGCACGTCTCTTACCGCGGCAACGTACAATTCGTCTTCGAAACCGGAACTTTCGACCAGCGTACCGTCGATATCGAATATCGCGGCGATCTTTGTGGTCTTAGGCATACTATTCCTACGATGCACATCTATGCGATGCTATGATCACTTACCCGTTGCACGCGCCTTTTCTACGACCCCATCAATAAAATCAGACTTGGCGGCCTGGTAGGATTTTCGATCTCCGGCAAGACTATCTATCAGATCGGCCTTCAATCTCGCGTATTTTCTAGCAGCGCTTCGGTTCGACCTCAGGTAGTCCCTGAACTGTATCAGCTTCGTCCACTCCTCGCTGGTTTCTTCGACCATGTGGATGTGGTGTGTGCACGGCTCGCCCTTCTGGAAGTAATGCCTGCGGGGTATGTCGTTCTCTCCCTTGAAGGTGTATCCCAGATTGGCGAGAGGCGCGATGCATACCCTGGCTGTTTCAAAGTCGTCGACGGCAATCGCAATATCGAGGATCGGCTTGGCGGGCATACCGACGATCGCCGTGCTGCCCACGTGTTGAATGTCGACGATGTGATCTCCAATCGCTGACTTGATGATCTCCTGCTCGGACTCGTAAAGAATCGGCCATTCGGCGTGGTAGGGTGAAAGATGCAAAACGCCGCTGTCCAGCCCAAGGGGAGTACTCCGGTCCGACGTCTTCCGACTAGGGTATTCGTCGTAATCCATTTTCATTTCGACAAGAAGCCGGTCCAGTCTTCCTCGGACACGATATGGACAGAGGCCGGATAGCAAATTACCTGGTAGAAATCAGAATATAGAACCGGACCGTTAACAATCGCTCGCAACACAGTTGGAGACCGCCGAACGACCGAGGCATGCCATTGCAGAAGACCTGAGGATACGTACTTACTCAGTCCGGCCTTGGTCCAGAAGGAAATGGCTCCGCCGAACTGTGGACCGATCTTTGGCAACCAGCTTCCGTCAGGCTTGGCCGCCCGACGGGGGTCGTCGTAAGGACAGTCCCTATCCACGGCTTCATATATGCCAGTCGTACCGGAAACGACCCGATAGTATTCGATCATTGCAGCGAGGTTCTCAATTCTTGATTTACAAACTATGGCCGGACTCCACGTAAGTGGACAACAACGCCACGTTGAATAAATGATACAATCACGTCTGTCGAGTTTCCAATACAATACCGACCGCGGATATCAGACCATACATATATTACGTATCAGGCGACCGATGTTTCTATCGAGATACCCAATATTGATTGGACAAACCAGGCCTGTCGTGTTATTTTTCGGAGTCTTTTTGTAGAAAACCAGAATCGTCCAACAGAAGTCCCACGAGGAGAATACGGAGATGTTAGTCAAACTGGCGCTGCCGAAGGGAAGCCTGCAGGAATCCACCTTTGAACTCATGCGCAAGGCGGGTTTTCATTGCACGGTCAGCAGCCGGTCCTATTCCCCCTGGGTGGACGACGAAGAACTGGAGATCATGCTGATCCGGGCCCAGGAGATCGCCCGGTACGTGGAGGACGAGGTCTTCGACGCGGGGCTTACGGGCAAGGATTGGATCGTGGAGACCGGGGCGGACGTGGTGGATGTGGCGGAACTGGTCTACGCCAAGCATACCCGGCGGCCCCTGCGGTGGGTGCTGGCCGCTCCCGAGGCTTCGGACATCCGCAGCGTCCAGGACCTGGAAGGGAAGCGCATCGCCACGGAAGTCGTCAACATCACCGAGAACTATTTGAAAAAGCACGATGTGACCGCGAAGGTGGAGTTCTCCTGGGGCGCCACGGAGGCCAAGGCCCCGGACCTGGTGGACGCGATCGTGGAAATCACCGAAACGGGCGGTTCGATCCGGGCAAACAAGCTGCGCATCCTCGATACCCTGATGGTGTCCACCAACCGGCTCATCGCGAACAAGAAGAGCTGGGAAGATCCGGACAAGCGGCGCAAGATCGAGAACATTGCCCTGCTGCTCAAAGGCGCTATGCTTGCCGAGGAAATGGTCGGCCTGAAAATGAACGTAAAACGCGCGGACCTGGCTGCCGTAACCGCCCTGCTGCCCGCACTGCAAAACCCCACCGTTTCGCCTCTTGCCGACGAGGAGTGGGTCGCCATCGAAGTGATGATCGAGGAGCACACCATTCGGCAGTTGATTCCTGCACTCAAGCGGGCCGGCGCCCAGGGCCTGGTGGAATATCCGCTGAACAAGGTGATCTACTGACGGTGGGCGCTTCGAGCATAAAACCCGCCGTTCGCGCCATGTCCGGATACACGCTTGTCCAGCCGGACTGCCCGGTCAAACTCAACCAGAACGAATGCCCCTTCGACGTGCCCGAGGAACTCAAGCGGGAGATCGTGGACGAGGCCCTGGCGAGCAACTGGGGCCGGTATCCGGGCTTTGTGCCGTTGGAGACCAAGACCGCCATCGGTCAACGGCACGGACTGGGCCCCGAGCACATCCTTATAGGTAATGGCTCGAACGAACTGATCCAATCAGTTTTTAACACCTCGGTATCGCAGGGCGACCGGGTCGTGCTGCCCGCGCCGACCTTCACCCTGTACGCCCTCGTGGGCAGGATCGCGGGTGCCGAAATTCGGACGGTACATCTCAACCGTGATCTGAGCTTCGACGTCGATCGGCTGGAGGAAGAAAGCGCTCATCAGGACGTCCGGCTGGTGGTGCTGTGTTCGCCGAACAACCCGACCGGCTCTATGATCGCACCGGAAGATACGGCACGGATCGCCGAAGCAACCAGAGGCCTGGTGGTGGTGGACGAGGCCTATTTCGAGTTTGGCGGCGTGTCGTGTATTGACCTGCTGGACCGTCATCCCAACCTGGTGATCACACGCACCTTTTCCAAGGCCCTCGGCGCAGCCGGCCTTCGACTGGGCTATCTCGTCGCCGATCCTGCCGTGGCGCGAGAGATCGAGAAAGTCAAACTCCCCTACAACGTCAACATCATCTCGCTTATTGCCGCGCGGAAATTGATCGCACAGGAAGCGCTAATCGAGGAACGGGCGGCGTTAATCCGGTCGGAACGGCAACGGGTCTTCGAAACCCTGTGGGACCTGCCTGGCATCCTGCCCTATCCGTCGCACGCCAACTTCGTCTTGTTCGAGGCGGAACGGCCGGTATCGGAGATCTTCCATGGACTCATCGAACGCGGTGTGCTTATCCGTGACGTCAGCCGCTACCCCATGCTGGAACGCGGCATGCGCGTGACGATTGGACTGCCGGAAGAAAATGATGCCTTTCTCGATGCGTTGCAAAAAGTGCTGGCCGCGTAGGATTGAGTGTGTTCCCCGAAGTCGGACGATTCCGAATGCACGTTAGATTAGCCGTTCCGAAAGACGCCGATCGCCTGCTCGAACTTATGAAAGGGCTGGCGCGATACGAAAACTATATCGACCAGTTCGCCGTGACAAAGGAGAGCATCCTCGAGCACGGTTTCGGGGATGGGCGTTTATTCACTGCGTTCGTTGCCGAACATGACAATGATCTGGTCGGGATGGCGGTTACTTATCCGATCCATTGGACCTACACGCTGCGTCCAAAGCTCGTGCTCAAAGAGCTGTTTGTCGTCGAGGCTGCTCGAAGTATGGGCGTAGGAAAGGCCCTGATGGCGTCGGTGACTTCGCACGCCCGATCCATAGGCGCGTCTGAAGTCATCTGGACGGTCATGACCGGAAACGCCGCCGCCGAGAAGTTCTACAGAGGGCTGGGGGGAAGTCCCGACGTAAAGTGGAATAACTGGACGCTGATTCTCGATGAATAGGACGTATGTCGAGGAGCGGACGACCCGGTTACAAGGAGCGGACGACCCGGTTACAAGGAGCGGACGACCCGATCATTCGGCCGATCGTTGACCGCCGGTCTTCCTGGTCTTCCGTATCTTATACCTGGCCGCCACGATGTAAATGGCAAGCGCCAGCGCGCCGCCGTAAATCGCGAAGGCCGGCGTGTCCGCGCCCAGATCTCCCAGCATGTAGTTGAACACGCCGCCTGCAAGAATGCCGAACATCAAGGCGAGCAGGGCCTTATGATCGAGGGCATAAGGGGACGAGTTCCTCCGGCAGTCATTATGAGTCCTCCAATCAGCCTGGCCGGAAACCAAACCTGGCCGGTGTCTTAGTTTGATGGCGTGTGTAGGAAAAGAAAGACACAGGTACGCACAATCTCTTTTTCTAACTGAGCAGGGAACGTACCGAAGTGATTACAGACGGCCAGGTCACTGAACCCGGAACCATGAACTCATGGTGACCAGCGCCCGGTATGGCCAGATGTTCGATATCGTCCCCCGCCTCCCGCGCAGCCTCCGTGTAAGCGGCTCCCAGTTCAGGCGGCACGACCCAGTCGTGTTCCGTGCTGATCATAACCTGTCGCAGGCCGAGGGGCAGCAGTTCGACGGGCGATCCGCAGCGGAACCGCTCCTCCATCCTTTCAAGTGATACGCCGGGCCCACCAAGCAGTTCCGTGACGACACCCTGGCGGCATTCGGCGTCCGCGTGGAGTGAGAATGCCTTCAAATCTCCCGGACCGCCCAGCACGACTGTCCCGCGCAGTCGCAGCGGGTCTGCCGTCCACACCGGGCTGGATTTTGGAAGTCTGTGGCGCGCGGCCGTCCACAATGCCAGGTGACCGCCTGCCGAGTGGCCGATGGTAATCACGCGGTTCAGATCGAGGTCGTAATCCGAGGCCAGCGTGCGCAGGTGATCCGTCGCACGTCCTGCGTCCAGAAGTGTCCCCGGCCATCCGCCGCCTTCCTGGTCCACGCACCGGTATTCCACGTTCCAAGTCGCGATACCCTCATCCCGCAGGGCGTCGGCCAACGCGTTCGCGTTGTGCAGATCTGCGTAGAGCGATAGCCAGCAGCCACCATGGAAGACTACAGCCGTCGGATGGGGGCCACGTCCAGAGGGCAGCCGAAGTTCACCAAACTGGGGATGCGCCGGTCCGTAGGCCAACCGGACATCCGCGGGCTTGCTTGGCAGCGCATTGACTGATTCGGGCGTCGCGAAGGGATGATTGTCTGAGGTGAATCTGGAGGTCATAGCGGGATCGCGATGGCGGACGAGCCGGGATCGAGCTGGCGGACAAGCCGGGACCGAGTTGACGGACCAGGGCGGCGTCCCAGGCCGGATTCAGGGCAGAAAACGTTCCTGCTCCTCAGGCGTGGGCACGCGACACACATCGCGTTTGCCGAACCACCGGTACCGGTTACGCGCCACGATGCGGTAGACGAAATCCCGAAGGGGACGGGGAACAACATACAGCACGGCGACCAGTCTCCAGGCCCCGCCCAGACGGCTCAGGGCCAGCAGAACGGCATTGGACTGTTCAAATAGCCTGTCTTTTTCGAAGAAAACGAAGGTACGGGGACCGCCTGTCTGTTCCTGCTGTCCTAGCATTCGTTGGGCGGTTTCACCCTGCAGCGGCGCGTACCGGAACCGATCCCCGCTGTCGGCGCGCAGCATTAGATCGACGAACCGGTTGCAGAGGCCGCATACGCCGTCGAAGAAAAGGATGGGATGATGCTGGGCGGCCTGATCCGCCTGGTCCGATCGCTCCGATTCACGGTGGGCCGAGTTGTTCACCGCCACGCGTCCTTCACCGGGCCGGTTTTATTCATGACACCGGTTCTTTACCGCGCCCAGGTCTTGTTCTCGAGGACCGACTGGGTTTCGTAGATCGAGCCGCCTCTTACCGGACCGGGATAGGGCATGCGGACGGGCAGGTCGGCCATACGCGGCACGTTGGTCGGTTCGCCCCGCAGCAGGTTTCCGTTGAAGTCGTCCCATTCGCCCGCGCCGGTCAACGGCCAGGCGTCCGCGGCGACATATTGGAACAGGAGGAGGCGCCGCGGGGCGCCGGAATAATTCGGCGCCGAACCGTGCAGCGTCCGGACGTGGTGGATCGATATCCCGCCCGCGGGCACTTCGAGCGCCAAGACGTTTTCCGGGGTGAAGTCGGGATCGGTCACCGCGCCGCAGAACCGGCCGTCCTGATGGTGGTCGTAGGTCGGCCCTTTGTGGGAGCCGGGTACCACCAACAGGGCGCCGTTGGCTTCGGTCATCTCATCGATGCAGACGCCGACGGCCAGGATATCGTCGTTGGTATGGGGATAGAATGACCAGTCCTGATGCCATTCCACCGGGCTGCCGTAGTCCGCGGACTTCATGTTGAGCTTGTTGCCATTGGTCCGAATGCCGTCGCCGATCAACTGAGCCACGATGTCCAGGATGCCGTCGTGTTTGATGGTGCGCATGTACACGTCATGGTGATCGATCGGGCTCTTGAGGCGGCGCACCTGCGGATCGTGCGATGAGTGACCCGGCTCGAGATCGTAAAAATCCGTGTGTTCGGTAAAGGCGGCGGCTTTCTGAACGAATTCGTCGGTCACCCGCTGCAGATCCGCGACCTCGGAATCCGAAAGAACCTTGTCGACGGTCAGGTACCCGTTCTCGTGGTAGAACTCAACCTGCTCCTGGGATATCATTTGGACCTCCGTAAATGGGACTGGTGCCCTCAGCCGTACCGCTCCTCATTCGGCCGCGGCAGGCGATCTTCGACCGGCAGCAGGGCCGGTCCGCCGCGCCGTGGCTCGGAGAGGTAGTAGTAGGCTGTGCTGGCGTAGTCGTTGCTCAGCTTGTTCGCATGGCCGTGCTCAATGGACATGCGGAAACTCTTCCTGAACCTGATCGGATCTTCGATGTGATACCGGTAGACGGTGTTCTTGCCCTTGAATCTCCAGTCCGGGTTGCCGCTGTAGAGTATGATCCCGTGATAAGGCGCCTGGAACTCCTGTGTCGGACCGTACGCGCCGTGGTACCAGTCCTCGGTGCCCGTGCCGTGCAGCGAGGGCGGCCACGCCTCGCCGTCGATGAACATCATGTCGTCGCCTTCGCCGTACCAGTCGTTCGGGTTCCGCTGAAAGCAGTCGATGTCCAGGTGGGCCCCGCAGTAGATACCGTCGCCGTCCACATCGCAGATGACGTAGTTGTCCTTATCGCTCGTATTCAGCCAGCGCGAGTCGTTCCGATAGGTTTCCAGATCGAGCCCTTCTTCGAAGGCCCAGCCCTTCGTATCGGCTTCCCGGCGCCACTGTACGTGAAAATACGCCTGATCGGCCACCGCGTCAACGGTGGGATACGTCTCGTAGTCGATATAAAAGTAATGGAAGTAACCTTCCTCACCCTGGTTTTCCACTTCCACCACGGCCTTTTCCCGGAAGGGCATGGGCCACCATGAGTTAAATCCCTTGCCGTCCTGCGGGCTCATCTGCAGCGGGGCCGTAATGAAATCCTTGCGCATGCCGTGGCCCAGTCCGAAGAAATCGCCGATGGGACATTCCACGCTCGGCTCCGCGCAGCCATCCCAGTACATGCGCAGCACGATGCGGCGGCAGTAGTCCTCCGCGGGGATCCCGAGCGTCATCCAGATATGCTTGATGCAGCCCGGACTGTCGACCTCGCCGATGACACGTTTCTCGCCCGCCTCGATCCGCCAGGCGTCGGTATTGGCGCCGGTGGTATCCCAACTCGAAATACGATGACTCTTGTATGACCGAAGCGCGGGCAGGGACGCCAGGCTGGTCTGACCGATCATGGATCCTCCCTTGCGGGTTGGTGCAGGTTGGTGCGGGTTTGCTCCGGAATATGGTGCATGAACCGACCGCCAGTCATGCACCGTTCTGGAATTTATCCGTCACTCACCGTACCGCGGCTCGTCCGGACGCGGCAGGCGTGCTTCGACCGGCAACAGGGCCGGTCCGCCTCGTCGCGGTTCGGACAGATAATAGTAAGCCGTGCTCGAGTAATCGTTGCTCAGCTTGTTCGCGTGACCGTGCTCGATGGAAATATGGAAGCTCTTCCGAAACCGGATCGGATCCTCGATGTGGTAGCGGTAGACCGTGTTCTTGCCCTTCCATCGCCATTCGTCAGCGCCGCTGTACAGGATGATCCCGTGATACGGCGCGTTGTACTCGTCCGTCGGGCAGTATGCACAGTGGTACCAGTCCTCCGTGCCCGTCCCGTGCAGCGACGGAGGCCACGCCTCGCCGTCGATGAACATCATGTCGTCGCCTTCGCCGTACCAGTCGTTCGGGTTCCGCTGAAAGCAGTCGATGTCCAGGTGGGCGCCGCAGTAGATGCCGTCGCCCTCCACGTCGCAGATGACGTAGTTCTCCTGCTCGCTCAGGTTTTCCCAGCGTGGATCATTCCGGTAGGCTTCCGGCTTGAGTCCTTCCTCGAAGGCCCATCCCCGGGTGTTGGCTTCCCGCCGCCACTGCACGTGAAAGTAAGCCTGATCCGCCACCGCTTCTGCCGAGGGATACGTCTCGTAGTCGATGTAGAAATAGTGGTTGAATCCCTCGTCGCCCTGGTTCTCCACTTCAATAACAGCCTTGCCCCTGAAGGGCATGGGCCACCAAGCGTTGAAACCCTTGCCGTCCTGCGGGCTCATCTGAAGCGGCGCGGTGATGAAATCCTTGCGCATACCGTGCCCCAGGCCGAAGAAATCGCCGATGGGACACTCCACGCTCGGTTCCGCGCAGCCGTCCCAGTACATGCGCAGCACGATGCGGCGGCAGTAGTCCTCCTCGGGGAGACCGAGCGTCATCCAGATATGCTTGATGCAGCCCGGACCGTTGATCGCGCCGATGACGCGTTTCTCGCCGGCTTCGATGCGCCAGAAATCGGCATTTTCACCGGAGGTATTCCAACTGGAAATCCGGCCGCTTTCGTAGGTACGCAGCGAGGGCAGCGACGCCAGGCTGGTCTGACCGATCATGGATCCTTCCTTTCGATGATTTACTCTTTCTAAATGTTCAGAAACTGAAGTAAATTACTGTAAATCCTTCGGTTACAATCACCACTTCGGCATCCCCACCGTCACCAGGGCCTCGGTCACCTGCCCGAAGGGCCGCCCGCCCACGGTCAGGTTCAGCGCCACGGGCTGCCGCCGGCATTGCGTGCCCTCCGGAACATGAAGCACCAGGCGGATCTCCTTCTGTTCACGTGGACCCAGCGACAGGGTCACCGTCTCGCTCTGCCAGCCTTCGGGTCCCACCAGCCGGATGCGGGCCGGCTGCTCCGTAGGGAAGGGGTTGAGCACCCATCCGCTGAATTCGACAGGACCTCCTTCCGGCGCGTGAGCCCGATAGGGCACCAGCTTGCCGCCCTGGGACTCGGCGCCGAAGTGGGCGTCGTCGTCATCCAGCAGCATGAGCGTGGTGTGTACGTCATCGAAGGCCTTCGCGGCACGGTCGATCTCGGCATACCATTCGGACGAAGTACGGTAGGGCCGGGTGTGCCCCGTGATGACCAGTTCGGGCTCGAAGCGCTTCAGGTCTTCCAGGAACCGTTTATAGCATCCCAGGTCGAGCCCGTTCTTGTAGACGTGGTTCGTGAACATGCGGGCGCCGGCCTGGTAACCCACCCCGCCCTCCGTGTTGAAGAAGGCCTGGTCACCCGTGTGAACGACGCGGGTTCCGTCGATCTCCATGCAGATCATCGTGGCAAAGCGGGTGTGCCCCGACATGGGATACAGCGTGATGGGGATGTTCTCCCAGTGGACGGTCGTCCCGTTGGGGATGTGCCTGCCCACACGGATCGGCTCGTGCCAGAGACAGGGCCGGTCGTACTTCACCGGGTTCTCGAGCAGGTCGCTGAACTGCGCGCCCGCCAGAACCTCCGTCCCGTACAGACGCTGGAGCATGGGGATGCCGTTGACGTGGTCGTCGTGGAAATGGGAAACGAGCGTCGCGTCGATCCGGTCGATACCGAAACGCTTCCTGAGCCCACTGATCCCGTGAAGGATCGGCCTTCTGTTGGACACGTGGGACTTGGCCGGCTGGAACCCGGTTTTCAGGTTGTAGCCGTAGTCGATGGACATGACCTTGCCGGTGTCGCTGAGCACGAAATGGGTCTCCGCGCCGGCGTACTTCGAGCGGTAGAGGTGGGGCAGTACCTCCTCGATATCGTCTTCGTCCGGGTCCTCCAGCGGTTCTGCGACGCCGGGCTGGATCTCCTCGAGGCGCTTCAGGTTAGCCTTGAACGTAGCGATGGCGCCGGCCGGGTCGTCCACCGGGTCACCGAGGCTCGGGAGCAGCCGGTCCGCCCCGGTATCGAGCAGCCGGTTGACAGCGTGGTACAGGTTCCACGCGCCGGTGTAGTCGTTATAGTTGTACTGCAGGGGCGCCAGGCGAGTCGTCTTCCCGGTCCCGCAGATCACCTCGCCGACGAACCCGATGCGCCTTCTGCCGATGGTCACGATGTAGCTGCTCGCGCCGTTGGTCATGCCCGGCGTGGGCGCGACCTCCCACGACAGTCCCGCGACGTCACGCGTCTCGTAATCCATCATCCAGCCGTCGACCGGCACGGTCCGGACGGGCGAGAAGCGGTCCCACCGGTTGTCGTAGGAGTTCCAGTGCTGGCGTTCCCGGAAGTGCTGTTCGGGGTCGACGAGATACTCCTGGTCCCAGTACGGACCGAGTATCCGCGCCCCCTTCCCGCGCAGGCGGATGGCGCCGTCCGTATGGTCGCGGAAGTGGTGGGTGAGCAGGACCGTGACCGGTTTGCCGCCCGCGATCTCGTCGAGATAATCCGCAGCCAGTCCGGTGCCGGCGTTGACGAGCACGACACCCTCCGGTCCTTCGACGGCATAGACAATGCAGCTATCCTGAAATCGGAAGATACCTTCTTCGATTCGTTCCCATTGGGAAGGCATGGATCGGGGGCTCCTTGTTATCTTGCAGATGCCGGCCGGCCAGCCGAGGTATCTCAGACGTCGGCTCGTCAACTGTGATTTTACAGAAGTAGGCCAGCCAACCTTGATCTTGCGGTCGTCGGACGGAACAGGATATAATGCATGCGAACGGGCTCGCGGGCAACCCTTACCGCATGACACCGGTACAAATGTATTGTAATCCGCCCCTGAAACGTATAAGTTCAATGCAGCGATTGCTTTATTCCCTCGGAATCTGATGCGCGCCCGTGCAGATTCAGGTTCGTTATCGTACTGATTTCGGTACCGCGCCCGTGCAGATTCCGGTCCGCATTCGTACGAAACCGATGCGTGTCCTTACCACTCCCGGGGTCCGATCTTGGCCGACGTCGAAACCCTATACGAGCGGTACTTCCTCGAATACGCCTCCTATGTCGTCAAGAACCGGGCCATCCCCGAAGTCGACGACGGTCTGAAGCCCGTTCAGCGGCGCATCCTCCACACCCTCTTCGAGATAGACGACGGCAAGTACCACAAGGTGGCCAACGTCGTGGGCCAGACGATGCAGTTCCATCCCCACGGCGACCAGTCGATCTTCGGCGCCCTGGTGTCGCTGGCGAACAAGGATCTGTTCATCGACAAGCAGGGCAACTTCGGATCGGTGCTCACCGGGGGACAGGCCTCGGCGGCGCGGTACATCGAATGCCGCTTAACCCCGCTCGCCCGTGAAGTACTGCTCAGCCCGGAAATCACGGAGTACGTGGACTCCTACGACGGTCGCGCCCGCGAACCCGTGGTCTTCCCGGCCAAGATCCCGGTCGCGCTTATCCTGGGCGCCGAGGGCATCGCCGTGGGCATGGCCACCCGCATCCTCCCCCACAATCCCATCGAGGTCATGGAGGCCCAGGTGTCCTGCCTCAAGGGCGAGCCGTTTCATCTGTACCCCGACTTTCCGACCGGCGGACTGATGGACGTCAGCGCCTACGACGACGGCAACGGACGCGTGTATACACGTGCCCAACTGGATCCCGGGGAGGAAGGCGTGGTGCGGGTCCGGGCGCTGCCCTACGGGGAAACGACCGAAAGCCTGATGAAATCCGTCGAGGAAGCGGCCCGGGCGAAGCGCATCCCGGTGGCCGGACTCACCGACTATACCACGGACGGCGTCGAGATCGAAATCCGGACGGACCAGGACGGCGCGATGGAGGATTTCCTCAAGGGTCTGTACGCCTTCACATCCTGCGAGGTCGCCATCGACGCGAACCTGCTGGTCATCAGCGACGGCCATCCCCGGAAGATGACCGTCACGGAAATGGTCCGCCACAGCACGAACCGCCTGCTGGAAATCCTGGAATCCGAGCTCAAGATCGAGGAACGGGAATTGCGAAGCCGCCTGCGGGCCCGGAGGCTGGAGCAGGTCTTCATCGAGAACCGGGTGTACAAGGAAATCGAAGACATCGAGGACATCGACGGCGTGTACGCCGCCGTGCGGGAGGCCATCGCGCAATACAGTCCCGTATCGACCACGGCCCGTGCCCTGGACCGCGGGATGAACGAACTGAACCAGGCCGCGCCTGAAATCCGCGACGCCGCCCACAGCCTCCTGACGACCATTTACCGCAGCCTGGCCTTCGAGCAGTACGGCCCCAGCCGGGCGATGATCGCCCGTAACCTGGACACGGTGGGCCACGGCCCCATGCCCCACCGGCGGGTGGTCCGGTCCCTGCTCGCAGCCATCCGCCACGAACTGACCGCGTCACGGCGGATGGCCGCCGTGGAGGATATCATCACCGTCGACAACCTGACGCGGGAGGATATGGACAAGCTCCTGGACATTCCGATCCACCGCATCTCGCGCTACGGCATCGGCCGCGCCGAGGAGGAGATGCGGGAGATCGAAGGACAGCTCCGGAACGTGCTGCACCACCTCCACCACCTGACCGCCTACGCCATCGATTTCCTGGAGCAGCTCATCCGGACCTACCGGGACGATTACCCCCGCCGGTCGGAGGTCAAACCCTTCACGCCCGTGGTCGAACGCGACGCCGCGGCCCGGGATCTCGTCCTGCGATACGACACGGAAACGGGGTACATGGGCTACACCATCGAAAGCGGCGATCCCCTCTTCAACGTCTCCCTATACGACCGGGTCGTCATCGTCCGCGCCGGGGGCGTCGCCGGCGTCCACAATACCCTTGACAAAATGTACGTCGACCTGGATATCCTGTACTGCGCCATGGAGGAGCCCGGCCGGGTATTCACCGTCGCCTACCGCGACCTGGAAGGCTTCGTCTGCATCAAGCGCTGCCGCATGGACCGGTGCCGGATCAACCAGCTCTACGAACTGGTGCCGGGAGACTCCTCGCTGCTGGCGTTCACGCCGGAGGCCGATCCGGAGATCGTGCTGAATGTTGTGGATGCGGACACTGGAGAGGAGACCCGGGAGCATGCGAAAGCCGACGAGTTCGCTATCCGCAGTCACCGCGCGAGGGGCGAACGGATCGAGCGTACCGACATCGCGGGAGTCGAGTTTGTAAGTGGGAAGGACGAAGAGCCGAATCACAAAACACAGTAACCAGGAGAGGAATTACGCATGTCTTCATGGAGATTGATGAGTTGGAATGTGAACGGAGTCAGGGCGGTGGCGAAGAAGGGATTTCTGGAGTGGTTCCAGGAGGAAGCCCCGGACATCTTGTGCCTGCAGGAAACCAAGTCCCAGGAGTCGCAGCTGGACGCCAAAATCACCGACGTTGCGGGATATCAGAGCTACTGGTCGTCCGCGGAGAAAAAGGGCTACAGCGGCGTTGGGGTCTATTCCCGTCACGAACCGTTGAGCGTTGCCGGGGGATTCGGCGAGGACCGCTTCGATTCCGAAGGAAGGACCCTGGTCCTGGAATATCCCGACTTCACACTGTTCAACGTGTATTTCCCGAACGGCAAGCAGAACGCGCAGCGGCTGCAGTACAAGATGGACTTCTACGACGCGATCCTGGCGCACTGGGAATCGCTCCGCGCGGAAGGCAAGAAACTGGTCATCTGCGGCGACGTGAACACGGCCCACAAGGCCATCGACCTGGCCCGCCCCAAGGACAACGAGAAGATATCCGGTTTCCTGCCCATGGAGCGCGAATGGATCGACAAGATCATTGAAATGGGGTACGTGGATACCTTCCGGCAATTCGACGAGGGACCCGACAACTACACCTGGTGGCACCTGATGTCAGGTGCAAGAAAACGGAACGTGGGCTGGCGCATCGACTACTTCTACGTGACCGAAGATCTGATGCCCGCCGTATCGAACGCGTGGATCGCGTCTGACGTCATGGGGTCGGATCATTGCCCGATCGGGATCGAGGTGGGGGTGGGGTGAGGGATCGTGATTGACAGCAGTTGTCTACGCAGACTACCAGAAAATCAACCAGACCTGTAACGATCGCTATCTCTTAGACCTCTGACCGCGGGAGTCGCCGCTCAAAGAGCCCGGTTCACATGTATGATCACTTCTTCAACTTCTGTATAACAGCACATTCAATGAAGTACTACTTTTTTGAGGACAGAATGTCATGCTTCTTAAGGAGTCATATCAGTAAAACGCAATGAATATTGAGGATTTCAAAAACGACGTATCTAGTCTTGATCCTGTCGAGGTGGTCCGTAAGGATATCATCTTTGGTAGGCCACATGCTGTCGATGTAGATAAGTACTATTTGTTGCGACGTGATGTCTCAAAGGAATATAAGATTCACCCAAGTGAAGTGCTATTAGTCGGATCGGGCATGTTGGGATTCAGCATTGTTCCCCATAAACGATACCGAGCGTTCTGCGATGAGTCAGATCTTGATATAGTAATCCTTGCGCCATCACTATTTGATTGTATGTGGAATGCGGTAAACTCATATCTGCGACAAGGTGGTATTTGGCCAAGGGAATACAGGGACGATTTTTCGAAATATCTACTTCGTGGTTGGATTAGACCCGATAAATTCCCGCCAGAGGCTACATTTCCGTTAAAGCACAAATGGTTCGAGTTCTTCGCCACCCTATCACGTAGTGGTGATTATGGGCCATATAAAATAGCTGCAGGTATATATCGTTCATGGTCATTTCTTGAGGATTATCAAACTGTGTGTATCGAGAGATGTAAGCAGGAATTGGAGGTTAGTAGTGAAAACGACAGCAACTAATAGAAAACTGAGGGAACTTTTAATTGCAGTTAAGGATGAAAAGCTTGTTCTGCAGGCGCCGTTTCAACGACGTCTTGTTTGGACTACCCGGCACAAACTTGCTTTGATTAAGACCGTTCTAGAAGGCTATCCTTTTCCTGAGGTATTTCTGGCGGCAGGTGAAGTTGACCCTAACAGCGGTGAGGCTGTAGAACTTCTTGTGGACGGTCAGCAACGAATCTCAACTCTCTTACAGTATTTCACTGGTTCCGACTTACTTAAATTACCTAAAGAATTGTGTCCGTACAAGGATCTACCCGAAGAAGACAAGAAAGACTTCCTGCAATACGATGTAGTAGTACGCGATCTGGGAAACATAGATCACGAAACAATCGTCGAGGTTTTTACACGGATTAACTCAACCAGCTATGATCTCAATGCAATTGAACTGCATAATGCGAGATACGATGGAGCTTTTAAAAAGTTCGGTGAGCTAGTAGCCAATCTTGATTTCTTTGCAGACCATCGTGTGTTTACTGCGTCGGATATTCGGAGAATGAATGACCTACGATTTGCCCTTTGGATCGGAGTAACTCTTCTATCCAACTATTTTCATCGAGATACTCAGCTTAAAGAATTCTTGAATGAATACAATGATGAATTCCCACATAAAAAACGCCTAATAAGTGAGATACGCGTTGTCCTCGATTTCATAAATGAATGTACTTTCCCAGATTCCTGCCGTTGTTGGAAAAAAACCGACCTGTTTACTTTAATAGTCGAACTTCAGCGTGCAATCGTGCGTGACGGAATTGAACTCAATCCGTTACGCATTAACGAAAGGCTCATGGGTTTTTATTCTAAAGTTGATAAGATGGATCCGTCGCAATTGGATGACTCGCAGATTTCGATATATTACAAGTCTGCACTTCAAGCCAGTAATGACAGGAGTAACAGAATCCGACGCGGAGATATAATCTCTGAGTTGCTGAGGATGTAGGGTATTTACGATGCCATTAAAATTAACAGATAAGAAACGCTTAAGGGTTGTAATTTAGTAATCAGACACATGCCCCCTTATCCTTTCTGTTGGTTAACTCACCCTACCACCCGTATTCATTGGGTCGCGAATGACGGGTTGATTTTGAACTTGAGCCAACTCATTTGTCATAAATGGCAGTTTCAAAAAGAACAAAAAAACCCCAAAGATGATAGCATGTCGTCTTAGTCTTCAACACTGATTTGCTGCCCAGCATTTAGCCTTGATTCGACAAAAATCGACGGGATTTCCTCCGTTCAATGTTCGCTGATGGCCTACCACACCGGTAGATTGTAAAGTAACGAACCTGATTTCACGTATTTCGACAGACCACATTCAGTGAGATGAAGGCAAGGACATTTGTACGCTCTCAGGTACCGTGAAATCGGGGTACTTTGATAAGAGCGACCAGGTTTTTGGCGCATCAAGGTTAGGTTGAATATGGTCCGCTGATATGTATCCTTATCCCTTAAGGAAACTCTGATCAACCTGCCTGACAGACCCCAAGCGCCTCGTCCAGGGTGCTTCAGTCTCACGTCCCACGTGGGTTCGTTGCGTCGTCATCTGTTTTCCTTCTTTTCTTGATTGCGGTACGTTACGTCGGGATGAAGGGCGATCCATTTGGCAAGACCAGAAATTGACAAAACCATTAACTTTTCTTTGTTTCTAACAGAGTAGGTTGTAATCTACATAACGGGTATCTTTAGGTCCAATATTCCTACACTTTCGAAATCGGTTACGCTGCAATGACTCCTGAGTCCAGTCCCTTTAGCCCCGGACAACCTGTCCCCATCGAGTTCTTCATCGGGCGTTACGGCGAAATCGAACGCCTGCGCAGCATGGTCAATGCCAGTACGCAAGGCCGTTTCAAAATAGGCTTTGTAAGTGGTGAACGGGGTATCGGCAAAAGTTCCCTCGCGGCCTTCGTTCGCCGGCTGGTCGAAAGGGACGGTGACGTGGCGGGATGCCATGTCTTTCTGGGAGGCGTTCAGAATCTGAGTGAAATGCTCAACCGTACGCTGCACATTCTTCTAAACGAGAGTACAGAGAAGCCCTGGCATAACAAGCTCTTGGATTTCTTCGGGGATCGAGTCAGCAAAGTAGGACTCTTCGGGGTAACCCTTGAGTTGAGTCTGTCGGAATCCGATATGTTGTCCATGGAACGCAACTTCGTACAATCTATAAGGCAACTGATTCAAGGTTTGAGGGAACACAAGAAGTCGCTGTTTTTGATTCTCGACGATATCAATGGGCTGGCGGGTTCGGAGGGATTTGCCAACTGGCTTAAGAGTACAGTGGATGAGATCGCTACGTCTCAACAGGACATGCACCTATCTGTCCTCGTCGTTGGACTTGAGGAAAGGCGTCAGGAACTTATCGCAAGGCAAACATCCCTGGCGCGCGTTTTCGAACTGATTGATATCGCACCGTGGTCTGACGAAGAAGTACGCGAGTTCTATCGAACCTCTTTCGACGTTGGCAGAGCGGAGGTTCCCGATGAAGGAATCGAAAGATTAGTCACATTTACCGGCGGACTGCCTGTTCTGGCACACGAAATCGGAGATGCAGTATGGAGGACGGCGAGGACTGAAAAAATCGAGGACCATGAGATAACCGAGGGGATTTCAATTGCCGCAGAGGTGATCGGAAGTAAACTCCTCACCCCTCAGATTTTCAGTGCGATCCGCAGTGAGAGTTATCGCTCTATACTGCTGAAAATGGCAGATAGACCAAGACCTCATTTCAAACGATCGGAGATCATGGAACTCTTGGAAGGCACGGAAAAAAAGAGGTTGGATAACTTTCTACGCCGAATGACCGACCTGGGAGCACTTCAGAAGGATGCCCAGGGCCAGGGACGATACCGTTTTCCGAATTTACTTCACGCTTTGTACTTCTGGATGGAATCGCAACGCACGCAACATCGGCAGTAACCAGTTGTTTTAGTACAATAGGCTTAAGCAATGGACCAACGTGATCGTTACTATAGGTTTCTTCGTGATCAATCGGATAAACTGAGTAAGTTAGGCGAAAACTTATACGGATTTTACGACAAAGCAATTCTTTACCTGTCCGCAGGCGGTATTGCGCTGTCGATCTCATTTGTAAAAGATATTATAGGCGGAGATGAAAGTATTAAATGCGTGCTACTTTTAAAGATAGGATGGGTGTTGTGGATGACGACAATTCTTGCCGTCCTTATCTCCTATATTATGGCGCAGAGACAAAACAAGGTGTATAAAATGCGTATTTTCAATGAACAAATCGCCCTCAACTCCGCGGACGATGATAGTTTTGATAAGATGCCAGTTCAGTTTAACAAGTTCGCAGAAAGGCACCAAGCGGTATGGTCAAAAAGGATTTCGTGCGCTAATTGGACTGGAATTGTCACGTTTTTTTCAGGCATATTTGCTGTGATATGGTTTGCTTGGATAAACACCTAATCCGCTTGACTAATCCTGCTGACGTGGAAAGAAATGACAAGTGACTTCAGGTTGTTGGCCCTTTAGTCCCTTGTCTCGAAAGTGCTGCACTTCTTGCTCAATATCTGCGAGTATTTCCCAAAGCTTCCAGTAATTGCTGTTGCCTAAGCTATTCTTACTCACATTGAATTTCTTAAAAACCATATCAGCGAAATTATCGATGGATGTGTCGGATTCCAATTCAGATTGGATTAGTGAATCAAAATATAAAAGGAAATCGATCCGATTCCTTTCATATGCCAAGAAATGGCCAGCCGCGGACTGATAAGACACCGTATCGAACAAATCTGTATTGGGGTACATCGCCGAGTAAACGTAGTGAATTACCCGAAAGATACAGTCAATAATCTGCGTTACTTCTTCAATGTCTACGGGCCTTAACGGTTCTGTTCTGAGTCCCATAGTTGTATCATAATCGAGATGAGCAATTCGCTCGTTGCGATGTCTTCTTGCATATTTAGCTTTGTCCTTGGCCGTCTTCAATAGCTTGTTTAAACCACAAAGCCATTCTGGATCTCTAAATCTATTCGCATTCGGTATGTTCTCATTTTCTTTCAGATGTTGCGGTAGCATTAGAAGCGATAAGTTTCTGTATGTATTTTCAGATCCAGGCGGATCTGTTAATCGGGTAATGTGAAGAATCAAACTATCTTGCATGATTAACTGAATGTTTCCGAAAACGCTCCCTCCTATCGCATTTAACATATCAACGTTACTTTGATCATCGAACAGTGTCTTGTATTCCGAGAACTGTACCGATGCTTCTGCCCAATAGACATATAGTCGATAGAATTCAACTCCAACTTCTGGCCCCAACTCGGTTATGAAGTTATCTCTGATGTTTGATGACATTGATATTGCCTTTAGTATTCTCAACCTTCACTTACACACAATCATAATGCGTCTCTATTGACTCACCCCGTCAGGTCTACCAATTCATCTTCTTTGTAGGTGGCAGGTATCCATTCACGAGTAAGGTATGGCTTGTCTACTTCGTCCAACTGTAATGCATCACGGTACCATTTGGGTAGCCCAGCAGTCGGCGGATTATCCGGATGGTAAATCGGCCCTGCGTTCCACTGTGGCATCCCCTCTTCCGGCCAATGATCCTTGTCGTATTTCATCGGATACACCCACCAGAGTGAATTATATGGTTCGACCAAGAATATCTCATCAGGAACACAAGCGTGCTCAGACAGAAGGGCTGGCAGTTGATTTCCTATGAGATCGAATCTGGTGTGAGCCGCGTCCTGGCTTTCCAGTATCAAGACTGTTCGCGCTCCTTCGGCACCACACTTCGCCAACTTTGGAAACTTGTCAGAGAAAGCTCGACGTATCCGTTCTGTTCGAAAACCCTCCAAGTCTTCGGGATAGTCAAGTACCGTTTGAACAAAGCCAGGCTTTCGTCCTATCACAGTCCCATTCCGCCATCTCAGCAATTCGACAGTGCAGTTTAAACCCGAGTGTTCGTCTTTGACGCTATCTTCGGGAAAACAGTAAGGGCTGATCGGGATGTTATAGCAGTCGATGGGAAGAGAAAGTCCAGTGATCCTTTCGTACATAATCTGCGCACTTCTTAGGACCCATTCGGCAAGGATCTTCAAAGCCCTAACTCGCTTGTTTTTCCTTTTCGGTAGACAAACATCTTTCGGCACTTGAAGCACGTAGTACATGGGACTTAGCAACTGACCTTCGAGAGATTCAATCAAGTACTGTCTAATCTCATCTACAGTTAGCTCGGTTTGGATATTGTTCTCGAAGGGTTCGATTATGGTGTGCTCAATTGCGTATTCCTGTTCGCCCAACTTTAGACGTAATTCCACTGGAACTCCAACTCTATCCCTCTCTGGTAAACGGATATCAGATCGTTTCTCTCTGGTACGTCTTTCCATGGTCTTGATTACGGCATCACACGCCTTGTCCTCATTTTTCGGTACGATTACGTGCGGTTTCTTATATCGTGTCACGTTGTTGCTCATCATTTCCCAATCTAAATTAAACTGACGGAAAATCACTGCTGATGGCTAGTCACGTCATGCCATCGATCTTCCCAATCCGGCAACCCTCTACTAATTACAACTGGAGTTGACCCGGTTTAATGGA
>JAAXHH010000050.1 GCA_012270975.1 Candidatus Latescibacterota bacterium | reverse complement strand
GTCCATTAAACCGGGTCAACTCCAGGCCGATCAAAGGCAAGCTCAGCTGGAAGCAACACCTTAAGATTAGCGAACTGACTGCCGATCTCGTATTCGACCAGACTTTCCTGTGAATCCGGAATCCGCGCCGGGGAGTAAACAGCATCGGCAAGTAGAACGGGAATTTCGATCTGCTGCCCTGGCGCTTTCTTCAATAAGTCCGCGATCGCCATAAGAAAGTTGGTTCGCGATACTTGTACGGCCAAAGGGTTAAGATCGAAACCCCATACCGATTTTGTGATCGTCTGTACGGTGCTCTCGGCGGACATATTGAGTTTAGCCGCTGCATCCCGCTTACGTCGGATTACCTCGACCAAGAAAGAGCCAGAACCACAAGTAGGGTCGAGCACACGTATTCCAATCCAATCGCTCACACCAGCCTTATCACCAGTGAATCTGACCAGCCAATCAGGTGTATAGAACTCCCCGAGTGTCTTTCGCAAGAGTTCAGGTACAAGATCTTGGTAGAAGTCACGAAGTACATCGCGGGAATGATCCAGCTTATCTGTTCGATAAAGTAACAATCCTGTGAGCACATCCCTGATAGCTGCGGCGATTTTGGAACGATGAGATTCCTTGATGGTCGTATCGAGGTACCAACTGAAGATAGCCTCTTCAACGAAACCGTTAATGCCTGTTGCTTGAAAGAAACCCCCTCCCTCTATGTCTACTTGAAGTCTCCGTAGGAACTCCGATACGTTTTCTAAAGATACAAGGTCTCCTGCAAAAGTATTACCGGAAGCCAGACCGTGAGAAGCCACGATTTCTGCAGCAAGTAGCTTCGTGAGTAGAGAGTTGAATGTGTGGACGACAAACAGTCTAGCAGGAACCTCCGTGCTTCTGTTCGCGCGAGCGAAACGTAAAGTGCTGTTGATACCGTTCAACTGCTCTGCTGACAAATCAGCGACTTGGCCGTAAAGTGTTCGCCATTCCTCGAACAGCATGCGAATCTTATTGCCACTTTGATGGCACAACGCATCATCAAGAGCGTCGGCCATGGTCCGCATCAGAGCTATTCCTCGCACAGATTCGTGGCCGAAATCCTCAATTAGATTGCGTAGATTGCGCGCTGTGACAGCTCTTCGGAAACTTGTACGACAGGCTCCGACAACCATGCCGAAAGTTCTGTCTGTTATTGGCAGTAGATTCTGGTGGGTAATCACTCCATCAACGACTTGAGCGAACGCCAAGTGGCTGTCATCAATGGCGATGCCGATGTAGTCACTTTCGTCGACATGCTCTTCTTCAGCCGTACGACGAATATAGGGCAGCAGGCGCTCATGTACAGCTTCCTGAAATGCTGCGTTCGTAGTCCTACCATTGAACTTTCCAGGACCCTTGAACTCGATAACTACGTTATTGTAGCTTAGGTCTCGCATTCCACGTTCGGCGTCAAACGTGATACCGAGGGTAGACTCTAAGGATCGGACCCACGCCAGTCGCACCTCTTCTTCGTTAGCAACGTTGCTGAGTTGTTGCTTCAGCAATTTAAACTGCCGAGTAATGGGTTTCTTAGTTTCCTGTCTTTCCAACGAGGCTTCCCCTAAGTCATCCAGAGTTCATCAAGGTTTATGGGGGGCTTGGCTAACTGACATCAGATTCCAACTGTCGAGCGTTCGATTTAAGCTTGGCCAAGTCACGATGCATGATAGACTTAGCGCATTCCAAACAGTAATGATCCCATTTCCGTCCATTGCGAACTTTCAAGCGCTGATCACCGCGTTCGATGCGGTGCCGGGAGTTGCCTTGGCAATTGTGTGCTCTCTGAGCCACATCCATCTCAGTGTGTATTAGAAGTGATTTAATTCTCGGCACTGAATATCCCCTGTTCTGCTCGCTCAACAATAACAGAAAAAGATTGCTCAATCTTTTCCAACTCCACCCTTGTGAATTCGTGCCGTTCCCGTGACTGGCGATTTACGGCTGTGTTTACTTCCCGGTCTATGGCTGCTTTAAGAACGACAAAATTGGTTCGTCCAAGACGCTGTCGGTCAAGATCATAGCCCTCAGGATTTAAACCCCGTGTGGCGAGAATGTTCCCTGTTACGGTCCGTATACGCTGATCCAGACTGGCCCTCATAGCTTGGCGTTGGCGGACACGTGGCACTGGGATGGGTTCCAACACATCGTAGGCCTGTTTTACTTCATCAGACGTGTAACCCTTTTCTTGCAGCACTTTTAGTGCAGCAAGAGCCTCATGATCATCAGCAATAAGCGGAATCTCCTCGAGATGGATGCTGGTTTGGCTCATTACGTCGAATCCTGCATTGCTTTCAGGAGAAGGTGACAGTGGCTCGATTTCTAGTTCATTGGCTGAGCCGAAGTTCAGATCCTCCAAGGGGAGAAGTTGATCGAAGAACTCCCGATCAGCCTCGCTGTACTGTTGGAAGTCCTCCCAGCGACAAGCAACGTTGGCACCCGCATGGAAGACTACAGTTCCGTAATTTAGGACATCACCTGGCGCATTCTGTTTTATGACACGCATAATGCGACCGACAAATTGCACGAAGGGCGAAAGGTTGGCGAAGATACTGAAGACGGCAGCGACTGCGAGTAAGGGGTGGTCAAAGCCTTCGCCAAGTTTGCGGACCTGAACGATCACGTCGAGTTCATGGTTTTCGAGCCGCTGCATTACGCGTTGATTGGCCCTGCTGTCTTCTCTAGAGTGTACGTAGTCGGCACGACGACCGCGGGCGCGGTAGGCTTCTACGATCTGAATACAGTGCTCATAGTTGAGTGCCGAGGCAATGATCTTGAGCCGGTTTTCTCCCGATACCGAGCGGCGTTTGTCCAGTTCGCGAATTGAAGCGTCAACGATAGTGTTAAGCGTCTCTTCCGATGTCACTATACTGCGTCGAAAATCGGCGTCTTGCTCTCCAAGGCGACGCACCTCTTCAAGACTTACCTCGACTTCCTGTTCGTCCTCCCTACGGACATATCGAAGCGTACTAGGGTTGAGAACAATTGCCTTTAGAAACTTGACATAACCCTCTTGCATGGCACGAAAGACCGGATAGGAATAGAGGATACGGCCAGCCATGAGTTGTCCGTCGGCACGCAGCGGTGTCGCACTAAAATTAACTATCTTTGCAGCAGGAAACTTAGCTTTCAATGTGCTCCAACTTTGTGCCACGTTGTGATGACCTTCATCGAACAAAATGAGTTTGAAGAAGTCGTCAGGAAGATTTTGAAGCCAGCGGTTTTCCTCACCATGGAGTTGCTGGATGTTGGTCAGAACCACATCAGCTTCCTCCAAATCAACTCGGTTGGTCGAATTGCCTCGGATTTCGGCCGGTTCCGGATAAGGTGGGCCATTTAAGATGCCGCATTTGGTATAGAACATATCCTGTCGTGAAGGATCGAAATCCTCGTAAAGTTGCTGGGCTATTTTAACACTGGGAGCCACAACGAGGGTGCGGTTGGCGCGGAATGCGAAAGGTGCGAGCGTAATGCATCCTGACTTTCCACAACCGACCGGCAGTACGATACCGACCTCTCTGTCTTGCTCTTTGGTATTTTCTACGAACTCGATGAGTTTAACGAATGCTTCACGCTGAGGTGTACGAAGGTTAGAATTGTCTGTGATTGAGGGTTCACGAAGCTGAAAGGGGTTGTTCTCCACAGTTTGTTCTCCATCTGAGTTGATTCATCAGAAGGCGGTGGACTTCACCTGTCCGTTTTTTGCCTAGTTGGCAACGCGATGACAAGCTGTTCAGCGGTTCCCACTTGAACCTACTTAACTCAATTCGTTATGAGCAACGCAACTGACACAACACTATACATTTGTTGACCTGTAGATTCAAGAAAAACAACACTGTGTTTGATTTCTCACTATTACCTTAAGACAACCCAATATCCCTATGTGCCTGAACGCTCTGATCACCCCGGGCCGCGACAAATTCCTTCTTAATTGGCGGAAGTGATCAACACTTTTCGATCATCCACCAGACGCAACCAACGCCTTCGTCCTGTGGGCGATGTTGGCCACGGTGAAACCCAGGTTTTCGAACGCGACGTCGCCGGGCGCCGATGCGCCGAATCGTTCCAGGCCGATGACGTCGCCTCGCGGACCCACGTACCGCTCCCAGCCCAGCGTCACGCCCGGTTCCACGGCCAGGCGCGCGGAGACCGACGCAGGGAACACGGACTCCCGGTATACATCGGTCTGCGCTTCGAACAACTCCCAACTCGGCATGCTGACGACGCGGGCCGCCACGCCTTCGTCGGCCAGCGCGTCCCGGGCTTCGAGGGCCAGGCAGACCTCGGACCCGGAGGCGATGAGGATCACGTCCGGCTGTCCGTCGGTATCGGCCAGCACGTAGGCGCCCCGGTGGAGGCCGTCTGCGGGCGCGAGACCCGCCCGGTCCAGCACGGGGAGTTTCTGCCGGGTCAACAGGAGCGCGACCGGTCCGTCCTTTCGGCGCAGCGCGGCCACCCACGCTTCCGCCGTCTCGGCGGCGTCGGCGGGCCGGATGAGGGTCAGGTTGGGGATCGCCCGCAGCGCCATGTAGTGCTCGATCGGCTGGTGAGTCGGGCCGTCCTCGCCCAGTCCCACGCTGTCGTGGGTGAAGACGTAGACCGGCGCGATGCCCATCAGGGCCGCGAGACGGATGGCAGGACGCATGTAGTCCGAGAAAACAAGGAACGTGCCGGAGTAGGGACGCAGCCCGCCGTGGAGCGCCAACCCGTTCAAAGCGGCGGCCATGGCGTGTTCGCGCACGCCGAAGTGCAGGTTGCGGCCTTCGTAATTGCCCGCAGCATAGTTCGTCTCGGCTTCCACCATGGTGTTGTTGGACCCGGCCAGATCGGCCGACCCGCCCAGCAAGCCCGGGACACGTTGGGACAGGGCGTTGATGGTCACGCCCGAGGCCTGCCGCGTGGCCATGGGGCCCTGGCCGGAAGAGAAAGACGGCAGGTTCTCGTCCCAGCCGGCCGGCAGTTCGCCGTCCATTACCTGCTGCCAGGACGCCGCCAGGTCCGGGAAGGCGGCCGCGTACGCATCGAAAGTCTGGCGCCAGGCCAGTTCCCATCCTTTTCCGTACAGGACCATCTGCTGGAAGAACGCCCGCACGTCGTCGGGTACCAGGAACTTCGGCTCCAGTGGCCATCCGAGGTTCTGCTTGGTCAGTTCCACTTCTTCCTCGCCGAGGGGCTCGCCGTGGGCCTTGGAAGTACCCGCCTTGTTGGGGCTGCCGTACCCGATGACCGTGCGGCACAGGATGATCGAGGGCCGGTCCGTCTCCTGCCGCGCCATTTCGACCGCGGCTTCGACCCGGGCCAGGTCGTTGCCGTCCATTACCCGCTGTACGTGCCATCCATAGGCGTCGAACCGCAGGCCCGTGTTCTCCGAGAAAGCCAGGTGCATATCGCTATCTATCGTGACTTGGTTGTCCAGGTAGAGGACGATCAGCCGGCCGAGTCCGAGGTGACCGGCCAGAGAGCAGGCCTCGGAGGCGACGCCCTCCATCATGTCGCCGTCGCTGGCGATCACGTAGGTGTGGTGGTTGACGATCTCGTGGCCGGCGCGGTTGTACCGGGCCGCCAGGTGGGCCTCGGCCATGGCCATGCCGACCGCCGTGGCGATGCCCTGGCCCAGGGGACCCGTGGTCGTCTCCACGCCGGGCGTATCACCGTACTCGGGGTGGCCGGGCGTCTGGCTGCCCCACTGCCGGAAGTTCCTTATCTCATCGAGGGACAGATCGTAGCCGGTCAGGTGCAACATGGCGTAGAGGAGCATGGACCCGTGTCCGCCGGATAGCACGAAGCGGTCCCGGTTCGGCCAGTCCGGATTCCTCGGGTTGTACCGCATGAGGCGCGTCCACAGCACGTAGGCGATGGGCGCCGCTTCCATGGGCAGTCCAGGATGGCCGCTGTTGGCCTGCTGCACGGCGTCGACGGCCAGCATGCGGATGGTGTTGATACATCGTTGCTCGAGATCGTTCGCTGACACGGTCTGAGTCCTTTTCGGTTCGGTTTGTTGTTCCGCCAGAACTGTGGTAGCCGGCCCAAATGCCCGCTAAAGATACAACCCGGCCCCTCAACTGTCCATCATCATATCGTACAGGTCCTGCTGCCGGCGCATGGCCTCGCGATAGCGGTCCCGGTTCGCCGGATCCGGCTCGTAGGTTTTCCCCATGGGAGCGTCCGCCGCGGACAGGTCTTCCAGCACGTCGGAAGCCTCCAGCGCCAGCAGCGCGGCGCCGCGGCTCGAGGCCTCGGTCACGGCCGAGGCGGTAATGGGGCGCTCCAGTATGTCGGCCAGCATCTGCATCCACACGGGCGACTGGAGGAGGCCGGCGCCCGACGCGACGATCTCGCTGGAATCGCCGGTGATGGCCCGAAGCCGGCCGTAGATGTTCGCGAAACAATAGGCGGTGGCCTCCAGACTGGCGCGCATGATGTCCAGGGGCGTGGTATGCAGCGTCATGCCGGTAATGGCCGCCCTTGCGGAGTCGTGCCAGCCCGGGCTGCGCTCGCCCGCCCAGAAGGGCAGCACCGTGAGGCCGTGGCTGTCCGGCGCCATGCGGGAGAGGGCTTGCTCGACGCTTTGCTCGTCGCCGAGCCGGAGCGTGTCGCGCATCCAGCCGTAGACGTTCCCACCGTTGCTCAGGGCTCCGCCCATCAGGATCCTCCGGCGGTCCGACCGGTAGCACCACAGGCCTTCGGGGATCGTGAACGCATCGGCGCGTTTCATGACCCGCATGGCGCCGGAAGTGCCCACCATCAAGGCGATGCGTTCCTCGTCCACGCAGCCGCTTCCGATGTTGTTGCAGGCCCCGTCACCTATGGCGGGATACCAGGCTGCGTCGGCAAGGACCGGCCAGCGGACCGCGTATTCGTCCTTCAGGCCCCGGACCGGTTCATCCACGTCACTGACGGGGGTAAGTTGCGTCCGTTCCACGGGAAGGGACGCAAGCGTCTCTTCGTCCCATGCGCACCGGTGCGCGTTGAACAGCCCGGTGCCCGATGCCATGGAGACGCTGCAGGCCGGTGCGCCGAACCACTTCAGGAAGAGATACTCTCCGATGGACATCCAGCGTTCCACCCGGGCGAACCGGTCGGGATCGTTCCGGGCGAACCAGCATATCTTGGCGGGCAGATAGGACGCGTGAAGCACGCACCCGGTGCGCTTGTGGGTTTCGGCCGCGTCGAGGCGCCTGCCCAGTTCGGAGATGACCGTCCCCGGCCGGGTATCCGCCCAGCTGATGAGCGGGGTCACGGCGCGGTCCCCCTCCACTCCGACCACGTTGTGCCAGAAGGTAGTCATGGCTACGCCGTCGATCGCGGGATGGCCGCCCGCGGCGCAGAATGCGTCGAGGACCGACCCCACCTCCGCCGCCAGGCGGTCCGCGTCGATATAGACTCCTCCGTCGGGCGTTGTCTCCATGTCGCAGGCTTTTTGAAAGGCGGGGGAGGCGATCCGGGCCATCCGGTCGAACAGGATCGCCCGCACGGACGACGTGCCGATGTCGATGGCCAGAACGCAGGGGGGCTCAATCGTGTTGCGGGGCATGGACGACGCCAGGCGGTCGGGTCAATGAGAAGACCGCGTCCAGGTGCTGTCCGGATATGTCCATGAACAGCGGGCGCGGATACAGTGTCGGGAATCGGCTGCAGGCGGTATTATATCGAAGGGCGGAGCGCGTTTCAAGCCAAAAGCGACGGCCAAGAAAGGATTGACAGGCGGGTCCCGGGAGTCTTTTTTACAACCGTTCAACGTGTCATGTCCGGAATGGGAACAGCAGCGAGGAGAAGATGTCTTCCAGCCTGAAAGAAGTGGCCCGGGCCATGGTCGCTCCCGACAAGGGGATCCTGGCCGCGGACGAAAGCAGCGGCACGATCAAGAGCCGGTTCGCCGGCATCGGACTGCCGTCGACGAAGGAGAACCGCCGCGCCTACCGGCACATGCTGTTCACCACCGAAGGCATGGAGCAATTCATCAGCGGCGTCATCCTCTACGATGAAACACTGCGCCAAAAGGCCCTGGACGAAGCCGAAACGCCGTTCCCTAAACTGCTGTCCGACAAGGGCGTGATTCCCGGGATCAAGGTGGATACCGGCATCCACGACCTGGCCGGATTCCCAGGAGAGAAAGTCACCGAGGGGCTGGACGGCCTGCGCGCGCGCCTGAAGAGATACGGGAAACTGGGTGCCGCCTTTGCCAAGTGGCGGGCGGTCATTACCGTGGGACAGGGCATTCCCACGGATGTCTGTATCGACACCAACGCCCACGCCCTCGCCCGGTACGCCGCCCTGTGCCAGGAAGGCGGCATCGTACCGATCGTGGAGCCCGAGGTGCTGATGGACGGCGACCACTCCATCTACAGGTGCGATGAGGTTACCGGCGTCGCCCTGCGGCGCGTCTTCGAGGCACTGGCCGAGCACGGGGTCATGCTGGAGGGGATCGTCCTGAAGCCCAGCATGGTCATCTCGGGCTCGGAATGCCCTGAACAGGCTTCCGTCGAAGAAGTGGTGCGCCGCACGGTGAACAATTTCCTGCGCAACGTGCCGCGCGAAGTGCCCGGCGTCGCCTTTCTCTCGGGTGGTCAGTCCTCGGAGGTCGCCACGGCGCACCTGAACGCCATGAACGCACTGTACAGCGATCTCCCGTGGGAACTCAGTTTCTCCTACGGACGCGCCCTGCAGGCTGCTCCACTACGTGCCTGGGGTGGCGATCCGGCCAATTTCGAGTCAGGACAGCAGGCTTTTTATCACCGCGCCATGTGCAACAGCGCCGCCCGGACCGGCCAGTACAGCGCCGACATGGAAACCGCGGCCTAGACAGCGGCGACGGTGCCTGTTCCGGTGCAGGTACGCGTCACGATACCCGTTTCCCGACAGCGCTATCCGCCAGGGACCTCAGCCGGACACGATGGCCAGACCTCCTTATTCCGAAATCGTAGCGAACCTGCCCTCCGTGACCCCTTTCGTGGGTCCTGAGACCATCGAACGACAGCAGGGAAAAACGTTCAGGGTGCGCATCGGCGCCAACGAAAGCGCCTTCGGCGTATCGCCCCGTGCCTCGGCGGCCATGAGCGAAGCGGCGAGGGGCGTCGCCTGGTACTGCGACCCGGAAGGCTATGAGCTGCGGGCGGAACTGGCCGGGATGCACGGCGTGGATATCGACAACGTGACGCTCGGCGCGGGTATCGACGACCTGCTGGGGCTGATCGTCCGCATGTACATGGACCCGGGCGACGTGGTCGCCGCGTCCCTCGGTTGCTACCCCACCTTCGTCTATCACGTCGACGGTTTCGGCGGCAGGCTGGAAACGGTGCCGTATCGCAACGATCGCAACGATCTGACGGCGCTGACCGACCTGGCCGTGAAACGGAACGCCTCTATCCTCTACCTGTCCAACCCGGACAACCCCACGGGCTCTTACTACGGCAGCAACGCCGTCTCCGATCTCCTGGACCGCGTACCGCCGGACTGCCTCTTCATTCTCGACGAGGCGTACCTGGACTTCGTACCGCCGGACACCATTCTCCCGATCGACGTGGACGACTCCCGGCTGGTCCGCGTGCGCACCTTCTCCAAGGCCCACGGGATGGCCGGCGCCCGGGTCGGATACGCCATCGCCCATAAGGATATCATCCGGACGTTCGACAAGGTCCGCCTGCATTTCGGGGTGAGCCTGGTGGCCCAGGCCGGCGCGCTGGCCTCGCTCCGCGACCCGGAGTTCGTCGCGGGCGTGGTGAAAGCCGTGGAGGAAGGTCGTCGGGACTACTACGAACTGACCGCGGAGGCCGGCGTATCGGCCCTGCCCTCCCAGACCAATTTCGTGGCCTTCGATTTCGGTACGGGCGAGAGGGCAAGCGCCGTGATGAATACGCTGATCGAGCGGGGCGTGTTTCTGAGAAAACCCGCCGCGCCGGGCCTGGACCGCCTCGTCCGGGTTACGGTGGGCACGCCGGAGGACCGGGCTACTTTCTCGGAGCTGTTCCGGGACGTCATGAACGGGATGTAAGCTGACGGCCTGGGGAGCCGGCATCGCAACACGAGTATTACCAGGCAATCATGGTCGATCTCGGATTCTTCAAACAGAACGGCTACGTAAAACTCGGACAGCCCTTTTCCGCGGAAGAGCTTGACCGCTTCATCGAACTGTACGACCGCGACCGGTCGGAGACGAATTACTTCTGGCGGCCCATCGCCTTCGACGGGCACCAGAGCGTGAACTGCGAGCCGCTCATCTCCTCCCCTGAATTCGACAGACTGATCCGCCATCCCGCGCTCATCGACCCGGTCGAGACCATCCTGGAAGGGCCCAGTTGTCTCGCGGAGGCCTGCCTGCGCCACATGGCGCCGCACGACGGCGATCCGGTCGAGGTCTGGCACCGGGACAGTAGGCATGTGTCCGACCGGCCTTATCGGTGCGGCTACCTCCACATGATGCTATACCTGTCCGACGTAAGCGAAGACACCCACTGCTTTTCCATATCACCGGAACCCTGCGACGGGCTCATCCTTGAAATCGAGGAACAGGTCAAAGAGCGTGGCAAGGTTCATCTACACGGTCCGGCCGGCACGGTCATCCTCTTCAACCTGTCCGTGGTCCACGCCGCCACCGTGCGGAAAACCCCGCACGAACGCAAGTCCGTTCAGGTCTATTACGGCCACAGGGATGGGCCCGTCCTCAGCCAGCACACCACCATTCCCACAGCCCTCTGGTGCGACCATCCGGACCCGGAGGTGCGGGGGTTTTACAGTTTGCTGAACACCAGATCGCGGAAGTTCGCCGAGGCGTTCGGGGGAAAATAGGGCAGGTGTGTTTTAAGTCGCTCTATCGTAACAATACTTCCCGTACGTGTCATTTTGGCTGCGCAAGCTTTGGTGCAACGTGGCTGGCCACACGACACAAGCGCGACAACAAATCATACGTGCATTGCACCCGCTCGCCTTTCGGTAGCGGCTCGATCCCGGCGCGCCTGCGCAAGCTCATAGCTCGCCTGCATCCGCATCCAGTGATCGGCGGTGCTCCAGCCTATGTCTTCCAGCGCCAGCGCCATGTTCGCGGATACCCCGGCCTTGCCGTTTAGAAGTCGCGACAGTGTGCCGCGCTCGCAGCCGAGCCGAGCCGCCGTCTCGGTTACGTTCCAGCCTACGTCGTCCATACTCTCTCGGATTAGTTCGCCCAGGTGCGGGGGGTTCAACATTGGACCGACGCGATCACTTTCAATATTGTTCATGGTCTCACTCCCCTAGGTCAGTGATAATCGATCAGGTCCACATCCACAGCTTCGCCGTTCTCGAAGCGAAACACTACCCGCCAATTACCCGAAACACGTACGCTCCACTGGCCCGCGCGGTCACCCTTCAGGGGATGCAGTCTGAAGCCAGGCGCATCGGCGTCACGCGGATGCGTCGCCTCTTGCAGCCGGAATAGAATGCGTCGGAGCCGTGGTGCCAGGCCGGCAGGCAGCCCCCGCGCGGGGTTGTCCCACTCATGCAGCGCTCGCAGTCCCTTATGTCTGATTCTCATGTATCATTGTAACGTGTCGCGTTACGCGCCGCAAGCTTATTCTATTCGGAATTCTGCCCAGACCGGGCAACGATCAACGCCGACGACATCGCTGAAGATGCTTCAGTAGTTCAGTCCGTTTCATGCGATGACGACTTTCTCCTCCTGGTAGCCGTCCCCCGCAGCCGCCAAGGCCTCGCGTCGATTGAATTCCAGCGCTTCAGAAAGCGTTTCGGCCAAGCTTTGCCGTAATGCTTCACGGGTACGTTCCTGGCAGTTTACACCAGGAACCTCCTCGATCCAGCCAATCCACCATTCACCTCTGCGTTTCAAGACTGCCGTGTATTCCTTCAACGGTCTTCCCCCTGTCCCCAAGGCACCTCCGACAACCAATTACCTATCCGATCCCCATAGGCAAACAAAGCCGGCAGACCACCCGTATGTATGAAGAGCACACGGCTGCCTTCTGCGATCACGCCTGAACACACATGGTCGATCAGGCCCGCCATCGTCTTGCCCGTGTACACCGGGTCGAGAATCAAACCCTCCTGCCGTGCCGCCATGGCGATCGCCTCGCGAACCGCGTCGTTGAGCCGGCCATAGCCCGGTGCGAGCACCCCGTCGAACGCCTGGATGTCGTCCCCATTGAACGCTTCCGGCCGTTCGATCATCGCCGCCAGCTCCGCCGCCACCTTCCTTACCCGCTCCACCTGGCTGCCGGCATCGCGCCGTACGCAGACGCCGTACACCGGCACTTCCTTGCCCAAAGCCCGGAGGCCCACCAGCAGCCCCGCGTGGGTCAGCGCGCTGCCCGTGGGGCAGACCACGGCGTCGAATTCAAGGTCCAGATCCCGGGCCTGCGTCAGGACGTCCTCGGCGGCGATCACATAGCCGAGCGCTCCGAGCGGCGGATGGGCGGGAGCAAGATGGATCACGTACGGCCGCCGGCCTTCGTCCGCGAGCGACTGGGCAAGCAGATCCAGCGACGCATCCGCCGCGGGCTCGTCCTCGCCGACCGGAAAGGTATGCAGCTTCGCACCGAAGAGCCGGTCGAGCAGCACGTTGCCGGATGCGCGGTACAGCGCGTCCACGCCAGGCACCCGTTCTTCCAGCTGTACATGGACTTCCATGCCAAGCTTACGTCCGGCGGCGGCGGCCACGCGGACGTAGTTCGACTGCACCGCGCTGGTGATCAACAGGGTGTCGGCGCCCTGGGATCGCGCTTCGCCGAGGGGAAACTCGATTTGGCGGACCTTGTTGCCGCCCATGGCCAGACCCGTGCAGTCGTCGCGCTTTATCCACAGCTCGATGCCGAGGGACGCACCCAGGCGCGGCGCGGCATCCAGCGGCGTAGGCGAATGGCCGAGCCGGACCCGCGGGAACTTTTCGATGGTTTTCGATAGTGGAGTGGGCATGTTCGCGACTGCTCGATTCCTATCAGCGGAAGCTCGCCTTTCGCGCGGCTATCGTTTGGCTTCTATACGACAGTCGACTCCCTCGCGAAAAACACAGGAATTGCTTAGGATTTACCCGACATCCCAGGCAGACCCGAGTTCGTGTACGGTCAGCGAGACGATGCGCACGCCTCCGTCATCCGCGCGAAGCGACAGGGATTGGTTGGCCGCGGCCGGCAGGAAGCAGGAGGACATGGACAGTTCACCGTGGTTGCCGAAGATCTCCAGGGAGGTGCGGTCGACTAGGAGTTGAAGGACTACGCGGCCGTTGATAGTTCGGAGATCCGCGCTTCTTCCGAAACAGGACAGGGACTGCGTGGCCGCGTCGTATTCGATGCCGTGGCCCCGCACTTCGATGGCGAACCCCTTCCCCTCGTCAACCTCGATCACCATGCGGACATCAAAGAGATCGCCCGTTTCCGCCACGACGAGTCGGCTTTCGGCCTCGTCCAGGTTCGTGACCGCGTAGCTGCTGATCTCACCGGACTGGTACCGCCTGCGGAATTGTTCGGCCGCCATGCTTGCCAGGTCTCCTCCGGGCCAGGTACGCGTCCCCGCATGGAGCAGTTCGATTTCCCTTACCGGCTCCCGGCACAGCCGGATACCTTCCGGCAGCATCCTGAGCGTCAGTTCCACGGGGAAAGTCATCTGCTGGTTGAAGGGCATGGCCGGATACCGACCGTTCCGCATCCAGGAGATCTGGATCCGCCTGCCCTCCTCCGCCGGGATGTCGCTCCAAGTCTGGGCGGCGTATCCGTTTGCGCCCTGTTCCGCCTGGAGGACGTCCGTCTCGGGTGTGTAGGTACGGCCGTCGAATCTACCCAGCAGATAGCCCCCGCTCGCGCCCCAGAAGATCCACCGCGTGTTCGAGGGATCGCCGTCCACCGGCAGTTCGAAGAAATCGGGACATTCGGACACGCCGGGCAGGGTCAGATCCTGCAGGTGCGTCCACGACCTGAGGTCCGGGGACGAGAACAGGGCATAGTCGTTTTCGTCCATGAACAGGGTCATGATCCACTGCATGGTCGGGGCGTGCCAGACTACCTTCGGATCCCGGTTTTCCGCCCGGATATGCCCAATGACCGGATTGCCCGCGTATTTCGTCCAGGAACGGCCCCGGTCATTGCTGAAAGCGATGCACTGGATACACCGTTTGCCGGGAAACATCCTTTCCCCGCCTGCCGTGTAAAACGCGATCAGCGGCGGCACGTCCCCATCCTGGAATCCGCCGGTATTTTCGTGATCCACCGCCGCGGACCCCGACCACATCCATCCCGTTTCGTCCACATCCAGCGCGGCGGTATGGAGCTGCTTCCAGTGCACCAGGTCCGTGCTGACCGCGTGTCCCCAGGTAGTCCGACCGTGGATCATGCTTTCCGGGGTGTGCTGGAAGTAGAGATGATACTCCCCATCGAAGTATACCAGTCCGTTCGGGTCGTTGATCCAATGCTTCTTCGCCGTGAAATGAAACTGGGGACGGAGGGTTTCCTGGTAAAGAGTGTCGCTGGTCATCGCGATGTTTCCAAAGTTTCGATGATCGACCGGGCTGTGATCGACGAGGCTAATGCTGACCGGGCACGGTGCACGGTGGTCTGCCCCTACTTCAGCGCGACCCCAGGCGTACGGTTCCAGGCGATGGGTTTCTCCTCGCCATCGTAGGTCGCGGTCAGCGGCTTCAACTCGCCCCGGGTCGCCTCCGTCCACGTATCCGGACGGGGATGCTGTGCCAGGTAGGCCTGGATCCGGCCGGGCAACTGGTGATACAGGGGGATGTACCACAGGGTGATCACCGTGCGCCGCTGATCGCTCTTGTTCCCGTGGGCCGCGTGCAGCAGCCTGGAATCCCCGATGACCAGGTCGCCGGCCCGAACCGGCACGTCCAACTCGCCCGGGGCGGGCTGGTACGCGGGATGGTCGGGGTCGGCCATGGACCGCAGTTCGTCTGTGTGGGCCTCCTCGACATGTTTATGGAAGGGATGTCGGTTCAGGTGGGATCCGGCGATCACACGGAGGCAGCCGTTGTGGCGGTCGGTATCCACCAGGTAGTACATTAGGAAGACCTGTTGCGGCGGAGGTTCGTAGCTGCAGGGATCGTCCCATCCCCACCAGTCCTGGTGCCAGAACAGCGCCGGGCTCTGGGGCGGCTTGCTGATGACGAACCCGGAAGACCAGGTGGGGCGGTCGAACCCGAGGTCGGCCAGCGCCTTGAGCGCCGGGGGATAGGACACCAATCCGGCGAAGAACACGTCGTCGAAGACGCTGATCATGCTGCCGGTGGACTTCTGCTGTTCGAAATGGGACGGGTCCTGGGCGTCAAGCAAGCGGTCGGACACGCTTCTCACCCGTTCCAGCATGTCGGGTTGAAGCACCTGCTCTACTACGCAGAATCCGTCTCCCAGTAACTGGTCGTACTTTTCCTGCGCGGCGTGTAATCCCATGGTTCCATCTTATGTTTCACTATTTCAACGGGGTTAGCTTTGACGGTCATTCGTGACTCTATTCCATCCAAAATGAGCAAGTTGCTGTTAAATCAAGATTCGCAACAAAGTCTAATTCAACGAATGAACGAAGTATAGAAAAAACGCAATGATGGTCGAACCGGACTGGCTACAACAAATAGTTGTTCAAGGTTAAAATTCAGGGATCGGCCATAAAGACCGGTAGAATTCGTTGTTTCATAATTGACTGATGCGCATCACGATGCATTATTTCAGTTATTCATCAACTATGTCCTGATAATCTCAGGTTATGCTTAGATGGGGAGTGGAGATATCGATATGGGGGTCTGGCATACAGGTGACAACGAATATCTTAGGACCAATATCCATCAAGTCTCCAACATCCCACTGATTAAAGAGTATCTGTGCAAACACTGCAAGCGGGTTTTTCCATCCGAAGAAGAACTGTTTGAACATCGCTTCGAAAGCCATCCTACACACAGGCCCATGCTGTTTCTAAATGGTCAGGAGTTGGGTACAACACGTGTGATAGTCACACGATCAATATCTGCCACTGATGTAACTTTGAAGATGTGTGATCACGCTATTGTCAACAATGAAAGAATGGATGTAAAGACGGTACCGTCTCGGCTCGCTCAGGTTAATTCCGATGTATGTCGATTGGTGCTGCTAAACAACAACGTACAAGCAGAATTCACACTCGATTTTCAGATTGCTAAGTTTGAAGATCTTATCGGTATTGAGAAGCAATTCGTAAGAACCGCGTCTGGACCAGGGCTTGATACTCGTGCTGTTGAAGAGTTCATATCGGCTACTGCTGTATATCGTTCGGATATCGGCTACTGCGATGGTATCTGTGCTTATTTATACGGTGTACTTGCTAAAGAACGAGCCCCCGATTCTACACTGCCGTACGATGAGTATACTGAGAGATACAACAAATCGGCTGAGAAGTTATCAGGTTACGAGCGCCCGTTGGCGAGTACGATCTGCAGTCTTATTGAGTTTCATTTCAATCATTTCCGGAACGCTGTGCACTTGGCAAAGGGCGTACGCGTAGGGCAAGCAGCAGCGAGATTTGCGTCTTTATTGGATGGTTCAGGAACGTCAACTGACATATGGAAAAACACACCAGCAACTAGTAACATTCTTGACGCTTCAGTTACTGACTGGGAGACTGAACAGATAATCCGTTGGACTATTTATCGAATTGAGGAGTTACCAAAGCATATTTCAGAAATAAGGAATCTTCTGGATCGGGTAGAAACGCGCTATGATCGTGTTAAACTGCACATTCTTTTGGCTGAGTTAAACGATATTGCGGGCGATTACGATGAGGCTCTACACCACGCGAAAGAACTAAGAAACCTACCAGGGCTAGGTGGATGGGCAGCTTCAAAAATCCTAAAGTGTACCTAAAGGACATCTATGAAAGACACTGAACATAACCATCGCGAAAACACAAAGCCCGAATCAGATTCTCCTGAACAGAATATAGGTTCACTCGCAGATGCTTCCGCACGTGCTTCTCGTTCTGCGTCTACCCCTATCGAGAGTGTTGGTGAGTTAATTAGTAAAGTATACGCGGGTACTTTTAGGCGTAAGAATGTAAGTAAATCTGTTTTGAATAGCATGCGTAAGAAGCCGGACTTAAGCGGTGATGAGATAGAGAAGCTTGTTAATCAGACGTTTGAAGATCGACTTCTCAAAACAACGTTGGATCTAGTAAAACTAGGTGGCAAAATTGGATCGTCAAAAGTCTCAGATGAGATTGGAAAGTTTGTCCTCGGAAAGTTAAAAAAACATCCCGCATTCAAAGCGGCACCGCTGTACAGTTCCGTGGATAATGTGATTCATTTTATTGCTGATCCTAAAAACTATGAAAGCTTGAGATGGCTTGATGATGATTACAAGCTGACAGGTAAGGAACTCAAAGAATGTAGAAATAACGCGTTAAGGTGTTATTTATTGTGGGTGTGGATGACGAAGAATGTCCCTTCTGAGCGCGTTCTGGACTATTTGTTGAAGTACATTTGGAAACCGGCGGTACAGCCGTCCCAAGCCGAAATAGAACAGGTAATTTTGCTTACAAGCGCTAGGGATCATGAAGCATTAGCAATCTCAACCGAGATACTTCATCGAGATGCTGCGGATCAGAAACAGCGCGCTGATTCAGCAGAAATAGCGAATGAACAGTCACTAAAACGGGTGATGTTGTTGGAATCAAAACTGGACAAAATCAAGACGGCGTTATCTGACGCACAGAGAAAAGTCGATTCACTTGAGAAGCAACTTGAAAAGGAACACCAGGATCATGCCAACGACAGTGCTCATCTAAAAGATGACTATGAATCACTACGGGGGCAGGTTTTACGCCGATTGAATAATGAATTAACCCTACTTGAAGAAGGACTTCAGGCAATTAGAAGGAACCCGCCAAAAATAAACGTAATGATTGACCATGCAGAGCGCGCTATTGACGGTTTGAGAAACGAATGTAAGCGGCTTCAAAAAAAAGGAGATAGCTAAGTTGAAGGTGTTCGGATTTGACTTCGGAACCACAAACAGCCTGATCTCTGTTGTTCGAGGAAATCGGGCGATTCGCTTTCTTGATGAAGAAGATCGCCCGATCCCTTCGGTGGTCTGCTACGAAGGTGCCCAGAAGATTCTTGGTCGGGAAGCAAAGGATCGGCTTGCCAAATCCGGATTAGGCGTTCAGGGCAATGTTGTTCAATCGCCGAAGATGTACTTAGGTCGGGACAGTGTCTTCGTCGAAGGTGTAGAAAGAACACCAGTAGACATGGTTTCTGATGTCGTCCAACATGTACGTCAGCAGGCGATGAATAGCGAACGTAACTCCGAGGAAATCTCAGCAGTTGTAGTCACTATTCCAGTGGGTATGAAAGGATTCCAACGACGCGCACTTAGGGATGCGTTTAAGATTGCCGGTATGAGCATCCGACAGTTTGTACATGAACCGTTAGCTGCACTTTACGGTCTTTTCCGTTCCCGCTGGCTTCCGGACATGAGACACCGTTACAACGGAAAGCTCATCTTGGTATTTGACTGGGGTGGTGGAACCTTAGATCTGACTCTATGTCGCGTAATAGATGACATGATAGTTCAGTTAAAGAACGATGGAACTGATGAGGTAGGAGGTGATGTATTCGATGAAACAATCATGAATCGTCTTTTACAGAAAACCAGACAATCCCGGTCGCTCAGTGAAAGTGTGGAGACATTCCCGGGAGCAAGATCTCGCTTACTACATCATTGCGAACGAGCCAAAATTGACTTGTCCACTCGTTCCCAAGTAGCGATTTACGTTGATAGTTTCTTTAGCGGCGTAGTTGAAGAGGAATTCGATTATGTTTTACTGGAGTTGACCCGGTTTAATGGA
>JAAXHH010000074.1 GCA_012270975.1 Candidatus Latescibacterota bacterium | reverse complement strand
TCCACAAAAACGGGGTAACTTCAAACTCGTAAAACCGTTACTAGACAAGGGTTTTGAACGTATTAGGCGAGTTTTAAGTGATGCTGGCTATTCAATGGATGAAGTTGCGCTTTGCGTTGCAACAGGCGGAATGTCCAATATGCCGGCTATCAAACAACGTCTACACGAATGGTTTGGCCCTGAAAGAGTCGAAATACCGGACAGCACCGCCACTTTGATCTCTGAGGGTGCAGCCTGGATCGCAGCAGACGCTGTACGTCTTCTATTAGCCAAAAACATTGAGTTAGAACTAGCTCGAAATTCGTTCCTGCCAGTTGTCAAAGCAGGAACACTAATGCCCATAGAGCATGAAGAAAAGTCTCAGACTTTACATCTTTACTGTACAGACCCACGCGACGGTATGGCAAAATTTCAACTTTGCGCACCAAAGCGGCCAGGGAAAAGTGTGTTAACGAGTGAACCTAGAGATATACTGGATGTCGTGACCGTAAAGGTCGATTCGAAGGCACAGGCATTCAATGAACGCTTGGAGCTTGATACAAAATTGGATGATGATCTCATTTTAAAAGCGCATGCACGATCTCTAAATCAAAAAGACGAAGATTGTTGTGAAATACATGATCTAGAATTCGGATTAAAGTTGCCTCATAGTACTAAACTAGCAGAAGGAACTGATACGCCATCCGATCAAGTGCACAAGGATGTTGACGACCCTCCATCAGGCGCGATAAGTATACGGTCAAATGTGTCCAAAGAGGTTGATCGTTCGCTTGTGCCAGGAGAATACCTTTACCAATACAATCCAGGCTACTTTGATGCGCGTCGTAATCCGCCAAAGTTGCAAAGGTATGAAAAACTCTACTACGAGCCTTGCTCGTTATGCGGAAGAGCGTCCAACGACCCAGCGTGCCAATGTTAGAAAGTGAGAACTTGGACAATATCAAGCATCAGACGTTCGTCTCGATCAGCCTTACGCTTTGGGGGTCCAGCCGGGTGTAATCGATAATCTCGAAGCGGTTGCCGTCGACATCGGTGAGCAGCAGTCGGGTCTCCGACGCCCAGTGGGTGTTCTCGTGCCCGCGGATGACGAACTCGCGCTTGCCCCGGTCGGTCTCCACGTCCCAGTAGGTGACGCCGAACTCCATCTGGATGGAATGGATGCGCTCGATCTTCGCCTTGAGATAGCGGTGGGCGAGCTCTTCCTCGATGACGCGCCGGGACTCCTCGTCCAGGTCGTTCATATCCCGGATGAAGGCCACTTCCTCGTTCTTTATGTCCAGCAGCGAGACGTACTGGTCCGGGTACGCCATGGGCGAGGCGTGAACCGGCCGGACTCGGATGTAGGACCGCTCGTCGCGCACGGTCATGCGCACCGTGTTCTTAGGCGCCCGGTACACGCGGATCTCGTGGGCCCGATAGGGTTCGACCGGCGCGTTCTCGATCCCGGGTTCGAAGTCGTTCTCCCGCCGCGCTTCCGTTTCTTCCATTTCTTCCACGCTCGATTCCTGTGTCATTACATGTGCCCCGTTTACGTTTGGTGACCGTTCAGGCTGCGGTTCGGATCGTCCTTTCCGCCGCCGACGGCCATGATGGCGGTACTTTCGCGCTGCGTCTCCACCATGCGGTAGAAGTGGCCCTTCATCTCCATCAATTCGTTGTGCGTGCCGGTCTCGACAATCCGTCCCTCGTCCAGCACCACCAGCCGGTCGGCCCTGCGCAGGGTCGACAGACGGTGGGCGATGGCGAAGGTCGTGCGCCCCTTGACCAGGTTGGCGATGGCCTCCTGGATGAGCTTCTCGGTGTGGGTATCCACCGAGGAAGTCGCCTCGTCCAGGACCAGGATGCGCGGGTCGTGGATGATCGCCCGGGCGATGGCTATGCGCTGCTTCTCGCCGCCGGACAGCTCCTTCCCGTTCTCGCCGATCTGCGTATCGTAACCGTCCGGTTTCGCACAGATGAAATCATGGGCGTTGGCCGTCCGCGCCGCCCGCATGATCTGCTCCAGGGAGGCGTCCGGACTGCTGTACCGGATGTTCTCCGCGATGGTGCCGCTGAAGAAGTAGGAGTCCTGCAGCACGACCCCGATCTGCCGCCGCAGATCTTTCAGGAGGATGTCCCGGATCGGCACGCCGTCGATGAACAGTCCGCCCTCGTCGATGTCGTAGAACCGGCACAGCAGGTTGGTCATGGTCGTCTTGCCGGAACCGGACTTGCCGACCAGGCCGATCATCTCGCCCGGCTTCACGTGCAGCTTGATATCATGCAGTACGGGCTTGCCCGCCTCGTAGGCGAAGATGACGTCCTTGTACTCGACTTCGCCCTTCATGTCCGGCATCTCCACCGGGTCTTCACGGTCCTCTGACTCCGCCGGCGTGTCGATGATCTCGAACACTTTCTCGGCGCCGCTCATGGCGCGGCTCGACCAGGAGTTGAGTTCGCCAAACCAGCGCAGCGGTTCGTACAGCATCCACAGGTAGGCGATGAACATCATGAGCGCGCCCAAGGTGAAGGTTTCGTCGATGATGCCGCCACCGCCATAGTACCAGACCAGGATCATCCCGGAAGAGGTGAGCATGCTGATCGTGCTGAAGAAAATGGCCACTTCCTTCTCGCTCTCGTAATCCCCTCTGAACACGCCCTCGTTGTTGCCGGTGAACCGCCGCATCTCCCGCTTCTCCTGGACGAAGGTCTTGACCACCCGCACCGAGGAGAGGATTTCGCTTGCCAGGCCGACCAGCTTGCCCCAGCGGTAGTACTTCGTGCGGAAGGCCCGGATCAGGCGCATCCAGAAATACCATCCACCGGTTACCAGCAGCGGGATCGGAATGAGCACCAGGAGGGTCAACTGCCAGTTTGTCACGAAGAGCAGGACCAGGATGCCGACCAGCAGCAGGAGGTTCGTCAGGATGTAGGGTACGCCGTCTACCAGGAACCACATCATGCTTTCCGTGTCGTTCGACACGCGCGATATGAGAGACCCCACCTGCCGCTTGTTATAGAACTTCATGTTGAGGCGCGACAGGTTCTCGTAGAGCTCCTCGCGGATGGCCACGGTCACGCGCCCCCCGAGCCACACGGACAAGCGGTCCTTGAAGATCTCCAGGACGTAGGAGGCGAGGCGTACGACCGCGAAGGCGCCTACGAGCAGGTACAGCAGCGTAAGGCCGTCCTCGGCGGCGGCCTCGCCCGTACCGGCCAGCGGGCCATCGATGATGTGCTTCATGAGGTAGGGCGGTCCCAGCTCGGCCAGGGTGTACAGCAGCGAGAGGCCGACCATCAGGACAACCCGGGTCTTGAAGGGCAGCACATAGCCCATGATGCGCCAGAGCATGGCGAGGCGGTTCGTGCAGGCGGTACAGATGCCGTTCGCCTCGGGGAGCAGCCTGCCGCACTTGTCGCAGCGCGATCGCTCCACCTCGTCGTCTATCTCGACGGGCTTCTCCTTGATCAACTGATCGATGCCCCGGGCGAGGCGGGCGAACTTGGCGCGCTCCGTGGGCGTATAGCGGAGGAATTCGACCTGCTCGGTCCCGATCTCGACGTTCAGCCGGCCCGCGCCCACGAGTTCCTCCACCGCGGCGCCCCTGGCGTCGGACAATTCGATCGACTCGGCGCCGTTCCCCGCGGCCGGGTCGAAACGCATC
Organism: Candidatus Latescibacterota bacterium; assembly: GCA_012270975.1. Lineage (GTDB taxonomy): Bacteria > JAAXHH01 > JAAXHH01 > JAAXHH01 > JAAXHH01 > JAAXHH01. The sequence goes on along the minus strand of JAAXHH010000074.1, from coordinate 182,436 downwards.
ATCCGCTGATCCGTCACGACCAGCCAGCGTTCCTCGAAGCGCTGGTCTTCCGACAGGTCGGTGGCGGCCGAGATCAGCACGCGCTCTCCGTCCCGCAGTGCGTCAAGGCACCTGGCTTCCAGCCGTTCGGGCATCTTCTCTTCGTATTTCGTGGTTTCCGTCATCGTTCCGCTCATGCCACCTCCATGATCTCGGCGGTGGCTCTCTGCAAACGCACCAGGTGATAGAAATGGCCGCGCCGGGCGACCAGTTCCTCGTGGGTCCCCACCTCCACGACTCGTCCCTGTTCCAGCACGACCAGGCGGTCGGCGTCCCGGAGGGTGGACAGCCGGTGGGCGATGGCGATCGTCGTGCGGCCCTTGATCAGCCGGCCGATGGCCTCCTGGAGCTGCTTCTCCGTCTGCGCATCCACCGACGAGGTCGCCTCGTCCAGGATCAGGATGCGGGGATCGTGCAGGATGGCCCGTGCGATGGAGACCCGCTGCTTCTCGCCCCCGGAAAGGCCGGTACCCTTTTCGCCCAGGATGGTGTCATAGCCGTCCGGCTTGGCGAGGATGAAGTGGTGGGCGTTGGCCGCCCGGGCCGCTTCCATGATTTCTTCGAAAGTCGCCTCCGGCTTCCCGTAGGCGATGTTCTCCCGGATCGTGCCGTTGAAAAGGATCGGCTCCTGCATCACCACGCCGATGTGGCCGCGCAGGTCCTCCAGCCGGATGTCCCGCAGGTCCACCCCGTCCAGCCTGATGGCGCCGTAGTCCACGTCGTAGAAGCGGCAGATGAGGTTGACTGTCGTGCTCTTGCCCGCGCCGGATTTACCGACCAGGCCGATCATCTCGCCGGGATGGATGTGGATGTCGATATCCCTGAGCACGGGCAGCGCGGCGTCATAGCCGAAGGTCACGTCGTCGAAGACGATTTCGCCCCGCGTGGTGGGCATGGGCCGGGCGTTCGCGTCCTCGTAGGCTTCCGGTTCGGTGTCGATGATCTCGAAGATACGTTCGGCGGCGCTCATGGCCCGGGTCATCCAGCTGTTGACGCGCCCCAGCCAGCGCAATGGTCCGTAGAACATGTGCAGGTAGAAGTAGAACAGCATCAGTTCGCCCAGCGTCAGTTCCTGTCCGAGGACCTGCTGACCGCCCACGAGCCAGACGACGACGAAGCCCAGGAAGTTCAGCAGGCCCATGGTGGAGAAGTAGGTGATCCACTGCTTCTCCGTCCAGTACTCGAGTTCGAACATGGACCACGCGTTTCGCCTGAAGCGGCCGACTTCCTTCGATTCCTGGGCGAAGGCCTTCACGATGCGGATCCCGGAAAGCGATTCCTGGATGTGGGTGTAAAAACCTTCCCATCGCCTCCACAGCCGCGTGTAGAATACCCGCAGTCGCCGGTACAGGACCTTTCCCCAGATGATGATCAGCGGTACGGGGATCAGGATGTAGAGCGTCAGGACCCAGTTGGTGTAGAACAGCATGGCGATGATCCCGATCGTGGTCAGCCACCTGAGCACGAGAAAGGGCAGTCCGTCCACTAGGAAGCTGCGCACGTTCCGGGTGTCGTAGGTCACCCGCGAAAGCAGGCCGCCTGTCTTCTGCTTGTCGTGAAAGCCCAGGGAGAGGTATTCGATGTGGCGGTAGACCTGTCCCCGGATGTCCGCGACCACGCGGGCGCCCAGCCAGGCCGACAGCCAGCCCGTCGTCATTTCCCCGAGCCAGCGTAGGACGAGCAGTCCGGCCAGGAACGCAACGTACCAGAACAGAAGCTCCATGTTCTTCGTTGCGAAGGCGTCGTCGATGATCAACTGGGTGATTTTCGGCGGGAGCAGCTCCGCCACGCTAAGCACCGAGAACATCGCCACCATGACGCCGGCCTTGACCTTGTGCTCCGCCAGGTAGGAGCAGATCCGACCGAACATGTGCCACTTGCTGACGCAGGCCGGGCAAAGCCCGTCCCGCGTGGGTAGCCGGCGGCCGCACTTCTCGCAGACCACGCGCGGAAACTCGGTCTTGACGAGGAAGGGCTTGTTCTCGATCTGCTGCTCGATGCCGCGGTGCGCCTCGTTGAACCGGTCCGAGCGGCTCTGCGAGTACCGGATCAGCGGGATGGTGTCCTCTGCCGTGGAGACCTCCAGGCACGAACCGCCCACCAGGGGCTCCACCTCGACCTTCGTCAGTTCCGACAGCGGCACGGCGAGGTCGCCGCCGCGGCCGTTGAGTCCCAGGGTCATGACCCGCTGATCCGTAACGATCAGCCAGGAAGGCGCGAACCGGCCCTCCGCGTCCATGTCGGATTCGAGGGCGATGCGGATTTCTTCGTTGGGTTCGAGTACGGGGTCGAGCTTGTTCTGGATCTTTTCCGGGAGGGGATCGGACAGCTGCATAGAGCTTCCTTTGGGTCCTTGCAGCGGGGATCGCCGCAAGGCGGACTGAACGGTACCGGTCATATATCAATATAGCGGATGCACTCTGAGGTCTTCATTAATAAGGAGGCTTGCCGAAGCCTCCATTCAGCGTGCCGAATTCCGGTCCGCTCCAGTCCGCGAAGGTACACTTTTTCGGTCGAAAGTCAAGGAAAAGCTTCGGGGGTAAACCCGTGTATTTCATGTATATTATTGATGTCGGAGTAACGGTTCGTACATTGTATGAGACCGTCGAAAACCCGGTAGTCAACTCCAGTTCCGGACACTGCCCACCCGATCTTCATCCAGTACAGGGCCATTTCGTCCATGATAACAGCCGGCCGGCTCGAGCATCTGCTGTCCCGTTTACCCGGACTCTCTCTTCTGATTGTCGGTGACTTTTTCCTCGACAAGTACCTGATCCTCGATCCGGAACTGGACGAGCCGTCCCTGGAAACCGGACTGGCCGCCCATCAGGTCGTGGCCAGGCGGTGTATGCCCGGCGCCGCCGGCACGGTCACGGCCAACCTGCACGCACTGGGCGTCGGAAACCTGTATGCCCTTGGCGTTACGGGAAACGACGGAGAAGGGTACGAACTACGTCAGGGGCTGTCGGCGATGGGCGCTCGCCTGGATGGCCTGTTCGAATCGGAGGACCGGTTCACACCCGCCTACATCAAGCCCATGAATCGTGCTCCCGGGGGTGAACGGGAATCGAACCGCATCGACATTCAGAACCGGACGCCCACGCCCCGGACGCTGGAAGACCGGGTTATCGCGTACCTGCGTGACATGACGCCGGCGATGGATGGCCTGGTCGTTCTGGACCAGGTGGGAAGTCGCAACACCGGGGTGGTTACGGACCGGGTCAGGGAGGCGGTTGGTGAACTTGGCAAAGCCCATCCTGAAAAACCCATCCTGGCGGATTCGCGTGAACGCATCGGCGAATTCCATCACGTCATCCGCAAGGGGAACCGGGACGAGATCCGCAAGGCCGCGATGGCCCGAAAGTTCAGCGGGGAACGCGTGGATGGTAGGTCAGAGGAAAACGCAGCAGGAAATTTGCCGGAAGACGCTGATCCGGCGGTGGCGGAACAGTGGGGCAGGACACTCTTCGAGTGCAGTTCCGTTGATGACGAAGGTCCGGCACGGCCGGTTTACGTCAGCCTCGGCGCGGACGGCCTGCTGTTGATTGACGCCGAAGACGGCCTGCACATTGCCGGCGTACGCGTCCCGGGCCCCCTGGACACCGTTGGAGCCGGCGACAGCGTTACGGCCGGGATCGTGTCCACACTCAGCGCCGGCGCGACCCCTACCGAGGCCGGCATGGTCGGCAACCTCGCGGCTTCCGTCACCGTCCGTCAACTGGGGGTGACAGGAACGGCCTCGCCCGCGCAGCTACTGGAAGCATTGAAGGAGTTGAGCTGAAGGGGTCGGCTGCGGACTCGGGGGTGTGACCGGAACAACCGGGTAGACCGAGCCGACCGGACTGTAAGTCCAATACGGAAAGAACCGTCTAACCCGGTTCTACCGTCCAGAAATTAAAGACTACTGACAAGGCTACTGGCATCCACTGGACGTTCCGGTCATTGAAGGCGCGAATATACCGAACGTCTAACGCCAGGCCGACCGTGGACGTCATCGGCACATGCACGCCACCGCCGAGGAGGATGCTGAATGAAGTTTCTGTACTGAATGCGGTCAGCCTTGTGCCGTGCACGGTACCGAAGAACCGGTCGATTACCCTTGAGTAGCCGATTCCGCCCACCCCGTGAACGGACGCGGGGGAAGTGGCGGTTTTGTACATCAGTCCGAAATTGGCGCCTTCCAGGCTTGTATTGGCATCCACGTGCGGCCCGAGTCTCTGAAGCGCTTCGCCGTTCAGACGGTCGCGATCGTGTTGACCGCGTTTTACGGAGAAGAGGTTGTCATAGCCGTTGAACGCGAGATGAACGGACTCTGAAACCCGTACCGTCACCCCCAGGAGGAACAAGGATCCTCTGGTTCTTCCGTCCGCAAAACCGCCTAAAGGAATACTCCTCCCGCCGCCCAGGCTGATCGACATGCGCTTTTCCGGGACCTGGGCGAATCCCTTGCCGGTTGCCGTAAAGGAGATCGCGGCAGCCAGCAGGGCTATGGCGATCATCCTCACAGTTACCGCCCTGGATCGGAAGTACATTCTATAAATGCGCGCCCGCATCCTACTAAATGCGCGAAATGCGGGCCCGCATTTCGTGCGAGTTATTCCTTTTGCGCAACGGCCTTTTCGCGGATCCGCCGGCCACTCAGGTAGGCCTTCAGCTTCGGCGGGAATTCCCGCTTGACCAGTTCCTGCCGAAGCGCCCACTGTTCTTCGGCCGCCACCGGGGAAACCTCCCTGATTTCGCCGCCTTCCATGATCATGATGGGTTCGCCGTCCCGGTAGAGGATCCGGTTGTTCGTGATGCCGGGTATGCGCCGCCCGGGCGTAATGATACCGATCAGGTTGAGCGGGTCGGCCGCACTGATGGCTACATGCGTGCCCTGCTTTTCCTTCCGGCGGATGCTTCGCAGCAGGGTAACGGCCTCGCCCAGGGCGTACTGCTCGCCCCAGACCCCGTTCACGAACCGTCCGCCCCGGATTTCGCCCCGGGCTTCCATGCGTCTCAGGACCCGCACCAGGTCTCGCCACGGCGGCGAGGTGTTCTCCCGCTCCGTCAGGCGGCGGAATACGACGCCATACCGGGCGAGGGCCACGCGGGCATAGGCCTCGAGATCCTCTTCTGGATTGCCTTCCGCCGGTGTCCTGGATGTCAAGCCCCACCGGCCCGCCGTCGACAGGTCGAAGGGATTCCCGCGTTCCCGTCCCCGCCGGGACTCCTTGTGCCGCGCCGGAACCAGCAGGGCCCGGAGGCCCGCGAAACTGTCGGAGGTCACCATCCCCGCCGAGACCAGCTCCGCCACGGCTTCCTCGGCGTGGGTACGCAGGATCCCGGATTGCGCCACGATGTCGTCGAAAAACACCGCGCCCTGCCGGGTCATCAGGTCCAGCACCGTTTTCGCATAGGTGGACAGCGGAAGATCCTCGTCGCTGGTCGCGCCGCTCAGCGACATCCAAAGCGACCGGTTCATGCGGTCCACGATGGCGATGGGCGTCGTACGGATCGGACCGGTCGATTTCCCATTCTCGCCGTTCCAACGGTGGGGACGAAGCCGGCCCCAGGCGTACTTACCTGAGAGGCACAGGTTGTCGAGCCAGGCGTAGTCGTAGTCCGCGACACGGGACGGCAGGATCTCGCTTTCCCAGGCAGCGGCCGGCGCCTCCACGCCTTCCAGCATGCGCAGCACGGCGGTCACGGCGTCGGCTCCCTTAAGCCGGGTGTCGGGCGCCAGGTGATGCCAGGTGAAGAGGAACTGCATGAAATCGGTGGGTGAAACGGGCTGGATCTCCCGGCGCAGTTTGGTGATCGTGAAGCGGTGGATCCGCGCCAAAAGACGGCGTTCGCACCATTCCAGCGCCTCCGCGTCCGGCGAGAACTGTCCCCTGAAGACGAAACCTTCCCGCTCCAGGGAGGCCAGCGCCTGATCGATCTTCTCGACCGGCAGGTCGATGGACCCGGCCAGGGCGGCCGCCGTGATCGGCCCCAGCGTCTCCAGCCTCCCCCGCATCAGTTCGACGAGGGCGGTTTCTTCCGCCGCGGTTACGTCAGTGGCGGATGTTCCAGTCGCGGTCTGAAAACTCTTCTCCAGGTTGGTTCTCACGTCGGGGGGGATTGCCTCCTTCGGCTCGAACCTTCCCTCGGGATGTACCTGCTCGAAATGGATGCGTCGTTCCAGGGGAACCCACAGGCGCCTGCCGCCGTCCGTCACGAGCGTTGCGGTCCGGCGGTCGCTTGCCAGTACGGCGTAGTATTCCGTCCAGCCTCCGTACTCATCGCCCTCTTTCCCCTCTTCTTCCGTGACGTACCCGGCGAGCACCAGGGCGTCATGGAGTTCGTCCGGACTCCGCACCTCGGGCCAGGCGTCGCTTCGGACGGTGTCGATGGCCTCGGGATCCAGGCGTCCCAGGTCGCCCGCGACCGCGGGATCGAGCCAGCGGCGGTTCCGGACGGCGTTGGTCCGCCGTTCCTCGAGGGGCGCGTCGTCCAGGAAGGCGTAGGGCCGGGCGTTGAGGATCTCCTCGGCCATGGGAGAGGGCTCGCGGAGGTCCCGTGCGTGCATGTTCATGTCTCCGCCCTTCATCGTCTTCAGCACCGACTCCAGCGTATCGACGTCCATGGCCTCGTGCAGGCAGTCCTTGATGGTCTGGCTGACCAGGGGATGGTCCGGCACCTCTCGGTCGCCCGCGATGTTCTCCAGGCACGCGATCTGGTCCGGAAACACCTGGGCGATCAGATCCTCTGAAACGGACCGCTGGATCTGCGGCGGCACCCGGTCGCCGCCCCTGCGCCGCAGCACGGCCAGGGCGGTGGACGCGTTCCAGCGCCAGCGCACTTCGAACATGGGCGCGTCGAGGAGGGCCTGGACCAGGACCTCACGGACCGTCTTGGCGTTGAGGTAGCTGAAGACGTCGTCCAGGGGGAAGCTGTGGGTGGCGCCCAGGGACAGGATGATGGAATCCTCGTTCGCCGCGGCCTGCAGTTCGAAGTTGAAAGTCCGGCAGAATCGCTTGCGCAGGGCCAGTCCCCAGGCCCGGTTGACCCTACTGCCGAAGGGACTGTGGATCACCAGGTGCATGTCGCCGGCCTCGTCGAAGAATCGCTCGGCCACCAGGTCCTTCTGGGAGGGGATCACGCCGAGGGCCGCCTTGGCCGCGCCCAGGTACTCCGCGATCTGCGTCGCCGCCACGTGGGAGACACCCGCGGACTCCATCAGCCAGTTCTCGGCCTCCCGCTTCCATTCCGGGTCGAGCTTCCCTCGGCTATCGCGTCCGTGCGCCGGGACGGCACTATTGTCGCCATCCTCCGACGGTCCGGCCCCTTCGTCGTCACCCTTCGGCGGACCGGATCCCACGTCCATCCGGCTCGCCACCTCTTCCCTCAGCCGCGACAGGGAAGCGGAGAGTTCGGCCGTCCTTCCCGGCGCTTCACCGAACCAGAAGGGCATGGTGGGCGGAAGGCCCTGGGCGTCCTCGACTCGGATCTTTCCCTTCTCCACCCGCAGGATGCGCCACGAGTTGTTGCCCAACTGGACGATATCCCCGGCCGTGCTCTCGATGGCGAAGTCCTCGTTCAGCGTTCCGATGAAGGTCTCCGTGGGCTCCATGATCACGTCGTAGTCGAACTGGTCCGGGATCGTCCCGCCCGACATCAGGGCATTGATCCTGGCGCCCCGGCGGCCCTTGACCGTACCGTTCATCAGGTCGCGCTGGATGTAGGCGTGCTTGCGTCCACGGCGCGGGGTATAGCCCTCGTCCAGCATGGCCACTACGCCGTCGAACTCCTTCCGGGAAAGATCCCTGTACGGATAAGCCCGGCGCACCAGGTGGTACAGTTCGTCCTCGCTGAAATCGCAGTTGGCCACCTCGGCGATGATCTGCTGGGCCAGCACGTCGAGTGGCTGTTCGGGGATGATGATCCGGTCGAGTTCGCCCCGCCGCACCGAGTCCATGATTGCGGCCGCCTCCACCAGTTCGTCCCGCGTCAGGGGGAACAGGCGCCCCTTCGGTGTGCCCGTGATCGTGTGTCCCGACCGGCCCACCCGCTGGATCAACGTGGCGATCGCCTTGGGTGAACCGATCTGGCAGACGAGATCGACGGAGCCGATATCAATCCCCAGTTCCAGGGAGGCCGTGGCCACGAGAGCCTTCAGCGTGCCGGCCTTCAGGCGCTGCTCGGCGTCGTGGCGGTGTTCCTTCGACATGCTGCCGTGATGGGAGGTGACGTTGTCGGTGCCGAGCCGCTCGCTGAGATGGCGCGCCAGGCGCTCCGACATGCTCCGGGTCGTGACGAAGACCAGCGTAGTCTCGTGCCGGAGAATGAGCTCCTCGAGACGTTCATAGACCTCCTCCCACACCTCGTTCGACATGACGGCGCCGAGGGGGGAGCGGGGGACTTCGATCTTCAACTCCAGTTTCCGCCGATGACCCGTATTGAGGATCTTGCATCCCTTGCCCTTGTCGAAGGCGGCGCCGGTAAGAAAGTGGGCGATCCGGTCGATGGGCTTCTGCGTGGCCGATATGCCGATGCGCGTGAGCGGACCGGAGGTTAGCCGTTCCAGGCGCTCCACTGAAAGAGCCAGGTGCGATCCCCGCTTGTTGCCCACCAGCGCGTGGATCTCGTCAACGATGAGCGTATGCACGTTCGGCAGGATCCGGCGGCCCCCCGCGCTCGTGAGCAGCAGGTACAGGCTTTCCGGCGTCGTCACCAGGATGTGGGGCGGATGCTTCGTCATGGCGGCGCGCTCGCTCGGTGGCGTGTCGCCCGTGCGTACCGCCACGCGGATGGGCACATCGGGCCTGCCGCACTCCTTGAGGATCGCCTTGATGCCCTTGAGCGGCAACTGCAGGTTGGCGTGGATGTCGTTGCTGAGCGCTTTCAAGGGGGACACGTAGACGATCTGCGTGCCCTCGGGCAGCGATCCGTACTGGCCCTGCCGGACCAGGTCGTCGATGGACGAAAGGAAGGCTGCCAGTGTCTTGCCGGAGCCTGTGGGCGCGGCGATCAGCGTGTTCTGGCGCTGCTTGATGACCGGCCAGGCGCGCTTCTGGATAGCGGAGGGTTCGTCGAACTGTCCGTCGAACCAGGCGGCAACGGCGGGATGGAAGAGGTCGTTGGTCATGGGTCTTACCACCGAATTATTGGAAACGAATCGCCGGTATTTATCGGACCGTCTCTAAAACGGCGTACGGTCCGGTAATGGAGCGCACTATACGTATATTAAGTAAGTTGATTTTCTCATTTCAATCAAGGGTTCAGTGCGGATTCTGCGTCATGAGGGACATCCGCGGGCGACGGTGACTAGTAGGCTATTGCGTAGATCAGCAGGCCGGTCCCCAGAATGAGCGCAATCAAACCCCTGTTCCGGGTTGTGAGCCCGATCCGTTCCACTGTTCGGCCGCCGGCCCATACGAGGACGCCCGATAGAAACAGGTATATACCGGCGACGACCAACAGCGCGCTCATGCCTGAACTCGTTTCACCCCTCGAACAACACCGGGCAATAGGCCGGATCCTCCAGGTGCTGCACGTAGTAGTCTGTGCGCCCCTCCACCGGCCGGGTGTTTTCGGTCCGGAGGTGGAAGGCGAAGCTGCGGCGCGGCGCATTCGACACATTCGGTCCGCTGGCGTGGTAGGTGTGGCGGTCGTGGAAACTGACCGCGCCGGGCGATAGGATCGCCGCGACTTCCTCCCAGCTTTCTCCCTCGGGTACCGGGATGTCCTTCTGTTGCGCTTCGTGATCGTGCCCGAAGAAGTCGCCGCTGTCCAGCAGACCCCAACGGTGGGAGCCCCGCAGGAACCGCATGGGACCGGACTGCTCCGTTACGTCGCTCACGGCGACCCAGGCCGTGAACAGTTCGCCGTCCATGTACCTCCAGTACTGCTTGTCCTGGTGCCATCCCACGTTGCCTGTCACCTCGCCGCCCGGCGGTTTGTAAAGCATCTGGGACGCCCACAGTTGTACGCGCTTCGCGCCAAGCAAGGCTGCCGCCCAGCGTCCGATTTCGGGGTGCGAGGCCAGTTCGTAGATGGTCCGGTTTGACAGGTGCGCCTGGTCGATCTTGCGGATGCGCTTCGGGTCGTCCCCGGGGTTCCACGAACGGCGCGGCGGCTCGCCGGTCTCGTATTCACCGGCCATTACCGTGTCCATGCTGGCCGAGACCCGTTCGATCAGATCTGCCGGGATGATGGGCGGCGTAAGATAGAATCCGTCGCGGCGGTATCTTTCGCCGGCGTTCGACGGAATCTGAACCGCTGGAATGGCGACGGTCATTCGGTTCTCGCTCATCAGGTTCTCACCTGTCTGGCCCTCATACATCAGGACCTCACTCATCCAGTTCTTTCCATTCAACCCTTACTCCTCCGGCAGGGCGCTCCTGTACGTCTTGCCGTCCCTCGCCTCGTCGAATTCCGCGTTGGCGCATCTGAGCAGGTCCGGGTCCCGCAACAGGTCCAGGCCCGTAAGCGCCAGCGCCTTGGCGGCAAAGAGCATGCCCCTGCTGCCGATGCTCGAACCGGAGGAGGCCACCATCTGCCAGCTATGGGCCGGCGTGCCCAGGGGCCAGCAGCAGGTCGTGATCTGTCCCGTGGGCGTGATCCAGCTCACGTCGCCCACGTCTGTCGACCCTTCGACGCCCGGTGGGGTGTCGCTATGGGGAAGCACCTGCGTCCACAGCGGATTCTCGATGCTCTCGGCAATAGTATCTTTCTGTGTCGACTTCTCCATGCGTTCGTAAGCCATCTGCACGGCGTTCTCGGGAAAAGTCGCCTGAAGCTGCCGGGCGAATCGCCGTTCCTCGGCGGTGAAGGCGAGATCGTTCACGACTTGCATTTTCCGCAACATCAAGTCTGAGATCGTGCTGTTAGGAAGGACTTCGTACGCGCCTCCGATGAACTCGATATCGTGGGTGGTGCCGCTCATCAGCGCGGCGCCCCGGGCGATGTCCAGCACCCGCTTGTACATCTCGTCCACCTCGGCGCGTTTCGGCGACCGGATGTAGTACCAGACCTGGGCGAAGGCCGGCACTACGTTCGGCGCCTCACCGCCACTCGTTACTACACTGTGGATACGGGCCTCTGGGATCACGTGCTCCCGGAGGTAGTTCATGCCCACGTCCATGAGCATCACGCCGTCGAGGGCGCTGCGTCCCTGGTGCGGCATGGCCGAGGCGTGGGCGGCCACGCCGTGGAAGTTCACCTTGAAGGAGTTGAGCGCGAGCGACGAACCGTTCCAGACCAGGTTCGTTGCGCCGGGATGCCATGTGATGGCGGCGTCCAGGTCGTCGAAAACGCCGGCGTCCGCCATGAGCACCTTGCCCACCACCTGCTCCTCCGCGGGACAGCCGTAATACCGGATCGTGCCGCCGATGCCGTCCCGTTCCATCGCGCGCTTCAGGGCCATCACGGAGCCTAGGCACGCCGTACCGAAGAGATTGTGCCCGCAGCCGTGGCCGGGTCCGCCCGGCTCGATGGCTTCCCGTTCCGCCGACACCGTCTGCGACAGGCCCGGCAATGCATCGTATTCGCCCAGGAACCCGATGATGGGATCTCCCGAGCCCCATGTGGCGACGAAGGCCGTGTTCATCCCGCCGGCGCCCCACTCGACGGAGAAGCCGTCCGCCTCCAGCTCCTTTGCCTGAAGCGCCGACGCATAGGTCTCCTGCAGGGCGATCTGCGGATGGTCCCAGATGTCCTTGGCCATCCGGGACAAGCTGTCGTCTTGGTCGTTGATGTAGTCGATGATCAGTTTTTCCGCAGTCATGGTCAGGCTTCTCCGGTTGGTGTGCGGGATATTCGAAGGGTACGCGGGATTTGGGATGTCGATGCGGAATACAAAGGTATATTATAACGGTCACCCGATGCACATGCAATGTAGATGCACCGTAGATACATCGTATATACATTAACGTACATACATTGTAGATACGACGCGGAGTTTCTGACGGACACAGGGGTACCACGCTACCAGCAGAACTTCAGGAACCATCCGGGGGTGTACCTCCATTATGCGCATGTTCGACCGGAAATTCGGTGAGCGTCTCATCGAGGAATTGCCCGGAACTCCGGCGGTTTACCTGTTCAAGGACGGGCACGGAGCGGTCCTCTACGTGGGCAAGGCGGGGAACATCCGGCGGCGCCTGCAACAGTACCGGAACGCAACCCGGCGCAAGGTGCACCGGAAGATGCGCGCACTGGTCCGCGAGGCCACTGCGCTGGAAGTCATACACCGGGATTCGGAGCGCGAGGCGCTGCTGCTCGAGAACGAGTTGATCCGAAAGCTGCGGCCGTCTTACAACGAAGACGGCACCTACGATTTCCTGTACCCGGCGATCGGAATCGGCGGTACCGAAAAGCAGGTCCTGCTCTGCTTCACCACCCACGTGGACGCGTGGAAGGATCTGGACCTGCGCTGGTACGGCGTGTTCAAGTCGCGCCGGAGGGCATTGGCCGCTTTCGATTCCCTCGTCTATCTGCTCGGTCTGATCGGACACATCGAAAGGACCGTCCATCTTCCCCCACACGAACGAATCCGCGGTTCCCGTCTTACCGGGTTCCGCCGGCTGACGCCCGATATAGTGGCGTCCTTGGATGCCTTCCTCTCCGGCTCCGGCCACGACGCACTCGTACCCCTGACCCGGCAATTGCTGGAGAAACCCTTGGCCCGCAGGGACGCGTCCGAGGTCCAGCGTAACATCAGGATGCTGAAACACTTTCACGACCGGGACCTTGCGCTCCTGTGCGCGGCCATTCGTTCCAGCGGAAGAACGGGAACCTATGTTCCGCAGGACGAGCGGGACGCGCTGTTCCTGTCCACGGACGCGCGGTACGATGAAAGTGACGCGCGTGAAGACGAAAGAAAGGAAAAACAAATTATTCCTTGATTTATTAAGAATACCATTGCATACTTATAAAAGTAAGAGATTCTGATGTAGGGATTACCGTGAGGAACTACCATGATCGAATCCAGCATCACCAGCAAGGGTCAGACCACGCTGCCCAAGGTGATACGGGAAACGCTCGGTATCGAGACCGGTGACAAGATCCGCTACGTGATCTACGATGACGAGGTGCGCATTCTGCCCGTACGCCCGATCGGGCGGCTGTACGGCGTGCTCGAATACGACGGCCCCGCCTTGACCGTGGAGGCCATGGACCAGGCAGTCGCGGATGGAGCCTGCGAGGAATGATCGCACTGGATACCAATGTCCTGGTCCGGTTTCTCGTTCGCGACGACGAAAAGCAGGCCGCAGTGGCTAATGAACTGCTTTCGTCGTTGACTGTCGAAGAACCGGGGTTTGTCTGCCGCGAGGTCGTCGTCGAACTCGTCTGGGTTCTGGAGCGCGCTTACGGTTTTGCCCGTGAGCAGATCGCCGACGTGCTCGAACATCTGGTCTCAACGGAAGTCCTGGTAGTAGAAACGGCCGAAGACGTCGCGCTTACGGCCTTCCGGTACCGGTCCGGCAACGTCGGGATTTCCGATCTGATGATCCTGGCCGCCGCAGAACGGGCGCACACCCTTCCAGTGTATACTTTCGATCAGAAAGCCGCACGACAAGAGGGTGTGAAGCTGCTCCAGGGATAGCAGCTCAACAGCTCCTTGCCTTTTAGTACCCATGGCACGGATACAATCCGCTCAGGCACATAACCCGGACTCAAATCGTACCAATACGCAGGCGAGCAACTCGATACGCAGGCAAGCAGCAGCGAAAAAGAACAAACAAGAGAGATCACACCATGTTCAAAAGCGTAATGCCTAATGTGTGGGCCTTCGACGCGGAATGGGTTCCGGACCCCGAGGCGGGGCGCCTGCTCTACGACCTGCCGGGCGACATGCCCGACCGGGAAGTCGTCCTCGAGATGTGGCGCATGAACGGCGCCACGGCAGAAAAACCGAGACCCTTCCTGAAGTTTGCCATGTCCCGCCTGGTCTCCATCGCCATGGTGACCAGGAGCCAGGACCCCCAGGGAAAAGTGTCGCTCGACCTGCGGGTGCAGCCCCGGGATCCGGACAACCCCGAAGATTGCAGGGAGTCGGTGATCCTGTCCCGGTTCCTGGAAAGCGTGGGCCGTCGCCTGCCCCAGCTCGTCGGGTTCAATTCCACGGGATCGGACCTGCCGATCATCATTCAGCGCGGCATCATCAAGGGCATCACGGCAGCCGGGTTCTGCAAGCGGCCGGACAAACCCTGGGAAGGATACGATTACTTCTCGCGGGCCAGCGAGTGGAACGTGGACCTGATGTCGGCCATCGGGGAATGGGGCAAGGCGCGCCCGTCCCTGAAGGAGATGGCGGTACTATCGGGCATTCCCGGAAAGATGGAAGGCTTCGACGGGGACAGCGTCGCCGAGGCCTGGCTCGACGGCGATATACGGCGGATCGCGCAATACAACCAGCACGACGCCGTGACGACCTACCTCGTCTGGCTGCGCATCGCCCACTTCGCCGGGTTCTTCAACGACGAACAGTACCGGGACGAACAGGACCTGGCGCGCTCCATGCTTGAAGAAAAGGCGAAGTCACCGGAGAACGATCACCTGGCCGCCTACATCCAGGAGTGGGACCGATTGAGGGGATGATGGGGTGATTGAGAGGACCGCATGGATGATGGAGGTACCTGAGGGGATGAGCCCTGTTCAATCGACAGACCGCTCAAACGGTCCCCCGGTGTTTCAAGCACCTCATATAAACAGCTCTACGCACCAGGACCGAAAGCCATGGTTCCGGTAGAATTTGAGTACACTGTCCAGGTCCTTTGTGGCGGAGTGTACGCGGAATCGTTGAATGCCGTTCTGGCTGGCGATCTCCTTCATCCGTTCGACGAGCCTGCTGCCGACTCCGGCGCTTCGGTAGGGTTCCCTGACATACAGGTCGTGTATTTCCAAATGTTGTTCTCCCTCATTGAAAACGCACAGGTCCCGGCTGATGTGCACTGCGCCGCTGCTGTACCCTATGATCTCGCCCGCTTTGACGGCCACCAGCAAATAAGGTCCGAGGGCCGCCCTGATCTCTTCGGCGGAACTGGGACCGAAACCGTAGGTAACTGCTTCAGCTTCCCATTCCAGATCCAATTGATGTACTGCTTCTACTTCCTCAAGCCGGCATTCGCGTATGATCAGGTTATCCATTAGAAACCCCTTTTGTTTGCCTGTTGTCGGTCTAATGTGGGATGGCGTTCCTGGCGCACGTACGATGGCGACAGGTCCTGCTACCGGATTCCTGCAGTTTGCATCTGTGGTTTTCTTGACGCGTGTTTTTTCTGATTTATCATCCTATGGCATCGTGTTTTAACACTATTCCCCTTTTGGAGAAGGAATAATGCGTGCTACGATCATCCTGTCGGTCTTGTTCCTTACCGTCTTTGCCACCCAATCCTGTCGTAGCGGTACCTCCGAACCACCTGAACCCACCCGGGAAGAATTGCAGACCGCAGCGGTTGCGACTCTTGATGCTCTAGTGGCAGACCTGGTAGCGGAGCGACCGGTGGATTCCGCTGCCTATGCCGAACGTTTGCGGGTCTACTTGGACGCCAATCCCGCGTTCTACGGCAGCGCCGTTGCGCTTCTGGACGAGGCCGGCGCCGTCACCGGCTGCCCCTATGTCTACCGCACCTCGGAAGGCTACGATACCATTGATCTCGCCACGCCAGCCTACAACATTGAGGGCCAAGACTGGTTCATGATGCCGCTGGAGGCGAACGCGGGTATCTGGACTTCCCCTTACTTCGATGCGGATGGTGGCGAGATCTGGATGATTACACGCTCTGTTCCGGCGCGTGACGACAAGGGTGTTTTTGCCATCGTCACCACGGACCTGCCGGCAGGCCCACCTGAAAAGGAATGAAGAAATGACCCGGCAGACCGGTCATCTCACCGAACAATCCGATAATGTCGAGAGGCAACCCGGCATGCCCATGGAAATCCTGGGTATGTACCTTTTCATCGCCAGCGAACTCATTGCCTTCATTACGCTGCTGTTCATTCTGTTCTGGCTGCGTTCGGGACTCGTGGGGGACTGGCCCCCTCCGGATCAGCCGCGCCTGCCCCTCGGGATCACGGGCATAAACACCGTTTTTCTTCTCTTCAGCGGTTACACCATGCATCGCGCCTACCGGGCCGTGAAGCAGAACCTGACTGCGCAGTTGACCCGGTGGCTGATGATCACCTGCGTTCTGGGCGTCGTCTTCCTCACGGTCCAGGGGTTCGAATGGATCCGGCTGATTCGCTTCGGGCTGAGTATGACCTCGAGCCTGTACGGCGCCATGTTCTATACGATCATCGGGCTCCATGCCGT
The DNA here is from genome assembly GCA_012270975.1 of Candidatus Latescibacterota bacterium. GTDB lineage: Bacteria > JAAXHH01 > JAAXHH01 > JAAXHH01 > JAAXHH01 > JAAXHH01. The sequence continues at coordinate 166,115 of JAAXHH010000074.1, read as the reverse complement.
CCACGTGCTCGTAACCGTCCTCGTACTGCTATACCTATGGGTACGGTCCTCCTCCGGCGCCTATACCGCTGAAAAGCACACCGGCGTGGTGCTGGGATACCTGTTCTGGCTCTTCGTCGTCCTCATCTGGCCCGTTCTCTATGTTTTGGTCTACCTGGTTTGAAGCAACGGTATTTGAAACAACGGTAACTGAGTGTGATTGGACTGGTCGACATTGGGCGTGACGCTAACGACCCAGGGTCGTCAATATCCCTTCGACGTTTCCAAGACGACCATTCATATCGTGTATCTCTTTTCTTATATCATGCATCTCATTTCTTACGCCCGAAACTTCCATTCGTACGGAATTTATCTCGTTCTTCAATTCATTACGATGTTCCTTTAACTCGTTTCTTAGCTCTTCTCTACCGTTCTTCGCTTCCCGCCAGAAGAAGATAAAAGCACTCAATAAGACGGCCGGTGTGATGACTAGTTGCGCGAGTTCCATAGTCGCCCTCCAATAAGCCCTCCGATTCAACCTCGCCTGCGTCTATCGATCCACCCCACTGGATGTTCTATGTGGCAGTCCGCCTGACGGACATTTCACCTGACGGACTTATCAACCGGTCGGGTGTCTGAAACGCTACAACACATCATCCAGTAGCGATACCACCTTGCGATCTCGAGCTAAAAATCAATATTTCGTTGATTCTGATATTCAGAATGGACGAGGTGATTGCCGGGTTGGCTTCGGATTGCCGGGTTGGCTTCGGACGCAAATCCCTCACCCGAAGTCCGCGATAGACGTCAGGTAGTCGTAGCTCTGGCGGGCGGCGTCTTCGGGTTCCATGAGCTCGGCAAAGGCCTGGTGCACGGTGACGTAGCCGTCGTATCCAAGTTCCCTGAGCGTCTTCATGATGATGGGGAAATCGATCCCGCCCGTTTCCTGGAGCGGAACGGGGTCGTGGGGCGCGGGTCCCCTCACCCAGGTGTTCAGGGTCATGGAGCCTGCCGGATTCAGGCGGTGGTTCTGCAGGTAGACGTTGAACAGCCAGGGCGCGAAACGCCGGATGGTCTCCGGACCGTAATCCTGGCCGCACAGGTCGAGATTGGCGGGTTCGTAGATGATCCCGAAATTCGGACGTCCCACGCGCTCCAGCACCGAGACGGACTCCTCCACCGTTTCGAACAGGCTGCGCGTGTGGGACTGGTGGGCCAGCCGTATATCCCGTTCGGCCGCCTCGTCCGCGGCCCGCCGCGCCCAGGCGATATCTTCATCCGTTTTCATGCCGATCCGGATCAGGTCGGCGCCCAGTAACGCGGTCAGGTCCAGATAGGGCGTGATGTTCCGCAAGGCGTCCGGGGCGTGCCCGTCGTTCGCGGGTATGGGGATGTCCCCCGTCACCATGGAAACGGGCAGCCCCCGTTCGTCGAGGATCTTCTTCACGCGAGTGATCTGTTCCAGAGGCGTCTTTATGCCGGCCTGGGAAGCCCGCATGCACATGGCGGCGTAACCGAGTTCCCGGGCCAGGTCGGCCAGGTACTCCATGGAGCGGTTGGCCTCTTCCTTGTTCAGCACGGACTCGGCGACACGGACGGACAGGGACAGTTTCATGGAAACCTTCCTCTTTGTTACAGGTTTCAACTTTGTTTCAAGTTTCAATGGCGGCACCGACAATCTAGCGTATCTGCACCTCGGTTCCACCGGGAATGCGGTGCCCGATACAGGCCAGGATCTGGGCGGTGAAACGGTACGTGAGCCCCCAGAGCACGGGGCCATCGGGACCCAGCAGATCGATGGCGGGCACCTCCTGATGTCCCCATTCCCCTGAGACGACGGTCGTAACGTACCGGTTTTCATCCATCAGGTCGGCCACCGGGATCCAGAACGCGCGCTGGATCTCATGGTTGAGCGACAGGGACAGTTCGGACCCATTCGACAGGTAGAATACGAAAGCGGCGACATGCACTTTGCTCAAATGGGTGGCCTGGTCGTCGAGCCGGCAGACGCATTCCGCCCCGGCCAGATCGAGGGACGTCTCTTCCCGCGTTTCCCGGATAGCCGTTTCCCGGGGACCACTGTCGGCCGCGTCGATCTTTCCCCCGGGAAAACTGATATGGCCGGACCAGGGATCGCCCCCGCGTTGCGCGCGGAGCAGGTAGAGCAATTCCAGTCCCTCGCCGGTTCCGTGCGCGCGTAACGGGACCGCAATGGACGCGGTAAGTGCGTCCCGGGCGGGATCCAGTATCCTGCTGCGTCTGGCGCGCAGTTTATTGATGAGTTCTTGATCCGGTGTCAATACCCGTCGTTCCTCTCCCAATAGGTCGCCGCGCGCTCAGATATGCGCTTCCTACCCGGTAACGCGCGAGACGCCTGCAATCAAGACCGCTCGAACACGACCGGGTTCCGGGGATGATCGGCCCGCTGGCCCGGACACCTGTTTCCGAGGTTGGCATCGATGACCGGGCGGTTTTCCGCGCTGCAAGCCGAGTCGTCGATTAGCAGACCATCCTCGTAGAACGTGATACCGAGTGCTTCACGGATTCGGCCCGACGTGTTGGCCCGCGCGCCATGAACGACCCAGTGGCTGTGCAGGGTCGCGTCCCCCACCAGTATATCTTCTTCCACGACCGGAATCCGGTTCGAGCGGATGTAGTCCTCGAAGAAGGACTCCGATTCGCGGTGTATCCCCCTGGGGCCGAGCACTTGGTCTCTATGGGTGCCGCTCGCGAAGCGGGGAGGCCCCATACTGATCGTGGCGTCTACGAGGGGGATCCACATGGTGAGGACGTGGTCCGAGCACAGCGGCCAGTGGGGACCGTCCTGGTGCCAGGGCGTGATCCAGCTTTCGGGTTCCTTGAACATCGCCTTGTCATAGTAGATACGGACCGCGTCCACCCCCATGAGGTCGGCCGCGATTTGTCCGAACCGGGGCGACTGGATGAACCGTGCGGCAACCTCGTCCGCTTCCCTCAGGTTGAACGTCTGCATGAAGACGCGGGAGAAGTCGTCCTCCGGCCGGTCGCTCATCTTGCTCGCGCCGGCGAACCGTTCGGCCGTGACCGACTGCAGTACCCCGCGGAACTCCGCGATCTCTTCCCTGGTGCAGACTTCCCGTAGGTGCACGTGGCCGTTTTCTCGGTATTGCCGCACGTGGTCCGGTGACAAGGGGTACGCGGACGCAAGGCCCATTCCATCGGGTTGATCATCCTCGGTCATGACGGCAGATCCTCCCACTTCGCGCGGATGTTCCGTTCCGCGTAGATGCCCCGCCTTGCGCGGATCCTCCCACCCCATGCGGACCCTCTCGTCCACGTGGTCTGCCAACAAGCTTTCAATCAGGATACGGTCATCGGGCAACTAACAGGCAGGACCCTGGATGTCAAGAGATTTGCCCCCTCCTGCCGCGGCATCGACGGTTCGATCGTGGGTTCTCACACCGGGAACGGCCACTCCCGGTCAACGCATAATTGAGCGCACCGTACTACCGCCCATTCCGCCCATGCACTTGACAGGAAGTTCCGTTTGGTCTTTATTTGAAGGAACGCGGCGGGACTACCTGAATGTCATGGGTCCGCCGCGATTACCGTTTATGAAGACCGGATTGTAGCGCCTGGAGCACGTCATGGAAGAGAATGGCCCCATTCTCGAATTTGAAAAGCCGATATACGAGCTCGAAAAACGCATAGAGGAAATGAAGAACTATGCGGTGACCGAGAACCTCGATGCCCTGACCGATGAAATCCAGCGCCTGGAAGAGGAGGTGGCCCGGCAGCGGCAGAAGACTTGCGCCAACCTCACCCGCTGGCAGCGCGTGCTCATCGCCCGTCATCCGAACCGCCCCCACACGCTCGACTACATCAACGGGATGATGGAGGATTTTGTCGAACTGCACGGCGACAGGGCCTTCGGGGATGACAAGGCCATGGTCACGGGACTGGCGAAGATGGAAGGCCAGCCGATCGCCGTGGTCGGTCACCAGAAGGGGAAGAACACCAAGGAAAACGTGATGCGCAATTTCGGCATGGCGGGTCCCGAAGGATACCGTAAGGCCCTGCGTATCATGAAACTGGCCGAGAAGTTCGACATGCCGGTCCTGTCCCTGGTCGATACCCCCGGAGCCTATCCCGGCGCGGGCGCCGAAGAAAGGGGCCAGGCGGAGGCGATCGCCCGGAACATCTACGAGATGGGACGCCTGCGCGTGCCCATCATCGTCATGGTGATCGGCGAAGGCGCCAGCGGAGGAGCCCTGGGCATCGGCGTGGGCGACCGCGTCATCATGATGGAAAACGCCTGGTATTCGGTCATCAGTCCCGAACCCTGTTCCACTATTCTGTGGAAGGACCAGGAGAAGGCCGCCGCCCGCAAGGCCGATTGCGCGGAAGCCCTTCGGCTTGCCGCCACCGACCTGCTCCAGTTCGGCGTCATCGACGAAATCGTACCCGAACCCTTCGGCGGCGCACACCGCGATCACGAAACCGCCATTTCGAACGTCAAAAAATCCATCCTCAAGGCACTGCACGAAGCAAGCGGACAGTCCGTCGACGAACGCTTGGAAGCCCGGTTGGAGAAGTACAGCAGCATGGGCGCCTTCGACGAAATACCCGCCGCGAACGATCCGGCGTAACCCGGAAGTCAGGAGCAGGACGCTTGTGTTAAAGGCCATCAAGGGCGGCTTGATCATCAGCGGGAAGGGTGAGACGCCGATTCCCGATGGGCTGATCCTAGTGGAAGGCAATCGGATCTTGGCCGTCGGCTCCCGCGAAAGCCTCTCCATTCCCCGCGACGCGGAGGTCGTCGACCTCGGTACGGCCACGCTTCTCCCCGGCCTGATCGATACCCACGTACATCTCGTCATGAACGCGCGGGAGGACTGCGTCACCTCCCTGGCGCACAAGAGTGCCGTGGAGTCCGTGGTCGAGGCCGCCGGGAACGCCCGACGCGCCTTGCGGGGCGGGGTGACGACCGTCCGGGACTGCGCCGACGTGTTCGGCGTGACCCTGACCCTGAAGCGGGCTATCGACGGGGGTCACCTGGACGGGCCGCGCATTTTGGCCTGCGGCCTGCCCATCACCACGACAGCGGGACACCTCCACTACATGGGAATCAGCGCGGACAGCACGGAGGAGGTGCTGAAGGCCGTACGCACGGTAGTCAACATGGGCGTGGACTGGGTCAAGGTCTGCGCGACCGGGGGCGGATTGACCCCCGACAGCAACGTGCGCCGCGCTCAGTACACGGCGGAGACGCTGACGGCCCTCGTGCAGGACGCCCATCGGTTGGGCAGGAAAGTCGCCGCGCATGCCCACGGGACCGAAGGCATCATGAACTGCGCCATTGCCGGTACCGACAGCATCGAACACTGCTCATGGATGGGAGAGGAAGAAGGCCACCGTTACGACGAGGCGGCGGTCGACCTGATTCTGAAGAAGGGACTCTACGTCAGCCACACGATCACGGGACCGAGGACGGGTTCGTCGGAAGAAGTGGAGGAGCTGCTCAACAGCGAACTCGGCGAACGGTTCGCATTGCTGCGAAGGACGCTGGAAGAAGGCGTCCGCATGGTCATTTCCAGTGATGCGGGTGTTCCGGACACGCGCTTCGAGGATTTCGGCGGTGGCCTCGTCATCGCCGTCAAGTGCTGCGGCTTTTCACCCATGGGCGCCATCATCGCTTCCACGAGCCGGGCCGCGGAAATGCTCGGAATGGCCGATCAGGTCGGTACTCTTGAACCGGGGAAACACGCCGATATCCTCGCGGTCGATGGAGATCCGCTGCAGGACATCAGCGCCATCCGCCGGATCGTCAGCGTGTTCAAGGACGGCCGCCGGTTCGTGTAGACCGAAAGGCGCGCCTGGACGGCGTAGTGAGAATGCCGCGAGCGTACGAGGCTTCAGCACGCGTTGACTGCGTTGGGATCACGCGAGTGTACGGGGCTTCAGAACACTCTGACTGCTGAATCTCTCGAGACGGAACAGGCTCGTGTCGACGGGTGGCGTTTCGTCGAACAGCCGGGCGGCCAGGATCTCACCCAGTACCGGTCCGAACTTGAACCCGTGACCCGAGAATCCCGCCGCCAGGACCACGTTCGCATGATCGGGATGCCGGTCCAGGATGAAGTGGTAGTCTGCCGAGTTGGTGTACAGGCAGTGTTTCACCGCGACGGGATCCCGGGACAGGTGGGGACATCTGCGTCCGATGAATTCCCGCACCGCGGTAAGATTGGCGCCGTCCACTTCTTCGGGGTCGTCCGCCTCGACGACCCGGCCGGTTCGGTGGCACCCGGCCTTGACGCCCGGAACCCGCACCTGGGGCACGCAGTAGAAGGGGTCGGTGGTGTGGTAATCGATCACGTTGGGCATGGCGCCCGCCTCATGCGGGACCGCCCCGGCCCGTGGAAAGTAGGCCAGCAGTTCCCGCGTCACCACGAGGTCGACGTCGATCCCCAGCGCTTTCAGCCACCGGTCCGTCCAGCCCCCGGTTGCCAGCACGAGGCGGGTGCCTGACCAGGACCGTCCGTCCGAAGCCGTGACCTCGACGCGCTCTTCAGACGGGACGATCGAAGCGACTTCCGTCCCTGTCAGGGTGTCTACACCGTCTTCCACGGCGCAGTCCCAAAGGCTTCGAACCACCTCGTCGGCGAAGAGCACGGCGCTGTCGGGTTGGTAGATGGCTTCGCTTTGCGGTGGCAGGCTCAGCTGGGGGAAACGGCGCGCAAAGGTGGCACCGGCCAGTCGCTCAAAGGGGAGTTCGCATTCCCGCAGACGGGTTTCCAGGGTCTCCAGCACCGCCGCGCCGGCCGGCGCAAGGTTACAGATGCCGGTCCGCCTGAACACCGGCCTTCCCAGGCGTTTCGCGAGATCCTCCCAGGCCCGGAAGGCGCGCTCCGCCATCTCGACGTACACATTTTCTTCGTAATCGAAACGGATCATCCGGCTGTCGCCGTGCGAGCTGCCGTGTTCGTGGACGGGTGCGTATCGCTCGAGCAGGAGGACGTTCAGCCCGCGGCGGGCCAGCACGCAGGCCGTCGAGACGCCCACGACGCCGCCACCGACCACGATGGCGTCGTACTGTTTTACTGGCCGATTCACGACTGGCCCCGTGTCGCGCGGAGCAGGGTCTCCTGCACGAGCAGCTCGTGGGAAAGGGGACGGTCCGGCGGCTGCTCCCCGGAAATGGTCTTCAGGAAAGACGCCAGTTCGAGGTCGTACAGCGCCTGGCGGCTGCGGCCCGTCACGGGCACACGGGACTCGCCCGCGGGGTACCCTTCCCGGGCTTCGGCCAGGACCAGCCGGATTTCTGTGCCGGGTTCGAAGGGTTCGATGAGGATGGCGCTGCCCTCCGTTCCGTATACCTCGTAGCGGCGGGCGGGCGGAGACGGTTCCATGGCGGCGATATCCACGGTGGCCATGGCGTGCTCGTATTCAAACACCCCCAGGCCGTTATCCGCGAAAGCGGGGACTTCCCCTGTTTCGTTGCGCAGAAACGCGGTCACCCTGGACGGCCGGCCGAGGATCCAGACCACCTGGTCGAGCATGTGGCCGGCCAGGTCGTAGAAGATGCCTCCCCGGTGGACGCTGATCACCTCGCGGGACGATGCTGGCACATTGGTCGACATGTGCGCCCGGATCGAAAACACGCTGCCCAGCATGCCGGACCGCGCCCAGTCGGCGATCTTGCCGAACCCGTCGTGATATCGGAACATGTACCCCATCTGTACCTGCAGGTTCGCCGCTTCAGCCTGTGCTACCACACGCTGCCAGGCGGGCCAGTCATCGCCCGCGGGCTTGTCGTACCAGGCATGCTTCCCGGCGCGGACGATCTCCTCCGTCTGTGCCAGGCTTTCGTCGTTGCGGCCTTCCGACGCCACTGCAACGATAGCCTGATTATCAAGCATGTTCTCGACGCGGTCGAACCATCGCACGTCCGCGTACAGTCCGTCTGAGCGCTCTAACGCGGCCCGCCGTGTCTCATCCGGCTCATAGACCCCGACGCACTCGACATCGGGATGGGTCAACATGGATAGAAGTTTGCCGGCGGCATGCCCGTGACCGGTGCCGTACTGCGCCATGCGTATCGCCATTCAGGGTTCCTCTGGAGACGTGGAATTGAACTGTGCCGGTGTTTCCGGGAAGTAAACATCGGACGAGGCATCGTCAAGCGAATTCGGGTAGACATGAGACTTGACATCAGCCGTGGTTTCCGCTACGTTCGCACCAATCTTTACACGATCCGCAAGCTCATCGATCATCGCAAAACCAGGAGACGAAGTGTGTCCCTGTCCCAGGCGCAGATCGGCAATTTCAGAGCGGTCGGTTTTCTAAACGTCGGCCGTGTCTACAGCGATGAAGAAGCCGACGCGTTGCGGGATCGCCTCATGACGGTCATCGCGGGCACGTCCCGCGGCAAGGCCGAGGCGGTTCGAAACATAGCCGGCGAGGATCTGGAGGCGGAAAGGGACGTGGTGATCCAGGTTGTCAATACCTGGCAGGCGGACCACGGGTTCAGGGTCCATCTCTACCACCCGGAGATCTGCCGCATGGCCTGCGAACTGATCGGAACCGACGTCTTGCGGGTGTGGCACGACCAGATCCAGTACAAGCCGCCACGGCGCGGCGGGGCGACCGACTGGCACCAGGACCATCCCTACTGGCCGATCATCCAGCCGGCCGACCTCGTGAGCGCCTGGGTGGCGCTGGATGACGCCACCATCGAAAACGGTTGCATGCGCATGGTGCCGCGCAGCCACCACTGGGGACCCCACAAGGGCGGTACGATCGGGACGAACGAGGATGGTTTCACCCCGGAACCCGACAGGTCACTCATCCCCAATGACGAAGAGATCGAGATCGTCCCCTGCGAGGTGAAGAAGGGCGAGTGCATGTTCCACCACTGCCTGACCTGGCACGGCAGCCCGCCCAATCCTTCCGACAACGGCCGGCCGGCCATCGCGGTGCATTACATGCCGGGGTGGACAAGGTACGAACCTGCCAGAACCCATATCATGGAACGCCGGGTCGATGTCGAACCCGGTGCGCTTCTGACCGGCCATTACTTCCCCACCGTGTGGGATCACGGTCCGGTAGAAGCGCCGGCGCACTGGTCCAAGGAACAGGCATGACTATCGAGGGCCACGTCAACGCCGCTTCCCGCCCCGGCGAACTGCGTATCACCGACATGCGCACGGTCACGATCGGCGCGTCGACGATCATCAGGCTCGATACCAACCAGGACATCCACGGCCTTGGAGAGGTGCGCGACGGCGCCGGCAAGACCTACGCCCTCGCCCTCAAGTCGCGCATCTTGGGCGAGAATCCATGCGACGTCGACCGGATCTTCCGGAAGATCCGCCAGTTCGGCCACCACGGCCGGCAGGCCGGCGGCGTCTGCGCCGTCGAGATGGCCCTCATGGACCTCGCGGGCAAGGCCTACGGCGTGCCGGCCTACCAGTTGGCGGGCGGCAAATTCCGAGACCGAATTCGTATCTACTGCGATACGACGTCGACCCCGGATGCGGGAGAGATGGGCCGACGCCTTAAGGAACGCATGGACCGGGGTTTCACCTTCCTGAAGATGGACGTGGGCATCGGGCTGCTGAAGGATATACCGGGTACCCTGTCGGCCCCTTCCGGGATGCTGGACACCCTGCACATCATGCATCCTTTCACCGGGATTCGGTTGACCGATAAAGGCATCGGCCTGCTGTCGGACTACGTGGCGGGCGTCCGCGATATCGTCGGGTACGAGATCCCGCTCGCCGTCGACCACTTCGGACACATCGGCGTGGAAGACTGCATCCGCCTGGGCAAGGCGCTGGACCGGTACAACCTGGCCTGGTACGAAGACATGGTGCCGTGGCAGTTCACCGAGCAGTACGTCCGCCTGCGCGACGCCTGCGATACGCCGATCTGCACGGGAGAGGACATCTATCTCAGGGAAGGGTTCATGGACCTCTTCGAAAACCGGGCGATTTCGGTGTGCCATCCCGACCTGGCCACTTCCGGCGGCATACTGGAAACCAAGAAAATCGGAGATACGGCCCAGGAATACGGCATCTCCATGGCGCTGCACATGTCGGCCATGCCGGTCGCCCAGATGGCCAGCGTGCACTGTGCCGCGGCCACCGAGAACTTCATCGCCCTGGAGCATCACCACGTGGACGTGCCCTGGTGGGACGACCTGGTGACCGGCTTGCCGAAGCCGGCGGTCCAGGACGGGTTCATGACCGTGCCGGACGCGCCGGGCCTGGGGATCGAATTGAACGAAGAGGCCATTCGCGAGCACATCAGCGAGAAGGACCCCGGATACTTCGAACCCACCGACGAGTGGAACGAGTTACGGTCTCACGACCGACTGTGGAGTTGATCGACCGGAGGTCGGAGAGAACGGTGGACCGAAGGACGTAATGACGAAGGAGTGAAACGATGACCATCCCCGCTGTCCAGGCCGCACCGGAACCGTTTGAGCCTGAACCCTACCTGGCCGTTACGGAAGCTCAACGGAAACAGTTCGACGAAGACGGCTTCATCCTGATCGAGGACGCCCTCTCTCCAGATCATGTCGACCGGTTGCTGGACGTCGTCGATGAGCTTTATGAAAAGCTTCACAAGGCGCACGGCACCTCCCCTGAGGCTGCCTACCAGATCCGGAATTCCCTGGCCCTCCACGATGAACTGTTTGCGCTGATCGAATATCCCGCGATCCTTCCGCTTGTCGTGGACGTCATGGGCGTCAACATCCAGATCCGTACGTCTCACGTGGACGTTCGCCCGCCTATGAAAGATCACGCCGAGGGCGAACTGGGAGCCTCGGGGGGGTTCTTTCCCTGGCATTCCGACGCACCCAACTACGGCTACCCGATTACGAACGGCATCGTCCCGTTTTTAGAGGTGAAGGTCGGATACTACCTCACCGATCTCACCGAGCATAACAGCGGCGCCATCTGCGTGGTGCGCGGCAGTCACCTTCGTTCGCCCAGCCTGATTCACGATCCGGATTACCACATCGACCCGGAGGACATCGTCGAAGTGAACGTCCGTCCGGGGACCGCTATGGTCTGGCGCACGGCCCTGTGGCACTGCCTGACGCCCAACCTGTCCGACCGCACCCGGAAGTGCCTCTACTACGGATACAACTACCGCTGGGCGCGACCCGGGGACTACGATCGACAGGACTCGGAGTTGCTTGCGCGGTGCACGCCGGTCCAGCGCCAGTTGCTGGGCTCCAACACCACGGAGGACGGCGTGGTCTACCAGGACGACGACCCGGCCCACCCGGCATCCAGATACTGGCGGCCGGAACCCGGTGACGTACCTTTGGAAGCATGGGCGGAAGAACAGATGAAGAAAAAGAGAGACAGGGAATGGAGGCGATGGAAACGGAGGAATACCCTGCCCGACGGCGCCGTAGGCGCACCAGTAGCGGCAGACGAAGGTCAATCGGGGAAGCCGGAGTAAGCATGAAGTCGCAGTAAGATCTGGAGGCAGTCATGACCGAAGCTGAAATCTTCGAATTCGACCTCAACGGCTACATCATGTACCGGAATGTGCTGACCCGGGACCAGGTCGACCACATGAACGGAGTGCTGGACCGGCACCTCACGGATGAATCCTACAATTTCCGTTTCCTGGAACTCGACCCCATGTTCATGGAGGTCATGGCCCTGCCACGGACGCTGAACATCCTCGAGACGATCATCGGAAGATGGATGCGCCTCGATCACGCCTACGGGCTCCAGATGGATACACGCTCCGAGGAACGGGGCGATGTACGGCCAAACCTCCACGGCGGACCGCTGGAAGACAATGGCGAGCACCATTACCAGTGGTTCAACGGAAAGATGTACAACGGATTGACTGTCGTTATGTATGCCCTCAAAGACGTAAATCCCGGCGACGGCGGCTTCATCTGCGTGCCCGGAAGCCACAAGGCCAACATGGACTTCAAGCCGGCGGTGGATTCGCACATCGTCGTGAATCCCACCTTCAAGGCCGGCGATATGCTGATCTTCACGGAAGCGCTGGTCCACGGAACCGACACGTGGACCTCGGCGGAAAAGCGGCGCTCCCTGCTGTACAAGTACTCGCCCGGACATTCCACGTGGGCTATACCGGAGAACTGGGAGAAGCTGCAGGCCCTGGCAGCCAACGACCTGCAGCGCGACCTGCTCAGGGCGCCCAGCATCGAGGGCCGGACACCGGTGGAAATACCGGATGCGTGAGGAGGGAACCATGACTGAAGCCGAAATCTTCGAATTCGACCTCAACGGATACATCGTCTACAAGGACATGCTGACCCGGGACCAGGTCGACCACATGAACGGGATCCTGGACGGTCACCTTCCTGACGAGACCCACGGCTTCGATTTCCTCCTGCTCGATCCGGTTTTCATGGAACTCATGGCCCATCCCCCTACGTTGCGTATCATCCGAACGATGATCGGGGAATGGCTGCGGCTGGACCATGCCTACGGGCTGCAGATGGACCGGCAGTCCGTGGAGCGGGGCCACGTGCGGCCAAACCTGCACGGCGGGCTGCGGCATGACCACGGTGAGCACCAGTACCAGTGGTTCGACGGGCAGATGTACAACGGCCTGATCGTGGTCATGTACGCCCTGGAAGACGTCCATCCCGGCGACGGAGGACTCATCTGCGTTCCGGGCAGCCACAAGGCCAACTTCCGTTACCGCCCGCCCGTGGACTCCCACCTCGTCGTGAACCCGTCCTTCATGGCGGGGGACATGCTCATCTTCACCGAAGCGCTGGTCCACGGTACCACCACGTGGACTTCCGACCAGCGGCGGCGCGCCCTGTTGTACAAGTACTCACCCGGGTATTCCACCTGGGCATCCGTCGATCGGCTGGACGAAGCGCGCGAAATGGCCGCCAACGACCTGCAGCGTGACCTGCTTCGGCCGCCAAGCGTCGGCAAGCGGACGCCCATAGAAATTCCGGAAGGGTGAGAAATGCTACGGCGCCGAATCACAGGAGACAGGAAATGAACGTGCGGGAAGAATACCGTTACAACCGGCTGACCTGGGAGGACATGAACGAGGCCATCGCCATGCAGAAGGTGGTGGTCCTGCCCACGGGTTCCACCGAGCAGCACGGCAAGCACCTGCCGCTGGACACGGACGCCTTCCTGGTCGAATCGGTATGTCACGAACTGGGCAGGCGGATCCCCGACCGCGTCCTCGTCCTCCCGACGGTCTCCTACGGGCTGAACCTGCACCACATCGACTTCCCGGGTACGATCCACATCGAGCCCGAGGTATTCATCGCCTTCTGCCTGAACATCACCAAGAGCGTGGCCTACCACGGCTTTGAGAAGATCCTGATCGTAAACGGCCATGGCTCCAACGCGCCAATGATCGATCTGGTTGCCCGGAAGACGGTGCTTGCCACGGAGTCGCTGTGTTTCGCCGCCAACTATTTCACCTTCCTGATCGACGCCTTCAACGAAGTCAGGGAATCGGAAGTGTTGGCCCACGCCGACGAACTGGAGACGTCCCTGTACCTTCACCTGGCCGGCGAGCGCGTGAAGATGGATAAGGCCGCGCCGGATAACGACCGAGTCGGAAAGTACTTCTCGTCGGACAGTACCGGAACGGTCCGGTTCAACGATTTCTGGGGCAGGTGGACGGGCCTCGGGGTCCATGGGGATCCGACGCCTTCGACGGCCGAGAAGGGGAAGATCATCTTCAACGCGTCCGTGGAGGGCCTGATCGAACTGGTCGACGACATCCGGGAGTGGCCGATCGAGCAACGTAGCGATCAGCACACGGGACCGATACAGAGCGGGATCAGGTGGTAGGTACTCAAGGCGGTAAAACTGGTGCGGCGGTGAAACCTGTTTCTTAGGGTCGTGGTCTACCAGTAGCTGCGCCCGGTTGGAATCTGGCCGCTGCAGCCGGCTAGTAGCTCAGAAAACCTCCGTCAACCACCCACGTCGCCCCGGTAACGAAACTCGCCTCGTCGCTGGCCAGGAACACGGCCACCCGGCCGATCTCTTCGGGCGTACCACGGCGTTCCAGGGGGGTGTCCCGGAAGAACCTTCCCGTAGCGCCCCGCCCTACCGCGTCCTCCCTCGGCCGGTCGCTTTGCTCCGTGTGGATATCGCCCGGTGCGATGCTGTTCACCCGGATGTCATGGGCCGCCAGTTCGATGGCCGCGGACTTGGTGAGACCGTCCAGTCCCGCCTTGCCGGCGCAGTAGGCGGAAGCGCCTTCCTGCGCGGCGAACTGGGCTACAGACGAGATGTTGATGATGGATCCGCCCGCTCCTCTGCCGATCATGCGGCGGGCCGCTTCCTGCGTCCCGATAAACGCGCCGGTCAAGTTGATATCGAGGACGTCGCGCCAGTGCTCGTCCGTCTCTTCCAGGAAGGGCCGCAGCTCCAGGGACTGTCCCGTCAGCGCGGCATTGTTGACCATCACGTCCACGGGCCCAAGCGACGATGCCGCCTGGTCCAGCAAAGCAGCTACGTCCTCCCGCAGGCGCACGTCGCATCGTTGTGACTGAGCGGCGAAGCCCTGATCCCTAAAGCGCGCGGCCTCGCGCTCGGCGATCTCGATCCGTCGCTGGGCGATCATCACGGCGGCTCCTGCTTCGAGACAGCAGCGTGCGATACCGAGGCCTATGCCGGTGCCGCCGCCGGTGACGACCACGACTTTGCCTTTCAACAGGTCGCTCATGCGCGCTTCAATCCTTGTCCCGTGATGCGTCCTCGTCCATCTGCCGCGCGATTTCGTGGGCTCCGGCTTCGACCAGCGGGAACGCCCGCTCCTCCAGCGTACGCAGGTCGAGCAGAAAACGTTCTCCCGACAACCGGCCGAATACGGGCGGCGACTGCCGCCTGAATGCGGCGGCGAGCTGTCGATTCGTCCATCCGACAGGCCGAAGCGCCACGACGCGGGACGGGAGTTGCTGGACCGGCAGGGCGCCGCCGCCGATCTCCGCGGAAGATTCCTCCACGGTCACACCGACACGATGCGCGAAACGGTTCTCGAGACGTTCAGCGAGTCGATGCGCCCTGGATTCGAGCTCCCCGGTCGATACGGCGATCATACCCGTAACCGCGTGGCATTCGGCCAGCCTGTCCGGATCGGAAAACAGCTCCAGGGTGGCCTGCAGGGCGGCATAGACCATCTTGTCCGCGCGAAAGGCCCGCATCAGCGGATCCTTCTTCATCCGGTCGAGGAGATCCCGCCGGCCCGTGATGATCCCGGCCTGAGGTCCGCCCAGCAGTTTGTCGCCGCTGAAGCAGACCACGTCGACTCCCCGGTCGAGCGCTTCCCGCACCGTGTATCCGCTGTCCAGGCCGTGCTGACCGTACGCTTCCAGATCAATCAACGCGCCGCTTCCCTGGTCGTACACGACGGGTATGTCCCTTTCACGTCCGAGCAATGCCAGTTCGTCGAGCGGTACGGAGACGTCCAGGCCGGCGAGGTCGAAATTGCTCCTGTGGACGGCCATGATGAGGGCCGTCCGATCCGTGATGGCTGCGCGGTAGTCTTCCAATTCGGTATGATTTGTCGCACCCACGCCGACGAGCCGGGCCCCGCCTGCGGCCATGACGTCCGGCATGCGGAAGGACCCTCCGATTTCCACCAGTTGTCCCCGGGAGATGATGACTTCGCGGTCCCGAGCCAGGGCGTGCAGGATCAACATCACCGCGGCGGCGTTGTTATTCGCCACGATGGCGGACTCCGCTCCGGTCAAGGCGCACAGCAGGCCGGAAACCAGGTCGTGCCGCGAACCGCGCTTGCCCGTCTCGGAATCTATTTCCAGCGTGCAGTATCCCTCGATCACGTCGGCCACGGCCCGCCGCGCCGCCTCGGAAAGCACGGCGCGCCCCAGCCCAGTGTGGAGGATCACGCCCGTGCCGTTCAAGGCGGGCGTCAACGCGCCGGCCGGAGGCCCCGGTGCTGCTGGATTAGCCTGGTCTGACATAGGATATGGAGGATAGTCCGGTCATGAAAAGTCCATGTCACCGAAAAGAACAATGCCGCCGATAGTAGCGGGATTTCCGGTGTCTGTTTTCGCGACTACCATCGCCCGGCGATCACTTCGGTCATCCGTGCCTTGAGTTTTTCCCATGGAAAGGCGGGTCCGGGATCGATCTTGCGATCCGGCGCGATGTCGCTGTGGCGCACGATGTTGTCCAGGGGAATCCGGTAGAGCTCGACGAGCCGCCCGGATAACGATTCGACTTGCTCGACCTGGACGGACGGATACGGCGCCCACCAGTCGCCTCCGGCCGGGACGGGCGATGGTCCGTTATAAGGCGTCCTATAGTCCTCCGGCCAGCAGTAGAAACTTCCGTCTTTCTTCTCCAGCCGTCCCCAGTTCACGATCTCGATGCCCAACGACCACCGATTGCAGCTTTCCCGCCCCCGCCACGAGCTGGTCCCGCAGTGCCAGGCGCAGTCTTCGTCGCGGACCATCTGCAGCACCGCGCCGTCGAGTCCCACGATGTAGTGGCAGCTGACGCGCCGCTCCGGATCCTGAAAGATCGCGACACAGTCTTCCAGCGAAGGACCGTCCGTATAGTGAAGCACCAGCATGTCGATCGGCGCGTCTTCACGGCTCGAAGCATACAGGGCCGGGATAAACGGTATCTTTGCGGCGGTATTCGACATGTCTGTCGCGTGTCCTTCCTGGGGTGCTTTACGTCCCTGCATCATTCCTTGAAACTTATAGAAAGGCCCGTTGCAAGGCAATCCGTTTCACCACGTTTCATAGGCGCGGCGGCCACCCGCGTCGGTTGACACGTAACACCCCAGCGAGTATACTGATGCCATGATCCTGAAGTGCAAGAATCCTGTTTTCAGATGCCTCCCGACCAGGCAGGCCAGGCCTTGACCACCGACTCCATTCCAGCGCCCTCCCTGCAGGACCGATACCTCAAAAGCCGCGGTCCGGTCTTTCTCACCGGCATACACGCCATCGTCCGCTTCCTGCTGGACAAGCAGCGGCGTGACGCCCTGTCCGGCGGTACGGTGCGACGCAGCTTCATAGCCGGTTATGAAGGCTCGCCCCTCGGCGGCCTCGACCTCGAACTCCGGCAACAGGCCGCCCTGCTCAACGAGGCAGCGCCATTCGTTCACCAGGCGGCGGTCAACGAGAAGACGGCGGCGGCAGCGGTGCACGGCAGCCAGTACGAAGGAAACGTGGACGGGTTCTGGTACGGCAAGGCCCACGGCGTGAAGTGGGCCCTGGACGAATTCAGCCTGGCCAACATCGCGGGGACGGGAAAGGACAGCGGCGTCGTCCTGTTCTGCGGGGACGACCACATGGCGAAGAGCTCCGGTTACCCCGCCAGCAGCGAGCAGGCCCTGCGCGACGCGCGCATACCCGTCTTTTACCCGTCGACGGTCTCCGAGGTCATCACCTACGCGCATCACGCGCTGGCGCTCAGCAGGTACGCCGGCGTCCTCTGCGGCCTGAAACTCGTCACGCCCATCTGCGACGGCGCCGAAACGGTGGACGTAAACCCTGAACTTCCCGGTGTGACGCTGCCGCCGGGTAGTCCTGGCGGTCGGCCCGGACCGCCAGGACTACCCTATGAAAAGCACTTTCACCAGGTGGTCATCTCCACCCAGTCCGTCCCCTTTGAAGAAGAACTGACCACGGTTCGTATGGAAATCGCCGCCGAGTACGCCCGGTTCAACGGGATCGACACGGTCAAGAACCCGGATTCGGACGGTCCCCTCGGCATCGTCGCGACGGGAAAGAGCTACGCCGACATCGTCCAGGCCCTTCGATTGCTGAATCTGGATGACCGGGTGCCGGTCCTGAAGCTGGGGGTGATCTATCCGGTCAATCCGCGGACGATCCGGGAGTTCGCGGGGCGCCTGAAGACCGTGGTGGTCGTGGAGGAAAAGGGTCCTTTCGTGGAAGAAGCGGTAGCCCATGCGCTACTGGGTACCGGCGTCGAACACGTCCACGGAAAGCGAGGTCCGGATGACCGCCCGCTCATTCCCGCGTACGGAGAGCTGAATCCCGACCTGCTCACCCTGTGGCTCGGACCGATGCTGCAGGAGATCTTCCCGTCGGCGCCCATTTACGACCGCGTGGAGGAATTGAACGCCATCGCGGAAAGAGACCCGGGTTCCTTCGCCCGTCGGACCGCCCATTACTGTCCCGGATGTCCTCACAGCGTATCGGCTCGCGCGCCGGAAGGGGAGGTCGCGGGCGGCGAAATCGGCTGCTCTTCGCTGGACGCCTACATCGAGGCGGACGGCAGGGGCGTTCGCTGGATACCCACCATGGGCCTGGGTGGCGCCATCTACAACGGCATGTTCCCCTTCAACGGGAACCGCCACCTGTTCCAGAACATCGGTGACGGCACGGTGCTCCACAGCGGCCTGATCACGATATTCAGTTCCATTTCCCACGGCGCCAACATCACCTATAAAGTCCTCTGGAACCACGTGGTGGCCATGACCGGCGGCCAGGACATCACCGGGCAACCCACGCTGGACGACTTCGCGCTGATCCTGCTGGGCATGGGCGTGCAGGACGTAACGGTCGTCAGCAAGTTCCCGGAAAAGGTATCGCTCAAACGAGCCCGGGCCGCGGTGAACCCGGGTCAGAACCTGCTGCTCGAACCGCGGGAACGGCTCGAATCCGCCCAGGAAAGCCTGTCGCGAAAACCCGGAGTGAAGGTGCTGATCTACGACCAGGAATGCGCCACGGAGCACCGGCGCCGCAACAAGCGCCAGGGTCTTTCTCCCGAACGGTACGTCTTCATTCACGAAAGGGTGTGCGAAGGGTGCGGCGACTGCGGACAACAGTCCATGTGCCTCGCGCTCGAACCAAGGGAAACGGAGTTCGGACCCAAGACCGCCATACTCCAGTCGGCCTGTAACCAGGACCTCTCCTGTCTGAAGGGAGATTGTCCTTCTTTCATCTCGGTCGAACCGGTCGGAGACAGCAAGCCGTTACGACCGGAATGCCCGTCATTGGACGAATCGGACCTGGTAGAACCCGACGCCAGGGCGACGATTGAGCGGGAATATGCGATTCACCTCATCGGTATCGGCGGTACAGGCGTCGTGACCGTGGCCCACTTGCTGGCCGTCGCGGCGCTTTTCGACGGGAAGAAGGTGAGCGAGATGAACCGCACGGGGCTGGCGCAGAAGGGCGGTCCCGTGGAATCGCCCATCGTACTGGGGGAAGGCGAGGTCCCCCCTTCCAGCTATATTCCCGCCGGGCGGTGCGATCTCTACCTGGCGGCGGATATCGCCGGAGCGGTGAACCCCCTGAACCTTCAGGCCGCCTCCGCGCATCGGACCGTGGCCGTGGTAAGCCGGTCCGGCGTCCCGACCGCGCAGATGGTGTACGATCCCCAGGTGCCCGGCGCCGACGTCCCGGCCATGGAAGCGCAGATCGAGGCACACACCCGGTCGGAGGACAATGTCTTCATCGATGCGCAGGACTACGCGATGAAGCTCTTCGGGAACCACATCGTGGCCAACGTGTTTCTCCTGGGCGTCGCCTACCAGGCCGGGCACATCCCGCTGCAGGCCGGGAGCATAGAACGTGCCATCCGGTTGAACGGCCAGGCCGTCGACACCAACATCCAGGCCTTCCGATGGGGACGCATGGCCGTGCACGATCGGGTCCGGTTGGACGGGGCCGGGGAGGAACCCGAACTCGATTCGGACGAACTGGTCCGCCGCTATGCGCGGTTACTCGGTCCTAAGCGGGCGCAAGCCTTCGAGGCGCTGATCGAAAGGATCCCCGTCCGCCAGGAGTCGTTCCGGAGGAGTTGGGTCATCCGCGTGGGCGAACTGATCGCTTTTCAGAACGCCAGGCTCGCCCAGCGATTTGTCGACCGGATTGCACGGCTTTATGATGAGGATGATCGAACGGGCGGACAGGACCGCGGATACCTGCTTACCACGCACGCGGCTTTCATGTTGCACAAGCTCATGGCCTACAAGGACGAATATGAGGTGGCCCGACTGCTGACCGATCCTTCCGAACCCGGCGTAGCGGAATGGTTCGATGGGCCTGTCCGGGTATCCTACCATCTGCATCCGCCGCTGCTGCGGGCGTGGGGACTCGACCGCAAGCTGCGGCTGGGGCCCTGGTTCAGGCCCGTTCTGCGGATCATGGCCCGATGCAGATTCCTTCGCGGAACCCCCTTCGACCCCTTCGGATACACCGCGGCCCGGCGGGAGGAACGTGGACTCGTAGCCTGGTACGAATCCCTGCTGGACCAGGCGCTCGCCGTTCTCACTACCGAAAACTACCCTGAAGTGTCTGAGTTATTGCGACTGCCCGACGAGATCCGCGGGTACGAGCAGGTCAAGCACCGCTCGGTGCTCAGGGTGAAGAAGAAGGCCGCCGAAATGCTCGAAACCCTCCTGCAAGGCGCGGCATCGCGCCCGATCAGCACCCGTTAGAGCCCGTTAAGGCCGGTCGACCACGAGAGATGCAACCAGGGAAGATGCGAAATGAATGGCCGTAGTTCGGCCGCGCCGGCCAGGTTCCACGACTTGGACGCGCTGCGCGCATTCGCCATGCTGCTCGGCATCGTGCTGCATGCCTGCCTCTTCCTCATGCCCATCGACGACTGGCCCGTCCAGGACCGGTGGGCGGATTCCCACGATTTCGAGAACAATCCCTACGCCTTCCTCTTCGGCGCCATTCACGGTTTTCGCATGCCGATCTTCTACCTGATCAGCGGCTTCTTTACCGCCATGCTCTGGCAGTCCCGCGGTCTCGGCGGCCTGGCGCGCCACCGCCTGCAACGCATTGGACTTCCCCTGCTGGTGGGCACGTTGACGATCATCCCGGCCACGAACGCGTTCTTTTTCCCCCCGAGTCCCCTGACGTGGATGTTCACCTGGCTGATCAGCCTCGCCCATCTCTGGTTCCTGTGGTACCTGATCCTCATGGCGGCGGTCTTCATCGCCTGCGCGAGACTCGGCCTGCGGTTCCATCATCCGGCCTGGTGGCTGCTCGTACCGGCCAGTATCCTTCCACAGTACCTGATGCGGGAAGGCATGATCGGCGCGGACAACTCGCCGGGCTTCATCCCGATCCCCCACGTGTTCGGATACTACCTGGTCTTCTACTTGTTCGGCGTGTTCTTCTACCAGAAGCGAGTCGAAGTGCGAAGGTGGTGGTCCGCGGGTCTGGCTCCGGCCATCCTGGTGGTTATGCCGGCGGGCTACCTCATGCTGAACCCCGAGTCACTGGGGTTGCCGCCGTCTGACGCCGTCAGGGGGACGGCCGCGGCGATTGGCATTGTCTATACGTGGCTGGCCTGTTTCGGATTGCTCGGACTGTTTCGCTGGATCGCGTCGAAGCAACGACACTGGGTCCGATACGTCTCGGACGCTTCTTACTGGCTGTACCTGGGCCATTTGCCGCTCGTACTCGTCGGACAGGCGCTGGTCGTGTCGTGGCCCGTCAGCGTGCATCTCAAGTTCGCGCTGATTTGCGTCGCGGCTACCGCCATACTGCTGGCAACCTATCACTTCGGGGTTCGGTACACGCCCGTCGGAAGGGTGCTGAACGGCCCCCGCGTCCGTCATTGACCGGAGGGATGTCGGGGATGAGCGATTTACGAACCGGGCCTGGCGCTATCGCCCGGTCTCGGAAACCGTCACTTCATCGGAGGGGATTGTGAGGCGGTCGGTCCGGTGCCGTCAGCTGCTGACGAGAACCTTCTTCAACGCGGCGATGAAGGCCTCGTTCTCTTCCTGCAGGCCGGAGGTGACCCGCAGCCAGTTGTTCATCCGCCAGCGGCGCTTGCCGTTGCCCACGAGCACGTTGTACTCTTCGAACAGCTTGCGTGTAACCTCGTCGGCATCCGTGCGCACGTTCACCAGCATGAAGCTGGACTGGCTGGGCACGTACTCGAGTCCCATCTCCTCGAACTGGCTGGCGAAATAGTCATGCCCGGCCCAGGCCGCCTCTCTCGCCCGGTCCTGGTAGTCCTGATCCTCTATGCAGGCCTCCGCGGCGACCACGGACAGCGAGCTGACCCGGCCGCCCTTGTTGTCTTCGAGCTTCTCGATGACGTGGGGCCGTGCAAGGCCGTACCCGATACGCAAGCCCGCCATGCCCATGATCTTCGAGAAAGTGCGGGTTACGATGACGTTCTCGTGGTCCAGGATCAGCGGTGCGGCGCCGATGCGGTCCGCCGGATTCCTCGCGAACTCGATATAGGCCTCGTCGACGAAGACCATAACGTCGGAGGGGATGTCGCTGACGAACTTCTTGAGGTCGTCGAAGGGCGCGATGATGCCCGTCGGATTACCCGGAGACGTGATGATGACAACACGGGTGTCCTCGGTAACGGCCGCCTTCATGGCATCGAGATCCTGGTGGAAATCCGGGGTTGTGCGGACCAGGCGCGCACGGGCCCCGTATTTCCGGGCCGTACGGATCACGCCGCCGTATCCGGGCGCGGCCTCGATCATCTGCCCGCCGTCGCGCAGATAGGCTGACGCAATGGCGAAAAGCACCTCGGACGAACCGCATCCAAGGGTTACCCAGGGTTCGGCCCGGTCCTGGGAGTCCCGGGTGGGAATGACGACCGGCAGCCCGTGACGCTCCGCGATCTGGCCGTAGAGACCCCGCCCCCGGTAGTATCGGTTGAACTTGTAGACGTACTGCATGATGGCCTCGACGGCGCGGGGCGACGGACCGATCGGGTTCTCGTTGCTGCTCAGCCGAATGAATCCCTCGGGGACGCCCCAGCCCCGCACGGGCCGCGCACGCGGTCCCGCCACCATCTGGGCGACGGCCTCGTAGCTGCCCAGGGAAGCCACTCCGGCGCCGACCGCGAGCCCCTTGAGAAACTTGCGTCTTGTGAACCCGGGAGCCGCCAGGTTCAACGCCTTGATCATGTTTGACATATCGCCATCCTTTTGAACGATCGGTTCAGACGCCTGGTCAGCTGCTCACCAGCACCTTCCTGAGCGCGGCCATGAAGGCCTCGTTCTCTTCCTGCAGGCCGGAAGTGACCCGCAGCCAGGTATCCATTTCCCAGCGGCGCTTTCCGTTGCCGACCATCACGTTGTATTCTTCCCTCAACTTGCGAACGACTTCGTCCGCATCTTTTTTCACGTTGATCAGCATGAAGCTGGACTGGCTGGGCACGTACTCGATTCCCATCTCGTCGAACTGGCTGGCAAAATACTCCTGTCCCGCCCAGGTCACCGCCCGCGCGCGGTCCTGGTAATCGTGATCATCCATTCCCGCCACCGCGGCGTTGGTGGAAAGCATGCTCGGCCTGCCGCCCTTGTTCTGGTGCAGCTTATCGATGACATCCGGCTGTGCCAGGCCGTAACCGACGCCGAGGCCCGCCATGCCCATGATCTTGGAGAAGGTCCGGGCGACGATGACATTCGCGTGATCCAGGATCAGCGGTGCGGCGCCAACGCGGTCCTCGGGATTCTTGGAGAATTCTATATAGGCTTCGTCCACGAAGACAATCACGTCGGACGGAACTTCCTGGACGAACTTTTTCAGGGCATCCGGCGGGACGAGCACGCCCGTCGGATTACCGGGATTGGTCACGACCACCACGCGCGTATTCTCGCCGATGGCCGCCTTCATGGCGTCCAGGTCCTGTTGAAAGTCGCTGGTCAGCGGAACCCACTTTGCCTTGGCGCCGTATGCTTCGGCCGTGCGGAATACGCCGGCGTAACCGGGCGAGGCTTCGACCACTTCGGTCCCATCCCTGAGATAGGCAGACGCCACGGCGAACAGCACCTCCGACGATCCGCAGCCCAGGGTGACCCAGGCGCCCGGTGGCGTGAAGGTGTTGGGAGGCCACTCCACCACGGGCAGTCCGTGCCGCTCGGCGATCTTGGTATAGATGTCCCTGTTCCGGTTGTACCGGTTGAAGGAGTATACGTTCTCCAGGACAGCCTCAACCGCCCGTGGAGACGGGCCGATCGGCATTTCGTTGCCGCTCAGACGGACGAGCCCTTCGGGTACGCCCCATCCGCGTACGGGCCGCGCGTTGGGTCCGGAGATCATCTGCGCCACGGCCTCGTAGCTTCCCAGCGATACGGCGCCCGCGCCGACCATCATGCCTTTGAGAAAACCCCGCCGCGAGAAACCGGAAGGGGCTTCCTGCATCCTATCCGCCCTGTCTACCATGATGAACTCCTTGTAGGAATTTTGTACAGCCCTTTGGAATCTGCCTGGCAAAATGCGCGCGAGACGCCATTATGAAGGCGTGGCCGAGTCAGTTACGATTCCTGAAATCTGAATCCGCTGATCGGTCAATGTAATGCGCAACGCATGGAATGACAAGGTATTGTGGAAGTTATACAACTTAGGGGCGCTCGGTATTCAGAATCGTGTCATGCACTCGGTCCACTCATTCTGCGTTGTTCGCCGGGCCAGTCCGGCCGACCTCCTCCCACCCGGTCCGCTTCACGCCGCGCACAGGTAGTCTTCCACTTCGGCGAGATCCATATCCGTGAGTGCCTGGCGTATCAATTTACGCGCACCTCGCGAGGACACGGCGACGATGAGCATCGGATGACGATAACGGATCCAGGTCGAGGGCAGTTCATCGGGACCGATTACCGGGGCTTCGCGCATATGGCTGCCAATCTTCCGGGGAGCAATGTCCACGAAGGCATCTACCGGCCGTCCCATGCGAACGATATGCCTGGTCAACCTGCGTCCGGTCTGCCCCGCGCCCCAGACGATCAACCCGTCCCGGTCCTGCAGCGGACCGTTGACGAGAAAGTGCGCCTTGACGCGAAGGAAGTTCTCCACCGAGTACCGGGAGTCGGTTCGCGTCAACCGGTCCGCGTGTTCCCGCCAGTACAGCAGGACTTCCGGCACCTTGGCAAATCGCCGTCCCGCGGCGTGATATCGGAGCCACAGGTCGTAGTCTTCCGGCCATCCGGCATCGCGGTATCCGCCGAGTCCCACGAGTTCGTCCCGTCGCACCATGGCCGACGGATGGGCGATCGGGCTCTCAATGAAGATCTCCCGGGCGATATCCCCGGGCTCGACGAGGCTGATCAACCAGGTTTCGTAAACCTTCATGCCCTCGCCCACTTTCCCATCGGCGAAGATTTGCACGAGCGACCCGGCCACGCTGATGTCCGGCCGGGATTCCAGTAGCGCCGCCTGCCGGGCGAGACGGTCCGGACGCATCCGGTCGTCGGCGTCCATGCGGGCCAACAGCGCTCCGCGGCACAACGACAGTCCATGGTTCAGGGCATTGACCAGTCCGACGCGGCCCGCGTAGACCGGATGGATTCTCCGGTCCCCGCGGCTCCAGGCCTCCAGGACCCTCCCGCTGTCGTCGTCCGACCCGTCATCGACGGCAATGACCTCGAAGTCGCACAGCGTCTGCGCGGCGATGCTCTGCAGGGTTTCGGGAAGCGTTCCGGCGGCGTTGTAAACCGGCATGAGAACGGAGACGCGCGGTGAGGACATGGACGAGGCGGTGGTGGATGACGCGGCGCAGGCCGGGCCGGACTGGGCGGCCTAACCCTTGACCACGATATTGAGCAGCTTGTCCGGCACGAAGACGTTCCGTACCGATTCCTTGCCGTCCGTCCACTGACGAACGCGCTCGCTGGCGAAGGCAGCCTGCTCGATTTCTTCGCGGGGCGTCCCGGGCGGCAGTTCCAGGCGGTCACGTACCCGGCCGTTGATTTGGATGACGTATTCGATCGTGGCGGACACGATGAGTGAGGGATCGTACTCCGGCCAGGGCACGTCGCAGATCATGCCCTCGTGGCCCAGGCGGGTCCACAGTTCCTGGGAGATGAAGGGCGCGAAAGGCGCGGCCAGTTGAAGCAACCGGTCGATGGCGTCGCGATGATGTGCCGTTGCGTTCTGCAGGCCGTTGAGCAATTCCATCAGGCGCGCGATGGCCGTGTTGTACTGGAATGTCTCCATGTCTTCGGTGACGTCGCGAATCTTGGCGTGCAGCAGGGCGAGCATCTCGGGATCGTCGACAGGCGCTACCGCAAACTCGGTCCCGGTGGCGTAGCGCCAGAGCCGGTCGTAGAACCGCCGCACGCCGTTGATGCCCGCGTCCTGGAAGTCACCGCCCACCTGGTAGGGTCCCAGGAACATGAGATAGGTGCGGAAGGCATCCGCTCCGAACCGGTCCAGGTACTCGTCGGGATTAACCACGTTCCCCTTGGACTTGCTCATCTTCGCGCCGGACCGGATGATGGTGCCGTGGGCCCGGAACTTCTTGAAGGGCTCGGAGAAGGAGATCAGGCCGATGTCGTGCAGCGCCATCGTGATGAAGCGGGTGTACATGAGGTGCAGCACCGCGTGCTCGTTGCCCCCCACGTACATGTCCACGGGCAGCCACCGTTCCGTGGTATCCGGGTCGAACACCACGTCCTCGCGTTCCGAACTGGGATACCGGAAGAAATACCACGCCGAATCCAGGAAGTTGTCGTTGACGTCGGTCTCCCGGGTGGCGGGACCGCCGCACTCGGGACAGGTGGTATTCAGGAAGGACAGATCGCGCGCCAGCGGACTCCGTCCCGTGCCGTCCGGCCTGAAGTCCTCCACGTGGGGCAGGATTACGGGCAGCTGGTCCTCGGGCACGGGCACCACACCGCAGTCTCCGCAGTGAATCATCGGAATCGGCGGCCCCCAGTACCGCTGGCGGCTGATGCACCAGTCCCGCAGCCGGTAATTGACCTGGCGCTTTCCGACGCCGCGCTCCTCCAGCCAGTCCGTGACCGCGCTCACGCCGACGGTGCTGTGGGTACCGTCGAAGGGTCCGCTGTTGATCATGGTCCCCTCGCCGGTATATGCTTCTTCGAGGCCGGTTGCGCCGTCGTAACCGTTCGTCGTGTCCTCCGATCCACTGATCACCTGGACGATGGGCAGATCGAATGTCCGGGCGAACTCGAAGTCCCGCTGATCATGGGCCGGTACCGCCATGATGGCGCCCGTGCCGTAAGTCATCAGCACATAATCGGAAATCCAGATCGGTATCTTCGCGTCGTTCACGGGGTTGACCGCGTAGCCGCCCGTGAACACCCCGGTCTTTTCGCGGGTAACATCCTCCCGCTCGATGGCCGTCTTCCGGCCGCTCTCCTTTACGTATTCGCCTACGGATGCGCGCTGTTCTTCGGTAGTCACGACTTCGACCAGCGGGTGTTCCGGCGCCAGGACCATGTACGTTGCGCCCCAGAGCGTGTCCGGCCGCGTGGTGAACACGCTGAGCGTCTCGTCGCGGCCCGCGAGCCGGAAGTCCGCTTCGGCGCCTTCGCTTCGGCCGATCCACCTGCGCTGCGCGGTCTTGGTCGTCTCGGACCAGTCGATCGTTTCCAGGTTCTCGAGCAGTTGGGCCGCGTAGGCGGTAATCCGGAAGAACCACTGGCGCATGTTCCGTTGTTCGACCAGGGCGTCGCATCGCTCACATACGCCGCCTTCGGCCTGTTCCGCCGCGAGTACGGTATTGCACGAAGGACACCATGTAACCGGTGCTTCCTTCTGGTAGGCCAACCCGGCCTTGAAGAGCTGGATGAAGATCCATTGCGTCCAGCGGTAGTACGCCGGGTCCGTGGACTGCACCTCGTGACGCCAGTCGAACATGGCGCCCAGGCGCTTGAACTGGCGGGTGAAGTTGGCGATGTTGTCGGGGATCAGCCGTCCGGGATGGGTATTGATCTTGAGAGCGAAGTTTTCGGAATGTATGCCGAAGGCGTCGAAGCCCATGGGCTCGAACACGTCGTGTCCCTTTGCGCGCATGTACCTTCCGTGGATGTCCGCGCCCGTATAGGCGAACACGTTGCCCACGTGCATGCCCTCGGCGGAGGGATAGGGAAACATCATGAGGTTGTAGTAAGGTTTCCGCGCCGCCTCCAGGTCAACCTCGTACGTCCCTTCCGAATCCCAGCGCTCGATCCACCGCGCCTCGACCTCTCCGTGATCGTATCTGTCGCCGTTCATCTCTTCCTCGAATCCTGCTTCCCGAATCCCTTCGTCGGATTCCTCGTCGCTGGAGGATTTCCGCTATCCTGACCGGACATTTCGCGACCGTAATCTACCTGTCTTGACTGCGGAAATCAAGCGACTACTTTATATGGTGCCGATTACTGCGAGATGCCGATTGCCACGCGATGCCGACTACCCGTACGGATACCGAGGGGTCCACCATGCCAACCCGAAACTCACATCTGCTGCAGGATGACACCGTCCGTCGGTTTATCACGGATGGTTATGTCCAGGTCAACGCCGGTCTGCCCGGGGAGTTTCACCGGGACCTGTACCGCAAGATCGAGACCGTGCTCGAGGAGGAAGGCAATCCCGGCAACAACATCCTGCCCCGGATACCGGAGATCCAGCGGGTCTTCGACCAGCCCGCCGTACGCGGAGCGCTGACCAGTCTGCTCGGCCCCGGCTATCTCATGCATCCTCATCGGTACTGCCACCTGAACAAGCCTGGCAGCTCCGGCCAGCAGTGGCACAAGGACGATTACATCTTCGACCACAACGTGAGGCACGCGCGTTTCCGGTGGGTGATGGCCTTCTACTATCCCCAGGACGTGAGCGTGGACATGGGGCCCACGGGCATTCTGCCTGGCAAGCAGCACCACAACGGGATCTCCGACTGCGACGCTTCTAAAACCACCGAGTCCGCACTGGGACTTTGCGGTCCCGCCGGAACGGTCTCCATCGTCAACTTCGACTCCTGGCACCGGGCCACGCAAAACGTCAGCGATAAGAACCGATACATGCTCAAGTTCCAGTTCACCCGGTCGCACGAACCGGCCGGTCCCGCATGGGAAAGTGGGAACGGCGGCTGGAAGCCTCAGCCTGGCGACGCGCACCCCGCAGTTTCTGAAACGGTATGGAACTGGTTGGCGGGTGGGAACTGCGGTGAGGCTGAAGCGAGGGGCGTGTCCATCGATCGATGCCTGGCCGCCCTGGACGATACGGACGAGAGGGTACGGTTGCAAGCCGCTTACACCTTCGGAAGGAAGGGTGAAGAAGCGGTGGAGCCCCTCGTGGAACGACTCCGTGCGACCCGTGAAGAGGTCGCCCTGGCGAGCGTGCCCAGGAATCCGGCGAATCCCGCGGGCGGCAATCCGTCGGAACTGCCCGCGGCCTATGCGCTGTCGGCGGTGGGACGTCCAGCGGTCAAGCGCCTGGAAGCACTGCTTGAAGACGATGCCTGGTGGGTACGGGCCGCCGCCGCGGACGTTCTGGGCGATATCGGTTCGCCGGCGTCACCGGCCCGCCCGGCGCTGTTGCGTGCCCTCGGCGACGAGGACGTGTGGGTACGGCGTAACGCGTCCGAAGCCCTGGCGATTCTGGGCGGTTTCAGTGACGACGACGCCCCTGCACTTCGTAGCGCGATCGGGGATGAAGACGAACGGGTGCGGCGCAATATCGCTTTCGCCCTGGCCAGGCACCCGATCCAGGACGCGGAACTGGTCGACGGCCTGGCGACGCGCTCGGTGGAAGACGAGGGACGCTACGTCCGCTACTATGCCCTGGCCGCAGCGGCGAGGATGGCGGGAAAGACGGGTCACGAGTCACTGTGGGAAGCCATGCTCGCTACGCGCTGGTGTCCGCTGACGACCCGCAAGAGTGCTTATTGATCCGGCGAAACAGCAGGTACAACGGATAGCTTGAGACGACCACGGCGAGGGCTGTCAGGCTGACACCCGTACCGCCTACGATGTTGCCTGCAAGGAAAGCCACGGCGCCGGCGAGTGTGAGCGCCGTCGTCCACGGGTATCCCCAGGCCCGGTAAGGACGGGGGAGATCGGGTTCCTTTCGTCGCAGGATGAAGACGGAGAGGAACAGTATGGCGTAGTTGACCACGGTGAAGAACGCCAGGGCCTCCACCAGGCGTACGAAACTCCCGCTGAACAGCAGAAAGACGACGGTCACCGCCAGGCTGGCGGCGAGCGCCACCGTAGGAGTTCCGCCCCGGTTTACCCGCCGGCACCGCCTGAAGAACAGGCCGTCGGTGCTCATGGCGTAGATCACGCGGGCGGCGAACATGTATCCCAGGTTGATCCCCACGATCAGGAATCCGGTCAGGCTCGCGGTGATGAGCGTCTCCGCAAGCGGTCCGAACACCGTCTCGACGGCCCGGCCCACGGCCAGTTCCGCCCCGACGATCTCCGACATGGGCAGCATGCGAAGCACGGCGATGTTGATGAGCAGGTAGACCGCGATTACGATCCCGACGCCCATGAACATCGACCGGGGAATCGTGCGCCCCGGATCTTTCATTTCTTCAGAAAAGTAAGCGGTAAACACCCATCCGTCGTAAGCGTAGAGCACGCCCCTCAGGGCGACGATAAAGGCCATGACCACGGCCCATCCCGATGGCATGGCAGGAAGAACGGCCGTCTCGGTCTCCACGTCCCCACCACCCGCCAACACGAAACAGGCGATGATGAGCACGGCAAAGATCACCGCCTTGATCATGCTCGCGACGTTGTGCACGCCAGTGCCCCATCTCACGCCCCGCCACTGGATCAGGGCGAAGGAGATCGCTATGGCCAGGCACAGCGCCAGGCTGAATCTCGGTATGTCCGGCGTAAGCAAATGGAGGTATTCGTTGATGACGATGATGGTCATGGCCGTTGCGCCGCACCAGTTCAGCCAGTCGGTCCACCCGCTGACGAATCCGACGAAGGGGCCGAGCGACCGATGGGCGTAGACGTAGTAGGCGCCGGCCCGGGGCAGTGCGGTAGCCAGTTCGGCGGCGGACGCCGTGCTGAACAACACGAACACGCCGGCCGCGATCCAGGTGGCCATGTACCACCAGGGATCGGGCAACTGGGCCGCCACTTCACCCGGCGCGCGCAGGATGCCGAGGCTGACAATGCCCCCGAACGTGATGGCCAGTCCCGTGATCAGGCCGAGTACCCGCAGGAGACCGCCTCGGGAAGACGCGGAAGACATGGTAGGATCCTGAATTGGGAGGAATGATCGACGGATATTCGATCGGGCCTTACAGGTTTCATTGAAGCCGGACGCTACGTGAATATGGTTCACCGGGCCGCATGAAACAAGAGATTACCCCCTGAGCGTTTGCCCGCCAACGCAAAGGCGGTTATATTGTCCGCGCAAGGTGAACGTGTACTGGTATTCATTTCGGCATGGAAATGCATTGGTTCCTGCCGGGATTTTCTGGGTGAAACCGGGAAACAGGACAATGGCTACATGGATCTGCCGCTGAAATACGGACTCAACCCTCACCAGCATCCTGCCAGGCTGACCCTTCCGTCTACGTCACCGCTACGCGTGCTCAACGGAACGCCGGGCTACGTCAACATCATCGATGCCCTGGGCGCATGGCAACTTGCCCGGGAATTGAAACAGGCTACCGGGGCAGCGGGAGCGGCGTCTTTCAAGCACGCCAGTCCCGCCGGAGCGGCGATCGCTGGCACACTCAGTGAAAACTATCTGGCGTCGCAGTTTCTGGCTGGGAAGGAGTACTCACCCGGTGCCGCCGCCTACATTCGTGCCCGCGGCGGCGATCGCATGTGTTCCTTCGGGGACGCGGCGGCCGTGAGCGAGGTGGTGGACAAATCCCTGGCTAATGTGTTGAGGCGGGAAGTGTCGGACCTGATCATCGCGCCGGGATACGAACCTGACGCACTGGAGATCCTCTGCGCGAAGAAGGGCGGCGGATACCTCATCCTGGAGATCGACCCGGACTTCGAACCGCCCGAGGTTGAGCAGAGATCGCTATTCGGCCTTCAGCTAGAACAACCCCGCAACACTGCGGCCATCACGCGGCAGACTTTTTCCAACATCGTCACGGACAACAGGGATATAACGGATTCCACGCTCGACACCCTCGTCGTGGCGACGATCGCCCTCAAGTACACCCAGTCAAATTCCGTCTGCGTGGCCTACGAAGGACAGGTGATCGGCATGGGCGCGGGCCAGCAGTCCCGCATCCACTGCACCCGGCTCGCCTGCGGCAAGGCCGACAAGTGGTTCCTTCAGCAGCATCCCCGGACGCTGGACCTCCCCTTCCGCGAAGGACTCAAACGTACCGAGAAGACGAACCTCGTCGACCAGTACCTCCTGTGGGAGCAGCTTTCCAATACGGAGGAGGCCCGAATGCTGGACGACCTGGAAGAACGCCCCGATCCGATCCCGCCAGAAGAACGCCAGCGTTATCTCTCCCGATTCGACGGGGTCTGCCTGTCCTCGGACGCCTATATCCCATTTCGAGACAACATCGACCGCGCGAGCCGGAGCAACGTGAAGTACGTGGCCCAGACGGGCGGCTCTGCGGCGGATAAAGGGGTGACGGAAGCAGCCGACGACTACGGCATGGTCATGGCCCACACCGGCCTGCGGCTGTTTCTACATTAGCACGGACGCCGATCGTTCCCGCTACGCGGTTTCCGCGATCACCGCTTTCATCCGTTCCGGATAGTTTGTCAGGATTCCGTCCACGCCCATCCCGATATATGTCCGCATGTCTTCGGGGGTATCCGCGTAGAATACATGCACACCCAGTCCTGATTCGTGCGCCTTCTGAACAAAATCCGGTGTGGTCATGTCCCGTCCAGGCTGCGTCGTCCGAAGCCCCATCTCCGCTGATGTTCGAATGTAATCCTCGGGGGAGCGGTTGTTCGGAAAGATCCGACAAGCTATTCGCGGGTCGATCTCGGCGAATATCCCCACGCTCTTATCATTGCAGGCCAGAATGGAATCGTCCCTCATTCGGAACGCGCGCAGCGCCTTCGCTACTATACGTTCATATCTGCCATCCGGGGTTCCACCCTCTTTAAGGTGTACGTTGAGCCTCACTTTACCCTGAACGAGATCCAGCGCTTCCTCCCAGGTCGGCACGCGTTCGCCCCGAAACCTCTCGCCAAACACCCTTCCGGCGTCGAGCGCCCTGATCTCGGCAAGCGTGAGCTCGCCGATCGCGCCCGTACCGTCGGTTGTACGGTCTACGGTGGCATCGTGCATGACGACGAGATGCCCGTCCTTGGTAGAACGGAGATCGAGCTCAATCTCATCCGCGCCGATTCCCAGCGCCGTCTGAAACGCGCGTAACGTGTTTTCGGGGTTGTTTCCCGACGCGCCACGATGAGCGACATTGGCAACCATGTGAAATCCCTTAACTTATTGACACTGGTGTAGTTAAATAGTAATGGTCAGGGAGTCCGGTATATTAGTGAACAAATCAGTGGTATCGCAACGCTTTCGTAACGCTAAGGAGTAGAAGACAGGATGACCACCCCAAGACCCAATGTCATCCTGGTCATCACGGACGACCAGGGCTACGGCGACCTGGGATGCACGGGCCACCCGTGGCTGAAGACGCCCGGCATAGACGCCTTTCACGCCGATGCGGTCCGTCTGACCGATTTTCACGTGTCGCCCCTGTGCACGCCTACGCGCGGCGCCCTGATGACCGGTCGCCGACCTGTGCGCAACGGCGCTTGGGCGACCTGTTGGGGCCGGTCCATCCTGCGAAAGTCGGAGACGACCATGGCGGACGTCTTCGGCGCGGCCGGCTACCGCACCGCCATGTTCGGCAAGTGGCACCTGGGCGACAACTACCCCTACCGGCCCCAGGACCGGGGATTCCAGCACGTGGTCGCCCACAAGGGCGGCGGCGTGGGGCAGACCCCGGACTTCTGGGGGAACAACTACTTCGATGACACCTATTACCAAAACGGGGAACCCTT
Organism: Candidatus Latescibacterota bacterium; assembly: GCA_012270975.1. Taxonomy (GTDB): domain Bacteria; phylum JAAXHH01; class JAAXHH01; order JAAXHH01; family JAAXHH01; genus JAAXHH01. The sequence goes on along the minus strand of JAAXHH010000074.1, from coordinate 132,473 downwards.
AGAGCACGCGGGATATTGCACGGACGTGTGGTTCGACGAGGCGATCCGTTTCATCGAACAGTGCGCGGGCGGTCAGTCCGCCGGGCCGTCGGCAGCCGGATCACGGGATGGTAATGCATTGTCGGAAAACTCGCCCGAATCAGACGCGCCGTTCTTCGTCTATCTCGCCACAAATGCCCCGCATACGCCCTACCTCGTGTCCGAGGAATACGCCCAACCTTACCATGAGAATCCGGACGTGCCGGAACCCGAATTCTGCGGCATGATTGCGAACATCGACGAGAACTTCGGGCGCCTTCGCCGCAGGCTTGCCGAACTGGGCCTGGAAGAAAACACCATCCTGGTCTTCATGACCGACAATGGGAGTTCCGGTGGAAGCGAACTCGATGAGAACCAACACGTGGTGCGGGGATACAACGCGGGGATGCGAGGGAAGAAAGGCTCCTACTACGACGGCGGTCATCGCGTGCCCTTCTTCCTCAGGTGGCCTGAAGGCGGCCTTGAGGGCGGGCGGGACGTCGGCGAAATGAGTCTACATATCGACGTGCTGCCGACCTTCATCGACCTTTGCGGTCTCGATGCGCCGGAGGTGGACTTCGATGGCCGAAGCATCGCACCGCTGTTGCCCGGCGACCGGACCAGCCTGCCCGGCGACCGGGTCCACTTCCTTCAGTACCGGCAGGATACCGTGCCGCCGGAGAAATGGACCAATGCCGTGATGACGCGCCGCTGGCGGCTGGTGCGGGGCAAGGAACTGTACGACATCAAGGCCGATCCGGGACAGCGCCAGGACGTGGCCGCCGACTATCCGGGCGTGGTGGAACGGCTGCGGCGCGCCCACGACGCTTGGTGGGACGAGATCTCACCCGGACTCGAAACATATTGTCCCATCACACTCGGTAATCCGGCCGAGAATCCCGCGCGCCTCTGCGCCATGGACGTGCTGGGCGACGTGGCCTGGCACCAGACCCACATCGCCCAGGCTAGGAAAAGTACCGGCACCTGGGCCGTCGAGATCGAGCGGCCGGGCCGCTACCGGTTCTCCCTGCGCCGCTGGCCCGCAGAACGCGATCTGGCCATAGACGGAACAATCCCGCCCGAGGAGGCAAGGGCCCTCATCTACGCCCCGGAGGATGGCCGTTCCGAGGCGATCCGGCCGGTCGAAGCGCGCCTGTCGCTTTTCGACGAGGAAAGGAGCGGATCCCTGGAGTCCGGCGACAAATCCGCCGGGTTCACCCTGGAGATCGCCAGAACGGGAACGACGTTTCTGCATGCTTCCTTCATCGACGACGAAGGCGTAATCCAGGGGACGTATTACGTAGATGTAGAGCGGTTGGACGAGGCGGAATAATGATCAGGCCGGTACGGTCCGGTTGATTCCCAGGGCTTCTGCGAAACGTTCGACCGACTTTTGCAGTCCATCGATCAGCCCCTCGTCGAAGGCCGTTAGACGGGCGTCTGTTGAACGGCAGCGCGTCGTGATGGGCAGCCCGATCCGTTGAAGGTACCGTTTGCAGGTAACGAGGTACTTATTGTTGACGACCGGTGCCAGGGACGTCATCATCCGTTGCACTTCCTCCGCTGTTTCCGGCTGTTCGTCATACTCGGCACATAGCCAGGAAAACAGCTCCGGAAACACATTGCCGGCAACGGGAGAAATCCCGGCGGCCCCGTACCGAAGCCCCTCGAGACCCGTCTCGAAATGCGCGTTGTAGACGCCCAACGGGGTGTTGCGCACGGCGTCGATCTTCAGGCGGAGCAGATCGATGTCACAGACGGTGTCCTTGTGATAGAGGTACCTGCCGGTGGCGCCGAGATGCGCGAACAGTTCGGGCGACAGTTTCCGGTGATACGGCGTGGGGCATTCGTAGAGGCCCATTGGAATGGGGTCAGTGAGTTCAAGCAGTCGTTCCATGTTCCGCTTCAATACCTCTTCATCCTCGTTTCTATCCGCCAGCAGGCAGACGATGACGACCACCGCGTCCACACCCATATCGGCCATGTGCTTGACAACCCTGGCCTGATCCTCTATGGGACCGCCGAAGGTGCCGGTGGCGACTACGGGTACGTTGCCGCCGGCCCGGCTTATGACGCGTTGCACTACGGCCAGGCGTTCCACGTCATCCAGGTGAAACATCTCGCTGGAACCACAGCAGGCGAAGAGTCCCGCCGATCCCCTCTCCACGTAAAAGTCGGTCAGGGCGTCCACACCGTGCCAGTCGATGGTCCCGTCCTCGTGAAAGGCGTTGAGCATCACCGGCCAGAGGCCGTGGGGCAGTGCTTGAGTTGGCATGGCGACGCTTCCTGTAGTTTCTAAGCATGGCACGATGGCGGGCACGCGGTCGCGGGATCATAGCCCCGCATCGTCACCGGTGTCAAGGATAACGGGTCGATTCCGAATCGAAACGGCCAGCGGCGCAAGCGTCGGCATGGACTGTTAGGGTGCACTGCGTAGTCCTTTACACCCAAAGGCGCTGCGGGTATATTTTCGCGTAGCGATCCTGCAGCCGCGCAGGAATTTCCATCTCCTTCCACTGTTGAAAAAGCCGGTATACGCCGGTTCTTTCCCGAAAGAAAACCATGTCCGTTCTCGGCCTCGCCTGTACCCGCTGCAATGCCCAGTATCCCCTGGAACCCATGTTCTTCGGCTGTCCAGCCTGCATGGACGAAGAAGGCGGCGGTGCGGCCGCGTTGACGGTAGCATACGACTACAAGGCCATCGCGTCCGATCTGAACGTGGAGGATTGGGATCGCGCGGGTCACGGAATCTGGCGATTCGACGCCCTTCTGCCGTTGCGGGATCCGGCGGCGCAGATCTCCCTGGGCGAGGGGAACACCGCCCTCGTTCGGCCCCGTGCAGCGTGCGAAGCTGCCGGTTTGTCGAACCTGTATATCAAGAACGAGACGACCAATCCCACCTGGGCCTTCAAGGACCGGTTCCACGCGTCCTCGATCTCCATGGCGCGATCCTTCGGTTACACCCGGGTAACGGCCAGTACCACGGGCAATCACGGCGCTTCGGCCGCGGCCTACTGCGCCGCCGCTGGGATGGACTCCTGCATCATTCTCTGCCATCCCGAATCCTCCATGCTCCAGCGGGACATGATCGCACTGTACGGTGGTCACGCCTTCGTTCTGGAAGACCGCTTTCAGTACCTGGACACGTTGATCCGGGACCACGGCTATTATCCTTCGACGACCATGACGCCCATGCCCACGGGCACGCCCTTCGGGGTCGAGGGATACAAGACCATCGCATTCGAAATCTACGTGCAACTCGGTGGCCGCGTCCCCGATCGGATGTTCTGTCCCATCGCCGCGGGAGACGCGCTGTTCGGTCCGTGGAAGGGATTCGACGAGATGCACGCGCTGAATATAGTAGATCGGAATCCAGTCATGCACGGCGTGCAGCCGGCGGGATGCAACCCCTACGTACAGTCGTTCCGGCAGGGACGCAGCGACGTGATCGTCCACCCCGATCCGAGTTCCATCGCCCTGTCCATTCGCGACGACACAGGGGGACCATCGGCCTTGCGGGCCATATACGACTCCGGCGGTGACGCGACCGACGTCACCGAGGACGAGATCATCGAGGCGGTTCGGCTGCTCGCGCGGAGCGGCTACCTGGTCGAACCTTCCTCGGCGGCATCCGTTGCCGGGGCGATCAAGGCGGCCCGGGCGGGTCTGCTTGCCTCCGATGAAACGGTCGTGTGCCTGGTCACCGGATCGGGCGCCAAGTGGCCGGAAGTCATAGCTGAACTCGCAGATCTCGACGCGCCCGTCGAGCCCTCCTGGGAAGAGATCAAGGCGCGGGTGGGTTTAGATAAAGCGCGTCCCTAAAACATATCTCGTATGAACACGCCCCTGTATATGCTCGCCGACGACCTCGCCGGTGCTCACGACGCGGCCATTCCCTTCGCGAAGCGGGATTTCGCCGTAGCCGTGGTGTCCGATCCGGGCCGGCTGGATCGATTCGATTCGGCGGACCTGGTCGTGCTGAACACGAACACCCGTTCCTGCGGTGAGGCGGAAGCCGCCGATCGTGTGAGGGGTGCCTGCGAGGCGATAAAGTCCCGATCCGGACGGTTGATTTACAAGAAGATCGACTCGACACTCAGGGGGCACGTAGGCTTCGAAATCGACCTCGTCAGCGACATGATGGACTTCGGCCTGACCGTATGCGCCCCGGCCTTCCCTGAAATGGGACGGACGACCGTGGGTGGCTATCAACTGCTTCACGGCGTACCGGTCCGGGGCCGGGACATGGCGGGTCCGGACATACCGCCGCAGCATGCCTTCATCCCGGATCTGCTGGACAATGGCTGCGGCAGGAAGAGAGCCCACATAGACTTGAAGACGGTCCATGGCGGTTCGGCAGCCATCAGCGGGGTCCTCAACGGGATCCAGGCTGCACCGGGAACCAGGATCGTGGTGGACATGGCCGATCCTACGGGGTGGAATGGATTGCTGGAAGCGGTCCTCAAAGACCGCGAAGCGCTCGCCGAGAGGCGGTCTTCCGTGCCAGGGACGGCGTCGACGCTGCTCTGCGGCTCAGGTGGAATGGCCGGCGCCCTCGCGGGAAGATTGGCGCTCACGTGGAATCCGCGGGCCTCGTCCCGGAATCCGCGGGCCGTTGCGCCCTCGCCGCCACGGAAGAGTGGCCCCGTCCTCGTCTTCGCCTGCAGTCTGCACGACACAACGGTTCGACAGGTCGAGGAAATCAAGAATCGGAAGTCGGCAGCCACTTGCCCCTTCGACCCCCTGTTGATCGTGGATGAGCGGAAGCGCTTGGGCGAAGTGGATCGACTGACCACAAACGTCGTGGAGGTCCTGGCGAGTGACAGGAATGCGGTCGTGACTCCGAATCGGCCCGACCGTTCGCAGCTTCAGGCGTGGTTCGAGCGACTGTCGGAAGTGGCCGGCAGCCGCGATCCCGCGTCGGTGGTCATCGAGAATCTGGGCAAAGTCGCCCGCCGCCTGTTCTCGGCAGTGGACCCGGGGGGCATTGTACTTACGGGCGGCGAGACCGCCGGAAGCGTCTTTCACGAACTCGATGGCGACGGCGCGTGGATTCTCGACGGAATCGAACCGGGCGTGGCCCTTGCCGTTGTCGCGGGCGGTTCCCAGGATGGTATGGGCGTGGTCGTCAAGCCCGGATCCTTCGGCGGCGAACACACCCTTACGAAGGCCGTGGAACGCCTCTCCTCGCACACTGGTGACACCCCGGCCGGTGACGCCATGGCTGGTTACACTCCGAGCGCCGGTGGCACCGAGGCCGGTGACACCTCGGTTGGCACCTCCGGACCTGATAGCAAACGAGCGCCTGGCAACCGTAAAGGCAGTGGTGAGGATGAGCGCCCGGTCATCGGCATTACGCTGGGCGATCCGAACGGCGTGGGGCCGGAGATCATCGTCAAGATCCTGTCGCAGGCCTGGGTATATGAACTTTGCCGCCCGCTGGTCATCGGAAATGACGAGGTCCTTCGCCAGGCTCTTTCACTGGCCCCGTTGGCCCAGGGCGATTCCCTGGGCGGGCGTGAGGGCGGGACGACAGCTCCGCCCCAGGATGTTCGGGTGGCCGGCCATCCTGGGGACGGCCTGTACCGCCACGGCACGGTGGACGTCCTGAACGCCGCCGACGTGGAAACCGCCGTATTAAAACCAGGGCAGGAGCAGGCCGAGGCCGGGCGGCTTGCCGTGGAATCCGTGAAGCTGGCCGCCCGCCTGGCGATGGCAGGCGACATCGCCGCCCTGGTCACCGCGCCGATGAACAAGGCGGCCATGGGCCTTGCAGGGTACGCCTACGCCGGCCACACCGAATTGCTGGCCGAGATAACGGGGACGAAGCGTTTTCGGCTTGCGCTGGCCTTCGACGGGATCCTGGTATCCCACGCGACGACCCACGTGTCCCTGCGAGACGCTATCGACCGCCTGTCCGAGGAGGAGATCCTCGTCACCCTGGACCTGGTCGGACGGGCACTGGTCGGCATGGGTGTGGCGGCGCCCCGGATCGCCGTATGCGGACTGAACCCCCATGCAGGCGAAGGGGGACTCTTCGGGGACGAGGAAATCCGGATCATCGCGCCCGCCCTGGAAAAAGCGCGCAAGAATGCCAGTGCCGAGAGTTGGCGCATCGTCGGTCCGCTCCCGCCGGACACCGTGTTCATGCGGGCCCGGAAGGGTGACTTCGACGGGATCATCGGCATGTATCACGACCAGGGACATATCCCGGTCAAGGCCATCGCCTTCGACCGCACCGTGAACGTAACCCTCGGCCTGCCGATCATCCGAACCTCCGTGGATCACGGCACGGCCTTCGATATCGCGGGCAGGGGCATTGCCGACGAAGGCAACCTGGGCGAGGCGCTGCGGATGGCCGTGCAACTGGTTGGCGACCGGTGGTCCGTCGGATCCGATCCGGAGAAAGACGCGACATGAAGAAGGCGAAACGGCGGACTACATCCGGTATGTGCGCGGTTTTGGGTATCATCACGCTGGGATGGGCATGCGTGCTGCTCACCGGCGCAGGCCCGGCGATTTCGCAGAACACCCCCGCTGTCTTCAATTCCATCGGCAAGCCGATGCCGCCGGACGCGGCGCCCCTGGAATTCCAGACCTACCGTTTCATGCGGGACGAGCCCCGCAGCCTGGACGTCAGCGTCAACCTCTACGTGGGACAGTGGAACGAGTTCCTCTTCGAGACCCTGGTAGCCAAGGACGAAAACGGCGATCTCATCCCGGCCGCGGCCGATCGCTGGGAGATCTCCCCCGACGGCAAAACCTGGATATTCCACCTGCGAAAGACGGGGCGGTGGAGCGACGGCAGGCCCGTCACGGCCCACGACTTCGTCTACACCTTCCGAAGGTCCCTTTCCTTCGAGACGGCCAATCCCTACGCCGCTTTCTACAGCGACATCGTGGGTGCGAAGGCGTACAGCCAGTCGCCTGACGCCGACCCGGCCATGCTGGGCGTCAGGGCCATCGACGATCATACGCTGACCATCGAGACCACCCATCCCGCGCCCTACCTGGGTTTGATACTCTCCGTCCCGACGTCCATGCCCGTGCCCAAATGGCAGGTAGAGAAGCACGGACCCCGGTGGACCGAGGAAGGGAACTGCGTGACCAATTCGAGTTACAGGCTGACGGAGTGGCAGCACGGCAGCCACATGAACTTCGAACTCAATCCCTATTACGACGGACCCATCAAGGGGTACGTGGAGAAGATTCACCGCGTCTTCCGCCATCCCTCGACGGCGAACCTGCTGCCCTACGAAAACGACGAGGTCGGTTTTGCCGAGGTACAGGCGAACGAGTTGATCCGCGTGCGGCGCGATCCCGAATTGAGCTCGGAACTCGTTTCCAACCCGACCGACGGCACCTGGTATATCTTCTTCGATACCCGCGAACCTCCCTTCAACGACGTCCGGGTCCGGCGGGCCATCGCGCGGGCCATCGACCGGGAGGCGATCTGCCGCGTAGTCCTGCACGGAGCGGCTGTCCCCGCTTATTCCATGCTGCCGGTAACCTTCGACGCCCACGGCGATTACAAAGCCTATCAGGATTTCGATCCCGAGGCGGCGCGGAAGCTGCTGGCCGAGGCCGGGTATCCCGGCGGCCGGGGGTTTCCGACGATGGAGATGTGGCTCAGGCAGCCCCGGCCGGACATCCGGATGGTCGCGGAGGTGATCCAGGGGATGCTCGAGGAACACCTGGGCATCGGCATCACTTTCCGCAGCGCCGACTACCCGGTGTTCACCAATTACATGTTCAACTGGAACATCGACCTGGGTCTGGTACCTTTTTTCGGGGATTACCGGGATCCAAAGAACATGCTGGACATGATCTGGCGTCCCGGCAGCCGGGGACGAAGCCGCCACGATTTCGAAAACGACGAATTCGAAGCCTTACTGGACGCGGCGGACCAGGAAATCGACCCCGATGAGCGTACGGCGATCTTTCGCCGGGCCGAACGCATTTTGGTCGAGGAGGCGGGTGCGGCCTTCGTCTTTCACCCCATGACCAACAACCTTTTCAAGCCGTGGCTCAGGGGGCTCAAAACCAACCGATTCGGCGGAAAGACCGTGATCTTCACGGATATCTATATCGGTGAGGACTATTCCGAGGCGAGGTAGTACTTCGCGGTGAGGCGAAACACCGTGCGCGGTGTGACCACGCGGTGACACCCGCTACCGCCTTTACTTCTTCTTATGCCTGTCGGCCCGCAAGCGTTTCTTGCGCTTGTGGGTAGCGATCTTGGAACGCTTGCGCTTCTTACCACTGGGCACGTCGGTCTCCTTCTTGATTACTCTTGTTTCTCTTGATCAGTCTTGTTTCTGCACGCGATTCTTAAGGTGATCGGACGGTTTGAAAACGGGCACGACGCACGGGGGTATCCTGATGCCCGTCCCCGTCTTGGGATTGCGGGCGACGCGCGCCTTCCTTTCCTTCACCTTGAAAATGCCGAATCCGCGCAATTCGATCTTTTCGCCCCTGCCCAGCGCGGATGAGATCGAATCCAGCAACGCGTTCAGCACTTCTGCGGTATCCACCTTGGTCATCCCGGTGGATTGTGCGATACGAGCCACGATATCGGCCTTAGTCATACCATTCTCCTTGATCGTAGATGTTGCCGCTTTTAGCGATACCGGTATTCGACAATGCCCGGAGAATACAGACCGGTCATCGTCTCCATGTTCTCCATCAGCATCTCGAAAAACGTCTTGGGCCGCTGCCGGATCACGCTGGGCTTTTCCGGAAGGCCGGCCATCCTGCCCGCCAGGGCGATCGCGTCCTGGTAAGTACCCAGGCGGTCCACGAGTCCCAGGGGCAGTGCCTGGTTTCCTGTGTATACCCGTCCATCCGCCCGCTCGACCACTTCTTCACGGGAAAGCGGCCTGTAACTGGCTACCGCTCCGACAAACTGGTCATATACGTCGTCGACCACGGACTGCACGATGCCCAGTTCCTCGTCGGTCATGCTCCGGCTCATCGAACCTATGTCCTTGTGCCGACCGCTTTTGACGACCTGCCAGTCGATGCCGATCTTCTCAAACAGATCTTCCGCGCTCGGCGCGACGGTGATCACGCCGATACTCCCTGTTATGGTGCCGGGATTGGCCACGATGGAATCGGCCGCGCAGGCGATGTAGTATCCGCCCGATGCCGCTACGCTGCCCATGGACGCCACGATGATCTTGCCCGCGTCCCGGGTCTTGCGCAGTTCGTCGAAGATCTCCTGCGTGGGGGCTACGGCGCCGCCGGGACTATCGATGCGAAGCACGATGGCCCGCACGGATTCGTCCTCGCGGTACTTGATGATCTGCTTGACCGTGTCATCGGCCCGGGTGATCGGACCCCGGACTTCGACCAGCGCGACCCGGCCGCCGCCCATGCCTGAAAGGGAACTATCGCTGCTCAGCATGGGACCGGCGATGAGCAGCACCATGACTACTATGATCACCAGCACCCCGCCTCCAAGCAGGCCGCCGATTATCCAGTCCGATTTTCGCGCCATGACCATGCTCCGCCAGCCGGTTTCAACACAAAAACCCCGTCAGACGATGGGCTTCATCAGGTATGATAACCCGGGCCCAAAATATCACGTTAGTTTAAGTATGTCAATGACTTTTTGGAATTCGGAAGGGGAAGGAACGGCCTTCCGGACACGTCACCATGTCGCGTCGTTCACTGGGAAGCAGCCAAGTCGATACGGAGCCGGTCTCCGGGATGAATGGCGCCGCGCCGGCTCAGGCCGTTGGCCCTTCGAAGCGCGCTCACGGTCACGTTGTGGGCCCGGGCGATATCCCAGAGGGTGTCACCCGGCCTGACCGTGTAGGTGATGGAGTTCGATGCCGCCACGCCGCTCTCGCCGCGGGTGGTTCCGTCGCGTGCAGTGGATTCGCGGCCCGAAGTCGAGGCGTTGCCGGACGAAGCGTCTTGTGACGCGCGTGGGAGATAGATCGTCAGCGTGCGGCCGGCGATGATGTCGCCGGGATTGCGCAGCTTGTTCCAGTCCTGCAGGTTCGCCATGGACACGCCGTACCGCCTGCTGATGCTGGCAAGCGTGTCTCCCCGCCGTATGCGGTAAGTAATGGCTCGGTGGGTCGAGGGATCGGGGGGTGGAACGTCCCGAGGCAGCCGGTAGCGTATGGATCGGTTCGCCAGTTGGTTCGAGACGCCATACAACGGTATGGTGAGGACCTGGCCGATCCTCAGCCGATTCGGCCGGCGTATGTTGTTTTCGACGATGATATCCGCGGTTCGCACCCCGAAGCGGCGGGCGATGCGCCCCAACGTATCGCCGCGCCTGACCCGGTAGAACGTCAGGTCGGACGGGTCCGGGCCCGGTGGCTCGATGCCGGCCCAGGCGGCGTAGGACCGAGTCGTACCCAGCGGCACCTTGAGGTTGTACCCCGATTCGGCCCTCCAACGGCGCAGTTCCGGATTGAGCCGGCGCAGTTGCTCGACCGGGATCTTCATGCCCTCGGCCACTTCCTCGAGGGCCATGGGTCTCGGAACCGGCACGGACTCGTGGATCAGCGGGAGGCCCCCCACGGGTTCGAATCCGTAATCCTCCGGTGACTTGGATATGATGGCCGCCGCCATGACGGCGGACACGAAGGGAATCGTCTGCCCGGGCAGCCTCATGTTCCACAGACTCAACCCCTCGGCTTCGCGCAGGGGCGTCGAACCGGCGTGATGCGCCGCGAGCACGAGGTCCCAACTGCCCAGTTCAAGGTAGAGGTCCTTGAACCGCGCCGCCGCCGCCCGCGTCGATTTCTCCGGATCGTAGCGCTCGTCGATCTCGCTGTTCCGGGTCAGGCCGTATCGTTCCGCGTCCTCCCGCGACAACTGCCACAGGCCCGCGCGTCCTTCCCGCGAGCGCGCACGAGGGTCGAAGCCGCTCTCGACCATAGCGAGGTAAATCAGGTCGCCGGGCAGTCCCGATTTGGAGAGGATCGACTCGATCATGGCCCGGTAACTGTTCGTCCGGCCCAACCAGAGTGCGAACGCATTGAACGCGTCGTTCCGCAGGATGTGAATCGCCGCTTTGACCCGGTTGTTGTAGCTGATGGGCACGTCGAATCGGCCGAAATCGGGCCAGGGGGGATCCGCCGCCTCAACGCGATCCGATCCTTCGAGGAAAGGCGCAAGGAGGAAAAATCCGGCCGCGCCGGCCTGCTCTTCCGCGTACGGATCGGCCGTTGTGCCCGGATCTGACTCGCGCGTCTGGGTGGTCGGGCCGGAAGCGGCCGCGTTCATATCGGCGGTCACTTCGGTTGGTGCATCCGGATCTACTGCGGATGCGGCGGGTCTGAACGCAGATTCCGTGACGGGATTCGCCGACGCGCTCGTGTCAGGCGCAGTCCTGGATGGCAAAGAAAAAACCGACGCTGTGTTCAATACGGCGCCGGTCGGCTCATCTTCGAAGGCATGGGGTCCTGCATAGACAAAGGAAGGGAGCAGGACCAGGCAGAACAGACAGATCGGCAGCCGCCTCACGGTACAGAAGCGGCCTTTAGTCGGTATACTGCGAATGACTGTGCAGGTGGTACTGAGCATAGTGAGCGCTGTATACGGATTGCCGGCTGCGTATGGAAGATCTTTACGATTCGACGGGCCGGCCTTTGCCTCGGTCGATCCACCAGAGACTGGCATTCATGGTAAGGTCGTCACCATCGAATAATGGAGCTGAGCGGGATCGAACCGCTGACCTCATGAATGCCATTCATGCGCTCTCCCAGCTGAGCTACAGCCCCGAACGACGGTCAAGATAGGTACACACCCGCAGGGTGTCAAGATAAAACAGGATCGTCCGGGTATATCTGCCGCGGACGGTTCCAGCCGTGTTCTTTGGTGCCGGTGTGGAATTGACTTGTAACGACCGATTCCGGGATTTAAAGTCTCTGTTGCCGCACAATCCAGGTCGGGATCCGGTTCCGTGACTTGTGTCCGCCCGGTCCGGCGAAGTTCCCCAAGCCGTTGCCGGAAGATTAATACGGAAGTTCAATAAGGAAAAGACGGGAGCGGGAACAAATCACCGGAAGGACAGCCAGCGATGTCCGAGGTAAAAACCAGCGTGACCCATCCGCTTCGCATCGGCAGCGTGCGACCGAAGGCGGGCTTCGGCCGCATCGGCATAACCCTGTGCCCCGGAAAGACGTACCCCTGGGGACTCGCGGGAAACTGGGAGCGCGACTTGGACCTGGACCTCGATAAGGTCAGAAAATGGGGTGGGACAGCGGTCGTCAGCCTGATCACGGAGGAGGAGATTCGGGATCTGAAAGTGCCCGATCTATCCAGGGCGGTCGCGGACCGCCACATGGAGTGGTGGCATCTGCCGATTCCGGACGGACAGCCACCAGGTGCTGACTTCGAGAGGGCATGGTGCGTCGCGGGACCGGCCATCAGGGACCGGCTCAGGCTCGGTTTCGACGTTCTCGTCCATTGCAAGGGTGGACTGGGCCGCGCGGGCACCCTCGCCGCCCGCCTCCTCGTGGAATTCGGGGAGAACCCGTCCGAAGCGATGCGCCGTGTTCGAGCGGCCCGATCCCCCAACGCGATCGAAACCTTGAGCCAGGAGCGCTACGTGGCGCAGTGCGCGGCAGTGGAAGAATCGCTGCCCTCCACGACGGCGGCAAGTATCAAGGACCGTGCCATCGGGGCCTTTCTCGGTCTCGCGGTGGGGGATGCGGTGGGCACGACGCTCGAATTCCGGCCGCGGGACGCCCAGGAGCGGGTGGAGGGCATGGTGGGGGGAGGTCCTTTCGATCTGTCCGCCGGATCGTGGACGGACGACACGACCATGGCGCTGGCCCTGGCGGAAAGCCTGGCCGCATCGGAGACGCTGGACTGCCGGGACCTGATGGACCGTTTCGTGAGCTGGTGGCGGCACGGCGAATACTCCTGTACGGGAAGTTGCTTCGACATCGGGAATACCACGAGCGCGGCGCTTGCGCGGTATCAGCGGACCGGAGATCCGATCGCCGGCTCGACCGATCCGCGCGCCTCAGGTAACGGTTCGCTGATGCGGCTGGCCCCGGTCGCCCTGCGCTTCTGGGACGACCGCGCTTTGCTCGACGCCACCGCCGCCGAACAGTCCTGTACCACGCACGCCGCCGAGGAAGCGGTAGATGCGTGCCGCGCCTTCGCCGAACTGCTGGCAGATGCCATCGCCGGTTCGCCGCGGACGGGCCTCCTTGCGCCGCGGCATTTCGAGGGGGCGCCGGCCGTCCAGCAGATCCTGGGCGGGAACTGGCGCGGCCGTCCGCGGGACGAAATCAGCTCGAGCGGTTACGTGATCCACACCCTTGAAGCCGCCATCTGGTCCGTCGCCCGCACCGGCGACTTCCGCAACGCCATACTCCTCGCGGCCAACCTGGCCGACGACGCCGACACGGTCGCGGCGGTGACGGGACAGCTTGCCGGCGCGCTTTACGGTGTGAGCGGCATTCCCCGGGGCTGGCTCGATCGGATTGCCTGGAAGGATCGGCTGACGGACGTGGCGCATCGACTGGCGAGCAGAGACCCTTAACAGTAAAGTCCCGTTCAGGGTCCGTCCCAATTTGTGCTTGTAACGGGATGTCCGCCGTAGTATAGTCCTGAATCCTGATTCAACCATTCCGCATAGCAACCTGTTTTGATCGGTGAGGCTCGACGCCCATGGCGGAATCCTTGGCAATCGACGGTGGAACGCCGGTTCGCACCGAGAAATGGCCGCCTCTTGTTCCCGGTGGATCGATGTACGGCGAAGAGGAAAAACAGGCTGCCATCGAAGTCATCGAAGCCCGGTCGCCCTTCCGGTACTACGGAATCGAGCCCCTCGGCAAGGTGGATCGTTTCGAAGCCGCCTACGCCCGGTATGTCGGCACACGCTTCGCCCTGGCCACCCACAGCGGCAGCACGGCCCTTTCCGTGGCCCTCGCCGCCCTCGATGTGGGACCCGGCACCGAAGTCATCATGCCGGCCTTTATGTGGATCGCCGACGTAAACGCCGTCGTGCATCTGCGGGCCGTGCCGGTGCTGGCCGACATAGACGACACCCTCAATCTGGATCCCCATGATATCGAACGGCATATCACGCCCCGGACCCGGGCCATCGTCGCCGTGCATATGGCGGGAACGGTCGCCGACGTGCCGTCCATCGTGGAAATCGCGGACCGGCACGGGATCCCGGTGCTGGAAGACTGTTCCCAGGCCGCCGGAGCGAGCATTGCCGGCCTCCGCGTCGGATCGATGGGAACGGTAGGCGCGACCAGCCTGCAGTACAACAAGAACTTTACCACGGGCGAAGGCGGGATGGTCACGACCGACGACGAAGCGATCTTCCGTCGCGCGATATGCTACCATGACACGGGTTTTGAACGGGACATCGAAGGCGTTTCCACCGGGGAGGATTCGCTGTTCGAGACTTTCGGCATGGGCGTCCGTATGGACGAACTGCGAGGTGCGCTGGGTCTGGTCCAACTGGACAAGCTGCCCTCCATCCTGGAAGGCATGAGCCGGCACCAGGTCCGGCTGCGGGAGACCCTGGGCAAGACGCCGGACATACAGCTTCGCCGCGTCGTGGACCCGGACGGCGACAGCGGGGCCTACTTCTCATGGATTCATGAATCGGCCGGCGATGCGGAGCGTTTCACTTCGGCCATTCGCGCGGAAGGGATCCCTGCCGGGGAACCCCACGGGGGCATACACCAGTACCGGTACATGTCCAACTTGCTGAACAAGGCGTCCGTCACGACGGCGGGATGTCCGTGGACCTGCCCGTTCAACGCCGAGAGCCCCATGGAATACCGCGCCGGCATGCTGCCGCGCAGCGACGACCTGCTGGACCGGGCGCGCATATTGCCCCTGCCGGCGCAACTGACCGATGAAGACGTGGACGACGTGATCCGCGCTTTCCGCAAGGTGGCGCGGGCTGTTTTGTAAGTGGTCGTCCATACACACTGCTTCGATTCCTGCAACAACTCCGCACCACCCATGGGAGAACCAGAATGAGCGAAGCTTCGACTCCGGCCGTAACCGATACATTGCCCGCCCCGGACGACGCCTTCTGGAAGGCGATCCGACGCGACCAGTTCTATCTCGATCGCGACGTGGCCTTTCTCCAGGGCGGCTCTGTCGGACCGTCGCCCAAGCCGGTCGTGGACCGGGTCACCGAGGCCATTCGGGCCTTCGACAGCGACCCGCTGAAGCACCAGCCGCAGTACTGGCCGATCGTCGAAGAGTCGAGGGAAAAGCTGGCGAGATTCGTGGGCACTCGGCCGGAGCGTATCGCCCTGGTCCAGAACACCACCATGGCGCTCAGCGTCTTCGCCCAGGGCGTGACCTGGAAGGTGGGGGGCGAAATCCTGATGACGGACCAGGAGTACGGGGCGGTCAACGCCTGCTTCGACTACGTTGCCGAGCGGCACGGCATGACCGTCCGCAGGGTGCATCTCCCCATGGAGATCACTGATCAGCAGCAGATTATCGACGTATTCAAGAGCGGACTGAACGAAAAGACGGCGGCCATGGTCTTCGGACACGTGTACTGGTCCACCGGGCTGGTTACCCCCGTTAAGGAACTGACCGAAATCGGACGGGACCACGGAATCTGGGTGGTCGTGGACGGCGCACACGCCGTGAGCATGGTGCCGTTGCGCCTGGACGAATGGAATCCCCATTTCTACGCGTCCAGTCTCCACAAGTGGACGCTGTCCCCCAAGGGCACGGGCATGCTCTTCGTATCGGACGACGCCCACGACAGGGTGGAGCCGCTCATCCTGGGTTCCAGCGCTCATCCAAACCCCAACGCCAGCAGGTTCGATATGATGGGTACCCGGGACCAGACGCCCTTCATCGGGCTGGGCACGGCACTGGATTTCCAGCAGGAGATCGGCTGGGACCACATCCGGACATACTGCCGGGGCCTGGTGGATTACATGCGGGAACGCCTCGGCCGCATCCGGGGCGTGCGCTTCCTTACGCCGCGGGACCCGGAGATGTCCGGGTTCATCACGACCTTTACCATCGAGGGCGCCGATCTCCAGAAAATCCGCCAGGAACTGTGGGACGACGAGAAGATCGAGACCGTGGCCTTTCACATCAATGAAGTGCCCGTGTTCCGTATTTCCACCCACTTCTACAATAGCCGGGAGGAAATCGACCGCATGGTCCGGGCCATCGAGCGGCGGTTGTAGGGAACCGGCCCGGATGGGAAAGGACAGAGCAATGACCGACGAACAGGGATTCATCACGCGATCCATCCACGCGGGCGAGGCGGAAAACGCGTCGGCGACGCCGATCTACCAGGCGGCGACGGTGGACGGCGCCTACCTCCGGGGCAGCAATCCTACCTTCACCGCCTTCGAGGAGAAGATGTGCGCGCTCGAAGGCGGCGGACGCAGCATCGCGACCGCCTGCGGCATGGCTTCGGTCACCCAGGCGGTGATGACGCTCATCCAGGCTGGCTCCAGGGTCGTGTGTCACCAGACGGCGTATACCTGGACCAGGCACTTCATGTCAGAAGAACTGCCCCGGCTCGGGTTCGATGTCGAAATTATCGACATGCGGAATCCGAATAAGGTCGACGCGGCCCTCGAGAAGCCCACCGACGTGGTGTACTTCGAGCCGCTGTCGAATCCCACGCTGGACATCATCGACGCGCCCGCGGTGATCCGCAAGGCCCACGAGGCAGGCGCGAAGGTCGTAATCGACAACACGTTTCTGTCTCCCTATCTCTTCCGCCCGATCGATCACGGCGCGGACGTGGTGCTCCACAGCGCCACCAAGTACCTCTGCGGCCACGGCGACGCCCTGGCCGGCGTCATCACGACCCGCGACCCGGACCTGGGTG
Source organism: Candidatus Latescibacterota bacterium (assembly GCA_012270975.1). Classification (GTDB taxonomy): domain Bacteria; phylum JAAXHH01; class JAAXHH01; order JAAXHH01; family JAAXHH01; genus JAAXHH01. The sequence goes on along the minus strand of JAAXHH010000074.1, from coordinate 115,633 downwards.
AGCGGATCCTGCGCACCCGGAACACCTACGGGGGCATCCTCAGCCCCTTGAACGCCTTCCTCCTGCTTCGCGGGATCAAGACGCTTTCCATCCGCATGGACCGCCACGTCATGAACGCCCGCGCCGTGGCGGAATTCCTCGAGGCTCATCCCCGGGTGAAGCGGACCTACTATCCCGGACTCCCTTCAACGCCCGGTCACGAGATTGCCCGGTCGCAGTGGGCCGGCTACGGTGGGATGGTGAGTTTCGAGCTCGCCGATATGAACGCTGAACGGCTCTTCGGGCGCGTGCGGCTGTGCCGGCCCTGGGTCAGCCTGGGCGACGTGGGCTCGCTCGTCGCCGGCGACGGTGCGGGGCAGCGGGTGCGGATGTCCGTCGGCCTCGAAGACACCGACGACATCATTCGGGATCTCGAACAGGCGCTGGAGTAAAAACGTATACGTCAGCTGCACGAAAGTTAAAAACCATACATGGCAACCGCAGCCAACAGGAGCCGCTTCATGTCCAGAAAGCGTGTTTTTATCGGAGACCTGACGCGCAAGGAGTTCAGGGAAGGGATCGAAGACGGCGTCATCCAGGCAGCCATCGTACCCACCGCGGCGACGGAACAGCACCTGGAACACCTGGAGATGATCCACGACACGGCGAGCGTCGCCTACATGGCCGAAAACGCGGCGCTGAAGCTCTATCCGCACGTCGTGGTCGCGTCGCCCATCGCCATCGGGGTATCGGAGCACTGGATGGAACACAAGGGCACGTTGACCGTCCGCGCGGAGATCTTCACCGAGTACGTCTACGACGTGTGCGACGCCCTCAGGCGCGGCGGCGTGACCAACATTCTCATCCTGAATGGACACGGCGGCAACGTCGTCCCCATGATGAACCGCATCGACGCTTTCCGGGAACGCCTCGGCGTCAACGTGCGTTTCAATTCATATTGGGACACCTACCCGGCCGATGTCGTCTACCAGTACATGGACGATAACCGGCTGCCCGGGCACGCCGACGAATACGAGACCTCCATGGCCATGGCCCTGTTTCCCCACCGGGTGCACGAAGCGGACATGGAAATGGAGAGCTCCGCGAAATACGGGACGAAGGAGAAGGGCGAGGCCCTCGCGCCCGTGGCGGTGGACGGCGTGGCCGAGCTGCTCCGGAAGATGATCGCGGGGGAGGAAATCGACCTGGAACCCCGCACGTTCCGGCCGGATGGCGCCACGTCGATGCTTCGGGATCATGTGATCGAGGAGAGGACGAATGATTAGAGATAAGTCACGAACGCCGAGGGTGGAGAGTATAAACGGTAGGGAGATGGTGGCACCTGGATCCCGTTCCCTCATCTTCGATATAATCGCCTTTGCCGTGGTGGTCGGGCTCACCGCGACGATCGGCCTGGGTGCACTAAGCGGGTGCGCGAACGACCGCGGTGAAGACCGCAACGTGACCGGTGAATCGGGAACGGAACACGACGGGGCCGAAAACTCGGAGTCCGAGTCGGACGACGGGGAAGAATCGGGAGAATCCCTTGCCCCGGACGAGACCTATGATGTCATCCGGAAGGGCGCCCGGCTCATCCTGCGTTACGACGCGGCAAGCAATTCGTTCGTGGGAACGGTGCAGAACACCACGGAAGGCGTGCTGAACAACGTCAGGGTCGAAGTACATCTCTCGAACGGCACAGAACTCGGTCCCACGACGCCGGTCGATCTCGCTCCGGGCCAGATAGTCGAGGTATCGTTGCCCGCAACGGAAGAACCGTTCACGGGATGGACGCCTCACGCCGAGGTTGGGGAAGGCGAGCACGGGAGCGGTGGCGAAGGCGGTGAGGGTGGAGGCGAACATGGGAGCGGAGGCGAAGGGAGCGGAGAACACGGCGGAGGCGGTGAAGGCAGTGAGGGCGATGAAGGGGACAGTGAGCGTGGTTCGGGAGGATGACGAAAGTAGGGGAGGAGAAAAACTACATGCAACCGGCACCAATCAACCCAGGCGTGAAGCAAGTCCCGCTTCTGACCAGAAGCCAGATAGCCCAATTCAAGCGCGACGGATTCCTCGTGTTGCCCGCCGTGCTCGACCCCGATCTATGCCGCCAGGCCAGGGACGCGCTGTGGGATGCGGTGGAGACGCACCATCCCGCCATGAAGCGCGGCGATTCCTCCACCTGGGCGTCGTTCGACGATGAAGTAAGCGGCCATCTGAAGGCGAAGCGGCCCGAGATCGGCGGCGACCCCTATTTCTTCACCGAAGGTCATCGCTTCTACGTCCGCAACGGCACCGAGCCCTTCATGCTCGACCTGGCTCCCCGGGCCCTGTGGCAGGTCGCCGAACAGTTGCTTGGCAAGGGCACGGTGGTATGGCCCGCCGGAGCGGATGAATCCGGCATGACGACGGGACCGTGCTTCATGTCCGACGACATGGTCGGCGGGCTGGCCGCCCACGGGATCGAAGAGACCGGGCGATGGCCCGAGAAGGGATCCTTCACCACGGAAGAAGCGCTGCGTCTGCCCAGGACGGGTCCGGTGTGGTCCACCGGGCAAGGGACGCGCGGCCTGTACTGCACCCTGCCCGGCAGCCCGTTTCCCGGTCCTGACTACCGCGGCGCCCATACGGACGGCGCCTGCTACGGACGCGTCCGGTTTCAGGTCACCGCCTATATCGACGACCTGCCGCCCGGCTCCGGCGGATTCACGGTTTGGCCGGGAAGCCACAGCCGGATCTGGCGCGCGCAGTGGCAGGCCTTTCTCGAAGGCGCAAAGCATATGGACGAACACCTGGCGGGACGCAAGCCCGGCTACAACGATCCCGTTATCCAGCGCATCAAGCGCGATACCCAGCCCGTCGATTGCCACGGCCCCGCCGGCACGGCGGTCCTGTGGCACACCAAGATCCTGCACATCGCCGGACAGAATACGTCGACCGACGTCATCCGCCAGGCGACCATCTACGGCTTCCTCAAAACGCCGGAATCCCTTCCGGACCCGCTCATGACGGACCATACCAACATGGATATCTGGCGGGATTGGTCCGATGAGGTGCGGGGCGTTGATGAGCGCCGATGAGTAAGATCCTGGATCAAATAAACTAAGTACGGGATCTCCATTGAGTTAAGGCATGTGTGATTTAATGTGCGGAGGATAATACACACAGTGGCAACATACGTATCCATTGACCCTAAACTGCTGAATAAGGCGCTCCAGATTGGTGGTGAGAAAACCAAGAAGGCGACCGTCAACAAGGCCTTGAGGGAGTTTATTGCGCGGCGTGAGCAGGAACAGTTGCTAGAGCTTTTCGGCAAGCTCGACTGGGATGGTGCGTACGACTACAAGCGCGAGCGTCTGCGACGTTGACTATGTCTATCGATACAAGTGCCTGGTTGCAGGCTTTGAGGCTAAACCAGGTGGCCGAAAGACCCGGGCAGACTCACCCATGGTTTACACTCATTTACTTGCACTCCTGTTCGACTCTTCGTCAATTTCTTGAAGTATGTCTTCAGCCACCTCCAATACCTCTGTTGGTCCACGCACATTCTCCCCTAAGCGAATCCTAAGCGCCACAACTAGTGGGGCCAATGCTTCAGCCTTCTGCTCGTTGCTCATCAGAACATTCAGAATCTCGCTCTCAGACGTACCCTCGGCGACCATACCCACTACACCGGATTGCATCATACCCATTGAGTCTTCGTTATCCTGATCGAATTTAGAGTAAATCGTCTGAAACAAGGCCAAAACTGCGTCCTCATCTGACTTGTGATACAGCGCTTTCATCCGTATCCAGGAAGTAACGGTTCTCTCCTGACTGTTTTCGCTTTTTCCACCTGGGAGCCGTCTATCTGCATCGTCGCACGTGCACAGTGCTTCATCAAACAATTCAAGGGTGATTTGGTAATACGCCTTGGCATTCAAGGCTCGAACGACATCCGCAATTCCATCTTTAGTCTCCAAATTACCGTATCGTTCAGCCAGGTAATCAAACGTTGTAATCGCCTTTTGACTCTCACCTTGATGTCCGTATACTTGCCCCTTATTCAGTATCGCTCTTGCTACGGTTGATTGCAGTTCGGAGGTCTCACTGGACCCGTATCGCTCAATGACGGAATCGAACGTCTTGTATGCTGCTTCGAAGTCGTCACGCTGACCTTGTACCACACCGATGTTTGTGATCGCACTGGCGACGACTTTCTTCATCCCATCTTCCGGATCTGCACTATATCGGTTGATAACCTCCTCATACGATGTAATCTCTTCCTCTTTATTACCAAGTTCCCCTTTGAGCATACCACCATTTAGTAAGGATTCAGCGACAACCTTCCGAATATGAGGGTCCGCGGTTTTTTCGTAACGACTGACAACTGCCTCTGTTGTTGCTATTGCAGCGTTCTGGTCGCCGAGACTACTTTCCGATCTGCTCTTGTTGAGCATCAATGTAGCAATGCATATACGCACTCTAGGTTCGGTGCTATCGCCAAACTGTTTTATTGTTTCGTCATATGATGCGATTGCTGCCTCGTATTCACCTTTTCGGTCATAAATGTGACCTATGGCTATTGATGCTAAGACGACGAGGATTTCGACATCCGGGATCTTTATGCTCCCGAATTCTTCAACAATAGAAGCGTAAATGGGTATTGCAGCATCAAAGTTGCCCAGATGATACATCAGATTCCCTTCAACCCACTTGGGGCTGACACGAAACAAAAGTTGCTGTCGCTGTGAAAGACCTGACAGTGGAGAGTCTTGAGATTCCACATTAGAACGACCAGGTTCTGCAACAGTAGAAATCGCTTGATTGTAAAGATAGTCAAGGTGAGGAATCTCCGCTTTAGCCCGATCCAGACCCTCTTTAATATCCGGAAACTCAGCGGCTTCTGTTCGTAAACCCTCGGCCATCGTTACGAGTTCTTGTTTGGTGTAAAACACCGCCATAAACCTTATCAGGTATTGCACGATGGCTGCTTCACCTTGTCCACGTCTGATTTTATAGTAAATGCTGTATAGTCTCTCCGCGGCGGAGTACAAGCGCTTCCTACCTGTTCCATGACCCATTACCATCTCACGGTCGATCAGTCTGCCAAGAAGACTGGAAACACTGCGAACGTCCAAACGTGCCCGGGCAGCGATCTCGCTGGTACTTGAAGGTTGCCAAAGATCAATCGTGGCCAGATAGACACGGCGCTCCGTTGATGCCAGTGCTTCCAAGTGTCCGCGGAAATACTCGGTATGGTCGTCAACAAGCGACACCAACTCTTCCATCAACTTGCGTAACGAGCGATGCCCGGCGAACTCCGCGACGATAACCAGTAGGCGGGGGTTGCCACCAGTAAGTATCTGTAGCGGTCGAATGCGGCGTTCAGACACATCATCGCCGCTGATTACCTGCCACAGCCTTTGGCAGGCTTTTGTATCTAACGGATTCAGGTCAAGTATTCGGAACAGTTCGAAGAATGGTTCACGTACGTCATCCAGCCGCTCGAAACGCTTGGTGGCGGTGCCAAGCAGGATGACCTGAGGTTCAGTCTGCAATGTCTCCCGCAACTGCCAGCCGAAGTTGTCGTCCACGTCATCGCACAAAGTCTGCATATTCTCGATCATGAGTACGAGTTTTCTGCCCAATCGATCCGATGCGCCCAGCACGGTGGCTTTGGCACGTTCCGCCAGGAATTCGTCCCGCCATTGACCGGCCAGATCGGCATGGGTGGTCAGTAATTCCCGGGAGAGATCCGGATCAGTACGCACGATCTCTTTCGAAAGATAGAAGAGCGTTTCAAGCCAGAAGTCGGCGATGTCGAATACCTCGTGACTTTCTTCCATGAATCGCACCGGTAGCATGCTCCGGGACAATTCATTGTCTGCACGCAACTCCGCGGCGACACGGGCTAACAGCATGGTCTTGCCTCTACCTCGAGGTGCAACAAGAAGGACGTGCTGGCAAGCAGGCGTTTCAACGTTGCCGCGTAGTACATCAAGCACGATCTCCAGTTCAGGTCGCCGTACCACGAACTGTCTGATTACCTCTTCATCGGACTGAAATGTCCCTGGATTGAACTTCCGTATCGTACGGGCCTGGGTCGGACTCTTGGCTGTTTCTTCATTCATCGCGGTCACATCCTTCCTGGTGTTCCCTCACCCATCGCAGACTTGGCCACGTTGCTCGATAGGAACGTGATGATGACCAAACCGTGCGGCCCACCAGTCCTTCAGTAGGCGCGATGGAAATAGGTATCCTGCTTCGCGTGACTCCAGGTAACCGTCATGTTCAAGTATGTCGAGGACCTCCGAGATGCGATCAGGTGCATCATCTACTAGTGGCAAGTACAGGTGTCCGAGTAGTCGTTGTACTTCGGGAGTGAATACTTCTTTCGTGGATGTTTCTGCGAGTACTTCCATAGCCATGGTATGGTCCTGATCATCGCCCAAAGCATCCTTCAGACGCGTTTCATAGTGAATAAGATCATTTTGTCCGGCTGGACCCAGAAGTACGTTCTTATAAACGACTTCCACATCCGAAACAGAAACCTGGTCTTCTCCCTGTAAGAGCGCGTGATCGGTCAACCGGGCGAAAAACGACTGGACTTGATGCGGAATTCCTATACCGAGTCGCTCACAGACGGCTTCTGCAACACCCGAATCGATTTTAAGTGTCGAATTGTCGGCGAGTCGATTCAGGCACTCGATGGTGGCTTCACGGCTCCATGGGCCTAGTCTGAATGGGTCGAGATAGTTTATGCGATCAGGTATGCCGAGTCGACGTACGAGTGGAGTCAGTCCAATACTACCGGATACCATAAGTACAAGCGATCCTCCACTGACCTGTTGTAGCACTCCTCGCAGCCAACTCAGAAACTCGTCGACTTTCCGTCGGCCGCCGTCTGCAAGGAGCAATCGTTTGAGAAAAATAGGCATTTCATCGACGACGAGAAATACTGGGTTTGCATGAGCAGCACAATATCGAAGTAATCCGCCCCCATGTTCCTTCCAGTTTTTGTCACTCAATCCGGCCCGAACTCTCAGCCGGAAATCGAACGCACCAATTTCGTCAAAACTTTCGGCGAACCATCGCTGCATCGTTCGTGCAAATCGTGATGAGATCGATCGAATCGGGTGTACCGCTTCCGCAATATCCGAGATCACGTCTTCCGGACAGGACGCACCTTCGACGTCAGCAAACAGAAACACCCATCCATCTGCCTCAAGCCGACGTCCCAGTTCCCGTGCGATACTGGTCTTGCCCATGCGACGCTGACCTGTCAGCAGCACGTGGTTTCCATTCCGCACACGCTGATCGAGTATGCGTAGTTCATTTTCTCGATCAAAGAAGTCTTCACCAATAACCCATGGTCCAGTAACAGATTTCATTTTCACTCCTGTTTTTTGTGATTTAGCCGACTGGAATTCGTGTAGTTTCTCCGATCAAGATACTAGTCAACAATTTTGTTGTCAACGAATTTGTTGAATCTATGACGGGCTGATTGGTTTTAGGCTTTCAAATCTTGAGTGGAGGTGATTCAGTGAAATAGACCACCCAAGAGTTAGACCTTGACAACTGACTGATAATCGGGCATTGCTAATCATCATCTCACACTCAAACTTTCATCGTATATTGAATAGTAGAACAAGACATACTGTTTGTCGCACGGATTCAACAATCGGAGGCAAAATGTCTACCGAGCATACCACGGATACTGGAACGGGCAACGGGACCGCGTCCACATCGGACATCGAGACCTCGTCGGCTTTACCAGCCGCCGCATCCTCGCCTTCCGCCCCCATCCCCATGACCGAAGAGCAGAAGTTCTTCTTCGACCTGAAGGGCTGGATCCTCGTGCCGTCCGTACTGACGGAGACCGAGATCGAGGAGATGAAAGCCGAGGTGTATGCCGGGGTGAAACCAGACTACAAGGGCAAGAACAGCGACCTGAAACAGGGCTTCCAGGGCAAGCTGGCCAATCTGCTCGATCACCCGGCCGTGGTGGGCATTCTCAACGAGATCCTGACCGAGCCGCCTTTCGTGGGGGACGACCACTATGGATTCCGCTGCGAGAACTCCTTCCTCATGGTGCGGGAACCCGGCTGGGAATCGACCGTAAAGGGCACCGGGTTGCCCCATGTCGTACGTCCTCCCCAGCAGGCCAACGCCATGCGCTACCAGGTGCAGGGCGGCAAAATCTTCGCAGGACTCACCCGGGTGGTCTGGGAGCTGGAGGAGGTCAAAGCAGGATACGGCGGCACCTCCTTTCTGAGCGGCTCGCACAAGGCCCATTTCAACTACGGCGGTCCGGACCGGTACCGTCCCAACATCAGCGAATCTCCCTGGGAGGAAAGTCTCTACGCCGCCATGGAGGATTACAGTTGTCCGACGGGTTCGATGCTGGTCTTCACCGAAAGCCTCATCCACGCGGCGAACGACTGGACCAATCCGGATAACCGGCGCTGCGCGGTGTTCAACTGCTACAACTCGATCTGGGCGCAGTGGCACCGGCTCAACCTGTCCCACGAAATTATCGAGAAGATGCCTCCGAAGCGGCAGTCCCTCTTCCGTGGCACGTGGCAGTTGGGCGGTGATGGGAATCGCACGTATTCGTTGGACAACCGGTCGGTGTAGACCGGCTCGATAGCTCGTGTCGACCAGCGGCGCGTCCCGGCGCATTACCGGGTGGCGCGCCTCACCGCGTTTCCGGCCGGTGTAATGAGGAAGTATAAATGACCGAAATACCCGGCGGACTGGACGCCGTCCCGCCACACCCCCCTTCCGTCCCGAAAAGTTCCGACCTGAAGATCACCGCCGTGGAAACGCTAATCCCCGACGACATCATGCCGGGGTTGATCCTGCTGCGGATCCACACCGATGCCGGCATCGTCGGCCACGGGGAGTCCTACTACGTCTCCCAGGCGGTGGCCGCCGTCATCCATGACTGGCTGGCCCGCCGTCTGATCGGCAGCGATCCCTGTTCGATCGAGCACCACTGGCGGTTTTTCTACGAACGGTTCAGCGCCTTCGGCTCGCGGGGTGCCGAAATGCGGGCCCTCAGCGCCGTCGACCTCGCCCTCTGGGACCTCCTGGGACAGGCATGCGGCCGGCCCGTCTGGCAGCTCCTGGGCGGCAAGGCGCGGGAATCCGTACGGGTCTACAACAGCTGCGGCGGTCCCACCTATGGCCGCCGCCCACCGGGAGCGCCTGCCGAACAGGGCTGGCCCGGCCACGGCGACATTGGCAAGCCCGGTCCGCTGGAAGACAACTGGGCGGCCCATAACGCCGCGGGCGACTTGGCCGAGGAGCTGGTGGAGGAGGGTTACACGGGCATGAAGTTCTGGACCTTCGACCGCGCATACCGGGCCCACGGTGGCAGCTATCTCCCCATGTCCACGGTCAGGGAATGCGTCAAGCCTCTGGAGGAAGTGCGCAAGCGGGTGGGCGACCGCATCGAGATCCTCCTGGACGGACACGGATTCTTCCAGCTTCCCGCCGCCCTGCGCATCGCCGAGGCCGTGCGCGACCTGAATCTGATGTGGCTCGAGGACGTGATGCGGCTGGACAACGTGGACACGCTCAGGGACTTTCGGGACAAGGCCGGGGTTCCGCTGGCCGTGAGCGAGATGTATATCAGCCGGGAGGACTACCGTCACGTGCTGGAGAGAAACGCCGCCGACTACCTCATGGCAGATCCCACCTGGGTGGGCGGCATCAGCGAGACTAAGCGGCTGGCCGAGATGGCCCAGGGCTACAACATCCCGGCGGCGATGCACGACTGTACGGGGCCGCTTACACTCTTCGCGGGTATCCACGTCGCCGCGGCCGTGCCCAACGTCGTCATCTAGGAGTCCGTCCGGGCCCACATCAGGACCTTCTACGATCTGCTCATCGAGCCCAACGTCGTCATCGATCACGGTTTCGCGCGGCCGCCGGAAGGGCCGGGCCTGGGTACACGCCTGCGGCCGGAACTCTTCGACCCGGGACATTCGGGATACCGGATCAGCAAGGCATGACCGGTTTGGCTGGGCCTAACCGGTGCGGACCACCTCACCCTTCTCTTGCTAACAGAATCATGTTAAAAGTCGACATACTTGAAGCGAGCGAGATCGAACGAGCAACCACGATCTTCCACCGGGACGGGTTCGTCTGCGTGGCGAATCCTCTGAGCGAGGACCAGTTCGCCCTCAACCGGTCGGGCGCCGAGCGCGTGATGGCGGAGCAGGAAGCCGAATTCGGGCGCGACAAAATGAACCGGGGCTTTGCGCGCCACTCCTTCGGCAGTCAGTTGCACAACTGGGAATGGTGCATCCTGGTCGACCTGCCCACGATCCTGCCGATTGTAGACGCGATCTGGGGGAGCGACGACTATACCTGCACCGGCGCAGGCGGCGACTACTCCCTGCCCGGCGCGAAGATACAGCACCTGCATTCCGACCGGAACGCCGACATCTTCAACGATCCCCTGGGGCGGGTAACCCACCAGGACGTCCCGGCACCGTTTATCGTCATCAACTTCACCATGGTGGACTTCACCGTGGAGAACGGCGCCATCCGGTTCATTCCCGGTACCCACCGGTCCCGTGCGCCGATCTCCTCGCTTGAAGATGAACCGGAGTGGATGCGCACGAACCATCTGTGCGCACCGGCTAATACGGCCATCATACGGGATGTGCGCTGCTGGCACGGGGGAACGGCGAACCACTCGGACATGAAGCGGCCCATGACGAGCGTGGGCTATCACGCGCCGTGGTTTCGAGCCGTCGAAGAGAAATCCCTGCCGAGGAAGCATTACGACCGGCTGTCAGCCCGGGGCCAGCGGTTGTGCAGGCACATCGTGGCCTCAGGGTAGACCCGGGATCACTTCGGCGGTGGAACGCCGGTATTCAATCACAGAACAACGTGTGATACGTCTTTCGACTCCTGCGAACCACCCTATGAAACACCTGCCGCTCCTACTCCTCGTCCCGCTCCTTTTTCTTGTCTCCTTGCTCCTTTCGGCAGGTTGCGGTGAAGAGTCCAAACCGACCAGACCTGCCGATCCCGTACCCGTCCGGATAGTGATTACGCCGCCGTCCGGACTGCTCACCGGCACTGGCCAGATCCTGAGGTTGAACGCCACCCTGTATGACACGAGCGGCAATACGCTGACTGGTATCGGTATCACCTGCAGCAGCAGCAATTCCTCGGTGGCGTCCGTAAGCAATGACGGCGTGGTCGTTGCCCGCTCCGCAGGCACTGCACAGATCACCGCTGCCGCCGGAGGCTTACGGACCAGCATCACGGTAACGGTGGCGCGCACTCCGAGCCGGATCGTCGTGACACCCGTATCGGCACGGTTAACGGAACAGGGGGAAACGCTGAGGCTCGTGGCGGTTGTCCTGGACGCCGACGGCGTCGAGATAACCGACGCACCACGGAGTTGGCGCAGCGAGCATCCATTGGTGGCCTCGGTGGACGATCAGGGTGTGGTTACGGCGCACATGAAGGGCGAAACGCGGATCACGATATCCTCGGGAGACCTGTCGGCCAGCGTGACCGTGACGGTCGCCATAGAAATACCAACGGACCGAATAGTCGTCTCACCGGACTCCGTGAACCTGACGTCCATCGGCGAAACTGTGCAACTCACCGCCAGGGTCCTTGATCCCCAAAACCAGGAGATTTCGGGTCTGGATCTCACCTGGGCCAGCGAGGATCCCACCGTGGCCACGGTGGATGGTCAGGGCTTGGTGACGGCGCAAATGAACGGACAAACGCTTGTAGTGGTAACCTGGGAGGAACTTTCGGCCAGCGTGATGGTGACTGTTTCACAGGTGGCAGACCGCATTTTGATTACACCTGACGTCGTACGCCTGACTTCGATCGGAGAAATGATCGGGCTCACCGCGTCGGTACGCGATGCCAACAACATTGAAATTCCGGCCGCCGAACCGACCTGGACCAGCGAGGATCCGGCCGTAGCCTCGGTGAGCAACCAGGGCTTGGTGACCGCCCATATGATTGGAACCACACGTGTAACCGCTACATTCGGGATGGTCGCTTCGAGTGTATCCGTCTCGGTCAGCGAAACCAGGACGGACCGTGAACTGCTCGTCGACTTTTACCATGCTACGGACGGTCCGAACTGGAAGGACAATACCAACTGGCTTACCGACGAACCCCTGGACCAATGGCATGGTGTTGAAGTCGATTCGACGGGGCGGGTATCGACAATCTGGCTCGTTGACAATAGTTTGCGTGGAGAAATACCGGCTACCCTGGGTGACCTGTCCAACCTGACCATTCTCGCGCTTGCGTATAATCATCTGAGCGGTGAAATCCCCGGGGAACTGGCCCGACTCAAGAAACTGAGTGGCTTGTCATTCGGGATCAACAACCTGACCGGCGGGATTCCTTCGTGGCTTGGCGATCTCGCGGAACTCACATGGCTTGAACTTAATGACAACGACCTGCGCGGTGAGATCCCGCCAAGCCTGGGACGTCTTGTAAAGCTCTCGCTACTCTTTCTCCAACACAACGAATTGAGCGGCCCCATTCCGCCTTCCTTCGGCAACCTGGCCAAGCTTGAAAAACTGAGATTGGAAGGGAACAGGCTCCAAGGCGAGATTCCATCCGGTTTCGGCGGGCTTGTCAGCATGAAAGAGTTGTACATGAATAACAATAACCTGAGTGGAGCGATACCGGAGGAACTGGGTCTGCTCGAAGATCTAATAGTGTTGAATCTGGAGAATAATGCTGAACTCCGAGGAACCCTTCCGCGAACTTTTCTCAACCTTAACCTGGTATCTCTTCGTCTGTTCGGCACGCAGGTCTGTTTGCCCAGGGACCTGGAGTTCCGGGAGTGGCGTCTTTCGTTTCATAGTATATACGTACTGGACTGCGAGGCAGGACCCGACCTGATTGCCCTGGAAAGACTGTACTACGACGCGGGAGGTCAAAACTGGACGAACAACGACAATTGGTTGAGTGCGAAGCCAGTAGACCGGTGGTTTGGCGTTTCGGCCGACACCACCGGAGGGGTCGTCGCTATCGAACTGCCTGGAAATGGACTGAGTGGAACGATTCCCTCGGCCCTGAGTGGACTTTCCCAACTGGAAAGGCTTGATCTGGGCGTCAACAACCTGACGGGCGGCATACCCGGCGAACTGGGCGCCCTTGAAAACCTGAATGAGCTGCGCCTGCACGACAATTCCAATCTGGCCGGATCACTGCCCGGCAGCCTCGTAGACCTCGATCTGTCTGTTTTATGGCTACAGGGTACAAGGGTCTGCGCACAGGCTGACCCGGCCATCCAGACGTGGTTGCAGCGCATCACCGATCGGCAGGTGTCCGATTGTGAGACACCTCCGGGCGATCCGGGCGACCGGGCGGTGCTGATCGCGCTGTACAACGCGACAGACGGCCCGAACTGGCGGCGCCAGAACAACTGGCTGAGCGACCTCCCCTTATCTGACTGGGAGGGTGTCACCACCAATTCAGCCGGACGGGTCACTAAACTGGACCTTTACATTAATGGTCTGGACGGAAACATCCCGGCTTCACTTGGCAGACTCGCCAGCCTGGAGAGACTGGAGCTGGAAAACAACGAACTCAGCGGCAGCATTCCGTCTGCGATCGGCGATCTGTCTCGCCTCCAGTTGCTGAGCCTCGGTGACAACGAACTGACCGGTTCGATACCCGCTGCGCTGGGTGACCTGACGAATCTCAAGTGGATGTACCTGTACGGTAATGACCTGAGTGGCGGCATACCGTCATCGATCGGCCGCCTGTCAAAACTTCAGAGACTGGCCTTGAGCGACAATGATCTCGACGGCGGCATACCGTCCAGTCTGGGCGACCTGACCGAGCTGACCTGGCTGAGTTTCCAGGACAATAGTCTCACGGGTGGAATCCCATCGTCCATTGGAGACATGTCCAGTCTCGAGGAACTGAATCTGAGCAGAAACGATCTGACGGGTGGCGTTCCGTCGTCGCTGGGCGATTTGTCCGCCTTGAAAATCCTGAATCTTGCAAACAACGAACTAGCCGGCGGCCTGCCCTCGACTTTAGGCAACCTTTCGAACCTGGAAACGCTGCTTCTAGGGTACAACTCCGGCCTTAGCGGTCCGCTGCCCCGTTCATTGATGAGCACAAATCTAAAGGTATTGAATGCAGACGGCACTGATCTCTGTGCGCCTCAGGACGCTCAGTTCAAGTCCTGGTTGGCCAGCTTGAGCCGCCGGTCTGTCGGTTCCTGTCAGCTCTCGAAGAATGATCGTGAAACCTTGGTGGCTTTTTACAACGCCACGGACGGGCCAAACTGGAGATTTCAATCAAATTGGTTGAGTAGCCGGCCAATAAACGAATGGTCCGGGGTCGGAGTAGACGGCGAGGGCCGCGTCAACAGCCTCAACTTACGCACCCAGGGCTTGAGTGGCGATGTACCGTCTTTGCTGGCTGACCTGTCGAAACTCCAGAATCTGTATCTTGCCAATAATGACCTTACCGGGAGTATTCCGGCAACGTTGGGAAATCTGACCGGCCTGCGCGATTTGTATCTCCACCGCAACGAAATCAGCGGCAGCATCCCTTCGTCGCTGGGGCGACTCGAAAACCTGGTCGGCTTGAGTCTTAACGACAATGCGCTAACCGGGAGTATCCCCTCGTCGCTCGGAGACCTCGACAACCTCGAGTGGATGTGGCTCGAAAACAACAAGTTGAGCGGCGGCATACCCGCTTCGCTAGGCAAACTGACCGCATTGAAGGGGCTTTACCTTCAGAACAACGAGGCGATGTCCGGACCTCTCCCCAGCGCCCTTACCGGCCTGACCAGCCTCGACTACCTGAGGCTGGACGGCACCGGACTGTGCATACCTCGTACCGATGCGTTCGAGACCTGGCTGGATGGTATTGAAACCAAGCAGTTCGATTACTGTGAAGCGGGAAATTAAGGAAATGAGCACGTTCCGACGCCTGCGAGTTCATTTCCGATCGTTCTCATGCCCTGCCGTTCTCACCGGGCGATCAGTATCCTATTCGTTATTACTAAATTAGTATTTGTTAGTAGTTAATTAGTAGTTTGTTACACAATCACAGATATCTCAGGTGGTCAATATCAACCCAGAAATCCAAAACATGATGGAAGCCACTAAAACCATAATCTCTAAGTTGCGGTGCTGCCTACGAACGTTATATTACGCCGTCGATATAGTAATGACCTCATGGGAAAGGACATCAGGTTCAACCGAAAGTGATAAAGACCGTATTGATGGCCACCACGGCAGCGTGGTGGGGCATGGTCGCGGGAGCCGTTCATTCCCCGCCAACAGCCAACGCACAGGTTGACGCCCTGGCCAACGCCCGGGCTGCCCACCAGACCGACCCACGGATCAACGCCCAGGTAGACGCCCAGGTTACCGAGCATCGGCTTACCATTTTCCACACCAACGATCTGCGGGGCAATATCTACTCCGAGGAAAGGATCGATGATGCGGATCTGTCTTGGAATCAGGGTCCGGAAAACGCGGTGGACCAAAGCGGACTGGCCGCACTCGTATCGATGATCCGTGCCCATGAAGGCACCGGCGGCGTTTCGACCCTGGTCCTGGACGGCGGGAACGCAATGGGCGCGACGCCCGCCTGCGACGTGGATGGCTGCAAAACGTTGTTTCAACTCATGGGCATGGCGGGATATGACGCCATTGCAGTGGGCGGACATGAGTTCACCTACGGGCCCGACACGCTCGCAATCCGTGCAGGCCAGGCGGATTTTCCAGTATTAGGTGCCAACCTGGAGTTGGGCGACGCGGTCGATGGGCCCATCGCTCCGTTCCTGCTGACCGAAAGAAGCGGATTGCAGATCGCCGTCATGGGGCTTGTCTCGTCCCAGATTGCCGACGACTTTTCATCTGTAGGTCATGCGGCCCTGGATATCCACGATCCGCGCGAGACGCTCGAATCGCTCCTGGCCGGTCCTGCGGGCCGCGCGGACGTACGCATCGCGCTGGTCAACATGAGCATAAACGAGGCAAGGGACTTCGCGCTGGCTTTTCCACAAGTTCAGCTGTTCATCGCGGGGGGCACGGCAGCCGGTCCCGAACCGCGCCCGGCGGAGCATGTGGTCCGGTTCGTCGATGGCAGATACCTGGTTACCACGCCGGGACGAGGTTCCCATCTGGGCAGGCTTGAAATCACCTTTCGCCGGGAAGGCGGCAGTACGGCCATTTCCAATCTGAGTCCTGTCCTGGTGCCTGCCGGCTCGGCCACGCCGGTGGATCCCGCGGTATCGGCTGTCGTCGCCGGGCACAGGGAAACCGTGCGCAGGGTCTATGACGTCCGGATTGGCACGACCCGGGAACCCATCGAGGATACCGGGTCCTGGATCGCCGACGTGGCACGCACGAAACTGGCGGCCGATGTCGCCGCGATAGACCGGCACGCCCTTCGGCCGATACGTCTGGACGGGGAAGTCCACTTACGTACGGTTACGCGGCTGGTGCGTGACAACGACGTGCTCGTCCGTATTGCCATGTCGGGGCGGCGGTTGCGAGCATGGATCGGCAGGCTGCCGCGGGAACACGACGTGGTCTTCGCGGGGTACGATGCGGAATCGGGCACGGTTGACGGCCAGCCGCTGAATCAGGCCAGGACATACGTGGTGGCCGTTCCGATGATCCTGGCGGATCCAGACCTGATCCGGGGGACCGGGAATTTTCGCCTATCGAACGATCCCGGTGCGCGCATCGGGCTGAGGGAAATGAAAGCGGCCCACGTACGGGGAAACGGCAACGTGGACCGATGGGAGGGGATCCGTCGCGGACCGCGTAGTGTGATGGAGGGCAGCACGCGGTTAAATGGATCCTTGTCGCAGACGACACTGGAAGGGCCCACCGACCGGTACAGCCGCGATCCGTTCCTGCGCGGCGAGGAAGCCCTGGCCTGGCTCGTTCATGTCGAGCACCATTCAACCCGGTATACCCCGGTGGGGACGTTTTCGGCCCAGTTCAGGACAGGCTACGGCAGGTTGAACAGTAACGGAAGCCAAAGGGAGGCCGTGGACCGGATCGACGGCGAACTGCTTTATTCATTACCGTACTCGCCGCTGTCCCAGTTCGTCGGGTTCGACGTCAACACGGTATGGACGGGTGACGAAGGACAGACGCACCCCGTCGTGTTCCGTTTCAAGGGTGGTCTCCAGACGGAACTGGGTTCCCAGGCGATCGTTCGTGTCGGCCTGGCCATGGAAAGAGACCGGGTCACCGCGATGAATGTCGTGGGCGTCGAGTTGGCGCCCGAGTACAGGACAACGCTGCTGGAAGGCAATACACTGTCGTCGCAGGCCCGGGTTTTCTGGGGCACCGGACAGCGCCGGACGATGTCCGTGCAACACTACAACCACCTGCGTTTCCGCCTGCTGGACGATCTTTCCGCCACACTCGACGCGAACATCTTCCTCCACCGGGACAGCGACGTCGACCGGGCCGCCGTCAAGTTCGAACTGCAGGTCGGCCTCGGATACGATTGGCGTTACTACAGGTGACTTATACTAATTTAGTGTTTATTAGTAGTAAATTAGTAGTTTAAGGTACGGTGGTCTTCTGCCTACCGCTTTCCCTGTAGTTTAATAGTAATTTAGTATTGATTAGTAATAGATTAGTGGTATGACTGCGATACCGCTAACCTTTCCTGTTTTCGGTATGTGAAAGTTAAATGTAATCTTAATGTTGTTTCGGCTTAGTACTGATTACAGTTGCGGAAGTAAATTTATCTACTAAATTAAAACATATTAGTATTAAATTAGTGGCTGGGCCTCCACGTCAATTTCCAAAATGCAAATCCCTAAAACCCCCCCCGATCTATTAAAACTACTCTCCAAGATCGGTTCGGATAAAGAGAAGTTCCTCGAACTGATGCGGACGGTCTCTTCACGTATAAACGGCAAATACCTGCACTGGGACGAACTCTTACATCGAACCCCGCCTGATGAATTAAGCCACGAAGAGTGGTGGTTTGGAATCAAGACGGCGAGAATCGCCTCGGCGAGTCAACTCCCGCTTCTGGCCGACAAGAACGGCAATCAATTCAACTACAATTTGGTAGATCCCATTCCCGAATTGTTACACGAAATCGATCTCAGGGTAGGTGGCCGAATCGAGATGCCGTCCCAGGTAACCAATCCGGAGACTAGAGACCGCTACTACGTTGAGTCGCTCATCGAAGAGGCGATTAATTCCAGCCGACTCGAAGGCGCATCCACGACTCGGAGAGTTGCCAAGGAGATGTTTCGCAGCGGGCGTAAACCGCGCGGTCGCAGCGAGACCATGATCACCAATAACTATTTCACGATGAAGATGATCGCCGACTTGAAAGCTGAAAAGATGACCCCGGAACACGTCCTGCGTATTCATGAGCGTGTGACTCGCGGTACACTTGACGACCCTGCGGCGGAGGGTAGATTCCGCAATCCATCAGATGACATTTACGTAGGCGATCATGAAGGACAGGTGTTCCACCGTCCTCCACATGCGGATACACTCGGGGAAAGGGTAGATGCAATGTGCGAGTTTTTCAACAGCGCATCGGAGAAACCTTTTATTCATCCCGTGCTTCGATCCATCTTCCTCCACTTCTGGATGGGTTACGATCACCCTTTCGTTGATGGGAACGGCCGTTGTGCCAGGGCGCTGTTCTACTGGTCCATGCTTCACCAGGGCTATTGGCTATGCGAGTATATCTCGATATCGCAGATCCTGCTAAAGGCGCCTTCGAAATACGGTCTGTCCTTCCTGCATACCGAAACCGACGGTAATGACCTCACGTATTTTCTGCTCTATCATCTGAACGTCATTCGCAGATCCATCGAGGAGTTGAATAAGTTCATCCACAGGAGAACCAGGCAACTGAAGGCGCTCGAATCGAAAGTAAAGAACCTGGATACCTTCAACCACCGTCAACGAGATCTGCTTAGCCACGCCGTGAGACATCCGGGTCATCGGTACACGATCAACGCACATAAGGCCTACCACGGCGTTGTTTATCAGACCGCGAGAACTGATTTGCTGGAACTACACGAGCGTGGATTTTTCAGTATGGAGAAGGTAGGCAAGAAGTGGGTGTTTACCGCCCCCGTAGATCTGGAAACGAGGCTTGCAGGGGAAAGGGAGTTGGGCTGATTCACTCTACAAAACACGACCAAGGGCTGATCCGCGATTTGGGGCCGAATGTACTTAAGTACGATTCTTCAGATACACTTTCCTTTATCCGCCCGATTTAAGACCGTGTGGATCAGGGTTCACCGAAATGAAGAGGCCAAGTGGCCAAGTCCAGCGTGATCCGATACACGTTGGCGAGGAGACAGTCCTGCCAAGGATTTACTACGATCGTCTGACACCCGGGGGCTACGGCCTTGCCGGCATATTGTGATTAAGGTGGTGAGTCAGACTAGGAGCCGAGGCGGTTGGCGACGGGGCCCGGAGTTGTGTCGGAATGGGAATGTATAACGGGATGGATTGATTCGGACTATACGATGTCGCCCGAGTCTGGCTGGACGGGCCAATACACTTTCCTGAGGGGTACGAGCGCCCGTGTCTCTGAATCGAGCGATTCATAGTAATCGACAAGCAATTCCCGGAGTTCCGGCATCGCTATGAGCGTCAACGGAATCTGAGATCTTTCTGCCTCATACCGAGCCTCCTTCGAGAATCCACCTGTACTTACATACAGACACCGGTCACCGTCTCTGCGGCCACCGAGAAAAGATCGAATTCCCTGGGCGCCGACGGCGCCTTCACGGTGTTTGACTTCAATGAATATACGTGGTTCTTCAAGCCCCAATCCATCTGGTGAGGCAAACACGTCAACGCCGCGATCCGGTCCCGGATTGGCAACTCTTGTCCTATACCCCATCGCACGTACTATCCCGGCCACCAGTTCTTGCAGTTGCTCCCAGTCCAACTTCGCGATTTGATCTGCGACAAATTCATCGGATTTATCGATGTACTCCTGCAGTATCTGAATCGAATCGGATTCATCGGATTCTGGCCGAGTACCTTCGACAGGCTGTGAAGTTTGTTCCTCTCCATCAAGAAGCTGCAGCATTTCAGCGCTTGCATTGTCAGAGGGCTTAAACAGAGTGGAGATCGAGCCCAGGCTGTTCCGTGTAGTCGTTGAAAGATCATCTCGGGAAACCGTGCCCTCCCATTTAACCATACGCACGTACTCATGTCGTTCTGAATTGTCAACAAGCCGTGTACTGAATGTCGCATCAGTACCAACTTGCCCCATGTGGTATTGCCGAGTTTCCGGATCGTACGTGACTACGGTATCACCGACCTCAACCTCTCGGACGAATCTCTTGACCTGGGCTACCCAGGAGGCGCGTGTTCCGGGCTTGTTTTCCGGATACGCCTCCTCGAATCGTCGTCTTAAATCCTCATCAGAGTCATTCGGACCGACCGGACCACCCCTTCCCCAACCGATGGCTACTAACCCCTCACTCAGAAAATGAGCCAGGTAGGCAGCTTTTCTGCCAGCTCGAACCATCCAGAGTGTTGGACTCAAATGAGTTGATTCGTTCTGAAAAGTACTCATATGCTTATCGTGTCACCGTTAGGTAAGCGAACCGCAATCAGCCGCCTACCGCTCCCAAGTCCTCTTCTGATCATCCGCACAGGTAATCGTCAACGCGGGCCCCAGTTTGTCAATGCTCAGGCGCAGACTGTCGCCGTCCTGTACGGGGCTCAAGGCGTAGTGGTGCGTGCCCGTGGAGACGACGTCGCCGGGCTCGAGGGTGACCACGGCGGTCACTTCAGCCAGGAGTTCGGGAATGTGCCGGGCCATTTCGCCGGTGGAGAAATCGTGCTTGAGGTTGCCGTTGATCCACATCTTCGCGGGCAGGTCGTTGGCGTCGCCCACTTCGTCGGCCGTGACCAGCGCGGGACCCATGGGGCCGAAGGTGTGCCAGCTCTTGCCGAGGAAGAAGCCGCCGGGCAGGCCGCGGGCCGAGACGTCGATAAAATGGGTGTAGCCGAAGATGTGATCCAGGGCCTCGTCCGCGTTGAGCTTGCTGGCCCGCTTCCCGATGACGATGGCGAGTTCGGGCTCGAAGTGGAAGACCGAGGCGTCCGTGTCGGGCAGTTCCACGACCGCGTCCTGTCCCATGACGGACGTGTTGGATTTCAGAAAGGCGTTGAAGGTCTCCTTCGTGGGGTGATCGGGTTCGATGTAGTTCCCCGCCAGGCAAAGCAGTTGTCCCGGGCGCGGTAACGGCGCCCGCAGACTGACCGCGGACAGGGGCGTGCCGGCCTGTCCCTGCGCGGCCTCGGCGATGCGGCCGCCATAAGTGTCCCAACCGCTGATGACCGCTTCCATCTGTGCCTGGGGGCTGGACACCCCGGCATCCGCCACGGCAGCCGATACGTCGGTGATCGCATCGTTCTCGATAACGCCCAGGGTATAATCGTTGTAGTATGCCAGTTTCACGTAATCCTCCTGTCTAGGGACGGTTAACGCTCTTGATTTCTGTTTCAGTACATAGTTGCCAAAAATGGACGAACTAATATAACCGGACCCGGTGTTCCGTCAACTTCATTAAAACGTATACCGCACCCCCATCTGCACCTGCCAGCGGGACGAGAGGTTGGTGACCTGGAACACGTCCTCGCGGTCTATCGAGCCGTCTTCGTTGGCGTCGCGGACCCGGAGGTCCAGGTCAGGCCTGCCTTGTTCGTCGTACCCGTCGAAATTGAACAGGCCGGCGGCGTCGAACCGGACGTAGCGGCTCTGGCCCCATTCGCTGTTGATCAGGTTGGTCAGGTTCAACACGTCCAGCGTCAATTCAAAGTGTTGGTTCCGTATCGAGGGCAGTTGCTGGATCAGGCGCAGGTCCAGCCGGTTCCGCCACGGCGAGCGGCTCGCGTTGCGTTGTACGATACCGCCCCGGGCGGCGCGCAGCGCGGGGTCGGAATCGACGAATGCGTCGATCGCCCGCCACTCGTCGTCGGTGACCTCTGCGCTTACGTCGCTCCTGCCGGCCGGGATGTAGGCGAGGTCGTTGCCCCGGATGCCGTCGCCGTTCACGTCGTCGGCATACATGTAGCTGTACGGATCTCCCGCGCTGCCTTCGTAGAAGACGGAGACGGTAGTGGCGAGTTCCCGTCCGAAATCGAACTTCCAGGACCCGCTGGCCAGGACCCGGTGCCGGACCTCGAAATCGGATGTGGCGGTCGTCTCGCCGTTGGGATCGTCGGTCTCGTTGTACTGCCAGTTGGAGATGGCGCGGCTCGACCGACCGCTGTTGATGTCCTCCGCATCCTGGAAAACGTAGGCGACGCTGCCAAAGAGTCCGGGCAGAATGGGCGTGTTTTGCCCCTTGCGCAGCCGCAGCGTCAGATTGAACTGGCGGCCCTTGTTCGTATTCTCCAGGAGGATGACGTTGGTGAAGTCCCCGCTGACCTTCCTGCCGCCGTAGTCAGGACGCCCGTCCGGGGTCGTGCCCGTCGGCATGCCGCCGTCCCCGATGTTGAGATTGCGGAACCTGACGTCGTCCATGTTCCGGGCCAGCAGGACTTCCACGGTGCCGACCAGGTCCAGGGGCAGCCTGCGGTCCACGGCGAGGTTAGTGCGGAACACCCGGGGCAGCCGAAAGGCGGGATCGATGACGTTGACCTCCGAGGTCTGTGGCGCGGCGAGACTGCCGTCGAGCGGAAGCGGTTGCGCGAAGGGGTCGGCCACGAAAGCGGGAACGTCCTGGTCCCGGAAGGTCGCGAGATCGATGCGGGTGAAGTCCACGCCGGTGTTGCTGTAGGCGTTGGAAAGCCAGACGGCCGGCGGCAGCCCCGCGAAGACGCCGGCGCCGCCTCGGATCTGCGTCCCGCGGTCCCCTCCGGCGTCGAAATTGAATCCGAAGCGGGGAGACCAGAGGACCTGGCCGCCCGGGGTCCGGTCCGTCCGCTGGCCGGAGAACTGGCGGGCGAATCGGTCATTGGCCAGAGGTTCGGTCGGAAGGATCGGCACGTCGGCCCGCAATCCGAAGTTCAGGCTGAGCCGAGGACTCACCCTCCAGGCGTCCTGTGCGTAGAATCCCAGCTGCACGTAGTCCCATGCGGCGCGGGGCTGCTCGACGCCGGTTACCCTGGAACGACTCAGGAGGAAGCGGGCAGGCGTACCTCGCTCGAAAGCCTCGATACTGTCGAATTCGTAGGCCCCGTAATAGTCCTGGATGAACAGGTTGTCGAAGGATATGAACTCGTTGTGCGTACCGATCGTTATGGTGTGATCCGCCCTGAAGAAGTGAAGATCGTTCGTGAATTCGAAGGTGTCCTGGTCCAGCGTGTTGGCTTGGGAAAACCGCTCCACGCCGAGTCGTACCTCGCCGAGGAACGCGCCGCCCGGTTCTTCGAGGTCGATCTGGACCTGGGGAAAGGAAGCGGACAGCGGCGACCGCTTGTCCCGCACGCGGCTGTAGGATAACCGCGCTTCATTGGCCAGGCTGCCGGAGAAGGTGCTGTTGAGCTGCACGACCGACGACTGGGTGACGTTGTCGCGCATGAACTGGTTGCTGGTAAGCGTAAAGAGGGTGCGGCCACGGCGCAGGCCGTCGTCCAGGTCGCCGGTAACCAGGTTGTGGCGGAGGGTAAGCCGGTGCTTGGACGATAGATTGACGTCCAACCGCGCAAAGATCTTTTCATTCCGCGTATCCTGCGAAAAGGGGTCGAATCCGCCGGCGTCGTACCCGTATCTGTCGCGGGCGATGTCCACGATCCGCTGCAGATCCGCCGAGCCTGCCCCGAAGCGAATGGGCTGGCTCGAATCCGCCGGGCCCGCGCTCGAAGGGCTCGAACGGCGCCGCAGCTCTCCATTGACGAAGAAGAAAGCCCGGTTCCTGGCCACCGGGCCGCCGAGCCGGAAGCCAAGCTGGTAGTCGGTGAAATCCCCGAATTCGTCTCCGTCCAGATCGCCCACCAGGGATTCGTTCCGGCCGAACCAGTACACGGAACCCCGGAACCGGTTCGTTCCGCTGCGCGTCACCGCGTTGATAAGGCCTCCCGCGAAACCTCCGGAACGCACGTCAAAGGGCGCCACCTGCACCTGGAATTCCTCGATGGCGTCCAGGCTGATCGGCTGGGCGCCCACCTGGCCCGTGGGCAGCCCCTCGCCCGTCAGGCCGAAAGCGTCGTTCAGCACCGCGCCGTCCACCTGGAAGTTGTTCAGGCGGTTGTTCTTGCCCGCGATACTCTGCCCGCCCGCCTTCGACGCCGCTTCGGGCGCCAGCCGCGTGTAGTCTTGTATGCTCCGCGCGATCGAGGGCAGACGAGCGATCTCGATCGCCGAAACGTGGGTCTCGGTACCGGTATTCGACGCGCTGAGCACCTCGTCCCGGTGGGCCGTTACAGTGATTTCGCCCGCCTCGATGACGTCCCTGCCCAGCCGGAAATCCGTACGCACCTGTTGTCCCATGGTCAGCGTGATATCCTGCCGGACAGCGGTGCGGTAGCCAATGTAGCTCACCCGGATCTCATAGGGCCCTCCGGTCCTGAGCCCCGCGATGTTGTACCGCCCGTCGTCGCGGGAGAACACGCCGGACGAGACCCCCGTGGGCCCGTGCAGGGCGATTACGGTAGCGCCCGGAAGCGGGCGCCCGGCCTCGTCCAGAACCCGCCCGCTGAGCGTCGCCGTGGTTACGCCCTGGCCGTGGACCAGGGGTGGAAGAGAAAGGACGAGGATCAGGATGAACAGTCGTCGCATGTGCATGGCTCGCTCTCCACCTGGCAATCTGAAAGGTGAAATCGGGTTCAAAGACAAGAACAGGCTTCGCATACGCATAGCCCGTTTCCCACGTTTTCGATAAATCGTTGCACAATCCGGCGAACGTCGGGTATTATATCCCACAAGTTCAATTCCGTCACGAAACTTTGTACTCCATACTATTGGCAGGCTTTTTTCGCACGGCAGCAGTGTATACTGACCGAATCCGCGGCGGCAGGCTACCTGCAGAGCCCGGCCACCTGTGACCATCTGAATCAAAAACAACCGAAGGAGTCCACCATGGCGCTCATGGAAATCGAACCCGGTATCAAGGTCGCGGGACAGATGTCCCCCGAACCGACGCAAGAGGATCTGGAATTCGCCCGGCAACTGGGCATCGAATACGTCTGCCTGTGGACGGACGGCGAACATGCCAACTACGACTATTTCATGAGCCGCCGGGAGATCTACGAAGAAGCGGGCATCAAGATCTACGGCTTCGGAAACAGCGACGTGCACAACCAGGACGGCATCGTCCTCAACCTGCCGAACCGGGATGCGAAGGTGGAACAGTACAAGCGCTACATACGCGACCTGGGCAAAGCGGGGATTCCCTACACGACCTACGCCCACATGGGGAACGGGATCTGGAGCACGGAGCGGGAGACCACTCGCGGCGGCGCCCCGGCCCGGGGATTCGACCTGGCGAAGGCCGAGGAAGGCCACTGGGGCGGCCGGTTGTTCAAGATGCCGCTGACCCACGGGCGGGAGTACAGCCAGGACGAGATCTGGGACAAT
This sequence comes from Candidatus Latescibacterota bacterium, assembly GCA_012270975.1. GTDB lineage: Bacteria > JAAXHH01 > JAAXHH01 > JAAXHH01 > JAAXHH01 > JAAXHH01. The sequence goes on along the minus strand of JAAXHH010000074.1, from coordinate 90,148 downwards.
TTCGCCCACTTCATCGGGGAAGTCGCGCCCGTCGCCGAAGAAGCCGGCGTCCGGATCGGCATTCATCCGGATGATCCGCCCCAGCCGGAACTCGGTGGCATCCCCCGTTGTATTTTCAGCAGTTTCGACGGATACTACCGGGCCATGGAAATCGCCGACAGCCCGAACGTGGGGCTTTGCTTCTGCGTCGGATGCTGGCTCGAAGGCGGATCGCTGATGGGCAAGGGCGTGGAAGACGCGCTGCGTCATTTCGGCGAGCAGGGCAAGGTCTTCAAGGTCCACTACCGGAACGTGGACCAGCCCCTGCCCCACTTCGTGGAGACCTTCATCGACAACGGCTACTTCGACATGTACCAGGCCGCGCGGGTCCTGGAGGAAACCGGCTTCTACGGGGTCATGATACCGGATCACATCCCGGAGATGGCGGGAGACGGCCGGATCGGCTACGCCTATTCCATCGCGTACATGAAGGCACACGTGGACCGGGCGCGGGCGGAGTGTGCCGCCGCGTAGGTTCGAAGGATCGGCGCGCGTCATGAACGAACTGAACGATTTCCTCACCCATCTGCTCATCGAACGGGGGCTGTCGCCGAACAGCTACGAGGCGTACCGTCGTGACCTGGCGTCCTATCGCGGCCACCTGGACAGGCGGGGCGTCTCTTCCTTTGCCGATGCGACCCGGCAGGACGTCCAGGGATTCATTGCATCTCTGCGCCGGCGCGGGCTTGCCCCTTCCAGCATCGCGCGGCACGTATCGGCGGTGCGGATCTTCCACCGCTTCCTCATCGGCGAAGGACTGGCCACTGCCGATCCTACCGAACACGTCAGGGTACCCAAGCAGCCGCGCCGCCTGCCGGTCGTACTGAGCCGGCAGGAGATCTCGGCACTGTTGGAACAGCCGGATCACACGACTTCGCTGGGGCTGAGGGACCGGGCGATCCTCGAATTCATGTACGCCACCGGGCTGCGCGCGTCCGAACTCCTGGACTTCCGACGGCCCGATCTGCTCTTCGATTCGGGACTGGCGCGTATTTTCGGTAAAGGCGGGAAGGAACGTCTCGTTCCAGTGGGCCGGCACGCGATCAACGTGATCAGAAACTATCTGCACAAGGTGCGCCCCACCCTTGCATCGCCCGACAGCGGCGAGATTCTCTTCCTGAACGCCCGGGGCCGCAGGCTGTCCCGCATGGGACTGTGGAAAATCCTGGATACCTACGTGGAACTGGCGGGCCTGGAGAAGAAGGTCAGTCCCCATACCATGCGCCATTCCTTCGCCACCCACCTCCTGGAAGGCGGCGCCGACCTTCGGGCCGTCCAGGAAATGCTGGGCCATGTGGACATCGCCACGACCCAGATCTACACCCACGTGGACCGCGAATACCTCAAGGACATGTACACCCGCTATCATCCCCGCGGCTGATTTGCGGCGCCGCGACAACTGTTGCGGTATGGGACGAATGGCTGGTTTCAACGCCCGTTCCCAGGCACGCGCCGTCCGGTCAGCCTGATCAGGAAGATGCGTTTCCGCGGAAGCGTATGGCGCCGCTTCCCGCCAGGGCCGCCGCGACGACGGCGAGCACGCAGCAGAACAGGGCGAACACGTCGCCGTAGCGGGTGTAGAACGTAGGTCCGCCCCGGTTGGGATGCACGTTCGCGACGGTGGTCGTGGCGACCATCATCGGCGTGGTGCCATAGACGGCGCCGGTGGCTGAGATGAACCCTGAAATGCCGGTATTCGCCGCGCGGATGATCGGCGTGCCGTTTTCCACCGCGCGCAGCACCGCCATGGAGAAATGCTGGCTGGGCGCGGACGACGTCCCGAACCAGGCGTCGTTGGTCATGACCACGAGCACGTTTGCGCCATTCAGCGGGAATCTCCGGACCAGGTCAGGGAAGATGGATTCGTAGCAGATTACCGTGCCGACATGCATATCTTGTCCGGTGAGCGGCATCACGGTCAGTTCGTCACCGGGCGTGAGGTCTCCGATCGCGCCGGTCAACCCGGAAAGAAAGGAGAACAGACTCGGTATCGGCAGGTACTCGCCGAAGGGCACCAGGTGCATCTTGCTGTAGGAACTCACAATCCCCCGCTGGGGCAGCAACAGAAAGGCGCTGTTGTAGATGTCGTTTTCGCCGGATCGGTAGCCAAGTGCACCGGTAAGCAGCGGAACACCCGCTTCGTCGGTCAAAGCATGTACCTGTTCGTTATATTCCTCATATGCCGGACTCTCCAGCCAGAAGGTCATCGCCGTCTCGGGAAACACGATGAACTCGGGGTCATGGGGCAGTATCGACCGCGTCAGATCCCGGTAAACGTCCACGGTCCGCTGGACCTCCTCCTTCGACCACTTTATGCCCTGTTCCTTGCTGCCCTGGACGACGGCCACCTTTACCGGGGGCGTCTGCCGCTCCAGGCCGCGTGCCTGCGAAATCGACCACCAGCCGTATCCCGTCGTGCCGATCAGGGCAATACAGGCCAGGAACATGGCGAATACGGGCGCCCGCCACGGGGTACTATCCCGCAGGGCGATGAAGACCATGGCCAGCGTCGCGTTCAGCAGCATGACCAGGAAACTTACGCCGTAGACACCAGTGAATCCGGCGATCTGTATGATGGGCAGGACCTTATGCTGGGAGTAGCCCAGCAGTTCCCACGGGAACCCGGTAAAGACGTAGGTTTGCGCGTATTCGAGGGCGGTCCACAGGGCGGCCGAGAACAACGGGAACAGAGGGGACTTCCAGTCGGTCCGCGCCGCGTATATACCGAACATGAACGCGTACACGGCGACGACGAGGGCTACGCCCGCCATGCTGACCAGGCCCAGCGCCAGGTTGAGACCGCCGTAATTCATGACGGTTTCCCGGATCCAGTATACCTTGGCGACGCCCGACACGAACGCAAACAACAGGGCGATCAAAGCCACCCTGGTCAAGGAGCCGTTCCGTCCGGCGTCGTGCAACGCGACCATGACCGGCACGAAAGCGATCCAGGCCAGGAGCCACCAGTCGACCTTGGGTATGCTGAGGAAGATGAAAAGCGCGGAACAGCAGGCTAGACCGTACCCGGCGATGGGCGAAGAGGCGTGGAGCCGTCGTATGGAATCCATGGCGGTCTTCCCTGGGGTCACTGCGTCCGCTGCGTGTCTGAAATCAACACGCATTGCCGCGGCGTGTCAACTTCAAGAAGCGATTCAGACCCGGGATCCGACCTTCAAATGAGGTTGACCATACGGGGTGGCGGCCTCTACATTCCGGCTGGAGAACACCGCGCTGAGTTTTAAGTTAAGATGTTAAGGAGAAACCGGACTTGGATCCCTTGCGGACGGCCGTAATCGGCGTTGGCCGCCTCGGCGAAGCCCATGCCCGCGTACTGGCGGACCTGTCGGGCGCGCATCTCACCGGCGTGTACGACATCCGCGGCGAGCGGGCCGAGCAGGTCGGCCGTCGATACGGCGCGAAGGCCTACGGCAGTCTGGCCGAACTCGTGGAGGACGTCACCGCCGTCACCGTGGTCGTGCCCACCACCGCCCACTGCGAAGTGGCTTCATACACGCTGTCCCGGGGTCTGCACACCTTCGTGGAAAAACCGATCGCCGCGACCGTGGAAGAAGCCGAACGGCTCGTCGAGCTGTCGGAGGTTCATCGCAGCGTACTCCAGGTCGGACATATCGAACGGTTCAACGGCGCCTTCCGGGCCCTCGAAGGAACGGCCGTATCCCCGGGATTCATCGAGTCGCATCGCCTGGCATCCTTCGACCCCAGGGGAACCGACGTGTCCGTAGTCCACGACCTGATGATCCACGACATCGATCTGATCCGTTGCCTGGTCCGGTCGGACCTGGACCGGGTGGACGCCACCGGGGTCGCCGTGATATCCGACCAGGTGGACATCGCCAATGCCCGGATGCAATTCGCCGATGGCTGCGTGGCCAACGTCACGGCCAGCCGCATTTCCCTCAAGCAGATGCGCAAGATGCGGGTCTTTCAGCGCGATCATTACATTTCGATGGATTTCCTGGCGGGCGAGAGCGAGATATACCGGCTGGTCGACGAGCCCGGACCGGGCGGGACCCGGGGGTTGAAGATTCCAGTTAACACCGGCGACGGCCGCACCCGGCATATCCTGCGGCAGAAGACGGCGAAGGACAGGACTGAGCCGTTGAAGGCGGAACTCGCCTCCTTCGTCGGCGCCGTTCGGGGTGAACACCCGCCGCCGGTGACCGGCCGCGATGGCCTGGAAGCCCTGCGCATCTCCCTGGCGGTGATCGATCAGATCGACCGAAGCCGCCAGTAGCACGATCTACCGACATGGACCTACGTGCCAGCGTTTTCGCAGCCCGAAGCTATACCCCCATTCCCCTGCTCGTCGCCGTGCTGATCATGGCGGAGCCAAACCTGGTTACTTTTATAACCGGCGGACTGGTGGTTGTCCTTGGGGAATCCATCCGCCTCTGGGCGGTCGGCTACGCCGGTTCCGCGACCCGCACCCGCCATGTCGGCGCACCTTCGCTCATTACCAACGGACCCTATGGCCGGATGCGCAATCCCCTCTACGCAGGCAACTTCATCCTGAGCCTCGGCCTCTGCGTCATGGCCTGGGCCTGGATGCCGTATATGATCGGGATCTTCCTGGCGGCCTTCGTAATACAGTATGGGCTTATCGTATCCCTGGAGGAAGAGAGTCTGCGGAACACCTTCGGCGAAGAATACGACGCCTACGCCAGGGCCGTGCCCCGGTTCCTGCCGCGCCTCACCGAGTATTCCGGGGGCGAACCGGCGCCCTACGACTTCGCCGCCGCCCTCCACAGCGAAAGGCGGACCTTCCAGTCCACGGCCGCGGTTGTGGTTGCCATCGCGGCACGATGGTACTTCGGCTAGTCACGCAGGATCTGTGTCAACGCGGGAGGACCTGGTTTCAACGCAACAGGCGCGCACCACGCTTGCGGGTTCCGATCTGCCCGGATCTCGCAAACCGCAGCGGATCCGAACCCCCGCCGGTCCCATCGGGCGGGCGGGACGAAGGGGGTTCCTCCGGACTGGAGGACGAAGGCGCCGGGGGATCGATCGTTTCGTCGTCGTTGTCGGCAGCCTGAGTTTCCTCCGAACGTTTCTGCACGCTGACCCCGGCGGCCCCCTGCAGGAGGCTGAGGACCGCGACGAGCAGAACGAGGAGGACAACCGGCCACCACGGGATTTTGCTCAAAACCCGCGACACGTCCGATTCAGGCTGGAAGAACAGCCCGTACAACAGGATCGGACCGAGTATGACAAGCAGGGATACTCCGACGATACACACGACCTGCGACCAGGCCGGGTTCCGCTGGAGAAACCGTGATATGCCGGAGGTGTTGATCTTTCGCATCAAGCGTCTGTCCTTTAGAACCATCCAGGATTCATCCGCATCTTCTATCCACTCTTTCACCGGGGTGGATGCATGTGTTCCCGGCCGGACGAACCGGCGGTAACGGTGATACCGCGACCCCTTCCAACATCCGGTCCTTAAAGCATAGCGCCATCCGGCCCGGTCGACGTTACAAACTATTCGGGACACCTCGCGGAATGACCGGCCGCCGGGAACGGTTCAAACCGCTCATATCCCCTTGACAAACCTCTGGCGGCAGCCTACTGTAACAGGTCATTCCGATCACCGCTGCCCCGGCAGCAACCGGTTCCATACACGACAATGAGGAATACGTGCCTCGTACCGCGACCGTAACGCGTGAAACGCTGGAAACCCGTATCGATCTGACCCTCAACCTGGACGGCGAGGGCTCGCTTTCCGGAGAAACGGGCATCGGCTTCTTCGACCACATGCTGGGCAGCTTCGTCAAGCACGGGGGTTTCGACCTGGAGCTATCCTGCAGCGGCGATCTGCATATAGACGATCACCACACGGTGGAAGACGTGGGGATCTGCCTGGGACAGGCCTTTGTCCAGGCGATCGGCGACGGATCCGGCATTACGCGCTTCGGTCATGCTTATGCCCCCCTGGACGAGGCGCTGGCCCGGGCCGTCTTTGACATCAGCGGACGGGCACACCTTGAATTCGACGCCGATTTCTCGCGTTCCTCGGTCGGCGATTTCAGCACGGAGATGGTGCGGGAGTTCTTCGGAGCCCTCGTGCATCACGGTCGCGTCACCCTGCACGTTGCGCTGCTCTCCGGCGTGAACGCCCATCACCAGGTCGAGGCTATCTTCAAGGCGGCGGCCAGGGCGCTGCGCCAGGCGGTGGCAATGGATGACCGCGTGTCCGGAATACCGTCCACCAAGGGCAGCCTTTAGCCGCCATAGCATACGCGGGTAACCATGCATATCGACGAGCTGGACACCCCGGCCTACGTGGCCGATCTGGACCTCATGGAACGGAACATCGCGTCCATGGCGGAACACTGCCGGAATCTCGATATCGGCCTTCGATGCCACACGAAGAGCCACAAAATCCCGGAAATCGCCCACCGGCAGGTCAAGGCCGGAGCGATCGGTATTTGCTGCCAGAAACTCGGCGAGGCCGAAGTCATGGCCGCCGCCGGTATCGAGAACATCCTGATCCCCTACAACATCGTCGGTCCCCACAAGGTGGAACGCCTCACGCGTGTCGCCAGGCGCACCGAGATCATCGTGGCCGTCGATGACGAGATCACAGCCCGCGGCATATCGGACCAGGCCGAGAAGGACGGCTGCCGGGTCAACGTAATCATCGAACTGGATACCGGCACGCAGCGTTGCGGCGTGCAGTCGCCCGATGAGGCGGCAACGTTAGCCGAACGTATCATGGACCTCCGCGGCCTCGTCTTCAGGGGCGTCATGGTCTTCCCCAGCCATCCCGAGGCCAGGGATTTCCTGGCGGAAACGATCGAACGGATCACCGGAAAGGGCATACCCATCGAGATCATCAGCGGGGGCGGCACCGGCGGCGAAGAAAACTCCAAAGCCATGGGCTGCACCGAGACCCGTAGCGGATCCTACATCTGGGAAGGGATGAGCCGCATCGGTAACTCGGGCATGCTCAACCCCGAACGCTGTCCCTGCCGCATGATTTGCACCGTGGTGAGCGCCCCGACACCGGACCGCATCATCATCGACGGCGGGATGAAGACCTTCGCCAGCTATCCGCCCACGCCTTACGGCCACATTATCGAACATCCCGACGCACAGATCTACGGCATGTCCGTGGAACACGGTCACGTGGACGTATCCCGGTGCGACCACCGGTTCAAGGTCGGCGAGCGCCTGTCGGTGATTCCCCTGCACCAGGAAATGGCTCTCAACCTGCACGACGAGCTCAACGGGGTTCGAGGCGACCAGGTGGAGGTCATCTGGCCCGTCGCCGGCCGGGGCCGGGTCAAATAGGCAGTGAATCAGTGGTCTAAAGTGAAGTAAGCGATATAAGGCAAGAGACAAGCTGGAAGGAGATCCAGATGTCCGTAACGAAGGTAAGGGAAGTCTGGCAAAGCCGCATGGGTCTAATCATGGCCATGGCGGGTAACGCCATCGGCCTGGGCAATTTCCTGCGGTTCCCGGTACAGGCGGCCGCCAATGGCGGCGGGGCCTTCATGATTCCCTATTTCGTCGCTTTCCTGGTCGTGGGCATCCCCATGATGTGGGTGGAGTGGAGCGTCGGGCGGTTCGGCGGAAAGCACGGCCACGGCACCACGCCGGGTATCCTGTACCGCCTCTGGAAACACCCGGCGGCAAAGTATATCGGCGTGCTCGGCATCGCGGCGCCGGTGGCCTTCGCCCTGTACTATTCCTACGTGCAGTCGTGGACCCTGGCCTACAGCTTCTTCTCGCTGACCGGCCATTACTTTGGCATCAGTACCCAGGAGGAGATGGGCGCGTTCCTGAGCAGCTTCCAGGGCGTCACCGAAAGCGGCTACTTCGGCAGCGTTGCCACGGCCTACATCTTCTTCCTCATCAACCTGGGCATCGTCTTCTGGGTGTTGAGCCGAGGCGTGGTACGGGGCATCGAGACCCTGGCCAAGTTCGCCATGCCCATGCTGCTGATTTTCGCCATCGTCCTCGTGGCCCGGGTACTGACCCTGGGCACGCCCGATCCGGCCTTTCCCGATCGCAGCGTCATGGCCGGTTTCGCCTGGATCTGGAACCCGGACCTCAGCCGCCTTTCCGAAGGCAGTGTGTGGCTTGCCGCTGCGGGTCAGATCTTCTTCTCCCTCGGCATCGGCATAGGTAGCATGCAGTGCTATGCGAGTTACGTCCGCGCCCGCCAGGACGTCGCTCTCACCGGACTGACCACCTCCATGAGCAACGGCTTTGCCGAGGTGGTGCTCGGCAGCTCCATCGCGATACCGGTCGCCGTGGCCTTCTTCGGCGTTACCGCCACCGAGGCGATCGCCACCGGAGGCTCCTTCGACCTGGGATTCCAGTCCATGCCGCTGATCTTTCAGCAACTCCCACTTGGTCAATTCATCGGCACGCTGTGGTTCGGTCTGCTGTTCTTCGCGGGGATTACGTCGACGGTGGCCCTCACGCAGCCGCCCATGGCCTTCCTGCAGGATGAAATGGGGTGGCCGCGCAAGAAGGCCGCGATATTCGTTATCTCCTTTCTGTTCATCTTCGGCAACTTCATCGTCTTCAACATCGAGCACGGCGTCATCGACGAACTGGATTTCTGGATCGGGACCGTGGGCCTGGTGGTATTCTCCTTCCTCGAGATCATCATCTTCGCCTGGATCTTCGGCATGGACAAGGCCTGGGAGGAGATCAACGAAGGCGCGGCCATCCGGATACCGCGGATCTTCTACTACATGATCAAGTACGTGACGCCGGTCTCGCTGGCGATCCTGCTGGTCGTATGGACCTACCAGGCCGGTTTCGACCTGCTCTTGCTGCGCAACGCCAATCCCGAAGACATTCCCTACCTGCTGCTCACCCGCGGAATCATCGTGTTATTGATCCTGGTCGGCGTGTTGCAGGTAAGACGGGTTTCGAAGAACTGGAATTAACGCTGCGGCAACGCCCATGAGCGCGGTAAACAGAAACCACCAGAGCGTCGGCCTTCCTCCGGGTATCGTGCGTCTGAGCCGGAACGAGAACCCCCTGGGACCCTCTCGCGGCGTCATCGAAGCGGTGAAGTCGCGCAGCAACCAGATCAACCGCTATGAAGACCCCGACCATATCGACCTCTTTCGCAAGCTGGCCGAGCTTCACGGCGTGCCGCACGATGAGAAACTATCGCTGCCCGGTCTCGATTCGGAAGATGCCTGGATCCGGGTGGGCGACGGGGCCGAGCACCTGATGCACGCCATCGCGCGGGCCTTTCTGTCCCGGGGAGACGAGGTGATCGAGCCTCATCCCGCCTTCGGACTGATGGTCCGGTACGGGGAGGATATCGGGGCCCGATCTGTGCGGACCACCCTGACGCCGCAGTACGTGTACGACCTGGAAGCCATGGCCGCGGCCGTCAACGAACGGACCCGCATGGCCGTCATCACCAACCCGAACAATCCAACGGGCACCGTCGTCACCCACGACGCGCTGTCTCGCTTCGTCGAAGAGCTGCCCGACCGGGTTATCGTCCTGGTGGACGAAGCCTACATCGACCTGGTGGAGGACGGCGCGTGCGCCGACAGCAGTGCCCTAGTCAGATCGAATGAAAACGTCCTCCTGGTAAGGACCTTCTCGAAGGGTTACGGCCTGGCGGGCTTCAGGCTGGGCTACGCCGTGGGCCAGCCCCACATGATGGCGCGTGTCCGCCAGTATCACGGGGGATCGCCCAGCGCCCTGGTGCTGACCGCCGCCTGCGCAGCCCTCGACGATCCGGACCACGTGATCCGCTCCAGGAAGGCCGCGAGCACGTCCAAGGCGATCTATTACGAGGCATGTGAAGAACTCGGACTTCAGTATGTCCGCAGCGAGGCAGCTTTCGTCCTGATCGACGTGGGTGACGCTAAAGTGGTGACGCAGATGCTGGCCGAGCGTCACATCATCGTCATCAACGCCGAGGCTTCCTGGGGCATTCCAGGCATGATCCGCGTTTCCTACGGCAACGAGGCGGAAAGCCGGATATTCACCGGAGCCCTGCGGGATATTCTGGGCTGAAGTCTCCGGCAGCACGCATGTGGTGATCCCGGTCGCGTAACCCGCCACTTTCCCAACCTGAATTCGTTCAGAAAGGCGCGCGATGTCCGTATCCGAACTGTGCTTCACCCCGGCGACCGATCTGGTCCGCATGATCCGCCGCAAGGACGTTTCCGTGACCGAGGTCATGGAGGCCCATCTGGCCCAGGTCGACCGGGTGAATCCTGCCGTGAACGCCATCGTCACCTACCATCCCGACCAGGCGCTGGACGGCGCCCGGAAGGCCGACGAGGCCATCGCGCGAAGCGAAGCGCGGGGGCCCCTCTTCGGCCTGCCCATCGCCCACAAGGACCTGGTATTGACCAAAGGCGTCCGGACGACCTACGGTTCGCCGATCTTCCGCGATTTCGTCCCGGGCCAGGACGAGTTGATCGTGGAGCGGCTGAAGAAGGCGGGGGCGATTTCCTTCGGCAAGACCAACGTGCCGGAGTTCGGCGCGGGATCCCAGACTTTCAACCCGGTCTTCGGCGCGACGCTGAATCCCTACGACACGGACCGGACCTGCGGCGGCAGCAGCGGAGGCGCCGCGGTGGCCCTGGCCTGCGGCATGCTGCCCATCGCCGACGGCAGCGACATGGGCGGCTCGTTGCGCAACCCGGCCAACTTCTGCAACGTGGTGGGGCTGCGGTCCGCGCCGGGCCGCGTGCCGCGATGGCCGTCCGTCAACGCCTGGGGCAGGCTCAGCGTCCAGGGTCCCATGGCCCGGACGGTGGCGGACGCCGCACTTATGCTCAGCGCCATAGCGGGTCCCGATCCCCGCGCACCACTTGCCATTCGGGAACCGGGACAGCCCTTTGCCATGCCGCTGGAACGCGACTTCAAAGGGGTGAGCGTCGCCTGGAGCATGGATTTCGGCGGGCTGCCCGTGGATCCCGAGGTCACCTCGGCCATCGAGACGAAACGCGAGGTATTCGAGGACCTGGGCATGACCGTCAAGCCGGGCCAGCCCGATTTCGCCGAAGCCGACGAGGTGTTCAAGACACTGAGGGCGTGGAGCTTCATCCAGGGCTATGGCGACCTCCTCGAGACCCACCGCGATCAGATCAAGGACACGGTCATCTGGAACCTCGAAGCCGGATTCGCCCTTACGGGGCCGCAGATCGCCCGCGCGGAGGTGGACCGCACCACCCTGTACCACCGGGTCCGCCGGTTCATGGAGCGCCACGAGTTCATGGTCTTCCCTGTCAGCCAGGTTCCACCCTTCGACGTGAATACGCCTTACCCCACGGAAATCGACGGCGTGCAGATGGAGACCTACATCGACTGGATGAAATCGTGCTACTACGTCACCGTCACGGGGCTGCCCGCCATTTCCGTTCCATGCGGATTCACTTCCTCGGGACTGCCCGTGGGACTGCAGATCGTCGGCCGGCACGAGGACGAACTCGGCGTCCTTCAACTCGCCCACGCCTTCGAACAGGCGACCCGGACCTGGAAGAGGCGCCCGCCCGTGGCCGAGGCATGAGCAGGCCGTTCGAGTTTACCTCGCCAGGCAGACCCCCCTGACGTCCTTTTTGATGAGCACTTCCATGTCCACTAAGGCGGATATCGTCATCTGCGGCGCGGGCATAGCCGGTGTGGCCGCCGCGTATCATCTGGTCGTTCGACATGGCGTGCGGAACGTCGTGCTCGTCGACGAAAGACCGCCGCTATCCCTTACCAGCGCATACGGTACCGAGGCCTATCGCAATTGGTGGCCAGATCTGCCCATATTCCAGTTCATGGACCGTAGCATCTCCCTGCTGGAGGAACTGGCGGCAGAGAGCGAGAATGCGGCCCGAATGAACCGCAGGGGCTACGTTTTCCTGACCGGCGACCCGCGCCGCGTCCCTGAGCTTGAAAAAGAGGCGGAAGCGGTGTCCCGACTGGGTGGAGGTGCGTTGCGCGTTCACCGCGACGGCGGGTCCTACGTACCTTCGCGGCCGGAGGGAATACAACCGGATCTGACGGGTGCCGACCTCATGCTGGACATAGAGATGATTGCGAGGCTGTTTCCCTTTCTCACGGACGATACGGCCGCCATGCTGCACGTGCGTCGCTGCGGCTGGATGGATGTTCCCTCGCTCGGCCGGTGGATGCTCGACCGCGTCACTGTCCGGGGAGGCAGGATCGTCAGGGACCGAATCACGACCGTCGACACGAGGAACAACCGGATCACGGGTGTAAGACTGGAATCCGGATCAACGATCGAAACCGGCAAGCTCGTCCTCGCCGCGGGACCGCTGGTCAGAGAGGCCGGCCGGATGCTGGACCTGGATATACCGGTCTTCATGGAACTGCACGGCAAGATCATCGTGGAGGATACGGCCGGCGTCCTGCCGCCCGACGCGCCCATGATGATCTGGACGGATCCGATCGAGTTGGTCTGGGACGATAAAGAAAGGCGACGACTTTCCTCCAGTGCCGAGACCCGTTATCTCCTTGATCCCTTTCCGGCGGGACTCCATATCCGTCCCCGGTTCCGGGACGGAAAACAGACTTTTCTGGGCATCTGGACCTATGACGTCGCGCCAAGAGAGGCGGTATTCCCGCTCGCCTTCGATCCGGCATATCCGGTGATCGTCTTGCGCGGACTCGCCCGGATGATCCCGGGAATGAGGGTGTATTTCGAAACGGCCGACGCACTGCCGGTCGACGGCGGCTACTATTGCAAGACTCCAGACAACCGGCCGTTGATCGGACCGCTGCCCGTCGAAGGCGCATACATCGCCGGGGCGCTCTCGGGCTACGGCGTGATGGGTTCGCAGGCGGCGGGAGAACTGGTCGCGGCCCACGTCACCGGCGCCTCGTTGCCCGACTACGCGCAGGCCTTCTCCTTTGATCGTTTCGACGGTCTTTCGGCCGCCGATATGGCCGGCATGCGGGATGCGACGCGGGGACAGTTGTGAACGTCATTTTGTATTGGCCCTTTAAAGGGGCGATGGTATAATCACACTGTTCGATTTGTCCTGCAAAATCCCCGCGTTGCCTGACTAGTTTTGCAATACGATCCGATCGGAGACGCCATGCCCGCATATGACTACGACCTGCTTATACGCGCCGGCCGCGTGTTCTGCGCGGATTCGGGCCTGGATGGACCGGGCGCCGTGGCGGTGAAGGACGGGCGCATTGCCGCGTCCGGATCCGGGGTCGACGGTTCCGCTGCCATGACGTTCGATTTTCCGGACGCTGTGGCGATGCCGGGGCTGGTTGACCTGCACGCCCATCCGGCCCGGGGCGGTTCGCGTTACGGTGTCGACCCCGACGCCCACTTCCTGTCCCGGGGCGTCACGACGGTCATGTCTCAGGGCGACGCTGGAGCCAACAACTGGCCGGCCTACCGGGAACGGGTGATCCAGGCTTGCAGGACGCGGGTGATCCTTGCCATAAACCTATCGATTCACGGCGAATCCCATCCGGATGCCTGCTTCCCGGACCTCGAGGCCGCGGACGTGGAAGCCTGCGTCTCGGCCATCGAATCCGGAGGAGACGCCATCTGGGGCATCGCGGCCAATACGGGTCCCAGCAACCCCACCCCGCCCAGGGAGATCATGCACCGCGCCCTGGCGGCCTCCGAACGAATCGGCAAACCCCTGCTGGTCGGCACGCGCCTGTCCAGCGACTGGTCACTCGACGACCAGTTGCCGCTGTTGCGAGCCGGAGACGTGGTCACCTACTGCTTCAACGATTTTCCCGAGAGCGTGGTGAAGGACGGAAGGATCCGGTCCAGCGTACGAGACGCCCGGGAACGGGGCGTTCTCTTCGATATCGGCCACGGCATGCGGTCCTTCAGCTTCCCGGTCGCCGAGGCGGCCATCGCCGACGGATTTCTGCCCGATACCATATCCACCGACCAGTACAGCCGCCACGTGGGGAGCGATCCGCAGCACGACCTGCCCCGGACGCTGTCCAAGCTGATCGCGGCCGGCATGCCGGAACGCGACGCATTCCTTCGTGTGACGAGCCGTCCCGCGGAAGTCCTGGGTCTGAAGGGCGAAGCCGGCACCTTGCGCGTTGACGCCTGCGGCGACGTGGCGGTGCTGCGCTGGAACGACGACGCACCGCCGCTGTGCGACGTGGACGGGGTGGAACGGCCCGGCGGCTGCTGGGAACCCGTGCTAACCGCCCGGGCGGGCATCGTATGAAATCGAGCCAAGAGGCACACTTCAAGCGATTCCAAGCGGATCGGCAGGCGGTCTGAAATCGGTTCACGCAGTTCGGATCCACGCTCAACCCGGGAGATCACACTATGGTATACGGATCGGGAGATTACACCTACGAACTCGTCGAGGGCTGGGGAGGCGGAGCCGCCGGCCGCGACCTCGGTGTGGTATCTTCCATGGCCGTGGATTCTCAGGACCGCGTGCACGTGATCGACCGGGAACCCGATCCTGCAATCGTCGTCTACGATCGCGACGGCCGGTTCCTGTACGACTGGGGCCAGGACCTCTTCAAGGTGCCCCACTCTCTCTGGATCAGCGAAGACGATATCATCTACATTACCGAAGTAGAACTGCATACCGTCATGACCTTCACCCTCGAAGGAAAGATGCTTTCCATGCTCGGTACGCCCGGCAGGCCGGGCGAACTGGGCCAGCCCTTCAACAGCCCCACCTGGGCGGTACTCGGCCTGGACGACGACCTGTACGTGACCGACGGCTACGGCCAGCATTACGCGCACCGCTTCACAACGGAAGGCGAACTGCTCTGTACATGGGGCGGTCACGGCAGCGAGGCGGGGCAGTTCGACACGCCTCATTGTGTCCGCGTCGACAGAGATGGCCGGGTCCTGATCGTGGACCGCGGCAACGCGCGGGTGCAGATTTTCGACGCCGAAGGTCGATACCTCGAATCATGGGACCATCTGCTGGCCGCCAACGATCTGTACATCGATCAGGATGATGTGGTGTATCTCGCGGAAGCGCCGGGAAGAGTCAGCATCCTGAACCTGGACGGCGAAGTCCTTTCGCAATGGGGAAACCGGGACGAAAAGGACGGGCTGTTCGTGGACGCGCCCCACGGGATCTGGGTGGATGCCCACGGGGACGTCTACGTGTGCGAAGTACCTTTCGCGCACAACCGGATCCAGAAATTCCGCCGGGTTTAGCGGGATCGCAAACTCCGCGCAGTGGGATCGCAAACGGTACGCAGCGGTTCAGTGGAGGAACATCGGCATGAAGTACCTCGGGCCACTGTGGTTGGTTTTAGCAGTCACCTGGGCGGCAGCCTGCGGGAACGATGAAGACAGTCCCGTTTCCACGACACCTGATCAAGGCCCGTTCGACAGCGGCCAAAGGACCGGCAACGTCGTCTTCAGTCCCGGAGATGTCCGTGCCACCACGCAGTGGGGCACGGATGACTTTGAACTGAATACCGCCGCAGTCAGGGGAGATACGCTCGCGGTTACCGTCTCGTATAGCGGTGGATGCAGGGCGCACCGGTTCACGCTCGTTGCCGCCGAAGTCTTCATGGAGTCGGATCCCGTACGGCTCGATGTCGCCATCGCCCACGACGCCGACGGCGACCCGTGCGAGGCATACCCAACGGAAGACTACCACTTCATCCTCGATCCGATTAAGGCGAGGTACAAAGTGTCTTACGGGACGGGGACGGGTACCATCGTCCTCGGGCTCGCTCGCGCCCCGGGCGGTCCGCTCGTCTATGAGTTCGATTAGCGGAATCCGGGTGTTGCGCCAAAGCGTTGAAGTTCCAAGTCTGGGATGGGCGCCGTGTCGCGGCTTTGACATCCCACAATGAGATGAGGCATACACCATGACATTCGAAATACTGGACCAGGGCATGATCGCCCGGCAGCCGTCTTCCGGACCGGACGCGGTAGCGGCCTGTTCCCGCTGCGTGGTCACCGGGGATGGCGGCTTGGTTTGTTCCTTCGCCGTCCAGGAAGCCCTCGGGCAGAACGATTTCAAACAGGTCATCGTCCGTTCAGAAGACGGTGGCAGAACGTGGACGAAGCCTGTCTACCTGTGGCCCCATCTGCACGGCGATTTTGCCCACATCGGGTCGATCAGCCAGGCGCCGGAAGGCACGTGCTACATAACGGGCATTCGCATTCCCATCGATGAGCCCGGTGAATCGTTCTGGCGGGACGAGACCCAGGGCATCAAGCAGAACACCATGTTCTGGGCGTCGTCCTCGGACCAGGGCCTGACCTGGACCGATCCGACGCCGATCGTCCTGCCCGCCGCCGGTTCGGCGGAAGCACCCGGCGCGCTCACCGTGACGCGCGACGCGACCTGGATCTGCTGCTATTCGCCTTACAATACCTTCGATCCCGCCGTTGAAGTGGACAAAAACCGGGTGGTTTACCTGCGCAGCACCGATCAAGGCGCTACGTGGACCCACGGAACGATGCTGCGTTTCGACGACGCCGGGTCGACGGCCGCCGAGGCATGGGTCGTGGAGATGGCCGATGGACGGCTTCTCGGCGCGTGCTGGCACATCGCGCCGCACGGCAAGCCGGATTATCCCAACGCATACGCGCTGTCCCTCGACGGAGGACTGACCTGGACGCCGACCCGCTCCACGGGCACGCTGGGACAGTCCATCTCGCTGACCGCCCTGGCGGATGGACGGGCGCTGATGGTATACAACCAGCGGCAGCACGGCGATCCCGGGATCCGCCTCGCCGTCGCTCGGCCCACGGACGATGATTTCGGACTGGAAGCGGACGAACTCGTCTGGAGGGCCGAAGTCCGCACACAGAGCGATACTTCCGGCGATCACGATGACTGGCAGGACTACTCCTTCGGTGAACCCGCCGTGACCGTCCTGCCGGACGGCGCGCTCCTGGTCGTCTTCTGGCTCATCCAGCCTGATGTCCGGGGTATCGGCTACGTGAAGGTGAGGTAGCGCCGTGTCCGGCCCCCGGATCATACTGGGTTCACTAATCGCGGCTTCGGTCCGTCACGGCATTTTCACGCTCGTCCTCCCCTGGTTGATCCTGTACAGAACCGCCGGCATGGAGGAGATGGGTTTCGATATAGGGTTTCCGGCCGCCGGTTGGATTCTCATCCTCTTGGGCACGGGACTCTACATCCGCGCCTTCGCCGAACGGCTCCGCATGACGGCGATGGTGATCGCGTCCTCCGGTGCGCCCGGGGGGCCGCCGGACGCCGCGGACGGCACGACTGAATCGAAGCTCCGATCAGATTTCGATGATGAATCCCTGGGGGATGCCCGGCCGATATGGTCCGAAGGGGTCCACGGCCGGTCCCGCAACCCCCTGCTGCTCGGTGTTGTCATCATTCTCCTCGGCGAATGCCTGGCCTTCGAATCGCTCGCACTGCTCGTCTACGCGGCGCTCTGCTGGGCCGGTTTGACCCTGTACCTGGTCTTCGCCGAGGAGCCGGCCCTGCGACGCGCCCTGGGCGATGAATACCTCCGATACTGCCGTCATGTGCCACGCTGGTTTTTGCGAATTCGTTTTCGTAAACCGGCCTGATCGGCCTGGTCCTCCACGCTGATAACTTCCTTTCCCAATCCGATCATTCCCAGCTTCTCAGCATTTCTATTCGGCTCAATAGACCTGCCATTTTGTCAGGTTAGTCATCCCCATGCCGGTTTTTGAGCAGAATCTGCCTTCACAATCGGCCGAAACAGGCGGAAATCGCCGGAATCGCGGCAAAAACGGCACTGGCACGCGTTTTGCGCCTTGTAGGTGGTGTGGAATGCGCTGAAACTGGGAGAATCCGGATAGAACAACGAGGAGGGACGTCATGCGAACGGAGAAGCTGACGCAGAAATCGATGGAGGCGATCCAGGCTTCCCAGGAGATCGCCCGCGGCCGCAATCACAACCGGCTGGAGCCCGCGCACTTGGCGCTGGCCTTGCTCGAACAGGAGGAAAGCCTGGCGGTCATCCTGCTGGAAAGGTCGGGATCGGACCCGACTCGAATCCGGGAGGAGTTGGAATCGGCCCTGGACAAGCTGCCCAGGGTAACCGGCGAAGGCGCGTCGCTCTATGCTTCCGACGCCTTCCAGCGGGTCATGGACCGGGCGTTGAAAGAGGCGCAGAAACTGAAAGACGAGTACATCAGCGTGGAGCATCTGCTTCTTGCCCTGCTGGATGACGGCGGGGAGGTAAATCGCGTCATGAAGGAGACAGGAGTACGACGCGAGGGGATCATGAAAGCCATGAAGGAGGTTCGCGGAAGCCAGCGCGTCACGAGCCAGACGCCGGAGTCCGGCTACCAGGCCCTGGAGAAGTTCAGCAGGGACCTGACCGACCTGGCCCGGGAGGGCGGACTCGATCCTGTCATCGGCCGGGACGAGGAGATCCGGCGGGTGATCAAGGTGCTTTCCCGGCGGACCAAGAACAATCCCGTGCTCATCGGCGAACCCGGGGTGGGGAAGACGGCCATCGTGGAAGGACTGGCCCAGAAGATCGTGGCCGAGGACGTCCCGGAATCCCTCAAGGGACGCAAGGTGATCAGTCTCGACATGGGCGCCATGCTGGCCGGGGCCAAGTTCCGCGGCGAATTCGAGGAGCGTTTCAAGGCCGTGCTGAAGGAAGTAGAGCACGCCGCGGGCGACATCGTGCTGTTCATCGACGAGCTGCACACCATTGTCGGCGCGGGTGCCGCGGAAGGCGCCGTGGACGCGTCCAACATGCTCAAGCCGGCGCTGGCGCGGGGGACCCTGCGCTGCGTGGGCGCGACGACGTTGGACGAATATCGCAGGCATATCGAGAAGGATGCCGCCTTGGAAAGGCGGTTCGCGCCCGTATACGTCGGCGAGCCTTCCATAGAAGACACCGTGTCCATCCTGCGCGGACTCAAGGAACGCTACGAGATCCACCACGGCATACGCATCCGTGACGGCGCCCTGGTTACGGCGGCGACCCTGGCGGAGCGATACATCAGCGACCGGTTCATGCCGGACAAGGCCATCGACCTGATCGACGAAGCCGCGGCGAATCTGCGTATGGAAATCGACAGCATGCCGGCCGAACTGGACGATCTGGAGAAGCAGATCCGCCAACTTGAAATCGAGCGGGAAGCCGTGAAGCGCGAGCGCGACGCGGAGGCACGCCTCAAGCCCGTCGAAAGCAGGCTGGCCGACCTTGCGGCGCAGCGCAGCGTTCTTCGGGCGCACTGGCTTGCCGAGAAAGAACTGGTGAAGACGATCCAGGAAATCAAGGAACAGACCGAGCAGCTGAAGATCGAAGCCGACCGGGCGCAGCGAATCGGCGATTACGAACGGGTGGCCCGCATCCAGTACGGCGAGCAGTTGGAGTTCGACGGCCGGCTCGAGGAGAAGAATCGGGCGCTCGCCGAACTCCAGCGGGAGCGCCGGATGCTGAAAGAGGAAGTAGACGAGGAGGACATCGCCGAAGTCGTCTCGAAGTGGACGGGCATCCCGGTCAGCCGCCTGGTCGAGGGCGAGGTCGAGAAGCTGGTCCAGATGGAGTCCCGGCTGCACCGCCAGGTGGTGGGCCAGGATGAGGCGATCGTCGCCGTGTCCAACGCCGTCCGGCGGAACCGCGCCGGGCTGGGCGACGGCAACCGGCCCATCGGCTCTTTTCTGTTCCTCGGGCCCACGGGCGTGGGCAAGACCGAGCTGGCCCGGGCCCTGGGTGAGTTTCTCTTCGACGACCGGGGCGCCATGGTGCGCGTCGACATGTCCGAGTACATGGAGCGGCATGCCGTCGCCCGGCTCACCGGCGCGCCTCCGGGTTACGTGGGTTATGAGGAAGGCGGGCAACTCACGGAGGCCGTTCGGCGCAGGCCCTACCAGATCGTGCTGTTGGACGAGATCGAAAAGGCACACCCGGACGCGTTCAACATCCTGCTGCAGGTCCTCGACGACGGGCGGCTCACAGACGGCCAGGGCCGCACCGTGGATTTCCGTAACACCGTGATCATCATGACCTCCAACATCGGGACGGAGCACCTCGGGGGGCACGACGCGTCCCGGGACGAGCAGGTGCATGCGGACGTGATGCGCGCGGTGCGGGCCCACTTCCGCCCCGAATTCGTCAACCGGCTGGAGGAGATCATCATCTTCCATCCCCTCGACCGGGACCACATCCGGGAGATCGTCCGAATCCAGCTGCGTGAACTGCAAGGACGGCTTTCGGAACAGGCGGGTCTGACACTGGAACTGGCCCCCGAGGCCGAGTCGCTACTCGCGGAAGAGGGCTACGAACCCCAATACGGCGCGCGGCCCCTCAAGCGGGTGATCCGCAAGTTCGTCGAGAACCCGCTGTCCATGGCGCTGATCGAGGGCAGGTTCCGGGAAGGCGACGCGATCCGCGTCATCCGCGAAGGCGACCACCTGGACTTCGTCCGGCAGGATGCGTCCGCAGCCGCGTGATGCGGGGTCCGATGAGACCTTTGCGGTCGCTTGAGTGCAGGACCGTGATCGGCTTCGCCCCGCATACTCGCGCTTACAATTGAATTGACTGCGGATTGCCGATTGTTCATCTTGATCTGGCGGAAACCGTATATCCTGACGGGACTTCCCTGACGGGTTTTTCGGGCGATCCATCGACTCCACGCTTCTTCGGCCGCAGATCACAATGAACAGACGATCCTTTCTGCGAAAATCCGCCGGAGTGACCGGTGCGGGCTTCCTGGCGGGACTGGGCGGCCGGCGCGAATCCGCTTTCGGCCAGACGAACGACCCCTACGGGCCATCCGGATCCATCACGGACGTCGAAGGAATCAAGGCCGGGCACTTCACCGACCCGCGGCGTCCCACCGGCTGCACGGTGATCATGGCCGAGGAAGGGGCCGTGGGCGGCGTGGACGTGCGCGGCGGTGCGCCGGGCACCCGGGAAACCGACCTGCTCGATCCTGTGAACATGGTGCAGCGGGTCCACGCCATCGTCCTCTCGGGCGGCAGCGCCTTCGGCCTGGACACGGCCACGGGCGTGATGCGGTACCTCGAAGAACGATCCATCGGCTTTGACGTGCGTATCGCCCGGGTCCCGATCGTCCCCGCCGCGATCCTCTTCGATCTCGGCATCGGCGGCAAGCCTCATATTCGTCCCGACGCCGAAGCCGGCTACCAGGCCTGCCAGGCCGCGACAGCCGGCCCGGTGTCCGAGGGCAGTATCGGGGCGGGAGCCGGCGCCACAGTGGGCAAGATGTCCGTCGGCGCGCCAGGCACGCGCACGGCCATGAAGGGCGGTATCGGGAATGCCTGCTTCACCACGCCCGAAGGGCTCAGGGTAGGCGCTATCGTTGCGGTGAACGCCGTGGGTGACGTGTACGATCCGGATACGGGCCGTGTGCTCGCCGGCGCCAGGATGCCGGATGGGTCCGGGTTCGTCTACGTAGCCCGGCAGATCCGCGAGACCGGGTCGCTTCGCCTGGAAGCGCCGCCCGGGAATACGACCATCGGCGTCATCGTGACCAATGCCGGACTGAACAAGACCCAGGCCAATCGAATCGCACAGGTCGGGCATGACGGATTGGCACGCGCCATCAACCCGGCACACCTGCAGGCGGACGGCGACACCCTCTTCACCATGGCCACCGGGACCTGGGAGGGCGACGTGAACCTGTCCCTGGTGTCCATCCTTGCGGCGGAAGCCGTCACCCGGGCCATCATCCGGGCCATCGTCACGGCCGACGGACTGCCCGGTTATCCCTCCTATTCGGATCTGAACGAGGGATGACGGGAAGCGAAGCGTTATGTCCCCCTATGTAGTCGCTCTCCTCGTCTATTCCCTTTTCCTCATGCTGATCGGTTGGTGGACTTCGCGGTCGGTTCGCCGCGCCGAGGATTTCTTCGTAGCCGGCCGGCGGCTTTCCCCCGCACTGCTGTTCGGTACGCTGCTGGCCGCCAACCTGGGCGCCGGTTCCACGGTGGGCGCCACGGGCCTCGGGTATACGCACGGATTTTCGGCGTGGTGGTGGGTAGGGTCCGCGGGTATCGGAAGCCTCATCCTGGGACTGACCGTGGGCCCCCGCATGTGGCGCGTGGCCAAAGACCAGAACCTGTACACAGTCGGAGATTACCTGGAATACCGGTATAACCGCGGAGTACGGGGCCTCATCGCCTTGCTGCTGTGGTTCGGATCCCTTGCGATCCTGGCCGGACAGCTCATTCCCCTGGCATGGATCCTCAACCTCACGCTGGGCATCCCGAAGTACGTCGCCTGCCTGGCCGGCGGCGCCGTGGTGGTCGTGTACTTCACCTTCGGGGGACTGACGTCCACCGCCCGAGTCAACATGGTCCAACTGGTGGTGAAACTGTCCGGTTTCATCCTGGCCTTTCTGTTGATCGTCGCCGGGGGAAGCGTCCTGGCCACGGAAGACGTGGCGACGGCCGGTTTCACGAACTGGTTCGGGGACGATCCTTCCCGCATCTGGAGTTATCTCATCGTCCTGGTGCCCGCATTTATCATCTCGCCGGGCCTATTGCAGAAGATCTACGGCGCCAGGGACGCCCGGGCGGTCCGGCGGGGCGTCTGTACGAACGCCGTCGCCCTGATGCTCTTTGCATTCATACCCGCAATGCTCGGCATGGCTGCCTACCACGCCTTCCCGTCCCTGGATTCCCCGGACCTTGCACTGCCCCGCCTGCTGATGGATGCCCTCCCCTTCTGGGTCGGTGGGCTGACGCTGGCCGCCGTGTTCTCCGCGGAGATCAGTTCGGCGGACGCCGTGCTCTTCATGCTGACGACCTCACTCAGCCGGGACCTGTACCAGACCTATATCGAACCCGGCGCTTCCGAGCAGCGAATGCTGGCCGTCAGCCGCATTACGGCTGTCGTAGCGGGACTCGCGGGCGTAGTCCTGGCGGCGGTGCTGCCGGACATCATCACGGCGCTGACGATTTTCTACAGCATACTCTCCGTGGCGCTGTTCATACCCTTGATCGCGGGACTGTACTCCGCCCGGCCGAACGCGAACGGCGCCTTGGCCACGATCATCGGATCGGTCCTGGTGATGGTTCTCGTGCATCTGTGGTCGAACGGAGGCGGCGTGGGCGGCCTGTCCCCGGCGACCTGGGGCATCGGCACGGCCGCGGTCATCATGGCGCTGCACATGATCCACCGGCGCGGCTCGAATCCTGCCGGATGACGCTGGAATTAGTCGGATGACTTCGAGACCATCCGGTTGACATTGGAACCTGCCGGATGACGCTGGAATCAACCAGGCAACGTGTAATCAAGCGAACTCAAACCATGCTTACATCTAACTCAACCAATCGAAGGAGGATGGCATGCTGGATGATCTTCGGGGCGTGATACCCCCGGCAACGACCCCCTTCACTCGGGACGGCGAAGTGGATTTCGGAGCGATGAAGGAACAGGTCAACTGGCTGATCGACCAGGGCGCGCGGGGCATCGCCGTGGGCGGCAGCACGGGCGAGGGACATACGATCGACGTCGATGAATTCCGGGGACTCGTGGACACGTCCCTGGATGCGGCGGCGGGCCGCGTCCCCGTGGTCGCCGGTATCATCGTCGACAGCACCCGCGACGCGGTTCGGCGCGGAAAGGCGATTGCCGATCTCGACGTGGCGGCGCTCCAGGTGACCCCGGTCCATTACCTTTTCCGCCCCGATGATGACGCCATGCAGGAGCACTTCAGGGTGATGGGCGAGGAAGTGGAGCATCCGATCATCATCTACAATGTCGTGCCGTGGAGTTACCTGTCGCCGGAGTTGCTGTGCCGGATCATGGACGAAGTGCCCGGCGTGATCGGCGTCAAGCAGAGCGCCGGGGATCTGAAACTGTTTGCCGACCTGATGCTCATGGCCGATCCCGAACATCTGCTCTTCTGCGCCGTGGACGCGTTGATGTACCCGGCCTATGCCCTGGGCGCACGTGGATCGATCGCCGCGATCCTCACGGCCGCGCCGCGGGCTTCAGTGGATGTGTGGGACGCAGTCCAGGCGGGCGACCATGGCCGTGCCCTGGATCTGCACACCAAGTTGCTCCGCCTGTGGAACGCCCTGTGGGGACCCAACCTGCCGGCCTGCACCAAGTATGCCCAGACGCTGCAGGGCTGCCCGGGACGATATCCCCGCGCCCCCATGCCGGAGGCGTCCGAGGAACAGAAGCGGGGCATCGAGGAAGGACTCGCGCTCCTGGGCGCGCTGGACGGATAGCTTTGAAGGTCCGTGCGCCACGGATTGTGTAAGCCGTCCTGCGCTCGAAGACGGCTCGGTCAGGAGGCCGAATAGAATGGAGGATGCATCGCAGATGTCCGATATGGACCCTTGCCCGATCCGCATGGAACCGGACCGCCTGGCGCGGATCATGGATCTGATTTTCGCCCGTCTGGGAGTGGGGGATGCCGAGCGTAGCGTTATCGTCGAGCGGCTCATGGAGGCCTCTCTCTCCGGCTACCATTCCCACGGCGTCATGCGGATAACCATGTACACGGAGGGCATCCGTGCGGGCAACATGATCCCGGGCGCACCGTTGGACGTACTAGGTGAAACCGTCTCCACCGTGCACCTGGACGCCAACAAGGGGATGGGTCCCTGGACGGCCACCGAGGCCATGAAGCGCGCGGTCGGCAAGGCCGGGGCGACGGGTGTCGGCTGCGCGAGCGTCGTGAACGCCAACGATATCGCCCGGCTCGGTGGATACGTGGAGCAACCGGCGAAAGACGGATACATCGCGCTGCTCATGACCAACGACGCCGGGGGAAATCCCTGCGTGGCACCGTGGGGTGCGACCTCGCCCCTGATGAGCACCAATCCCATGGCCGTCGGTATCCCCCGGGAAACCGGCGATCCGGTCCTCATCGACATTTCCACGGGCGTTACGTCCGAGGGCGGGCTGAAGATGCTGCGCAACAAGGGTCAGACGGTGCCCGACGGCTGGCTGATCGACGGAGACGGCCGGACCACGACGGATGGCGAGTCCTATTTCTCCACGCCCAGACGGGCGGCGATTCTGCCATTGGGCAGCCTGATCGCGGGGCACAAAGGCTTTGCGCTGAGCATCCTGGTCGACGTGTTGACCGGCGGCCTGAGCGGCGCGGGATGCAGTGGCCGGTCCCCGGAGGACCTCGACCGGAACGCCCTGTTCATCCTCGTCATCGACCCGGAGGTGTTCGTTTCGCGGTCCGCCTTTTCGGCGGAAGTGGACCGGCTCGTGGCAAGTATCAAGGCCGCACGCAAGGCGCCGGGCGTGGAGGAAATCCGGGTGCCCGGCGACGGCGCCCGCCGCGAGCGGGAGCGGCAACTGGCACAGGGCATTGATATCGATCCGCCCGTCTGGTCCGCCATTCAGGACATCATGGACGAACTGGGCATCGGGCGGGACAGCGCGTAGCCTGGCGCCAGGCATCGAGGCACGCCGGGAACAGACCGGGCGCCCTATGCCAAGCCCCTTCGTTGTAACCTCTTCACCTCTAGCCGTTTCCTAATAGCCACTGTTCCCTACCCGGACACCGAGGTAGCCCGTTATCCCCACGGTTCCGTAGCCCAGGATCTCCTCGTACTTCGCGTCGAACAGATTGTCGATCCGGCCGAAGACCTGGATGTTCGGCGTGATTTTCCAGTTGGCGGCGACATTCACGATCCCGTAGCCGTCCAATGTAACCGGCGTCGCCGGCCAGGTGGAAAAGTCGTTGTCCCGCCGTTCCCCCGAGAATCGGTAACTCAGGTTCAGGTCGATCCCCGGCCGTACCCGCCGGTCCAGCACGATTCCGCCGCTATGCCGGGGCCTCCGCAACAACTGCTCATCCGATTCGTGGTCCTTTGAGTCGGTAAAGGTGTAGTAGGCCCGCAGGGATGTTCCCGCGATCCCCGTATACCGGCCGGTCAACTCCATTCCCCTGCTCGTCGCCTTGAAGACGTTCTTGTAACTGGAGGTCGCGCTATCCCATCCGACCATGTTATCGTAGGTATTGTCGAAATACGTCACGCCGGCCGCAAGCCGCCGGCCGGCCAGGTACTGCTCGATCCCCGCTTCCCAGCTCTTGCTCGATCCCGCCTGGAGCGTGGAATCACCGAAGGATGAATACAGCTGGAACAGCGAAGGCGCCTTGTAACCCGTACCGTAAGCGCCTTTAATCCTGGTTCCCGGCTCCTCGAGGAATACGTTTGGTGCGAAGTTGTAGGTGACTTCGGATCCGAACCGATCGTGGTGATCGACCCGGATTCCCGCGGCGGCGAACAACGCGTCGCCATACTGCAACAACTCCTGCAGGTAGACGCCCGTCATCCTCGCCGTCTGCCGTTCGAATCGGCTTGGGTAAGGTCCCTTCGATTCGGACTCGCCCTGTTCCGATTCGGTTTCGGCTCCGAACACGACGGTATTCCCCTCGGCCAGTAACAGCGTGTGCTGCCAGTCCACTTTGTGCAACCGGGCGTCGAACGTGGAATTCGCGGCCGTCTCCTGGTTGGCGTCCACCGGATTGTCGTCTTCTCTGCTGTGATCGACCAGGCTGTATCCCAGCGTCTGCTTCCATCGCTGCGACCAGAGCTCAAGAGTCGCGGAGGGCCGGACGAACAGCTGCCTGGATGTGTTTATCCGATTGGGATCGTCTCCATGGGGGCCGGTTCCGTTGTCGATATCGGCGCGGCCGTCCGTGTACCGGACCGTGAGATCGATCGAAGCGCCGGCGGCAGGCGTCGCCCCGAAGCGTCCGGCCAGTGTGGTATTCCGATATCCATCTTCCTCCATGTTCCCCAGGGCGTTCGATGAAATACCCCTCGTGTTGAGGAACGAGCCGTCGATCGCATACCGGTAGTCTGTTGTGCCCCCGCTCAAACCCGCCCGGCTTCGAAACGTACCCAGTGCGCCGCCCTCGATGGAGGCATTGATCTTCGGAGGACCTTCCCCCCGCCTGGTGATGATGTTTACCACGCCCGCGATGGCATCCGATCCGTAGAGCGTGCTCTGTGACCCGTACAGCACCTCGATCCGCTCTACCTGGTCAACGGTCAGATGCGCCGGAGTGTAGCTGCGTCCGGGTGACGTGGGATCGTTTACTTCGACGCCGTCGATTAGAAACAGGGTGTAGGCCGATTCGGCGCCACGAAGGAAAACAGACGCGTTCCTACCCGTCCCCCCGTTCTGCGCCACGCTCAGCCCGCCCACATCGCGCAACACTTCGGCGACCGTGTTCCGGCTGCTGCGTTCGATATCTTCGGCGGTGATAACGGCGATCGAACTCGAGACCTGTCGCAAGGGGGTTTCGACCCTGGCAGCGGTTACAACTACGGTGTCCAGAATGTACCTTGGCTCCTGATCCGCCGTTTCCTGTGTGTTCTGAGCGAGGCCCGGCGTGGTGGAAAGAACGGAAAAACAGAACACTGATATTAAACTACATCGTAGATGTTTCATTATGGCTCCTGTTCGGGTATATGTTTCGCGGTTTCGATATCGGTGATACACAATGGGTCTTTCAGGACATGGACCCAGGGTGTGGTTTCAGGTTGATCTCCTTTCAAATAAAAATCCCCGCACCTGAACGATGTCAGATGCGGGGATGCCGTTTGTCATCCTCGGAGCATAGCCTTCGGGAATCCGCGTCCGGAGATCAGGAACCGGGGCGAATACGCCTGATGGCCATACTTGCGATTATCCATGTACACCGGGTGACTTCAGTCCACGGAAGTCCCGATGAAAACTATGGGCAGGTCGGTCTTCTGGCTTCCGGATCGATCTACTTGCCGCGCCTTCCCATTCCTGTTGGAACAGTGGCTCGAGCACGGGGGCTCTTGATGCGGCGTTCGTCCCCGGTCACAGCGACGGGTCCGCGACGGATTTGCACCGTCTTCCCAACTTCTCACCTGCTCCAATCAATATAGTGCCACGACGAAGAGAGATCAAACGAAAACTATGGCTTGTCATCAAAGTACGGAGAGCAGTTCTGTCTCCAGACCAGCCAGGACCGGTTACCGTCAGAAGCCATTACGTGGCTCCCCAATTCGGTTCCCACAACCAGATCACCACCGTGCGTTCAACTGCAGAATCCAGCGTGTTTCGACCAGGGGAAACTTGAGCTGATCGTAACGGGTCTGCCGGGTTCGTGTGTATCGCGCCAGCGTGGAAACGCCCGATCCGACAGTCCCGTACAGCAGGATAACCCACCTTTCGCGGTAGTTGGACCTGAACAGGGAAGTCGTGTCCTCCGGACCGGAAAATCCGGCCCGCGTGTCCTCCGACGCGGGAAACCCCGACAGCATGTATTCCCACTGCGCGGACAGGCTGACGCGGTCCCTGGACCGGTACCGCATGTACAGGCGCAGGTCGTGTATGGGCTTGAGTCCCGATAGTACGCGTCGCTCGTAGCGAGCCCGCCACCGGACCCGGGCAGGCAACCGCCAGGACACCTGACCCTGCCAGGTGTCCTGCAGGGCAGTTCCGGTTGCCCGCTGCTCATCCATTTCACGGCGCCACACTCCCGAGAACATGAGCCCACCGTTCATTCTGCGGCGAAAACGAAAGGTGCTGCGCCGGTAGAGTTCCAGGTAGGTCAAACGGGGTTCGACGCTCAATTGAAGCGTGGTCCGGCGATCCGGCCGCCAGCGCAGGAGCAGGCTTTGCCAGGACCGCTCAGACTCTTCGATCAACCTGGCATCCGGTTGACGGTGAAATGTCAGGCCGCCTTCCACGCCCTCCATGCTCCAGACCATGCCGCCCTGAACGGTCTGGTAACCCTCATCGTCGATGGCCATTTCGCCGAAGAGGTTCGTGCCGCCGTAGAGTAAGTCCAGGTCCGCGCCAACGCGCAGGCGACCTTCCGACTGAAGAGCCGAAATCCCAATCAGTCCGCTATTTCGCTTCCAGTCCAGGCGGCCTCCTGATACCCAATTGCCCGATTGGGCCCTCGAGAGTACTCCCGTCAGGGAAAACCCACGCCGTTTTATCTGCAGGGCCATGCCGCGTCGTGTGCCCGATGCGTAGGTCGTCCGCACGGGTCTCAGTCCCCGGACGCGGCGTTTCACCGACGCGCTGAGACTGGCCGTTGAAGGCCGGATCGAATGGCTGCGCCACACCAATCCCTGGCCGAAGTCCATTTCGTAATAGCCCAGGATCAGCCTGCGGGAAGCATCCACTCGATCCATTTCCAGGTATCCCGATCGCCACCTGGTTTCACCTCCTCGATCCCGTCGCTCACCGCGTCCCCCCAACTTGAATCTGCTTCCCAGTCCAATGTCACCTTGCAGACCGAGTGTGCCGTTTCCCTCCGCGTCCGGACGATCGGTGCGGCTTCGGACCACGCGCCAGCGTCCTGTGGTTTGAAAAGAGCGACCGCCTGCCGCTTGAACAAAGGGACTGATTCGGGAAACGAGGGCCACCGTGAATCCCGGAACCCGCGTGAGTTCTCGGGTGCTTCCGAAGGGGCCGTATCTTTCCCGCCAGGCGACGACGGCTCCGGCAAGGCCTGGCGTGATCCACGGAAGTTGTTCCAGCTCGGTACGGCCTGCCCGGTTGATATCCAGTGGGTCGCGCCGCAGCGAAACCAGCAGCGCGATGTCCTCTGGATCGATGTCTGCCGCCTCCCGGTCGATCAGCGCGTCTATCGAGTAGTCGGGATCCTGGGCAGCCCGTTCTTCAGGCAGGAAGGTCATTACCGCCAGGGACGCGGAGACCAGAAACCTCCATGTTGGTTTCATGAACGGACTCATTTCAGCCGAACTCCATGGTAAGCGAAAACCGGTGCGTAATGCCCAGCAGGGAGTGGGACGACAGGGCGTAGTCCGTTTTCACGCGTCCCTTTGCCAGGCCCAGGCCGACATAGAACAGGGATGGATCCGTGGTCAGGCCCGCCCGGACCGTAACGAACTCGGCCAGACGGAACTCCTGGCCCACTCTGGTGGTGTAGCCATGACGCGGGTGGCGGTCGACCTGGAAGGAAACCGTCAGCCGGTCTCCCGTCCTGCTCAACCCCGCCTGGATGATGCGGGGATTCTCCGCAGCGGGACCGGATTCCGATAAGCGGCCGATGGCATGAGCCATCGCGCCGAGACGAAGATCGTACGGGAGATCTGCGAGGAAGCCCGCGTCCAACGCGGTTGCGGAAGCGCCTTCGTAGTTTTGGAAGGTAAGGCTCAACCTGCGAAGCGTCAGCCCCGCGTGGAATCGCCTGCCGATGGATCGTCCGTAGGAGAGACCGAAAACACCTTCGCGGTACAACGAGCTTCCCAGGCCATGGTAAAACAGGCCGACGTGCCCCAGGCCGGTCGGAGCGACGGCGGAGACGGCCACCTGGGCCAGCTCTTTCATGCCGAAGAGTCTCGTATAGTAGCTCGAAAAGGTGACCCGGCCCACTTGGGGCGTACCGCCCGGATTGAGGAAGGATGCTTCGGCGTCGTCCGCGACGGCCACGAAAGCGCCCGCCATGCCGACCGGTCTCGCACCGGCGTAAACCGGTTCAAAAGCACTCCATGCCGAACCGGGCGTCGCAAGAATCAACAACAGCGGTAGTATCCGTTTCATTTTGGCTCCTCGTTTTGAAATGATTGACTTGAATCTCGATTTTTGGCGCCACACTTCATCAGTCGGAAGCCGATTCTGAAATCTCGTTTTCTACCGCAAAAAGTCGACCTGGACCCTTCCCACTCTCGTGTTGACAGCAACCCCCGTTCCCGTATATTGAAGATGGTGCGCCCCAGTAGCTCAGTTGGACAGAGCATCGGACTTCTAATCCGAGGGTCGCAGGTTCGAATCCTGCCTGGGGTATGGGAATCGGGCGGCCAGCACGTTCTGCGCACAGGTTGCGCCGGTTCCCGGTTCCCCCGTGCGTCCGTAGCTCAGCTGGATAGAGCAACTGACTTCGGATCAGTAGGTCGGGGGTTCGAATCCCTCCGGGCGTATTCTCTTCATCGACTTCCCTATCTGTTGCATTGATACCAGGGCATCGATTGCCGGAAAGGCATTTCCATGGACCGCATCAGGATCGGCGTGATCGGCTGCGGTGCGATCGCCCAGATACAGCATTTGCCCCATATCGCCGAACTCCGCAACCGCTATGAACTGGCCGGACTCTGCGACGCGTCCGCGAAACTCGTCGACTTCATTGGTGAACTCTACCACGTACCCGAGCGCAGTCGCGTAACCCGGTACGAGGACCTCCTGGCACTGGACCTGGACGCCGTGCTGCTGTGTTTCGCCGACCCCAAGACCGAAGCGGCCGTCGCCGCGCTGGACGCGGGCAAGCACGTCTTCATCGAAAAGCCCATGTGCTTCTCGGTCGGGGAAGCGGACCGGATCATCGGGGCTGCGGAGGCTTCGGGCAAGACGCTGATGGTGGGGTACATGAAGCAGCACGATCCGGGATATCAATTCGCCCGGAACGAGGTCGTCGCCATGCCGGACATCCGTTTCATCCAGGTGAACCATCTGCACTGCGGAAACGACCGCCACCTGAGTGAATTCACGCTGTACGCCTTCGACGACATTCCGGGCGAGGTGATCGAGCGCTCAGCCGCCCAGCGAGAGCGCGCCATCCGGGATGCCATCGGCGATGCCCCGGAGGCCGCGCGAAGGATCTTCTTCTCGCTCTCCGGCAGCATGATCCACGACATCAGCAGCCTGCGGGGTCTTTTCGGTCCGCCGGACAGGGTGGTCAGCGCCGAAGTCTGGCGCGGCGGATCGAGCGTGACCACGGTGCTGGCCTACGAGAACGACGCCCGGTGCGTGGCGACCTGGACCAGCCTGCCCGAACTGCACGATTTCCGGGAGACCCTCGAAGTCTTCGGCGCGGGGCGGCGCGTGGGCATCCGGTTCCCCACGGGGTTCGACCGGGGACTGCCGTCGCCGGTCACGGTGATGGGCATGGACGACGAACAGCCCTGGAAGAAGGAACTCGTCGTCAACAAGCAGAACGCCTTCAAGCTGGAGCTGATCCACTTTCACGATTGCGTCGTGAGCGGGAAACAACCCATCACCGACGGATACGGCGCGCGGCAGGACCACGCCCTGTGCCGCGACATCGTACATGCGTACATGCGGGCCAACCCATCATGAAAATCGTCTTCTGTACCTTGACCTTGAGTCCGTACCGTTCACTCGAAGCCGCGGAGCGGGGATATCCCCTTGCCGACGAGCGAAAGCCGGTGTGGGACTGGTTGGTCCGTCATGGGTTCGACGGCATCGACCTGGGCGAGACCTGGTTCAATTTCTACGACGCGCCGGACGACGCGCTGGTCGAACTGGGCGAGGAGGCGCGAAGCCACGGACTCGAAATCGGCGGACTGACCGTTCTGCGGAAGATCATCACCTGGCCGGCGCCCGAAGAGGTCCGGGCGACGAACCGGGGTTTGCTGTCCAGGGCGGTGAAGGCGGCCCAACTCGCGGGCGCGCCGCTCGTCAACATGTCCATCTCGCCGCAACCCTGGGAAGTGGGCGTGCGCGAGCAGGATCTCCGGGGACAGTCCGACCCCGTGGGCAGTAGCGTGCGCGCGCGGGACGAGGACTACGAGGAAGCCGCCAGCGTACTGCGGTCGCTGGCTCGGGAGGCCGAGCCGGAGGGCACCGAGCTGACCTTGGAACTCCACCAGAACAGCATCGTCGACACCCCGGAGGGCATGCTGCGTCTCATCGGCCTCGTCGATCACCCGCTGATCAAGGCCAACCCCGACCTCGGCAATTTCTACTTCGCCTACGCGACGCCCAGGGGCGGCTGGGACGACGTGTGCCGCATGCTGGCGCCGCACTCCAACTTCTGGCACGTCAAGAACATCCAGCGGATCTACTTCCAGGAAGAAGACCGCGCCCAGCACATCAACGCGCCCCTCGGCGAGGGCATGATCGACTATCGCCGGGCGCTTCGGATCATGCGGGACGGCGGCTTCGACGGGTACATCAGCATCGAGCTGGCCACGGGCGCCGATCCCTTCAACGCGATCCTGTCCGGCAAGCGGTACCTGGACGAAATGATGCAGGACGAGATTTGATGCACCGGCGTCTTCCGATGCGGATACCAACTTGAAACTGAACTTCTTCCAGATGCTCGCCCTGATGGGACCGGGGATCGCCGTCGCGGCCACGGGGGTCGGGGCCGGGGACATGATCTCGGCCACCAACGCCGGCGCGAAGTTCGGCACGGTGCTGCTGTGGGCCCTTGTCTGGGGCGCCGTGCTCAAGTTCGCCCTGAACGAAGGGGTCGGGCGCTGGCAACTCGCAACGGGCACCACGCTCCTGGAAGGCTGGGTGGAACGCCTCGGCAGGCCCGTACAGTATTTCTTCCTGCTCTATCTCCTTATCTGGTCCTTCCTGGTCGGCGGCGGGCTGCTTTCGGCCTCCGGCATCGCCGGCCACACGGTGTTTCCAGGGCTTTCGGTCGCGCAGTGGGGGATCATACACGCCCTGGCCGCGTGCGTAATGGTCTGGGCGGGCCGGTTCGGTTTCTTCCTGACCGTCATGAAAGTACTCATCGGCCTGATGTTCGTAAGCTTTCTGATCAGCGCCTGGGCCCTCCGTCCCGACCTCGGCGACATCATGCGCGGGATCGCCCTGCCGAGCGCGCCTTCCGGTTCGGTGGTCGCGGTCCTGAGCGTCCTGGGCGGCGTGGGCGGCAGCCTGTCGGTCATGTGCTACGGATACTGGATCCGGGAAGCCGGCCGCGAAGGCGGCGAGTGGCTCAAGGGCATACGGATCGATCTCGGCGGCGCCTATCTTCTGACCGGGTTCTTTGGCATCGCCGTCATGATCCTCGGTGCGCAGATCCGCCCCGAGGCCGTGGGCATCGATATCGTCCTGGGCATGGCGGACCGGCTGGAAGCGGCGCTGGGCCCCTTCGGCCGGTGGTCACTCTACCTTGGTTTCTGGGCTGCGGTCATCACTTCCGTGCTGGGCGTCTGGCAGGGCATTCCCTATCTGTTCGCCGACTTCATGGCGCTGTTCAAAAAAGCGTCCAGCGAGGCCCGGGAAGCCATGGTCCGGACCGATTCACGGTACTACCGAGGGTTTTTGTTGTTCCTGACATTTCCTACAATGACGCTGCTGCTCTTCGACCGGCCGGTATCGGTAGTCATCGTCTACACGGTGGTCGGCGCTTTTTTCATGCCGTTTCTGGCCGGCACCCTGTTGTACATGAACTCGAAACGGGCCTGGGTCGGAGACTTGAAGACGGGGTGGGTGCTGAACGTGCTCCTCGCCCTCGCACTGGTCCTCTTCTTGTATCTCGGCGTCAACCAGTTGATCGATGCCCTGGGCTGAAACACCGGCGATCGTAACGATCAATCAAACGGAGCGACTGAATTGACCTCGACCATCGGCATCGGCATCATCGGAATGGGATGGATGGGCGCCGTGCATGGCCGGGCCTACCGCCAGATCCGGCAGCGATTCCCGGACAGCGGACTGGTGCCGGAACTGGTCATCTGCGCCGACGACGTGGCCGCACGGTGCGAAGAGGCCCGGGACACACTGGGTTTCATCCGTATCACCACGGACTGGCGCGAGGTGATGGACGACCCCGACGTTTCCGTGGTCAATATCACCGCGCCGAACCGCCTGCACCTGGACATGGTCCGCGCGGCGGCGGCGGCCGGCAAGCACATCTTCTGCGAGAAGCCCGTGGGCCGGAACCCGGAAGAAACGGCCGAAATCGCCCGGACGGCTGCCGAAGCCGGCGTCTTGACCTGGGTGGGATACAACTACCGCTGGGCGCCGCTCGTGCAGCATACGCGTAGTCTTGTCGGCGACGGCGCGCTGGGTGACATCACCCACTATCGCGGCCGCTTTTTCGCCGGGTACGCGAATCATCCCGACGGCGTGCTCTCATGGCGCTTCCGAAAAGAGGACGCCGGGAGCGGGGCCATGGGCGACCTCATGTCCCACGTCGCCGACATGGCCCACATGCTCGCGGGACCCCTTCGCCGGGTGATCGGCCAGCAGGCGCTGTTCGTCAAGGATCGTCCCGTCGCGCCGGCCGGCGAGGCGCCGGCCGGCGAGGGCACCCACTTCTCCGTCGGGACCGGCGGGAAACGCGAACCCGTGACCAACGAAGACTACGCCGGGGCGCTGGTGGAGTTCGAAAACGGCGCCCGGGGTACCTTTGAAGTGGGCCGCGTGATCCAGGGCACCCATTGCCAGATGGCGTTCGAGATCCACGGTACGAAGGGCGCTGCGCGGTGGGACTTCGAACGCATGAACGAATTGCAGCTGTACACGGTCGACGGTCCGCAAGAAGGGTACGTCACCCTGCAGAGCGGCCCCGCCTATCCCGGACACGGGCACTTCAACCCCGGTCCCGCCCTGGGACTCGGTTACGACGACCTCAAGGTCCTGGAAACGTATCATTTTCTCCGGTCCATTGCCGAGGGCACGCAGGGCGAACCCGGTTTCAATGAAGCGCGTGCCGTGGCCGAAGTGCTGGCCGCGGTGGAACGCTCCTGGGCGTCCGACCGGTGGGAATTGGTGCAGAAGATCGGCTGAGTTACCTGGCGCCGGTCATGGATTGCATTCAGGCCCGCGCCGCGTTATCGAAGGAGCAGACCATGGCATATCCCCACGATAAAGTCCGCCTGACCACGGCGCAGGCGGTGGTCAAATATCTATCTGTACAGTACAGCGAGCGTGACGGTTCGGAGCGCCGTTTCATCCCCGCCATATTCGGCATATTCGGCCATGGGAACGTGGCCGGGCTGGGCCAGGCGCTTTTCGAGTACGGACAGGACCTGACCTACCATCAGCCCTGCAACGAGCAGTCCATGGTGCACACGGCCTCGGGTTACGCCAAGGTGAACCACCGCATGGCCACCATCGCCTGCACGGCGTCGATCGGTCCGGGATCGACCAACATGCTCTCGGGGGCGGCCACGGCCACGATCAACCGCCTGCCCGTGCTCCTGTTGCCTTCCGACTACTACGCCACCCGGTACCAGGGGCCGGTGCTGCAGGAACTCGAGCACCCGGTGTCCGCCGAGGTCAGCGTCAACGACTGCTTCCGCCCGGTCAGCCGGTTCTTCGACCGGGTCAACCGGCCCGAACAACTGCTGACCGCCCTGCCGGAAGCCATGCGCGTGCTCACCGACCCGGCCGATACGGGTGCTGTGACGATCTCATTGCCCCAGGACGTACAGGCCCACGCATACGACTACCCGGCCCATTTCTTCGAAAAACGGATCTGGCGCGTGGAGCGCAGGCCGCCGACGAAAGCGCGTATCGCGGAGGCGGTCGAGATGCTCAAAGGGGCGAAGCGGCCGATGATCATCGCGGGCGGCGGCGTACACTACTCGGAAGCGTGGGATGCCCTCGCGGCCTTCGCCGAGACCTGCGGCATCCCCGTGGGAGAGACCTTCGGCGGCAAGGGCGCCCTGCGTGAATCCTCGGACTGGGCTATCGGAGGATTCGGAGTGACCGGCACGCCTGCGGGCGCCAAAATCGCCGCCGAGGCAGACCTGATCATCGCCGTGGGAACGCGGCTCACCGACTTTTCCACGGGCTCGCAGTCCGCTTTTTCAAATCCCAATGTCCGATTTATCGGTATAAACGTGGCCGGACACGACGCCTACAAGCAAGGCGCCCTGCCGGTCACGGCCGACGCCCGGGAGGCGCTGACCGCCCTGGCCGAAGCCGCCCGGGAGGCGGGCATCCGGGCCAGTACGTCCTACCGTGCGGAGGTGCGGGACCACATGGACGCCTACCATCGGTCGCTGAAAGAAGAAGTATACGTCGATCACCCCGGCGAGGCTATGAGCCAGGCCCAACTCATCCAGACCCTGAACGGCGAAGCCCGGGAAGGCGACTGCATAATTGCGGCCGCCGGCAGCCCGCCGGGCGACCTGCACCGGCTCTGGGACGTTTCGGGCGGCGCCGCCTGCTATCTGGAATTCGGCTATTCGTGCATGGGCTGGGAACTGCCGGCCGGCCTGGGTACCCGCATGGCCGGGAAGCACGACGAGATCTACGTCTATATCGGTGACGGTACCTACCTGATGAATCCGACTGAACTCATGACCGCCATGCAGGAGGGCCTGAAGGTGACCGTCGTCATCTCGGAAAACCACGGTTACCAGATCATCCGGGCCCTGCAGATGGCACGGGCGGGCCGGTCGTTCGGCAACGAGTTCCGCGGGCGCGACTCCGACTCGGATCGTCTCGAAGGGGAGTACCTTGAGATCGATTTCGCCGCCAACGCCAGGAGTTTCGGCGCGCGGGCGTGGCACGTGAAGTCACCGGACGAGTTGCGACAGGCGCTCAGGGAAGCCCGGTCCGAGACGAGGGCCTGCGTGATCGTGTGCGAGACCGAGAAACACCGCTACCTGCCGCCTTCCGACGTGTGGTGGGACATCGCCTCCGCCGAGGCGACCAACGATCCCATGACGCGGAAGCTGCGCGAGGGGTACGAGGCCGAACGCCGCACGAGCCAGCGGTTTCATTACTAGCGGGGAGTACCGCGAGGCCGCGTCCGCGACGCCACGTTCTAAGGGAGAAGGAAATGAGGAGGTATCCATGAACATCCGCATCGGCAGCGCGCCGGATTCGTGGGGAGTCTGGTTTCCCGATGATCCGAGGCAGACCCCGTGGCAGCGGTTCATGGACGAGGTGGCCGAAGCCGGTTACGAGTGGATTGAGTTGGGGCCCTACGGCTATCTGCCCACGGAGATCGACCGGCTGAAACAGGAGTTGGCTGCAAGAAACCTGAAGGTGACCAGCGCCTTCGCCATGGGCAATCTCGAAGATCCTGACCGCTGGCCGGAACTGGAGCAGCAGGTGGTCGGCGCGGGAGATCTGCTGGCCGCCACGGGCGCGGGCTTTCTCGTCCTGATCGACGGCACTTACTCCGATCTGTTCACCGGCGAATTGATCGAGCCCCGAACCCTGGACGACGCGAACTGGCTGCGCCTGGTCGACACGACCCACCGCGTCGCCGATCTGGCACAAGACAACTTCGATCTTCATCTCGTATTCCACCCCCATGCGGAGACCCACGTGGAATACGAGGAACAGATCGAGCGTTTCCTGTCGGACACGGACCCCAATCGGGTGTCGCTGTGTTTCGACGTGGGCCACCACGCCTACCGGGGCGGAGATCCGGTCGCCTTTCTCGAAGAACACCGTGGCCGGATCCCCTATCTCCATCTCAAGAGCGTGGATCCGGAGAAGCAGAAGATGGTGGAAGCCGAGAACATTCCCTTCGCCGATGCGGTGGCCATGGACATGTTCTGCGAACCTTCGGCGGGCCTGGTCGACTTTCCGGCTTTGCTTGGATTACTGAAGCGAATCGACTACGACGGTTACGCCATCGTGGAGCAGGACATGTATCCCGCGCCTTTTGACAAACCCTTCCCGATCGCGAAGCGGACGCTGGAGTATTTGCGGGACATCGGGTTTTAGTTACGCGTCAGACTCGAGCCTGCCGCCTTCGCATCGCTCCCGGCAGCCAGATGAACAGCGTGCCCAGCGCGACACTCCAGACCGAACCGGCTAGGAATGTGCCTCCCGCAACCATACCGCCGTTCAGTATCGTCATGAGCGGCCCCTCATAGTCGAGTACTCTACCGGAGTTTTCCGGCGAGAACCGGCCGTGCTCCAGCCCGACGAAAAACGCGGTACTGTACGAAATCAGGTTCGGAATGAACCAGACCAGAAACACGACCACGATCAGCGATCCCGCCACCCGCCTCCAGGCCAGGTGGTCCCACCTGCCCTTCAGTCCATAGTACAGGTACGCAAGGGGCATCAGGAAATATACGCCGATGAACATGGACTGTTCAGGCGCGACGAAATCCAGCAGCAGGCGCGTCGCAGCGACGATCCAGCCGAAGAACACGAGTCCACGGATGTCTGACCAGAGCGAAGGTTGATCCGATGTCATTAAAGTTTCTCCCATAATTAAAGTATGAACCAGGTTGCGGTTTTGCTGCGCGTTCAGTACGTAAAGTTCAAGGACCGTTCATCCGCCAGCCAGCCGTTCATGGAAAACGCGTCCCGGTCCTTCTCGGACATGGTGGCTTGTCCCGCGGCAACCTCGTCGAACGCGCGCTTCAGCGACCGATCGCATAGCGACCAGTCCAGGTCAGGCGCCATCGGCGAGATGCCGGCCTCGTTTTCCGGACTGTACTCCCCGCTGCACAGGTACTCCAGGACGCAGTCGGTCATGCAGAAGAAACCGTGGGCGAATCCCGGCGGCACCCAGATCCACTCGGCGTGGTCGGTACCGGGATCCTCCGAAATGTCGTGTGCGACGATCTTGCCCTGGGTAGGCGAACCCAACCGGATATCCAGCGCCAGGTCCACGATGCGGCCACGAACAGCCCGAACCAGCTTGCCCATGTGAGGATTCCACTGGAAATGGAGGCCTCGGACCACGCCAGCGCGGGAAAAACTCTCGTTGATCTGTAGAAAACGGACATCACGGAGAAACGCCGTCTCCGGGTTGCGGGAGAGATCCCCCAGCCGGTAGGATTCGGTGAAGTATCCCCGGTCATCCCTGAAACGGCCGAAGCGAATCACTTTCAATTCGGGGATCGCGAGGGATGCCACGGCTTCGATCTTCAAGCGTTTCTCCTTTCAAGAGCAATCGTACGCACGCAAAAAGATAGGCCGGTGAGGAAGAACGGGGCAAGAAGGAAATCCCGCGGGACCGCCGTCACGCTTGACAGCGCGGAACCGTTTCTGTTGATTCCGGTCTATACCATCGCCACCATTTGAATCACGAAGAAAGAAGTCCCGAATGACCGTGGATTCCGGTCCCACCCCGGCGGAATGGAAACAGTGGGAAGAGCAGGGGTATCTCGTTTTCGAGGACGCGATCCGGGGCGAGATGCTGGACCGCCTCCAGCAGGCCTTCGACCACTGGGCAGCAGCCTGCAAGGAGGAGTGGCTGGACAAGATCGCCCGGGGTGAACTCGCGGCGACCTATTACGACATTCCGAATGTGCTGGAAAAGGACGAGGTCTTCATCGACATCCTCGACCAGCCGCGTTACTTCGAATACGTCAGGGCCTTTACCGGAGACGATATGATCTTCATCGGCGAGCAGGTCCGTACGGCGCCGCTCTGGCCCATGGGCTACACGGGATGGCATCCCGACGTCGCTCCCGATCATCCCCTCCATATCAAGGTGCAGGTCTACGTAAACGACGTCGAGCGCGGCGGCGGGGAATTCGCCTACGTTCCCGGCAGCCACCGGCCAGGCGCGGGGCCCTACCCCCGCGTAAAGAATCTGGAAGCCATGCCGGGCCACAAGCGGTTCCCGGGCAGGGCGGGTACGGCCATCATGTTCAATACCTACGGATGGCACGTGGCCATGGATAACCACACCGGTATCCCGCGGAAGTCGATCATCCTCACCTATGAAAAGCGTACGCCCGGGAAGAT
The DNA here is from genome assembly GCA_012270975.1 of Candidatus Latescibacterota bacterium. Lineage (GTDB taxonomy): Bacteria > JAAXHH01 > JAAXHH01 > JAAXHH01 > JAAXHH01 > JAAXHH01. Next base: position 49,852 of record JAAXHH010000074.1, on the reverse strand, counting down.
AGACCCCGGCCGGTACGCCCACATCGCCCCGTCGCTGAACACGCCGGACCGGCTCCGGCTTTTCGGGATGTCATAGACAGGGAGCCGCATGCCACGTATCGATGCCCACGGTCACGTGTTCGCGAAAGTTTCCCGCGAGTTTCCGAGAGAAGCGGGCGGCAACACGCCGCCGGAACGGGAAGAGACGGTCGAAAAGCTGATGACCTACATGGCCGGCAGCAACATAGACCAGGCCATGCTGGTGCAGATCGGCGGCACGAGCGAGGCGCAGCACGCCTACCTGCTTCACTGCCTCAGAACCTATCCGGACCGATTCCTCGGCATCGGACTCATACCCGAATCGGCCTATGGCGCGCCAGAGGAGCACATGGACCGGCTGACGGACGGAACGGGGATCGTGGGTTTCCGGCTCGGTTTGGTCGGTGGCCCCGCGGATCCCTTCGATGCCGTGGACGTGCGTAAGTTCACGACCTACCCCATCTGGCGGCACGCGGCGGAGAAAGACCTCGTCCTCTGGCTGTACGTGCGTGCGGCGGACGCTCACCTGATCGCCTGGCTCGTCGACGCCTTCCCCCAGGTGCGCGTCGTCATCAACCACCTGGGCATCTGCCCGGGCCTGGGCAAGGGCCGGACGGACCAGTGGGGACGGCCGCAGATCGACATCGTGTCCTATAACCCGGCCTTTCATACCACGCACCGGCTGAGCACCTACGAAAATGTGACGATGCACCTGTCGGGCCACTACGCCTTCAGCAAGAAACCGTACCCCTACCCCGACCTGGCGGGGTGGCATAAACACTTCCTGGGCACTTACGGCGCCGACCGGCTCATGTGGGCCACGGACTTCCCGTGGATCTACGAGGAACCCGGCTACGACAAGCTGGCGGGTCTGATCGAGCAGACCATGCCCGACATCAAGCCCCACGAGTACGAGGCGATCATGGGCGGAACGGCCAAGCGTTTCCTGCGGTTCCCTGATCTCAAGTGATAGATATCGCATCGGTATGCGTCTACGTTCCAATCGGAGAATACAATGAGCGAGGACCAGAACGGTTTACTGACCAGCGAACACATCAGGGGGCTGGTTCAGCGCATGGGAGAGGCCGCCGTCAATCTCACGGCCGCCCTGGCGCCGGATCAGCTTGCGAAGGCGCGCTTCCCCTTTGAAGACGATGATTCCCGCACGTTCTGGGACTACGTGCCCCTGGCGAGAAAGGGATTGCCGCTCGGGGAGATGGACCGGGGACAACGACGCCGGGCCATGCAGCTCGTGGCCTCGGGACTGAGCGGTACGGGGTACGCCACGACGACGACCATCATGGGTCTGGAAGCGACGCTGGATGCCCGGGAAGGCTGGTCGTCGGGCAACTGGCGGGATCCTTCCGACTATTACGTATCCGTATTCGGCACCCCCTCGGACCGGGATCCCTGGGGCTGGAAATTCGAGGGACACCACGTTTCCATCAACTACACCATCGCCGGGGGACGGATCGTCGCGCCCACGCCCTTCTTCTTCGGGGCGAACCCGGCCTCGGCCGCGCTTAACGGTGTCGGTTCGCTCAGGCCCCTGGGCAATGTCGAAGACCTGGCGCGGGAACTGGTACGCGGCTTGGACGAGGAACAACGGCACAGTGCGCTGATCGCGTCGGTTCCGCCGGGGGACATCGTCACGGTGAATCAGCGTTTTATCCAGGAGAACAGGGAGAAACCGGACAGGCTGGCCCGAACGGACGTGCCGTATGATACGGTGCGGTACACGGAAACGCCTCGCGGCCTCGCCGGGTCAGGGATGAACGACGGCCAGCGGGAGATGCTGGAGGCCCTCATCGGCGAATACATACACCGCATGCCGGACGCCGTCGCCGAGATCGAATCCGACCTGTTACGGAAGCACGGTGTGGGCGACGTCCACCTGGCCTGGGCAGGCGGCCTGGAATCCCGGCAACCCCATTACTACCGCCTGCAGGGCGGACGGTTCCTGGTGGAATACGACAACGTGCAGAACGACGCCAACCATGTGCATACGGTATGGCGCAACCCGACGAATGATTTCGGCGCGGACCTACTCGCCCATCACTACCACACTTCGCACGACCAAGGGGTGGATCACCGGCACTGAGCGGGTGGCACGCCGACGTGACGCGGCGCTCCGGCATGTCGCGGCGCTCCGGCGTATAGCTGATTCAGTACCCTTTGCGCTTGTCGATCACGCTCATCAGCGGCAGTCCGTCCAGGTAACGCCGCAGGTTTTCGCAGAAAAGGGCCACGCACCGGCCGTCCCGGTTGGGAGATCCCCCGGCGGTATGGGGCGTGATCACCACGTTGTCCATCTTCCACAGCGGGTGATCTTCGGGCAGCGGTTCCTGCGGTACCACGTCCAGGCCCGCGCCGCCGATCCGTTTGCCTTCCAGCGCTTCCAGCAGGGCCGCTTCGTCGACGATCCTGCCCCGGGTGACGTTGATCAACAACGCGTGATCCGGCATGCGGGCGAAAGCGGCCCGGTCGAACAGCCCCTCCGTCTCCGCCGTCAGCGGGGCGCAGACGGCCACGACGTCCGATTGTTCCAGGAGGGCGTGGAACCGGTCCATACCCCAGCAGGCCTCTACCTCGGGCGGTACTTCCACGTCTTCCGGATCCACGGCGACGACGCGCATGCCGAAGGCGACCGCCCGCCTGGCCAATTCACGGCCGGTTCCGCCCAGTCCCACGATGCCCATGGTCCGATCCACCAGTTCCCACGAGGCTTCGCGGATGGGCCAGCGCGGATCCCAGCCCGGATTACGGATTGCGGTGTGGATGCCCCGGGTCAGCGCAAGCAGCAGCGCCATGGTGTGGTCGGCCAGGTGCACGCCCACGAAGCCCTTCGCGCTGCATAGCACCACGTCACTCTCCACCAGTTCGGGATAGAGCAGTCCATCCACTCCGGCGCCCCAGCTCTGGATCCAGGCGAGTTTCTTCCGTCGAGCGAACAGGGCCCGGGTTATCTCGCCGCAGACCACTTCGATCTCCGGCATGACTTCCAGGGCTTCTTCCTCCGATTCCACCCGTACCACCCGTACTTTCCCGTCAACCTGGCGGATTTCGTCGACCAGGGGTTCTATCAGGTTCATTCTGAGCAGGACGTTCATTTCGGCACCTTGGAGTAGGCGGATATCAGGTTCGTTTCTTGAGAAAGGAAGCGCCCTTCCGGGCGATTTCGAAGGCGGTTTTACCGTTCCTGTTCAGCACGGTCCCGTCCGCGCCCGCGGCGAGCAGTGCTTCCGCGGCCTCGGCATGCCCCTCGTAGGTAGCCCTATGAAGAGGAGTACGGCCCTTGCGGTCCTGGGTATTCAGGTCGGCCCCGGCTTTTACAATCAGCTTGACGACCTCCGCCTGGCCACTTTCCGCCGCCAATTGCAAAGGGGTTCGGCGCGATTTGTTTCGTGCGTCCAGATCGGCGCCACAGTCCAGCAGCAGCTTGACGCACGCAAGCGAACCCGCCCTTGCCGCCCAATGCAGAGGGGTCATCCCGTAAGCACCGGTCGCCGAAACGGTGCCGGGATCGGCAGCCAGCAGTTTGCCGAGTTGTTCCGCATCGTTCAATCCCGCCGCCGCGCAGGCGTCGTACACCGCGCCATCCTCGATCAGCATGCGGGCGACTTCACGTTTTCCCCGGTTCCTGGGTGAATCTTCGTCGCCCCAGGGTCCCGGCGCCGCGGCCTCGTGCAGGGAGGTTTCTCCCCGCTCCCCGTTGCCCTTAATAGGCAGTTCGTGGTGTTTCCCGACGCCGTGTGCGATCAGGAGTCTGGCGACTTCAGGAAACCCGCCCCAGGCGGCCCAGTACATGAGGGAGAGATTCGCGGGCCAACCCGTGTGGGGCTTCTCGACGGAAACCGAGGTGGCGTCCACTACGCCCGATGTGAAAATGGCTTCGAGCGTATCCGCGGAGCCCGCCCAGGCCGCTTCGTGCAGTACGTTGTAGGAACGGGTATCGATGTTGAACGGCACACCGCGATCAAGCAGAAACGATACCGCGCCTCCACAACCGCGCATCCCGACAATCACCGTGAGCAAGTGGGAGCCTATGCGATCCAGAACGTCCGGATGTTCGGCGAGGATCCCGGCCATCCGCGTCAAGTCCGGTCGGCCGTCCCATCGACCGGGGTCCTGTCCGATGGCGGCATCGATGAAGCGCCCTTCCGCCCGGGTAATCTCCGGCAACTGCGCTTCACGTAAAAACCAGTTTCGTTGGAATAACCTGATCGCCGGACTGTCTGACACCACGCCTCCCGCAGGCCTGCCGCGCACCGCACCAACCGCTGTACCGGGGCGAACCGCTATTCGAGCAGATTGGCGCCGCCGTCGTCCATTTTCTCGGGTTGGCGCCAGTACCTGTACTGCGGGGTCCATTCCGCTTCGCCCAGTCCGGCGAGTCCGAGCAGGTTCCAGAGGGAGCAGTACAGGTCGCCGGGACCGAATACGCAGCTGTTCTTTCGCAGCACCTGGTCGCCCTGCCGTTCGTAGAGCACCGCGCCAGGCATGTTCTCCACGCCTTCCATCACCGTCTGCTCTACGATGTACTCGCCGCCTCCGTGGGAAGCGAGACGGAAGCGCCAGTTTCTCGAATTGGCGAAATCACGCTGCAAGGCAGGGGGGTCGCCTGAAAGGAGCACGACGGACATGGCGTCCTCGAGATGGGCAAGCATGCCGTTGAATCCGTCCGCCCACAGTGTGCAGTACCGGCAGCCCTGTCCCATGTTGTGGATGGCCAGCAGACGGTCACGGCCGGCGAACAGGTCGAGCAGGGTGACTTCCCCGGTCAGGGTGGCGAATCGGTAGTCGGGTACCGGCCTCGTCTCGTTGTCTCTCCGCAACTCGTTCAGCTTCGCGGTGAGTTCGAAGATCTGCCGTTCGAGCGCAATGATGTCCTTCTCGGCCATGCGTATGCCTTTCGAGTTTCGCGAGTGTCAACAGGACCGTCAGAACCGGTCGATGATCGTCAGAACCGGTCTATGGCCGTCAGAACCGGTCGATGACCGTCACCCCGGTCTGGCTGAAGCGTCCCATGGCCTCCAATTCCGCGCCGGCGTCTTCGAGGGCAACGGTCTTGCCGACCAGGCGCCCGGGGCGAAGGACGCCGGATGTGATCATGCGCAGCAGGTCGGCGTACCGGTGGGCCGGCATGCCGTGGCTCCCCACGATTTCAAGCTCTTTTGCTATGACCGCGTTCATTGGAATCGGGACGTCGGCCTCGTCGGCCAGCGTCAGCCCGATTTGCACGTGACGGCCTCTTTTTCGAAGACAGCGGATGGAATTGCGGCTGGTGACTTTGCTCCCGAGGGCGTCGATCGAGATCAGGACGCCGCCCCCCGTCTTCTCCCGTATTTCCCTGACCACGTCGGGACTCGTCCGGGCATTCACCGTCATCCCGGCGCCGAAGTCCCTCGCCAGTTGCAGCCTGTCGTCGTCGATATCCACGGCGATCACCGTGGCGCCCAAGGCCGTCGCAATCATAATCGCCGACAACCCCACGCCGCCACAGCCGTGGATGGCCACGCAATCGCCCCCTGTGACCCGGCCCTGGTCCACTACGCCGCGGAATGCCGTCATGAACCGGCATCCCAGGCTCGCGGCTTCCACGAAGTCCAGTTCATCCGGCAGGCGCACGAGATTCACGTCGGCGTACGGCATGGCCACGTATTCAGCAAAAGCACCCCATCCGGTAAATCCCGGCTGGTACTCGTTGTCGCAGATGTGGTGATTGCCGGCCAGGCACTGCGCACAGACGCCGCATCCGCCGCAGAAGGGCACGGTCACCCGGTCTCCGACCTGCCAGTTCCGCACCAGGCCGCCCTTTTCGACGACCACGCCGGCGAATTCGTGACCCGGCACGTGAGGCAGCTTGATCGACGGGTCGTGTCCCATCCATCCATGCCAGTCGCTCCGGCAGATCCCGTTGGCCCGAACCTCGATCACGACGCCGTCCTCCGCCGGTACGGGATCTGGTACCTCCCGTACCTCAAGGGGTGATCCGAAGGCATCCATTACGGCGGCTTTCATCAGGTTATCCAAAAGTTGGGAATGACAGGCCGACCTAGAGGCGCCAGACCATCAGAAACTGGATGGTGTTTTCGTCCTCGTCCGTGCCGAGCTTATTGCGCCAGTACTGGTACTCGAATCCGAGCAGAATCTGATTGGGTTCGTTGGCTATGGCCTGGCCGACATCCCAGACGAACTGCGGCTGGGCAAGGATGGAGCCGTCGTACCGGCCTCCCAGTTCGTTCGATCTGCTCCCGATATACTCCATATGACCCATAATCGCGAAGGCCTGTTCCCCTATCCCGAACGGTGCGGCCCAGTTCACGTCGAACGTAAAGCTGTTCCCTTCCTTTGGCGCACCATCCTTCTTCACGCCGAAGTTCCGGTCGATATAGGCGGTGAGATCGGTATTCAGGAACAGGAATCCCGGAATATCCCACGACGCCCGGAGCCCCGGCAGAAACTTGAGCACCTTCGCATCGGCGCTCATATTGATTCCGGCGATAAACGCGACATCGGAAATCGGACCCAGACGAGCTTCCGTCTGCTTCAGCTTACCGATGCTCAGGGTCGGATACCACTCGGCGTAGAAATCACGGTCGTTGAATCCGTCTCTCTTCCTGTCAACGATATAGTCAAGGAAGAAGAAACTGTCCCCAAGCTTCCATTGGGACGCCTGCTGTACGGTGAGCACCAGGGACTCCACGCTCTTTTGCGCGAAGGGATTCCGGAGTTTTCCCGCCTGCAGGTGAAATTCGGTTTGTGCGGAGGCCGCGGAGGTCGCGGCAATCAACACCCCAATCAATACTGCGATTCGTCCAAGACAGGCGAAAAGCAACTTCGGCATCTCATCTTCCTCGGTTGAATGAAAGTCCGTGCCGATTCGGTTCATTCTGAAGCCAGTATACTTCAGATCTTCCTAACCTAGTTTGGACTTTCCTGGCCGGATATTGGCAGCTCAGTTAAAACGAACGCTAAGTCCGACCTGTATGCGCTGACCTGAGTGCTCGTGGTACGATACCTTGATCATCGGGGACATCTGCAAGTGTCCAGACCATGGTTTGGGTACTTCCCGCCACCGGTCTCTTTTGATCATCGCCCCGGCCAACAGACCGATTGATCCTGAGATACCTGTAGTCGCCATTGCCACATACATTTTGTCTTCTGATGAACAATATAAATCAACTAAACCACCGCAATCACCTTCAACAAACAAAGCGCCGGCAGCCCCAATGACCGCTCCAACAACGCCACCAATCAAAAGACCGCGCTTCTTGTACGTCCGCTTTCCCATGTTGCGTTCAAGCTTTGCTATATCTACGTGGGGCACTGTTTTCAAACTACCGTCGGTCAATCTCAATTCGACCCGGTTCGGATGTACCTCTGAAACAAAACCATGGAAACGGTCTTCCGACAATGTAGTAATCCGTACCATGTCTCCCGCACTTTGCGCTATGGATTGTGAAGAACAGGCAATGATCAAACACAATACGGCGAGACGAATGATACGATTCATGATCATGGTCAGTCACCCCACCTGTCCGGGTTGATCCCCGGCGCCTCGCTCTTCATCCCTTTGGGCTTGTGCGGCTGCTGCCACTCCAGGCCCGTCGTGTTCGGGCTCTTCAGAAAAGGCCTGGCCTGGGCAGGCGCAGCCGCCACGTCCCCCGGGTCCCACTCCTCCATGGGCTGAACGGGTCCCGACCAGGCGGGCCGGTAGCCGAACTGGATCAGTTCCCGTGGTACCGTATCGCGATTGGGATGGGTACCGTGAAAAACGTCCTTCGGGATGACCAGGGCCGACCCCGCTTTCGCGCACAGGGTCACCTCCTGGGGATGGGACTTGTAGCGCACGTAGGGGTTGCCATGGGCGTGAAAGGACAGGTGCGAACGTGGAACCACCCGGAACGGCGCCCGTTCAGGCGGCAGATCGTCCAGGTAGTATAGCACGCGCACCAGCCTCGGTGAACTGCCTTCGTAGCTGAAGATGGAGGAGCCGTAAGGCTGGCCGTCCGTGTGCATGGAAATGGGCGGCGAACCCGAGAGCGTCCGCGTGAACAGTCCCCGGGTAAACACGATATCGGGCCCCATAAGCGCTTCCAGAAACTCGATCATGGGCGGATGGCCGATCAATTCGGCCATGGCCGGACTGAGCCACTGGGCTTCCAGGCAATAAGTCTGGCAGTCGCTGTAATCTTTGCACTCCATGGGAACATCGGCCAAATCGGCCTTCAAACGGGCGATGTGATCGTCGTCGAGCATGTCCGGAAGGTGTACGTAACCCTCGACCTCAAGATGACGGATGCGCTGGGCCGTGGTAAAGGACCCGAAGTCCGTCTCGTCGATATGCATGAAACCGATCTCTTCACGCGGATCGATTTGAACCGTGGCGCTTTCCATGCTGCGCTCCTCGATGCTCTACGGCATCTGTCTTACGACATTCGTTGGTCGTTGCGTTTGAGGAAACTATATGCCATGTGGGGATGTATTCAAGTGTTTTCCACGTGTTCCGCGCGCCTGAGAACTCGCTCGGCAGGCAAAGTGACGAAGCGCGGCAAAGTAACCGAGTGCGGCAAAGCGATGTGCCGCGAAATGACGTGGAGCGACCGAAGCGGTACGCGAACATCCCCGGATTACACACGCGCACCGAAATGGCGCCTCACGAAATCCCAGGCCGGCGTCTTGTAGAACCGGTGGCCGCCTTCGCCGATGGACAACTCGCATTGGTCTTCGGCTCCGGCGACTGCGTAGATGGCCTTGAGACGGTCGTAGGCGAACCGGACGTGTTCGACTGGAAATATAGGATCGGTCCGTCCGGCGATGGCGCAGAACGGGCGGGGAGCGATCAGTCCGGCCACGTCATACATTTCGCCCATGCGCAGCAGGCCGGGCACGTAGTTGCATTCGCAGTGGCGGATCGTCCCTATGCTGCCCACGAACGTACAGAAATAACACCCCGGCATGGACAGGGCGATCCGGGTATCGCAGGCCGCGGCGAAGAGCGATATCGTTCCTCCGCCCGAGTTGCCCGTTATGGCGATGCGTCGTTCATCGACCGGCAGATTGGAGAGGGCCCAGTCTATCAGACGGGAGGTGTCCCACACGCGTTCTCCGATGGGCGTTCTTCCGACCAAGAGGTCGTGGACAAGCTGGTCGCGGCAGGAGTGCATTTTATCGGCACCGATGTCTTTTTCCGTTCGGGTTTCCCCAAAGGCCCGCGTGGTGGGCGCGATGACGATATACCCTTCCTCGGCTGCCGCCTGCCGGGCGATGTCGCGCTCACCCTCCAGCATGTGGACTTCTTCCGCTTCATCCCGGGCGATACCGACGTAAATGTGTGGATGGTTGTGACCGTGGGGTACCAGGACCAGGGGTAGCCTCCCCGCACTGCCTTTCCCGGCCGCACCCGAGCCCATCCGCCCGACTTCCGGCTTCATTCCCTTCGGAAGCAAGAGGTAAAACGGCAGGGGCACCGTCGGTTCCACCCAGAGGTACCAGCGTTCCCGGACGTGACTGCCGAGATCGGAGGATTCCAGCCGATCGGCTTTCGGGACGTAACCCGACAGATCCGAAGCCATGTTGTCGAGGCCGAGGGCCTCGCGCAGCTTCGGGCGAAAGGCCGCCTGCCAGACGGACAACTCCTCTCTGTCCTTCGCCCTAAAAGCGTACGTTCCGGGAACGTTTTCGTACAGGGCATTGAAGTGGGCTGTATCGTTGTATGGTTTTAAGGTTCCGGCAGCCTGCTGCTCATTTTGAACGTTCATCATGAACTCCGTGCTGATTTGCAATGATCAGATTCGGCGGTACGCATATCTCGTGTCCGCGTCGACAAATACCGCGGCGCGCATAGCCCGTGTCCGCGTCGACATTTACCGCGGTACGCACATCTCGCGTCCACATCGACATACACCGTGGTACGCATATCATGCACCCGCGTCGATGCCCGCATGTCGATTTATACCTGAATTTCAAATGAAATCAAAGAGGATTGGAAACAAGACGACGACTAATCCGGCCCAGACGCAGAATACGGGCAGGTACGCCGTCTGCCAGCGCTCCACGGCGGAGAAGGAGGCCCGGTCGCGCAAGAACCCGATGTACAGCCGGGCCGTCCACGCAAGATTGACGAACAAGATGACGTTCAATCCCAGGGCGCACAGGCGGTTCGGGGTGTATCCGAACTCGGTGATCCGCGCCGTCATGGCCGCCAGTACCAGGATATCAACGATCACGGCGGCAAGAATGAGCACAGTCAGCAGGCCGTCGAAAACGCCCGGAGGCTTCTGTGGATTTCTCGCCGAGATGGAATACAGCACCAGACCCACCACGACCATGAGCAGGACATCGAAGGCGATCAGCATCTCGCGTTGCACGTGGATCCCTTGCCCGGTCCATACCAGGGCTACAAGAAAGGACAGGAGCATCAGCGTAAAAAGAGGCGTGAAAATACGCGTGAGGACCGGCGCCAGCTGTTCGATGGCGCTCTGTCCCGTTTCCACCAGCCAGGCGGCGACGATGATCGCCCCCATCGCCCCGCACGGTATGATCCATGTTGCCGCCGCCCATTCCAGGTTCAGTCCCAGGGCGTTGAACAGCGTCAGCGTTATGCCCGTGAGCACCCCGCCCCCCAGGGCAATGAGCACGAACAGGATGAACAGCTGCCCGCTGAAACGCACGAAATCCATGCGGCGTTCGTGCGTACGCCAGTCGCCCCCGGTGTATGCGTAGCCCACGGCCAGCCATAAAGCGACGGGCGTATGCAGTCCCGTGAGCGTGGCGGTATCGGCGCCGGGCTGGAAGGGAAAGAGGTTACACAGGAGACCGGCCGCGATGAAGGGTGGCGCCAGCCAGCCCCAACGTGCGAAGTCCATCCGGCGTTTCCACGCGAAATACGCCGTCAGAAACGGGAACACGAAGAAACTGACATTAAGGAAATAGAACTGGTTGACCGCGTCGTCATCAATTGCGTATCCGAATAGCGAAGGGGTCTTGATCGCCAGTGCCGCACCGGCGGCCAGGCACAGGACGAGGATGATTTCCCATCGTCCGTTCGGGGCTTTCGTGTGGCCAGTATCGACGGCGCCCGGGTCCGAATCCGCTTGGTGTGTATCAACATTGTATATACCGATTTCGTCGGTGGCGGTTTCGTCGGTGCCAGTCTCATATACACCGATTTCGTCCGTGGCGGATTCGTCGGTAGCGGAATCCATCAACTGCCTTGCATGTTCAAGGACAAATGCGCGAGTCGCGGCGTCATCACGGCCGATACGCCGGACCGCCACTTGGAAGGCTTCGTCGGGTGTCAGGCCAAGCCGAAGGAGTTGGCCAGCCTGGACGTTCAGGCGTTCTTCCAACTCATCAATCTCGGTAAACCGGAGTGATCCATGGCGCTCAACAAAAGCGCGCCACCTGACGACTGCCTTTTCAAACGCGTTTTCGTTCAATATGCTGGCCTGCCTGGTTTCGAACGTGCCGGGCCTATGCGTGCCTGGTTTCGAACGCGCCGGGCCCTGAATGTGCCGGACCTGATCGGCATACTGTATAGGATGCTAACGCGATGGGGCTCCGCAATGTTCCAGAACGCTTTCAGTTCCCGTCGGGCGGATCGCCGAGATCCGGTACGGGGAGCGATTCTCCGTCTCGCAGCGAGGATTCGTGCGCCACGAGACCGGGAATCACGTATCGGGCGGCAGCCCATGCGTTGTTGGGAGGCAGTGTGCGGCTGACACAGGCCTTCACGAAATCGTCGACCAGGAACTAGTGGCTTCCCGCGTGGCCGTTGGGCAGTCCGGCAAAGGCGGCCGGCAGCCGATCGACCAGGTGCACAGTGGAGACGCCGAGATGGGTGCCGTCGGATGCGGTCACCTTGCGCATCGGATCATTTTCCTGTCCGGGTGCTGGCTGGCCGGTGCAGGCGAGCAGACTGTCCAGGTTCTCCACCCGATTACCGTCCTTCCGCACCCAGGCCGCACCAACGGCGGACTGTTCGAAGCCGCCCTCAGTGCCCTGGAGGCTCATGCGCACGCAGCCGGGGTGGCCCACTCGGCGGAATTCGTTGATGCGGCAGACACTTCCGTCGGACATGCTGTACAGGGCGCTCTGGTTGCTGAAGGGATTGTCCCAATCATTGGCCGCGTATATACCGTCTTCGTGACGGTCGCGAAATCCCTGGCAGGATACCCGGGTCATGCGCGCGCCGGTTACGGAAATGATCTGGCTCGTAGAATGCGTAGGGTAGTACATGGGCGGTATCCCGGCCGTCTCCCGCCAGTGCTCACCGCCGCGCCAGCGCGCCACGTCGTAGAGCCCGTGATCCCAGTCGTGGTAATATTCCGCCTGACCGTAGACGATGCGGCCGAAAGCGCCCCGCGCGAACTGCTCCCTGCAATAGAGCACGCCAGGATAATAGTAGCTGGTCTCCCCGAGCATGTAGACGGCGCCCGTGACCTTGGCCGCGGTCACCAGTTTTTCGATTTCCTCCACGCTGATCCCGGGCGGCACGGCCGAGTACACATGTTTTCCCGCATTCATGGCCTCGACGGCCTGGGGACCGTGAAGCCAGTTCTGGGTAAAGAGGCACACGGAGTCCACATCGGTTCCGCAGAGGTCATCGAGGGAGGAACTGGTATCCCTGATCTCGAAACGCTCGGCCGAACGAGCCAGTTTTTCGGCATCCAGGTCGCATAGCACGACCCGTTCCACGAGCGGATGCGCTTTGAACAGGGGGATGAAAGCCTGCGCGAAGGCGCCCGTACCAACGATACCGAACTTGAGTCCCATGCTCACCTCATGGGGAACCGAGTAGATTGCGCAAGAAAGCCACGGCACGGGGAATCGCACTCGGCATCGACGTGATTTCGTGCGTTGCACCCGGATAGATATAGGCCTCGAACTCAGGCGGGCCGCGACCGATCTCCGCCATGGCCCGGATCATGGATTCCGCCTGGGTTACGGATACCACCCCGTCCATGTCGCCGTGGTGGACCTGCAAAGGGGGCATGTCCTCGGCAAACAGGACGGCGGACCGGCGGATGAGCGCCAGCCGGGCATCCTGGAGCGTAACGTCCCCGGTCCACCACGGTACGAGGTACGTGGCCCGCAGGTGTTCGACACCGGGCAAATCGACGGTCACACCCCTCACCAGGAGACTGGCGATGTCCCGCGCCCATTCGTTCTGGAAATCCGTTGGTCCGAAGAACGTGATGACGCCCGCGATACGCTCGTCCCGGATCCCCATCAGCATCGCCACGCCGCCTCCCCTGCTGGCGCCCGCTGCGATGTACCGGTCGGTCTGGGCTTCCGGTATCGTCTCCATGGTTAGATTGACCAGCGCCAGGGCGTCGTCCACGTCGCGGTCCCACGGACTGGCCGGACCGTCCGACAGCCAGGACCGGTCATCGTATCTGAGCGGTTCGTCCCGGAAGGACGGGATCACGTAGACGAAGTCGTCCGTCATTTCACCGAGGGCGACGGTCAAAATGAATAGCGTGCTTTCCACCGACACGCCGTTGTCGCCGCCATGGGCGTATACAATGATGGGGAGACCCTCGGGACCGGCGCCGTCAGGCACGATGATGGCGCCGAAATGGCGCAAGCCCTCGACCTGGTGCGAGACGACCCGCAGGCTGGTCGGATGACCGCCCATGTTGTAGGCTTCTTCAAGCTCGATCGTCCCCCCTACCGCCGAGAAGTCCCGCGAGGCCCAGTCGGCGCGTACCGCCGCCAATTCGGCCTCTTCGGCTGGCGCGAACAGGACGTCGAGCGAGTCTTCCACGGATACCGCGTGGCCGCTCACGTTGGCGGTCGCGCTCGAAGCGGTGATTGTCAGCGTCTGCAGTCCGATAGTCGAACCCAGCGTCCAGCGGGTGGCGGCCATGCCGTCCGGGCCGGTTCCGGTGGTTGTGGGTTCCGTAACGCCGTGGTTGGGTGAAAACAGGACGAGTGCGCCGGAAAGGGGCTGTTCTTCCTCGTCGAGCACCTGGACCACGACCGGATCCCGCAGACTCGAACCGGCGAGCGCGCGTTGTCCGTCGCCGGAAACGACGTTTATCCTGGCGGCCCGGGGCGGATCCACGGGATCGGGAGAGGTCGGGCCATCCCCGCCGCAGGAAACCAGGACGGCCAGGGAAAGGAACAGTGCGACTGGCGCAAGGATGCGCCGGTGGCAGTCTGCGGATCCGAAGCCCGTCGTTCCTGTACCGGGGATGGTTACAGGCCGCGATGGATTGTCAAAAGGACGCATTTGCTTGCTCGGCGGTAAGTTCAACGGAATGTAAATGGTTTCGTAGTTTTCGGTGCGAGTCTGGCATGTCGGCGGGCATGTAATGTACGGTTCGGCCGCGGAGATAGAAAGCCCCAATTGCCGTAGCCGGTAATTTTGTTGTATTTATTTAGTAATCTACCCTTTTAACCGGCGTGTTGCGCGCCTTTCAACCAGCGTGTTGCGAGTCTTCAGCTTGCGTGTTGCGCGGTAATCTGGGAAGTGACGCTCGAAGCCGATACACGACGGAGCCACAACAGGCACGCTATGCCCGCCGCGGCCAGCACGCCGTTGAAACTGAACACCAGGATCCACGCTGACTGCGCGCCGGAAAGGTCGAGTATAGTCCCCGCGACAACCGGTGCGCCGGTTCCCACGACAAACCCGATGAAGGACTGTACGGCCTGTGCGGAACCGACCAGGTTTCTCGGAGCGAGTTCCGTGACGGCTGTCGAGTAGATGGCGGAATCAGCGGCCGTAAAGAACCCGTAAAGGAAACCCAGTGCAACGAGCCAGGCGATCGGAAGTCCGACCAGCCAACCGGCGAGAAAAGAACAGATCCCGCTTACCGCGAAGATCAAAGTCGCCGTCCTGATTCTTCCGAACCGATCCGACATCCATCCGCCTAAAAGCACGCTGAAGATGCCCGTCATGAACATGAAACCGGCCAAGGTGGCGGCACGTGAAGCAGCAGCGTCCGACTCGAAACCTGCCATCATGAGTGCGGCGACGAGAAGCAGGGGCAGCCACAGGCGGGCCACGAAGAGTTCGGCCGTGTGCAGCGCATAAGCCATGATCACAAGAAGCAGCCGGCGGTCTCGGAGTGGCGCAAGGGACAGCCAGCCAGCCATTGTTGTGGTTCGTTCACTCCGGGGCGTAACAGTACCTTTTTCGAAGGCCATCAGCAACGTAACCGCGACGCCGACGATGCCGGGCAATGTCGTGGCGAGATAAGCCGGTTCCCAGCTGTCGAGCCGGTCCAGCAGAACGCCCATGAGCACGTACGAAACGGTCGTGCCCGCGTATCCGGAGCTCACGAAGACGCCTACGGCCAGGCCGCGTCCCTTATCGGAGAATCTGAGCGAAGCGAGCCGGATTCCAGTGATGTACACGCATACGTGCCCGACCCCGTAGAGAAATCGCAGCGCACTCGCGGTCCATAGCCCTTCCGCCAGCAGAGGGAACAGTACGGCGCTGACGGCCGTCAGGGAGATGCCCGCGAGCATGATTGAGTAAGGCTTGAACCGGTCGGTAAAGGGTATGACCAGCAGGGAGGACGCCGCGTAGCCGGCCAGGTAGGCCGAAAAGACCACGCCCGACTGCGTATTGTTCAGCCCCCATTCCTCGCGAATGAAGGGCAGTGACGCCACGTAGCTCGAGGAAGACAGCAGCACGAGGAACAGCGACGAACTCATCGCTGCCAGCCACACGAGGTCCGTCCAGGTGGTCCGTAAGTCGCCCCTTCGATGGGGGGTGGTGTGGTCTGATGGGTGGGATGAAATGGATGAAAGCAACGGTTTAGATTAAGGGGGATTCCGTGCTAGTTTTTAAATCGTTGGGTTTAAAGGGTATGGTACCCTGCAGTCCAGTAAATCTCAATGTGCGTTCATTTTAATGGTCCGTTTTGTGTATCGCAGCCTGCCGTCTAGCCAATCGCTGCCCGGAGGCTGCCGGCAATCAGGCCGTCACCGGGAGAACCGGACGGTGGTCCCTGAAGTTCAGCGCATTCCGAGTTTCTCGCCGCGACGCAACAATTCAAGGCTCTCCGCGAGCCGACGGGCGCGGGTCTCCTTGCGTTTCGCGACGCCGATCCAAGTCGCATACCGACGCTGTTCCGAGGGCGCGAGACCGGTCCAGCCGGTACGGGCCTCGGCATCCTGCTCAAGGGCGGCAAGTAACTCCTGCGGAGTCTCGACAGTTGGCGGTTCCGCGGTCAGTTCCCATGCGCCGGAACGGACGGAGGCGGCGACGGCCGCCTCCCCGGCGGGAGTCATGAGGCCTTGCGACCGCATCCTCTCGAGACGTGCGCGATTGATCTTTGACCATCTGCTGTCTGGTTTTCGGGGCGTGAAACGGTGGGCGTAGCGTTCGTCGTCAACCCGACGTTTAAGTCCGTCGATCCAGCCGAAACAGATCGCCTGTTCGACGGCGTTCTCGTAGGTGAGGGCGGCACGCCCGGAGCGCTGGGCTGCCTTCTTGTAGAAGAGGACCCAGACCTCGGGGACCGTCGCGTGGTTGGCATCGAGCCACCGGCGCCACGCGTGTTGGTTGCGGGGGGTTATACGTCTCCCGGGGAGGGTGGTGGGGCGGTGCATAGATGTCTTGGACACTCGGTTGCAGTTAGACAGCAACCCGACTTGTAATCAGACGGACGATAATGTAGCTTAAATGCGGAAGTGGTGTGTTGCCAAGATGGACGCATCCAGTTAGCAGTCTTCACAGTCAAAATACATAAAAAGTCTCGCAGTTACAAGTTTCTGGCTAGATTCATGTACCGACATTTTGGGCAACCGGCTCGGGATCTTTTCATTGCCTGGCTTGGCCGAGTGGTGCGCAGCCGTTATGAAATCCAGTGTGCAGTCTTATATGAATTGTTCGGGCACTAAATGACCACAATCAAGAACCCCGACGAAACCTACCTTGCCCTGCTGCGCGGAATCAATGTGGGCGGCAAGAACATCATCAAGATGGCGGATCTCCGGAGTTGCTTCGAGGCCGAAGGCTTCCGCGATGTCGGCACCTATATTCAGAGCGGGAACGTAATCTTCCGTTCGCCTCCCACCGGGCTCAGGGCCTTGACGAAGGAAATCGAGGGGATGCTCTCTGCGGCGTTTGACTACGAAGCGAGTGTCGTAATGCGGTCTCGTAAGCAGATGCGGGCAGTGGTTTCCGATGCGCCATCGGGGTTTGGAGAAAGCCCGGAGACGTACCGCTATGACGTGATCTTCCTGAAGGCGCCGCTTACGGCAACTGCCGCCATGGAGGGCGTCCCTACCAGGCCCGGCGTGGATGAAGCCTGGGCGGGTAGCGGTGTGCTCTACTTCTCCAGACGCATCGACCAGGCCTCGCGAAGCTATCTCAGCCGTCTCGCGTCCATGCCCGTGTACCAGCGCGTTACTGTCCGCAACTGGAACACGACGACCCGGTTGCTTGAGATGATGGAAAGAGAATGAATTACGGCTTACCGGTCCGTCGCCGGTCTGCCTGTATATCTGGTAGTCTACCGTTCGCGGATTTGAACAATGCTGACCGGGTTGAGCGACGCGCTTGAGGGCAAGGCGTCACTCGGCAATGCACCGTCCGTCCTTAAACACCAGATTCGGTATGTTGGGAACGGAGCAGTCGGATAGGTACCCATAGCGCTCATTCATCTCGTCTTCAAAGGCGTCATACGCTTTCAATCGTTCGGCCAGTGCCGTCGAATCGGTGGACGAGACGGAGTAGACTATGAACTCCCAGGGGCCGCCGCAGGGTTTGGTGCCTATGCCCGCGAAGCGACAATCCGCGATCGACGTGCCCGCAGCGTCGCCGATGAGCGCGTCGATTTCCTGTCGCATCTCCTGCAGCCGTGCACGATCGCCCTCCTCGGTCCGCTGTTCACCCTCCTCGGTCCGCTGTTCACCCTCCTCGGTCGGCTGTTCGCCATTGTTGTCTGATCCAACGACCGGATCGCGGTCGTCACAGGCAAGGAGGGAAACGGAGATCCATGCCACCGCAACCAAGCATACCGCCGCAACCAGGTATCGCATGAGATTCCTTTCTTTCAGACACAAACAAGAGCCATACTACTCAATATGGAGAACGAATCACTTCGCGAACAGTTCCCTGTCCGAATCTGTCGAATGACCGCGCTGGGGACTTCGATTTCCAACCGTCCGGGTGACGGCTATTTCATCCGATAGCACGTGTAAATCTCCCGGATAATCCATATAGTAAACGTAACACATTCCATTCTCGAGTTCAGACGCCGGAAAAGGAGATCGCTCCATGCAACCGTACCGAGTCGCTATTCTGGGCTGTCGTGGCCGAGGTACGGCCGCGGGCCGCGCGTACCATCAGCATCCCCGCACCGAGGTTGTGGCATTGTGCGACCTCGTGCCCGAACGGCTGTCGACCCTCGGCGACGAACTGGGGGTTGCGGCTCTCTACGACGATCTCGACCGGATGATTGAGGCAGAGGCCCCGGACATTGTCGCCATTCCCACGGGCACCGAGTACCACTATCCGCTGGCTATGCGCGTACTGGAGCACGGAGTCCACATCGACATTGAAAAGCCGATTTGCACGACCCTGGCCGAGGCCGACGCGGTGTTGGCCAAGGCCGCGGAGAAAGGCGTGCAGGTGGCCGTGCATCACCAGGGGCGCACCGGCGGCGCGCTTCAGGCGGTCAAGGCGGCGATTGCCGAGGGCCGGATCGGCGACCTGCGCTATGTGCAGGGCAGCGGCAAAGGCTACTACGGCGGCTACGGCCTGATGAATATCGCCACGCACTCGCTCAATGCCATGCTCGGCGTGGCCGGGCCGGTGCGCAGCGTGCAAGCCGTGGCCTTGACCGATGGCCGTCCGATCACTCCCGAGGATGTGCTGCCGTCGCCGAGTGGCATGGGCTACATTGCCGGCGAACACGTGACCGCGGCGCTTGCCTTTGAATGCGGGATTTCGGGTGTCCTCTTGCAGCACCGCTTCCCCGAAATGGATTCAACAGCTTACATGATCGAGGTCTACGGCACCGAGGGCAGGCTCTACTGGAAAAGTGGCGCCCCATGGATTTTGTCCACGCCGCACTTCGCCCCCGGCCAGACCGAGTGGCAGCCGCTTGCCCCCATCGTACCGGAGCACTACGATCCGGCGGGTTCGGCTTCTATAGAGGACTACCAGTTCACCGATGAGTACGTGCAGGCGCTCGACGAGGGCCGTGCGCACGAATGCTCGGGCGACGCCGGCCGCCACGTGCTGGAGATACTGATGGGCATTTTCGAGTCGGGCGCGCGCGGTCGGCGCGTTGATCTGCCGCAGGCGGAACGCGATCATCCGCTCTTGCGCTGGCGCGAGGAACACGGCCTGGGCCCGCCCGACCCGATGCCGCGCCCTTATGCGGAATGGCTAGCAGATGAAGACTGCCGTTTGGGCCGGAGTGCGAGCTAGTCGTCGAGTTTTCCCGACAAGACCCGACTTGTCCCTACCCGGCCGATCCGCCCACCCCCATTATCCGCGCCATGTTCCCGCCCAGGATCGCCGCCATCTCGTTCTCGTCCAGGAACGGGCAGTAGCGCCTCACGTAGTCGAGGCTCTGGCGGTAGGTCCAGTGCAGCAGCACGATGGGGATGTCCGTACCCCACATGATACGATCGGCGCCGAAGCGTTCGACCATCGTTTCGAGGACGGGCCGCATCTGGGGCATGGGGTAGTCCCAACGCGACTGCAGGAACACGGCGAAGAGGATCTGGATGTGGAAGCGGGGGTGGTCCGCGGGTGTGGCTTCGTACACTTCGTCGGGGATGTTGATCCGGTCGCGTTCGGCAAACATCCGCCAGGGGAATCCGTGCGTCAGGATCACGTCGACATCGGGGAATCGGTCCATCCAGTTACGCAACGAACGTAGCTCTTCGATGTATGCGGAAGATGATCCGACCGCGCCGAGGGTGAAGAACACCGGGATATCCAACGCGGCCACCGCGGTCCAGAACGGATCGAACTCGGGTCCGGTCCATTCGGCGGAGAGATCGTAGAGCGGCCGGTGGAAAGGCATGAACTGTAGGCCCGATAGGCCGTGCACGCGGATCGCCCGTTCCAGTTTTTCAATGGCCTCGTCGGTCCGGTCCGGTATCCACCACTCAGGTATTTGGGCCAGACCCTGGATCCGCTCCGTATAGCGGCGGCAGCATTCCGCGATGTAACCGTCGTCGAGCCCCATGTAGGGCGTGCGGTGCAGGAGGGCCTTGTCGACGCCGGCGTAGTCCATCTCCGCCACCAGGCATTCCGCTGGGAAAGAGAAGTCCTCCGTCCAAGGCGGCAGGGCCTGCTTGACGTAATCCTCGCTATCGACCGTCCATTCCGCCAGGCCATGTTTTCCGGTGCGGAAGTTCGCGTCCCGCAGGCCGTCGAAGCGCCACGGGCGATCGGGATCGTAGAGACCCGTTGCGTCGGCCGTCGTGCGGTCGCCCCGCCGCCAGACAGGTTGCTGCCGGGCCTGGGCCATGAACATCTGCAGGTGACGCTGGAACTCGGCGGGGTCGTCGAAGCCACCGATATCGCGCGGCGATGGAAAGCAATAGGCGTGTCCGTCGTAGATCATCTACAGTCCCTTACAGGCCGTCAAGCGGAACCCGAGTTATTACACAGGCCCAAAGCTCTGAATAGATTAATCGTTATTTCAATAAAACCAAATCCATATATAGTCCGCACGTTGATTAGCATTATTTGGTTCAAGATAAACTGCTATACGTGGGATGTCGAAACGCTGAAATTTCCATCTTAACGCGTTGACAGGTTCACGCTTGCACGAGTATTATGCAGTAAAGAATCATGCCGTTGTATCCCGTGTCGAAGTTACACCGATTTCGGTCCTTGAGGTCCCAATAGACGACAGACCGGAGTGGTCGCGATGGAAAACAACAAAACTCTTCTAATCTGGAATCCTGATACCGGCATTAAAGATCTTGAAGTTGATCCGAACGAACTCAGTTCCTCCGAAATCCCCGGGATCAAGGCGATCTGGGCTGAACGGAAGGAGCATTTGAAGGACTCGGCTCAGCTACCGGACTTCAACGAGAAGCTCAGTCGGGAATGGGCGATAGAAACCGGCATAATCGAGAATCTATACGAGATCGACCGTGGCGTCACGCAGACGCTCATCGAAGAGGGCTTCCAATCCGAAATTCTCAGCCACGGATCGACCAATAAGCCCAAGGAGTACGTGATACGACTCCTGAATGATCAGAAGGACGCGCTTGATGGCGTCTTCGCTTTTGTGAAGAGCGATCGGTCCCTTACCACCTCTTACGTCAAAGAGCTACACGCGGCCCTGCTGCGTAACCAGCGCACGGCAGAGGTGCTTGACGTCCAAGGCAAGATCATCGAAGTTCCGCTCATCAGAGGCGCTTGGAAGACCCTACCGAATCATCCGAAACGGAATGGAGTAACGTATTACTATTGTCCTCCGGAACAGGTGGATGCGGAGATGGACCGTTTGATCGAGATGCACGAGGCACACGTCAGTAAAGGCGTACCTGCCGAAGTTCAGGCCGCTTGGCTGCATCATCGTTTCACACAGATCCATCCCTTTCAAGATGGAAATGGACGCGTTGTCCGGGCGATCGCCTCACTGGTGCTTGTGAAAGACGGACTCTTTCCGCTCGTGGTAAGGAGGGACGACCGGTCCAGGTACCTGGATGCACTCGAAGCAGGCGACCACGGCGACCTGAATCCACTTGTCGAACTGATCACCAAGTTGCAGAGGGATCAGTTTCTGAAGGCGACCAAGATATCTGAAGAACTACGTTTGGAAGAGGATGCACAGGCGGCCCTTGACGGGCTGGACCGGGAAGCCCGCAGGATCGCGGCGGAGCAGCAGAAGGCATACCGGGAAGTATTCGGATTCGCCAGCTCAATCGAGGATGATCTTGAGAGTCGTCTTAATGCGATCAGACGGGATGTATTGAGACCCCTGAAACGGATAGCGCGTCAAGCAACTGCTTACGTACGAAGATCCGATGGAGACTCGGATCACTATTACAGGGCCCAGATCGTCGAAATCGCTAAGGAACACATTGATTACTATGCCAATACATCGGAATACCGGTCCTGGGTCTCATTGAACATGCACTGGTCGCGTAGGGGACAGTTGGTATTTGCAATTCACGGCATCGGCAGACCATTCAATGGCAGCCTCATCTGCGCGCCATTCCTGGAATTCAGGGATTACGATGATACCGACGAAGACCACGGTGGGAATCATTCGAATTCAACGCTTATTCCGGTAGCGGAGGAGGGTTTCGTCTTCTTCTTCAACGAGGACAAAAATCGACTGCTGGACAGGTTCAGGCCTTGGCGGGAAAACGTCCTGAAGGTCGTCATCAGGGAACTCACGCAAAACCTCTGAAAAAACGCTTACCGTACCACCCCGACGTACGGTGAGGTTACGAATCCGCTCCGATGCATCCTCACTCTACAAATACAATCAACCATCCCACGGACGCCGAACGCTTCCTCTTCGACACAAATGGCTACCTGGTGCTGGAGGATTTCCTTTCTGAGTCCCTGGTCGACACGCTCAACGACGCGCTGGAGCGGACGATAGCGCGTCGCCGCGCCCCTGGTTTCCATCGAGCGCACGAGCCGGCGTTTGCCGACAAACTGGATTCGGCCAACGCGCGGGTCATGCACCTGCTGGCTGAAGATCCGTTCTTTCTGGACATGCTCGACTACGAGCCGATGATGGACTATGTCCGCGGTCTGTTCAACGAGATGCCGCACCTGCACTCTACCGACGCCATCTACGAGATCGAACCCGAAGACCACCACGGACAGGGCTGGCATACGGACGGAATCCAGGACGGATTTCGCGACTTCCAGCCACACGTTCCGCTATTGCAGTTTAAGGTGGGGTACTACCTGAGTGACATGACCGAACCGGACCAGGGCAACCTGACCCTGGTACCCGGCAGCCACAAGTCCCTGGTCGAGCCGGACGCGAAGAACGGCATGCCCGGCGCGGTGCAGATCTGCGGGCGGCCCGGCACGGCCGTGCTCTTCCACAACGGAGTATGGCATTCGGCCGGTCCGTTCACGCGCCGCGGGGGCAAGCGGGTGATCCTGTACTACGGGTACGAACACCCGTGGATGCTGGCGTGCGCGGAACAGTGGCGGTACGACAGGGATTTCCTGAACAGCCTCACGCCCCGGCACCGACGCTTCTTCCACGGTTTCGTGTTCGATCCGCCGGAGTACCGCTGGGGTTGAGCCGACGCGTTTCGCGATGGAATTGGCCATGAGGTTTCTTGTCGTTCCTGTCGTTCTCTCGATCATTGTCCTTCCGTCGTGCGGCAGAGAAAGCCCCACGGGACTGCAGCGGGCGGCCAGCATCAGGATATCGCCTGCCGAGGCCGAGCTGGACGCCATTGGCGCGACCGTACAACTCACCGCGTCGGTACTGGACGGGAACGATCGGGTGATATCGGACGCTGCCGTGACGTGGACCAGCGGAAACACCGAAGTGGCCAGCGTGACTGACGAGGGCCTGGTCACGGCCCGGAAGAACGGTTCCGCGGTCGTCACGGCGGTTTCAGGGCAATTCCATGCGAACGCCGCCGTCACGGTATCGCAGGCGGTCGCTCGCATCGACGTCACGCCCGCCAGCGTGACACTGACGAAGACGGACGGAACTCTGCGCGTGGACGCCGTGGCGAAAGACAGGAACGGCTACCAGGTGCCGAACGCGCCGCTCGTCTGGACAAGCAGCGATCCCTTCATCGTCTCGGTGAACGCCCTGGGAGACCTCGAGGCACGGTCGAACGGAAACGCCCGGATCACCGTGTCTTCCGGGGATGTATCTACAAGCGTGGAAGTCACGGTTTCGGGCTTCGGACCAGACGCGCTGGACCGCGCCGCCCTGGTGGCGCTGTTCAACGGCACCGGCGGCCCGGGATGGACGCTCGCCACGAACTGGTCGAGCGACGCACCCTTGGCCGAGTGGCAAGGAGTGACGACTGACGCCGAAGGAAGGGTGATCGAATTGTTGCTCGACAGGAACGGCCTGAACGGCGCAATTCCCGTAGAACTGAGCCGGTTGGAAAGGCTTCGATCTCTTTCACTCGTGGGCAATCAGTTGACGGGAAGCATACCCCCCGAAATCGGACGACTCGCCAGGCTGGAGGTGCTGGATATTTCCTACAACCGGTTGACGGGAAGCATACCCCCCGAAATCGGACGACTCGCCAGGCTCATGAAACTCGGCGCAAGGGGCAATAATTTCTCGCATGGACCGTTGCCCCGAGCCATGACCAATCTCGACAACCTCGAAACACTGAGGCTTGATAGAACTTTTCTATGCGCGCCGTTGGACGCGGTTTTCCAGGCCTGGCTCGGCGCGATTGACGACGTTGAAGTGGACAACTGCGAGGACATGGAGCGGAGCGTGCTGATCGCGTTGCACAACGCGGCGGACGGGGGAAACTGGACCGGACGGCACAATTGGCTCACCGGCGCGCCCGTGAGCACCTGGCACGGAGTCGCGACCAATGACCTGGGCCAGGTAACGGGCCTGGATCTGGAAGACAACAATCTTAAGGGGACGCTGCCGTCCCGACTGGGCGATCTCCGGTCTCTGAGCGTATTGGACCTGTCGAACAACCCCGGGCTGACGGGACCGCTGCCTGCGTCGCTGGTTGGTCTCGGCCTGACGGTCCTCAAGTTGGGCGGAACGGGTCTTTGCGCGCCGCAGGACCCCGCTTACCAGGCCTGGTTGGCCACCGTCGGGGACATACGGGTCGACGGCTGTCCCGCCACAATTGCCCCCGACAGGTTGGCGTTGACCGCGCTATACGGCGAAACGGGCGGCGCATACTGGAAGGAGGCCGCCAACTGGCTCGGCGAAGCGCCGTTGCGAGACTGGCACGGTGTCGAGACCGACGCCGAAGGGCATGTGATCTCCATCGACCTGGGGTACAATAACCTGAGGGGGCGTCTGCCTCCGGAACTGGCGCTGATGGAACGTCTGGAAACGTTGCGTCTTATCGGCAACGGCCTGACAGGGCACCTTCCGCCCGAACTCGCGCGCCTCGCCCGACTCGCAACGTTGGATCTCTCGGTGAACCTGCTGACCGGCCCCGTTCCGCCTGAACTGAGACGACTTGAATTCCTTTCCGTCCTCGATCTCTCCGCCAACGGGTTGACCGGGTCCGTTCCATCCGAACTGGGACGCCTCGACCGACTCTCCGTCCTCGACCTCGGGCTCAACCGGTTACACGGCCCCGTTCCACCCGAACTGGGGAACCTCCGCAGCCTCGAGCGACTGGCGCTCTCTTCCAACGAGTTGACAGGCCCCGTTCCATCCGAACTGGGACGACTGGAAACCCTTTCCGTACTCAACCTCGGCAACAACAGGCTGGCGGGCCCCGTTCCACCCGAACTGGGGCGACTTCGAGACCTCGTCGTACTCGACCTCGATAGAAACGGGCTGACAGGCCCCGTTCCGCCGGAACTGGGACGACTGGCCCACCTCGAGGAACTGGATCTCTCCACCAATGAGTTGACGGGCCTCGTACCACCCGAACTGGGACAACTGGCCCACCTCGAGGAACTGGATCTCTCCACCAACGGGCTGACAGGCCCCGTTCCACCCGAACTGGGACGACTGGCAAATCTCGTCACGCTAAGCCTGGCGTCAAATCGGCTGAGCGGGTCGGTTCCGTCCGAACTGGGAGCGCTCGGAAAGCTGAGGACGCTGAGTCTTTCCCACAACGCCGGGCTGTCGGGGCCGTTGCCGCGCGCGTTTCTGAGCCTCGACCTGGCCTCTCTGCTGCTGGCCGGCACGCGACTCTGCGCGCCCCGGGACGTCGAGACCCGGGCGTGGTTGCGGGATATAGATGAGAGGCGCGTTGCCAACTGCGGCGACGCCGTCGCGCGCGTTACGTCGGCGTATCTCACGCAGGCGGTACAGTCCCTCGAAAACCCGGTGCCGCTGGTTGCCGGCAAGCCCGCGCTCCTGCGCGTCTTCGTAACGAACGGCGGCATGGCCGACGCCAAACGGCCGCCGGTACGCGCTATGTTTTACCGGAACGATCTTCCGGTGCACACGGTCGAGATTCCGGGCGGAGACGAGAGACTGCCGGACCGTCCGGAGGAGGGAGATCTCGCGGCTTCATCCAACGCCGCGATACCGGCCGAAGTCGTTCAGCCGGGCCTGGAAATGGTGATAGAAATCGACCCCGGCAGCATACCGGATTCTGCTTCGGATTTCGATCGCCGCCTGCCGGCTGCCGGACGGCTGGCCCTGGAGGTGACGGAGGTGCCGCCCCTCGATCTTACCCTGGTGCCGTTTCTGTGGATGTCGAATCCGGATTGGACGCTTGCGGACTACGCCGCGGGCCTGTCGCCAGATGATGAACTGTTCAGGATGACCCGGGAGACACTGCCGGTAGGTGATCTCCATCTGAACGTGCGCGAACCCGTGTGGACTTCGGTGGCATCGGAGGCGAAGAACACCATATCGATCCTGGTCGAGGTCTTTGTGGTTCGCATCCTGGATGGCGCCCGGGGACACTACATGGGCATCCTTCCTGCCAGCGAACGCGTGGGTGTTGCAGTCATCCCCGGAAGCATCGGCGTGTCGGCGCTGGACCGACACATCATAGCCCATGAACTCGGACACAACATGAATCTGGGGCACGCGCCGTGCGGCGGCCCGGCCGGATTGGACCCCGACTACCCCTACATCGACGGATCTACCGGCGCATGGGGCTACGACCTCCTGTCGGGATCGCTGGTGTCGCCACGCAACTTCGACCTGATGAGTTACTGCCGCCCCGGATGGATCAGCGACTTCCACTTCGTCAAGGCACTGATCTATCGGCGGTCCGAGGAAACGCCCGTTCCGGCGGCGCGCGCCGCTTCCGCGTCCAACCTGCTGCTATGGGGCGAAGTGAACGACTTGGGCGAACTGATCCTCCATCCTGCCTTCCCGGTCGACGCCCCGCCCGCCCTGCCGGAGACCGGCGGTCCGTACCGCCTCACCGGTGAAGACGGAGCGGGGAACACGCTGTTCGCGCTGTCCTTCGGCGCGGCGGAAATCGCGGACGGGGCCGGGAGCGTTTTCGCCTTCGTGCTTCCCGTCCGGACGGACTGGCTCGATCGATTGGATCGGATCGCGTTATCCGGTCCGGAAGGGGTGAAGACGATAGACCGTAGGGGAGAGCCGGCCGCCGCGATCATGTTGGACCGTACGACCGGATCGGTCCGGGGCATCCTCCGAGACTGGCCCGACCAGGGCGGCTTTCAGCCGTCCGCCCGGCGCGTGCCGCCGGACGGAGATTACGAAGTCCTGGTCAGCCGCGGCATCCCGGATTCGAATCCCCGGTAGCGAGGGTTTCCTTCCGAAGCCTCAGGGGCCGGTTCAAAAAACTGTTTTGGGAATCGGGCAATGGGGTATAATGATTAGGTATAGCCCGGATCGGTCGTGTCGTCCAGATCGGGGGTGCCGTCGAGACCGGTCCCAGTTTAAACCCGGTTCGACCCGGATTCCAGCCCTGTTCCATGCATTTTGTTCTTACCCTGGTCCTGACCGCCGTCTGTCTGAGCGGAGAGACCTTCTTCCACGCACCGAGGGACTATCTGGGAGAGCGGGCTTTCTCGCTGCGCCTTTCCGATGGGCGGGTGGCGAACGGTCACACGCTTTTACTGCAGTGCATCCCGAACGATCCCGACGTGGAAGCCGGTCGCGATCCCGACGTGAAAGCCGGTCGCGATCCCGACGTGAAAGCCGGTCGCGATCCCGACGTGAAAGCCGGTCGCATGGCTGATCTTCCGGCAGCGCGGGTCGATCTCGCTGGTCCGGCCTGTCGCGTGGCTGATCTGACCGTTTCGACGGGTACCCGGATCCATCGCCTGTACCCTCATCCCACCGAGCCCGACGGTGTGTTGTTCGCCCTGATCGGCATACCCTATCGCGTGGCACCGGGGCCGGACACCGTTCACGTGGAATGGATCGAGAGCGACCGTGTCTTCGATCGAGACCTCCCGTTCACCATAGTCGCCGGCCCGTACCGGTCAGAACAGATCCGGGGCGTTCCGCAGAGCAGGGTTACCCCCTCGGCCGCTGATTTCCGGCGCATAGCGCGGGAACAGAAGGTCATCGCCGCGGCGTACGAAGCGGTCCGGGACACGGTGATGATGGAAGACACTTTCCGTTATCCCGTGGAGAAGAAAACCATCACCAGCCCGTACGGAACTCGAAGGGTGTTTAACGGACAGCTTCGAAGCTATCACGGCGGCCTCGACCTGCGGGCCTACGAAGGCACGCCCCTGTACGCCGCCCAGTCCGGCGTGGTCAAGCTGGCGCAGAACCTGTTCTATTCCGGGAACCACGTCCTCATCGAACACGGCATGGGCATCCACACCGGATATTCGCACATGAGCCGGTTGTATGTGAAAACAGGGGACGAGGTGTCCCGGGGGCAATTACTGGGGCTTTCCGGTTCCACGGGAAGGGTGACCGCCGCGCACCTGCACTGGACGGTCAACGTAAACGGCGTGGGGGTCAGTCCGCTCCAGTTCACCGAGGTCCTCTCTATGCTGTACCAGAAGCCCGTCGAGGTGCGCAATCCGAATGACGGCTGAACGGGAAAGTCATGTTTACGAAGATCTGCCTGCTGCTCCCTGTATCGATTCTTGCGATTGCCGTCGCGCTGGCATCGGACTCTTCCTCCGGTCCACCTGGTCCGCCCGCCCGGGTGAATTCCGTCGGCGTGACCCTGCCGCCGGACGCCGCGCCGCCCTCCATGCAGATCCTGCGCACCTTCGAACTCAACAACCGGTATATGGACCGGGCCACGTCCTCCTATCAGAAGTCCTTCGGGTTTGCCCTGACGTGCGAACCCCTCACCAGGGTCGACCGCAATTTCAACCTGGTGCCCGCCGCGGCCACCCACTGGGAGGTGACCGGGGACGGCCGAACCTGGGTCTTCCATCTCAGGAAGGACATGGTGTTCGGCGACGGCAAGCCCGTTACCGCCTATGACTACGAAGACACGTTCCGCAGGTGGGCGGACCCGGACATAGGTTTCGATTTCGAATGGTATTACCGGCCTATCAATAACTGGGGCGCCGTCGTCGCGCGGAAGATGCCGCTGGATTCGCTGGGTGTCGAGGCGCTGGATCCGCACACTATTGCCTTCACGACCACCCGGCCCGCGCCTTTCGCGCCTCAATTGCTCAACTACAGCTGGGTGACGCCCACCAACCAGTTCGAGAAGTATGGCGCGGCGTGGTCCACCAAACCCGAAACCCACATCGGGTATGGACCCTACCGGCTCAAGGAATGGACCATCAACGACCGCATCGTCCTCGAACCGAATCCCGCCTACCCCGGACCCAGCACGCCCTACCTGGAACGGATCATCGCCCGGCTGTACAACGCCGCGGCCCAGCCGCCCTTTCTCGCCTCCTACGAGGCGGGCGAGGTCGACTACGTCCTGCTGAACAACCCGGCGGAGATCAACCGGGTCAGGTCCGATCCGGTGCTGCGAAGCCACCTCAACACCTATACCAATTTCACTACGTACTATCTCTTCATGGATACCCGCGGTCCTCCCTTCCACGACCTGCGCGTCCGCCAGGCCATCAGCCACGCCATCGACCAGCCGGCCATCATGAAGTCGGCTCTGAAGGATATCGCGGTTCCCGCCGTATCGATGATGCCGGAGGGGTTTCCAGCCGCCCGCCCCACATTACTGGCTGACATTCAGCGATTCGACCCGGAAAGGGCCCGCAGCCTGCTCGCGGAAGCGGGTTATCCCGACGGCAAGGGGTTCCCGGTGATGGCCATGTGGCTGCGCGGCGAGGCCTACCTGAGAAAAGTGGCTGCCGAGGCCATACAGGCCATGTTGAAGCAGAACCTGAATATCGAGGTCGAGGTGCTGAACGTGGAACGGAAGGTCTACACGGAAGCGCTGAACGCCAAGGAGATCCCCTTTTCCATGCTCGCCTACGGATGGGACTACCTGGACCCCAGCAACCTGCTCAACCTGTGGTTGTCCCGGGGCCGCCATCCGTGGCGCAACGACCGGTTCGAGGAACTTGTGGAACAGGCCAACCACCTGGTGGGCGATCCCGATCGACGAGCGCAACTCTACCATGAAGCGGAAGAGATCCTGGTCCGCGACGTGGGCGGCGTGTTCCTCTGGCACGACCTGGTCAACGAGATGTGGCGCCCCTACGTACGCGGCGAAGCGCTCGAACCGAACGACTCGGGATACAGGGCCTGGCGGGGTAACCAGATGCTCAACCTGATGACGACGATCTATATTTCAGAGGATGTACTCCGGAATACCACGGCTCGGAAGCCCGCCGGTTTGTGAAGACGGTTGTCCAACCGCTGACAGCGCGGCAATACGGCTATAGCGCGTTAACGGCGTCGGCCTGGCTCACTGCGTCAACGTTCGAACCGGTCCACATCGATTGCGTATGTCATCAACCATAAGAAAATGGGGTATCATCGTCCTGGCGACGATATTGACTGGCTCGGGAGCGCTCCTGTGTGCCTCCTTGTTGGGCGCCGCCGTCGCCGACCCATCCGGCCAGGATGAACCGGCCCTGGTCAATTCCGTGGGCGTCACGCTCCCCCCGGACGCCGCCCCGCCGGAACACCAGCACCTCCGGACCTTCGAACTCAACAACCGGTTCATGGACCGGGCCGTCTCCTCCTACCAGAAGGTCTTCGGTTTCGCCATTACGAACGAGCCGCTGACCCGGGTCGACCGGGATTTCAACCTGCTCCCGGCCGCGGCGACGCACTGGGAAGTGACTGAAGACGGCCTCACGTGGATCTTCCATCTGCAGCAGGACCTGGTTTTCGGCGACGGCCGGCCCGTCACGGCCTACGACTATGAATCTTCGTTCCATCGCTGGGCCGATCCGAAGACCGGGTTCGATTTCGAATGGTACTACCGGCCCATCAAGCACTGGGGGGAAGTCGTGGCCGGCCGCATGCCGCCGGACTCGCTGGGCGTCGAAGCGCTGGACGAGCACACCATCGCCTTCACGACGACCCTCCCGACGCCTTACGCGCCGGAACTGTTGAACTACAGCTGGGTGACCCCCACCCACCTGTTCGAGAAATACGGCCCGGCCTGGTCGACCCGGCCCGAGACCCACATGGGCAGCGGTCCCTTCCGGCTCAAGGAATGGACGATCAACGACCGCATCGTCCTCGAGCCGAGTCCCACGTACCGGGGGCCCAACAAACCCTACCTGGAACGCATCACTGCGCAGCTCTTCAACGCCGCCGCCCAACCGCCCTACCTCGCCGCCTACGAGGCCGGCGAAGTCGACTACATCGTGCTGAGCAACCAGGCCGAAATCAACCGCGTCAAATCCAATCCCGCGTTGGAGGACCACCTGAACACCTACGTGGATTTCCAGACCTACTATCTGCTGATGGATTCCTACAACCCGCCCTTCAACGACCGGCGGGTGCGTCGGGCCTTCAGCCATGCCGTCGATCAGGCTTCGCTCATGAGTTCGGCCCTGCGGGACATCGCGTTGCCGGCCGCCGCCATGTCGCCGCCGGGGTTTCCCGCGGCCAATTCAGAAGCGCTGGCTTCCATCCAGGCCTACGACCCGGAACGGGCGCGTAACCTCCTGGCGCAGGCGGGTTATCCCGATGGCAAGGGATTCCCGGCCGTGAGCATATGGCTGCGGGGTGAAACCATCGTGAACAGCACGGCCGCCGAGGCGGTCCAGGCCATGCTGAGGCAGAGTCTGAATATCGAGGTCGGCGTTCGGAACGTGGAAAGGAAGGTGTTTACGGAAACGATGAACGCCAAGGAGCTCACCCTGGCGCTCATCCCCTACCGTTACGACTACGTCGATGCCAGCAACCTGCTCACGCTGTGGCTGTCGAACGGACGGCATCCGTGGTATAATGAGCGGTTCGAAGAACTGGTGCTGCGGGCAAACGTGCTGGTGGGAGACCGGGCCCGGCGGACCGAGTTGTACCAGGAAGCGGAGGAAATCCTGGTCCGAGACGTGGGCGGCGTATTCCTCTGGCACACCCTGATCAACGAAATGTGGCGCCCCTACGTGCGCGGCGCGGCACTGGAGACCAACCGGTGGGGGTACAAGGCCTGGCGGGGCAACCAGATGCTGAACCTGATGCCGACGCTGTATATATCGGAAGACGCACTGGACGCGACTTCAAAAGAGGAATCCGCGGGCTTCTGGGACTGGCTGACCACCCGGTAGCACGGCGGAAATAAACGCGTCCCACCCCGGGATTCCGGCAAGCATCCCGGAGACCGGGCGCGCCATTGTGCGTCATCGTGCCGCACGGCTCAACCGGTTACCCGCGCCTTACCGGATCCTTGACCGCTTCCTACGCCGCGGCTCCGTTCACGATGCGTCCGTCGAAGAGCCGGATGGTCCGGTGGGCGTGGTCTGCCAGCGCCTGGTCGTGGGTCACCATGATGATGGTCGTCCCCGCCTCGTTCAGGCCGTTCAGCAGTTCCATCACCTCCGCTCCGTTGGCCGAGTCCAGGTTACCCGTGGGCTCGTCCGCCAGGATCAGCTTCGGGTTGCCGATGACCGCCCGCGCCACGGCCACGCGCTGCTGCTGGCCGCCGGAGAGCTGCTGCGGGAAGTGATTCCTCCGGTGCGGGATCTGCATGTGCTCCATGGCCGCTTCCACCCGTGCCTTACGCTCCGCCTTGGAGGTGCCCAGGTAGATCAGCGGCAGCTCGATGTTCTCGTAGACGGTGAGCTCGTCGATCAGGTTGAAGCTCTGGAAGACGAAGCCGATGTTGTTCTTGCGCAGGTTGGCGCGCTGCCGCTCGGAATGGCCGGACACCTCCTCGCCGACGAAGTGGTACTCGCCGCCCGTGGGGTTGTCGAGGAGGCCGAGGATGTTGAGGAGGGTGGACTTGCCGCAGCCCGAGGGTCCCATGACGGCCACGAACTCCCCTTCGTCCACGGTCATGGTCACGTCGTTCAGCGCCGTGGTCTCCACCTCTTCGGTCGCGTAGAGCTTCTTGAGATGCTGTGTCTGAATCATGGTTTGCTCCTCTTTGCTGTTTACCTGGGATCTTCGCTTCTGTGAAGCGTTAGTGAATCATTTTGAAACATAAACTAGAACGGTTCAAGCTGGAGTTACACAGTTGTCCAATGAATAACTCGACCTCAAACCCTGGTACTTCACCGCATTTCAACATATGCAATCCATACCCACTTGTTTTCCTTGATGTATTCCTTGATTCTCTCCTCGGATTCATTCGTTCCAAAATCTGTTACACGATCAGGGTCTGCGGCCAGGACATAGAACGGTGTTTTCCTTCTGGTAGCCAACTTTGCATGGGCAAATGAATGGCTAGCGGTAAAGCGCGTGTCGTCTTCGGACCCTGTAATACCTGTAGTCAGATGTTGACCATCGCCCAATTGAATACCAAATCTGATGGTATCTTTGCTTGTTTTGAATTTAACGAGCATCAATTCGTTCTTACCACTAGAAACGGAGAACCTCTTCGTGGTATTTACTTTCAGATGTTCTTCTCCATTACGGTATCGGTAGCTCGAGAATCGAAATTGGCGGCTTCTGGGTAATTCAAATTGAAACCGTTCGATTTCCATCCCAATCAGGCTCATCGCATTTGATATGTCCTCTTCAGTCGTTGGTGTCTCTGCTTGATTCATGACATAGGGTTTAGAGGGTTCCTGCCCATATGACGCTTCAGAAAGGAAGAGTCCCACCGAAAGAATAGACACGAAACATGCATACCTATAGGACATGTGAAAACTCCAAGAAACACTGAGGTTGACTAAGTCGTACGACAAAAGTGCTTCTCCATTTCCTCGCCCCCGCCTACTTCAACACCAGCTGTTCCATGTCGCCGAAGTTGTCGTACATGGACGTGATGACCTGCTCGCCCTCTTCCAGCCCCTCGAGTACCTCGAAGAACTGGCTGTTCTGCCGTCCGAGCCGGATCTGCCGCCGCGCGGCGGTCTCGCCGGCGGGATCGAGCACGTAGATCCACCGGCCGCCCGTCTTCTGGTAGAACCCGCCACGGGGCACCTGCAGCGCGTCCGCCAGTTCGCCCAGCGCGATGCGCACCTGGAGCGTCTGTCCCCGGCGCAACCCGTCAGGCATCCCTTCGGGGAACTCCATGTCCGCCTCGAACTGCCCCTCGATCACCTCGGGATACACCCGCCTTATCACCAGGTTGTAAGTCCCTCCGGCAAAGTCGAAGGAGCCCGCCTGTCCGGAGCGGATGCGGGCGATGTAGTGCTCGTCGATGGCCGCGCGGACCTTGAACTCGTCCTCCACGTCGATCTGCCCCAGCCGATCCCCGCCGGGCTTCGATTCGCCCACCTCGGCGATGAGCGAAGACAAAAGCCCCGTGATCGGCGCGCGAATCGTCAGGTTCTCCTCGTTCTGCTTGATGACTTCCAGGTTCAGCCGCAGCCGGTCGATGGATTCTTCCAGCTGCCGGATCTGGATCGTCTGGAAGAGCGAATCCTGGCGCAGCGTTTCGACGGTAACGTCCCGCTTGCGCGTCAGGTATTCGAGGTTGTCCTTCGCATCGTCGTAGTCCATGCGCGAGGTCAGGTCCGCCTTGAACATCTCGTCCTGCCGCTCGTACTCCCTTTCGGCCTGGCGCAGCTGGTATTCCAGTTCCACCAGCGAGGCGCGCATGCTCAGGCGCCGCTGTCCCATGGTGACCCGCGTCTCCCTGAGCCGGTTCACCTCGCGGAACAGCTCGGCTTCGCGCTGCATGACGCTGAGCTGCAGGTTGGCGTTGGACAGCCGCAGGATCGGCGTGCCTTCCTCGACATGGGTACCCTGTTCGACGTAGACCTCCTCCACGCGTCCGCCTTCGACCGCGTCCAGGTAGATCGTCCTGAGCGGCATCACTTCGCCCTGCTCGACGATGTACTCCAGGAAGGGGCCGTAGGTGACCGGCGCCGTGGTGAGTTTGCCCGCCTCCACGTTCAGCGAGGACGGGTTGACGCTGAGCAGCGCGTAGGCGCCGAAGGCGATCACCGCTGCCGCCAGGCCGCCGAGGGCGATCCGGCGCGGCGTGAAACGCTTCTTCTCGATCTGGCGGTCCATGGTGCCGTGCTGTTCGCGCTGCCGTTCCTCCGTGAACATGCCCACCAGACCCTTGGGGTCTTTGTCGCCGTTACTTGAGTCGGTCATAAATACCTCTCATGCGTATTGATTCTTTTGCGCCGTCAGCCCAGCGTCGTCGCCATGACCCAGAATGGCTTGTCCCCTACAGTATAATCCCGGACCGGATGCAGGCTGCCGTCGGACTGGTCCACGCGATACGCCGTCATCACGCCCGCCGCTTCGCCCGCACAATAGAGATACCGCCCGTCCGGGTCGATGTTGAAGGACCGCGGACTGGCCGGAACGGGCACATGTCCGAAGGCGGTCAGCGCACCGTCCTCCGCCACGTCGAAACCCACGATGCTGTCGTGCCCCCGGTTGGACGCATAGGCCCACTTCCCGTTGCGATGCACCTCGACGTGGGCGGTGAATCCGCCTTCCTCGTAGCCATCGGGCAGCGTGGAGACGTTCTGAAAGATCGCAAGCGTTCCCCGTTCGGCGTCGAAGCGGTGCGCCGTGACCGTATTACCCTGCTCGTTGACGATGTAGGCCACGTCGCCCTCCGGCCTGAAGCAGATGTGCCGCGGGCCGGTTTCGTCGTCCGGCGGGTCCAGGACCGCGGGTTCGTTGGGGGAAAGCAATCCCGATTCCGCGTCGAACCGGAACTGGCTGGTCTTGTTGGTGGGACAGACGTGAGGGACGATCACGTACCGGTCATCCACGGCAAGTAGGACCGCATGGGCCTTTTCACCGGTGTTGACGTACTGGACGAGTTCGCCGATCGCCCCGTCTTCTCCCAGGCGGTGCACGGTGATGCCGCCCCCGCCGTAGTAGACGGTGAGCAGGAAGCGGCCCCGCCGGTCCGTAACGAGGTGCGCGGGGATCCCGATCCCGGTGTCCACCTTGTTGACCAGGGTGAGTTCGCCCGAGCCGGTGTCCAGCCGAAAGGCCGCGAGCGTGGTGGATTCCACGTGCGCGTCGTACATCAGGTTCCCGGACGGGTGCAGGCAAAGCGCCCCCGAAGGGCCGTGGGCGTCGCTGGTCGAACGCAGGGTCAGGGAACCCGTCTCGCGGTCCTGATCGTAGACCTTCACCTGTTCATCGCCGGTTAACGAAACGAAAACCACCGGGCGGCCTCCTGAGGAATCAACCATGCGCTTTCCGTCCTCCTGTATATAATTAATGACTACCTTACCGGATAAGACTTCAAAATATACTCCGAGGTTGCGTCTTCAAAGTGTATTTTCAAGTTTACATTGCGTCGTTGCGGTCAAAAGGAGGAGGCTCGTTCGTTGCGGATCATGATTATCGCCGGTGAAGCGTCGGGAGAGCTGCATGGCGCCGGCGTGGTGGCCGCGCTCAGGGCACGGCAGCCGGAAATCGACATACTCGGGATCGGCGGAGACCGCATGGAGCAGGCCGGTTGCGAACTGGTCTACCATATCGAACGGTTTTCGGTCATGGGGCTCACCGAGGTACTCCGGCACCTGCCTTTCGTTCGAAGGGCACTGCGCCGCCTCGACGGTCTTCTCGAATCCCGGCGCCCTGACGTGCTGATCCTCATAGACTACCCCGATTTCAACCTCCGGCTGGCCCGCAAGGCGCGGAGTCGCGGCATACCTGTCCTGTATTACATCAGTCCCCAGGTCTGGGCCTGGCGGGCGCGGCGCATACGCACCATCGTCAAGCTGGTCGACTGCATGGCCGTGGTCTTTCCTTTCGAAGAGGCGTTGTACGAAAAAGCAGGGGGGAAAGTGGTCTTCGTCGGGCATCCTCTCCTGGAAGTGCTCGAATCCCGGCAGACCAGGGCCGCTTTCTGCGCGGATGCCGGCCTGGACCCGGACCGGCCGATCATCGGGATGCTGCCGGGCAGCCGGACTCTGGAAGTGGAGCGCATGCTGCCGGCGATGGTCGGCACCCTGCGGACAGTGCAACGAGACCTGCCCGACGTCCAGGGCGTCATCGGCCTCGCGCCAACCGTCTCCCGGTCCGACCTGGCGGCGTGTCTCGCAGGTGAAGCCTGCCCGGAAGAAGACGCAGGGGGCGTTCCCGTGTTGGAAAACAGCACCTACGAGGTGATGAACCACGCCGACCTGCTGCTGGTCACCTCGGGAACGGCGACCCTGGAGTCGGCGTGTTTCGGTACCCCCTTGCTGGTCCTCTACCGCATGTCCCGCCTGTCCTGGTGGATCGCCCGGCGTCTGGTCAACATACCGGACATCGGCCTGGTGAACGTGGTGGCCGGCCGCCGCATCGCGCCGGAATTCCTCCAGGACGAAGTCGATCCGAACGTGCTGTCACCGGTGGTCCGCGATCTGCTCAGTGAACCGGAGAAGCGCCGGGTCATGACCCGCGAACTCCGTCAAGTAAGGGACCGGCTGGGTACGCCGGGCGCTTCGTCGCGCGTGGCGGAACTCGCCCTGGAAATGGTGGCCGGGAAGGGTGACGATCGATGAGTCGGGAAGGTTGCGGATAATGGGCATGGAAGGATCCGTGCATGCCCTGGCCGGCATGGCAGGTGGATTGGGCGCCGGTGCCATCAGCCTCCTGGGGCGGACGCTCTCGATCCGCATGATCGGTGGTGAACACCTGGAACGGGCCAGGGAAGATGGCCGGAAGGTGCTGTACGCCTTCTGGCACGAGGGCCTGCTGGTGGCCACTTACGCCTTCCGCCGCCAGGGGATACGGGTGCTGGTCAGCCAGCACCGGGACGGCGAGTTGATTGCCCGGACCATCGAGCGCATGGGATACGAGACCATTCGCGGGTCTTCCACGCGCGGAGGAACGCGCGCCTTGTTCCGCATGGCGGCGGCCGGTGCGGCCGGTGACGACCTGGGGGTGACTGTCGACGGTCCCCGGGGTCCCCGCCTCGAGGTGAAACCGGGAACGCTGTTCATAGCCGGCAGATCCGGTCTTCCCATCGTGCCCTTCGCGGTTGCTTCGCATAAGCCCTGCGTGCTTTCGAGTTGGGACCGTTTCATGATTCCCCGTCCCTTTTCCAGCGCGGTGATTGCCTTCGGGGAACCGCTGACGGTACCTGGCGATGCGCCGGTCGAACGTCTCGAACCGTACCGGTTAGCACTCCAGCAGCGTCTGCTGGAAGCACGGGAAACCGCAGGACGAATTCTTAAGAAAACATGATCTTTATCTATACGCTGTTGTTCACCGTGTTGACCGTGCTACTTTCGCCGGTCCTGGCTGTCCTTTCCATCGCGGACCGCTGGGGGATGCGCCAGCGACTCGCCCAGCGGCCGCTCGTCCACGACAGCGAGAGGCGCCCTGTAGTCTGGTTCCACTGCGCCTCCGTGGGCGAGGCCACCGGCCTGGCGGCCGTGATCGGGGGATTCGTGCAGCGTCATCCCGGTTTCGCGGTGCTGGTCACCACCATGACGGAAACCGGCCTGGCCTATGTCCGGAAACACGTACCGCAGGCTGCCGCGTACGGCCTGGCGCCCCTAGACGCGCCGTTCATCGTCCGCCGCGTGTTCGGCCGGGTACGCCCCCGTGCGCTGATTCTCCTCGAGGGAGAATTATGGCCATCCATGCTGAAGGCGGCGGCAGCCCACGATTGCCCCGTGGTCCTGGTCAACGGCCGGATGTCGGACCGGAGTCTCGCGCGAAACCGTTTCGTGAAACCCTTGTTCAGGGAGATGCTTCGGTTGCTGACTGCCGTGGGCGTCCAGCACGCCCTCGACGGAGAACGGTACATCGTCTTCGGCGCGGTCCCGGACCGCGTGCGCGTGACGGGCAACGTCAAGTTCGACCTCGCCGCCGGGCAAGGCGGTCCGTCGCGGGAGCAATTGCGTCATGAACTCGGGTTGTCCGAATCCACGCCGGTGATCATGGCGGGGTGCCCGCGGCCTGTCGCGGAGGAGCGGGCAGTGCTGGCGGCCTTCACCCGGGTGCGCGAACGCCATCCCGGGGTAAAACTGATCTGGGCGCCCCGCCATCTTCATCGCATACCGGAGGTAGAGAAGATGCTGCGGGAGGCCGGATTCGCGTACGCCCACCGGACACGCCCGGACTTGCGGAATTCAGCGAATGTCGAAGTCATTATCCTGGATACCATGGGTGAACTTGCGGCCATGTACGCCGCCGCGGATATGGCCTTCGTCGGCGCCACGTTGGTCCCCCTCGGCGGTCACAACCTGCTGGAACCCGCGGCATGCGGCATTCCCGTCCTGTTCGGCCCCCACACCGAGAACGTCCGGGCGAGCGCGGCGGCCCTGTTAAGAAACGGCGGCGGCATGGTGGTTCACGACGGCGACGAACTCGCGCGGGAATGGCTCGATTTACTGGAAGACACCGACAAGAGGGCGCGAATCGGCGTGGCCGCCCGGCGGGCGGTGCGCATGAGCACAAAGGCCGTGGACCGTACACTGGACCTCGTCGACCGGTGGGTCCTGGAGCCCGGACATCCCGGAGCCGGGCTGTTGGACCGCTTCGAAAGCGCTCCTTTTGTCACCCGGTTGCTGGACCCGGACGAACGCAGCCCGGTTATACGTTTCGTGCGATGTACGCTCCTGCCCCTGTCCCTGCTGCTCGGCATCCTGGTCCGGTTCCGCAACTGGATGTACGACACCCGACTGCTCACCGCCGACCGCCTTCCGGTCCCGGTGATCAGCGTCGGAGCACTGACCGTGGGTGGGGCCGGTAAGACGCCCGTCGTTCGGTACCTGGCGGGCCGCCTCAAGAGCGCGGGATACAGGCCCGCCGTACTGAGCCGGGGTTACGGCAGAAAGACCGGCGCGATGCGGCGTGCAGCGCCCGGCGGCACCTGGCAGGAGGTGGGCGACGAACCGGCTTTTCTCGCCGCGATGCTCCCGGATGTGCCGGTGGTCGTCGGACCGAGCCGCACCGCGGCGGGACGCGTGGCCATTGATCAGTACGACGCGAACGTGCTGCTGCTGGACGACGGATTTCAGCACAGGAGGATCGGCCGCACGGTGGACATCGTGGTACATGACGCTTCCGTCCGGTCAAACCACGGGCGCCTGCTCCCCGCCGGCCCCTATCGCGAACCGCTTTCCTCGCTCCGCCGCGCTCACGCGCTCGTGCTGACGAGGACGGACCAGGCTCGTTCGACCGAATTCCACTCAGTGCGCGTCCAGGCCCGATTCCCCCATCTTGCCCTGATCGAAACCGTCTACGACCCCACCGGTCTCAGACGGCTTTCCGACGATACGGCCCTGCCGTTGGATTGGCTGGCCGGCCGCGAGGTGCTCGTCCTCTGCGGGATCGCCAACCCGGCTTCCTTCGTGCAGACGGTCGCGGACGCCGGGGGACGCGTGACCCGGATCCGGGCGTACGGGGATCATCACCCTTTCACATCATCAGACCTGGACCGGGTGAAGTCCCTGGCTTCAGCAACGGGCGTGGAGTGGATCATCACGACGGAAAAAGACGCGGTCCGCGTACCGGAGCACACCATCAGAGACCACATGATCGTCCTGGACATCACGCTCCGGTTGACCTCGGGCGAGCACACGCTTGAGCAAATAGTTGAAAGCGTATCAGTTACCCGGTAACTCTGAAAGGCATGATCAGACACAGGTAGTCCTCTCCCTCGACTTTTTCTTCTGAAGGCGTGATGATTCCGGCACTGGCGGGCGAATCGAGTTTGAAAACCACGTCTTCGCTTTCGATTCTCTCCACGACGTCGAGCAGGAAGCGGAAATCGTATGTTGTGTTGATAGCTTCGCCTTCGTAGTCGGCCGGCACCTCCTCACGGGCCTCGCCGATATCGTGGCTGGACGAACTGAGTTCGATGAATCCCGGCCGGGCCGAATACTGTATCTGGCGGGTAGTTGCGTCGGAAAGGACGGACACGCGCCGCACGGCGCCTTCAAAAACTTCGCGGTTCACCTTGACGATCTTGTCGTTATCGGTGGGGATGTAACGTTCGTAGTCAGGGTATGTCGCTTCGATCAGCCTGGCGCACAACCGGGCGTTTTCCAGGTCGAACACGACGTGATTGTCCCCGATCGTTATGCGGGAAGGCGCGTCCGATTCCCCGATGAGGCGGGAAAGGTTGTTCAGGGCCTTGGACGGTACGATGATCCCTTCGGTTATCGTTTCGGAAACCTCGCCGGGCAGCGAGGTCTTGGCCAGCCGGTACCCATTTGTCGCGACCATCCGCACCGCGCCTTGTACTATGCTCAGGTACGCGCCCCACAGACTGGGGTGCGTCTCGTCCTTCGATACCGCGTAAACCGTCTTGCGGATGAGCCGCTGCAGCGATGATGCCGGGATCGTTACGGTATGTTCCGCCGGCACATCCGGAAGTGCCGGGTATTCCTCCTTGCCAATGCCCACAAGGCGGAATACCCCCCGGTCGCACCGGATGACCACCTTGACGCCGTCCACCTCGATTTCTACAGGCTCATCGGGCAGCTCGCGCACCATCTCCGCAAGTTTTCTTCCCGGCACCGTAATCGATCCGGTTTCCGTGACCTGGGCTGGAATCTTCGTCACGATGGATGTATCCAGATCGGTGGCGCCGATGGTCAGGTAACCATCCTCCGTTTCCAGCAGCATGTTGGACAGAATGGGCAGGGTGGTCTTCGGAGGGACGATGTTCAGAACGGTCTGTATCCCGCTCATCAGGGTGGAACTGGCCGATATGGTGATTTTCACGGATTACTCCTTTGGCGGGATAGACCGGTAATCATGGCCGGTTTAATGTTAAATGGATTCGGCGTCAGTCACAGTGAGCGTCAACGTGAGGTCGGCAAAGTGCCCACATCGATACAACCTCAAAACTGAACCTGGTCTGCTGGAATCACGTCCGCGAAGTCACTC
Organism: Candidatus Latescibacterota bacterium; assembly: GCA_012270975.1. Lineage (GTDB taxonomy): Bacteria > JAAXHH01 > JAAXHH01 > JAAXHH01 > JAAXHH01 > JAAXHH01. The sequence continues at coordinate 7,958 of JAAXHH010000074.1, read as the reverse complement.
AGCATATCGTTATAGTGAGAGATAATCTGTTCCGCATTTAGTAAGTCGGAATCAAAGGTACTGTGCCCATCCTGGATTAACGTTATTGAAAAACCTGCGATACGGGCGTGATGGCATGTTGAACTAATGCAATTTTCCGTTTGAACACCCATGATCACCAGCTTGTTTATCTCATTATCTTTAAGAATCGATTCCAATGAAGTGGCATCAAACGCATCTGGTGTATGTTTCTGAATAACAATATCTCCCTCCCGGGGGAAAATCTGTTCATGTATAAACCAACCTGGAGAATCCGGTTCATCCGGGGCCCCCGGTGGACCGTTGTGTTGCACGTAGATAATCGGAATACGCATTACCCGCGCTTGAGAAATAACACGATCGATAGTTTCTAAGAGAGCAGGTGCGTTGTAAACAGCCGTTCCATCTTCGAACATATTTACCTGGGTATCGATAACCAGTAAGGCTGGCTTCATCGGTATCTCCCTTTGAAAGTTGAGTTGTTAAGCCGGGTCGAATTGAACCGGGAAACACCTCGAATCCTCACAAACGCCTTTTCGACCAACATACAAAACATTTGTTTAGTGTAATATCTCTCTGCATCGAAGTCAAGGGGCGTATGCTTTATATACGCGATTAAAAATTGGGGTCTCGGGCAGACGCAACATCGGGAATCGCATGTTCGATTTCTCACAAACTCAAACTGATATCACCGGATGCTTTCTACGCTGGACGCCACAAAATGAATGGGCTATATTATCCAACCTGTTCATTTATTCCCGACACCCGGCGGATCTTACCCCTGAAAACCCCTTAAATGGCTGACTCGAACTGGATTGCCATCCTCGATTTCGGCGCGCAGTACACGCAGCTCATCGCGCGGCGCATACGGGAAAGCCACGTCTATTGCGAGGTGCTGCCCTACGATACGCCGGCGTCGGAACTCACGGCGCGCAACGTCACCGGCATCGTCCTGTCGGGCGGTCCGGCCAGCGTGTACGGGGAAGACGCGCCGCATCCAGATCCTGGCATATTTGAAACGGGCAGGCCGATCCTCGGAATCTGCTACGGGCTGCAGTTGATGGGGCATTACCATGAAGGCGAGGTCGCGCACGCCGGAACCCGGGAGTACGGCAACGCGGGGATCCGGACGACGGGCGACACGCCCCTGTTCCGCGACCTGCCGGAGCGCATGACGGTCTGGATGAGTCACGGCGACGAGCTCAAGGCGCCTCCGCCGGAGTTCGACGTCATCGCCCGCTCCGACAACGGCCATATCGCCGCCGTCGCCCAGCCGGAACGCCGGATCTACGGCGTACAGTTTCACCCGGAAGTGGTGCACACGGTCCAGGGCCGCGAGATCCTGGAGAACTTCGTATTCGCCATTTGCGGTTGCGAAGGATCCTGGACGCCGCGGACCTTCATCGACGAGGCCCTGACCTCCATACGGGAGACCGTGGGCGAGCGCCGCGTGGCCTGTTTCGCCAGCGGCGGCGTGGATTCCTCCGTCGTGGCGGCGCTGATCGGCCGGGCCATCGGGGACCGCCTCACCTGCATCTTCGTGGACACGGGCATGCTCCGGAAGGACGAGGCCCGTCAGGTCGAGGAAACCTACCGCCGGACCATCAACGCCCGGTTTCGTTTCGTCGACGCCTCGGACCGGTTCCTGGACCGGCTGAAGGGCGTGGAGGAACCGGAACGGAAGCGCAAGATCATCGGGGACGAGTTTATCCGCGTGCTGGAAAGCGAACTGACCTCGCTGCGCGGCATCCACATCCTGGCCCAGGGCACCCTCTACCCCGACGTGATCGAAAGCGCCTCCGTGAAAGGCCCGGCCAGCGTCATAAAGACCCATCACAACGTGGGCGGGCTGCCGGACGACCTGGAACTGGAGCTGCTGGAACCGGTCCGGAACCTGTTCAAGGACGAGGTGCGCACCGTGGGCCGGGAACTCGGCCTGCCCGACGAGATCATCAACCGCCATCCTTTCCCCGGACCCGGCCTGGGCATCCGCGTTTTGGGGGAAGTGACCCGGGAACGGGTGGCCATGCTGCAGGACGCGGACAGGATCTTCATCGACGAACTGCGCCGGGCCGGCCTGTACGACGAGGTCTCCCAGGCGCTGGCCGTGCTGCTGCCGGTCAAGACCGTTGGCGTGATGGGCGATGCCCGCACCTACGAGCGCGTCATCGCCCTCCGGGCGGTGACCACGCTGGACTTCATGACGGCCGACTGGGCGCGCCTGCCCGCCGATTTCCTGGCGCACGTGTCGAACCGCATCATCAACGAAGTGAGGGGCGTAAACCGCGTGGTCTACGACCTCAGTTCCAAGCCACCCGGCACCATCGAATGGGAATGAACCCTTGATCCTCCAGGAATATCTCGCCGCCCTGCCCATGGACGATCTGAAGTCCATCGCCGTCACCCTCGGCGTGCAGCCCGGCATGATCTCCCGCGCCCGCCTGATCCGGGAAATCACGGACCAGGTTTTCCAGCCCGGATACATCGACCAATGTCTGGACGATCTGACCGAGGAAGCCAAGGAGGTCCTGCTGGCCGTGCTTTCGGCCGGCAAATCGGGACGGGTTTACGATACGAGAAAGCCCGCCAACGCCGGGTTGATCGAGCAGCTTCACGAACTGCTGGCCCGCGGGCTCGTGATCGGCCGGCGACGGGCGTATCGAACCGTCGACTTCGTCGTGCCGGAAGACCTCCGCGATATGCTGATCCGCTACTACACGGACCGGCTGGCGGGCTTCTTCTCGACGGAAGCGGCGAAATCGGAAGAAGACGAAAGCCGGGATCTCATCGCCGTCCGAAACGTCTTCGCCCTCGTGAATGGCCTGCGTCACAGTCCCGCGCGCCTCACCGACCGCGGCGTTCCCTATAAAAGAGCGCTGGATGCCCTGGTGGAGCGGCAGGAAGCCGCCACGAACGGCATGCCGGATTCGGCGGAGGACATCACGGAACAGATGCGCTTCGTCATGGAATACGCGCGCTGGGGCGGACTGACGCGTGTAGAGGACGGGCGCCTCCGGGCTACGGCCGAATTCGAATCGTGGCTGGGGCTGCCCACTTCCGAAAAGATCGAAGACCTGCTGTCCTTCTGGCACGAGCGGGAACGGGCGCGTTCCCCCGCGGTTGCCGCGCTCCCCGGCATACTTCAGCTGTGCGTGGGATTCGCCCAGGTGGACCTGGACCAGATCATGCGTTGCGTGCTGAATTGTTCCTCTCCCCACGTGCGTACGGACGCATTCAGCGATCAGGAAAGAGATGAAATCCTCGCCGCGCTGCGCGAGCTCGAATGGATCGGTCTCCTGCGCCAGTACGGCGGAAAGAACGGTTCCGGCGCCGGCCTGGTCATCACCCCGGCGGGCAGGCACGTATTCGGCGGGCAGGACTGGTCCGACGAGCAGGCCTGGAGCAGCCGGTTTGTCGTCCAGCCCACGTTCGAAATCATCGCGCCCCGGGACCTGGACCTGATGATCCGGGAACGACTCGAGCGGTTCGCCGACCTCGAAAAGGTCGATCTCACGCTGACCTACCGGGTTACCCGCGATACCATCTACCGGGCCGCCAATTCGGACATGTCCGGCGAGGAGGTCATCGATTTCCTGGCGGACCATTCCGAAAAGGACCTGCCGCAGAATGTCGCTTACTCGATTCAATCCTGGGGCGATGCGTACGGGCAGGTGTATTTCATGGACGCCTTCCTCCTGCGGACCGCCAGCGCCGAGATCGCCAGCCACATCAAGGCCCACGGGGAACTCGCGCCTTACATCAAGGGCGAGGTGGCGCCCGACGCGCTGATCGTGGAGCGTAAAAAATACCGGGAACTGATCGACCTGCTGCAGAAACAGGGCTACATGCCGAAGTCCGAGGTCGTTGGATCGTCGGAATCGACACCCATGCGCCGCGCGGGAGAAAGTCCAAGATCCGGCGAAGGGGACAATGGACCGGCAGAAACCCGCGAGCTTATTGGTCCCTCCACAGAGGAGGAGCCGCAGCGCGCGTCTGCTTCTTCCGATCGGAAACCCGTGCTCGGTTTCGGGGACTGTCTGCCCGGTTACCAGTTGCATAAGGGATCTGGCGGTGTCGACCGAAATGCGCCGCACTTCGAGCAGGCTGCGAACCTGCAGTACCTGTCTCCCGGTCAGACCGAAGAACTCCTGGAAATGGCGGTGAAAAACAACCACCGGGCCGTCATCGAATACTACCTGGGCAATCGCAGCCGCAGCTTCCTGCACCGGATCAAGCCTCTGCGGATCGAACGGACCCGGGGCACGCCCTTCGTCGAGGCGCATCGCATACCCGAGGGTGACGTGCACGCCTTCAAGATTGCCAACATCCGGGCGATCCGGATCGTCTATGAGAACGAGGGAAACAGTTGATTGAACCGGTGATTCGAGAAAAAACAGGCTGACCGGTGAACCTTGGTATGACAAGGCTGGTGAAACTCGCCAGACGGAGGTGGGAATGCATACCACCCTGATCGATGTACACACACTGAAACGTCACCTGTCCCATCCGGACTGGCGGGTGATCGACGCCCGGTTTTCCCTGGCCGACGCGAGCCAGGGCGAAAGGGAGTATGGCGAAGGCCATGTGCCGGACGCCGTGTACGCCCACCTGGACGATGATCTGTCTGGTCCCATTGTTCGCGGAGCAACCGGAAGGCATCCGCTGCCATCGGTGGACCGGGCCGCCGAGGTTTTCTCACGGTTAGGGATCGACGAAAGCGTGCAGGTCGTGGTCTATGACGGCGCGGGCGGTTCGGTGGCTGCCAGGGTGTGGTGGATGCTCCGCTGGCTGGGACACGACGCCGTCGCCGTGGTGGACGGCGGCTGGCCGGCCTGGATCGGTGCGGGACTACCGGTCACGCGGGACGTACCTCAAGTGGTGCCGCGCACCTTCGTGCCCAGCGTCCGCGGTCACCTGGTCACCGACGTGGACGGCGTGGACAGATACCGGAAGGACGCGGACTGGGCCGTCCTGGATGCCCGCACGCCGGAGCGTTTCCGTGGCGAAATGGAACCCATTGACCCCATTGCCGGGCATATACCCGGCGCACGGTGCGCTACGTTCGATGCGAACCAGGAGGAAGACGGTTGCTTTCGGGCGCCTGAGGAACTGAGAAGGAGATTCGAGGGCCTGCTCGGCGGTGTCCCCGTGGAGCGCGCCATAAACTACTGTGGATCAGGGGTCTCCGCCTGCCACAACCTCCTCGCCATCGCCCACGCGGGACTGGGCGACGCCGTGCTCTACCCCGGTTCCTGGAGCGAGTGGATTACGGACGAAGAGCGGCCGATCGGGATGGGGGAAGGGTTAGAAGGATTGGAATGACACGTTGCGGGCTAAATGGCTGGGAATTACATCCCTTAATAATCATTTGAAGCTGCCGATTGACGGGATCCTCCGAGGTGGTTATATTAGGGATTGAAAAGCTCATATGGATACTAACCAGTTTTTGGAGGACAAAACATGTCAGCTCTAAATTTACCTGGATATGGCACACCTGCTAAGCCTAAAGATACTGATCCATTCCCCAAAACGAGCCTACTCCTACAGTTGATTGGTCAATCGGAAAAACCACAGCTTGATACCGATGCGGTCGAATTGTATGAAAGGCTATTTGGACTCCCCAAAGAAGTTGATAAAGAAACGGCGGACTTGAAGGCTGAAAACGCAACGCTGTCATTTCAAAACAGCTTTCTCCGATCCGAAAACAGAAAACTGGAAGCACAACTGAAAGAAGCTCAAAGTTGGATAGCTGAGCTGGAATCGGTGTGGTCTGGCCGCTAGGTATATCGGATGTTAGACCCGAAGAGTCTACCTTTGAGGCAACTGTAGTTAGAGACCAGGACATCGCGGCCGGATGATCTCTTCGGCTTTACGCTGATATTGGTCAGCCTTACACCGTAGAATTTTGCTTGAGCCTAACTGTTATTAGTTTCTTGCACGGCTTCCTTAGATAGCCGGTGCAACTCATCCAGTTGCCCGCCCAGTTTATCCGTTGTCCATTGTCCTGCATCTCGGTCGTCTATTTAGCAAATTTCCTCTCCTTCCGTTTCTTTTTTTTCCACTCCTTAGTTGGCGGTGAGTTAGTTATAACGTTCGCCAGATTTTCAGGTGTCGTCGGGACCTTATCCGGCAGGCGACGACCTCTCCGGACCTATTAACCGCGGTGAAACGGGACGGCATCCACTGCCATCCGTGGAAACGGCCGCCGAGGTCTTCTCGCGGTTCGGGATCGACGGCAGGTCGCAGTTTACGACGGCGCGGGCGGTTCGGTGGCTGCAAGGGTGTGGTGGATGCTCCGCTGGCTGGGACACGACGCCGTCGCCGTGTTGGACGGCGGCCGGCCTGGACTGGGCCGTCCTGGACACCCGCACGCCGGAACGTTTTCGCGGTGAACAGGAGCCCATCGATCCTGTGGCCGGCCACATTCCCGGCGCAATATGCGCGACTTTCGATGCGAACCTGGGGGACGATGGGAGCTTTCGGTCACCGGAGTAGCTGAGACGAAGATTCGAGGGGTTATTCGGCGGGGTGCCGGCCGACCGTGCCATAAACTACTGCGGACCGGGCGTCTCGGCCTGCCACAACCTCCTCGCCATCGCCCACGCGGGATTGGGCGACGCCGTGCTCTACCCCGGTTCTTGGAGCGAGTGGATCACGGACGAGGACCGGCCGATTAGGGCGGGAGGGCTGAAGAGGATTGTGCTTGATGAAAAACGTCGAAAGGAAGCACACTTATCGTCGAGGGATTTCTCTTCCTTTAACCAAAACCTCTTGGCTGGTTTCGAGTCTGTATGATTCCGGAAAGAAATGAACCACCCAACGTTTGACGATGCGCCAGATCTGGGCGTAAACGTCTATGCCTTCAGTGCCACCTCTAAGACAATCGAAAAGGAGTTCTTGCGCTTTCGTGTCCGTCAAACCGGTTGAAGCCAAACGGTCTATTTCGATGAGCAGCGGCATCTGCCGTAGTATTCCTGCTACATATGCTGTGAACAAATCCTCGGTTAGCCCCCGCGGTGGTGATAGGGCCAAGAGGTCATCTTGGGCCGCCTCAAACGCACTTTCCACCATAGTTTCGACACCGCGACCTTGGTAAACCTCCCAGAGGCGCTCTGGGGTCGGACATTGGGGCACCCAGAGCACACCTGCTTCTTCCTCTCCGGGTTCATCTTCAACCTCTGGTGGACAGTACATTGGCCGAGTTTGTTTCAATTGTGCTGCCTGTATGCGAATCTGCTCGCGCAGTTGCTCGGTGGCTTCGACTGCAGAACTCAGAAGCGCAGACTCCCAGTCTGCTAGCCCTGGAAAATCAACGGGCAGCGCAACAAGCAACTCCACATTTGACGGTGTGTACCATCCGAGGCCGCGCGAGGTAAGATTAGCGGAACCCACGAGAGTTTCGTGACCATTCGAATAGTATTTAGCATGTAGGTGTGGATGGACCAAAAGTCGGCCACCTGCTATCTTGGTGATATCGTCAAAGATTTCGAGATCGCATACGCCTGAAACAATGTCTTCCGGTAGCCAACGCGTAATGCAATCCCATTCGGAAACCGTGTCGGGAGTTGCGTCTAGCAGACGACGAATGGTCGCTGACTTTATGTAAGGTGCTACGATGACGACCCGGCTAGTCGCGTTCCGCATAAGCTCAAGAACTGCATTGCCGGGAGACAAGACCGTCATGTTATTCGTCTTCCTGTTCAGTTAGAAAGAAACGCGCCATCTTTCCCCACTCCTGCCGCATCTCGAACAGTCGATTTTGATGTCGCACTTCTTCCATTTCATACCGAGCCCAAGCCGCGAACAGCAATTCCAGTGTGTCAGCAGCCTTATGAATTCGGTCAATCAGGTCGGCGTCTGACTCATCACCTACATCGGGTTCGAGCGACTCCATTAGTTGTTCATAGAACGGGTGTGAAGTTACCCCGTTTTTGTGGACG
>JAAXHH010000133.1 GCA_012270975.1 Candidatus Latescibacterota bacterium | reverse complement strand
AGATGGTCATGCCCGGCGACAACGTCGACATGGAAGTCAACCTCATGCAGCCCATCGCCATGGACAGGGAACTGCGCTTCGCCATCCGGGAAGGCGGCAGGACCGTCGGCGCGGGCGTCGTAACCGAAGTCATCGAGTAACGGCAGTATTGACATAGAAGACACGGGACGGAGAGCGATCGAAACGATCACCACCCGGTTGGCCCGGATGATTTTGACATAGAAGACGCACGAAATCGCAGGCCGGCGACGCGAACTGAGCGGAAACCAAGGTTCCGGCCTGCCTTTTTATGCAATGTAACGCGCGCAGGCGCACGCGGGAACACGGGCACACGGCGAACCTGACGAATGACCGTGACGACCTGAACAGACGGAAGACGGACGGTCATTTCAGCACGGAACACGGTAAGTATGTACGAACGTACGGTAGACTTTCTGAGAGAAGTGAGGACGGAACTGTCCAAGGTGAACTGGCCGAGCCGGAACGAACTGATCGGCTCGACGACCGTGGTCATCATCATCACGCTGATCCTGGCCGCCTTCACCGGAGTGATCGATTTCGTTCTGTCCATCATACTGAGCCGTTTGCTCGGGGCCTGACGCGTAGCAAGAGATGATGAGGTGAGTCATGGACAAGCGCTGGTATGTGATTCATACCTATTCAGGTCATGAGAACAAGGTGAAGACCCACCTGGAAAAGCTGAAGGTCCGGGAAGGGCTGGAAGAGAAAATCGGTGAGATTCTCATCCCTACCGAAGAAATCGTAGAGATGAAACAGGGGAAGAAAACATCCACCATACGCAAGCTTTTTCCAAGCTACGTCCTCGTGGAAATGGAGATGGACCGCGATTCCTGGCACCTGGTGACCAACGCGCCGGGCGTTACCCATTTCGTCGGGAGCGGGCCCCGGCCGCAACCCCTGCGGGAAAGTGAACTGAACCGCATTCTGCACCGGGACGAGCCGCACAAGGAAAAGGGAGAAGGCGTGGAAATCCCTTACCGGACCGGCGACCAGGTCAAGGTGACCGACGGACCCTTTACCGATTTTACAGGCGTTGTGGAGGCGATACACCCCGACCGGCAGAAGCTCAAGGTCATGGTGAGCATATTCGGACGTGCAACCCCGGTGGAGCTTGATTTCCTCCAGGTCTCCCACGTCACGTAGGAGGGTTTTGTGGCCAAGAAAATAACAACGGTGATAAAGCTCCAGGTGCCGGCGGGTCAGGCGAATCCGGCGCCGCCGGTGGGATCGGCGCTCGGTCAGCACGGCGTCAATCCCATGGAGTTCTGCAAGGTCTTCAACGCGAAGACCCAGGATCAGATGGGTCTCATCATACCGGTCGTGATCACAGTCTACGCCGACCGCAGTTTTTCCTTTATCACCAAAACGCCCCCCGCCGCCGTGCTGCTCAAGCGCGAAGCGGGGCTGGCCAAAGCCTCGGGCGAACCGAACCGGGAGAAGGTAGGGAAGGTTACCCGGGACCAGGTCAGGCAGATCGCCGAACTGAAGAAGCCGGACCTGAACGCCGCGGATACGGAGGCGGCCATGCGCATGATCGAAGGCACGGCCCGCAGCATGGGCATCGAGGTGGAAGGTTAACCGGGGAACGCCGCAAGGAGACGGGCCATGAAAAGAGGAAGGCGCTATCTGGGCGCCAGGGAGAAAGTGGAAGCCGGAAGGGATTATCCCCTCGGGGACGCGTTGTCGATCGTCAAGGAGACGTCGAAGACGAAATTCGACGAGACCGTCGAGGTGGCCATACGGCTGAACGTGGACCCCCGCCACGCTGACCAGATGGTACGGGGCGCGGTGGCGCTGCCCCATGGTACGGGGAAGGAAACCAGGGTGCTCGTGCTTACGCGGGGCGAAGCGCAGAAAGACGCCCAGGAAGCCGGCGCGGACTACGTCGGCGCGGACGAGTACATCGAACAGATCGAAAAAGGCTGGACCGAATTCGACGTCGTGATCGCCACGCCCGATATCATGCGCGACGTGGGCAAGCTGGGACGCGTACTGGGTCCGCGTGGACTCATGCCCAACCCGAAGAGCGGCACCGTTACCTTTGACGTCGGCCCGGCGGTCCGGGAAGTAAAATCCGGGCGGGTGGAGTACCGCGTGGACCGCAACGGCAACCTGCACGGCGCCGTGGGCAAGGTGTCTTTTTCCGTTGAGCAGTTGACGGAAAACGCCTCGGCGTTCATCGACGCGGTCATGCGGGCAAAGCCTGCATCCGCCAAAGGGCAGTACATAAGGCGGCTTACCATCTCGTCCACCATGGGCCCCGGCGTATCGGTCGATCGCCAGGCGGCGGCCGTCGAGGCGTAGATGCGACCACGGCCAGGAGCCGTGGGTAGAAAAGGAGTCATGACACCATGCCCCAGCCGCGTGCCGTCAAAGAGCAGATCGTCCAGGATCTGACGACGCGATTAAAGGAAACCGAAAGCATTTACCTGACGGACCTTACCGGCCTGGACGTCGGCGAGGTCACGGAGCTGCGGAGCCAGTTGCGGGCGGAGTCCGTGGAATGCCGTGTGATAAAGAACACGCTTACCCGCCTCGCCGTCGCCAACGCGGGCCTCCCCGACCTGGGTGAAACCCTGGACGGTCCGACGGCGCTCGTCCTGTCGAACGACCCCGTGGCGCCGGCGAAAGTGATCATCAATTTCGGCAAGGACCACGAGGACCGGCCCCGCATCAAGGGCGGATTCCTGACCGGCGAGATCATCGACGCCGCGCAGGCCCAAACACTTTCAAAGCTGCCCGGCAGGGATGAGCTGATCGCCAAGACGGTCAGCGGCATTGCCGCGCCCATCACCGGCCTGGTGTTCACTTTGTCCGGCGTACTGAGCAGCCTGGTCCGCACCGTGTCGGCCGTTTCGCAGCAGAAGGCAGCGCAGGAAGGCGGCGACTGAAAGCCGTCAAGTATAACCAGTCGAGAATAACCAGAGGTATTTTCCTTTATATATAACGGAGGTATGTACAATGGCCGTGTCCGATATCGTAGATCAGATCGAACAGCTGACCGTGCTGGAACTGAATGATCTCGTGAAGACGCTTGAAGACAAGTTCGGTGTTTCTGCCGCGGCGACGGTGGCTGTCGCCGCACCCGGCGGCGCCGACGCAGCCGCGCCGGCGGAAGAGGAGAAAGATTCCTTCGACGTCGTGCTGACCGGTTTCGGCGACAAGAAGATCCAGGTCATCAAGGTCGTTCGCGCAATAACGGGCCTGGGACTGAAAGAGGCCAAGGCGTTGGTTGACGGCGTTCCCGGCGCGCTGAAGGAGGGCGTAACGAAAGAGGAAGCCGACGACATTCAGAAGCAGATCGAAGAAGCGGGCGGAACCGTCGAACTCAAATAGGCAGGGTGGTAAACCGTATCGGTCCGCGTGGCGGGCGCGGCGGCCATCGTGACACGCACGGGGTCGCCGGCGCTTCACGTCCACGGGTTCTATTCACCTACCTGCCGAAAGGATGTGGTCAGCCGATGGATAAAACTCAGATCACACGCCATGATTTTTCCAAACTGCCCTCCATCATCGAAATGCCGAATCTGCTGGCGGTACAGATAGATTCCTTCAACGCGTTTCTACAGGCCGACGTCCCTGTTTCCGAGCGAAAGAACCAGGGCCTGCAGGCCGTTTTCCTCGACATCTTCCCCATCACGGATATCCACGAGCACTTCTCGCTCGAGTTCATCGAATACATGCTCGGGGAAGCGAAGTACACCGTCCTCGAATGCCAGGAACGGGGCATGACTTACGCGATCCCGTTGAAGGCGAGACTTCGCCTGGTGATCCGCGAGGAGGGGAAGGGAGACGACAAGAAGGTCAAGGACATCATCGAGCAGACCGTGTTCCTCGGGGAACTTCCGCTGATCACGGAGAAGGGCACGTTCATCATCAACGGCGCCGAACGGGTCATCGTATCGCAGTTGCAACGATCCTACGGCGTATTCTTCTCTGAAGAAACCCATCCCAACGGAAAGCAGCTCTACTCCGCCCGCATCATCCCGGAACACGGTACCTGGCTGGAATTCAGCCTGGACGTGAACGACGTGCTTTTCGTCCATATCGACCGAAAGCGTAAACTGCCCGTGACCCTGTTGCTCCGCGCGCTGGGTTACGAAAGCAACGAGCGCATCTACCAGCTGTTCTACGAATTTGACGAGGTCCAGGCCAAACAGGCCGGAGATCTGATCGGACGCAGCATCGGCGAGCCGGTCGTCGAGAAGGAGACCGGGGAGATCATCGCGGAGAGCGGTGAGCCGCTGACGGAGGCGCTGGTGGGCAGGCTGGCCGAAGGAAACGGCCATGCCGGGCAGTCCAAGCGGTCCAAGCGGTCCAGCAAGATCAAGATCGTCCGGATGGATCCGACCCGTGAGCCGGACGTCCTGGCGAACACGTTCAAGAAGGACGCGACCACGACCTCGGAAGAAGCGCTGTCCAAGATGTACAGCCTGCTGCGGCCCGGCGATCCGCCCAACCTCGAAACCGCCCAGGCGCTGATGGACCGCATGTTCTTCAACCCGAAGCGGTACAATCTCGCCGCCGTGGGACGCCACCGCATCAACAAGCGGCTGAACGTGGACGTGCCCATCGACACGACCATCCTGACGGCGGATGACTTCATCGCCATCATCGACTATCTCCTGAAACTGCGCCGCGGCGAAGGCGTCACCGACGACATCGACCACCTGGGCAACCGCCGCACGCGTTCCGTGGGCGAACTGCTCGCCCAGCAGTTCAACACCGGGCTGACCCGCATGGCAAGGACCATACGGGACCGGATCAGCCTCCACGACGCCGATTCCATCACACCCCAGGACCTGGTGAACGCCCGGACGGTATCCTCCGTCATCGCCGCGTTCTTCGGCAGCAGCCAGTTGTCGCAGTTCATGGAGCAGACCAATCCCCTGGCCGAACTGACCCACAAGCGGAGACTGAGCTCGCTCGGCCCCGGCGGACTGGACCGGTCGCACGCCAGCTTCGAGGTCCGCGACGTCCATCATACGCACTACGGCCGCATCTGTCCCATCGAGACGCCGGAAGGTCCGAACATCGGCCTCATCGCCTACATGGGCACCTACGGCAGGATCAACCAGTTCGGTTTCATCGAAACGCCCTACCGCAGGGTCGAAAACGGACAGATCACCGAAAAGATCGACTACCTGTCGGCCGACCAGGAAGAAGACTTCATGATCGCCCAGGCCGCCATTTCGCTGGACGACGAAGGACGCCTCGTCGGCCGTATTCCCACGCGGAACAAGGGCGACATCAAGCTGGTCGATCCCGGTGAGGTCGACTACATGGACGTTTCGCCCAAGCAGATCCTGGGCGTGTCCGCGGCCCTGATCCCCTTCCTGGAACACGACGACGCCAACCGGGCCCTCATGGGATCCAACATGCAGCGCCAGGCGGTGCCCCTCCTGCGTACCGAGGGACCCCTGGTAGGCACGGGCATGGAACGAAAGGTAGCCGTGGATTCCGGCGCGGTGGTGGTCGCCAAGCAGAGCGGCACGGTCACGCAGGTCTCGGCCGACATGATCACGGTGACGCCTGACGACACCGACGATTCCGATCTCTTCGACACGCCGCCCGACGTGTACCCGCTAACCAAGTTCAAGAAATCCAACCAGGAAACCTGCATCAACCAGAAGCCGGTCGTCCGGACGGGGGCGCGCGTGGAAGCGGGGCAGGTCCTTGCCGACGGTCCCGCCACGAACCATGGCGAACTCGCCCTGGGCCGCAACGTGCTGACCGCCTTCATGTCCTGGGAAGGGTACAATTTCGAAGACGCCATCGTCGTCAGCGAACGACTGGTCAAGCAGGATATCTTTTCCTCCATCCACATCACCGAGTTCGAACTTCCGGCCCGTGAAACGAAAGTGGGCACCGAGGAATTCACCCGCGAGATCCCCAACGTGAGCGAGGAAGCCGTCCGCAACCTGGACGAATCCGGGATCATCCGCATCGGCGCCGAGGTGGGACCCGGCGACATCCTCGTGGGCAAGGTGACCCCCAAGGGCGAACGGGAGCTGTCGCCGGAGGAACGCCTGTTGCGCGCGATCTTCGGCGAGAAGGCCGGCGATGTGCGGGATGCCTCCCTGAAGGCGCCTCCCGGCATGCAGGGCATCGTCATCGACACCCGCCTGTACAGCCGCAAGGACAGTGACAGTGTCGCCCGGGAGAAGGAACGGGAAACCCTGCGCGAACTCGAACGCGATTACCAGCAGCGGATCGACCAGGTCAAGGAGACGCGTAACGAAAAGCTCGGGGAGCTGCTCAAGGGCAAGGTGTGCGTCGAACTCCGGGACGGAGAGACCGACGAAGTCGTGGTCCCGGCCAAGCGGAAGTACACGGACAGCAGGCTGGCCGAACTCGATTTCGACCGGGTCATCCAGAGCGAGCGGTGGGTGGTCAACGCGACCGTGAACGAACAGGTCCAGAAGGTGATCCACGCTTCGTCCAGGAATATCCGGGAAATCGAAAACCAGCTGGAACGCGAGCAGGAGAAGATACGGCGCGGGGACGAACTGGCGCCCGGCGTGATCCAACTGGTCAAAGTCTACGTGGCCAAAAAGAGAAAACTGTCGGTGGGCGACAAGATGGCCGGCCGTCACGGGAACAAGGGCGTGGTGGCGAAGATCGTCCCGGAAGAGGACATGCCCTACCTGCCGGACGGGCGTCCCATAGACATCATCCTGAATCCCCTCGGCGTGCCGGGCCGCATGAACCTCGGCCAGATCATGGAGATCCATATCGGTTGGGTCGCGAAAGAAACGAACACGTACATCGCGACCCCGGTATTCGACGGGGCCTCCATAGACGAGATCAAGCACGCGCTCGTGGAAGCCGGCCTGCCCGAGTCCGGAAAGAGTACGGTCTACGACGGCAAGACGGGCCTTCCCTTCGACAAGGACGTCACGGTCGGATTCATGTACGTCATGAAGCTGAACCACCTGGTCGAAGACAAGATCCATGCCCGGTCGATCGGACCCTACTCCCTGGTTACGCAACAGCCCCTCGGAGGCAAGGCCCAGTTCGGCGGCCAGCGTTTCGGCGAAATGGAGGTCTGGGCCCTGCAGGCCTACGGCGCTTCGTACACGCTGCAGGAAATGCTGACCGTGAAATCGGACGACGTCAACGGCCGGTCCCGGCTGTACGAGGCCATAGTCAAGGGCGACAACCCGCCGGAACCGGGGATACCGGAGTCCTTCAACGTACTCGTCAAGGAGCTCCAGAGCCTCGCCCTGGACGTCCAGCTCGAAGAGTGAAACGGTTTGCACCTCACCCGCGGAGCTCCCGATGGGGCTCCGGCCGACGACATGCCTGCCAGAGGCTTGCAGAGAAGATAACGATCAGGAGGTGTCACCAGTGGTCGATCTAATGCACAAGCAGCCCAAGAACCGCGCCACGATCCGGATACAACTGGCTTCCCCCGAAACGATCCGCAGATGGTCCTACGGGGAAGTGACGAAACCGGAAACCATCAACTACCGGACGTTCAAGCCGGAACGCGACGGCCTGTTCTGCGAACGCATCTTCGGTCCCGTGAAGGATTGGGAGTGCAACTGCGGAAAATACAAGCGCATCCGGTACCGCGGCGTCATATGCGACCGCTGCGGCGTGGAAGTCACCCAGGCCAAGGTGCGGCGGGAACGGCTCGGGCACATCGAGCTGGCCGTTCCGGTCTGCCATATCTGGTATTTCAAGTCTCCGCCCAGCCGGATCGGCAACATGCTGAACCTGTCCATCCGCAACCTGGAAAGGGTGATCTACTACGAGTCCTACGTCATGCTGGACCCGGGAGACACCGACTACCAGAAGGGCGAGATCATCGATCAGGACACCTTCATGGATCTCGAGGAGGCGGGGCACGAATTCGAGGCGGACATGGGCGCCGGCGCCCTCCGCCGCCTGCTTTCGGAGATCGACATCGAAGAGCTGTCCGTCGACCTGCGGGCCCGGGTACGGATGGAAACGTCGGTACAGCGGAAAAACGACGCGCTGAAGCGGCTTAAGGTGGTCGAGGCCTTCCGGAATTCCAACGGGCCCGACACCGACGGCAACCGGCCCGAATGGATGATCATGGAAGTGCTGCCGGTCATCCCGCCCGACCTGCGGCCGCTCGTGCCCCTGGAAGGCGGAAGGTTCGCCACGTCGGATCTCAACGACCTGTACCGCCGCGTCATCAATCGGAACAACCGGCTCAAGAAACTGCTGGAGATCCGCGCGCCCGACGTCATACTCCGCAATGAGAAACGCATGTTGCAGGAGGCGGTGGACGCGCTGCTCGACAACGGCAGGCGGTCCCGGGCCGTGCGCGGCGACGGAAACCGCTCCCTCAAGTCCCTTTCCGACCTGCTCAAAGGCAAGCAGGGGCGTTTTCGCCAGAACCTGCTCGGCAAGCGGGTGGACTACTCGGGCCGTTCCGTGATCGTGGTGGAGCCCGAGCTCAAGATCCACCAGTGCGGGCTGCCCAAGAACATTGCTCTCGAACTCTTCAAGCCGTTTATCATACAGCAGCTGGAAGACAAGGGCTTCGTGCAGACGGTCAAGAGCGCAAAGAAGATCGTGGAGCGCGAGGAGCCCGAAGTCTGGGACATCCTCGAGGAAATCATCAAGGACCACCCGGTCCTGCTGAACCGGGCGCCCACGCTGCACCGGCTGGGTATCCAGGCTTTCATGCCGGTGCTCGTGGAAGGCAAGGCCATCCGCATCCATCCCCTCGTCTGCGAGGCCTTCAACGCGGACTTCGACGGCGACCAGATGCCGGTGCACGTCCCCATGTCCTTCGAAGCCCAGATCGAAGCCCGGGTGCTGATGCTGTCCTCGAACAACATCCTCGATCCGAAGAACGGGCAGCCGATCTGCGCGCCGAGCAAAGACATCGTACTCGGATGCTACTACCTGACCAAGGAACTCACGGGCTGCCGGGGCGAAGGCAAGATCTTCTCGGGCGTGTCCGAGGTCATGCTCGCCTTCGACAACGACCTCGTGGATCTCCATGCCGTCATCAAGCTGCGCCACGAAGGGAAAATGATCGAAACGACCGTCGGCCGGGTCATCTTCAACCAGATCCTGCCGCCGGAAATCGGCTTCCAGAACGAAGTGTTCGACAGCGGGGCCATCCGGGACATGGTGGCCGACGTATACCGGCAACTGGGGAATTACCGCACCTGCGTGCTCCTCGACGAGATCAAGCGCCTTGGCTTCCACTACGCGACCCTGTCCGGCCTGACCTCGGGCATCGACGACGTGGTCATCCCCGAAGAGAAGGCGCAGATGATCCGTGACGCGGAATCCGAGGTACTGTCCATTCAGGAACAGTACGAGGGCCACGCCATCACCGAGGGCGAGCGCTACAACAAGGTGATCGACGTGTGGCAGCACACCCGGACCAAGCTGAACGAAGTCGTCGAGACCACGCTGGAGGAGTCGGACGACGGTTTCAATCCCTTCTACATGATGATGGCCTCCGGCGCGCGGAGCAAGCTGGACCAGGTGGGCCAGCTGTGCGGCATGCGCGGCCTCATGGCCAAGCCCCAGCGGAAGGTCGTCGGACAGGTTGGCGAGTACATCGAGACGCCCATCCTGTCCAACCTCAAGGAAGGGCTTACGGTCCTCGAGTATTTCACCTCCAGCCACGGCGGCCGCAAGGGACTCGCCGACACGGCGCTCAAGACCGCCGACGCCGGATATCTTACCCGGCGGCTGGTGGACGTGGCGCAGAACGTGATCATCAACGAGGCGGACTGCGGCACGATCCGCGGCATCGAAATCGGCGCCCTGAAAGAAGGCGAGAACGTCATGGAGCCGCTGGGCGACCGGGTACTCGGCCGGGTCGTGCTGGATGACATCTACGATCCGATCACGCGGGAACTGCTGACGGCCGGCGGCGAAGAGATCAACGAGGAAGTCGCCGACCTCATCGAGCAACGCGGCGGCGTTCAGTACGCCTCCGATCCGGATGCCGAGATGAGCGAAACCGTCCATATCCGGTCCGTGCTGACCTGCGAGACCAAGCGCGGCGTGTGTGCCCGCTGCTACGGACGGAATCTCGCCACGGGCTCCATGGTGGAAATGGGCGAGGCCGTCGGCGTCATGGCGGCGCAGAGCATCGGCGAACCGGGGACGCAGCTGACGCTCCGCACCTTCCACATCGGCGGGATCGCGAGCCGCGACGCCACGCAGAACAAGATTACCACGAAGCAGGCGGGCAAGGCCGTCTTCACCGCGGTCGAGACCGTCACCCAGGAGAACGGCCTGCCGGTCGTCATCGGCCGGGCCGGCGAAATTACCATCCTGGACGCCGACGGCAACCGCAGGGCTCATTTCTTCATCCCCTACGGCGCGGTCATGCTCACGGAGGATGGCGAAGTCGTCGAGGAGAACCAGGCCCTGTTCGAGTGGAATCCCTACAATATTCCGATCATCGCCGTCCAGGCCGGCCACGTGCAGCTGGAAGACGTCGTGGCGGGCGAAACGCTGCGCGAGCAGCTGGACGACACCACGGGCATGCGTCAGAAGGTGATCACGGAAAACCGGGGATCGCGGGCGCTCCATCCCCGCATCTACATCGCGGACGCCAAGGGCAAGAAAAAAGACGAATACAACCTGCCCACCGGCGCCCATCTGCTCGTCACCGAGTTCACGGACCAGAACAACACCGAACGCACCTACGTGCAGCCCGGTACGGTGCTCGCGCGCATACCGCGCTCCATCGGCAGGACCCGGGATATCACCGGCGGCCTGCCGCGCGTCGCCGAACTCTTCGAGGCGCGAAAGCCCCGCGACCCCGCCACGGTGGCGAAGGTGGACGGTGTCGTAAAGGTCGCCGGCATCGTACGGCGCGCCCATCGCCTCCTCGTGCGGGCCGACGACGGTTCGGAACAGGAATACCTGATCCCCCAGGGACGGCATCTCAGCGTGCGCGACGGCGACCGGGTACAGGCGGGCGAACCCCTGTCGGAGGGTTCGATCGACCCCCATGACATTCTCGAAATCCAGGGCGTGAACGCCGTGCAGGAATACCTGGTGAACCAGATCCAGGAAGTCTACCGCATGCAGGGCGTGAGCATCAACGACAAGCACGTGGAAGTCATCGTGCGCCAGATGCTCCAGAAGGTCAAAGTGGACGACCCGGGCGACACGGAGTTTCTCAAGGGCGAGGACGTGGACCGCAGCCGTTTCCAATCGGAGAACGACCGCGTGCTCCGCGAAGGCGGCGACCCGGCGACGAACCAGCCGCTGCTGCAGGGCATCGCCAAGGCGGCGCTCAGTACCGAGAGCTTCGTTTCCGCCGCGGCGTTCCAGGAAACGACCCGCGTGCTGACCCAGGCGGCCATAGAGGGCAAGCGGGACGCGCTCCTCGGCCTGAAGGAAAACGTCATCATGGGCCACCTGATTCCGGCTGGTACCGGGCTCGACAGGTACAGCCAGATGCGGCTTGTAGACGAAGAGGGCAACGAGATCGAGCCGCCGGCGATAGAGGTGGAGCCCCTTTTCGACGCGGAATCGGTAAACGGCGACGCGGAGGCCGGAACGACGGCGCTGCCGAACGTGGCCGAGGCCGAGCCGCCGCCCGTGGAAACGGTCTGAGGAGGGCAGTCGAAGCGGACGACCGGACGCCGCCACGCCGATGGAATATGGCGGCGTCCTTTTTTCTGACAAAAACGCTTGACATCGACTAGGGATCTATGTAATTTTCTCCACCTGTGGCTTTTGGGAAAATCCGATTTGTACGGACCTCGAAAAACCACGCATTATGGATTGAGCCGGAGACGCGCAACAGGGAAGGTCAGGCGGGAATGCCTACAATAAATCAGCTTATTCGCCACGGCCGCAAGAAGGCGCAGCGAAAGACGAAATCGCCCGCGTTGCGGGGCAGCCCCCAGAAACGGGGCAACTGCCTGCAGGTGAAGACGCAGACGCCCAAGAAGCCGAATTCGGCGCTGAGGAAAATCGCCCGCGTCCGCCTGATGAACGGCATCGAGGCCACCTGCTATATCCCGGGCGAAAGCCATAATTTGCAGGAGCATAACATCGTCCTGGTCCGGGGCGGCCGGGTGAAGGATCTGCCCGGCGTGCGGTACCACATCATCCGCGGCGCGCTGGACGCCAGCGGAGTGCCCGACCGGCGCAACGGACGATCCAAATACGGAACCAAGAAGCCCAAGTAGGCTTGGGAGCCCCCTTCACGGACGGCTGGAGCACGAGAAGATGGCAAGAAGGAAAGAAGTCGTAAGACGGGAACCGGAACCGGACTGGAAGTACGACAGCGTCCTGGTATCCAAGTTCATTAACGGATTGATGCGCAAGGGCAAGAAGAGCGTCGCGGAACGGGTATTCTACCAGGCGCTCGACCTGATCGAGGAACGCACCGGCCAGGAACCGCTGCCCGTGTTCGAGAAGGCGATCAAGATCGTGGGTCCCGTCGTACACGTCAAATCCCGCCGGGTGGGCGGTTCGACCTACCAGGTTCCCGTGGAAGTGCGGGACGACCAGCAGCGGGCCATGGCGATACGGTGGCTCATCGAAGCCGCCCGGGCCCGTTCCGAGAAAAACATGTACGAGTGCCTGGCGGGAGAGTTTACCGCCGCCGCCAAGGGGGAGGGCGCCGCCGTCCGCCGAAAGGAAGAAACCTACCGGATGGCGGAAGCGAACCGGGCCTTTGCCCACTACAGGTGGTAAAGGCGTATCGAAATCACGTCGAAACAGTAAAAACGGATCATCCCTCGCGATGATCCGTACTTTATGAGGTACATGGCACAGTGACTGAGGCAACGATCAAACCGAAAGAGAAAATGTCTACGGAATCCCGCAAGCACGCTTCCGAATCGAACCTGGAAAAGACCCGGAACATCGGGATCATGGCCCATATCGACGCCGGGAAGACGACTACGACCGAACGCATCCTGTACTATACGGGACGGGTGCGGAGAATGGGCGAAGTCCACGACGGCGCCGCGACCATGGACTGGATGGAACAGGAACGCGAGCGGGGCATTACGATCACGTCCGCGGCCACGACGTCTTTCTGGCGCGACCACCGGGTCAATATCATCGATACGCCCGGTCACGTGGATTTCACGGTCGAGGTGGAACGATCGCTGCGCGTGCTTGACGGCTCCGTGGCGATTTTTTGTGCCGTGGGCGGCGTCGAGCCGCAATCCGAGACCGTGTGGCGGCAGGCCGACAAGTACGGCGTGCCCCGCCTGGCCTACGTGAACAAGATCGATCGCGTCGGGGCGGACTTCCACCAGGTCGTCTCCATGATGCACGAACGGCTCGGGGCCAACGCTCTTCCCATCCAGCTGCCCATCGGCGCCGGCGACCTGTTCACCGGGTCCATCGACCTGGTCACCATGAAGGCGCGCAGCTACCATGAAGACAACATGGGCGCCACTTTCGACGAGCACGATATTCCGAAGGACCTGGTGGATTATGCCGCGGAGCACCGGGGCAAGTTGATAGAAGGGCTCGCCGAAGTGGACGAGGAACTGATGGAAACCTACCTGGCCGGCGAGGAGCCGACGGCTTCCGAATTGCAGGGCGCCATTCGCCGTGCCACGCTGTCGGTCAGCCTGATCCCGGTCCTGGTGGGCTCTTCCTTCCGCAACAAGGGCGTACAGGCGCTGCTGGACGCGGTCGTCGACTACCTGCCCTCGCCGCAGGACGTACCCCCCGTTTCGGGCAAGAACACGCTGACCGGCGAACAGGAAACGCGGGAGAGCCTGCCTGACGCGCCGCTGTCCGGCGTAGCCTTCAAGATCATGACCGATCCCCACGTCGGCAAGCTGGCCTTCTACCGGATCTATTCCGGCACGCTGCCTGCCGGCTGTTACGTGCTGAACACCCGGACCGGCCGTCGCGAACGGATCAGCCGGATCCTGCAGATGCACGCCAACAAGCGGGAACAGCTCAAGGCGGCCGAAGCGGGCGATATCGTCGCGCTCGTGGGGGTAAAGGATGTGGCGACGGGCGATACGCTTTGCGATCCCGAGTGGCCCATCGCCCTCGAAGCGATGGAGTTTCCCAAGCCCGTGATGTCCGTCGCGGTCGAGCCCAAGACCCGGGCAGACGAAGAAAAGCTCAGCCAGTCCCTCCAGAAGCTCTCCGAAGAAGATCCCACTTTCCGCGTACATACCGATGAAGAAACCAGCCAGCTGATCATATCGGGCATGGGTGAACTGCACCTCGAGATCCTGGTGGACCGCATGCTGCGGGAGTTCCGCGTGGAAGCGAACGTGGGGCGTCCCCAGGTCGCCTACCGGGAAACCATCGGCACGGCCGTGAAGAGTGAAGGCCGTTTCGTGCGGCAGTCGGGCGGACGCGGACAGTTCGGTCACGTATGGCTCGAAATGGAGCCTGTGAAGGACGGGGACGGCGTCGAATTCGTGAACGGCATCGTCGGGGGGGTCATCCCACGGGAATTCATCTCCTCCGTCGAGGCCGGTGTGCAGGAAGCCGCCCATAACGGCGTGCTCGCGGGATACACGGTGCAGGGCGTGAAGGTTACCCTGTACGACGGTTCCTACCACGAAGTCGATTCGTCCGAAGTCGCCTTCAAGGTGGCGGCCTCCATGGCCTTCCAGGACGGCATGCGCAAGGCGGAACCCGCGCTGCTGGAACCGGTAATGGACGTGGAAGTGGCGGTCCCCAGCGAATACGTGGGTACCGTGGTCGGCGATCTGAACGCGCGCCGGGGGCGCATCGGCGGGATCATTCCCCGGACGGACGCGCAGGTCGTGGCGGCCACCGTTCCGCTGAGCGAGATGTTCGGTTACGCCACGGCGTTGCGATCCGCCACGCAGGGACGGGCCGTGTCCACCATGCAGTTCTCGCATTACTCGGAAGTACCCGAGAACATCAAACAAGAGATTCTTGAAAAGATTCGCGGCGGCGCATAACAGTTTAATTTCTGGAGGATCTGCAGCATGTCGAAGGAACGATTCGAGCGTACCAAGCCCCACGTGAACATCGGCACGATCGGTCACGTGGACCACGGCAAGACGACCCTGACGGCGGC
>JAAXHH010000121.1 GCA_012270975.1 Candidatus Latescibacterota bacterium | reverse complement strand
GTCCATTAAACCGGGTCAACTCCAATCTCGATCCTTCTCGAATAGTCGCGAGACTTCAGTTTCGACAATTTGCGGTTTGTTATGGATGCACACGAGTTTGAACAGATTCTGTCAGAGCTGTGTAGGCGTCTAACATCCGAGGTGCAACATGGCGCCACATATGAAGGTGCGAGCGGCTTCGAGAAAAGAGTAAGGCGTGAGCTTGTCTCAATGCCCGGAATAAATATGGAGTCAGTGGATTTCTCTCCGCATCCATATCAATTTCCGGACATAATACTCGGCACATTTGGCATAGAAGTGAAGTTCACTAAAGGCGACAGTTGGCGAAGCGTCGCGAATAGTGTCTTTGAAACCACTCGTAGTTCATCGGTGACAAATATCTATGTGGTGTATGGGAAGTTAGGTGGTCAGCCAGAAGTGAAATGGGAAATGTACGATGATTGTGTCATCCATGTACGCACGTCTCACGTACCACGTTTCGAGATCGAAATAGGTAGCGACCGATCTCTGTTCGCTACAATGGGGATCTCGTATGCCGAGTTCCGTTCGCTTTCGACCGAAGACAGGATGACTCACATTCGTAAATATGCGCGGAGTCGACTGCGTCCTGGAGAGAGGTTATGGTGGCTGGAAGATCATCCTGATTCGACGCACTCCTTGCCCATCCAGGTTCGTTTATACATGGATCTGCCTCAAGATCAGAAGAGTCACCTGAGGGCTGAGGCAGCGTTGCTGTGTCCTCAGATCGTAAAACCGGCACGTTCCAAAAAAAAGTACAATGATGCGGCTCTCTATTTGCTGACCTACCACGGCGTGTTGTGCTCACAGGCAAGAGACCTGTTCTCGGCGGGCAGCGTTGCTCTTCGGAGTAACGCCGAGCGAGGAGGCAACTACGTGCTGCGTGCTCTAAAGGACATCGAAAGCGAGATGCGGTCCGCGGCTGACCGTCTCGAACCAGCTCTATTCAAAGAATATTGGGGATTCGTCGTTGAGCCTGAACGGAGGATTAGCAAATGGCTGGAGCTAGCTGATAGCTACGCCCAGGATTGGGTTCCATCGGAAGAACTATTCAAGCATGATCATTTCGGGTGAAAGACTTGCCAGTACCCCGCTGGAAGCACCTTATCACACTACATGCGATATGCCATGCGAATACGGGAGGCACTGCATTGCCCACCTGTCGCTCAGTCTCCCTTAGGCCCGACTTGAAGACGAAGCTGTCTGGGAACGATTGTATTCGCGCAGCCTCCCTCATCGAAATACGTCTCGGTAACGAGTAATGGAACTGGATATTCCCGTGGCACTCCGCTCGTATGGTGTGTGCCGGTTTGTTGGCAGCGAGCTTTCGGTTACCCTGCTCTGGACTAGGGTTTGCCCGACTCCATATATGGTTTAACTCTCGATCCTCTGGGGCGGTTTCCAAATCGCCAATTGCTTCTTCAGCGGTGATCCACTCAGACGAACTTCGTTCAGGTTCAGGTGGCACGAAAGGATCCGCCTCGCTTGAGGTGCCTACAATGACTACTCTTTCGCGCATTTGAGGTACGCCATAGTCGGCGACTCGATACAGCTTGTAGCTGACTGCATATCCTAAACTACCAAAGTCAGAGAGTACTTGAGATAATGCTTCTCGATTGCTACCCAAAAGGAGACCCTTGACGTTCTCCGCGACGAAGACCTTAGGCCTTAGGCGCTTGACACCCTCCACCATTGCTCTGTAAAGGCCCGTTCGGGGACCGTTAATGCCTGCTCTTTTGCCGTTTATGGAAATATCTTGGCAGGGAAATCCGCCAATCAGCACATCCGCTTCGGTTGGTAGCTCGTCAATATGATCCCATACATCCCCACACGCGATGTCGCGATACAAGTTATGTGTGTAGGTCTTGCAAGCAGCTATGTTGTTGTCGTTGGACCAAATTATCGAAAATGGAAGCTGTGGGTAACTTCTACCCATGAACTCAAAGCCTCCGGTGAAACCAAGGTCCATACCTCCACAACCTGAGAACATGGACACTACGTTGATTGGTTTCATCAGATCAAACTGAGGAACCCGGTCAAGAAGATGAAAACCGCGCCTGGGAAGGTCTTGAGAAATCAACCCCGGATCGGGTGTTGATTCGTACTGGGCATCTGCACCGGCATCAAGACTATTGTGACCGAAGAGAATGAGTTGGCGGCTTTCAGCGCAGTATTTCACCGCTGACTTTACAAACCAATCCTTGAGAGTACTGCCAGATAACGCGAGAGCCGAGTATAGCTCTCGCTTTTGCTTTGGATCAATCTCGATCACTATTCTGCCGGAGGATGTCGGATTTGCCATACTAGATATATAAGTAAGGTAACATTACCTGCGCAAGTTGAATTAACCTTTCTTATCTAGCGGTTCCCCAATAAGGAAATGCTAGATAGTACTGCCGATGTTCTCTCAAGACAGACCGATACCTAATCGATCTGATATAGCAGACAATACTCGCAAGAGAAACGGCTTACGTCTCCCTATCATGTCAAAATCAAACCGGAAGCCTTGCCGTTTTAAATCATGTTCCCAGATTCGTATGACGTTCCATCTTGTCTTCCTATAATGCTTGTTGACGACTTTGTCTCTCTGTCGGTTTCGTTTTATTTTTTTATACCAGTATTCGGTCCTTGATGTTGGCATACGGCAGTGTTTCTTGCAACCATGCCAGAAACACGAATCTATAAAGATTACTGTATGGTATTTGGGTAACACTATATCGGGTTTCCCGAAATACTTGGTCGGATTTTTCAGGTACCGAAATCCACGACGCCAAAGCTCTTTTCGAAACGTAATCTCGATTTTGCTGTCTCGACTCTTGATTCGAGACATGATTTCGCTTCGTTTCGTTTTTGAGACCGTGTCCATACGCGACGCTCATATCATTTTGATGCTCGAAACGCCTTTGCTGTTACTACCTTTACCATTGAACTAAATGCCATAATCGTTGTCAGTACCAATATGGCGAAAATAGAACGAGTTACGTGGTTTTACTGACATTTAACAGTTGAAAATCCTGTTGTTTCTGGTTACCAAATCTATTAAATTGATCGTTCTGACTATGCTTAGAA
Organism: Candidatus Latescibacterota bacterium; assembly: GCA_012270975.1. GTDB lineage: Bacteria > JAAXHH01 > JAAXHH01 > JAAXHH01 > JAAXHH01 > JAAXHH01. The sequence goes on along the minus strand of JAAXHH010000121.1, from coordinate 221,191 downwards.
CCTGCGGATGATATCGGGTTCTTCGGGTACATGTTTGTGTATTTATAGGCCCGACAACAAGCTTAGACAATGGAATTTACAGGTGGAAGAAACAGGGCTGTGTTAGAGAACAGGTTGGACAAAGGTTCCAACGCAATCGTTTCGCATCAATACTGATAGACTATTCTTTTGTCTTCGAGAATAGGGCGGGCTAACCGGCCATGCAAAGTGAAAGTTGAATCTATAGACCTGGGAGAGGTGCGAGAGCGGTTGAATCGGCACGCCTGGAGAGCGTGTGTTCACCATGTGGACCGTGGGTTCGAATCCCACCCTCTCCGTTGAAAACCGGGAAACCGGAATCGGAACGAAGGGGTGCGGGACCTGCCTTGCCCGGTTCTTGCCGAACCCGCCTCGTTCCACGGATTTTTGGGGCAGTAGCTCAGTTGGGAGAGCGCCAGAATCGCAATCTGGAGGTCGGCGGTTCGATTCCGCTCTGCTCCACTCGGAAGGCCGGGGACGCCGTGAGCCGGCGTGCCTGGCAACCCGGAACGTCAGCTCGGTACGTTTACGGTCGTGCTAGATGGGGAGTTAGCGGTGCCCTGTAACCCGCAATCCGCTACAGCGGGGTCGAATACCCATCCCGAGGATCGCACTTGCGTCGCCGGTATGCGCTGCATCCGGTATTGAAAGTCAGGTCCCGCGCAACGTGACAACGCCCAACCCCGTCAGGACCGGAAGGTAGCAGCGGTAAGCGACTGAATCGTGTGCCGCGGGAGCGCCTGGCCGGAGCCGGCGGCACGGATGCCCCGATACAAGGAGATTCGAGGGTGGGTGCACGACCGCTTAACCCGTACCGCCCCGTTCCACCTGCCTCTCGTTCCGTGTAAACCAGGCATGGAGGTTGGGCATTGGCCTACGAAGTCACGGCCCGAAAATGGCGTCCCCAGGAATTCGACGGCGTAATCGGCCAGGAACACGTCACCACCACGCTGAAAAACGCCATTCAGGCCGGCAAGATCGCCCATGCCTACCTGTTCGCCGGTCCCCGCGGCGTGGGCAAGACGACCACCGCCCGCATCCTGGCCAAGGCGCTGAACTGCGTCGACGGCCCCACCGTAACGCCCTGCAACGCCTGCACGATTTGCCGGGAGATCTCGGAAGGACGCAGCGTCGACGTGCTGGAGATCGACGGCGCCTCCAACAACCGGGTCGAGCAGGTCCGGACGCATCTGCTCGAGAGCGTCAAGTACACGCCCAGCCAGGGCAAGCACAAGATCTACATCATCGATGAAGTGCACATGCTGACCAAGGAGGCCTTCAACGCCCTGTTGAAGACGCTTGAAGAGCCGCCTGCCCACGTGTACTTCATCTTCGCGACCACGGACCCCCGGAAGGTGATCCCCACCGTGCTCTCCCGGTGCCAGCGCTTCGACTTCCGGCGCATATCGGGGCCCACCATCGTGGAACACCTCGCCATGATCAGCGAAAGGAGCGGGTATGACGTCCAGCGCGAAGCCCTCGCCCTCATCGCGCGCCGGGTGGACGGCAGCATGCGGGACGCCGAAAGCCTGCTGGACCAGGTCGTCGCCTTCGGCGGCACCGGGTTGACCGCCCGCGAAGCGGCGGAGGTTCTGGGTGTCGTGGACCAGGACGTCTATTTCGAACTGCTCGACATCGTGGCGGACCAGGACGTCCCCCGGGGGCTCGACCTGGTCGACCGGATCTTCCGGCAGGGCCACGACCTGGAAGAGATCATCCTGGGCGTCCTGGAACACCTGCGCAACCTGCTCGTCGTCAAGGCGGCTCCTGAAGCGGATACGTTGCTCGGCGCCGCCGCGCTGGAACTCGACCGCTACCGGGAACAGGTGGCGCGATTCGAGACGGAAGACCTGCTCAGGCTGTCTCAACTGGCCACGCAGATGGAACAATCCGTCAGGCAAAGCACACTCCCCCGGGTGCAGCTCGAGACGGGCATCGTCCGCATGATCCGCATGGCCAGGTCCGTGCAGTTGACGGACGTCATGGCCCGGCTGTCCGAATTGGCCCGGCACGTTGGAACGGGAGAGGAAGAAGTGGGCTCCGGCACAGAGACTTCCGGCACAGAGGCTTCCGATTCAGAGGGCTCCGAAGAAGCGAAACCGATCGCCGGCGCGCCGGAATCCACCCGTTCCGAAGCGCGTCCCGCAGCGCGTCCCGCAGCGCGAAGTGCCGATGAATCGGGGTCTGTGACCGGCGAGGTGCCAGTCACGTCCCCTTCCCGGGACCAGGCCACGTCCTCTTCCCAGCCTCCGGACCCACCGCAGGGAACACGGACCGCACCGACCGTCCCGGAGCCTGAAGACCGCGAGATGCCTGCGGAGTCTGCGACGACCACGGCGATTGCACCGGCGCTTGAGCTCCAGGAAGTCCGCAACCGGTGGCCCGCCATCGTGAAGGAGATCACAGCGCAGCGTAGTGGTCTGGGCAGTTTGCTGGCTCATGCGGAGGTTTCTTCGTGCGCCACCGACGAAGATGTCCGGTCTGGGCGGTCCGCTACGATCACCCTCAGGTTCGGGACCAAACAGGTCTTTCATAAAGAGCAGGCCGAGAAGCGTGAGACCGCTGTGTTGATACAGAAAGTATGCGCCAAAGCGCTGGGAATCCCGGTTCGGATCAAGTGCGAGGTCAATGATAGTACCGCTGCAGACGACGCCGGGTCCGGGACGAACGACGATAGCAGCAGGGCGGATGACGTCGGGACCGGTCTGGACGAACACCCTGGCGCAGTTGAAGATTTCGTGAAGGATGAACAGAAAACCTCGCCGACCGGTACATCGGTCGGGAAGATGACCGGTGCGCGTTCCGCCGCTGCGAAAGATCCGGCCGTCATGAAGATCGTGGAGACGTTCGACGGCCAGATCGTGACCGACTGAGGCCGGGTCGCCGCGGACGAGCCGCGGACTATACGCGGACTGTACGCGGTCGATAAAAAACAGGAAAGGACAGGGTTATGGCCAAGGGCATGTCAGGTATGATGAAGCAGATGCAGAAGATGCAGAAGAAGATGATGCGGCTTCAGGAGGAAATCGCCGATCGCCGGGTCGAAGGCACGGCCGGCGGTGGCATGGTAACCGCGGTGGTCGACGGCAAGATGAGCGTGGTGGAGATCAGGATCGACCCGGCCGTGGTCGACCCCGAGGACGTTGAGATGCTCGAAGATCTCGTGCTGGCCGCCGTCAATCAGGGCCAGCAGAAGGCGCAGGAAATGGTGAACCAGGAGATGGGACAGCTCACCGGTGGACTGAACATCCCCGGCCTGTAACGTCCCGTCCCGCGGCGTTTCACCGATTCTGGTCCAATTCACCGGTAATAACCCATGGTGCGCAAGTACAGTTCAGAGACCCTGGCCATCCTGGTGGACGAACTGAGCCGCCTGCCCAATATCGGCAGAGTGACGGCGCAGCGGCTGGCCTTCCATATTCTGAAGGGACCGGCCGAACGGGCCTTTTCGCTGTCTGACGCCATTCGCGCGGTGAAGGAGAAGGTCCGTTACTGCAACGTTTGCTGGAACATCACCGAGTCCGAAACATGCGGGATCTGTCACGATGCCCGCAGAAAACCGGAGACCATCTGCGTCGTGGAAGAACCCCGGGACGTGATCACGCTCGAAAGCACGGGAGAGTACCGGGGCCTGTACCACGTACTCCACGGCGCGCTTTCGCCCCTCGACAACATCACCCCGGACGACATACGCGCCCGGGAACTCGTGCAGCGGATGGGCGATTCGGTGGAAGAGGTCATCATCGCGACCAATCCAAATATCGAAGGAGAAGCCACCGCGCTGTACCTGAGCCGGCTGATCAAGCCCCTGGGCGTGCGGGTTACCCGCCTCGCCCGGGGTCTTCCCATGGGCGGCGACCTGGAATACGCCGACGAAGTGACCCTTGCCCGCGCCCTCGAAGGTCGCACGGAGTTGTAACCCGGAACCGTAATACAATCGCCGAACCGATCTCCCGGTCCCTTGCCGCCATGAATCTGCCAAACAAACTGACCATATTCCGCATCATCCTGAGTCCCATCTTCATGGTCTTTTTCCTGGTAGATACATTGTATACACGGTACATCGCCCTGGTGATCTTCATGATCGCTTCGCTGACCGATCTGTACGATGGCTACCTGGCGCGCAAGACCGGCGTGATCACTAGTTTCGGGAAGTTCATGGACCCCCTGGCGGACAAGATACTCACTTCCACCGCCCTGATCTGCTTCGCGTCCCTCGGCTACATCTACACCTGGATGGTCCTGGTCATCATCGGCAGGGACTTCATCGTGACCGGCCTGAGGTGCATCGCGGCGTACCGGGGGCTCCTGATCCTTCCGACCCAGGTCGCCAAGTGGAAGACGGCTTCGCAGATGGTGGTCATCGTGATTATCCTGCTCTACATCAACGTCCAGACGACGATGATCGCCTTAGGGCGGTGGGACGGGGGATTCGACGACATCGCCTGGTGGGTGCTCAACGGCATGGTCTTCGTCTCCATGACGCTCACGGTCAGTTCCGGCCTCGACTACGTCGTCAAGAACCGGTCGATCATCACCAGTCTGCTGAGGTAGGCATGGGCGCCCTGATCACCCTGCTGTCGACCGGATGTTACGTCGGCTATACGCCCCGCGCGCCCGGCACGGCCGGCAGCCTGCTCGGACTCGGACTGGTCTGGGTGCTGTCCGGACCCCTTGGCCTGTCTCTTCCCTATTACCTGCTGATTACCGGGGTACTGTTCCTTCTGGGTATCTGGGTATCGAACCGGGCCGAACCGCTGTTCGGTCACGACGGGCCGGAGATCGTGATCGACGAGGTCACCGGGGTCCTGATCGTCTTTGCCGGGATGCCGTTCGACCTCTTCACGGTCGCTGCCGGCTTCATCCTGTTTCGCGTCCTGGACATCTGGAAACCCTTCCCCTGCGACGGCATGCAGCGCCTTCCCGGCGGGCTGGGGGTCATGATGGACGACATCGTCGCCGCGGTCTACACCTATCTCCTGTTATTGCTCACGGGATGGTTCCTGTCATGAGATCCGCCGCGATCATCACGATCGGCGACGAACTGCTCTACGGTTCCGTCATCGATACCAATGCCGCCTATATCGGCCAGCGCATGACGGCAGCCGGCATCGAACCGGTATGTTCCATGACCGTGGGCGACGAGGGTGGCCGAATCGGCCAGGCGCTCGATATGGTGTGCCGGCAGGCGGACGTGGTACTCGTCACGGGCGGACTCGGACCGACCCATGACGACGTGACCAAGACCGTCATCGCGGAGGCGATCGGACAGGACCTGGTCTTCCATCCCGATATACTGGACACGGTGGAAGCCATGTTCACCCAGCGGGGCATGGTCATGCCGGAATCGAACCGCATCCAGGCCTATATGCCCAGGCACGCCGAGGTGCTCGACAATCCCGTCGGCACGGCGCCGGGTTTCCTGGTGCGCCACCACGGCGCGGCCGTCTTCGTCATGCCGGGCGTGCCCCGCGAGATGAAGAAGATGCTGAACGAACAGGTCCTGCCCCGGCTGAAGGCCCACGGTGCGGGCCGGGTCATCCTCCACCGATGGATCCGCACGACGGGAATCGGCGAATCGAGCCTTTCCCAGATCATCGGCCGCGTCATCGAAGAGGCGGAGGACGTCAAGATCGCCTCCCTGCCCCAGGAAACCGGCGTAAACCTGCGTCTCACGGCCGAGGGCGGCAGCGAGGAGGAAGCCCGGCGGCGCATCGGAGCCGTCGAATCCAAACTGGTCGCACGGGCCGGTGAACATATCTACGGCATGGACGACGATACCCTCGAAGAAGTGGTCGGGCGCCTGCTCCGTGAAACAGGCGCCACGGTGGCGGTCGCCGAATCCTGCACCGGCGGCCTCGTTGCCTCCCGCATGACCGACGTCCCTGGCAGTTCCGATTACTTGCTGGAAGGGGTCGTATCCTATAGCAATGCCGCGAAAATGGCGCGCCTGGAGGTTCCGGCCGGGACGATCGAGCGACACGGCGCGGTCAGCGCGGAAACGGCGGCCGCCATGGCCCAGGGGGTGAGGCGAACCAGCGGAGCCACATACGGCCTGTCCACGACGGGCGTCGCGGGGCCCGGCGGCGGTACCCCGGAAAAACCCGTCGGCCTGGTCTACCTGGGACTGGCCACGGCAGCCGGTGTCGAGACGCGGAAGCTCATGCTGGGTCCGGACCGGCACGTCAACAAGACGCGGTCCGCCCTGGCCGCCCTGAACCTGCTTCGGCAGGCGCTCACCCGCGTCGCCGGGGGAACTGAAAATCCGTTTATGGGGAACTGAAAGTCCATTTATACTGTAGAAAGGCCATCGATGCGCACGTTCATTGCCGTGGAAGTACCGGATACCATAAAAAACAAGATCGCGGAACTGGAAAATCGACTGAAGGGTACAGGGACCGATGTCAAGTGGGTCGAACCGGGCAACATCCACATCACGCTGAAGTTCCTTGGCAATATCGAAGCGGCCTACCAGCCGGCGGTGGTACGGGATGGGCTGAGTGAAGCCCTGGATCCGATACGTTCCTTCGACCTGACGCTGGGACGCGTGGGCGCCTTCCCTGACCTGAACCGGCCCCGCGTTTTCTGGGTTTCGGTCCGTGACGGCAGGGACGAACTGACCGCCATGCAGCAGCGCATCGAAAGCGAATTGCACACCCGCGGCTTCGTTCGCGAGGAAAGGCCCTTTTCGCCCCACCTGACCATTGGCCGGGTACGGTCGCCGCGGGGCCTGGCGAAACTCACGGACTTGGTACGGACCGCGGCGTTCGAGACCGAACCGTTCCCGGTGACCCGTGTGGCGGTGGTGAAGAGTGACCTGAAGCCCGGCGGACCGGTTTACACGGTCATCGATCACGTCGAACTGGGATGACGATGCCGACCATAACGGATATTAGATCGCAGGGAAGCGGGCGGCGCCGGGAACGCAGGCTGACGGTCGACGGCGAACGCACCCTGACGATCACGGAAGAGACTTTCCTGCGCTTCGGCCTGGTCGACGGCCAGGCGATGGACGCTGAACGACTGCGGGAAATGGAACTGGCCGACGGCGTCGCCCGGGCCATGACGGAAGCTCACCGGCTCATCGACCATCGCATGCGTACCCGGCGCGAACTGGCCGTGAGACTCAGATCCCGGGGCCGGCCGGAAGACGTTATCGAGGAGGTACTGGACCGCCTCGAGCACGTGGGACTGATCGACGACGGCCGCTTCGCCCGCCAATGGATCGACGAACGCCTCCGCAGCCGTCCGGTCGGCCTGTCCCTGCTGCGCCGGGAGTTGAGGCAGAAGGGGATCGACGCCGAGATCGTCGAAACTGCCCTGGAGGAAAGTGCATCCGGCAAAGGGGAAGCCGGGCGTGCCTACGAAGCGCTATGCCGACAGACCTATCGATACGCCCGCCTCGACCGCGACGCGGCACACCGCCGCATGGTCGCCTTCCTGGGACGGCGGGGGTTCGGACAGGATGTCATTTATCACGTCGTCCATCGCGTACTGGACGAAATGGAGGAGCCCGGAAGTTGACCGGAGCCGAACTGCGCAGATCGTTTACGGGTTTTTTCGCCGACCGTGACCACACCGTCGTGCCGAGCGCCAGCGTCGTGCCCTGGGACGACCCGACCCTGCTATTCACCAACGCGGGGATGAACCAGTTCAAGGACGTTTTCCTGGGACGAAGTACCCGCGACTACGTGCGCGCGGTGGATCACCAGAAGTGTATCCGGGCCGGCGGAAAGCACAACGACCTGGAGGACGTGGGCCGATCGCCCATTCACCAGACCTTCTTCGAAATGCTGGGGAACTGGTCTTTCGGCGACTACTACAAAGAGGAAGCCATAACCTGGGCCTGGGAGTTGCTGACCAGAGAGTGGAGCCTGTCCGCGGACCGGCTCTGGGCAACCGTATTCCGGGAGGACGACGAAGCCGAGCTGCTCTGGCAGCGGCACACCGGCGTGCCCGCCGACCGCATACTCCGTTTCGACGAAAAGGACAACTTCTGGGAAATGGGCGAGACCGGCCCATGCGGTCCCAACTCGGAGATCCACTACGACCTGGGGCCGGGCAGGTGCGATCGGAAAGACGATCCGGACCATGTCTGCGGAGTCAACAGGGACTGCACAAGATTCGTGGAAATCTGGAACCTGGTCTTCATCCAGTACGACCGGGGAACCGACGGCGCGCTGACCCCTCTGCCGTCCCGCCACGTGGACACGGGCATGGGCTTCGAGCGCATGCTCAGCATCCTGCAGGGCGTGGATTCGAACTACGAGATCGACGTATTCCAGCCATTGATGAATCACATCGGTGAACTGTCGGAACAGCCTTACGCGGAGGGAGATACGGCCGTGGCCTACCGTGTGCTCGCCGATCACGTCCGGGCTCTTGCTTTCGCCATTTCCGACGGCGCCCTGCCCTCCAATGAAGGACGCGGCTACGTCTTGCGCCGGATCCTCCGCCGAGCGGCGCGGTATGGCCGTACGCTCGGGCTGTCCGATCCTTTCCTCTACCGGTTGGTGCCGACGCTTACCGAAGAGATGGGCGCGGCCTACCCGGAACTCCGCACCGCGCAGGAAAAGGTGGAGAAGGTGGTCAGGTCCGAGGAAGAGGCCTTCGGCCGCACGCTGGACCACGGGCTTGAACTCTTCGAGGGCATGGTTGACCAGGCGGAGGCGGAAGGACGTCGCGAGATCCGGGGAGAAGAGGCTTTCAAACTGTACGATACCTACGGCTTCCCCCTGGACCTGACGCAACTCATGGCGGATGAGCGGGGCCTGACCGTGGACCTGGCCGGGTTCGAAGCGGAAATGGAGGAGCAGCGGGAGAGGTCGAAAGTCGGGTTGTCGGCAACGATTACGGGCGGCACACCGAAAACTGCAGCGAATCTTGAAGTACTAAACCCCACCGAATTCCTCGGCTATGATACACTAACCATAGATCATACAGAGGTTGTGAATTGTGAAGGTGAATTCGTCATCCTCGACCGAACTCCTTTCTACGCCGAGTCCGGCGGACAGGTGGGCGACGCCGGCTGGCTGGAGACGGAAGCGGGCGACCGGATCGCCGTGCTGGACACGACATGGGACGGCGACGCGATCATCCACCATTGCGACCCGGACAGCGCCACCGAGTTCAAGCCCGGCATGACCGTTTCCGCCCACGTCGACGCAGCGCGCAGGCAGTCCATCATGAGGAACCACACGGCGACCCACCTCCTGCACGCCGTGCTGCGGGAGACCCTGGGCGCACGCGTGGAACAGCGGGGCTCCGTCGTAGGCCCCGACCGGCTGCGATTCGACTTCGCCCATTTCAGCGCCGTCACTCCCGATGAACTGAATGCAATCGAACGCAGGGTCAACGAGCTCGTCTGGGAGAACATCGGCGTCGAACCGTTCGAAACCGACCTGGAAGACGCGAGGCGCCATGGCGCCATGGCGCTTTTCACGGAAAAGTACGAGGACCGGGTGCGCGTGGTGCGGATCGGCGAGGTGAGCCTCGAGTTGTGCGGCGGCACCCACCTCGGGGCCACGGGAGAGATCGGGCTGGTCAGGCTGGTCCGGGAATCGGGCATCGCCGCTGGCGTGCGGCGGGTGGAGGCCCTGACCGGCGTCGGTGCCTACGAAGCCGTCAAGCGGGACGAAGGACTTGTCGAGGGGGCCGCGGAGGCCCTCAAGAGCGAGCCGGAGGAACTGGTGAAAAGGGCCGGTGATCTGACCGCGCGGGTCCGCGAACTGGAACGGCACGTCCGGGAGCTTAGTACGGATTCCGCGCGGAATTGGATCGACGACATGATCGGTGGCGTGGTGGACGCAGACGGCGTCTCCGTGGCCGCGGCTCGTGTGGACAGTCCGGACGTGGACACGCTGCGCGCCATGGGAGACACGTTGCGCGAGCGTCTTCCCGGCGCGGCGGTGGGCGTGCTGTTCGCCAGCCTGGACCAACGGCCCGTCGGTATCGTCGTCGTCACGGATCAAGCGATCTCGGGCAATAACCTCCACGCGGGTAAGCTTGCACGGGACGTGGCCGCGGTCATTGGCGGCGGCGGCGGCGGGAAGGCCCACATGGCGCAGGCGGGTGGGAAGGACGCGTCCAGAATCGACGAGGCCGTGGCGCAGGCGCCCGGAATCGTGGCGAAACACCTGCAGGGCGCATGACTGGCCGAAAAAACAAATGCGCATTCTCATAACCGGCGCTCGCGGACAACTGGGTACGGATTTGCAACGTTCTCTTCCGGAACACGAACTCGTTCCCTGTACCCGCGACGAACTCGACGTCACAAAAAAACACCAGGTATACGGCCTGTTGAAGGACTGCCGGCCCGACGCGGTGATCAATACTGCCGCGTACCATCGGGTAGACGAGTGCGAGTCCCAGCCCGACAAGACCTTTGCCGTCAATACCTTCGGTCCGTGGCACCTGGCCATGGCCTGCCGCATGTACGAGGCGAAACTGGTGCATATCAGCACGAATTTCGTCTTCGACGGCAAGGCGGACCGGCCGTACACGGAAGATGACCTGCCCCTGCCCCTGAACGTGTACGGCACGGCCAAGCTATCCGGCGAATACCTGGTGCGGTCGACCTGGGACCGCCATTTCATCATACGGACCACGGGCCTGTTCGGCCGTTCCGGCGAGGGTGGTAAAGGGTACAATTTCGTCGAGGCCATGATCCGGGCGGGCACGGACCGGCGGGAGGTGGTCGTGGTAAGCGACCAGGTGATGGCGCCCACGGGGACGGCGGACCTGGCCCGGGTCCTGGCGGATCTCGTAACAACCGATGCCTACGGTACGTACCATGTGACCAGCGCGGGCGCGTGCTCCTATTTCGAGTTCGCGCGGACTATCTACCGGAAGACGGGGATCGGCGCGGCGGTGAAACCCACGTCCACCGAGGCGTACGGCGCGCCGGCTTCCCGGCCCCTGTACACGGTGCTGGACAACGGCCGGATCCGGTCCCTGGGCATCGCGGAGATGCCCGCCTGGGAGGACGCCCTGGACGGCTACCTGGCGCAACGGGCCGGCGAAGGTCCGGCAAGCGGCACCGGCAGAATGGCTGGCACGAACCCATGATCATTACCCAGACTCCCCTGCGCATCAGTTTTGCCGGCGGGCTCACGGATTTCGCCGATTTCTACGCGCGGGAAGACGGCCTGGTCGTCAGTGCGGCCATCGACAAGTACATCTTCGTCATCATCAACGAACGATTCGACGACCGGATCTACATCAACTATTCGAAGCGGGAGGCCGTCGATCATCCCGACGAGATCGAACATGATCTGATCCGGGAGGCCCTGCGGCTCACCGGCGTGACCCGGGGCGTGGAGATCACGACGCTGACGGACATCCCCTCCGAGGGATCTGGCCTCGGATCCTCGAGCAGTATCACCGTGGGCCTGCTGAATGCCCTGCATACCTACTGCGGCAACCCGCAGCCGCCGGAGAAACTGGCGCGGGACGCCTGCGAGATCGAGATCGACCGGTGCGGCCAGCCCATCGGGAAGCAGGACCAGTACATCGCGGCCTACGGCGGACTGCGGGGTTTCACATTCCGGCCCGGCGGCGTGGAGGTGGAACGCCTCGGTCTTGCGGACGGCCATACGGAACGGCTGAGCGACAGCCTGATGCTGTTCTATACCAACAAGACGCGCAAGGCGGAAACCGTACTGCGCGAGCAGAAGGCGAACATGGCCACCAAGTTCGCCCTGGTGAAAGAAATCAAGTCCGTGGCGCAAAGCGCGCGGGAAGCCCTCACCGCCGGACGCATCGACCGCATGGGCGAACTGCTGGACCGGGGGTGGACATGGAAGAACCGGATGTCCGGACTGGTGAGCAACGCCGAGATCGACTCCATGTACAGTAAGGCCAGGGACGCCGGCGCGGCGGGGGGCAAGGTATGCGGCGCGGGCGGCGGCGGTTTCCTGCTCCTGTTCTGTCCTGAACCGTCCCAGCCTCGGGTCCGCGAAGCGCTTTCCGACTACAGGGAACTGCCTTTCAACCTGGAGCGGGACGGCACCAGGGTGATCTTCAACATGCGGAGGTAGGGATTGGAATGATCCGCGAATACCTCGACCGAATATTGGAGGTCTGATGATCCGCGAATACCTCGATTGGACGCGTGAAGTCTGCGGCCTTATCGAACCCGGCGAAGTGCAAGCGCTCGTCGACCTCCTGATGGACGCGCGGAAGAACGGGCGGGGGATCTTCGTCATCGGCAACGGCGGCAGCGCTGCCACGGCTTCCCACTTCGCCGTGGACCTGGGCAAGGGCACGCTGCGCGGTGCGGAGGATCAGCCCCGGTTCCGGGTCAACAGCCTCACCGACAACCTGCCCTACGTGACGGCGTGGGCCAACGACTTCGGCTACGACCTGGTTTTCGAGCAGCAGTTGCGCAATCTCGGCGAACCGGGCGACGTGGTCATCGGCATCAGCGCGTCGGGGAACAGCCCCAACGTGGTCCGCGCCTTCGGATACGCCCGTTCGGCCGGGATGGTCACGGCCGCGATGACAGGGTTCTCCGGCGGGAAGCTGAAGGAAATGGCCGATCACTCGGTCCACGTCCCCGTGGACGACTACGGCATGGCGGAAAATATGCACATGATCATCGTCCACATCATCATCACGCAGACCACGGCCCGCGTAGCGAACGGCAAATGATCCTTCGTTCCTTTGCCAAGATCAACCTGAGTATCCACCTGCTCGGCAAGCGGCCCGACGGCTACCACGAGATCGTCACGCTGATGGAGACCGTGGACCTGGCCGATGACGTGGCGGTTTCCGGACAGGAGAAGGGAACGATCGTCACGTGCTCCGACCCGGCCGTGCCGACGGACGAGCGCAACCTGGCCCACAGGGCGGCCGATCTCGTTCGGGACCGCTGCGGACTCGGCGACCGGGGCGTGCGCATCCACATCGAGAAGCGCATACCGGTGGCGGCCGGTCTCGCCGGCGGGAGCGGCAACGCGGCCATGACGCTGCACGGGCTCAACGCCCTCTGGTCGCTGGGGTTGCGGGAGGAAGAGCTGATGGACCTCGCCGCGGAGCTGGGATCCGACGTGCCGTTCTGTCTCTACGGAGGCGTGGCGGTGGCGTCCGGACGGGGGGAGAAGGTCGCCTGGCTGGATGCGGCCGGATCGCGCCACTACGTACTGGTCTGCCCGCCCCTCGCGGTCACGGCCGGATGGGCCTATGGCCGATCGAAATTGGAATTGACAAAAGACGGGTCCTGTATTAACTTAGTTTCTTCTGTCGTGCAGGCTGGAGAGGTGGACAGACTGGCGTCCTGCCTGCATAACGACCTGGAACCGGCGGTGCGGGCGGCATACCCTGAAATCGACATGGCCAGGGTCCTGCTGACGGACGCCGGACTGAAAGGAATATTGATGTCCGGCAGCGGTCCGGCGGTTTTCGGACTGGCCCCCGGCCGGGCAGTGGCGGAACGGATAGCGGACGATCTGCGGGAACGGGTCGAACCGTCCTGGCGGATCTTCGCGGTCTCCTCGAAATCCCGGCGGGAAGCCGGGGTCTGATCGAGCGGCAGGAGGGAGGACGGCGCATGGCGGTCGGTTTGAAGATTCTGAGTGGAAATTCAAACGCACCGCTTGCACAAGACATCTGCGAATATCTCGGCGTATCCCTGGGCAACGCCGCCGTTTCGCGTTTCAGCGACGAAGAGATCCGGATACACATCAACGAGGACATCCGCGGGACCGATGTGTTCGTGGTCCAGTCGACCAATTCGCCGGCGGAGAACCTCCTCGAGTTGCTGTTGCTGCTGGACGCGGCCAAACGGGCTTCGGCGCGCAGGGCCACCGCGGTGATCCCCTATTACGGCTATGCCCGCCAGGACCGCAAGGCAGGCCCCCGGGTGCCCATTTCGGCCAAGGTCGTCGCGAACCTGATCGCCGCGGCCGGAGCGGACCGCGTACTGACGATGGACCTGCACGCGCCCCAGATCCAGGGATTCTTCGACATCCCCCTGGACCACCTGTATTCCGCGCCGGTGTTTACGCGCCGCCTCAGGGAACTGGGGACGTCAGAGGATCTCGTGATCGCTTCCCCGGACGCGGGAGGCATGGCCATGGCCCGGTCCTACGGCAGGCGGCTGAACTGCCCCCTGGCCCTCGTGGACAAGCGGCGTCCGAGGCCGAACGTCTCCGAGGTCGTCAACGTGATCGGCGAAGTGGAAGGAAAGAACGTAATCATCCGCGATGACATGATCGACACCGGGGGGAGCCTGACCGGAGCGGCCGCGGCCCTGAAGAAAAACGGCGCGGATACCATTTACGCGGCCTGTACCCACGCGTTGCTTTCCGGTGACGCCATGCAGAAGGTGGAGGATTCCGTACTGGACTGCCTGATCGTCTCGGACACGATACGCCTGAGCGAGGACAAGCAGAGCAACAAACTGGAGCAGCTTTCCGTGGCCTCCCTGTTCGGCGAGGCGATCAAGCGCATACACGAAGAGAAATCCGTCAGTTCGCTCTTCGAATCGTCGGATCAGACCTGAACGGATCATCGGGCATCATGCCAGTGCCGAGGGCACGGAACGAAACCGGCGCCGGACAGCCACTGAACACCAGGAATTGCACAGGAGAAGGTAATGAACCAGGTATCGCTGAAAGCCCGTCAACGGACGGACACCGGAAAGCAGGTCGCCAAGACGCTTCGGCGCGACGGCAGTCTGCCCGCCGTGGTCTACGGCAGCGGAGAAGCTTCGACCCCGCTGGTCTTCGACTACCGCGAATTCGAGGGATTCCTGAGGAAAACCAGGGGTGAAAGCGTCGTCATCAACCTGGAAATCGAAGGCATGGAGGATAAGAAGGCCCTCCTGCGGGACATACAGCGGGACTACCTGAGAAACCAGTTGCTGCACGCCGATTTCCAGCAGATCAGGATGAGCGATACGATCACCACGGAGGTTTCGCTCGTGATGATCGGCGAACCGATCGGCGTGACGCGGGACGGCGGGGTACTGGATCAGTCCCTGCGGGTGATTGAAATAAGCTGCGTCGCTTCCGAGATTCCCGAACATCTGGAAGTGGACATCGCCAACCTGAGCATGGGCGAAACGATCCACGTCAGCGATCTTTCCTTCGAAAATGTCGAAATAGAGACCGATGGAGAGGTCGCCGTGGTGTCCGTGCTCACGCCGATGGCCGAGGAGCCGGAGGAAGAGGAAGTCGACCTGGAGCAGGAGGAGCCGGAAATCATCGGCCAGGCCCGGGAAGATGGCGAGGAAGAGGACGGGAGCGAAGACGGGGACGAAGACTAAGGCAGCCTGGATATGTGTCAGCATGCCGATTCCGGGTCCAAGCAGCCCGAAGAGCGGCCTGAAGGTTCGTCCATGCATGCCTTCATCGGCCTCGGCAACCCGGGCGCGCGGTACGCGGGCACACGCCACAACACTGGCTTCGGCGTGATCGACACCTGGCTTCGGCGCCTCGACCTCGAACTTGCCCCGGCAGGCGAAGGGTTTCACGGCGTCGTTGCAACGATCGCGGGCCTGCCCGTGGCGCTGGTAAAGCCGGTGACCTTCATGAACCGCAGCGGTTACGCGGTTCGTGAGGCGGTGGGACATTACGAACTCGACGTCGATCGCGTCGTGGTCGTCTGCGATGACGTTAACCTGCCCTTCGGTACGCTGCGATTCAGGGCGAAGGGCAGTCATGGCGGCCACCGGGGACTGGAATCCATTATCGGCGCGCTGGGAACGGAGGAATTCGCCCGCCTGCGCATCGGAGTCGACCTTCCCCGGGACGCGGATACGCTCATCGATTACGTGCTGGAGGAGTTCACTGAAGAAGAGACAACGGATCTGCCCATCGTCCTCGACCGTGCCTGCGACCAGCTGGAGCTGTTCGTAAGCGACGGGTGCGACGAGGCCGCGAGCAGGTATAACGGTCCGTCGTTCACGGAATGAAGGCAGTCCGGCCGAAAGAACCCGCATACAACCAGGAGGAATGCACGTGCGGTCCTATGAAACAGTAGTGATTCTCAATTCCAAGCTCGAAGAAGCGCCGCTCGAGGAAGAGATCTCCGCCATCGAGGGGCTCATTACGTCGAACCAGGGCGAGGTCGTCGACACGGAACGCTGGGGAAGCCGGAAACTCAGCTACGAGATCAACGATGCCCACCAGGGATTCTACACGCTGATCCGTTTCGATGGCGAACCGGACCTGGTCGACGTGCTGGACCGGTCGTTCAAGTTGAACGATCGCGTACTCCGCCACATGACGAAGCGGGTCAAGAAGCATCCGGCCCATGTATACGAAAAGGCGGAACAGGCCGAAAAGGACACAGGAGCGGAAGCATGAACCAATCGAGGATGACCAGGGGAAGGAAGCAGAAGCGCATACCGGGCCGCATCAAGAACATCGACTACAAGGACCCGAAGCAGCTCCGGCGTTTCGTCACCGAACGGGGCAAGATCGTGCCCAGCCGCATCTCCGGCGCCAGCGCGTTATGCCAGCGGCGCCTGGCAAAGGCCGTCAAGCGGGCCCGCCATGTCGGCCTGCTGCCCTTCATCGAAGAAACCTACAAGTAGCCGAGGAGTCGGACGTGAAGCTCATATTGACCGAATCTGTGCAGAACCTCGGGAACATCGGTGAAATCGTCGACGTTTCCAACGGGTACGGCAGAAACTACCTGATGCTGACGAAAAAGGCCGTGCCGGCGACGCCCGCAAACCTGAAGATGCTCCAAGGCAAGTTGAAGCAGCAACTGGCCCTGGAAGCCAAGACGATGGAACAGGCGTCCGAGCTCGCGAAGCTGCTTGAAGAGGTCTCCCTGACCGCCGTCGTGCAGGTCGGGGAAGAAGACCGCATGTTCGGCTCCGTCACCCAGCAGCATATCGCCGACCTGCTGAAGGAAAAAGGCTACGACATCGACCGGCGCAAGATCCATCTCGACGAGCCCATCAAGGCGCTGGGCATATACACCGTTCCCATTGCGCTGCATGCCCGGGTAGAGGCCGCCGTGAAGCTCTGGGTGGTCAAGGAATAGGGACGGATCGCAGCCTGGATCAACCCTGACGCGAAAGGCTTGACGCGAGACGCCGGATTTCGTATATTGGACGCCCGTGGAGGTGGATGAGGAATGGCGAAAAGAACGCAGCCGGAGCCCGGTTCATCCCGGTCGTCAGGACGGCGTCGCGCCACGGGGACCCAGACCTATGTTCCACCGTTTCGGGGTTCCCATTATCGTCTCCTCGCCATCGTGCTCGGCGTCATACTGGCGGGTTTCATCGCGCTGGCCTACGAATCGATTACCCTGGCGCCGTTGCTGATGGTATCCGGTTATTGCGTGGGCATCCCCGTGATCCTGATCTGGAGAGGAAGGTTACCGGGGACGGGTTCGGCCAACGACCGGGAATCACGTCGACCGTAGCGTGAAAACACGTACGGGCGATTAGCTCAGTTGGTTCAGAGCGCATGCCTTACAAGCATGAGGTCACTGGTTCGAATCCAGTATCGCCCATGCAGCCATATCGGGGGCGTAGTTCAATCTGGTTAGAGCACTGCCCTGTCACGGCAGAAGTTGCGGGTTCGAGTCCCGTCGTCCCCGTTCTATGTTGACCGATAGCCCGCCGAGCGAGTATGTCTCCGGCGGGCTATCTTGATTGTGCCGGAGTGGTGGAATTGGTAGACGCGAGGGACTCAAAATCCCTTGACCGCAAGGTCGTGTCGGTTCGAGTCCGACCTCCGGCATCCATTCTCGTTTCCCAAATTCCAGTATAAGATTAACGATCCGAATTTGACATGCGGCTTATACCTAAAATACACGCAGTCAGACCCTGGTCGCATGGGTGGACTTTTTGCTAGAGATACCACGAGTTACTAGATAGAAGCGTAATTACTGAATATGATGATCATGCATTGTTGACCAAGCTCGACCAGATAACGTGCAAATCATGTCGCAGATCTGGGGAGTTTAAGTACTTGGCCAATATGCACAATGATTCGGGAATCTAGTCGGTTTTGCTCGACAGTTTCATATATATAAAATGCGATAGCATGATCAGGCTGACATAGACAGCGTTCATAGAGTGCAAACAGACACTCCGGTGTATATCTATGGCCGCTATCTCATTTTGTCTACTCGTCCTAGCAGAAATCTCAGATCCCTTGGTGCAGTGATCTATTGTCAACCAGGCAAACAATCGAGGTAAGTGATAGATGCCTAAACTAGTAGCCTGGAGCGTTGACGCACAGAACCCGCAACCCCAGAAGATCCAAAGTTCTCACATCCACTTGGAAAAACACCTTGAGGATTGGATTACAGATGACGTCACACTGATCGCGGATGGCCTGACGATAGTTGGTCGACAACTAACGATTGATGACGGAAGGCTCGATTTGCTAGCTATAGACTTTCGGGATCGATGGGTTGTGATTGAGATAAAGCCCGATATGCTTACCCATTCCGCACTGTCGCAAGCTTTATATTACGCCTCTTCCCTTGCACAAATCGATGCTGA
The DNA here is from genome assembly GCA_012270975.1 of Candidatus Latescibacterota bacterium. GTDB lineage: Bacteria > JAAXHH01 > JAAXHH01 > JAAXHH01 > JAAXHH01 > JAAXHH01. The sequence continues at coordinate 202,701 of JAAXHH010000121.1, read as the reverse complement.
TGAACTCAAAAAAAGAATTGAACCTAACCTACATAAATTTGGCGACGCAGAAACCCTATCCGCACGAGTGAATCAGTTACTGGCTCGTGAAGATGGCACGCGCGAAATTGCCGTACTGCTTGTAGGGTCTGGTATCCATTCCGGACTAACACGCTTAGATAGTTTCCTCGGTCGTTTTAACGTACCAATAAGTGTTGTCAGTTTTGAGGTGTTCGAGTTGGACGAAGGCCCACAATTGCTTGTTCGAGAAGCAATTGAAGAATCTCACGACGACGGATGGGCTACTCACCAGCCAATATACACTGTAGAAGCAATCCACCGTATGGCCGTCGACATGGGCGTGAGCGAACAGTTTAGCCGTTTTATATCCATGTCCGAAAAGGCGGGGCTTGAGGTTCAACCACGGAAAGCTTCTGTGACAATAGCTCCACCTGCAGATCGGCGAAGATACCTTATGTGGATACGACCAGGACCTAGCCGTGGTAAATTGAAACTCCAAATAAGCTCTGATGCGTTTACTGAGTTTTATCCTCACGTCAGTGATGAACAGGCAAACGGCGCAGTGGGCAGGTTCAAAGATGGTGTAATTCTGGATGGCCATGCTTTCGACGAAGAACTACGTGAGATCGAGAGGTTTTTAATCGAAAAGTTGCCTCAACCAAAAGCGTAAATATAATCAAGCTGAATGAGACCATTAACTTCTGGGTAACACAAGGGAGCTCCAGCAGACGGGCTGCCTCCTTTCAATGATCATCACAGCGCCAATCATTTGTCATAACCTTCGTGGTCCGCATCTGGAATGACCGAACCTTATATCGAGATTTCCGAATACAGCGGTTGGCAATCTCACCGGAAAGTCCGTCATGAAAAGGATACCTAAACACCACCGTGCCAATCCAAAATAAACCCAATGCAGCCGAAGATCTTGGAATAAGCCACTCTGTACTGGACGGTCATAATACCAAACCGATGAAATGCCTAGTTCTCAGTAATTCGACGATCTATCCTTAAGACCTACCCGCGTAATCGTGACACGACCTCCGGCATCATCCCACTAAAGAAAGTAGGCTCCAGCGATGTTCGATCCCCTCCAGGTCACCCGGGAGCTGATCGCTTTCAATTCGATCAGCGCCAACAGCAACGCTGCCGTATCCGATTACCTCCAGGACCAGCTCGACCGCGTCGGTTTCGAAGTCGAACGCATTACGTACCAGGACGACAACGGCGTGGAGAAGGTCAACCTCGTCGGCCGCAAGGGCGAGGGGGAAGGCGGCCTCGCTCTGCTGGGCCATTCCGACACCGTTCCGGTAGACGGTTGGGAAATGGACCCTTTTACGGCGGAGATCCGGGATAACCGGATATACGGCCGCGGGAGCTGCGACATGAAAGGCGCCCTGTCCACCATGCTGGCGGCGGGGGCGGGCTTCGAGGCGTCGGAACTCTTCGCCCCAGTCTATCTCGTGTTCACCGCCGACGAGGAAGTCGGGTGCTGGGGCGCGGCCGAAGTCAGCGAGCGGTCCGAACTCCTGGCCGGCAACGGCCTGCGCTACGGGATCATCTGCGAACCGACGCGCATGGAGGTCGTACGGGCGCACAAGGGCGCGGTTTTCATGCGGGGCGAGACGGAGGGCCGGGCGGCCCACAGCAGCACCGGCAGGGGCGTCAACGCCCATCACGCCATGATCCCCTTTCTCGTGGAGATGAAGGCCATCCACGACGAGCTCAGGTCGGACCCCAGGCATCTGAACGACGAGTTCGATCCGCCCTTTTCCGACTGGAACATCGGGGTTAACGACGGCGGCGTCGCCCTGAACATGACGGCGCCCCGAAGCATATGTACGGTCTACTACCGGCCGATGCCCGGGCAGGATCAGGAAGCCCTCCTGGACCGCACCCGAAAAGCGGCCGAACGGAACGGCGTGAAATTGACGATCCAGAAGATCGGGGATCCCTTCAGCACGCCCGCGGACTCGGAGCTGGTCCGGACGGCGCTACGGATTACCGGAACGGAGAAGGCCCACACGGTTCCCTACGGCACCGACGGCCTGGTATTCGGAAAGACGATGGAACTGATCCTGCTCGGTCCCGGGGACATCCGCCAGGCCCACACGGTGGACGAGTGGATGGATCTGGACCAGTTCGACCTGGCCATCGACGCGTACAAGGCCATGATCCGCGCGTTTTGCGTTTGAGGGCCGGTTTTGGATATGGACTGACCGTTCTTGCGATATGGCTGATATGGCATCATGAAGACGACGCTCAACATTCATGACGAGTTGTTGTCGCGCGCAAAGCGTCACGCGCAGAGGACCGGACGGCCATTGCGCGCCGTGGTCGAAGAGGGTCTGCGCTTGGTGCTCTCATCAGAACCCCCACGCGGACACTACCATCTGCCCGACCACAGCATGGGCGAAACCGGAGGGAGGGACCCCCTGGAGACGTACTCCTGGCAGGACCTCCGGGAACTGATTTACGGAGAGCCTGAACACCAGTGATCGCAGTGACGCAGGGAGGACACCAATTTGCAGATCGGCCTCGTCGGGCTGCCCGGTTCCGGTAAGACCACGCTGTTCAACGCGCTGGTCAGGGCCAACGCGGAAACCGGAGGTTACGCGGGGCAGAACACGGCCAACCGGGGGACGATCCGGGTCCCGGACCCGCGATTGGAACGTCTTTCCAGTCTTTTCAATCCACGCAAGACCACTTTCGCCACCGTTGAATACCTCGATATAGGCGGCATTACGGCCGGATCGGGACGGCAGGAGGAACAGCAAGGCGCGGGGGGACTCGCCGACCTGCGCACGATGGACGTCCTCGTGCATGTCCTGCGCGGTTTCCCGGACCTGGCCGGTGCGCCGGTTACACCGGGAGCGGATTTCGAGTCGGTAGAACTGGAACTCGCCATCGCCGATCTCGAGGTCATCGAGCGCCGGCTGACCCGCCTCTCCAAGGAAGCCCGGTCCACAAAGCAGCCCGACCTGGTGCGGGAATGGGAACTGCTCGAGCAGTGCAAGCAGGAGATCGATGACGGCGGGTGGATCCGGAATCTCCAGTTTTCGCCGGAGGACGAGAAGAGACTGCGCGGCTACCGGTTCCTCTCGCAGAAGCCGGTGCTTCTCGTGTTAAATATCCCCGAGGAGGAAATCGGCTCGGAAACAAGCAGACTGAAAGAACTGGGTGAATTCGCCGAAAGGCTGGATAAGCTCGCGCTCTGTGCGAAGGTCGAAATGGAGATCGCCCAACTCGACGCAGACGACGCCGTCGCCTTCCTGGACGATCTGGGCATTGAGGAATCTGCCCTGAACCGCATGATCACCGCCTCTTACCAGTTGCTGAACCTGATCTCGTTCTTTACGGTCGGCGAAAACGAAGTCAGGGCGTGGACCGTCACACGGGGCATTACGGCGCCCGAAGCGGCCGGGACGGTGCACTCCGACATGGAACGGGGATTCATTCGAGCGGAGACGCTGGACTGGCAGGCGATGCTCGATCTAGGTGGATGGCAGGCCGCGAAGGAAAAAGGCGCGCTGCGCGTGGAAGGCAAGCAATACGTCGTCATGGACGGCGACGTGATCAACGTGCGCTTCAGCGTTTGACCGCGCCATCCCGGTCTGGCAGCGCGGACCTGGGCGTCTTCCGAAAGGTTTAAGATTTAACTTGTCAATTCATACGTAAGGTCGATATCATAGATAACCCGACCGGCCCGGGATGACCGGGGCTTTAGTCCACCACCTGAAAATGGATCGATGAAAATGAAAAACCGAATCCGCTTGATCACCGCGCTGATCCTGGCCGGAGCCCTGTCGTGGGCTTCGCAGGCCGGCGCCCAACTCAATACCAGCACCGGCTTCAATCCGGAACCGCTCAGCCTCGTGGATTTCAAGAAGGCGTTCAACGGCGATACGGGCAAGGTCCGCCTCGTCGTGATGTTCTCTCCTACCTGAGGCCACTGCATAAGCGGCGCCGGGGCGGTGCAGCAAGAGATATTGAAGAAGTTTCCCTCCGATGACCTCCGGGTCTACGTGGTCTGGCAGCGGATACTCAGGAACGATGCGGTCAATACGGCCCAGATCGCGGCGGAGCAGGTGTTCAGCGACAAACGGGTCAGCCAGATGTGGGACCCCGCGAACGCGCTGGGATTCTGGTACAAGAAGTCGGGGGAACTGGAACACAAGGACCCCATGGTCTGGGACGCCTATTTCCTCTACGGCGCGGATTCCGAGTGGAAGGACGCGCCTACCGGGCTGATCGACGCCGGTTACACGGTGTGGAATATGAAAGACCGGCTCCTGAAATCGGTGGCAACGACGATGGAGACCGTGGACTGATTTCCCGGTAGCGGGGAATCAGGGTTCAAATACAGCACGACGGATGATCAATTGGACGGGGCGGTTCGACAAGGACCGCCTCGTTTTCTTTTGGTGTGGGATGTGGTCCGAAGGTTCCGGTCCGGCAGGTCATCCTTCCAGGCTGAGCAGGAAGGGTTCCTCGAAGGCCTGGACCAGCCACTGCATGAAGCGGGCGCCGTCCGCGCCGTCTATGAGCCGGTGGTCGTAAGAGATCATCAGCGGCAGCATGAGACGCGGCTGGAACGCGCCATCCACGTAGACCTGTTCCATGCGGCTTCGCGCCAGCCCCAGGATGGCCGCGTCGGGCGCATTTATGATCGGCGCGAAGAAGGTCCCGCCGAACCCGCCGAGGTTCGAGATCGTGAAGGTGTTTCCCTGCATATCGTCCGGCGATAGCTTCCTGTCCCGCGCCCGGGCGGCGACCTCGGAAAGTTCTACAGACAATTCGACCATGTTCTTCCGGTCCACGTCCCGGATGACCGGCACGACCAGGCCGCGGTCCGTATCGACGGCCACGCCCACGTGGTAGTACTTCTTGTGGATGATCTCCTGCCCGGCCATGTCGACGCTGGCGTTGAAGAGGGGAAAACGCTTGAGCGCCGCAGCCACGATCTTCAGCGCGATGGCCGTCATGGTCAGCTTGCCGCCGGCGGCTTCGGCTGCGGGGCCGAACTGCTTGCGCAGGGCTTCCATGTCGGTGACGTCGGCCTTGTCGGCGTAGGTGACGTGAGGGATGTTCGTCCACGCGGCGGACAGATGCTCCGCGGCGGCCCGGCGTAGGTTGCTCATGGGCTCGGTTTCCACCGGGCCCCATTTCGCGAAGTCCGGCAGCGAAGCCGGAGCGGATGGCCTGGGTCCAACAGCCGCGCCCTGACCGGCGCTCAGCTGCCTGGAATGGGCCTTGACGTCTTCGACGGAAATCCGCCCTCCGGGACCTCTCCCAGGGACCTGGGCGATATCGAGCCCGATCTCCCGGGCGAAGCGGCGTACGGAAGGTGCGGCAGGCACGGGCGCGCCTGAAGTGGCCGCCGGAACGACCGGGGCTGGCGTTGGAGGCGGTGCTGCGGTTTTCTCTGAGGAACCAGCGTCCACGGCAGGTGGCGCGCTCGGTTCCGGTAAGCGCTTCTCAGGTGGCGCCTGTGGGGCTGAATCCGTGTCCCCGCCGGCGTCCGTCCGATCGGCAGGCTGCTCGTCCTTGGCCTCCGAAACTTCGGCCGGCGCGCCGGCAGCAGGCGCTTCGTCCTTCGCCTGGCCGTCCGCTTCAGCGGCGACGGCCTCGCCTGCAGCTGCGCCCTCCCCCACCCCTTCTTCATACATGAGCACGGGAGCACCCACCTCGGCCGTGGCGCCGTTCTCCACGAGGATCTCCGTCACCACCCCGCTGAATCCGGAGGGCACCTCGAGGTTGGCCTTGTCGGTCTCGATCTCCAGGACGGGCTGGTTTTCTTCGACTTTATCCCCGACTGCGACCAGGATGCCGACCACGGTTCCCGCGTCGACATTCTCACCCAGCGCCGGAAGATTGAAAGGCGTCGCCATAGGTCTTGCGTCTCCCCGTCATTAGCATGAGCGGATTCGGCTTGTCGGCGTCGATCTCCGGATCGGCCATCGCCCGCTTCAGCCTGTCACAGCATGAGCGGATTCGGCTTGTCGGCGTCGATCTCCAGGTCGGCCATCGCCTGCTTCAGCATGGAGGCCGGCAGTTTGCCGTCGCGCATCAGTCCGTAGAGCGCGGACAGTGCGATATACCGGGCGTCCACCTCGAAGAAATCCCGCAGGGCGGCCCGGCTGTCGCTGCGTCCGAAGCCATCGGCGCCCCGGGTGATCAAATGGCCCGGGAACCAGGCGGATACCGTGTCCGGCAGCGCTTTCACGTAGTCGCAGGCCGCGACGTAGGGCCCCGGAACGTCGGCCACGCAGGAAGTCACGTAGGGTACGCGCGGCGTTTCCTCGGGATGCATGATGTTCCACCGCTCCACGTCCACCGCCTCGTTGTGCAGGGCCTTGTAACTGGTGATGCTCCAGACGTCCGCAGCGACGTCGTACCGTTCCTCCAGGATCCGGCCGGCCTTGAGCACCTCGTTCAGGATGGCGCCGCTGCCGAAGAGCTGGACGCGCAGGCCGCCGTCTTCTTTCTCCGACTTGCGGAACAGGTACATCCCCTTGAGGATGCCCTCCCGGGTCGCTTCGGGGTCGCCGGGCATGGGCGGCATGGCGTAGTTCTCGTTGTGCACGGTCAGGTAGTAGAACACCTCCTCCTGCTCCTCGTACATGCGCCGGATGCCTTCTTCGATGATCACCGCCAGTTCGTATCCGTAGGCGGGGTCGTAGGCCAGCAGGTTCGGCACCGGGTAGGCCAGCAGGTGGCTGTTGCCGTCCTGGTGCTGGAGCCCTTCGCCCGCCAGCGTGGTCCGCCCCGACGTGGCGCCGACCAGGAAGCCCTTGCACTTCATGTCGCCCGCGGACCAGACCAGGTCGCCGACGCGCTGGAGACCGAACATGGAATAGTAGATGAAGAAGGGGATGGTGTTGATGTCGTAGGTGGCGTAGGCCGTGCCGGCGGCGATGAAGGACGACATGGCGCCCGCTTCCGAGATGCCCTCTTCCAGCAGTTGGCCGTCTTTCGACTCGCGGTAATACAGGAGCGTTTCGCTGTCCACCGGGTCGTAGAGCTGCCCCACCGGGGAATAGATGCCGGACTGCCGGAACAGGGCCTCCATGCCGAAGGTCCGGGCCTCGTCGGGGACGATGGGCACGATCAGGTTGCCGATTTCCCTGTCGCGCATCAGGTCCGACAGGATGTTGACGAAGGCCATGGTCGTCGACACCTGACGGTCGGTCCCCTCGTAGTACTTGCGGTACTTGTCCTGCTTCGGCGCGTGCAGCGGCGTGAAGGTCGTCCGCCGGGAGGGGACGTAGCCGCCGAGGGCCCTGCGCCGCTCGTGGAGGTAGACCATCTCCTCGCTGTCCTCGGGCGGCTTGTAGAAGGGCACTTCGGCCACGTCTTCATCGGAAATCGGGATCCGGAACCGGTCCCGGAAGGCCAGCAGGTCGCTGTCCTCCATCTTCTTGATCTGGTGGGTGCTGTTGGCCCCCTGCCCGCTGTCGCCCAGTCCGTATCCCTTGATCGTTTTCATCAGGATGACCGTCGGTGCGCCTTCGTTCTCCACGGCGGCCTTGTAGGCGTGGTAGACCTTGAGCGGATCGTGGCCACCCCGCCGCAGGTGCTGCAGCTGGGAATCGGACAGATGTTCCACCATCTTCTTCAGATCCGGATGGACGCCGAAGAACTTGTTCCGGATGTATTCGCCCGACGCCATGCTGTACTTCTGGTACTGGCCGTCCACTGTCTCGTGCATGCGGTTGACGAGGAGACCGTCGCCGTCCTTTTCCAGGAGGGGGTCCCAGTCGCTGCCCCAGATGCACTTGATCACGTTCCATCCCGCGCCCCGGAAGATGGCCTCGAGCTCCTGGATGATCTTGTGGTTGCCTCGCACCGGGCCGTCGAGCCGCTGCAGGTTGCAGTTGATCACGAAGATGAGGTTGTCGAGGTTTTCGACGACCGGCACGGTGATGGCGCCGAGGGACTCGGGCTCGTCCATCTCCCCGTCGCCCATCATGACCCACACCTTGGAATCGCTCGGTTTCTTGATCCCCCGGTTCTCCAGGTATTTCATGAAACGGGCCTGGTAGATGCCGGTGATGGCGCCGAGGCCCATGGATACCGTGGGGAATTCCCAGAAGTCCGGCATCAGCCAGGGATGGGGATAGGACGAAAGCCCGGGCGGATTCACCTCGTGGCGGAAGTTCTTCAGCTGTTCCTCGGAAATGCGGCCTTCCAGGTAAGCCCGCGCGTAGATGCCGGGCGCGGCGTGCCCCTGGACGAAGAGGAGGTCGCCTTCGTGGCTTCCGTTCCGGTTGCGGAAGAAGTGGTTGAACCCCACCTCGTAGAGCGTCGCGGACGACGCGTAGGTGGAGATGTGTCCGCCAATGGAGGCGTCGGCCCGGTTGGCCCGGACCACCATGGCGAGCGCGTTCCAGCGCACGATGTTCTTGATACGCCGTTCCAGGTCGCGGTCGCCGGGATAGGGTTCCTGCAGTTCGACGGGAAAGGTGTTGACGTAGGGCGTGTTGGCGGAGAAGGGCAGGCGTACGCCGGACTCGGCTGCCCGGGACTCCAGTGCCGCGAGAATGCGGCGGGTCCGCTCCGGGTCGCCCTGCGAAATGACGTACTCAATCGATTCGAGCCATTCGTGAAGTTCCAGCGATGCTACATCGGGTTCCACGTCCGTTGTCATCAAGCTTCCCCGGGGTATTCTGCGCGTCTGCTTCAAGCTTTTTTTCATTCGAAAACAACGACACAAAATAGGGGCGTGGCACCCTTTCTGTCAATCATTATATTGGATTTCGGGCCCGTCCCGGAACCCTTCCGGAAACGCGTCCGGCATACCTCGGGAGCAGTGCCTGGGGTACCCCGGAACTGGTGCCCGGGATGCCCCTGGAGCAGTGCTCGGTATACCCCGGAAGTGGTGCCCGGGATGCCTCTGGAGCGACGCGCAAACACGAATGAAACCGTATCTCCGATCAAGGGAGGTTGGCATGAAAAGCGACGGCACGCACGGCTGGCACGGCATATTCACCATACCGCAGACGCCCTTTACCGAGGACGGCGCGCTGGACGAGGAGGGACTGCGGAGGCAGATCGATTTCTGCGTGGATACAGGTACCCACGGCATTGTCTATCCCGTCATGGTGAGCGAGTTCTGGTTGCTTTCGGACGACGAGCGGAAACGGGTCGTGGACGTGGCCGTGGAGCAGGTGGACGGCCGCATCCCCATGATTGCGGGCGTGGCCGGGGTGAGTACCGAGGTCGCCGTGATGTTCACCTGCCACGCGCGCGAGGCCGGCGCCGACGGCGCCATCGCCCTGCCGCCCTACGTGCTCAAGCCCGGGCTGGACGGCCTGGTCGACTATTACCTCCAGATCGCGGAAGCCATGGGGAAACCCGTATTCATCCAGAACTTCGATCCTCCGCTGGGCTCCAGCCTTCCACCGGCCTTCATCCGGGATTTGCTGCTGGACATTCCGAACGTGAAGTACATCAAGGAAGAGATGATGCCCCCCGGTCATTCGGTGACGGCGCTGCTGGAGACGTGCGGGGACGAACTGCACGGCGTCTTCACCGGCTTCGGCGGACGCTGGTTCATCGACGAGCTGAACCGCGGCGCGAGCGGCACCATGCCAGCCTGCGAGTTCACCGACGTGCTGGTCCGCCTCTACGAGCGCTACCGGTCCGGCGACGTGGAAGGCGCGCGGGAGATCCACACCCGGCTATTGCCCCTCATCAACATCGAAAGCTTGCAAGGCGTGATCTTCTGCAAGGAGATCCTGAAGCGGCGCGGCCTGATCGCGTCGACGTACACGAGGGCGCCGGGCAGGCTGGACGGGTACGACCTCGCCGAGATCGACCGGCTGTTGCGGGACGTGGAAGAACTGTTCTGCGCATAGCGTGGGCGCCGGGGAACGACACGTCTCTTTCTCCTCATAGAGCAGGCACCGGCGCGATCATCCCTTGCGTCCCGCGACTCGCCTCCCGCGACTCGCCCCGGCGCGACTCGCCCCACGCGTGTCGGCCCCACGCCTCAGTGCCTTCGCGGCTATGTCCATTCGTGCAGGGCGTGTCCCTGACCCGGGAACCAGATCCAGTCCACGATGAACCCGAGAAAAACCCCCGTAGTGTACCCCACGAGCACACCCCAGGCAAAGGGCTGGGCCCGACGGTAGAACGTCACCCCGCCAATCCGCAGCAGCAGCATCTTGATCAGCCAGGCCAGGAACAGCGAGAACATGAGCAGGCGGGTCACGTCGGCGAAGGCCACGGTGAACCCCACCGGCGCCAGGGGCCAGCCGGGAAACCGGTAGGTCAGGGCCGTCATGACGAGCATGATGACGCCGCCGAGGGCCATGAACAGGAACTCGGGCGGCTGCAGTTGGTTGGCATTCCGGATCCAGCGCACGATGTCGTCGTAGTAAGACTCGTTGATGCCTCCGAAGGCGTCGCGCTCGCCGAAGTTGTACGCGCCTACGGTCGTATTCCCGATGTAGACCGTGTACAGCACGGAGGTAAGCAGGCTGATAACGAAAGTGGCGATCATGAGGGCGAGGATCCCCCGCTTGTCCTGCCGCAGGTCGGACATCACCTTGTCCGACTGGGCGATCGTGCCGATGCCCATGCCCCGCCAGTTTCGGGCATAGGCGGACCCCAGGCCGAGGGTAGTGAGACTCTGGTGGTCGATGTTGCCCGATCCCAGGGTCAGAATGGTAAAATGGTGGGCGTTGACCGGCAGGTCCAGGAAGGCTAGGCCCGTCTGGGCGATGATCCGCGCCGTGCCCAGGTACAGCACGAAGAGGAACAGCAGGTACACGGGCAAAACCTGCCAGGATAGCCCCGAACCCACCAGCCAGGCCACCAGGTACACTACGCTGCCCGCCAGGCCGAGTACGGCGACGCGATAGGACATCAACTCCGTGGGCGGTTGCTCACCGCCGCGCAGGGCCCGCCGAAAGACGTCGGCGATCTGCGCGCGGGCCGTCCACAGGTGCCAGAAGACGAAGACGATGAACCCACCGAAGAACTGGGCCTTCACCACGGCGTTCACCCCCACCGGGCTGTCGGAAAACTGGAGTCCGACGCGGTCGAGCAGGCCGCCTTCCAGCACGCCGCACAGGGCGAAGAACCACAGGCTGAAGGTAATCTCGAGCGGTGCCAGGAAGGCGAAGCACAGGGCATAGATGTTGACGCTGACCCGGATGGCATCGGTGCCTTCCACCAGTATCATCGTGGTTCGGTAGAGCGAACCGATGGGAATGGGCGAAATTGCCCCCCAGAACGCGGCGATGTTCCAGATCATCAGGGCCAGCGTAATGCCGAAGCCCATCTGGAACAACCGGTCGTAGGCGAAACCCGGAAAGGTCCGTTCCGTCCGGTCGTCGTGCCGGATCAGGTCGACCGCCATCCGGACGAGCGGAAAGGTCAGCCGCTCGTGGGACACCCACGTCCTCCGCATGATGGTGGACATGCAGGCGCCCATAAAGAAGAGCATCACGAAGAAGGTCAGCCACCAGAAGAGGGGCGGCAGCCAGGGCCCCCATATGACGTCGCCGGCCCCCTCCGGGATCCCTTCGTAGAACCACACCAGCGTGTTGCCCTGGCCGCTCACCAGCAGCCAGTCGGGCAGGTACTCGAAAAAGGTGACCGCCCACTGGTTCTCGGGGCGCGCGAAATAGTACGGCGTCGCGATGACCCCCATGAGATAGGCGACCAGTACCTTGCCCGGCACGAGGGAGGAAACGAACATCATGACGAAGACCAGGGCCAGTTCGTTTCCGTTCAGCACCCACGACGGCCTCCACGTCCGCAGGGCCGGGTTGACGATCAAGAGCAGGAAGAAGAAGGGAATAAGGACCGAGATCGGCAGGTGGCCGACCGTCATGCGGGAGGACTGCAGGATGAAGGAGCCGAAGGGCACCCAGATGTTGATCAGGACCGCCAGCGCCAGGCCCAGGACGACGGCGCGGCGGGATATGCCGGTTGATCGCAGCACGCCGGGTCGCGGTATACCGATTCGCGTTAAGGATGTCATGATTCGGTGCGCCGATGAATTACGAACGACGGATTTTGCGTGGGGATGAGACTCCGGGTTGTATTGTCATTCAATATATTCGATCCCGGAATGAACGCACAACCCAAGTTTTACCCGGCGTGTGCAGCGCATAGCGCAGGTCGTACGCGCGTGGTGTGACCCGCGCGGGGCGTCCGCCGCGCGCGACCATGCGGGCCGTCAGGTTTTTGCTTGTACCGCCGTTTCAACTCTTTTATATTGGATTGTTCAGAATGGCAAGATACACTACGCTCGGAATGAATGCGAAATCGACGGCCTCGCGGCAGTTCCGGGCATTCCCATCTTCCCCGGCAAAGACTGACGCGGCGGCGGCGGTTCCGTGCTGCCTCCAGCGTATGAAACCACCTGTTCCGAATTCGGACAGGGGCAGCGGCGGCAAGACTGCGCGGCCGCTTATCAGGGATAGACGCACATGTGGTCGAAGATAAAAACGGGGATCGGAATCACCATCGCGGTATTGATGCTGTCCTCGGTCACCATCTTCCATCCCGAGGATATCACCGAAAATATCCTGATGAAGCTGATCTCCCTGCCCGAACCGCAGGAGGTTCAGCCCTTCCTGGGCCACGACCGTTCGCTGGAGGAGGCCCTGGAGTCCGTCAGCGCGGAGTCGATCGCGCAGACGGTGCGTACCCTCTCCTCCTATCCTTCCCGGGTGGTGGGTTACGCCGGCGCCGATTCGGCCTACGAGTACATCAGGGATCAGTTCGAGGAAATCGGCCTGCAGGACATCCGCACCGAGACCTTTCCCGTCACGGTACCCATCGACAAGGGGTCGAAGCTTACGGTGCTGGAAACGGGTGAAGAGATCCCGCTGCATGCCCTCTGGCCCAATCACGTGCGCACGCCCACCACGCCCCGCGAAGGACTTTCCGGTCCGATCGTCTACGGCGGCAAGGGGGAGTTCGGCGACTTCAACGGGTACGACATCCAGGGCAGCGTCGTACTCATGGACTTCGATTCGCAGGACCGTTTCATCAACGCCCGGATGCTCGGCGCCAGCGCGGTCGTCTTCTTCGACAACGGACGGGTGACCCGGAGCGAGGCGGAGCTCAAGTTTATGGGGCTTCCGCTCAACGTGCCCCGCTACTGGGTCGAAAAGGAACACGTCCCCGGCCTCATGGCCCTGGCCGAAGCCGGGACGAACCAGGTGAACGTACAAGCCCGGATGGAATGGGAGGTCGTGGAAGGGAAGAACATCTTCGGATGGATACCCGGTCTCGACGAGGAAATGCCGAACGTCAGGGACGAGACCCGCACGAAGTGGAAGGACTACACGATCGTCATCGAGTCCTTCTACGACGCCATGTCGGTGGTCCCGGGCCTGGCGCCGGGCGCCGAAAGCGCCACGGGCGTCGCCGCGCTGCTGGAAGTCGCCAGGGCGGTCAAGCGGTACAACCCGAAGTACTCCGTGGTCATCCTGGCCACTTCCGCCCACTTCATGGGACTGGAAGGCGCGCACAACTGGCTGTACCGCCACGGCAGGGCGAGCGGTTACTTCATGTCGAGGATCCCCGAGGCGGACAAGATCGATTTCGACATGTTCTTCGGCATCGACCTCTCCAGCCACGAATCCCGTGTCGGCAGCTTTGCTTTCGGCACCTTCGACAACGCCGCCTGGGCCACCAACCACTATATCAAGAACATCTTCGCGCCTTATTCGCGGAAATTCGCGGGGTACATCCAGGAAGCATTCGGGGCCGGCGCCGACTCGGCCCGGTACGTCAACGCCATCGTACCGCCCCAGCGGACCTGGAAGGACTTCATGCCCGTCAAGCTGGGCCTGGACAGCGAAGCCGTCACCTACTTCGGCAAGAAGGGCATGTCCTTCGTCACGCCGAACGGGACGCGGGGCCTGGTGGACACGCCTAACGACCGCTTCGAATCGGTCGATATCGGCAATATCACCGAGCAGGCGAGGTCGCTCGCGGTCATGCTCGCCCGGGCCACCACGGACGGCGAACTCTTCGAAGAGACCAAGCTCAAGATCCAGGACACGGCCCACGACATGACGGGAACGGTCTACGAGTTCGACCGGGACGTCAACTTCTTCGTGCCCAAGAAACCCATACCCGGGGCATTGGTCACCTACTACAAGAGTCTGACCAATACGGGCGTGCGCGGCATCCTGATCAACAAGGCCGATTCCCTGGGACGCTTCGCCTTCCGTCCGCTGAAACAGCAGAAGGGGCCGATAAAGCTGCGGTCGTACGCCCTGGACGAGGACGGCGAGATCATCTACGCGCCCGACCTGGGACAGGAGGGCGACAAGACCTTCCCCCTGGACGCGGCCAGCGGCGCGAATGAAAACACCACGCTGCAGATCGTGTTCCGGTCCAGGGCCCTCGACGTGTATGAAATCATCGACTCCCGCTACCTCACCGCGCTGGACCAGTTGACCGTACTGGCGCAGAACGACGCCGAACCCCAGTGGTACGGCCACAGCTACATCGAAAAACAGAGTGCCACGGAAGGCCGCACCGTGCCCGCCGCCGTCGTCTTCGCCAAGCCGGGGCAGCACGTCAAGCTGCTCATGAGCACCAGCCTCTTCGGGGTCAAGTACCTGCTGACCAACGCGCCGGACACCTTTCTGAAGGATCCCGTCGAGCCGGCCGAAGTGACCCTGGAACTCCTGGAGGAGGCCCAGGGCCGGGGCTATCCGGTCGACCAGGGGCTCATCGTCAATCCGTCCTACCAGGGCACGCGGGACATGTGGGTCGTCGACGACGTCCGGCTCAAGCAACTGGCGCGCTTCGGCGTCGAGAACCAGCGTATCGAGCAGCTCCACGAACAGGCGCGCGTCACCCTCCTGGAGGCGGAGGAGCACCTGGCGAACCGGGAATACGACGCCTTCATCTCCAAGTCGCGGGAAGCGTGGGGGCTCGAAGCCCGGGGCTATCCGGAGGTCAAGTCCACGGCGGACGACACGGTCAAGGGCGTGATCTTCTATTTCATCCTGCTCATCCCCTTTTCCTTCTTCATGGAGCGCCTGGTCTTCGGGTTTCCGACGATCAACAAGCGGATCTTCGGTTTCGCCACCTTCTTCATCGCCGTTTTCCTCGTGCTGCAGCAGGTACATCCCGCCTTCAAGCTCAGCACGTCGCCCTACGTCATCTTCCTGGCCTTCGTCATCTTCGCGCTGGGGACGACCGTGCTCATCATCGTCCTGTCCAAGTTCAACCAGGAAGTCCAGAAGATCAAGCGGGCGCAGACCGGCATGCACGAGGCCGACATAGGCCGGCTGAGCGCCACGGCCGTCGCCCTGTCGCTGGGCGTTTCCAACCTGCGCAAGCGAAAGATCCGCACGGCCCTCACGGCGGCGACCATCACGCTGCTGACCTTCACCGTGCTGTCTTTTACGTCCATCACCACGTCCCTCAGGTACTACAAGCTGGAGCGGTACAACGAACCGACCTACGAGGGGACGCTGGTCCGGGATCGAAACTGGAAGGGGCTGCAGCCCTCCGTCTACGACTATCTCAAGAGCACCTTCGAGGACAAGGCCACGCTGATTCCCCGGGCCTGGTACATGTCCCAGGTCAAGGGCGAAAAGGGGTTCTTCTCCTTCTCGTCGCCCCGGTCGTCCCATGAAAGCTACGTGAACAGCATACTGGGCCTGACCCCGGACGAGCCCAAAGCAACCCGCCTCGATGAATACCTTCTGGGCGGGAGGTGGTTCGAGCCCGGGGAACGGGACGCGGCCATTCTGCCCGACGACGTGGCCGCGGTGGTGGGCATCAAACCGGAAGACGCCGGTTCCGCCTACATCGACATGTTCGGCATGCGGCTGCAGGTCGTCGGCGTGCTCGATTCCAGGAGATTCAACCAGCTCAAGGACCTGGACGACGAGAAGCTCACACCGGTCGACCTGGTCCAGGAAAAAGGCAAGATCGCGCAGCGTATCGGCGAGGACCCGCGGCTGCAGGCCGAGTCGCCGCCGGAGGCCTTCATCCATCTCGAATCCAACAACGTCATGATCCTGCCGTACGAGACGGTCATGGATCTCGACGGGAAGACGTATTCGGTCGCCATCACGGACTTCCTGGACGAGAGCGGACAGCCGAACCCCGACTTCGACCGCGATATCGAGGACTTCCTGTCGCGGGTCGCCATGACCATGTTCGTGGGCAAGGACGGCACCGTCAACGTCTACAGTTCCATCGGATCCACCTCCATCGGCGGGATAGGCAACTTCCTCATCCCCATTCTCGTCGCGGCCATGATCGTGCTGAATACCATGATGGGCGCTGTGCACGAACGCTTCCGGGAGATCGGTGTCTACAGTTCGGTCGGACTGGCGCCCAGCCACATAGCGGCCCTCTTCCTGGCGGAATCTTCGGTCTTCGCCACCGTGGGCGCCGTGCTGGGTTACCTGGGCGGGCAGACCATCACCCTGGTGCTGTCGAATTACGACATCCTCGCGGGTCTGTCGCTGAACTATTCCTCCCTTTCGGCCGTCTGGTCGGTCGTCGTGGTGATGGCCACGGTGTTCCTGTCGACGGCCTATCCGGCCAAGAAGGCGGCGGACATGGCGGTTCCGGACGTGGGACGGGAGTGGAAGTTCCCCGAACCCGACGGGGACGACTGGAGTTTCGATTTCCCCTTCACCATCGGCAGCGTTGAGGTGCTGGGCATGTACGCCTATCTCACGCGGGTCTTCGAGTCCTACGAGGAGGGCTCCCTGGGTGCCTTCGTCACGGAGAACGTCCAGCTGTCCGCCCAGGAGACCCCGTCGGGCCATCCCATGTACCATATCTCGATGATGACCTGGCTCGCGCCCTACGACCTGGGCATCAGCCAGCGGGTCTCCCTCAGCGCCGCGCCGGCCGAAAATGAAAGAGACCTCTACGCCGTGTGGGTGGACATCCACCGCGAGAGCGGCGACGTGGCGTCCTGGCAGCGCATCAACCGGCGATTCCTGAGCGTGCTGCGCAAGCGCTTCCTGGTCTGGCGCACCTTGCCGCAGGACCTGAAGAACGACTACGCCGTCGCCGGCCGGGAAACGACAGAAAGGATGCAAGAGGCGGGACAACCCGTATGAAGTTCGCCTTCTGCAACGAAATGTTCCGGGACGTGCCCCTCCGGCAGGTCTTCCGCACCGCCGCGGAAATCGGTTACGACGGTGTGGAGATCGCCCCCTTCACGGTAGCGCGGTCGGTGAACGAGGTCGGACCGGACGCCCGGAAGGCGATTCGCGACGATGCGGCCGAATTCGGCCTCGAAATCACGGGGCTGCACTGGCTCCTGCTCAGCCCGGAAGGTCTCTATCTGAATCATCCCGACGACGGCATCCGGTATTGCACCAGGCTGTATCTGTGCGACCTGATCCGTTTCTGCGGGGACATCGGCGGCCGGGTCATGGTGTTCGGATCGCCGAAACAGCGCAATGTCCTGCCGGACCAGACCCGCGAGGCCACGTGGGAGCGGACGCGGACAGCCTTCCAGGAATGCCTGCCCGCTGCGGAAGAACACGGCGTAACGATCTGTCTCGAACCCCTGGACAGCGCCCAGACCAATTTCATCAACACTCCGGCCGAAGCCGTGCGGATGGTCCGCGAGATCGATCATCCGAATTTCCGCCTGATCATCGACGTCCGGGCCACCCTGTGCCAGGGGCTGGACGTCGCGGAGACCGTACACGCGCACAAAGACGACATGGCCTATGTCCATTTCAACAACGCCGAGGGCGACGGGCCGGGTTACGGCGATACCGATTTCAAGTCCATTCTGCGGGCGCTGCGGGACGCGGGATACGAAGGGTACGGTTCGGTGGAGGTTTTCGACTATTCCTACGGCGCGGAGCAAATCGCCAGAAAGAGCCTGGAAACGCTGAAGGCGGCCTGGGCGGCAGCAGTCGCCGGAACGGCCGGACCAGGCGGACCGGCGCAGGGCGCGGCGAACGAGAAGGCGACGACAGGCGCGTCGGATGAGAGGGCGGCCGGGTGAAGCAGCAGGTCCTCGACAGGGAAGGCATAGCCAGGGCGGTGTCCCGCATCGCCCACCAGATCCTGGAACGCAACAAGGGCGCGTCCGGCATCGTCATCGTCGGCATTCAGCGGCGGGGCGACTGGCTGGCGCGGCGGCTGGCCGAGGCTTTGCGCGAGGCGGAGGACACGGCCGTACCCGTGGGCGTGCTGGACATCAACCTGTACCGCGACGACCTCCAGGGCCGCGCGGAGTACCCCGTGGTCCGTACCACCGACATCCCCTTCGACATCGAGGGACGTACCGTCATCCTGGTCGACGACGTGCTGTACACGGGCCGCACTATCCGGGCGGCGCTGGACGAATTGAAGGATTTCGGCCGGGCCAGGCGCATCGAGCTGGCCGTCCTGATCAACCGGGAGGGACGGGAACTGCCCATCCAGGCGGACTACGTCGGGGAGAACGTCGAAGTCGGCCCCGGCAGGACCGTGGTCGTGCACGTGAGCGAGCTCGACCGGAAGGATGACGTTTCGGTAGAGGAGGTGGCGTGATGGGCGAGGCCCGCCTCAACGCGTTGCGCCACCGGCACCTGATCGGCCTCGAGGATGTATCGCGCGAGGAAATCCGGCTGATCCTGGATACGGCGGACTCCTTCAAAGAAGTGATCCGGCGCCCCATCCGGAAGGTCCCCGCCCTGAGAGGGAAGAACGTCGTCAACCTCTTCTTCGAATCGAGCACCCGCACGCGGCTGTCCTTCGAACTGGCCGAGAAGCAGCTCTCCGCGGACACCGTGAATTTCGCATCCACCGGCAGCAGCGTGTCCAAGGGAGAGACCCTCGTCGATACGGCCCGGAACATCGAAGCCATGCAGGTGGATTGCGTGGTGGTGCGTCATTCGGCGGCGGGCGTCCCCCTGTTCCTTTCCCAATGCCTGACGAACGCCGTCGTCATCAACGCCGGTGACGGCGCCCACGAACATCCCACCCAGGGCCTGCTCGACCTGCTGACCATGCGGGACGCGCTGGGCGACCTGGAGGGACTAAAGGTCGCGCTCATCGGCGACATCGCCCACAGCCGGGTGGCGCGCTCCAACATATGGGGACTTCAGAAGATGGGCGCGAAGGTGGCGGTCTGCGGACCGCCCACGCTGATCCCCGTCGACATCGAAGCGATGGGCGTGGAGGTTTGCCACCGGGTCGAGGACGCTCTGCGCGACGCCGACGTGGTCTACGCCCTGAGGATACAGCTGGAGAGACAGCGGGAAGCCTTCTTCCCCTCCCTGCGCGAATACACGCGGCTGTTCGGCATCGATCCGGAGCGCCTCGAACTCGCCCGTCCCGGCGCCATCGTGATGCATCCCGGTCCCATCAACCGCGGCGTGGAACTCGACTCCCGCGTGGCGGACAGCGGCCGGTCCGTTATTCTCGACCAGGTAACCAACGGGGTGGCCGTTCGCATGGCGGTCCTCTATCTCCTCAACGGCGGGGGTGAGCGCGATGCGGCCTGACGGACGGGTTACACCGGGCGGCGCAGCCGGAGGCGCCGGGCTCGCGGTGGTCCGCGGCGGACACATCGTCGATCCCGCCTCCGGCCTTGACGAGACCGGCGATCTCTGGATTCGCGACGGGAGAATCATCGAACACCCTTCCGATGACGAGGCGAAAGGGGCCTCTGTCATCGACGCGGCCGGGCACTACGTTCTGCCGGGCCTGATCGATATGCACGCCCACCTTTGCGAACCCGGCTACGAGTACCGGGAGACCCTGGAAAGCGGGGCAGAGGCGGCGGTCGCCGGAGGGGTCACCGGCGTGGCGTGCATGCCGGATACCGAACCGCCCATGGACGACGCGCCCACGGTGAGATTCGTACGGACGCGGGCGGCGGACGTCCCGGCGCATATCTACCCCGTCGCCGCGGTTACGGCCGGTCGTGCGGGCGAGCGGCTGACCGAGATAGGCGAGCTTGCCGATGCCGGTGCCGTCGCGTTTTCCGACGGCGACCGGACCATCCGGAATCCGGCCATCCTGCGGCGGGTTCTCGAATACAGCCGTATGTTCGACCTGCCCATCATCGTGCACTGCGAAGATCAAGCGCTCTCAGCCGGCGGCCTCATGCACGAGGGAAGTCACGCTACCCGGCTGGGTCTCAAGGGCATCCCGTCCATCGCGGAAGAAACCATCGCCGCGCGGGACATCATGCTGGCGGAGTGGACGGGGGGTCGCCTGCACATCACCCACGTGAGCACGGCTGTGACCGTGGGACTCATCCGGGCGGCGAAGCAGCGGGGCGTCCGGGTGACCGCCGACGTCAGCCCCCACCACCTGGTGCTGACCGATGAAGCGCTCTCCTCGTACGATACCCGGCTTAAAGTCAATCCGCCCCTGAGAAGCCGGGCGGACGTGGAGGGGTTGAGGGAAGGTCTCGTGGACGGAACCATCGACGCCATCGCATCGGATCACACGCCGCGGTCCGTGGACGAAAAGAACACGGAGTTTCAGGAAGCGCTGCCCGGCGCCGCGGGTCTCGAGACCATGCTGTCCGTCGTATACACCGAGTTGATTGCACCGGGGCTGCTGACCCTGGGCGACGCGGTCCGGACCATGTCGACGGCCCCCGGCGGGATACTGGGTACGGAAGGCGGCAGCCTGGCGGCCGGCAGTCCGGCGGACCTGTTCCTGTTCGATCCGGATGGAACCTGGACCGTGGATCCCGCGTCCTTCAGATCAAGGTCCGGAAACACGCCCTTTGCCGGCTGCGCGTTAAAGGGAAACGTAACCATGACGGTCGTCGGCGGCCGGGTAGTCTACCGGTGCGGTGTCGCCGAATCATCTTGACCAAACGCGATAAGTCGTGTATTCTAAAAAGACTGTCTGTTCTGGATACACCGGACATAATCATTAGAATCGCATACCCGTGACAGGTCGCGGAGTTTTGCCGTCAAAGGACCTGTCGAAAGGAGTCTGCAATGTTCTTCAAAAAGGTTTCCATCTGCGTGATGTTCGCCCTCGGCTTCGCGATGCTGATACCCATCGTGGCCGACGCGCAGAAAATCGAGCTTCGTTCTGCGAAGATCTACATCCGTGAAACACCTCCGCAGTTCGACAAGGCCCTGGCCCTGCTCGAAACCGCCCTGGAAAAAGATCCGGGCAACAACGACGCCCACTATCTCCTCGGGCTCGTTCAGTACTACAAGGGCAACTTCGACGAGATGTTCAAGAACTGGGAAGTTGTAACCTTCGACGACATGGACAAAAAGGACAAGGAACGGTACAAAAGTACCCTGGAGTCCATGATCCGTACGAACTACCAGGTGGGCCAGCAGAGCTACGAAAAAGGCGAATTCGTGGAATCCGCCGATTACTACAGCCGTTCGGTCTGGGCCACCTCGACGTTGCAGGCCGCGTTGCGTTCCACGGGCAAGAAGAACGATGCCAGGACCGCCGACGAACTGGAACCCGCCAAGCAACAGGGCTACCTCTACTGGGGTTATGCCCATCTGGGCGCCCAGGATTACGAAGGCGCGAGGGGGCCCCTGGAAAAGCTTCTCGAAGTCGATCCGAACAGGTTCGAAGCCTGGGACGGCCTGGTAAACGTGTACTATACCAGTGACGACTGGGACAATCTGATCACGGCCTCCAACAAGGTCATCGAGTTGTCGGAAGAGATCGATCTCAACACCTACCTCATTCTGCGCAACGCCTATTTCGGGGTGGCCGACACGGCCAGCGTCATCACGACGTACGAAAGGGCAATGGAAGCATTTCCGGAAGAGAGGTCGCTGTACCGGGACGTCAGTTCGATCCACGTCAACAGGAATGACTACGCCAAGGGGATCGAGGTACTCGAAAAGGGGCACTCCGCCCTTCCCGAGGATGTCGAACTGCTGAGGCACCTGGGGATCAACTACTACAACAAGGGATTGTCCGATCGGGACGCCGGGGATGTTGAAGCCGCCACGAAGGCGTTTAATGGCGCCGTGGAAAGCATGAACAAGCTGCTGGCGCTGCAACCGAACAGTATCGATGGCCACGACATACTCAGTGACGCCTATTTCGGGCTGGACAGCATCGAGACGGACGAGGCCAGGAAACAGGAATTAGCCGCCAAGGGACAGGAACACCAGAGGAAGAAACTGGACCTGATCAAGACGGGAGATGGCATGTAACTCCGGCTTCGGCCGCCGGTGGGGATATAGCCGGCTGAACACCGGGTTTTAAGAGGATTCCGCGTTTACCGGGAATCCTCTTTTGCTTTGTCCACATCCGACGAGGCTACTCACCGAAGGGAACTTCCTCCAAATGACCGCATCCCACGGTTCATTCGCGCCCCTGGACCCCGGCCGGCGCATCCTGATGGGGCCCGGCCCGAGCGATATGCACCCCCGGGTCTATCAGGCTATGGGCGCACCGCTCACGGGGCACCTGGACCCCTATTTCATCGGAGTCATGGACGATACCAAGGCCTTGCTCCGGTACGTGTTCCAGACCGAAAACGATCTGACCATCCCCATCTCGGCGACCGGCTCCGCGGGCATGGAGACCTGTATCTGCAATCTGGTCGAACCCGGCGACGAAGTGCTGGTGTGCGTGGGCGGCGTATTCGGGGACCGCATGGCCCAGATGGTCGAACGGCACGGCGGCAGGCTGATCCGCCTGGAGGGCGTTCCGGGTCGCCCGTTTACGGCGGAGCAGGTCCGGGAAGCGCTGGATGGCTGTCGGTCCAAACTCGTGGGCCTGGTACACGCCGAGACGTCTACGGGCGTGCTGCAACCCCTCGAGGAAATCATCCGGGTCGTTCATGAGCACGAGGCCCTCGTCCTGGTCGACACCGTGGCTTCCCTGGGGGGAACGCCCGTCAAAGTGGACGAATGGGACATCGACGTCTGCTACACCGGCAGCCAGAAATGCCTGAGTGCGCCTCCGGGCCTGGCTCCCGTCACGCTGAACGAACGGGCGCGCGCTGCCATCTCCTCGCGTAAGACGCCGGTTGACAGCTGGTACCTCGATCTTTCCCTGATCAACGCGTACTGGGACGGAGACCGGGTCTATCACCATACCGCGCCCGTGAGCCTGATTTACGCGTTGCGGGAAGCGCTCGTCCTCATTCACGAGGAGGGACTGGCGAAGGGTCATGCGCGTCACGCCCTCAACTACGAGGCGTTCAGGGCCGGCATCGACGCCATGGGGCTCGGATTCTTCGTCGACGCGCCGCATCGCGCCCCGACCATCAACCCCGTCCTGGCCCCGGAGGGTGTCGACGAAGCCAGCATACGCCGGCGCCTCCTCGAAGGCTACGGAATCGAACTCGGCGGCGGTCTCGGCGCTTTGAAAGGCAAAGCCTGGCGCGTGGGCCTCATGGGACAGTCTTCGCAGAAAGATCACATCATGTTATGCCTGGGCGCCCTTGAACAGACGCTGCGGGCGGAAGGACACGAAGTCGCGCAAAGCGGCGTGGCGGCGGCGAGCGCCGTGTACGCCGGTTCGTCGTAGGGCGGCCCGCGTGACGGCAATTCGTCATCACCGGGTATCCCGCCATCACCGGACATCCGCCGCATGGCTGGAGGAGCATAGGAGTGGAGGAGCATATGTATTTCGTCGAAGATGACAACATGTCGCAGAAGTCCATCGCGCCTGGCGTAAGCATCGCCGTGGCGGGGGGCGACCGGGCCCAGATGTCTTTCGTGACGCTCACGCCGGGATCCCAGGTACCCATGCACGACCATCCCCACGAACAGCTGGGCGTCGTGCTGGAGGGTGAATTCGTGATGGTCATCGGGGAGGAAAGCAGGACCATAAAAACGGGCGACAAGTACGTGATACCCGGCGGGGTGCGGCACGGCGTGACCGAAGTCATGGTCAAGTCCGTCGCCCTCGACATATTCAGTCCGCCCCGGGAGGATTACGCCTAGACGAGAAAACGTGTCCGCGCCGATCAGCCGGCGAGACCCGCCGCGGCTTTCACAGCGAGACCCGCCGCGGCTTCCAGCCAACCAGTCAGGAGTCTTCCATGTCCGACGCCCTACCCCAAGACCGGCCCGTACAACTCTGGAAAATGACCCGCAGGCAGTTCCGCGAGGGGATCTACGATGGCAACCTCAAGGGAGCGATCATTCCTACGGGCAGTACGGAACAGCACAACGAGCACCTGGAAATGTCCCATGACACCGCCAGCGCCGTCCACGTGTCCGAACGCGCCGCGCAGGCACTCTATCCCGAGGTCGTGGTCACCACGCCGCTGGCCATCGGCGTGTCGGAGCACTGGATGGACCACAAGGGTACGCTGACTGCCCGGCCCGAGATCTTCACGGAACTGCTCTACGACGTGGCCGACAGCATGAAGAGGGGCGGGATCAACCATATCCTGGCCGTCAACGGCCACGCCGGGAACGCCGGTCCGGTCAACGCCGTGCTGGAGGACATCCAGTCCCGCCTGGGCGTCGATTTCGCCTTCTGCAGTTACTGGGAAGCCTACACCCCGGAAATCGTCCAGAAGTACATGGATTCGAACAACTGTCCCGGCCACGCCAGCGAGTTCGAGACCTCCTTCGCCTACGCGGCCTTCCCCGGACACGTCCACTGGGAAGGCGTCGACTACGATTCGGCCGGTCTGACCATTTCCGAGGCCGACCGGGCGTCCCAGGACCGGGAATTCCACCACGAGGCCAAACTCGCCGACGCCGTGAAGGGACAGGGCATGATCGACGTGGCGGTCGACTGGGTCGCGGCCAGGATGAAGGCGATGATCGAGGGCACCTGATCCGTGTCTGGCGATACCCCATCCATTATCGCGTTTGAAGACGTAAGCAAGTGGTTCGGGACGTTCCAGGTGCTCCGGGATGTCGACCTGGACATCCGGGAAGGCGAGTGCGTCGTCATCTGCGGTCCGTCGGGATCGGGCAAGTCCACGCTGATACGCTGCATCAACCGGCTGGAAACGCACGACCGGGGCGTGGTCCGGGTCCACGGTGTGCCGCTGGGGGCCGGCGAGCGGCTCCCCCGCGATCTGCGCGGTAGGATCGGCATGGTGTTCCAGAGCTTCAACCTGTTCCCCCACATGACGGTCCTGCGGAACCTGGCCCTCGCCCCCATGCGCAACCTCGGTATGGATAAGGAGAAGGCGGAAGAGACCGCCCTCGCCTATCTCGAGCGCGTGCACATCGGGGACCAGGCCGAAA
This sequence comes from Candidatus Latescibacterota bacterium, assembly GCA_012270975.1. Taxonomy (GTDB): domain Bacteria; phylum JAAXHH01; class JAAXHH01; order JAAXHH01; family JAAXHH01; genus JAAXHH01. Next base: position 177,571 of record JAAXHH010000121.1, on the reverse strand, counting down.
AGTACCCCGACCAGCTCTCCGGCGGCCAGCAGCAACGCGTGGCGATCGCCCGGGCGCTGTGCATGCAGCCCGATATCCTGCTCTTCGACGAACCCACGTCGTCCCTCGACCCGGAGATGATCCGGGAGGTCCTCGACGTGATCTTCGAACTCACGGACAGCGGCATCACCATGGTCTGCGTGACCCACGAAATGGGTTTTGCCCGCAAGGTGTCCGACCGGGTCGTCTTCATGGACCACGGCGAGATCGTCGAGAGCGCCACGCCGGACGCATTCTTCGACGCGCCCAGGGAAGAACGGACCCGGGCCTTCCTCAACCAGATCCTCCATTACGAGGCATCGGCGTGATCAGCCCATTCCGCAGGCCGGGGGTCAGGCGTGTCCTGTCGAACTGGATCCAGCCGGCGGCCATCGCCGGCATCCTCGTCTTCGCGGTCATGCGCGGCGCCGAGAACATCAACTACCGGTGGCAGTGGTACCGGGTGGACGACTTCCTGTTCACGTCCGAAAACGGCGACTGGGCCGCCGGCCCGCTGGTCCAGGGCCTGTTCGTCACCCTCGAAATATCCGTCCTGAGCCTCTTCCTGACCCTCGTCATCGGGCTCGCGACCGCGCTCCTTCGCCTTTCTTCTTCGGTAGTCGGTCGCGGACTCGCCCGCGGGTACCTGGAACTGATCCGCAATACCCCCCTGTTGATCCAGCTCTACGTGATGTACTTCGTCCTCGGTCCGATTCTCGGCTGGGGACAGACCACGACGGCGATCGCGTGCCTGGCCGCGTTCCAGGGCGCCTACACGTCGGAGATCTTCCGGGCCGGCCTTGCCGCCATTCCCCGGGGGCAGGTCGAAGCGGGGGAGAGCCTGGGACTGTCGCGCGTCGACAACTACCGGTACGTCATCCTGCCGCAGGTGCTCCGGAACATGCTGCCTCCGCTCACCAACGAGGCGGTATCGCTCGTGAAGAACTCCTCCATCGTCAGTGTCATCGCCATCTTCGACCTGACCACGCAAGGCCGGAACCTCATTGCGGACACTTTTCTGACTTTCGAGATCTGGCTTACCGTGGCCGCGATATACCTGGCCGTGACCCTGGCCCTTTCCACCGCCGCGGCCATGGCCGAACGACGCAGGGCAGGCGCGTAATGTCAATGGCCCATCGCGGGAATAGGAGATTCCGGCCGACCCGGCTGGACGGTATACTGCTGGTTGGACTGGTCGCGGCGGCAGGCTGGCTGTGGTACCGCTCGGCCATCGGCGTGGCGTACCGCTGGGACTGGCCGCTGGCGCTGTCGACCGTCTTCGCGTCCGGCGAGACCGGCGAAACGCCTTTCTTTCTCATGGGGATCTACGCGACCCTGCGGCTGAGCGCCTGGGGAGCGGTGCTGGCCACCATCCTGGGCGTCCTGATCGGCGTGGGAAGATACTCCGGCGTGCGCACCCTGCGGATGTTCTGCGGGACCTACATCCAGATCCTCCGCAACATCCCGCCCCTGGTGTTCATTTTCATCTTCTACTTCTTCATCAGCAGCCAGTTGATGCCCCTGCTGGGACTGGAGGCCCTGTTCAACCGGCCCGCGGAGGAAGCGTCGGCCTGGCAGCGTTTCCTCTTCGGTCCCCCGGCGCTCTGGGAGAACCTGGTCTCCGGCGTGCTGTGTATCTCCTTCATCAGCTCCGCGTACATCGCGGAAGTCGTCCGCGCCGGCCTCTCCGCCATCCCCCGGGGACAGTGGGAAGCCGGGGAAAGCCTGGGCATACCGGTCCTGGACCGCTACCGGTTCGTCATCTTCCCCCAGGCGCTGGCGCGCATCGCGTCGCCCCTGGCGGGCCAGTACATTTCCCTGGTGAAGGATTCGTCCATCGTCTCCCTCATCTCCATCCAGGAACTGACCTTCGTCGGCTCGGAAATCGCCAATTCAAGCGGGCTGCTCTTCGAGGTGTGGCTGCTGGTAGCCTTCGTCTACTTCCTGCTCTGCCTGACCCTGTCCATACTGCTGAGACAGGTGGAGCGGCGCGTGACCCGGCACTTTCACCAGTTTGCGTAGGATAGCCTAAAGGCGGCGGTTCTCGGCGTCGATCCCGCCGCGCAGGGGATCGAAGACCTTCTTCACTGTCTCGAACTGGTCTTCTACGGACGAGGGCCGGCCCAGCAACCGGTCGCTGACCATGCGCGCCGCCACCGTGGCGTAGGCATTGCCCCGGCCCGTGAAACCGGCAACGATATGGACGCCGGGCGTCTCCGTCTCGCCGACGAAGGGGCTGCTGTCGTAGGAAAACCCCATCACGCCGCCCCATCGGTGGGTGCGGCCAAGATCGGCCAAGTGGGGGAAGGCGTGGTTGAACGCCCGGTCGTTCGACTTCTGAACCGCCCGCGTTGGCCGTTCCTTGTACCCCCTGTACGTCCTGATCGGCCGCCCCCTGCGCCGGAGAAAGTGAAATCCCCGTTCGGCGCGGACGTGGTGATTCCGGCCGCCGCCGAAAAGCAGCCGCCCGCCCTCGCCGGGTCCGTCGTGCAACTGCCGCCAGAAATCCCAGCCGTCGTTTGCGTAGAAGACGCCGTTGAAGAGTCGTTCGGTGACAGGCTCTGTTGTGAAGACCTGCCCCCGGTGGGGAATGATGCGCCGCTCGTACCGGGTATCGAGCTGGGGTGTGTAGGCATTCATACCCAGCAGCACGTGCTGGGTTCTGATCCTTCCGCCTGGGGTGTGTACCAGCAGTCCGCGGTCGTTCCGGTCGACTCCGGCAACCGGAGTGTTTTCGAAGAACAGGACGCCCAGTCCGCTTGCGGCACCGGCGAGACCGCGCACGTATTTGACCGGGTGGAGTTCGCCGTCGAACTTGTTCCAAATGGCGCCCGCCAGGAGCGGGCTTCGCTTGATCTCGTAGAGTTTCTCCTCGTCCAGGTATTCTACATCGAATCCATCCTCTTGGAGAAGTTTGTACGACTGGACGATGCGTTCCAGCGGATCCCTGTGAGAACCGCGGTCCGGCCGCTTCATCGCGATCACGTAGCTGCCGTGCCGGTAGTAGTCGCATCGTATGTCGTACTTCTTCATGAGACCGGCCATGAGATCGTGGTTTTCAAGGGCGATCGCCCACGCCTCCCGGGCCAGCCTCCTGCCGTCCGGGCCGTACAGGTCCGTCAGTTCCTCCACGGCCTCGGCGTAGTACTCGTGGGTCCCGGCCAGCATGAAACCCCCGTTGCGGCCCGTCGCGCCCGAGGCGACCTCCCGCCGCTCGAGTACCGCCACGCGCGCGCCCCCCTCGGCAAGGAACAGGGCGCCGGTCACCCCCGTCACGCCGCCGCCGATCACGACGACGTCCACGTCCAGGTCCCCGGACAGGGGATCCGAGGGCGTGTAGGGCATGTCCAGCCAATAGGAATCACGGATCATAGGGATGCTATCCGAATCTCAAGTGTCACTTGCAATAAGAGACCATTGTGGAATCAAAAAAGATTCTTGGCGAGATTTTGGAGTATTCTCCGACAGTGTTAGAATAAGATACCGAAGTCCTCTGCGTCAAGGAACACGGACAACGAATGGACCACGTCAACATGAGGTAATGAGTAATAAGAGGAGTCGCTCAAATGACCAGGAGCGAACTGTTGGCGCGTAAACCATGGATGGACGTGACAATCAGAGCCGCGCTGATTGGCGCCGCGGTCCTGGTATACCTGGACCTGAAGGCCGAGATCAGATACGTTCGGGTTGACTTGGGGAACAGGATGGACAGGATGGAATCCAGGATGGACAGGATGGAATCCAGGATGGACAGAATAGAAACCAGGATCGACAGGTTGGAAGTCAAGGTTGGCAGATTGGAAACCAAAATCGACGAAGTGCGGGGATATCTCAAGTTCGATATGACCGCGCCGAACGAAGATCCGTCTCCCCCGGACATGAAGGAGTAGCCGTCCGCATCTGGAGAAACCGGAGATCGCGAAAGGTTTGTCGACCCGTCTCATGCCTCCAGGACGGCCGCCAAGGTCTCCCCTTCGTGCACGCGGTTGAAGGTCCGCAGGACCAGCACGTGGCCGGATTGCGTGGACACGATCTCCTCCCTGCGCTCGCCCAGCACGTCGGTAACCACGCCGAAGACGTCTCCCGGCTCTACGCGGTCCATCAGTTCGACCCAGGGCTCGAAGAACCCGGAAAACGGCGACGGGTAGTTCAACTGGATATGGCCGGCGCCCTCCCGGTCGTCTTCCACCTCGTATCGGATCCGCGACGGCGGCTGGGTGCGCTCGATCATGTCCAGCACGCCCATGACGTTCAGGCAGCCTTCGTAGTACTGATCGACACCCTCGGGGTCACAATCTCCGGCACCCATCCATTCCGAGTAGATCGCGGGGATGCGGGCGTCGCGTGCCACGGACAGCGTGCGTCCGTCGTGCCCCGCGTAGGTACCCCAGACGACCGGTATGTTGAAGGCCCGCGCCATCTCCCGCTGTTTCTCCAGGACTCCGATGTCGGAATGCAGCATGTACCCCACCGTCGGATAGAACCGGGAAACAAGGCCCCCGCTGTGCAGGTCGATCAGGTAGTCGGCTTCACGGATGAGTGCGCTGACCGCGAAAGCGACCCGCTCTGTGACGGAGCCGTCTTCCTTCCCCGGGCAGGTCCGGGCCAGGTCCATGCCGTCCTCGGCGGTCCGCTGGCCGCGCCAGTACGCCGCCTCGTTGACGACCGGCACCAGGGTGACGCTTCCCGACAGATCATCGGGATCCAAGGCTTCTTTCAAGCGCCGGATAGCCCACATGGACTCGAACTCATCCCCGTGTATGCCCCCGAGTATGAGCAGTTTCGGGCCGGGCGCCTTTCCTTTCATTGTAATGGACTTCAGCTTGACGGGGCCTGACTGTGTAGTGGGGCCTGACATGGCGTTCTCCTTGAGTTATATTCCCGGATATCCGGTTTTCTGCCGACAACAGCGTTCCCGGAGCGTCTGTGGCCGGTGCCAAAATTCAGCACGCGCAACCTCAGCACGCAACACCAAAGGCGTTGGGTGGAAGCATCAGCAGTTGCGCGCAGGAATATACCGGCTCGGGTGGCGCGGATCAAGCGATGCACGCCGGTAGTACCAGACAGGAGATGTCGTGATTTCGATACCCCTCGAGTTTTCCCATGATGCCGCACGGAAACCGATGCGCTGGCCCGTGACTCGCGGCGTCCCCATACCCGAAGGCCTGCTCCTCACTACGGATGGATTGCACGTCGTGCGTCCCGACGGCATCCGTGTTCCAACCCAGTGCCGGGCTCTCGGTCGCTGGCCGGACGGTTCGGTGAAGTGGGTGCTCGCGGATTTCCAGGCGAATCCCGTTTCGTCGGACAGGGCAGTCTATACCCTAACGGGTGAAACGGCCAGGGAGACAAGCAACCTTCCAGCGCCTCCGCCGCCCGCCGAGACTGTTCGAATCGAGGAGACAGATCAGGACCTCCATGTGGACACAGGCACCCTGCGTTTCGGGATAAGCCGCCGCCAATACGGACTCTTCCATTCGGTGTCGCTCGCCCACGCATCGCACGGAACGCCCATCCCGACGCATCCGGCTCCCGGCCAGGGCGGCGATGCCTGGGCACGGATCTGTGAGGGTGCCTCAGACGGAGGACTGAAACGCCGGCTGTACGGTCCGGGCGGCCTATGCCGGGCATCGCTGGCCGGTGACTCCTACGATGTGACTGTCGAGGAGCCGGGCCCCTTGCGCACTGTCGTTCGGATGGAGAGCGCCCTGGAAGCCGATATCCCCATGCACCATTACGCCGGCTACAGGCCGGTGCGGTGCATCACGCGGATTCACGCCTATGCCGGCCACGCTTTTGTACGGATTCTGCAGACACACGTCTTCACCTGCAATCCGCGGGAAGTCGAAATTGAAGACCTGGCCTTGAATGTCCCCACCACATTTTCCGAACCCGACCTTGGCTACGCTTTCGGACAGAATGGGGTCGCGACGGGAACGCTCGAATCGGATGAACTGCTGAAAATCGTCCAGAAAAAAGACAATATGGTGCAGATATCCCGCGGTCGGCCCGGATTCGAGACGGCGATCGCCGAGGGTGAAGCCTGCGAAGGGTGGGCGACGCTCGGAGACGGGGTGTCAGGAGTAGGCATCGCCTGCCGGAACATGGCCGAGGAATACCCCCGGGCCATCGAAGTCACCGGTGGCGGCCGGATGACGATGTACGCGCGCCACGACCCGGACGGCAGCCGCCTTTCCTTGGCACGATACGCCGAAGAAGTCTCATGGCACGAGGGTGAAGGGGTGTACGCCGACGGTACAGGCACCGCGAAGACGACCGAATTCTTCGTGCACTACTTCGAGGAAGAGCGGCGTGACGACGCCATTGAAATACTCCGATGCGCCCTTTCGCAACCCCATATAGCGGTTTCGCCGGCGTGGATGGCTCGATGCGAGGTCGCGGGTGGTTTCGTGGTTCCGATCGACTCGGAAGCTGGCGATCCGGGTGGTCAAGCGTGCGCGAAAGTGGATAAAAAACAGGAAGTGACGGACCATCGAGAGGTCCCGCGAGCCGCAGACCGCATGCTGACGGGCTTTGCCGACTGGCTCGCACGAAACATCCAACTCGGTCGATGGTACGGGTATCTGGACCACGGGGACGTACACGCAACCTGGGATGAGGAGGAAGATGACTGGAAACACCAGGGACGCTGGGGCTGGTGCAACAGCGAATGGGATCCCCGCCACGCGATCTGGATGCAGTACCTGCGCACTGGCGATCCGCGATACTACCGGCTGGGTGAAGCCATGACCCGCCACTCGATGGACGTGGACACGTGCCACTGGCATCCGTTCAGGCCCTACATGGTCGGTGGCTGCTACCGCCACGGGGTCGATCATTTCAGCGACGAGCCCTGTGCTTCCCATACCTTCATCGACAACTGGATGGACTACTACCATCTGACCGGTGACGGCAGGACCCTGGAAGTCCTGCGCGAAGCCGGTGCGTTCTTCCTGCGGTACCGATGGACGGAAGACCCGGCGTTCAGCTTCAGCCTGCGGTCCATCGCCAATGTGTTGCGCGGACTGCTCCACGTCTACGAGGCCACAGGCGAGGAACGCTTCCTTAGACGCGCGGAGGAAGTGTATGCTGTGATCGCCCGGGGCCAGAACGAAGACGGAAGCTGGCACAAGCGGTTCCAGGTCTCGACCCCGGACAGGCTTCCGGAACAGCTGCCCTACGGTATGGCGACGGAAGGCACAACGCTGGCGGTCGAAATGGGTACGGCCGCGCCGTTCACCGAAGACGAGTTCAGAGGCCTCGGCGGTCCGTTCGCCCGGTTGATCCGCGATCTTCCGTACGATGAGCAGAAGGGATACCAGACCCACTACTTGATGATCGGACTGGAACTGATGCACCGCCTGACCGGCCGGAGGGACATCGCCGAGACTTACTGCCGGGGCGTGGACTGGTTCTGCGGCTATCCGGACACGTTCGCGTCCGACCGTCCCCTGCAAGAGTGCTACGGTGGCATCCTCTGCCGGCACATGGGCTACGCGTACCGTCTGACCGGCGACGCCCGCTACCTGGAAACCGGAAAGAAAATCCTCGAAGGGCTCATCGACGCCCAGAACTGGAGCGACGATCTCCGGAAGCGGGGATCCATTGGCATGAATCCCACCTCCCTGAGTCTGTTGTTCTTCGGAGTACCGAGCTTCCTTGCGGTGTTGCGGACCGATTAGCGATTGTCTTGGTCGGTGTGCTATTGATATTTCGCCCGACCCGGGTTTTAGGGCAAGCTGCACTGCGAACCGAATTACGACAGTATGTTGAAACATCCCAGGCCGACCGTATGTCTTAAACTTGATCTCGTATTGTGCACGTCTCATAATGTAAGGACGAACCAGGACCACATTCTTTTAAGACTACATTACTTGCGAAGATGACGGCTCAGATGACTTCCAGTGACCTCGCCATAGAGACCGTATCCCTCACCAAGCACTACGGTCGCATCGTAGCCGTGGACGGGCTGTCGCTGGCGGTGCCGCGCGGTCAGATATTCGGGCTGCTTGGTCCCAACGGTTCGGGCAAGACGACCACGATGGGCATGCTGCTCGGACTCGTGAAGCCCACCTCGGGCCGTTTCAGGCTGTTGGACGCGAGTATCTCCTACCGGGAAGCTCTGCGCCGCACCGGCGCCATAGTGGAGAACCCCTGTTTCTATCCCTACCTGTCCGGCCGCGACAACCTCGCCTACTTCCAGGGAATATCCGGGAAGAGTAACCGTGGAGAATTGAACGAGTTGCTTGAAAGGGTAGGCCTCGCCGCCCGCGCGAATGACCGCTTCCGCACCTACTCCCAGGGCATGAAACAGCGGCTCGGACTGGCCTATGTCCTCCTCGGCGACCCCGAGATCCTGTTCCTGGACGAGCCCACCAACGGCATGGACCCGGACGGCATGGCCGAGATCCGGGACCTGATCCGAAGCCTCGGAACCGGGGGCCGTACCGTGCTTCTGTCGAGCCACCTGCTGCACGAAGTCGAGCAGGTGTGCGACAGCGTCGCCATCCTCTCACGTGGCCGGCTCATCGTCCAGGGCGGAATCCATGACCTGGTCCATTCGCTGGCCAGGGATCGGCTTCGCGTTCGTACCACCGATAACGAAAAAGCGATCGAGATACTGTCCGCCCTGGAGTGGGTCGGGGAGATCACCGTGGAGAACGGAACGATTGTGGTCGCGGTCCCCGCGGAACGCTCGCCGGAGCTGACCGCGGTCCTCGGCCGCTCGGACGTCTACGTCGCGGAGATGTCGGCGGAGCAGATGTCCCTGGAACAATACTACTTCAAGGTCACCGGCGGCGGTGACGGGGAGGCTGGATGATCCGTCAGATACTGCGCCTCACGCGATGGGAGTGGTTCAAGCTCCGGCGGCGATGGATGCCCTGGATACTCTTGGCCGTACTCGTCGCCATACCCCAACTCCGGCTGTGGGGTACCTACGCGGTATTCTTGTTTGTACCTCTCGATATGTACGTCTTCGTCTCGATTCCGGCGGACGCGGATGGAGTAGAGTCGAGCATCCGGGTTTCCTGCGACGACATCGAGGGCGGGAAGGTCGATTCCCTTCTGGCGGACGTTCCGGACGAATTCCGGGAACAGGCCCTCCGGGAAGTAGAATCTCTCCGGGAGCGGTGTCCCGGCATCCGCGACGAGGATGCCGCCAGAAGCCGGCATATCACGAACAACCTGATCCTTCCCGGCAGCCTGACCAGCGGGCTGAATGCCGTTGCGTTCATTCTGCCCATTCTGGTCATGATACTCGCTTCGTCGGCTATTGGCGCCGAATACGGTCTGGGTACCTTCCGCCCGGCCTTGACCAGGGGGGCAAGACGCTGGGAGTTCCTGGGCGCGAAGGTCCTGTCGATCGCACTCACGCTGGCCGCCGGCCTGCTCGTCGTATCCCTGTCGGTCGTGGCCGGCAGTATGGCGGCGACGCTCCTGATCGGCGAAGACGTGGTTGCCGCGGATTCCGGCCAGTGGTCTTCGGCGGCGCTGGCGTTCGGCAAGTTGATCCTCGTGCTGCTTCCATACATCGCTGTGGCCACGTTCTTTACGGTGCTGACGGCGTCGGGGATGGCCGGTGTTTCGATTTCACTCGTGCATTTCCTCTTCGAACTCACGGTCTTCAGTCCCCTTGCCGATTTACTCGGCCTGAACATTGGAAACTTCCTGCTCGCGCCCAACGTCACGATGGTCTGGGCGAGTACCTTCCCGCTCCCAGCGGGAGAAGGCGCTGGCGCCCTCGCTTCCTTCCTAGATATGGACCTCAACCCGTTCCTCATCATGCTTGCCTACACCGTCGTCTCCGGTGCGGCTGCCTTCTGGCTCTTCCTCCACAGGGATGTCACCGGTCCGAGGGGGGAGTGAATCGGGCTTGAAGCTTGTCTTCATGATCTCTCCGAATCACAAGAGTGATTGAGACGTTACCCGATTTGATACTGTAATACAGACCGAGTAGAGACCGATACCCTAAGACACCATATATCCTCACATCGGAACGAAACAACGCGCATTGTTCGTAAGTCGAATGATTAAGGAGCGGCGCATAGCAGACTCAACCGCAAAAGGAGGCGTGTGATGATGATTGAGACTAAGAACCTCAAGAAGCTTTACGCGACCGAAGAGGTGGAGACCACGGCGCTGAACGACGTGACCATGACCGTGAACGAAGGAGAGTTCGTGGCCGTCATGGGACCCTCGGGCTGCGGCAAGTCCACCCTCCTCAACATCCTCGGCCTCCTCGACAACCCCACGGGCGGGGAGTACCACTTCGTCGGCGAGGAAGTGTCCGGCCACTCCGAGCGGCAAAGAGCCAACCTGCGCAAGAACAACATCGGCTTCGTCTTCCAGAGCTTCAACCTGATCGACGAGCTCACCGTCTACGAGAACATCGAGCTGCCGCTGATCTACCTGGGCACCTCCAAGGCGGAGCGCAAGGCACGGGTGGAAGCGGCCATGGAGCACATGCAGATCCCGCACCGGAGGAATCACTTCCCGCAGCAGCTTTCCGGCGGGCAGCAGCAGCGCGTGGCCGTGGCGCGGGCGGTCATCGGCAACCCGAAGCTGATCCTGGCGGACGAGCCCACGGGTAACCTGGACTCGGCCAACGGCGCGGAGGTGATGGAACTGCTGAACGGCCTGAACGAGGCGGGCACGACCATCATCATGGTGACCCACGACCAGGCGCTGGCCGACCACGCCCACCGGACCATCCGGCTCTTCGACGGACGCATCGTGAACGGGGAGGCGTAAGATGAAAACGATGGGAAGAATCGCTTTCAGACGTGAGCGCATGCTGTCTACGGCGGGACATTACCTGCTCGCTGCATGGCGGCATAGCCTCGGGTCAAGGGCCCATTCTGCGATCAACGTCATGGGCTTCGCCATCGGCATGGCGTGCTGCCTGATCATTCTGCTGTACGTCCGTGACGAACTGAGCTACGATCAGCACAACACCCAGGGGGACCGCATCTATCGCATCGTCACGGACAGGACGGCCCGGACGCCCGGTGCGTTGGGAACTCTCATCGAAGAACAACTTCCCCAGGTACAGGAAGTCGTGCGTCTGCGCGGAACGATCGGTCAGTGGCTCTTCGCAACGGAGACCAGGCGTTTCTACGAGCAGCAGGTGTACTGGGCCGACGGCAACCTCTTCGACGTATTCGACGTACCCCTCGTACGAGGCAATCCCGCCACCGCTCTCACCGCGCCGAACACGATGGTCATCAGCGCATCCATGGCCCGCAAATACTTTGGTGAAGAAGATCCGATCGGGAAGGTGATCACCGGCGACAACATGTTTTCGTTCACCATCACGGCCGTCATGGAAGATCCGGCCCCCTACGCGCATTACCATCCCGATTTCTACGTTTCCATGACCACCGAATCGGCCAGGGGGGACCCGCTAGGCCTGTTAACGAGTTGGACAGGACGCAACTGGTTCTATACGTATCTCCTTCTGCCTGCAGGAACCGTGCCGGGCCCGACGGAAGGCTGGTTGGGGCGGCTGTTCAAAACGGTCTATGTGTACCTCCGGCTTCCAACCGGCGCCCCGTCGGCGGATGAAATAGAAGCACAACTTCAGGCGCGTCTCGAAGAACATCTGCCCGCTGAAATTCGCTCGATAGCCCTCCCGGAGCCGTACAGGCTGCAGCCGCTCTACGATATCCACCTCTACTCCAACCTGGAACACGAGATGGAATCGAACGGCAACGTAATGTTTATCTGGATGCTGATGGCGATCGCGGTCTTCATCCTGCTGATCGCGTGCATGAACTTTACGAATCTGGCCATTGTCCGGACCATCACCCGCGCCCGGGAGATCGCCTTGCGAAAGGCTGTCGGCGCGACGCGGGAACAGATCGTCCGCCAGTTCATGGGCGAAACGATCCTCTTCAGCGGTATCGTATTCCTCATTGCCCTGGGCATACTGTGGGCGATCCTGCCCGTGTTTCGATCCATGACCGGTTACGCGTTGTCCATGCCGTCACTCGAGCCGTGGTCCGTCCTTGGAGGTATCGGCATCATTTTCATCGTCGGCGTACTCGCCGGAGGGTATCCGGCGCTGCTGCTCTCCCGGATCGCGCCGGCTACAGTCTTTGGCGGCGCTTCGAAAACAGCCGATGCGGTCGCACTGAGGAGGACGCTGGTGGTCGTTCAGTTCTCGATTGCCATAGCGCTCATGATCGGGACCGGCATCGTGTATCAGCAGCTCGGATTCATGCGGGACAGACATCCTGGATTCGAAAAGGAACACGTCGTGGTCTTTCCTGAAATCGAGGGCATGGATTTCAACCTGGTCATCAATCGGATTCCACAACAAGCAGGGGTAACCAGCGTCACCAGCGCGAATTACATTCCCGGACGCGCGGCCGGCCGGGGAAGGCTGCAGTTCGTGCCGGTGGGGCGCGGAGACGACCCCGAAGCGCAACCCGAGCAAATGCAGATGGTGGCCACGACAGGCGGTTACGTCAGCACCCTCGGTCTCAGACTACTGGGCGGGCGGGACGTATCCTTCGAACGAGATCTCAGGCTGATACCACAACCTGATGGCAGTGTTCAATCCGTCATCGATGGCTGCCTGCTCAACGAAGAGGCGGCCAGACGCCTGGGATGGTCGTCTCCGGAGGAAGCGATAGAGCGTTTCGTCGGGATAGCAGGTATACAAATTCGGGTGGTCGGTGTCGTGGAGGACTTCCATCTCAAGAGTTTGCACGACCCGATCGAACCGCTACTGATCACGGTCCCTGGCAGCGGAATCGTCGCCATCCGGTTAGAGCCCGGCAATCCGACCGAAACGCTACGGAACCTGGAAGGGCTCTGGAAGGAATCGACACCCGATATCCCCTTCACGTACACGTTTCTCGAAGACGACGTGGATCGGCTCTATCGGTCGGATCGACTGCAGGGCCGGGTGGTCACCCTGTTTGCCGCATTGGCCGTATTCACGGCGTGCCTGGGTCTGTTCGGGCTGGCCGTATTCACGACTCGGCAACGCACCCGGGAAATCGGCATACGAAAGACCCTGGGCGCGCCGGTGGGGCGCCTCATCCTGCTGCTTTCTAAGGAAACCACCGTCCTGGTCGCGGTCGCCAATATCATCGCCTGGCCGGTGGCTTACGTCTTCATGCACCGATGGCTTCGGGATTTCGCATATCACACGGATATTTCTCTGCTGCTGTTCCCGGCCGCGGGTCTGCTCGGGTTGCTGATCGCCTGGATTACCGTCAGTTCCCAGACACTTCGGGCGGCAGGAACGGATCCGGTGGAAACCTTGCGGGTGGGATAACAGCTAAAAGGTGGTGGTTGGTCCGGGTTGTTTTGGTTATCTTAACAGATAGCCGACTTGCGATACGGCAAGGGTGAGGTAGTTCAAATCCTGAACGGTCGAAGGAGGATAATGACATGCGCGTTGTCCTGCTCCTGGCGGTCGCCGTGATCGCACTCCCCCTGTACGGCCAGTCAAATGCCCGGGCCGTCCCGCCGGATTCCACGTTTGGATCAGGCGGCCTGTCATCCCTCGAAACCGGCAGGACCCTCTATCAACATGGACTGTACGACGAAGCCCTGCCACGCCTTCAACAGGCCGTGCGCGAGGAGGGACGATCTGCTCACGCCCGTTACTGGCTCGGCATGACATGGTTCGCCCTGGGAAACCGTGGCGAAGCGATTAAAGCATTCAGACGAGTTGTACAATTGGACAAGAGTTGGGCTCCCGGCCACGTAGGCATGGGCATGGTATACATGGATCTGCCCAACAGGCGACTGGATGCCCGCAAAGCCTACCGCAAAGCCGCCGAGAGCGATCCAGGAAACGCGGACATACAGTACTATCTAGGTATGACCTACATGGACCAGGAGCGCTCGGGTCGGTTGATCGGCGGCGACAGGGACGGCAGAAGGTATTTCCTTAAAACGATAGAACTGGATTCCTCCCATCCTGACGCGTACTTCCAGCTCGGCCGTTGTTATGATAGTCCTGAGGAACCTGAGCCTGACAAGGCGATCTCCGCCTATATCCGGCAATACCGCGTAAACCCGGAACACAGCGAGGCGTTGTTGCGATTCGCCAACGTGAGTCACCGAACCGAGCGCTACGATCTGGGCGCAGAGGAACTCAGAGCGATCATACGAGAGTGGGGTGAGGATACGCCGGACAGGATCCGCACCATGCTTTCCCAATTCGAGGTACTGGCGCTGGGATCGGACCAGCAGTACGATCGAATTCAGGAGGCGCTGGAGTCCTACATCTCGCAGCTGGACGCCGATGAACAGGCGGTGTATCGGGATCTGAGCCACGTCGCCCCGCCGGACGAATTGAAAGCCTGGGAGGCGGCATCCGAACCGGAACGCGAGGCGCTCTGGCGAACGTTCTGGAACGAGCGGGACGCCAACCCGGCCACGATCGAAAACGAGCGGCTGGTGGAACATTACCAGCGCGTCATGTATGCCCGTATCCACTTTTCGGAGAAGAAGTTTCCCTATGATCGGCGCGGTGAAATCCATGTCAGATATGGACCGCCCGACGACCGGCGTCGCTTCATGGTCCGGGCGAACGAGGATCCTTATGCGTTGTTTATGGCTTCAAACAACCCGGCCGTGGACGCGATTCGGGAGCAGAACCTACAGTTTGGATACCAGTTGAAGGTCAACCGCGGCGAGGTGTCGAAAGTATTTGATTCAGACAAGAAGATGCGAAGCGGTTTTGGGGCGCCTGCGATGGATGATGATATTAACGTGGGTAATAAGCCATTGGAACAACTCTTGTATGAACAGGCCGTCAAGCAAAGAAGAGAAATGGGGTCTTCGTACATGGCGGAAAGCTGGGTGTATGTGCCCCATAAACTGGAACTGTTCTTCGTGGACCAGATGGGTGGAGGCCGATTCGATTATCCGCTGGAAACGCTTACCGCCGATGAAAGCAGTGATGCCTCCATGCAGCCCAATGCCATCGGTGCCCAGGATACGAACCACCCCCGTCGACAGGCCGCCGCTCTGATCGCCCGAAGCCCGGAGGTATACGCGCATGACTTCGGAGGGGATACCTTCGAATACGCCTTCGACGCGGTTTCTTTCCGTGGCGAAGGCGGAGCTACCGAGGTGGATTTCTCCTACAGCATTCCAGCCTGGCAGTTCGGAGACATTACCGACGAAAAGGGCGACCGGACCTGGCTCGACAACCAGGTTACCCTGCGCGATTCGGTCCAGGCCCCCGCCTTTTCGCGCAAGTTCCGGTTCGGACCCATAGCACGGCTCGAACGGCAAGCGGCCAGCCAGGAGTTCCAGGGCGCCGCATTTACGCTGGCCGCAAACCCGATCACGCCATCCGGCACGTTCACTGCGGCCGTGGAGATGCGGGACGAGGCCACGCAGCGCGTAGGTGTATACAGGAAGCAGGTGTCCTTCTCCGACTACCGCGGCAGCGACCTGCTCATCAGCGATCTCAAGCTGTCCACCGGTATCACTCCATCACCGAGTCCGGGGCCTTTTGTTCGCAAGGGACTGAACATCGTACCCAATCCGGGCCGGCTGTACCAACGCGGGCAACTGGTCTACGTATACTACGAGGTGTACAACCTGGATTTGGATGGAGCCGGGCGCACTTCGTACGAGACCCTCTACGAGATCACGCCCAGGGGTATGCCCGCCCTTCGAAACAGGAGGGCGAGACGGCCGGACGACATGCAGACGGTTATGTCGTTCTTCGAAGGCGAGGGGGGTTCGGCGGAAGAGGCGGAGTACACCGCCCTGGATACCGCGGATCTCGAGGCCGGGGAGTATGTGCTGACCTTGACGCTGACGGACCGGCATACGAACATCTCCGTCTCCAAGTCGGTCAACTTCATGGTGGTGGTGCCGTAGGCCGGGCCGACTTGCAACAGGCCGGATCGGGACGAGGAATCGGTCCGGATTACTGGGTGATCTGAATCTTCCTGCCTTCACCCGCTGCCAGTTCGAGTATCGGATCGAACGCCGCCTCGCCCGCATCTCCGAGGCGCATCCACGACAGCTTGAGTACTCCATGAAGGACGCTCAGCTCCGCCCGCAGTCCTTCGCCGTTACGCGATACCACGCACATCCCCCACGCATATCCGGTCGACCAGAAATACCGGCCCGGCCGGTCGGTTAAAGTCATGGTCTTCGTGACGGCGGAGTAGTGAAAGCCGGTCAGCGCGAGGTGGGCGGCCCAGGCGGCCATGGCCCGGGCATAGTGATGTCCGCACTCGGCCTCGTCGAAGGGATTGCGCCTGCGGCCGTCGTACCGGTCGCGGATGTCCTGGATGCAGGCCAGGCCCTCATCGACCATGCCCTCGTAGAGCATGCCGATGGCCGCGGTGTATTCGAAACCGGTCATGACTTCGGTGAAGTAGGAGAAGGGATTGTCGGGGCGGTCCTTCGGATAGGACGCCATGAGCAGCGCCGACTCGTCGCCGAGGACATAGGACCGCATGACGTTGGTGTGACGCTGGAAGCCCTCCAGCCGGTTGTACGCGAGGATGCTCTGGTGCGATCTGCGGACCTTGCCGGAGTCCGCTAGGTATCCCAGGCCGCAGACATGGGCCATGTACTGGCCGACGAGCTGGTCCACCAGGCAGCCAGAACCGAGCTGGTAGTCCGGGTTCGACAGATCCTTCGGCCCCATGCCGACGGTCAGTCCTTCCGCGATGTCTTCCGCGCTACGCGGCGGCCGGATTTTGTGTTCGTAGTACTCGCCGTTGAAGAGATGCGCGTCGGTCCATGCGCTTCCGCGCTCGTAAAGGTCCCGGCATTCCCCGGCGAAGTCGTCGTCCCCGAGGTAGCGGGCCATCTCTTCCGCGGCGCGCAGGGCGCCTAGGTACCAGAACTCCATCTGGGGATTGGGACCGAAGTACTCCACGTCCATTGTATTGTGCTGGCAGCCTTCCATGACGCCGTCACGGTCGGCGTCCCATCCGCCGGGTATCCAGCAGAAGGCCAGCGATTTCTTCACGTCGGGCCATAGGGCTCGCAGCCGTCCGTCGTCGCCTGAAAGTTGCCACTCGCGGTACATCTTCATGACACAGCCCATCTGGCCGTCGGCCGCCGCGCGATTGAAGTTGCGGGCCCTGGCCAGTGGAAGCCAGACGCGGAAGCTCATCAGCCCGTTTTCGTCGGTGGCATGGGCGAATTCCACTTCGCGCATGGTCTGCGCCAGGTCGCCGAAGAGGAAGGCCGTGGACTGCTCGTAGTTCCATACATGCGTGCAGGAGCCCAGGCAGCATCCCGCCGCGTCGTGACATCCCTCCCAGCCGTAGAAGCGGCCGTCGGGCGTGCGGAAGCAGGTCTGGCTGCGCAGGGTGCTCAGGTTGAACAGCGCCGCTTCCTTAACTAGCTCGGGCAGGTCCGAACTACAGAACGCCTCGACAAAACGCAACGTGTCCGCTTCCAGGTTGTCCAGGTCGGGTACGACGTTCTCCACCACGTCCCAGGCATCCTCGAACCGCGTCGCATAGTAGTTTCCAATACAATCGCCTGTGTCGCAACAGGCATCGCCGTCGTCACAGCAGTCGCTACCCTCGTCGCAGCAGTCACTGCTACTGCTGCCGCTGCCCTCGCAACAGCCCTCGCTGTCTTCGCAACAGGCGTCTTCGTCGGTGGTCTCCGTATCGCCGCCCACCGTCATGTCCTCCTTCGTCGCGGGCGTCCAGGTATACCGGTTGGGAAAATGCCAGGCCAGCACGAAGGTCACGGTGGCTGTTTCCCCGGGCGCCAGGTCGATCCGGGCCGACAGGGAGGCCATAGGGCGGTCATTGTTGCCGGTTTCCCGATCCGTAAGCACACCGCCGGCGCTGAATTCGTCCCAGAAATCCAGCAGCGGAGTGCCCCAGCGGTCGTCGCGCCAGGCGGTGCGGTAGCTGACCTGCTCCGCCGTCGTCACCAGTGCCATCGTGCCCCACTGCGCAGCCTCCCGGTCCACGCCCTTCGAGGCCATGAACAGCCCGCGATACCTGTCGCCGGCGCGGTAACGGTTCCGGTTTTCGCTGCAGGCCCCATCCGTGCCGTCCATACCGATGAAATTGGGGATCGATCCGCAAACGGCAGCCGAAACGGGAACGTCGGTCCGATTGGTCAGCACGTACCGGAGGACCGCCACGGGCAGTCCGCTGCGGTCGGCGTCGCAGGGGATGAGGGGATTGAAGGCTTCCAGGCGCACGTCGACCGGCACGTCATCGTCGAACAGATGGACCCGGCCGAAGGGATAGGCCGCGTCGAAGGCGCACCGGGCGAAGCGCGGCAGGCCGTGATTGGCGGCGGGGCTGCCGCTCGCGCCTTCGTATTCGAAGTACTCCAAGGGACCTTCGAGCAGGCGGGTCACCGAATCGCCGCCTTCTGGCCGCGCATACAGTACGAACGAAGGGGGACACCGGGTGTCCCGCCCGGGAATGAATCCCTTGGCCGGGCGATTCATCAGCTCCCAGTCCCGGAGGTCGCCCCGCCCTCCCAGGGAAACCGTCCCCGTGCCGATGCCACCCAGGGGCAGGGCGATTCGTGCGAGATGATCCTGGTCGTAGTGATGTAGAACGGGCCACGTCATGGCATTCGTCCCTTCTGAACGTGCAATCTGAATGAGTCTGTGGAGTCCGCCGCGTAACTCCGGAAGTTGAATTGTCGCCGGCTACCCCGACCCTAGCTGATGGCGCCGCCCGGCTACCCCGACCCTAGCTGATGGCGCCGCCGGTAGTCCCGCATCGCCGCCATCACCCTGGGCGACAGAAGCAGGGCCGAGAGCATGGTGGGGATGGCCATCAGGGCGAACGTGCCGTCGATCATGCTAATGGCGGTATCCAGCGAAGCCACCGAGGCGGCGATGATGCAACCAACGTAGAAGTAGTTGTACAGAAACTGCCACCGGGCGCCGATCAGGAAACCGAGGCACTTCGTTCCATAGTAGGAATAGGTGAATATCGTGCTGGTGCTGAAGAAGAGCACGCACACGATCAGCATGTAGGAGCCGAAACCCGGCATGGCGGATTCGAAGGCGTTGGCCGTCAGCGTCACGCCGTTGTCGGAAGTCGTCTGCCATACCCCGGTCATCATGATCACGAGGGCCGTGCAGGTACACACGATCATGGTGTCGATGACGGGCTCCAACATGGCCACCAGGCCCTCGCGCGTCGGCTCCCGGGTTTTCGTCGCCCCGTGGACGAGGGATTCGGTGCCGATGCCCGCTTCGTTCGAGAATGCGGCGCGGCGCACGCCGGTCATGATGACCGCGCCCACGGCACCGCCCGCCGCGGCTTCTCCGGAGAAGGCGTCGGTGACGATCAGCATGAGGTACCGCGGTACATCCGAGAAGTTCGCCACGATGATCCACAGGGCGCAGAACATGTACAGGATCACCATGGCCGGAACGACCCGGGAGGCGACGTCGGCGATCCGGGTGATGCCGCCGAATATGACGGTGCCGACGAGCAGCACCAACACGACGCCGGCCGTGAGGTCGAACCAGAAATGATCTTCGCCGACCACGCCCAAGGGTGTGAAGATCACGTCGCGCATGATCTGCACCAACTGGTTGACCTGGAACAGGGGCAGGCATCCGATCACCGCGACTATGGCGAAGAAAACGGCCAGGGGCTTCCAGTTCCGGCCCAGTCCCTCCAGGACGACGTACATGGGTCCGCCCTGCGTCTTGCCGGCGCTGTCCTTGCCCCGGTACATGATGGCCAGGGAACAGGTGAAGAACTTGGTCGCGATGCCGACGAGAGCGCTTACCCACATCCAGAACATGGCGCCCGGGCCGCCGACCGCGATGGCGACGGCCACACCGGAGATGTTGCCCATGCCGATGGTGGCCGCGAGGGCGCTGACCAGCGCCTGGAAATGCGTGATGTCGCCGGGTTCGTTCGGGTCGTCGTATTTCCCGCGGATGATTTCGATAGAATGCTTGAAATGCCTGAGCGGCATGAAACGGGAATACAGCAGGAGAAACAGGCCGCCGCCGATCAGCAGGTACAGCAGGTACGACCAGGCGGTATCGGCGAAAAAGACGATACCACGTTCCACTAATTCCATGAATCTCCTCCTCCGTGGCGCGTCGCGATGAATTGCGGTGGTCTGTCGAACCTATTTCCTGGTGAAGACCAGGGTGCCGCGCTCAAGCCGGGAGACATCCGGCACACTGGCGGCGACCAGCACTTCGCTGGGGGGCACCAGGAACACGGCATCGTCCTGTCGTACGGACTGGCGGCCGGCGCTGTTCAACGCGACCGGCGCGTTGTAACGTACGAGCACCCGCGTCCCCGGCGGAATGCGGTCCCATCGGCGGACCTGCCTGCCGTGTTTGATCGTGCCCTTTGGAAAGATGTAGAAGGTGTCGGAGCGCCTGTAGGCGGGACCGGCGATGTCGAAGGCCGTGGTTCCCTGGATGATAACGGGTACGGCGGCTGTGACCGCCTGGATGTCTTCGGTGCGATCACGATTGAGATAGACCTTCGTTCCGACCGGGATTCTGTCCCAGTTCCTGATCTGGTTTCCCCGCATCACGGTTCCATTCGGAAAGCGGTACACCGTCATGGCATCGTTGTACTCGCCCCGGGCGATGCGCCATGCCGAGTTGTTCTTCGTAATGACGTTTTCGGAAAGCTGGGCGACTTCTACGTCGTACCTCCCGCGGTCCACAAGGCGGACGCGGGCTATATCTATGTCGGGATCGGGTATCAGTCTGCCCGCCTTGACGTCCGGGTCATAGAGTATGCTGTTGCGTGGATCCTTCGAGGTCAGGCCTGCTCGGGCCCGGCTGAAATTGAACACGCCGGGATCCTTCTTGCGTCCGCGGTGAAGCCGCTTTACCCATCTGTTCGGTCTGCCGTAAGCGACACGGTAGTGTTCCAGCACGTTTCGATCGGGCATATTGTACACCCGCTGCATCACTTCGATCAACCACTTGAGCGATTCGTACTGGGATGCGGTAAAGGGGTCGTTGTGGTACCCCACCAGTTCGATGCCGATGGAATGGCTGCTGATGTCCGTCAGCCCGTTCCACATGCTCAGGCCCGCGTGATGCGAACGGTACTTCTTGTCCAGGATTCGGTAAATAGTCCCGTTCCGGGCGACGAGGTAGTTGGAATGCCCCCTGCGGGAAAGGGTCCTCAAAGCGCTTCTCAATCCGGACTCCGTGCTGTGCAGTACGATGAAACGGGTGGATTTGCGGAGGCGTTTCTTGAAGGACCGGGGCAGGTGATTCTGGTAGTCGACAATTCTGGGGGTCGCCGGAGCTGCCTCCAGGACAGCCGGTTCCAGGGAAACGGGCCAGAGCAGTGCCAGGCACATGAGCCAGACCGGCGTGCGGACCAGCGCGGCGGGTTTGTGTTTCTTAGGGATCGGGGTCATCGTGAGAGCAAGATAACAAACATATGTTGTGTTTTGTACAGCTTTTTAATGTTTTCTTGCTATCCACTGACGGACCGCGCGCCTGTGTCACCACTCAATCAGGAACCGTTTACCAGTTCGTGAAGCCCCCATCCTCCCGCTGAAGCAGGTGACCCCGGGCCGGCTGATACGGATACCGTTTCGCGGCTTCTTCGTCGAATTCGACCCCCAGTCCCGGACGGTCAGGCGGCAGCAGGTAGCCCTCCTTCCATTCGACCTGGACAGGGAAGACCTCCGGGAGCATGCCCGGAAGATGGGGCAGTTCCTGCACGCCGAAGTTCGACGTTGCCAGGCTCAGGTGCAGACAGGCCGCCGTGGACACGGGCCCGAGCGGATTGTGCGGCGCCAGGTCGATGTAGTGGGTCTCGCACCAGCCCGCGACCTTCCGCGCCTCGGTGAGTCCGCCGACGAGACAAACGTCGACACGCGCGTAGTTGATCAGGTCTTCCTCGATCAGTTCCCTGAATTCCCACTTGCTGGTATAGTGCTCGCCGACGCCCAGGGGGACGGCAACGTGCTGCCTCAGCATCCGGTAGGACGCCTGGTTTTCAGAACGCAGGGGATCTTCGATGAAGAAGGGGCGGTAAGGTTCGACGGCGCGGCAGAAAGCGATCGCTTCCGGGGGATCGAGACGGGTATGGACGTCGCAGAGCAGTTCAACGTCGTCGCCCAGGGCTTCCCTGAGGGCATGAAACTGCTCGATGCCCCGGCGCACCGCCCGTGTGGGCTCCAGTACATTCCCTTCGTGGGGCAACCCCCAGCGGATGAACTTCCAGCCGTCTTCCACCCTGCTCCGCGCCTGGTCGACCAGCGCCTCGGACGGACCGTCGCCGCCGCAATGCGTGTAGCAGACCGCCTTGTCCCGGCACAGGCCGCCGAGCAACTCGTAGACGAGAACGCCGAGCGCTTTGCCGTGGATATCCCAGAGGGCTATGTCGATGGCGCTGATCGCGGCGGAAAGGGCGTGGGCCCCGGGAAAGAAATTGCCGCGGAACATCACCTGCCAGAGGTGTTCCCTGCGCACCGGGTCCTGGCCGACGAGCCGGTCGCGGAGGGCGTGGACGGTCTCCGCGACGGCCAGTTCGCACCACGTCAGGCCGCTTTCACCGATCCCGTAAATACCCTCGTCCGTCTCAACCTTGACGACGAGATAGTTTCGGTTTCCGCCCCATACCGGATAGACTTTGACGTCGGAGATGCGCATGGGTATCGCAGACTCCCGCTCCGTGCCGGGAGGCCGGAGCCTACTGTTCGTTCCTTGCCAGGAGCCAGTTTTTGGTTCCTAAACCGTGGCCTACTTCTCGGGCTCGAAGTCCAGGGAAGCGGAGTTCATGCAGTACCGGAGGCCCGTTGGCTTCGGTCCGTCGGTAAACACGTGGCCCAGGTGGGAGTCGCATCGCTTGCACAACACCTCGGTGCGGATCATGCCGTAGCTGAGGTCCGTCTTCTCGTCGATGTTCTCTTCGGCAACCGGTTCGTAGAAACTGGGCCAGCCCGTGCCGGATTCGTACTTGGTCCTGGACGAGAAAAGCGGCGTTCCGCAACCGATGCACTTGTAGACACCGTCTTCGTAGTGCTTGTTGTATTTGCCCGTAAAGGCCCGTTCCGTGCCCTTCTCCCTGGTGACGTAGTACTGCTCGTCGGTGAGTCGCTCTTTCCATTCTTCTTTGGTCCTGACCACTTTATCCACCGTAACGGCTCCTTTCGTCGTTCCGTCGGAAGCGACCTCGACGATGGTCACTTTCTCCGCCGCCCCGGACGTGCCCTGGGCCGATGCTTCGTCCTGTATCGCCATGCCCGAATCGCACGCGGCTACGACGGCAAGCACGGCTACGGCGGCGAACGTCACTGCGGGTAATATGATTCTGTGCATGACACCACCTCCCGGTCA
Source organism: Candidatus Latescibacterota bacterium (assembly GCA_012270975.1). Lineage (GTDB taxonomy): Bacteria > JAAXHH01 > JAAXHH01 > JAAXHH01 > JAAXHH01 > JAAXHH01. The sequence continues at coordinate 154,272 of JAAXHH010000121.1, read as the reverse complement.
ACGAACGTGCTTCGACAGGTCGGGCCGGCCGGGCTGACCCGAGCGGGCTGGCGCCAGCCATGCCAGCCGAACTATCCGGCGTTTATTTCCTGCATAAGTTCCGCCTCGGTCGTGGAAATCCCGGGGACGGGAAAACCGGCGCAGAGTTCCCTGACCTCGTCATGGATCGACAACAGTTTCTCGTCGTTTCCGTGGTTTTCGATCGCCGTGTCGATCCAGCCGGCGATCCTTTTCATCTCGGGTTCCTTCATCCCCCGCGTCGTGGCCGCCGGCGTGCCGATACGGACCCCGCTCGGACTGAAAGGCGACCGTGTATCGAAGGGTACCGTGTTTTTGTTCACGGTCAATCCGGCCTTGTCGAGGGCGGTTTCGGCGTCTTTGCCTATGATGCCCTTGTTGGTAAGGTCCACCAGCACGAGATGGTTGTCGGTCCCGCCGGAAACGAGATCGAAACCGTGCCCGAGCAGCGCCTCTGCCAGGGTCTTCGCATTGGCCACGATCTGCCGGGCGTAGTCCTTGAACTCGGGTTGCATGGCCTCCTTGAAGGTCAGCGCCTTGGCGGCCGTGATATGGTCATGGGGGCCGCCCTGCAGGCCGGGGAACACGGCCCGGTCGATGTCCTTGGCGTATTTCTTGTGACACATGATGATCGCGCTGCGTGGACCCCGAAGCGTCTTGTGAGTCGTCGTCGTAACGACGTCGGTAAAGGGCAGCGGACTCGGATGGACGCCCCCCACGATGAGACCGGAAATATGGGAGATGTCCGCCATGGGTACGGCACCGACCTCGTCGGCGATGGATTTGAACGCCTCGAAGTCGAACTGTCGCGGATAGGCCGTGGCGCCTGATATGATGAGCTTCGGCCGGTGTTCGAGGGCCAGGTCGCGGACCTCGTCCATGTCGATTCGGCCCGTATCCCTCTGAACTCCATACGAAACTACATTATAGGACTTGCCGGAGTAGTTGACATGCAGCCCGTGGGTCAGGTGCCCGCCCTGGTCGAGCTTCATGCCCATGATCGTGTCGCCGTAGTCCAGCAGGCCGAACATGACCGCGGTGTTTGCCGGGCTGCCCGAGTAGCACTGCACGTTGACGTGCTCGGCGCCGAAGAGTTCCTTCGCCCGCCTGCGGGCCAGGTTCTCGATCTTGTCGATGTATTCCTGCCCGCCGTAATACCGTTTGCCCGGGTATCCTTCCGAATACTTGTTGGTCAGCACGGAACCCATGGCTTCCAGGATGGCCGGCGAGACGTAATTCTCCGACGGGATGAGTTCTATGCCGTCCCGCTGCCGTTCGCGCTCGGCCACCAGCAGTCCGTACAGCTCATCGTCTCGTTTCTGTACGGCGGAAAAGTCCTGCATTATCGGCTCCATGTTCTGCGTCCGGGTGAACCGGCGATGATCGACGCAACCGGCCCGTGACCGTCCCGGGTCTCTCGCCGTACGACCCGCGTCGTGTTTCGCCAACGTTTCACAGCGCCCAAAACCCCTGCGCCTTACGGATTTATAGTAAGGAAACCGAAAGGGACTTGCAAGCAAAAAGGGACGTGACCGGCATGATGCGGGACGGTTGACCGGACGCCGTTCCGCGTTACATCCAGGCGCGGACTTCCGACCGTATTTCTACTTTTTTCGAGATGTCTCAGGTAGTCCGTACTAAAACTATTACATCCTGTCAGTCGGAGATCACTAAACGCAGTCTGTGGCGACGATCGACTGGCGCTTGTCTGATATCGGGGCAGTTGCTCCACGTTTGAAATCGGTACCATCGGCCTCACGCAAAGGAGCCAAAATGCCGGGAGAAGATCAATTGGACATACCCTCGACCCGCTGGGACTTCCTCGTCGAACGCCTGAACAAGATCGACAGTCGCCTCTCCGCTCTCGAAGATGCCCAGAAGCACGTCGCAACGAAGATGTGGGTTGTCGGGACCGGGCTGACCACCATCGTCGTGCTTACCGGACTGGTCATCAACCTGCTGAACTTTCTTAAGCCTTGATCGTCCGGATGGACGGAGACGCGCGACTCGTCACTTCTGCAGCATGCCCGAGGCGCTGATGACGAAGGCCGAGAGGAGCACCACGGTGGAGAGCACGCCCAGGACGAGCATGGCGGGGCGGGTGCGGTATGCGGGAGGCAACTTGAAATTCAGATAGACGGCCGCACAGCAGACAATGCCTACACCCAGGTTGGTCGCCAGGAGCGCCACGATCTGCGTGATCAGGTCGAAGGTGATATCGCTCCAGATCGCCGCGGCGGAAGAGATGAAGAACCAGATCACGATCCAGGTCTGCAGCCGGCGGTAGGAGTAGTTCCTGAACCGCGGCCAGACGGCCGTAAGGAACTCGTGGGCGAACCGGGTCAGGGCCTCCGGTATGGTGGCCAGGGTGCCCCACAGAGCCGCGAGGATGGCCACGTAATACACGGGGATCAGGGCCGCATGGATCTGCGCCCAGATGGAGGACTGTCTCGTGAGCAGGTCCCACGCGTTGCCGGGAAGGACGGTCTGCCTCGGGTAGAGCACGACTGCACCGGCGATCATGAAGGCGGCGGTGACGATGAAGAGCACGAGCGCCCCCATCGATACGTCCCACTTGAGGGGAGACAGCAGTACGCGCATGCGTCTCACCTCCGAAGGGTCATCCTTCAGATAATTGATCTTCAGCGTGCTGTCGATCCGGCTGCCCAGATGCCCCATCCCGGGATACTTCGTCAGGCCCCAACCCCTTTGCGCCACCCATCCCGAATAGGCCAGGTAGGTACTCAACGTGCCTCCCACGTAACCGAAAACGGTGACCAGGTTCAGGAAATAGTCGTTCCTTGCCGCGACGGGCGCCCATTCGGGGGCGGCGGGCAGGTTTCCGATGGACAGTGTTCCGAGGAGGACGCCGCCCAGGCTGGGCCAGACGATGACCGTGGCCAGGATGGTCCCGGAGACCAGGACGCCGCAGATGATGATCTGCTGCTTTTCGAGGAATTCGTAGGACGTCAGCAGACTCAACCCGATGGCCAGGCCCAGGAATACGGTCGTGACCAGGTTCGCCCAGAATGTGTCCGTCGGACCGGCGGGCAGCGAATCCGAGAAAATGTGGACGACGAGATTGCCGCAGGGCTTGGCCACGGCCGTCAGGGCGATGCTGAGCGCAAGCAGTTCAATGGTCAGCAGCGTCAGGATGAACCATCCGCGAGGCCCCGGCAGCTTGGCCAGCATGCGGCCGAAGGGCTGGCCGCTCACCGCCGTGAAGCGGCCCAGCAGGTACGTGACCGCGACGCCCTTGACCAGCACGCTCAGCAGGATGAGCCAGAGCAGGCCGTATTCCGCCCAGGCGCCCACTCCCGTGACCAGAATGGTCTCTCCCGCGCCTACGGCCATGGACGCCACCAGCGCGGCGGGTCCGAAGAAACCGAGCATCCGTTTGAACTTCTTCCAGGACCACGGTTCCGCGTAGACGCCGGTGGGTTCGGGAATGGACAGAAATTCGGAGGAATCGGGACCTTTCGGGGCTTTGTTCATGGAAATAAAATGATATGATCACGAAGCCGCCACATCAAGCAATAATACTGAGGATGTGCCATGGGCGGACCGTATGGCACGACGGCTCGGAAGATCGTAACGAGAAGCTGGCGAAACCTGCAAATTATGTTCACAAAATCCTGTTTCAACGGGGGTCGACTCTATATAATCAACTCATACCGTTCTCATGTGTCGATGTGGATGGTCCACCGGCCATTCGCACGTTTTCCGATTCCTTATCCGGCGGTTGAAAGGAAGCCATCCGATGGACACCAGCGTAAAAACGACTGCAGATGAAGCGGGCAGGTCATCGACCCGGTCCAAAGCCCGGGAAGCCCTGACCCGGAGAGCCTTTCTCAAGCAGGCGGCCTTCGCGGCCGCCGCGATGGCCGCTCCCTTTCCCGTGCTGGCGGACCCGTACGCGCCGCAGGCAGGGGTTTCCGCGGGCAACGCCGCGCGCCCGGTCCGTCCGGTCCGCCCGATCCGCGTCTCCGGACGCGTCACTGCGGGCCGCGCGAGTCTGGCCGGAGTCGCGGTCACGGACGGGTTGACGGTAACGGCAACGGACGCGGGGGGACGCTTCGAACTCGTTTCCAATACGCTTCAGTCCTTCGTATCGATCTCCACGCCGGACGGATACGCCATTGAGCAGAATCCAAGCGGCACGGCCTCCTTCTACCGGCCGATCATGGCGGACGAGTCGGGGGAGATGGCCACGCGCTTCGAACTCGCGGCCCTGGACGGATCGGATGAACGCCACGGGTTCCTGGTCCTGTCGGATCCCCAGACCCAGGACGCCTACGAGATGGAACTGTTCCACGCGGAGACCGTGCCGGACGTGAAGACGACCGCGGCCGGCCTCGCCGGCCGCCGGATGTTTGGCGTGGGTTGCGGTGACATCATGTTCGACGACCTGTCCCTGTATCCCGAGTATGAACGGGGCGTGCGCCGAATGGACATGCCCTTCTTCCAGGTCGTCGGCAACCACGACCTGGACTTCGGACCGTCCGACGACGGATCCGTCCGCACGTTCTGCCGCCATTTCGGCCCCAACTACTATTCCTTCGACCGCGGGGAAGTCCACTACATCGTGCTGGACAACGTGTTCTGGCACGGACAGGGCTACATCGGTTACGTGACCGACGACCAGCTCAACTGGCTCGCCCAGGACCTCGCCCTGGTGGAAACCGGCAGGACCGTGGCGGTATTTAACCACATACCGCAGTATACCACGCGCCATATCCGAACCGGAGACGACAGTCCGTCCATTTCGTCCACGACCGTGAACCGCGAGCGCATGTACCGGCTGCTCGAACCCTACCGGACCCACGTGTTTTCCGGTCACGTGCACGAACACGAGCACATCTTCGAAGGCGGGGTGCACGAGGTCGTCCAGGGCACGGTCTGCGGCGCCTGGTGGAGCGGCCCCATCTGCTGGGACGGGACGCCCAACGGGTACGGCGTCTACGAAGTCGACGGATCGGATATCCGTTGGCGATACAAGTCCACGGGCATGGACGATAACCACCAGATGCGGGTCTATCCCCGCGGCAGCGACCCCGGTGCGCCGGACGAGATCGTGGCGAACATCTGGGACTGGGACCCCGAGTGGCAGGTCGTCTGGTACGAAGACGGCATGCGCAGAGGCGCAATGGCTCGCCGGCCGGGCACCGATCCCCTCTCGGAGTCCCTGCACCGGGGATCCGACCTGCCCGAACGCCGTCCGTGGGTGGAACCCGTCATCACGAATCACCTCTTCTACGCGCCTGTGTCACCCGGGACCGGACGGGTGGTGGTGGAGGCGACGGACCGCTTCGGCAGGACATACACGGGTGAATTGGGCTGAGGCCGAGCCGTCGCTGAGACCGGATTGTCGCTGATTCACGTCGAGAAGCGCGTCAAAGCTGAAGCGCGTCGAAACATATGTCAAAAGGGAGAACACTATGGCGAGCAACGGGCTGACCAGCCCTTTCGATATCGAGGACCAGGGCTACTTCTGGCTCAAGGGCAACCTGCATTCCCATACCACCAACTCGGACGGCCGGCCCCCACCCCAGGAGCGTGTGGATGGCTACGTTAACCAGGGATACGACTTCCTGTGTCTGTCCGACCACTACGACATCACGCGGATCGATTCCGTCAGCGCGCCGGACGATTTCGTGCTGGTCCAGGGGGCAGAACTCCACCCCGAGAACCCTTTCGGCGGACAGACCCACCATTTCCTGGCCTTCAATATCGACGAGGATATGGATTCGAAGCGCATGCCGCCGCAGCACGTGATTGACGAGGTGAGGCGGCAGGGCGGTTCGATCTGGCTCGCCCATCCCCATTGGAGCGCGGTCAACATCCTCCGGGACACCCTGCCCCTGAACGGGCTCGCCGGCGTGGAAGTCTTCAATACCACCTGCCGTTGTGCGGGTCGGGGCGAATCATCCGTACACTGGGACGACTGGATGGACCTGCTGGGAAGGCCGATTCCCGCCCTGGCCAACGACGATTCCCATGCCCTCGAATCGCAGGAACGGGACACTTACCAGGGGTGGAACATGGTGAAGGTCAGGGAACGATCGGCGAAGGCGATCATCGACGCGCTCGAGCGGGGCTGCGCCTACGTGAGTACCGGGCCCGAAATCCACGACATCCAGCTACGGCGTGTCGACGAGCCGGGTGACGGGGTACAGATCGTCGAGGCCACGGTCAGTTGTTCCGAGGCCCGGCGCGTACATGCCGTCTGCGATTCCACCGGCACGGAATACCAGGAGAAAGGCGGCACGTTCGAGCAGGCCACGTTCCGCCTGCGGGCGAACTCCCGCTGGGCGCGGTTCGAGATCATCGCTCCGGACGGCGAGAAGGCCTGGTCGAATCCGTTGGAACTGGCGGACGTCAGCCGATAGGCTACGGCAGGTCCTGGCGGTGGACGGCCTCGGCGAGCATGTTCGCCGAAGTAGAGGCGTTTTCGTTGTAGTACGAAACGAATCGCCGGGTCTCATAGGCTTCGTATGGTGCGAGATTCTGTGCCCATCGAAAGCCTATGGTCTGGAACATCAGCCGAGCCCTGACCACGACCTCCCGCACGCCCGGCCGGATGGGGACCCGGTACCGGATCCTGTCGCCGCCGGCCCGGAAATCCTCATCTTCCCCCGCCCGGCCATGCACCATGATGTCGGAATCGGCGGTTTCCGTGTCGAATCCTTCCGGAAGCAGACGGTTGTCCTTGGCATAGGTGACCGCCGAAAGAAGACCCGTGGTGACCCTTCCCGATCCATCCGCGATGATCGGTTCATAGATCTGCACCTGGCCAGGGTCGTCGATCTCCTGGTAATGCGGCTCAAAGCTGGACGCGTCCGCGTCGTTGTCGTTCCCCTCGATGCTTCCGTCCGAGCGCATGGCGCCCGATTCGAACAGCAGGTTTCCGTCCGCGTCGCGCACCGCAAGGTGGATCCAGGCTCTTCTGGATGGATAGGCCGTGGGCAGCTTGTGGCCGGCCAGGTTCGTCACCTCAAGATCGATAGAGACATGCCCCTCCTGGCGGGACACTGCCAGCACCTCCAACCGGGCGGTGGCGGTCTCCAGGTGCTCCCGCGTCGCTTCGGCGGCCCGTTGAAGATCCTTTGACGGCGCGGTGACGAGCAGTTCGTCCCGATACTTGTCCAGCAGTCGCAGCATGAACTCATTGCCGCCGCGAAAGATGTGCTGCGAGAAATCCTCCCGGAGTTCCCCGAGTACCGAGGAGATGGGGGCAGGCGTCGCTTCCGGCATGTGGCAGGACTGGCAGCTCATGGAGTCCGCGAAGGCACTGTGCCGCCATTCAAGGTAGGGCGTCTGCTCCGGGAAGCGGGCCACTTCCCGTCCCTCGGCATCCAGGCTCGTAATGAACAGGGTGTGGCAGGTGGCGCAAAGCTCGGACTGCTGGACGTGGGTGGAACTGTCCGGCAGGAAACCGGTGGCCGACTGCATGATCCGGCTCAGCCCGTCGTCCACGTCGAACGGTCCGAAGATCCTGTGATCGGCTGGATCGGCCGGACCGCCTGCAGCCACGGAACCTATAACGAAGTTTCCGTCGAAGCTCGATGCCTCGCCGAAGTTATCGGGCAGGATCTGGTGGCATGTGGTGCACGACACCCCGTCGAGCGCCAGCTTCGCAATTTCGTCGCCTCGCCTTGCGGCTTCCAGGTGCTCGAACACTTTTCCAGGGCCGCCGTCCGCCTTTGCCAGCGTCCGAGCCATGGGCATATGGCAGGTCGAGCAGGTGTCTTCGATCTCTGCCTGCGCTCCCGGATGGTCCGTCACCTCGCGGCGCACAGATGCCTGCCAGTACGGATCGCGCGCCGAATTCGCCATGATCGACCCGCGCCAGACATGCCCGATGGAGACGTCCATCCCCTCCGCGTCGGAAAGACCGCTATGGCAGGCGATGCACTGATCCGAAGTGGCGAACGCGCCTTGGTCCACGGACTGCGCCTCGACCGATGCGTAGGCGAGCCAGATCAGGCTGCCGAGCAACCCCAGCGTGGTGTACGCCCACAGCCTGGTCCACAGCCGGACCACGTAACTACCACCCATCGAGGAACCCTCCGTCGAACCAGTCCCACAGCAGGTACATGACGATCTGTGACTTGCGGCCCTGGCTATTGGTGACCGGAACCCGCACCCCCACGTTGAGCAGGATGTGCTGGCGCGTGTTGAGCGCCACCTGCATTTGAGGTACGAGGTCGAGCGTGATGTCGGCCCCGGACACCAGTTCGCGGGAGGCAAGCACCTCGACCATGGGACTCCAGGCCCGCCCGAATTCGCCATTCGTTAAGGTCCTGCCGACCGCGGTCCGGACGATCCCCTTGTCCTCAACGTCCCCCGTTACGGCGAAGTCCACCTGTACCTGGGATTGGATAAAGGCGTCGCCCGGCAATAGTTGAACGAAGGAAACGTGGGGCTCCAGCTTCGTCGCGCCGGTGCCGAAACCCTCGTCTTCATCGCCGGTGGGCAACACGACCTCGCCGCCGATGCTAAGGGCATTTCCTCGATCCAGATTGTGATAGAGCGCGTACCGGTAGCCGGCCGTGAGGTCGCCGAAGCCGATATTCGCGCCGCCGTCCCCCGGGGATTCGCGACGGCCGAAAGGAACCATCATTTCGATCATGCCGCGCGGCCCGAATCGCTTCTCGTACAGCGGCTCGATGATTACGGCCTTGCTGTCGTCCGTGTCCACTCTCACGTTGAATACGGTCTCGTCTTCGGGAAACGCCTTCTCGGTAAACAGGGGCTTGGGTACGTTGAATTCGCCGCGAGGCCAGTTCTTGTTCGTGCAGAAGGTGCGGATGTGACCGAGAATGGCGTAGATTTCCTCGTCCGTAAGGGCGTCCCCGAAGGCCGGCATCATCCGGTCGAAAGCCCGCACCGGACCGCCCTCATGAATCACCGCATGCCAGTCCGGATCGGGTTCGCGGGACGCGAATTCGCAGTCCGTAAAGTCGGGAACCTCCAGTTCGAATCCACGATCTTCGACCGGTTGTCCCCGTCCGTCCGAACCATGGCAGGCCGCGCAGGCCTGTTCGTAGAGTTTGGCTCCGTCCAGCTGGTCGGCGAAGGCGGGCCGTGCGATCACTAGACAGAGTAGAAAAAGCTGTGCCGCAAAACGCTTACAGGGCATACGCAATTCCCGCGACAGGCCCTCGACGACCATGGCCGGGCTAGGCATTACACGCAACGAGCCGATCGGTCGGAGGGGGATTCCAACTTACCACTGACATGTTGAGAATACTGTGTGGTTACATCTATTAGACGAATTCAGGAGGGGTTTCCTGCGATTCGAATTCACACCGCCCGTTCGATCCGAACGCGTTTCACCCCTTCACGCCGTATGCGATAACACACCTCGAAGAATGAGGCCGTGTCCCCGATCATCCGGGCGAAGAGATTCACCGCGACGGGGCCGTCCGGCATGTTGGGGCGGCCGTCCCTGCCGTAGAACCAGCACAGTTCGGTGATGCCGTCCAGCCATCCGTGCATCAGGCCCGGTTCCAGGCGATAGTAGCAGATGTCCCCGGGCAATGTGCGGCTCGTCAGGTTCTCGGGCGGAATGACGATGTCCTCGGACAGGAAGTAGGCGATCTCGCTGCCCGAGTACACGGCGTGGATGCCCTCTTCCTCGAGAGGCAGGGCGTCCCAGACTGCCTGGCAGGTCGCTGGCGCCTCGTCCTCGAGCAATTCGGCATCGACCGAAACATCTTCGTCTATGAAAGTCAGGCGGATTTTGCGCGGCATGGGTTGTTTCAAAAATCCTTGATCGGTATCAGTTTAGCTTACCGAAATTAAACTACAACTTGAAGAAAATGCCGATGTCCCAGGCAGGCGCGTCCAGCACATTGTGCGCGCCCGTGTACTTCGTCACACCTGCGGTGATCCCAGCGTTGGACGTGATGTGCAAGTTGATTTCTGGACCGAAGGACACGTACTGCTGGTCGTTTCGGGTCCATTCACCATCCGTGCCGATCGCCTTTGCACCCCGAACCCAGGCGGAAAAGCCAACCCGCTCGCCGGCCATGAATCCCGCTTCGAGGGCGTACCTCAGTTCGTCGGAGTAATCGCTTTCACGATTGTTGAAGCCGATTTCAGCTTTGAGATAACCCGGTGTCGGCCACAGGGAATGGCCGACCTGAAGCGAGAACAACTGGTTGAATTCACCATCCCCTGTAAACAGGCCGACTTCCTGATCGGTATAGGAATCTCCCAGCGGCAATCCGGCCATGACCTGAATGCTCACGACCGTGGCCCGGTTCGTGAGCAAACCGATCCTGGCACCAAGTTCCCAGTCCCCGGTACCCGTCTTGGTTTCGGAACCGTGCCTGTCCTCACTGATGCGCTGGTAAAAAGGAATGTATCCTACGAGCGTCAACCGGTCTACAAGGCCGAATTCCCCATACAGGCTGGTTGTATAACGACTCAATTCCGTAATGTCCGTCTTTCTTCCGGACGGCTGGAAATACGAATCGCTCTTTATCAACTGCTCGTTCAGCTTGAAATAGCCTTTGCCCGGAGCCTGCGTCCATCCCCCGGCGAAGACCGTGCAGGTCTGCAGGATGAATCCCGTGAGCATCAAGGCCGCAAAGAGGAATTTCGACATGGGATGCCTACAGTTTCACAAATAACCCGAATTCCCACGTAGGGGCATCCAGCATGCTATGCGCCCGGGTGAACTTCGACATGCTGGCCGTAATGCCCGCGTTGGGCGTAACGTAGAAATCGACCTGGGGTCCAAAGGACAGGTATTCGACATCATTACGCGGGTGAAACTCATCGTCCGCCCTGTCGAGGGCTTTTATACCGCGCAGGCTTAATGAGACGCCGACTCGTTCGGCAATCGTATATCCGGCCTGCAGACTATACCGCAACTCGTCGGCGTAGTTATCGTCGCGATTATCACTGCTCTTACGGTTGTTGTATCCGATCTCGCCTTTTAAGTAGGCAGGTACGGGATAGAGCGAATGGCCCACCTGAAGGGAGATGTGTTGATTGAATTCGCCGTCACCGGACCAAAGGACGATATCGCCCGCTGAATCTCCCAAAGGCAATCCCGCCAAGGCTTGAAGGCTGACCACCGTTGGTCCGCCGGTAAGTAACCCGATTCTGACCCCCACGTCCCAATCCCCCAGGCCAGTCGTTGGATCAAACCCTTCGGCATCCACGCTGAAGTTTGTATAAAACGGCATGTAGCCCACAAGGGTGACCCGGTCGATCAAGCCGAATTCACCGTAAAGACTTGTCGTATAGCCGCTGACCGTCGGAATCTCTGTCTTCGATCCATTCGCTCTAAAAAGCGATTCGGCACTGATGATCTGCTGGCTGAGTTTGAAGTACCCCTTGCCCGGGGGCTGGGTCCATCCGCCAGCATAGGCGATGGAGGTGTGGAAAACCATACCGGCTGTAAGCAACGCGGCAAGTACAAACCTATTCACATTAATGCTCCTTTGCTTATCAATTGCTCAGTGATGCACTTCCGACTTCACTGTTGATCAGCCTGCAGTGAAGAATGAGGTGGCTCCATGAATCTATGTTTTCTCCGCTGGCAGGAGTAAAGGTCCAGGTCTTGGTCCCCGACTGCCGTGAAACTTCGCCAAATCCTCTGGCACCGTCAGGTAGAGAACCTCCGTTAGGCCAGTTGATGTCATCGTCGGTGTAAAGAGCCACATACACATCCGGCGCCCCGCCCGGCGTTGACAGCCCGGTAATCTTGAGTTCGAGCTTCCCGCCGGCGATTTCGCTTAGCGTTACTGATCCACCGGAACTGTAGTTGTTTCGGCCACTAATCGTACCCGTACGACTCCTCAACATCGGCGGCGGCGATGGCGCCGTCACCGTCAGCGTCGTCTCCCCGGACTTGCCGTCCACGGATGCTTTTATCGTCGTGGAACCCGCTTCTTTTGCCGTAGCCAACCCGGAAGAGCTTATCGTTGCTTTCGAGGTGTCACTGCTCGTCCATGTAAAGGTCTTGCCCGCGAGCACCGTGTTATCCGAGGCATAGGCAGTAGCTGAAAACTGCTGTGTATTGCCCACCTCGATCGAAGGGGACGATGGTGACACGGTGACACGATCCACTACAGGTGGTGGTGGTGCCGTCACCGTCAGCGTCGCCTCTCCGGACTTGCCGTCCACGGATGCTTTTATCGTCGTGGAACCCGCTTCCTTGGCCGTGGCCAGACCCGAACTGTTGATGGTCGCGACCGTGGTGTTGCTGCTCGTCCACGTAAAGGTCTTGCCCGTAATCTCCATATTGTCAGAATCAAAGGCTGTCGCAGTAAACTGCTGCGTCTCGTCTTCCTCAATCGAAGGGGACGATGGGGACACCGTGACCCGATCGACAACAGGAGGCGGCTCGGTAACCATCAGTGTTGCGGTGCCCGACTTGCCGTCCACCTCCGCCTTTATCGTAGTGGAACCAGCTTCCTTAGCCGTGGCCAGACCCGAAGAATTGATGGACGCGACCGTGGTGTTGCTGCTCGTCCATGTAAAGGTCTTGCCTGTTATCTCCATGTTGTCCGAGTCAAGGGCTCTTGCAGAGAACTGCTTTGTGTCGCCCTCCTCGATGGACGAAGAAGATGGACTCACCGTCACACTTGCCACCATGGGATCAGGCGGATCAGGCGGATCAGGTGGATCGGGCGGATCAGGCGGATCAGGTGGATCGGGCGGGTCTGGCGGATCCGAAACCGTGACGCTCACCGGTTCGGAAGTTGTCTCTTCTGTCATGGCCGTAATATCCGCCATGCCTGCTCCGACCGCGGTAACCAATCCGGTTGAATCAACAGTCGCCACCTCGTTGTCGTCGCTCGACCACACAAAGTCCACACCACCGATCATGGTCCCATCTGAAGTCCGGGCGACGGCCATAAGTTGGTGCGTATCGCCTGTCTCAAGCATCAACGGCATGGCATCCACGATCTCTACACTGTCGACTTCCGGTGCCGATTCCGCCACGGTGACCGTCGCGGGCATGCTCGTCACGCCGCTCGCCGTTGCCGTGATCATTGCCGTACCGGCAGCGACTGCCGTTACCAGGCCGGTTTCATCCACAGTGGCCACTTCCGTATCGTCGCTCATCCAGGTAAATTCCACCTCTTCAATCACCATGCCGTCGTCAGTCATGGCGGTCGCCATGAACTGGAACATACCTCCGACCGTTATCATCATTGAAGCCGGACTCACCGTCACCGTAGATATCATCGGCTCGGCGTCGGCCACGTTGATCGTTACCGGCGAACTCGCGATGCCGTCCGCCGATGCGCGTACCATAGCCGTACCGGCGCCGACTGCAGTCGCTACACCGGCGGAAGTAATGGTCACTACGCTGGTGTCGCTGCTCGCCCATGAGATACTGGCATCACTGCGTATGGCGCCTCCTGCTGTTCGGGCCGTTGCCGTGAAAGTCACCATTTCACCTACCATCAACTCCTGGGTCGAGGATGGAGCGATCGTGACCCGGGCCACGGCGGCCACGGTGACTGTAATAGTCGCCGGCGCGCTAGTAATGCCGTTCCCAGTCGCCCTGATCGTCGCCGTCCCGGCGCTAACCGCGGTCGCCACGCCGGCGGAATTGATGGTTACGACAGCGGTATTGCTGCTGGACCATGTAAAATTGACGCCGCCTATCACTGAGCCGTCAGAAGCCTTGGCGGTCGCGACAAACCCTTGCGTTCTGCCCACCTCCAGCGATGCCGTGTTCGGACTGATCTCGATTGTGGAAACCGTCGGAGCCGGGGGCGGTGTTGGAGTCGGTGTGGATGGCTGGGAAGTGGGCGGACTGGTCGGTGAATCGCCGCCGCCGCAACCCGCGGCCAGAAAGCCACCTGCGAAAAACAGCATGGCAAAACATGTCGTTATCAATCTGAATGACATACAACCTCCCACAGTACGGTAGGCAACGTGACCCCTCTACTCGACCGTATAGGGCGTAACGTCGAATCCCTGCCGGTCGAAGTAAGACAGTCGGTTCGGAATGGTGGTTAATATCGTCTCAAGATCCTCGGTGGACAACCTGTTCGGACGGATCCGCGCCGCGAACCACGCTGTGATGCTTTCGGCGATATCCTCCCGGTCCTGATACCTCTGGGCGTAGACCGATATGTAGGTTGGGTCGCTTAACTGCGCGTTGCGCCAACTGTCGTTCAATCTGTGAACAGTGTCCAAAGACACGTGACCGAGCTCATGTAGCAATACCTCTTCTACAAAATCTGATACGCCCGGTTTGCTACCATAATCCGTATGTATGACTACAGTCTCGCGTGGAGCCAGGAAGGGCCTATCGCCGTCGTTGATCACCACCACTCGGAGTCGATTGAGCAGGAAAGCCGGCATCCGTCCAAAGTGCGCCGCGTACGTGTCAACCTCGTGCCGTGCAGCTTCTTGACTTCCGAATTCGGGATTGACTCGGAATTCAATCTCGCGATCACCGATTTGCACATTGAACAGAAAGGCTTCGACTGCCGTAGTACTCAGAATCCGGGCGCGTCGTAGATATCCCGTTCTTCAATTCCGATGTAGGTTACGCCGCGAAGTGATGTCGGGTCGGTAGGACCGATGACATCCGGGGATATGTATACAGCACCGCGGAACGGGGGTTCTCTTTCCGGCGGCAACCCCGCTGGACCCTGGGGACCCTGCGGACCCTGGGGCCCCTGCTCGCCCTGCTCGCCCTGTTCACCTTGCTCGCCCTTTTCACCCCGGGGTCCCTGCTCGCCCTGCTCGCCCTGGGGCCCCTGCTCGCCCTGTTCACCCTTTGGTCCCTGCGGTCCCGCCGGTCCTGCCGGCCCCACCTTACCTTCGCATCCGAAGAGCAGAAAGGTCGTTAAGATCAGCAGTACTCTCAAGAGACTCCTCTTGGGTCACTGGTTTCCCCGCGCCTGACTGGTATGCGGTCAGTGGTTCGTTCAGCTCGAGCCTGCGGCTGGTCGTGGTTTCGGCATTCCATACTTCGCGAACCGTATCCTCGAAGGTAATGATCGCACCCGGTTCATCAACGCGCAGACCTATTTCCCGTTCCCGTTCCAGCGGCCTCTGCCGTTCCGTTTCCGGCCGTTCATCTCCACCGGTTTCCATCCGCTCTCATCGCTGTGCACGGGCGCGCCGGCCAGTCGGACGCGTTTCGAATCGATCGATTCACGCAGCGTCTTCAGCAATTCGTCCGAGGGCCTGACCCGAAAATCACCGCCCGCCTTGACGCCGATCTCGCCGTGATCGGCGGTCGACACTTCGAGCACCACGTCGCAGTTTCCCGGGTAGGTCGTCAGTACGTTCTTGAGCGATGCGAGATTCTCGTCCGCGACCTGTCCATGTTCCATGGTCACCACGACGGACCGTGCCAGCTTATCCCGGGCATCCGTCAGTGATATAATCTCTGAAGCAATGACCTTGTTGTCCTCTTCTTTCTTCGATATGTGTCCGTGCACGAGGATCAGCGCGTCCACGCTCACCAAATCCCGATGCAGGGCGTACGGTTCCGAAAACACGAGCACCTCGCCCGCCCCGGAGAAGTCTTCGAGCGTGATGAAGGCCATGGTCTTGCCGTTCCGGTCCACGATGGGCTTGATCTCGGTCACGATCCCACCGACCACGACGCTGTCCTGCCGGCCGTTGACGAGGTCGAGACGCCGCATTTCCGCCGTCGTGAATGCCCGGATGTCTTCCTCGTATTCCTTCAGCGGGTGCCCCGTCACGTAAAACCCGAGCAGTTCCTTCTCCAGGCCCAGCTCCTGGCTCGCCGCCCACCGGGCGACAAGCGGCAGGACCGGCTTGTGTATTTCCAGTCCCGCGCCCGCCCCCTCTGCGTCGAGCTCGAAAAGAGAAGTTTGTCCCTTTTCCCGGTCGTTCTGTCGGGTCTGCGCCCCTTCGATGACCGAGTCGAGCACTTCCATGAGTTGTGCCCGGTGTCCCTCGAGGCTGTCGCAGGCGCCGGCCTGTATCAGGCTTTCGAGCACCCGCTTGTTGACGAGCCGCAGATCGATGTGTTCGCAAAGCCCGAATACATCTTCGAATGATCCATGTTCGTTTCTCGCCTCGACGATGGACTCCACCGCGGACTGCCCCACGTTCTTTATCGCACACAGTCCGAACCGGATGGAGTCTCCCTCCACGGTGAAGGTTTTGCCGCTTTTGTTGACGTCGGGCGGCCGCACCTCGATGCCCATTTTCCTGCATTCGTTGATCAGTACGACGATTTCCTCGGTATTGGACATCGTGTTCGACAACAGCGCGGCCATGAAGGGCACCGGGTAGTGCACCTTCAGGTAGGCCTCCTGGAAGGCGAGTACGGCATAGCCCGCCGAATGGCTCTTGTTGAACGCGTAGCCGCCGAAATACTCGATCAGGCCGAATACTTCCTCCGCGATACGCTTATCGATGCCGTTCTCGACGGCGCCGTCGACGAAATCCCGGCGCTCATCGGCCATCACCTCCGGCTGCTTCTTGGCCATGGCCTTCCGGAGGAAATCGGCGCGGCCCAGGGTGTATCCCGCCATGTCCCGGGCGATCTGCATCGCCTGCTCCTGGTAGACGATGAGGCCGTACGTCTCCTTCAGGGCCGTCTCCATCACGGCATGGTGATAGGTGACCTCCTTGCGCCCGTGCTTTCGGTCGATGTAATCGTCCACCACGCCGCCGTTCAGGGGGCCGGGCCGGCAGAGCGCGTTCATGGCGATCAGGTCGTCGACGCCGTCCGGATGCAGCCGCCGAAGGAATTCGTGCAGCCAGCCGCTGTGGAACTGGAAGATCCCCGTGGTCTCGCCCCTTCGGAAGAGATCCAGGGTCCTGGGATCATCCAGGGGAATGTCGTCCAGTTCGATCTCGTCGCCCGTCGTTTCTTTGATGATCGCGAGGGCGTCCTGGATGACCGACAGGTTCTGCAGTCCCAGGAAGTCCATCTTGGGCAGCCCGATGTCCTCCATGAGCTCGCCGGGATACTGGGTTACGATCGTATCCTTGTTGCTGGGCTTGTACAGCGGCACGTAGTCGGTCAGCTCGCCCGGGGTGATCACCACGCCCGCCGCGTGCACGGAGGCGTGGCGCGCGAGGCCTTCCAGGGTCTTCGCGTACTGGATCAACTGGCTTTCCGTGCCGCCGCCGTCGGCCATCTGCTTCAGTTCAGGGACCTGGTCGATGGCCCGGTCGAGGGTGATCTTCAGTTCGCCAGGCACAAGCTTGGCCACGCGGTCCACGTCGCCGTAGGACATGCCGAGGACGCGGCCCACGTCGCGGATCGCCGCCTTGGCGCCCATGGTTCCGAAGGTGATGATCTGGGCCACGCTGTTCTTGCCGTATTTCTCCACCACGTAGTTTATGACCTTGTCGCGTTCGCGGTCCGCGAGGTCGATGTCGATGTCGGGCATGCTGACACGCTCGGGATTCAGGAAGCGTTCGAAAAGCAGCCCGTACTCGATGGGGTCGATGTTCGTGATGCCCAGCACGTACGCCACCATGCATCCCAGGCCGGACCCCCGCGTCATCAGCGGGATGCCCTGCTCCGCGGCGAATCGGGCGATATCTTCGACGATGAGGAAGTAGCTCGGATAGCCCATCTGACTGATGACGCCCAGTTCGTATTCGAGGCGGGCCGTCAGTTCCGGGGTAACGGTGTCGTAACGCGTCTTCATGCCGTCGAAAGACAACTTGCGCAGGTAGGCATCCGGGCTGTCATATCCTTCCGGCAGGGGGAAGTGGGGGAATTTGAACTGGCCCATTTCCAGTTCGAAATCAATCGACTCGGCGATCGACACCGTATTCCCCAGGGCGCCTGAAACATGGCCGAACAGCTGGCCCATCTCATCGGCATTCTTGAAGTAGAGCGAATCGGTGGCGAACCTGAGCCGTTTTGGATCGTTCAGTTCCTTCCCGGTCTGAATGCATACCAGCACGTCCTGTGCGGGCGCGTCGTCGCGCCTGAGATAGTGGGCGTCGTTGGTCGCGACGATCGGGATATCGAACTCCCGGGAGAAGTCGATCATGGCGTTGTTGATGGGCTTGTCGAATTCCAGCCCGTGGTCCTGGATCTCCAGGTAGAAGTTGGATCCGAACAACTCCTTGAGCTGGCCGCACTTCGTTCTCGCCTGGTCCACCTGGCCGTCGACCACCAGGTTGGCCAGCGGTCCCTTGGCGCAGGCGGACAGGGCGATCAGCCCCTCACTGTGCTTTTCCAGCAACTCCATGTCCACGCGCGGCTTGTAGTAGAATCCCTCGAGGTATCCGGCGGAGGTGAGCTTCATCAGGTTCCGGTAGCCCGCCGCATTCTGCGCCAGCACGACGAAGTGGGTCGTCTGGCCGGTCCTTTCGCCGTTTCTTGCCGGACGTCTTTCCTTCCGGCTGCCCGGCGCCAGGTACAATTCGCAGCCGATGATCGGCTGCAGCCCCGCGTCCCTGACCGTCTTGTAAAATTCGACGGCGCCGAACATGTTACCATGATCGGTCATCGCCACGGCGGGCATGCCAAATGCTTTGGCGGCAGAGGCGAGATCCTCGATTCGGCTGGCGCCGTCGAGCAGGCTGTAATGGGTATGGTTGTGCAGGTGTACGAACGAGGACACGGGGTTCGTCCTTTGGGCAGATACCGCAGTTCACCTGTTGCGGACGGGCGGGTCCTGCCTGACGTGTGGCCGACGGGCTTCAATGTGGGAATGAATATACGAGACTACTCTGGAAAAATAGGTTGATATGAACCACTGGCGCAAGGTATTTTACGTTTTTTTCGAGCGGGTCTGAGCGCGATTCGAGTGGTGTGCGTCAAGGCTTCGATCAGACCGACGATCCGGCTGTTTATCCGGCCGGATTCCAAACAGTTTCAGGACTCGTGAAACGGGAGTTCCCGGCGCGTCATGCATCGCATCATCATCCTCGATAAACTGGCCCGGGAAGGGCTCGACCGGGTCGCCCGGGTGGAAGAGGTAACCCACGACGTGCGCACTGGCCTCGGCGGTGAAGCGCTGCGCGACGCCCTCCTGGAATACGACGGCGCGATATGCCGGAGCGAGGCGAAGATCACGGCGGAAGTGCTTAAGGGAAACCGGCGCCTCCGCGGAATCGTCCGCGCCGGCGTGGGAACGGACAACATCGATCGCGCGGCGGCGACCCGCCAGGGCATCGTGGTCATGAACACCCCGACCGGCAATACCCTCAGCACGGCGGAACACACTTTTACCCTCATGGCGGCCCTGTCACGCAACATCGCACCGGCTTCCCGGAGTCTCATGGAGGGACGGTGGGACCGCGGCACGTACACGGGCGTCCAACTCGCGGGCAAGACCCTGGGCATCATCGGCATGGGACGCATCGGGCGGGAGGTCGCCGCGCGGGCGAAGGCCTTCGCCATGCGCGTCGTCGGTTTCGACCCCTTTCTATCGCCCGAGCAGGCCGGGAAGTTGGGCGTGGAGTACGTCGACGACGTGCGCGACCTGCTGCCCGAGGTGGATTACCTGACCGTGCACACGCCGCTCACGCCGGAGACGCGTCACCTGGTCAGCCACGATGAGATCGACCTGCTCAAACCGGGGGCCCGGCTGGTCAACTGCGCCCGCGGCGGAATCTACGACGAGGAAGCGCTGATCCGGGGCCTCGAATCCGGGAAGCTCGCCGGCGTGGCGCTGGACGTATACGAAGAAGAGCCCTGCGTCGACAGTCCGCTCTTCCACATGCCCGGCGTGCTCTGTACGCCTCATCTCGGGGCGAGCACGGAAGAGGCGCAGGCCGATGTCGCCGTGGAAGCCGTGGACCTGATGGTCAACTTCCTGGCCACCGGAGAAGTCCGCCACGCCGTGAACGCCGTCACCATCGATTCGAGTACGTTCCAGACGCTGGGCGGTTATCTCGACGTGGCCTACCGGTTGGGCATCCTGCTTTCCCAGTGGCACAGCGGCGGCCCGCGCGCGTGCCGCCTCACCTACCGGGGCAAGGTCGTCGACGAGAACACGCGTCTGCTCACCTCCGCCTTCTGCGCGGGACTGTTGGAACATGCCCTCGATGAGGACGTGAACATTATCAACGGCGAGATGCTGCTTCGGGAACGTGGCATCCACCTGAACGAGGAGACCCGCAGCGCGGCGGGCTTTTTCACTTCGGCCATCAGCGTGGAAATCGATTGCGCCGGCGAGACCTTCCGGGCCGACGGAACGGTCTTCGGCAACAACATGCCCCGGTTGATCCGGCTGGGCGATCATCGCATGGAGGCCTACCTGGACGGCAATCTCCTGGTTTTCAATCACAGTGACGTGCCCGGCATCGTCGGTGCCATCGGCGATACGTTCGGCAGGTATAAGGTGAATATCGCCCAGATGGCCGTGGGAAGGCTGGGGAATAAACCCGGCGGGAAGGCGGTGGGGGTGCTGAACCTGGACGACGTTCCGCCCCAGGAGTCCATTGACGAGATCCTGCGCCATCCGGCCATCAACAGCGCGCGGTTCATCCGGTTGCCGGCCCACGGGGCCCTGCCTCCGTGGATGCCCGGGTGATGCCGTTCAGCCGGAGGACGTGATGAGGCTCGGCCGGCGGCACGGCCAGGCCGGCGGCGCGGTCCTTGGAACGATTGAAGGAAAACAGCCGTTTAAGGGAATACAGAGTCTATGACTAAACTAAGTGTCAACGTAAACAAGGTGGCTTTGCTGCGGAACACGCGCCTGCACGGCATTCCGAGCGTGACGGGCGCGTCCCGGACCGCGATCGAGGCCGGGGCCTATGGCATCACGGTGCACCCGCGGCCCGATCAGCGGCATATCACGCCCGGCGACGTGGACGACCTGGCCGAACTGCTGAAGGATTACCCGGAGATCGAATACAGTATCGAGGGCAATCCCTTCCACCAGGTCATGGATATCGTCCGCAAAGTCCGGCCCACCCAGGCCACGCTGGTCCCCGACGACCCGGACGCCTTCACCTCGGACCACGGTTGGGACGTGAAGGCCAACGCCGGAAGGCTCAAACCAATCATCGCGGAGCTCAAGGACCTCGGCTGCCGGGTCAGCCTGTTCATGGACGCGGACCTGGACCAGATCGAGCGCGTTCCGGATATCGGCGCGGATCGGATCGAGCTGTACACGGAACCCTACGCCGTGGCCTTTGCGATGGGACCTGAAGAGATGCAGCCCGTTCTGTCGGCCTTCGCCAAAGCGGCGGAACGAGCCCACGAGATCGGCCTGGGCGTGAACGCGGGACACGATCTCAATCTGGACAACCTTGCGGTGTTCTGCGGTACCGTTCCGAACGTACTCGAGGTCTCCATCGGCCACGCGCTAGTCGCCGACGCGCTGGACATGGGATTGAAAAACGCCGTGGCGGCCTACCTGGACGAACTTGAAAAGGCGAAGACGATTTCAAGCAGTGCTTGATCAAAAGAGATTTATCCTGATCGTATTGAATTGAGCAATACGACAAATTACCCTGGAGGTTGTTTACATGAAAACCCGATTGACGCGACACATCCCAACGGTGGCGGTGATCCTTGCGTTATCCGGTCTGCTTGGCCTGGCCGGCCCTGCGCAGTCCCAGGACCTGGCCGCCTTCGAGCAAAACGTCACGGAATTCACCCTCGACAACGGACTCACCTTCATCGTGGTGGAGAACCATGACGCCCCCGTCCTCACCGTCCTTACCTACGCGGACGTCGGCTCCGTCGACGAGGTCAAGGGCATCACGGGCCTGGCCCACGTCTTCGAGCACATGGCCTTCAAGGGTACCACGACAATAGGCGCCATGGACCTGGAGGCCGAGTACGCGGCCATGGAGAAGGTGGACGAGATATTCGACGATCTCCGAAACGAACGGCACAAGGGCCACCTGGCCGATTCCGAGCGCCTGGCAAGCCTTGAACAGGCCTTCGAGGACGCCAAGAAGGCGGCGCGGGAACTCGCCCGGTCCAATGCGATGGACGAAGCCATCGATCGCGCCGGCGGAACGGGGTTGAACGCCACGACCAGCCGGGATGCCACGCGGTATTTCTACAGTCTCCCTTCCAACAAGCTCGAGCTGTTCTTCGCGCTGGAGTCCAGCCGCTTCCTCGACCCGGTGCTCCGGGAGTTCTTCATAGAACGGGACGTGGTCAAGGAAGAACGCCGGATGAGCGAAAGCAGTCCGGTCGGACGCCTGGTGGAGGAGATGCTGAGTACCGCCTACAAGGCCCATCCCTACGGCGAACCGACCCTGGGGCACATGTCGGACCTGGATTCCATGACCCGCGCGGAGGCCATGGATTTCTTCAGGCGGTACTACGGCGCCGACAACCTGACGATCATCATCTCGGGCGACGCGGACCCGGCGCACGTCAAAGAACTGGCCCACGAGTATTTCGATCGCCTTCCGGCCGGGCCTCCGATCGAACCGGTTGAAACGATCGAACCCCCGCAACAGGCGGAGCGCCGCGTGATCATGGAGGACAAGTCGCAGCCGGTGATATTGATGGGTTACCACAAGGTCGACATCAACCATGAAGACGACGTGGTGTTCAACGTACTGTCGGATATCCTGGGAAGCGGACGGACCAGCCGTTTGTATACAAAACTCGTCAAGGACCAGAAAATCGCGGTGAACGCTTCCTCCTTCACGGACTTCCCCGGCAGCAAGTACCCCAACATGATGGTGTTTTTCGCCTTTCCGAGCAAGGACCACACCGCTGCGGACACGGAGCAAGCCATCGAGGAGGAAATCGAACGCATCCGGAACGAGGAAGTGACCGAAGAGGAACTGTCCAGGGCGAAAGTGCGCGCCCGCGTAAACCTGATCCGCCAGCTCGATTCGAATATGGGACTTGCGCTTCAAATGGCTTATTTTCATGTACTTACCGGTGACTGGCGTAACCTTTTCCAAAGTATCGACGCGATCAATGAGGTGACCGCCGAAGATATCAAGCGCGTAGCCAACCAGTACCTGGTTCCCAAGAACCGGACAGTGGCTTCGATCGTTACCCTGGATGATGAAGGTACCGAATAACCACGGACCGATTTGAACATCCTCCGCCCTGAAAACAGGAGTCGAACCCATGCGCAGTACCCGTCTTAAAACCACCACACTTGCCCTCATGCTGGCAGGACTGGTCTTTTCGGCCATGCCGGCCGCGGCCCAAAAGGACTACAGGGAACTTGAATTCCCGCCGCTGAACGACATAGTGACGCCGACGCCAACCAGGGTTGTCCTGGATAACGGGATCATCCTGTACCTGGTGGAAGATCGCCGGCTGCCGATGATCAACCTGAGCGCGCGCATCGGTGTCGGCGCCGTCAACGAACCGGCGGACAAGATCGGCCTCGCCGGTATCACGGGGTCGGTAATGCGCACGGGTGGGTCCGCCAGCATGTCGGGCGACGAGATCGACGAGACGCTGGAGGGGCTCGGGGCGGCCGTGGAAACGAGTGTCGGACCGGTTTCCGGATCCGCCTTCATGTCGGTCCTGAAGGACAACGTGGACACTGTGCTGCCCATTCTCGCGGATGTTCTCATGAATCCCGCTTTTCCGGAAGACAAGATCGAGTTGGAGAAAGTCACGGCGCGGTCCACGATATCGCGCAGAAACGACGACCCGACGAATATGGGATTCCGGGAGTTCAGGAAGCTGATATACGGTGCGGAAAGCGTGTACGCGCGGCACGCCGAATACGCCACCATCGACGCCATTACACGGGATGACCTCGTGGCCTTTCACCAGGCCTGGTTCCACCCGGACAATACCATGTTGGGCGTGTGGGGCGACTTCGACACGGACGAAATGGTAAAGAAAATATCCGATGTCTTCGGAGGATGGGAGAAGGCAGGATTTGAGCGACCCGAATTGCCTGGTGTCGACTATACCTTCGACAGTTCCGTCAACTTGATCAAGAAGGACGATATAAATCAGAGCACGGTCGTCCTCGGCCACATTGGCGGAGTCATGGACAATCCCGATTACTTCGCCCTCCGGGTCATGAACGACATCCTCAGCGGCGGGTTTTCCGGACGGCTCTTTCGCAACGTGCGGTCCGAGCAGGGCCTGGCGTACGCGGTCTTCGGCATCTACAGCGCCAACTACACCTATCCCGGTATTTTCTACGTGGCCTGCATGACCAAGTCGGAAACCACTGCGCAGGCGATCCGATCTCTCCTGCACGAGGTGGAGCGGATGAAGACCGATGAAATCACGGAAGAGGAACTGAACCTGGCCAAGGACAGTTTCCTGAATTCCTTCGTCTTCAATTTCGATACCCGCCGGGAGATCATCAACCGGCAGATGACCTACGAGTACTACGGCTACCCTCAGGATTTCCTCGAGAAGACCAAGACCGAGGTCGAAAAGGTGACCGTGGAAGACGTCAAGCGCGTGGCCCGCGAATACCTGCAGCCGGACAAGGTGCGCCTCATCGTGGTCGGGAACGACCAGGACTTCGACGAGCCGCTTTCGGCCTTCGGCGAGGTAAACGAGATCGACGTGACCATCGCGCTTCCCGCCGTGGAAGCCCCGGAAGCCACCGAGGACGACGTGGCCATGGGCAGGGAGTTGCTGATGCGCTCGGCCGAGGCCATGGGGGGAATCGAGGCCTTGACCGCGATTCAGGCTTTACGGGTAGCTGCAGAGGTCACGGTGATCCGGCCCATGGGCGAGATGGTCATCGGCGTGGAAAGCCTGGTCGCGTTTCCAGATAAGTCGAAGACGACGATGCAGACGCCGATGGGTGATATCGATATGACAATTGCCGGCGACAAGGCCTGGGTGGTTGACCCCATGGGCAATACACAGCCCCTTCCGGACCAGCAGCGGGATGCGATGCGAGAGGAACTCTGGCGGAACCTGGTCTTTTTGTACAACCGGATGGACGCGGAGGGGTTGATGGTGCAACATACCGGGCAGGAAGAGATTGAAGGAAGGGCGACGGAGGTGCTTCTGATCACGCCTCCGGGTTTGAACCCCTTCAGGCTGTACCTGAACGCGGAGACCATGTTGCCGTACAAGAAGGCCGGCCAGTCCATGTCCCAGCAGGGTCCCGTGGAAGCCGAATCGACCATGAGCGATTACCGCGATGTCGGGGGGATCAAACTGCCCTTCAAGGAGTCGATGAAACAGAACGGGAATCCCAGCGGAGAGTCGGTGACCCAGACCATCGAAATCAATCCGGAGATTCCGGCAGACGCTTTTGCCGCGCCGGAAGAATAGTACGGTGCGCAGTCGCCGTACGTAGAAACGGCGGAAGCCTCAACGGAACGATATGACCCGGTGATGCGTCCTTAAAGACCCATGCATCCGACCGGACGAAACGCAATTGAAAGGACGCGGCGATGTCCGCTGACATCAAGCACCTGATCGACTGGAAGTACTGGGACGACGGCGAGATCGTGGAGATCGTGGACCTGGCCCGGCGCGTCAAGCACTACCGCTGGGAATACCAGGGCCGCATGCAGGGCAACACGCTGGTCATGATCTTCCAGAAGACTTCCACGCGCACCCGGGTGTCCTTCGAGGCAGGGATGACCGAAATGGGCGGACACGCCATCAACCTGGACTGGATGGCGACCAACTTCACCCTGAGCAAGGTGCGCTTCGAGACGCGGTACCTGGGCCGCAACGCGGCGATCATCATGGCCCGGCTGAAGGACAACCGGGACCTGCTGGAGATGGAAAAGGCCTCCACGGTGCCGGTCATCAACGGGTGCTGCAACCTGTACCACCCCTGTCAGGCGCTGGCGGACATGCTGACCATCGCGGAAGACCGCCCGGAAGGCGTGGAAGGCGCGCGCCTGACCTATATCGGCGTGTACAACAACGTGGTCAACTCGCTTGTTTCTATTGCCGCGCCGCTGGGGGTACACCTGACCCTGGTCTGTCCCATTCGGGAGGCGGCAAGCGTGGACGAAGAAAGCCGGGAGAAGTTGCTCGAGCGCGGTCTGCTCACCGAGACGCTGGACGCCGCGGCGGCGGTCGGGGAAGCCGACTACGTCTATACGGATACTTGGCTCGACATGGAACTGTTCAATGATCCCGCCTACGCAGCCGAGAAGGAAAAGCGGAGCGGGATCATGATGCCCTACCAGATCGACCGTGCTCTGCTCGCAGGCAGCCATGCGAAGATCATGCACGACATGCCTATCCATCCGGGCTACGAGATTGCCGAGGACATGATCGAGCACGAGCAGTCGATCATCTACGACCAGGCCGAGAATCGCCTGGACGCCCAGAAAGCCATCATGCTGCGGCTGCTTAACCGGTTGTAGTGTCGTCCTCCGCGCTTGCCGTTCGCAGTCCGTTAGACCCCGGCGCCCGCCGAAACGCGATCCCGGTCGTTACGATCCGGGAAGCGCCAACACCACCAGTTCAGCACGCTCCGACGCCCCGCCGATAGGTACTGCGATAAACTGCCTGCCACCAGTCATGTAGGTCATGGGATTGCCCGTCGCATTGCCAGGCAGCGGGATCTCAGCGAGCAGTTCGCCGGTATCCGGGTCGAAGGCCCGCAGGTACGCCTCGTCGCTCTCCGAATCATAGGTCATGGCGTTGCCGCGGTCCGACACCTTCCGGTCCAGCACGATCCCCATCTGGGCGGCGAACAGCAACGATTCCGTGAGCAGCGGGAAGGTCCGGCGGTCCCATCCCAGAACCGGCACATCCAGGCCTTCCAGGGCCGGGTGGGCTTGCGGGCCGTTGCCCACCGGACTCATCCACACGTGCTCTCCGGTATTCAGATCGATGGCGGTGATACGGCCGTAGGGCGGCTTGATTACCGGGAGGCCGTCCATGATCGTGGGCCCGTAGGCGAACCGCCCGATATACCTGTAAGGCGCGTCCTCCTCCTCCGACGGATTCACCGTCATGATGGCCGGCAGGCTGTAGGAAGGAACGTACAGCATGCCCGTCACCGGGTTCACGGCCGCACCCGACCAGCTTGCGCCTCCCACCAGGCCCGGTACGGCGATGACGCCCTTTTCGGTCGGCGGCGTGAAAAGCGGACCGTAGTCGTACTCGGCAATCGCGTCGACCGCCGCCTGCCGCAGTTCGGGCGTGAAATCGATGAGATCGTCCTCCGTCAGGCCCTGGCGTTCGAAGGCTGCCGGTTTCGTGGGGAAAGGCTGCGTGGGCGAAGCGGATTCGCCGGGCACTGCGGAAGGCGGCGTCTCGCGCTCCTCGATGGGCCAGACCGGTTCGCCCGTTGCCCGGTCGAAGACGAAGGTGAAACCCTGCTTCGTGACCTGGGCAAGCGCCTTTATCTCACGGTCGTCCACGGTGATGTCCACCAGGTTCGGCGCCGCGGGCAGGTCATAGTCCCAGATGCCGTGATGCACCGCCTGGAAGTGCCAGACCCGCTCCCCCGTTTCCGCATTCAGGCAGACGAGGCTCTCGGCGAAGAGATTGTCCCCGAGCCGGTGGCCGCCGTAGAAGTCGTTGGTGGGCGTGCTGACCGGCAGGTAGACGTATCCCAGCTCCTCGTCCGCGCTCATCCAAGTCCATACGTTCGTGCTGCCCGTGGTCTTCCAGGACTCCTCCAGCCAGGTTTCGTTGCCGAATTCGCCTTCCTGGGGAATGGTCTGAAACACCCACTTCTGCTCGCCCGTTCGCACGTCGAACCCACGCACGTCACCCGGCGGCATGGCGGCGTCCGGCATCCGGAAAACCGCGAACGAATCCAGCACCGTCGCCCCCACCACGACCACGCCGCGGACGATGACAGGCGGGCTGGAAACCGCGTAGAGGCTGCGGTCGATGGGACGGCGCAGCCCCAGCGTCAGGTCCACGCGGCCGTTCTCGCCGAAGTCCGGAATCGGTTCGCCCGTTCCGGCGTCCAATGCGATGAGATACGCATCACCCGTGGCGTACAGGATGCGCCGTTCGTCGCCCTCCTCCCAGTAGGCCACGCCGCGATGGACGAAGCCCACGTTGGCCGGCGTCCCGTCCTCCCAGGTCCTCGGATCGTACGTCCAGATCGTCTCCCCCGTGGCCGCGTCGATGGCCGCCACCTGGCTGAGGGCGGTGCTCGTATACAACACGCCGCCGACCATCAGCGGGGTGGCCTCGTTTACGAATACGCGCAGGGTGGAATCCGCCTCCAGGACAGCGTTGTCGATGGAGTCCCAGCGCCACGCGACTTCGAGATCGCCCACGTTCTGCGCGTTTATCTCGGCCAGGGGCGAAAACTTGGTGCTTGTGTGGTCGCCGGCGTACGCGCGCCACGCGACCTCCGAGGCGTCCCCGGTCTGGACGGCGTCCCTGGCGCAGGACGACAGCATGGCCAGGCAAAGGGCCGAAAGCATCAACCCCGTCATTCCGGTGATCGGACGTAATAACATACGCATGTTTTTCTCCCCAATCTGCAGGTGTAAACAACTTCAAGACAAGTCTAATATTGTACAATTGTACAACTTAACTACGTCTCATAGAATGTGCGATTGATCAGATATATCCCGTAGATCCATCCGGACGGACGTAACACGTGCGTTGCCAGTGGACTACCTCGTTGTCCTTTACGACTTCTTCATCTACGTCGATACCGAGACCGGGCGCATCGCGCAAAGGCAGGTACCCCTCTTCCGGCAGATAGGGGTCGATGATGCACTGCTCCCATTCCGTCCCCACGGGCAGGCCGTATTCGAGGATCTTGAAATTAGGGGTCGCCGCCGCGAAGTGCACATTGACGGCCGTGGCCAGGGGGCCCATGGGATTGTGTGGGGCGATGGTCACGTAGTGCGCCTCGGCGATGGCCGCGATCTTGCGCATCTCCAGCAGCCCGCCGCACACGCAGATGTCCGGCTGTATGATGTCGGCGCCCTGGCCCGCCATGAGTTCGAGGAATTCGAAACGCGTGTACAGCGACTCGCCGGTGGCCAGCGGGACCTGCATCTGCGAGCGCAGGCGAGACCACGCGGGCAGGTGCTCCGGACGGAGCGGCTCTTCGTAGAAATAGGGATCGTAGGGTGCCAGGGCATTGGCGAGTTGCAGCGCCCTGATCGGTTCGAAAATCCGGGCGTGCGGATCGAAGGCGAACTCCCATTCGTCGGGCGTGACGCCACGTACGTCCTCGAAAAACCTCGCGGCGGCGCTACAGACCCGGCCCCAGCGCTCGGACTCGATGTCCACCTGGTAGGGACTCGTCTTGAAAGCCGTGAATCCCCATGCTTCATGTAGTTCGTGCGCCCGTTCAGCGGCGATCTTCGCGTTTCCTCCGACGCTGTGATACACCCTGACCCGGTCCCGCACGGTCCCGCCCAGGAGCATGTACACCGGAAGTCCCGCCGCCTTGCCGCTGATATCCCACAGGGCATGGTCCACGGCGGACATGACGGCCAGACCCGTCCCGCCCGGCGGGAATCGGAATTGCTGGAACAGTTTCAGCATGATGTATTCGACACGGCGCGGGTCTTCTCCCTTGATCATCTCGAAGATGTAGTCGGCAATCGGTTCAACGGACTTGTCAGGACCGACCGAGTAGGCCTCTCCCCAGCCGTACAACCCCTCGTCCGTTTCCACCTTCACAAGGCCACGGGAACGGTTTCCGAAGGTGCCGGCATACGTTTTGATGGCGGTTATTTTCATTGATAATGACTCCGTCGACCAGGGTGCCGGACACCTGCATCTGTCGAATGAGGTGCCATGCTCCCGCTTCCATCGTCAGGGATACTGGGTTCCCGCTTCCGCAGGTTGCTACCGGTGGATAGTTGTGACGTAAGGGTCAGACAGGTTTCTGCAAGATAGACGGGGCAATTCGGGCTGTCAAGGAAGGGCAATGGTTCCGGATCAGGGGCCGCAGGTACGGACAGTTTCCTACAGAAGATATCTTTCGGTGCGGTTGACTTGCACATGCCAATGCGTATTTTCATTTAATGGGTTATGCGGTCGAACTGTTCTACGATGTCAAGAGTGAGAAAGCTGTCCGCAAAATCTGGGACGGTCTGGGTGCGGTCCTGGGAAAGCCCTCCCTGTCGGAACTCGGTGCCCGTCCCCATGTTTCGCTGGCGGTTTACGGCGATGATCTAGATACGGCCAGATTCCTTGAGCAATTTCGCGAATTCGCGCAATCGATGGCGCCGTTCGAGTTCAAGTTGAGCAGCGCCGGCACCTTCCCGGGTAGCGAAGGCGTCGTGTTTCTGGCACCCGTAGTAATCCGGCAACTTCTGGACGTGCACCAGCGTTTTCACGAGGTGTTTTCGCGATACGACGCGCACGGTATGGCCTACTATCTGCCCGGTAACTGGGTGCCGCACTGTACGGTAGCCATCGATCTTTCGGCGGCCGAAGTCATCGAGGCCGTGGGATATTGCCGCAAAGCATTCAAGCCGATCACTGGGCGGTTCCAGGAGATCGGCTTGGTCGAATTCCGTCCCGTGAAGGAACTGATTACGCTCAAACTCGGTTAAAGAGATAATCGATTTTAGGACTCCGATCGTTTTAGGACTCCGATCACTTTTACCGATCACATTTAAAGTTCGCAAGGATCTCCATGGCCAGTCTGATCGTCGAAGGAGGGAAGCCTCTTTCCGGTACGGTCGTACCGTCCGGCAACAAGAACGCCGTGCTGCCCATCCTCTGCGCCACGCTGCTGACCGATGAGACGGTGACGATCCGGAATGTGCCGGACATCACCGACGTCCAGAAAATCGTCACGTTCCTCGAGGCTCTGGGATCCCGGATCGACTGGGACCGGGGCGCCGGCATGCTGCAGATCAACAATGCCGGCTTTCACGACGATACCGGCGAGGTGGCCCTGCCGGAAGGCATGCGCTCGGCCCTGCTTCTCCTGCCCGGCCTGCTGCACCGGACCCGGTCCATCCGATTCGCGAACGTCAAAGGCTGCGCCCTCGGCGTGCGGGAAATCGATCCGCACGTAGACTTGCTGCGTTCGCTGGGGGGGCGCCTCGTATCGGAAGATCCCATTGAATTCGAGTTGGACGGCCGTTTCAAGGGGGACCGGATCTGGCAGGATTACGTGTCCGTGACGGGGACCGAGAACTTCATCATGGCCGCGGTTCTGGGAGAGGGCAAGTCGACCCTGGTCAATGCCGCGTGCGAACCCAACGTGCAGGATCTGTGCCATTTTCTCAACACCCTCGGTGCGCGGATCGAAGGGATCGGGGCGAACGTCCTGCATATTCGGGGCGTCGACCGCCTGGGCGGCGGCTCGGTGGAGATCACGCCGGATCATCACGAGATCACGACGTTCCTGGCCGTGGGCGCAATGACGGGCGGCGAAGTGCGGGTCGAGCAGGCCATTCCCCATCATTTCGACCTCATAAACCGGTGCTTCAGGAAACTGGGCGTAACCATCGAATACGAAAACGATACCGCGGTGGTGGGAAACGGCCAGCCGCACCGTATCGAAAACCCCTTCACGTCCAATATCCTGGCCAAGATCGAGGCCGCGCCATGGCCCTACCTGCCTGCCGACCTCCTGCCTCTGATGATTCCTCTGGCCATCCGGGCCGAGGGATCGATCATGTTCTGGAACAAGGTGTACGAAGGCGCCTTTTTCTGGATCTCGGAACTGGTCAAGTTCGGCGCCCACGTCGTCATCAACGACCCCCACCGCATCATCGTTTTCGGCAACCGTCCCCTTCAGCCGGCCACGGTGGAGGCGCCCTACATCATTCGGGCGGCCGTGGCCCTGTACATGACCGCCGCCAGCATCCCGGGCACCAGCGTCATCAACGGCGCCGAGTCCATCCGCCGGGCCCATCCGAATTTCGTGGAGAACCTGCGTGCACTGGGCGCGGAGGTGTCGTGGGACGGGTTGGAGGAAGATTGAGGGGAAGGCGGCGTGAGCCGGCTTAACCGATGACCCGTATGGGGATAAGGGGTTTTGAGGCGTCGACCCCGAAGTCCAGCCTGACTTCCTGGTCTCCGCGGCTAAAAGTCATCTTGCCCGTTCCGGCGGACGCGTCCACCCCGGGCGCTTCGTACAGCGGATAGGCGTCGTAGTCGATGGTCTCGCCGTTTACCCTGTGCTGACCATCGAAGTGCATCTCCATCAGGTTTCCGTCCAGCGTTTCAACGGCGACACGGTCGCTCCCCGGCCATCCGGACAGATCGGGTTGTAAGGCGGCCCGCCGCGCGCAGAACGCCTCGAACGATTCTTCGTCGCCGGCTTCCCGGGCTTCCAGGATCAGACCGCCATGCACGTCCGGGATCCTGAGCAACCAGCCGTCGATCTGGTCGGGATTCGCCGCCAGGTGGCGCATCGAGCCTTCTTCCCGGATCTCCGTCCACTCGTAGGGACCGACTGGATAGACAGCAGCGTAAGCACCGTTGCCCGTGTCTCCCATGATCCAGCCGTCCCGCTCTACCCAGGCGATCGTTCGGGGAAGGAACAGGTTGATGAAGGGGGCCTCGTCGTCCGGTGGGATCTTGTACAGGACGATGACGGTACCCTCGTGCTGCATCATCCTTTCATAGGGAGACGCGCCGAAGAGCCGGTCGGGCCATTGGAGATAGGGCTTGTCGGATCCGATCTGCCGTCTGATCTGCTGCGGATAGCCCACGAGAAAGGCGCTGAACCGTTCCGGGCTCCGATAGGGGTGGTTGCAGCAGATTTTGGCCTGCTGGTTTTCTCCGCGCCAGGTCAGATCCCAGGAAATCAGGTCGATGG
Source organism: Candidatus Latescibacterota bacterium (assembly GCA_012270975.1). Taxonomy (GTDB): domain Bacteria; phylum JAAXHH01; class JAAXHH01; order JAAXHH01; family JAAXHH01; genus JAAXHH01. The sequence continues at coordinate 121,705 of JAAXHH010000121.1, read as the reverse complement.
GGCCGGCTCCGGGCCCTGGCAGGCCCAGCTGCGATGATCCCAGGGCGAAGGACGGGCTCATGTACGTGTATTTTCGAACGGGCCGCGCCTCGTGTTCCACGCGGCGGTAGATCGTTCTGGGCGCCTTGGTCTTTTTGACGACGTGGGCCGTGGACCGGTCCAGCGCCATCTCCGCGAACAGGGCCGGAGGGCGATAGGCGGCCGTGGCCGGCGGGATGCAGAAGCCATGGACGTGATGCTTCGGCTCGAATTCCTCGTCGCCAAAGTACAGGTACTGCAGCGCGGAGATCGCTCCGGATTTCCTCCACGTATTTTCCCGGTATCCCTCGCGGCTGTGTCCGCCCGCCCAGGCACCGTAGAAATACTCCAGTGCCATGTCCGCCACGTACAGGGACAGCACCTGCTCGACCTGGTGGCGAAGATGAGGATCGGCCGCGTGGTCCGCGAGCGTGATCATAGGCACCATGTGCTCCACGTGATACTGAGGAGAGTCGTATTCGTGGTGGCCGTTGACGGCGGTGCGTTCGATCATTCCCAGGATCCAACGCGTTGCCTCGGCCCGGTTGGCTTCAGCGGACAGGCCGTTCCACATGCATTGCGCGTCCGGCCACCGCTCCGCCGCCAGTAAATTACCCACGTAGAACATCAGCCAGTGGTTCTCCGTGTTGCCGCGCTCGAGCACCCCGTCCATCATGAAGTTCCGAATGATTTCCAGGGCTTCTTCCGGTAGCCGGTCGGGCCATCGGGCGATGAGCGCGCCGCAGGGATACACGTGAAACGGACCGCCTGCCGGCCGCCCGCCCCATCCGTCGGTCTGATCGGAGAGGGAATTCCGCACGATGTCGACGACCTTCGCGTCATCCATGCCGGTTGCCAGATGCGCGTTCAGGTCCCAGAGACCGCCGCCGTCCCGCTGTGACCAGTTCTGGATCACCCGTTCGGCCCGCTCGTCGACCTGCTTGTTGTAAGTTGCCTGGTCCATGTTGTTTTCTATGATTTGACTATGCTTCAGATTCAATGACTTCGCTTCAGGTACCCTGACTATGCTTCAGGCGCAATGACTATGCTTCAGGAGCGATGATCGCGCGGACGTTGACAAAACCCGGGACATGCCGCCAAGTGTGTCCGCCGTCTTCAGTGAACCACAACCCGCCCGGCGTCGCGCCGGCCAGCCAGGTAGCAGTTGATCCGGGGTGACAGGCCACGGCCGCGCACAGGTGCCTGGGGCCCCGGCGGACCCAGTGCCCCGACCCATTCCCGACGGCCGCGCCGTGTTCCGTGGCGGCAACGATATCGTCGCCGGCCTGCATCAAGTCGAAGACCGCGCCACCGTTCGGCGTATGGCCCGCCGAATCCCAGCGCAATCCGTCTTCGCTCCGCCAGATGCCCCGGTCGTCGGTACCGGCCCAGAACTGGTCGTGGAAGAATGCCACTGCGCGAACGGCGGTGCCCGACAGACTGGTCCGACGCCATGACGCGCCCGAATCTTCCGCGACCATGACGCCGCCTTCCGTGCCGATCAACCAGGTAGTGGGCTCGTCAGGATGGACGAGGATGGCATTTGTGAACCGCTCGTTGACCCGAAGGGCGTCCGAGTGGTGCGTCCAACGGACCGCGCCAAGGTCGTCCAGGCGCCCGGTAGCGATCCCGTAGGGAGAACCTGCAACCACCCCGGGCGTGCCCGCGACCGACGCGATGGCCATGACCTCGGTAAGCGTCTCGTCATGGAGCTGCTTCCAGCGGTCCGCCTGGTCTGCCTGGTCTGGCCGGGCGGTCTGCGCGGCCTGGTCCGACCGATCTGAACCATTCGACCCGAAGCTCCACTCCCAGAGTCCGCTGCCCCAACTCGCGCCCGCCACCAGGCGGCCCGGTTCCCGGATCAGGCTGGAAATACCGTACTCCTGGGCGCCGATGCGCGTCCACGATCCCCCTATGGTACCGTGATAGACGCCTTTTGATCCAATAATCCAGTTGTTTCTCGGGATCATGCTCATTTCGCCCGGAACCTATCGTAGTTGAAAAAGACCAGGCGCTCCGGTAGATTGTTGGGCGCGCTTCCTGAGTTGCTGCGCCGGTTTGGAAAACTGCCATGAAGTGACAATATTTATACTTCCTTCAACGATTCGTCAAGCAAGCGTTTACCATCAATCGGCCGACTACCCTCGATACGGAGATGGACGCCTGAAGAAACTACAAATGATGAAGACAGACGGTCTGGGCATGACGAGAACAGAAGATCTCACCGACTGGCTGTACCAGTTGCCCGATCTGCCCCGCGCGCCATTGGTTCAGTTCCCCACACCGATCCATCAACTCGCGGATTTCGGCGCGCTCCTGGACGGTCCGGAACTCTGGATCAAGCGCGACGACCTGACCGGACTGGCGGGGGGCGGAAACAAGTCCCGTAAGCTGGAATTCCTGGTGGGTGACGCTTTACGATCCGGTGCGGACACGCTGGTAACGGTGGGTGCGATCCAGTCGAACCACACCCGGCAGACGGCGGCGGCCGCGGCCAAGACCGGGTTGCGGTGCGCCTTGCTGCACTGTGCTTGGACCCGGGACGCCGGTACGGGATACAGGCAGGTCGGGAATATCCTGTTCAGCAGTATTCTCGGCGCCGACCTGTATGCCGATAATCGCGAACGCCCCATCGAGGATAAGAGTCCGCTCGCGGACCTGGTAGAGAAGCTGCGGCAACAGGGACGCAAGCCGTACCCGATCCCGGGTGGAGGATCGGATCACCGCCTGGGGAGCATGGGCTACGTGGCCTGCGCCGCGGAGATCGTCCGGCAGTCGTTGGAACTCGGATTCCGTTTCGATTACGTGTTGCACTGCACGGGCAGCAGCAGCACCCAGGCCGGACTGCTCGCCGGATTCGCCGCGCTGGGAACCGGTACGCGGGTGATCGGCGTTTCGGACGACGCCGAAACCGAAATCAAGAAGGCGCGCGTGCTGCGCCTGGCGAACGAGACCCTGGAGACCCTGGGCATGACGGAGCGTGTCAGCCCCGAAGACGTCGAGATCGTCGCGGCCACGTCCGATCCCTATGGCGTCGCGTCCGAAGACGTGTTAGAAGGGATCCGTCTGCTGGCCCGCAGCGAAGGCCTGATGGCGGACCCGGTTTACGAAGGCAAGGCGATTCGCGGACTGCTCAACCTGGCAAACGAAGGCCGGTTCGAAGCCGGAAGCCGGATCCTGTTCATGCATCTCGGCGGCGACCCGGCAGTACATGCCTATGCCAGCCAGTTCCCGCCCATCGAGCTGAAGCGGTTCGAAGCTTGAGGAGTACGCGGTCGGGTCTCCCCGAACTTGACCCGCATTCCCCGCCCCGCTATACTCTCCTACCATGTACCGGACCCTTTTCTGGTTCCTCCTTCCACTCGTCATCACCGAACTGATCTACGAACTGGGCATCCAGGTCATCAACGGCGGTATCGCCCGCGTGCCCAGGCCCACCGAAACCCTGGCCGCGTACGGGATCGCCTGGGGGCTGACTTCATTCCTGGCCGGCACCGTTTCCCAGACCCGTCAGATGTCGATGGTCCTCGTCCGGGACCGGGCGACCTTCCACACGGTGTTCCGGTGCGTTGCCGGGTTTGGAGGCGTGCACCTGTTTCTCCTGGCGTGCCTGGCGTTCACCCCGGTGGGTCTATGGGTGATCGACGAACTTCATGCCGTCGATCCGACCCTTGGCAGCATGGTGCGCCGAGCCCTGGGATACCTGCTCCCCCTGCCGCTGCTCGTGGGAATCACCCGGTTCCTGTCGGGACTCCTGCTGCGGGTGCGACGAACCGACGTCATCAGCTACGCCATGATGGCCGGAATCAGCATGAGCGTCGTGGCCGTGTTCGTATTTCTGCCGACCCCGACGGTGCAAAACGACCCGATACTTCTGCCCGTGCTGGCTACCTATTTCGGCGTCCTGACGGAAATGGGGGTCATCATCTACGGGTACAGGCGGTTTGTGCGGAGGTCCCTGGGGCGAGCGGGTGGGTTGGCTGGCGGGTCGGCGAAAGCGGATGCGGGTGAGGAGTCTGTCGGCCGGAAGCCCTATCCGTTGTCGGCGGGTTACGTGCTGCGTTTCTACTGGCCCCTGGCCGTGACCATCGGTATCCAGGCCCTGAGCCGGCCGATCATCAACCTCTTCGTCGCCCGTGGGGCGGACGGGACGGAGTCGCTGGCGGTACTGACGATCGTCTACGCCCTCGCGCACCTTCCCTACGGATGGCTGAACGAACTCAAGAACCTTCCGCCGGCCTTTCAGCGGCAGGACCCCGATGCGCGGATCATCCGGCGATTCACGGCCGTCTGTGGTTTGATTTCCTTCGGGTCCATGGCCCTGATGTTCTGGACTCCTGTGCGGTTTTTTCTGCTGGAGACCCTGATCGGTGTGGATCACGATTTCGCCGTGCGCTGCACCGTGCCCCTGATCATCTTCTCGTTCTTTCCCCTCGCCGTCACGATCCGGTCCTACCTGCACGGCATCGCGCTGCGGGACCACCGGACGGGCGCCATCGCGCCCAGCGGACCCGCCCGGGCGGGCGCGATCGTCATCGTGGTGAATCTACTCGCGCTCTTTGACCTGTACGGCGCCATCCGCGGTGTCGCAGCTCTTTACAGCGGATTCGTCGTGGAAACCCTCGTGGTCCGCTGGCGCATGGGGAGGAGTGGAGCGGAACCCGGTCATTCGGACTGACCCGTGCGATGGCCGTCGGGTTTAGACGTGTTGGCGCGACTGCGACCGGCTGGCTGACAGATGGGTTGAGGCCACCCCTAGCTCGCGGTTTCTCTCCACCCCTTCGTGATGTCCAGGAACGCGTCGATGTCCTGCTCGTTGTTGAACAGGGCGGGACCCACGCGGATCTGGGTGTTGTTCTCCCGAAAGGACGACCAGACTTTCGCGTCGTTGAGCTGCCTTTCGATCACCTCGTGATCGGCGCCGTGGTTGAAGGACACGATGGCGGACTGATTGCCGGGCGGCGTGAAGACCTCGAAGCCCTGTTCGGTCAGTCCGCTGTGGAGACGGTGCGCCAGGGCGACCGTGTGCTGCTCGATCCGGTCGGTTCCCACGTTCAACAGGTAATCCAGCGACCCGGAAAGCTGGTAGATCGCAGCGAAGGCTGGGGTGGCGTATCCGAACTTCCTGGCGTCGGTGTAAAGCGTGTACTGGTAGTCGGGCAGCCTCTCATCCACCATTCTCCATCCCAGGCGGTCGGGTTTCACTACGTCCATCACCGATTCCCGCACGTAGAACGGCGCCACGCCGAAGCCGCCGAGGAGCCATTTGTACGACCCCGTGGTGAGGAAATCGACCCCCGTCGGCCCTACGTCGAGATCGACCATGCCCACGCCCTGGACCGCATCCGCGTACAGGTAGGCGCCTTGTGCATGGGCCACGTCCGCCAGGGCTTTCAGATCGTGGCGGTAGCCGTTCCGGTTGGATATCCACGCAACGGAGACCAGCTTCGTCCTCTCGTCCACCATCTCGGCGAAGGCTTCGGGCGATGCCACGCCGTCCACGTTCCGGACGATGCGCGTTTCGATGCCCAGGGTCTCGGCCAGCTGGCTGTACATCACCAGCGAGGTCATGTAGTGGAGATCGTCGATCACCACGTTGTCCCCGGCCTTCAGGTCCAGGGAGTTGACCACGATGTTCTCGCCTTCGCTGGTGGAAGACACCAGGCCGATCTCGCCGATCTGGGCCCGGATGAGACGCGAGAACTTCTCCCGCACGGCTTCTTCCTCGTCGAGCATGGGGCGCAGCAGGACGGGGTCGCGGGACTTGGCCGCGAGGAACTCGATGGTCTTGTCCACCGCGGGCTGGGGCGACGGACCGATGTAAGGCGTGTTCAGGTAAAGGGATTCACTGGCGACCGGAAAATCCGCCCGCACGCCCAGGGGATCGTCGCCGGAGGAGACCTGCGCCGTGGCGTCCCCGGGGGTCTGACCCGTGTCGTTGCCGCACGCCGCACCCGCGGCACCGGCGAGGGCAGCCGTCGACACGATGCCCATGAACTCCCGTCTCGAAACAGACATGAGTCACTCCTTGTTGTAATTGCTTGTCAAATGATGGTTTTGTGCTGGGAATGGCGTATCAGGACGGTATAGGATCCGGTGCCCGGCGTCAAGGAAAGATCACTGGTCGGCGCCCTTCGAAATCCCTTGACGGTACGCGCCGCGTGGAATACTCTGGCAGGTATTCCAATTGCCTCGTTTTCTTCCCGCCGAACAGCCGGTTTTAATCGGACAGGGTTCATATCGGAATACCTGTCTCGTGACCGTTTCAACGGATTCTGTCATAGGAGACTGTAGTATGTCCTTTCGCCACGCTTTTCCGCTCATCGGCCTGCTGCTCGCCGTACCGTTGCTCACAGCACCCCTCCAGGCCCAGGAAGTCGACCCGCCCTTCGGCGATCCGGAATACATCTCGTCCGACGCCCGCCTGGAAATGGTGTTCAACGAGGGCCTCGCCCTGACCGAGAGTCCGGCCGAGGGTCCGGACGGGATGATCTACTTCAGCGACATCACCTTCACCACGGCGGCAGGACCCGATGGCATACAGGCCGGGCACATCTGGCGCTACGACCCAAAATCGGGCGAGACCACGATCTTCAGGTCGCCGAGCGGGATGTCCAACGGCCTCAAGTTCGACGCCCAGGATCGGCTGATCGCCGCGGAAGGCGCCGACCAGGGCGGACGGCGGGTGACGCGGACGGACATGAAGACGGGCAAGGCCTACATCATCGCCCACGAGTACGAGGGTCGGCCGTTCAACGCCCCGAATGACGTCGCCATCGACGAGAAGGGACGGGTCTATTTCAGCGATCCCAAGTACATCGGCAACGAATCGGTAGAACAGCCCGTGATGGCGGTATACCGTATCGATACCGACGGTTCGATCCACCGTATCATCACCGACGCGGGCAAGCCGAACGGCGTGGTGGTCTCTCCCGACCAGAAGACCCTCTACGTCGTCAGCAACGACAACGGTTCCATCGACCTCGGCAAGATCACCCTGGACATCCCCGTGCACAAGGGACGCATGGCCCTGCTGGCCTATGACCTGCACGAGGACGGATCCGCCACGTTCCGGAGCGTCCTCGTGGACTACCTGCCCGAGGACGGCCCCGACGGCCTGGTCGTCGACGTCGAAGGCAACCTGTACGTGTCCGAGCGCGATATGACCCGGCCGGGTATCGCCATACGCGCACCGGACGGGACCGAAAAGGCCTTCATCCCCACCGGCGTGCTGCCCACCAACGTGGGTTTCGGACGGGGCGAGAACGACAAGATCCTGTACATCACCGCGGGTACGGGGCTCTACCGGATTCCCGTGATGAAGGCCGGTTATCATCTGCCGCGGGAATAGGCGCGGGAATAGAAGCGGCTCCCCAATGATCCCAGACCTCGTCGGACCGGCAGGTTGACCATTTGAACCGTCGCCTGGCCGGCCCGGCGTCTCGCCCCACGCTGCCCTAGCCCATGTCCTTTCTAGACTGGACCATCGTCTTTCTCGTCAACGGCGGCATCGTCGTGTACGGCCTGCTGGCCTTTCGCGAGAAAAGCGAGAGCTTCGACTGGTACCTGGCGGCCAAGTCCATGCCCTGGTGGGCTATCGGCCTTTCCGCCTTCGGCACGGCCGTGGACAGCGGCGACTACGTGGCCATCGCCGGCGGCTCGTACCAGTTCGGCCTCTCCCAGCTTTCCCAGTGGTGGCTCGGGATCGCCATCGGCTGGTTCGTGCTCAGTTTCTTCGTTATCCTTCCCATGTACCGGTCGGGCGTCTTCACCAACGCCGAATGGCTGGAATACCGCTTCGGACCGTCCGTCCGAATCATGGCGGTCCTCATCAATATCCAGTCCCGCACCAACGTCCTCGCCAACATCTTCTTCTCCATGTACCTGGTACTCAGCATCCTCGCCGGTTTCTCATCGACCGGAAGCTGGTTCGTCGTGGTGGCGGTGGCCGTGTCGGCGACGCTCTATGTCGTCCGCGGCGGCCTGAAGGCCGGGGTGTTCACCGACGCCGTCCAGGGCGTGGCCATGATCGTCGGGTCCTTCGTGCTCTGGATCGTGGTCTGGGTCAGGGGTGGCGGATGGTCGGGGCTGAATGAACGCCTGGCGGCCGTGGACCCGGGACTGCCGGACGTGCTCCTCCACGTCGGAGGATACGCGCCGCCCGGCGTCCCCGCGGCCGTGGTCATTCTCAGCTTCATCGTCGTGCTGACGATGTACGCCGTCATCAACCAGTACGAGGCGATACGGTTTCTGGGCGCCCGGTCGGAGTGGGATTTCAAGATGGCCGCGGTGGTGGCCAGCACGGCCACGGCCGTCTGCCTCTGGTTCAATATCACCATGGGCCCCATGGCCCGGGCGGATTTTCCCGGACTCGAAACCATCGACCAGGCCTATCCCCTGATGATCCAGGCCTACCTGCCCCATGGACTCATCGGGATCGTCGTGGCGGGGCTAATCGCGGGCGGGTACTCCACCTTCGACTCCATCGGCATCGGCATATCGAGCCTCTTCGTCCGCGACATCTACGCCCGGTTCATCGTGAAGCGCGCATCCGACGCCCACTATACCCGTGTGGGGCGCATTACGGCTCCATTCATCATGGCCCTGGGATTCGCCTACGTGCCCTTCATCCAGGAAGGCATGCTGGCCTTCTACCTCCGGCTGGCAGGTGCTATCGCGGTACCCCTCATGACGGTCATCCTCATGGGCGTATTCACCCGCGTGCACCGCTCGACCGGGATCGTGGGACTGCTCATCGGACTGGCTTACGGAGTGACGGCCATTTTGGGCGAAAGCCTGGAATGGGGCCTGCCGGTCTGGTACACCAACACCTGGTGGACTTACCTGTGGAACATCGTGCTTCCGGCGGTTGGGATGCTGCTCGCCTCGACGGTGATCACGCTGCGGAGCGGTCCCATGTCCGACGAGGATCTGGAAGGACTCGTCTACGCCCGGGAAAACGACATCCCGTCGGTGCGGAGTCGCATGGCCCACCGGCTGAAGGCCCTCGAAGGCACCTGGCTGCAGAAGACCGTGGTGGAGTCGCCGGTTCGAGGAGCCTATCCCTTCAAACTCCCCCCAGGGGGTCTGTCACTGTTCCGCCGGCCCGGCGTACTGGCCCTCGGCTACCTGGCCATTGCGTCGGGCCTGCTGTTCGGGGTGCTTTGGTAGGGTGTCGCTTCTCAACTTTGAAATCGGTTTCCACATGATGCTTCCTGGCTATACTGCAAGGAACTTGCCCGTTCTTGAAACAACCGGTAAACTCGACGAGTCTTAACATCAACCCACTGGCGGTAATCCCATACCGGGATACACCCGCCGCTTTCTCTAGGAGTGCATGATGAGCTCATTTGGACTAACCGAGTTAATCATAATTGTAATTGCATTATTCATAGTGGTATCCATAGCAGTACCCCTATGGTTTGTCTATAGAATAGTTATCTACAGAATACGAAATAGAAACAAACCTTGAGGATTCCGTATAGACCGGGCTGATCCAGCATTCATTTTCCAACGCTTCTGGGACAGAACCACCACGTAACGGACCCGCCTCATGTACAAGAACTACCTGACTATAGCTCTACGAAACCTGCTCAGGCACAAAGGCTATTCGGCGATCAACGTACTGGGGCTGGCCATCGGTATAGCCTGCTGCGTGCTGATCCTGCTCTACGTGCAGGACGAACTCAGCTACGACCAGTATCACGAGAAGAAAGACCGGATCTACCGCCTGGTGGAATCCGCGACGGTAGCGGGCAGGCCTATAGAAGCCGCGGTGACGCCTCCGCCCTGGGCCCCTGTGCTGGCAGAAGACTATCCCGTAATCGAGGCGTATACCCGGATCAAACCGCCGGCCTCCCGGTGGCTGATTCGTTACAAGGAAAACCGTTTTTACGAGCGATATTTCGTCTTTGCGGACTCATCGGTCTTCGACATCTTCACCCTCCCCCTGGTCCAGGGCGATGCGAAGACTGCGCTGACCGACCCCCATACCGTGGTGCTGTCGGAATCCATGGCTGACAAATACTTCGGGGAAGAGAACCCGATCGGCGAGGTGATCACGGGCGATGACGTCTATGAGTTCACGGTTACCGGCATCATGCGGGACATGCCGAAGAACTCGCACTTTCATTTCGATTTCCTGGCCTCATACGCCTCCCTGGCGCCGAACAACCTGTACAACGAGCCGGCCACGATGCAGAACCAGGGCTTCAGCCACGACCTGTATACCTATCTTTTGCTCAGGGAAGGCGTTGCGCCCGAAGACCTGGAGCGGGAATTCCCCGGATTCCTGGACAGGTACCTCGGCGAACTGCTCAAGGCCGTGGGCATCGAGGCCCGGCCCTACCTGCAGCCCATCACGGATATCCACCTCCATTCCAACATGGAAGCCGAAATCGCGGCGAACAGCAGCATCCGGTACGTGTATATCTTTTCCTGCCTGGCCGTCTTCATCCTGCTGATCGCCTGTGTGAATTTCATGAACCTGTCCACCGCCCGCTCCTCCCGCAGAGCGCAGGAAGTCGGCATGCGGAAAGTACTCGGCGCCCATCGGAATCAACTGATAAAACAGTTTACGGGCGAGTCGATCCTGGTTTCCATAGTCGCCCTTGTCATCGCGCTCGGCCTGGTTCATCTGTTCCTGCCGCAGTTCAGTTTGTTGTCGGGCAAGACACTGGAGATGAATTACCAGTCCGCCTGGCTGGTTCCGACCCTGGCGGTCATTACGATTGTGACAGGTATTGTCGCGGGCGGATATCCCGCCTTTATCCTGTCCTCTTTCAGACCGGTTGCCGTACTGACCGGCGCGCTCAAGGCAGGGGCGTCTCATTCGTTCCTCAGGAGAATCCTAATTACCTTCCAGTTCGGCATCTCCATCCTCATGATCGTCGGGACATTCGTCGTTCTCGACCAGTTGGAATACATGCAGAACAAGCAACTGGGTTTTGACGAAGACAACCTGGTCGTCGTTCGTCTTCCGGATGAAGAAGCCATCAAGGGTTATGCGGCTTACAGAGACGCCTTGATGCAGTTTCCTGAAATCCTGAACGTGAGTTCGGCGAACAGCATACCCGGGGGGCAGACCAGTCTCAACCTGGTTACGCCCGAAGGCGTGCAGGAAGATGAGAGTCCGGTCTACCAAATGATCTGGACGGACTTCGACTTCATAGAAACGCTCGGTATCACGATGGCGTCGGGCCGTACGTTTTCTCGTGCATTCGGTTCGGACTCCACCGCCTGCCTGATCAACGAAGCGGCCGTCCGATCCCTGGGATGGGAGAACCCGATCGGCAGGACCTTCAGGATAACGGGCGCGGATGATTCGATTCCGCCTCTGAACGTCATTGGCGTCATGGCGGATTTCCACGTCCAGTCGCTGCATCAACACATAGAACCGTTGATGGTGCGGCTGATTGCGGAACCGTCTTCGATTATGGTCGTCAGGATTCAGGGGGCAAACGTTTCGCGTGGTCTTGAAATACTCCAGGATCAATGGCGGAAGACGTATCCGAACCATCCCGCCATGGATTACTCGTTTCTCGATGACGACCTCGAACAACTATACCAGGACGAACAACGGCTCGGTTCCGTATTCATCGCCGGTGCGGTGCTTTCGATCCTGATCGCCTGCCTAGGACTGCTGGGGCTTTCGTCCTTTATGGCGGAACAACGGACCAAGGAGATTGGTGTACGGAAAGTCCTCGGCGCAACGATATCGAACGTTATTCTGCTGTTGTCCAGGGACTTTACGAAGCTGGTCCTGCTGGCATTCGTTATCGGAGCTCCCGCGGGTTACTACGTCATGCAGGCATGGCTGGAAGACTTCCCGTACCGCATCGAACCGGGCCTGGGAGTGTTCTTATTCGCGGGTTTCTCCACGCTGTTGGTCGCCTGGTTGACCGTGGCATACCAGGCGTTCAAGGCCGCGACCACCAACCCGGCGGAAGCGGTACATGCGAAGTGAATTGTAGCACGATTCGCGTATGGATCGGTTTGAGATGGCCATTGGAGTATTGGACCGAGACCAGTACTTACGTGATTTAGCGCAATAAACCTATTTTTCCAATCCTACCATGCTGACAGCCGGCTTAGGCTGCTCTTCTTCCTGATTGCTCAGCAACCCTTGCCTCGATCCCGGCGTATTGACCCAGGGCAATCCGGTCTTTGCTTCGAGGTTGCTTTTGGGGGTGCCGTGGTAATACAATACAGTACGGTCCTCTGCGGTGGGCACATAACTGCCCTTCATCACCTAGCTAATCGATCTTAAAAGCACCATGTTCCGAAACTACCTGACCATCGCGGTTAGAAACCTGCGCAGGCACAAGGGCTATTCGGCCATTAACGTCCTGGGGCTGGCCATCGGTATGGCGAGCTGCGTGATGATCCTGCTCTACGTGCAGGACGAACTCGCGTACGACCAGCATCATGAGAAAAAAGACCGTATCTATCGCATCGCGGAATCCGCCACGATTACGGGCAGGTCGATCGAAGCGGCCGTCACACCCCCGGCCTGGGCGCCGGTCCTCGCGCGGGACTATCCGGAAATCGAGGACTACACCCGGATCAAGCCGCCGGGCTCCCGCTGGCTCATCCGGTACGAGGAGAACCGATTCTACGAGCGTTACTTCATTTTCGCGGACTCGTCGGTCTTCGACATCTTCACCATCCCGCTCGTACAGGGAAACCCCGCGACCGCCCTGGTCGAACCGCATACCGTGGTGCTGTCCGAATCCATGGCCGACAAGTACTTCGGAGACGAAAACCCGATCGGGAAGGTGATTACGGGGGACGACCTCTACGAGTTCACCGTAACGGGCATCATGCGGGACATGCCGCGGACCTCCCATTTCCATTTCGATTTCCTGGCTTCCTTCGCCACGCTGGCGCCGAATCAACTTTACTACAGCGATCCGGACGATATTCAGAATGGCGGGTTCAACCACGATCTGTACACCTACCTGCTGCTTCGGGAAGGCGCCACGCGCGAGGAAATGGAATCCAGGCTGCGGCCGTTCCTGGACAAGTACCTCGGCGAATTGCTCAAGTCCGCTGGCATAGAAGCCAATCCGTATCTGCAGCCGCTCACGGAGATCTACCTGCATTCCAACATCGAAGCCGAGTTGCGGCCCAACAGCGACATCCGCTATGTCTATATCTTCACGTCCCTGGCCGTCTTCATTCTCGTCATCGCCTGCGTGAATTTCATGAACCTGTCCACCGCCCGTTCCGCCCGTAGAGCGCAGGAGGTCGGGATCCGGAAGGTCCTGGGCGCCCAGCGCATCCAGTTGATCCGGCAGTTCATCGGCGAATCCGTACTGCTCGCACTGGTCGCGCTTGTCATCGCCCTCGCACTGGTGCACCTGCTGCTGCCGCAGTTCAACCTGCTGTCCGGCAAGGACCTGTTCATGGACTACGGGTCGACCTGGCTGGTTCCGGCCCTGGCGGCCATCACGCTTTTCGTCGGTTTCGCCGCCGGTGGATATCCCGCCTTCCTGCTCTCTTCCTTCAGGCCGGTGGCCGTACTGACCGGCGCGCTGAAGTCCGGCGCTTCCCATTCGGTACTCAGGAAGGTGCTGATCACCTTCCAGTTCAGCGTCTCTATCCTCATGATGGTGGGCACGGCCGTGGTCTTAAGCCAGCTGGAGTTCATGCAGAACAAGCGGCTGGGATTCGAAAGCGATCACCTGGCGGTCGTCCGCATGCCGGATGAAGCGGCCCTCCGGGGATATGGGGCCTACAAGAACGCGGTGCTGCAGTATCCCGAGATCCTGAAGGTGAGCACTTCGAGCAGCGTACCCGGCGCGCAGACCAGCCTGAACCTGTTGACGCCCGAAGGGTTGCCGCCCGATCAGAGCCCGGTTTTCCAGACGATCTGGGGGGACTTCGACTTCGCGGAAACCATGGCATTCGAGCTGGCCGCCGGACGTACGTTCGACACCGCCTTCGCCACCGATTCATCGGCCTGCCTGATCAACGAGACCGCGGTGCGCGCCCTGGGTTGGGAAAACGCGATCGACAAGACCTTCCGGTTCGCGGGTTCGCCGGAAACCGCCCCGTCGCACCGGGTGATCGGCGTCATGAGGGACTTCCACCAGAATTCGTTGCGCCAGCCCATAGAACCGACCATGATCCTGTTCAACGCGCCCGGGCCGTACATGGTCATCCGGATGCGGGGAGAGGACCCACGGCGGGGCATGGAGATCCTGCAGGACCAGTGGCGGCAGACCTATCCGAACCATCCGGCCATGGAGATCTCGTTTCTCGACGCGAACCTCGCGCAACTGTACGACGCCGAACAACGGCTGGGCAGCGTCTTCATCGCGGGCGCCGCGCTTTCCATGCTGATCGCCTGCCTGGGGCTCCTGGGCCTTTCGTCCTACATGGCCGAACAGCGGACCCGTGAGATCGGGATCCGCAAGGTGCTCGGCGCTACGATAGCGAACGTGATCGTACTATTGTCCGGAGACTTCACGAAGCTGGTCCTGCTGGCCTTCGTGATTGGCGCACCCGTGGGATACTTCGCCATGGGCGCGTGGCTCGAGGACTTCCCGTACCGCGTCGAACTGGGTATTGGCGTTTTCGTACTGGCCGGTCTGGTCGCGCTGATCATCGCCTGGCTGACGGTGGGATACCAGGCGTTCAAGGCGGCCACGGCCAACCCGGTGGACGCGGTGCATGGGGAGTGAGGGGATTAACTCTAGCTACTCACCAGCACCTTCTTCAGTGCCGCGATGAACGCCTCGTTCTCTTCGGGCAGGCCGGCGGTGACGCGGATCCAGCCTTCGATATTCCAGCGCGCTCTCGCGTTGCCCACCAGGACGTTGTGATCCTCGCGCAGCCGGCGGACGAGTTCATCCACATCGGTCTTCATGTCCATCATCACGAAACTCGACTCACTGGGCGCGTATTCGATGCCCATGGCGTCCAGCTGCTCGTAGAAATAGCGTTTACCCCGGCTCACCAGTTCCTGTGAACGCCGCAGGTGGTCCGTGTCGTCGAGGGCCGCCGCCGCGGCGTGGGTGGACAGCAGGGTGAGCGTGTTGGCCCGGTGTTGGCCGATCCGTGCGATAATCTCCGGCCGGGCGACCGCGTATCCCACCCGCATGCCGGCCATGCCGAAGACCTTGGAGAACGTGCGTGTCACGATCACGTTCGGATGATCTGCGATCAACGACGCCGCGCCTTCGCGGTCTGCCTCGTTCTCGGCGAATTCGATATAAGCCTCGTCGACGAGTACAAGCACACGCTCGGGGATCGACTCGACAAAAGGCTTCAACATGGACATGGGGGTCAACTGGCCCGTGGGATTGCCGGGGCTGGTCACGACAACCATGGCGGTCCGGTCGGTCACGGCCGCGCTGAGACCGTCCAGATCGGGTTTCATGCCTTCCAGCAGGGGAACCCGAACCGGCTCCGCGTTAGCCACGCCGGCGAATCGGGTGATGAAACCGAAGCCTGGCAGGCTTTCCACGACCTCCGTTCCCTCGCGTATGTAAGCGTGACCGATGGCGAACAGCAGGTCCGACGAACCGGCACCCACCGCGATCCACGCGTCAGGTACCGGGGCGAAAGGGCTGTCCGTCCACTCCACCACGGGAACACTGTGACGGCGGGCAAGCTTGCCCAGCAGGTTCGGGTTCTGGCCATAGCGGTTGATGCTGGTAACCAGGGACAACACCGCCTCGACCGCCCGGGGAGACGGTCCCAGGGCGTTCTCGTTGGAATCGATGCGCACCAGTCCCGGGGGCACGCCCCAGCCACGGACGGACGGTCCGCCTACCATCTGGGCCACCGCTTCATAGCTGCCAAATGAAATCGCACCGGCACCCGCCAGCGCTCCTTTCAGAAATCCCCGGCGAGACAGTCCCGCACCGGTCGCGGCAGCTTCGTTTCTTGACTCTGACATTTCAGCACTCCTTTGTCGATTACCTGGTCACGGTACATGCATATTGGACCCATGATATAACAACGTGTCACGGATGGGAAGACCAATTGCGCCGCCCTTGACGCTCGCTGCGCCGCCCTTGACGCTCGCTGTGTTGACCTTGACGTTCCCTCGGACCACCCGTAGATTTAAAGCAGAGATACGCGCGGCGGCGTTACGGCCGTGCGGCACAGGGATATCCGCAACTTTCACGCGGTCCCTCGTGCGCGTCCCTTAACGCACGCATGAGTCGCAATGGCAAGGCAACCCGCGTAGTACAAACTCGAGAAGGAGTATTCAATCTTCAGCAAGTCCCATCCCGGCACATCAGAAACCCACCACCTGCTGGACCGGCTGCTGGCCGAACGCATCCTCATCATCGACGGCGCCATGGGTTCGGTCCTGCAGGGACACTCCCTCGAAGAGGCCGATTACCGCGGCGATACGTTTAAGGACCACCCCGTGGCGCTGCGGGGCGATCTCGACCTGCTGTCGATCACGCGGCCCGAACTCATCGAACAGGTACACCGGGAGTACCTGGACGCCGGCGCCGATATCATCGAGACCAACACCTTCAACGCCACGGCCATCTCTCAGGCCGATTACGGTCTTCAGGACCGGGTATACGACATCAACTTGGCGGCGGCGAAAATCGCGAAACGGGCGGCCGCGGCCGCCATGGCCGCCGATCCGGAGAGGCCGCGCTTCGTGGCCGGCGCCATGGGGCCCACCACCCGGTCGGCCTCCGTCGCCTCCGACGTGAGTGACCCGTCCTTCCGGTCCGTCACCTTCGATGATCTGGCCGCCGCCTATGGCGAGCAGGCCCGTGGACTTCTCGACGGCGGTGTGGACCTGCTGCTGGTCGAGACCCAGATCGACACGCTCAACCTGAAGGCCGCCCTGTTCGCCATCAACAGCCTCTTCGACGAAGGCATGCGCCGCGTTCCTCTCATGGCGTCGTTCTGTATCGTCGACGCCAGCGGCCGCACCCTTTCGGGCCAGACCGTAGAAGCCTGCTGGACGTCCATACGCCACGGAGACCTGTACAGTGTCGGCATCAACTGCGCCCTGGGCGCGACGGAACTGCGGCCCTATATCGAAGAACTGTCGGGCGTCGCGAACCTACCGGTGACCTGCTATCCGAATGCGGGCCTCCCCAACGAAATGGGCGGTTATGACGACACCCCGGATCACATGGCTGAGGTGCTCGGAGATTTCGCCGAAGAAGGATGGCTCAACATGGTCGGCGGATGCTGCGGCACCACGCCCGAGCACATCGCCGCGATCTCGGAGGCCGTGAGGCGGCGCGGGAGACTGCGCGTCCCCCACCCGGGCGAACCCCTGTCCCGGTACAGTGGACTGGAGACCTTCACCGTGCGGCCCGACGGCAACTTCACCATGATCGGCGAGCGGACGAACGTGACGGGATCGCGCCGTTTCGCCCGGCTCGTCCGGCAGGAGAAATACGAGGAAGCCCTTGGGGTGGCCCGGCAGCAGATCGAAGGCGGGGCGAACGTCATCGACGTGAACATGGACGAAGGCTTGCTCGATAGCGAACGGGCCATGACTACTTTCCTGAATCTCATCGCGTCCGAACCCGACATCGCCGCCACGCCCGTGATGATCGACAGCTCGAGCTGGCCGGTCATCGAAGCGGGATTGAAATGCGCGCAGGGCAAGAGCATCGCCAATTCCATCAGCCTGAAGGAGGGCGAGGAGGTCTTCAAAACCCAGGCCCGGATGGCCAAACGCTACGGCGCGGCCGTAGTGGTGATGGCCTTCGACGAGGACGGCCAGGCCACGGACACGGACCGCAAGGTGGACATCCTGAGCCGTTCCTATCGGATCCTCACCGATGAGATCGGTATGGATCCGACGGACATCATCTTCGATCCGAACATCCTCACCGTGGCCACCGGTATCGAGGAACACGACGACTACGCCGTCAACTTCATCGAAGCCGTCCGCCGGCTGAAGGAGCGGCACCCCCTGGCAAAGGTCAGCGGAGGCGTGAGCAACATCTCCTTCTCCTTTCGCGGCAACGACCATATTCGGGAGGTGATGCACGCCGCCTTCCTGTACCACGCCATCCAGGCCGGACTGGACATGGGCATCGTCAACGCCGGACAACTGGCGATCTACGAGGACGTCGACCCGGAAACGCTCGTCATGGTGGAAGACGTCCTCTTCAACCGGCGGCCCGACGCCACGGACCGGTTGCTGGAGTTCGCCGAATCGCGAAAGGGGCCCTCGGCCGGAAGGGCAGAGAAGGACGAGGACTGGCGCGCCGGCAGCCTGGAGGAACGCATTTCCCATGCCCTGGTCGCCGGGATCGCTGACCACGTCGAGGCGGACATGGACGAGGCCCTGCAACGCTATGATCGTCCGCTCCACATCATCGAGGGGCCCCTGATGGCCGGGATGTCAATCGTCGGCGATCTCTTCCAGGAAGGGAAGATGTTCCTGCCGCAGGTGGTCAAGAGCGCGCGGGTCATGAAAAAAGCCGTGGCCCACCTGGTGCCGCATATGGAGGCCGAGCACGGTGACGGCGGTGAAAGACGGTATCAGGGGACCATCCTCCTGGCCACTGTAAAAGGAGACGTGCACGACATCGGAAAGAACATCGTGGGCGTGGTGCTCGGGTGCAACAACTACCGCATCATCGACCTGGGGGTCATGGTCCCGGCGGAGAAGATCATCGGTACGGCCGTGGAAGAAGGCGTCGACCTCATCGGCTTGAGCGGTCTGATCACCCCGTCCCTCCACGAGATGATACACGTGGCCCGCGAGATCGAGCGCAACGGCTTCGAACTGCCCCTGCTCATCGGCGGCGCCACGACGAGCCGGAGGCACACGGCGATCAAGATCGAACCGGCCTATCACGGTCCGACCGTGCACGTGACGGACGCGTCGCGGGCCGTGGAAGTCGTCGGGAGCCTCCTCAGCGACGAACTGAGGCCGGACTATGCCCGGCGTGTGCGCGAGGACTATCTGCAGATTCGGGAAACCTATGAAACCCGCACGCCACGTACCCTCCTCGTACCCTTCGCCGAGGCGAGCGTACGGCGGCCCGCCCTCGAATGGTCGGAAACGACCATCGCGGTACCCGAATTCACCGGGATTCGCGTAGACGACGACTATCCGCTGGAGGAACTCTTTCCCTTCATCGACTGGACGCCCTTCTTCGGTGCGTGGGAGTTAAGAGGGCGGTATCCAGCCATCCTGGAAGACGACGAAGTCGGCGATGAGGCGAGGAAACTACTGGATGACGCGCTGCACCTGCTGGAGGAGATCGTGGATGGACGGTCGCTGCGGGCACGGGCCGCGTGGGGATTCTTCCCCGCCCACTCTACCGGCAACGATATCGTGCTTTTCGACGATGCTACGCGGTCGGAAGCGCTTGCGACGTTCCACATGCTGCGCCAGCAGCGGCCGCGTTCGGAGGACGGTCCCTGCTATGCCCTTTCCGATTTCGTTGGGCCTGAAGGCACGGAGGACTACATCGGCGTCTTCGCAGTCACCGCCGGGATCGGTCTCGACGAATTGGTCAGGCAGTACGAGGTCGACCACGACGACTACCGCGCCATCATGGTCAAGGCGCTCGCCGACCGGCTGGCCGAAGCTTTCGCTGAGCAAACCCATCAACGGGCGCGCCGCGCATGGGGATACGGGCGGAACGAGGACCTCTCCGGTGAAGACCTGATACGGGAGGAATACCGCGGGATCCGGCCGGCGCCGGGTTATCCGGCATGCCCTGACCATACCGAGAAGCGCCGGCTCTTCGACCTGCTCCAGGCCGAACGGCGCATCGGGGTGGAATTGACCGAGAGCTATGCCATGGACCCGCCGCCGTCCGTCGCCGGCTTCTACTTCGGACACCCGGAGGCCCGGTATTTCAACGTGGGGAAAATCGGACGCGACCAGGTGGAGGACTACGCCCGCCGCAAGCGGATGACCGTCGAGACCATCGAACGGTGGCTCGCGCCCAACCTGGATTATGAGTCGGCGGTCTAGTTTGCCCGACTACCTCCTTAACACCGCCGTGCCCCACGTGCTGGGATCGACGTGGACGCGCAGGTCGCGCCCGGCGCTCCACCACTGGGCGGGGTGTTCCGAGTTGTTGAGGAAATAAGTGAAACCCAGCCGGGGGAATTCCTCCGGATCGTATCCGCTGAGCGTATGAGTCGGGAGGCACACCTCCAGGGTGTAGCCTCGGTCCGTAATCAGGGATGCGACGGGAAGCGCTTCCGGTTCCGGCATGTTCCACTTTTCACGGGCGCGGTCGACCTGCGTGGGCTTGACGACAGGCCGGTCACCGTCGTCGCCGCCCCCGGTGGGCAGGCAGTTGAACTGGTGGCAGTACCGCCCTGCGCGCCGCGCGGTCTTCACGTCCCGCGTGTCCAGCCAGACCTGGAAGCTGTCCCCGGACCAGTGCCGTCCGTAGTGGGACTGGACCGGCTTTCGCTTGCGCACGTCCACGGCGAAGTACAGGCCCTCGTCGTTCCAGGCCATGTAGACGTCCGCGGCTTTCGGCCGGTTCTCCAGGTAACCCAGGTCGGGTACCAGGTATTCGGGGCCCCAGTCGTCCAGGACGCCGTTGATCCGGGGCGCCTGTTCGCGGTATCTGCACTGGAAGGCGTAGGCGAAGTAGACTCTGTTGGGAATATCCAGCGGCATGGGCAGTCTTTACACAGGGAAGCGCCCGGCGGAGAGCGCGGTAAACCAAGCGCGGTAAGCCGTCAGCGGATGTAGTCCGCGCCTTCGAGATCCAGTAGAAAAGCCTTGATATCCGGCTGGCCCCCGTAGCCTCCGAGGCTGCCGTCGCTGGCGATCACGCGGTGACAGGGCACCAGGAGGCTGATGTCGTTGTTGCGGTTGGCCTGGCCCACCGCCCGGGCGGCCCTGGGCCTTCCCACCTTTTCGGCCACCCACTTGTAGGATCGACACGCTCCGTATGGAATGGCCTGCTGCGTGCGCCAGACCCGGCGGGTGAACGGCGTACCCCGCAGGAAATCCAGCGGAATGTCAAAAACCTTCCGTTCGCCGGCGAAATAGCGCGTGACCTGGTCTTCGACGGTTGAAAGCATTTCGTCGTCGGGGACAAAGGTCAGGTTCGCACCGAAGCGGTTCAGCATGTCGGTCTCAAAGACGTCGACCGTGACGTCATACGTAATGCGGCACACTCCCGCGTCGCTGGCCGCCGCGTACATGGGACCGAGGGGCGTGGGAAACACCGTGTATTTCAGTGCGTGTCTCAACGGGTCCGGACTATCCTACGATACCGCGGTCTCGCAGGCCCTGTGCCAGCGCCTGCGCGATGATCTCGCTGCCTTCGATGGTGGGATGCCAGGTATCGGAGAAATACCGGCCGCGTTCACCGTCCATCCTGGCGAAAGCGGCGTTAAGGTCGATGAGATCCGAATCCTCTTCCATGGCCAGCCGTCGGATCGAGGCATCGTAGATTTCGTAGAGTTGCGTGAGCCGGTCGACGTCTCCCCGGTCCAGGAACTTCGGGTAACGCAGTTTGTCGAGATTCTGCAGGGACATCTCGCCGCCGTCGCGGGGGATGAGTGTCGGCAGGGTCGTCAGGACGACGCGGACCCGGTCGTCCTTCGCCGTCCGGATGAGGCGGCGCATATTGTACTCGAAGTTCTCGGGCAGAAAGTCCTCGAGGTCGAAGGAGCCGATGGGCGGCGGCGTATTCAGATCCAGGATCTCCTTGGCCTGGTCCAGCAGCCGCAGACCCGTATCTCCGCCGTTGCCGTAATGCCAGTACGACTGGGTCTTCCTGCGCATGTCCGGATAATGTTTCGGATTCCCCAGCCACATGTCGTTCCAGCCGATGTAGACAATCAGGATATCGGGCTCGAAGGCCAGCAGTCGGGGAAGACGCAACTGGGCATTGATGGACGCGTGGTCGTCGACGCCCGCGTTGATCACCTGGTGCTCTCGCTCCAGTCCCATGCCCTCGAGCTGCCGTTCGAGCTGATAAGGATAGGGCGAATCGTCCCCCGGCGCGCCGAAGGTACAGGAGTCGCCGAGACACATGATCCGGACGGCGTCGGGATCCTTCCGCCTCGGAAAGTCCGTTCCCCTGAACCCGTAGTCGTTGATCCGGATGCCCGCCACGCTGTAACCGGGCATCAGCTCCCAGCCGCTCCGGTTGTGAAACACGATATAAGGATGGGCCCCGTCGTATTCCTCGTGAAACCACCGATCCCTGTTGTACGCGTGATCCTGGCGGCGGAGGTAGAATTCCGCACCCACGAGTGCGCCTACCGCGGCGCCGGCCATGGCGGCAAATGCGTAACGCTTCATTCCCGTTCTCCGGCTGTCGTGCTACCGTTTCCGGCTCTTCCGGCCGGACTGTTGCAAACATCATCCCGACACATGAATCGGCCGCCATGAACTACGGCCATCCGAGTTCACGATGCCGTCCTTCTTCCCTCGAAATTAAGGATATTCAGGCCGTATTCGCAAGGGAAAACGCCGATGGATCTTCCTTTGATGAAATCGCATTCATACTTTGTATATTCTTAACGGCACAACCAATTTGAAAGGTCTTGACGACGGCCGGGTTCGCTTCCATATTCAAAGGGTGGCTACCCATCCTTTTGCCACAGTACACCGGACTCGCCGGTTCCGATCTTCGTAATCACTCACCAGCCGGAATCTGCCGGATCGCATTCGTCAGTTCGGGCGGTTTCAAGCATGCAGCAGAGGAGGTCCCATGGCTGATCGACACGATGAAGCCAGGCCCGATGAATCGTCTCAAACCGGGGAAGCAACGGGTAAGCGGTTCACGCGGCGCGGTTTTCTCAAGGGTGCCGGCGCCGGTGCGGTGACTGCGGCCGTGGCTCCGGCCGTCCTGGTTTCAGGTGCGAAGACGGCGACCGCCCAGGAGGCCGAGGGCGTCATGTCGGCGACGATTACACTCGACGTGAACGGACAGTCGCATAATGTCGACGTGGAAGCACGCACCACCCTGGCGGACGCGCTGCGGGACAGGCTGGAGATCACCGGCCCCAAGGTGGTCTGCGACAAGGGCGAGTGCGGGGCCTGCACCGTGGAGTTGGACGGCAAGCTGGTCTTCAGCTGCATGACGCTGGCCATGGACGCCCAGGGCCGAAAGATCGAGACCGTGGAAGGCATGGCGGACGGCGACAGTCTGCATCCCATCCAGGAAGCCTTTGTCGAGAAGGACGCCTTGATGTGCGGATTCTGCACGCCGGGGTTCCTGATGTCCTCCAGGTCGTTGCTGGACGCCAACGACAACCCGACGCCGGACGAGGTCCGGGAGGGTCTGTCCGGCAACATCTGTCGCTGCGGCACCTATCCCCACGTGTTCGAGGCCGTGATGAGCGCCGCCGAAAAGATGCGGAAGGGAGGGTGAGCCGATGCAGCAGAAGATGAAGACGGTCACGATCACCATCCAGGAAGACGGTGAACCCAGAGAAATAGAGATACAGGTCCCCGATACCGGCGAAGGCGGCTGGGGGGACCTCTCGAAGAACACCTATATCAACAAGCCCCACACCCGCGTGGACGCGGTCGACAAGGTCACCGGACGCGCCAAGTACACCGCCGACATCAAGTTGCCCGGCCTGCTCTACGGTCGCATCCTGCGTTCGGCCCATCCCCGCGCCCGGATCAACCGCATCGACGCCACCCGGGCAATGGCGCTGCCCGGCGTGAGTGTGGTGGTGCTTCCCAACGACGACCCCGAGGTCTTCTCGCGGGAGTGCCGGTTCGCCGGACAGGAAATAGCGGCTGTGGCGGCAACGACGCCGGAGGTCGCCGAAGACGCGCTCCACGCCATCGACGTGGATTACGAGGTGCTGCCCTTCGTCGTGGACGAAGACGCGGCGCGGGACCCGGACGCTGCCCAGGTGCACAGCGACCGCGGTAACGTGGGCGAGCCCAGGGTCGGCGAGCAGGGCGACATCGCCGCGGGATTCGCCCAGGCCGACGTGACCCTCGAGGCCTCCTACCGGTGCCAGGTGCAGTCCCACATCGCGCTGGAGACCCACGGCAACGTGTGCCAGTGGGACGGCGACAAGCTGACGGTCTGGGCCTCCACCCAGGGCGTATTCAGCGTGCGCGGCGAACTGGCCGGTCATTTCGGCATCCCCGAAACGAACATCCGCGTGATCACGGAATTCATGGGCGGCGGGTTCGGCGCCAAGTTCGGCGCCCGCAAGGAAGGCGTGATCTGCGCACTGCTCGCCCGGAAGGCCGGAGCGCCCGTGAAGCTGATGCTGACACGGAAAGAAGAGCACCTGGCCACCGGAAACCGGCCCTCCGCCGTGCAGCATGTGAAGCTGGGCGCGACGAGCGACGGCAAACTGGTCGCCTACGAGCGGTCCAACTACGGTACGCCCGGCGTCGCCGGCAGCGCCAATATACCCGGGGCGCCGTACCTGTACGAGATCCCCAACTACCGCATCGAACAGACGAGCGTGTTCACCAACGCCGGGCCGATGGCCGCCCAGCGCGCGCCGGGGCACCCCCAGGCCGCCTTCGCCATGGAATCCATGATGGACGAGATGGCCGAGGCGCTGGGCATGGACCCCATCGACATCCGCCAGATGAACGATCCGAATGAAGCGCGCCGCAACATGGTGGCCATGGGTGCGGAACACATCGGATGGAAGACCCGCCGAAGCGCCACACCCAATTCCGGGACCGGCCGGATCAAGACCGGCATGGGCGTGGGATCGTGCCGGTGGGGCGGCGGCGGCGGAAGGACGCAGGCCGAGTGTACCATCAATCCCGATGGGAGCGTGCAGGTGAAGTGCGGCACGCAGGACATCGGAACCGGGACGCTCACCCTGGTGCACATGGTCGCGGCGGAAGAGTTCGGGTTGAAGATGGAGGACATTACCGTCGGCATCGGCGACACGAACTACCCCTATTCGGGCGGAAGCGGCGGAAGCACCACGGCCGCGTCGGTATCGCCCGCCATCAAGGGTACGACGATGCTGGCGAAACTCGAACTGTTCAAGAAGATCGCGCCCAACTTCGGCGTGGAACCGGGTGAACTCGTGGCCTCGGACGGCAACGTGTTCGTGGGCAGCGATCCTTCCAAGAGCATGACCTGGCAACAGGCGACGGCCCAACTCGGGGACGAGCCCATCTTCTTCCACGGCCAGTGGCTGCCCGGCTACTCGGACAGCGGCGTGCCCGGCGTGCACTTCGTCGAGGTCAGCGTCGACACCGAGACCGGCCTGGTGAAGGTCGACCGGGTCGTGGCCGTCCACAACAGCGGCATGATCCTGAACCCGCTCACCTGGGCGAGCCAGGTGAACGGCGGCGTCCTGATGGGTATCGGTTACGGCATGTACGAGAACCGCATCATGGATCCCGCGACGGGCTACATGGTCAACGCCAACCTGGAAGACTACAAGGTCATGGGCTCCACGGACATTCCCGAAATCGAGATTCTCAGGTACGACGAACCGGAACGAGGCGTCATCGGCATCGGCGAACCCGCGACGATCCCGACCCCCGCCTCCATCGCCAACGCCATCTACAACGCCTGCGGCGCCCGGATACGGGAGATGCCGTTCACCCCCGACAAAGTGCTCAGCGCGCTGGCCGCAGTGAAGGAGGGCTGATCCATGCAGAACTTTTCCTACGTCAATGCGACGTCGATAGAGCAGGTGCCTTCCCTTCTCGGCCGTAGCTGGGACGACGCGGTGGTCATGGCGGGCGGTACGGACCTGGTCGGTGAGATGAAGGACTACGCCGCGGTCCCGAAGCGCGTGGTCAACCTCAAGACCATCGGCGGGCTGGATTACATCCGCCAGGATGACGCCGGGCTGCGTATCGGTGCGTTGGCTACGCTGACGGACGTGTTGGAAAACAGTGCCGTTTCTCAGGACTACCCGGCGCTCAGCCAGGCGATTGCCGTCATCGCCTCGCCGCAGATCCGAAACATGGCTACCCTGGCCGGAAACATCCTGCAGCGTCCGCGGTGCTGGTACTACCGCAGCGAGGACTTCCCCTGTCTCAAGAAGGGCGGGGCGCGGTGCTATGCGGTGGGCGGGGTCAATACGTACCACGCCATCTTCGGATCCGGACCGAGCTACATCGTCCATCCTTCGGATGCGGCCCCGGCGCTGATGGCCTTAGGCGCCACGGTGAAGATCCATGGCCCCCGCGGCGGGAACGAAGTCGTCATGGACGATTTCTTCACGCTGCCCGAAATGAACATCCGGCGGGAGAACATCCTCCGCCCCAACGAGATCGTGACCGAAATCGCAGTACCGAAACCGGAGGCGAACAGCCGGGGCATGTACCTCAAGGTACGCGAGCGGGAGTCCATCGATTTCGCCCTCGTCAGCCTTGCCGCCCAGATGACCGTCGTGAACGGGACCTGCGAGCAGGCCAGCCTGGTATTGGGCGGCGTGGCGCCCATTCCGTGGCGCGCCGTCGAGGCGGAAGATTATCTCAGGGGCCGGCGGATCACCGAAGCCCGGGCGGAAAGCGCCGCCGAGGCGGCGGTGGAAGACGCGGCGCCCATGCCGCACAACGGTTACAAGGTGGAGATCGCGAAGAACCTCGTAAAACAGGCCGTACTGGCCCTGGCGTCGTAGGCAGTCCAGGAGGCGAACCGGGCGGTCCAGACTGTCCGGGCCGACCGGCTCTCCGGCGGCGCAACCAAGGAGTCAATCATGGCACAACCCGTATGCCGGTTCCTGAGGACGAAATCGTTCTATACGGCGGAAAAGAACGACAAGACTCTTACGGAAGAAAAGCCCGGCCGCTCGTTCTGGTGCGTCCGTTCCGTGTCGGGTATCGGTCCCGACGACAAGGTCGTGGGACCCGCGGAATGCGATGCCCATCGCACCTGCTTCGAAACCGTCGACGTGCGTTTCGTGTAAGGAGACGTCCGGCTTGAACGACTACGTCCATCGCGAGCTCCTGCCCCTGGGGGAGGACTCGACGCCGTACCGTCTGCTCACGAGCGATCACGTCTCAACGGGCACTTTCGAAGGCAGGGACATCCTCAAGGTCGATACGGAAGGCCTGATCCTGCTCGCGGACCAGGCCATCCGCGATAGTTCCCACCTGCTTCGTCCCGAACACCTCGCCCAGTTGCGCAAGATCCTCGACGACCCGGAAGCGTCCGACAACGACCGTTTCGTCGCCATGGAGATGCTGAAGAACGCCAACATCTCCGCCGGCGGCATCCTGCCCATGTGTCAGGACACCGGGACGATCATCGTCACGGGCAAGAAGGGCAACCGCGTCTGGACGGAAGGCGATGATGAGTCCGCCCTCTCGCAGGGCACCATGAACGCCTTCCTGAAAACCAACCTGCGGTACAGCCAGCAGGCGCCCCTCGATATGTTCACGGAGTCGAATACGCGGACCAACCTGCCCGCCCAGATCGAGATCTACGCGGACCGGGGCGACGAATACAAGCTGATGTTCATGACCAAGGGCGGGGGATCGGCGAACAAGAGCCTCCTCTTCCAGGAGACCCGGGCGCTGCTGAACGAGGACCGTTTCCTCGAGTTCGTCGACGAGAAACTGCGCATCCTCGGCACGGCGGCCTGCCCGCCGTACCACCTGGCCATCGTGGTGGGCGGCACCTCCGCGGAATACACGCTGAAAACGGCCAAGCTCGCGAGCGCGCGCTTCCTGGACACCCTGCCGACCGAGGGCAACGAGTACGGACAGGCCTTCCGCGACCTCGACATGGAGGCCAGGGTGCTGAAGATGAGCCAGGAAATCGGCATCGGCGCGCAGTTCGGCGGGAAGTACTTCTGCCACGACGTGCGGGTAGTCCGCATGCCGCGGCACGGCGCTTCGTGTCCGGTGGGCATCGCCGTCTCCTGCGCCGCCGATCGGCAGATCCTGTCGAAGATCACGCGGGACGGGATCTTCCTGGAGCAGCTGGAGACCGAGCCTTCGAAATACCTGCCGGAGATCGCGGACGAGACCCTGGGCGGCGACGTCGTGGAAATCGACCTGAACCGGCCCATGTCCGAGGTCCGCGCCACCCTCAGCAGCTACCCGGTCGCCACGCGCCTTTCCCTGACGGGTCCCATGATCGTCGCCCGGGACATCGCCCATGCCCGGCTCAAGGAGCGGCTCGACGGCGGCGAGGACCTGCCGCAGTACTTCAAGGACCTGTGCGTCTACTACGCGGGGCCGGCCAAGACGCCGGAAGGATACGCTTCGGGGTCCTTCGGGCCGACGACGGCGGGCCGCATGGACACCTACGTGGACCAGTTCCAGGCAGCCGGCGGCAGCATGGTCATGCTCGCCAAGGGAAACCGGTCCGTCCAGGTCACCAACGCCTGCAAGAAGCACGGCGGGTTCTATCTCGGGTCCATCGGGGGGCCGGCCGCACGGCTGGCCAAGGACTCCATCCGGGAGGTCTCGGTGGTGGAGTACCCCGAACTGGGCATGGAGGCCATCTGGCGCATCCAGGTGGAGAAATTCCCGGCCTTCATCGTGGTGGACGACAAGGGCAACGACTTCTTCTCCGGGTTCATGCGCCGGAACTGAGGTCAGGAGTCGGCAAGCTCCAGTTCCAGGTGGGTTTCGGGCATCCGGCCGTCCACCAGGACCAGCGGTTGCCATGACCACGTGGCCTGCCAGCGGTGTCCGCGCTGGTCGATCACCTGCCGCCGGAGCAGGCCGACGTGCCAGACGTCCCCGGCGGCCGGCGGGATGCTCTGCGCATCGGCCAGCAGTCCAAGGCCTTCCCACGGGAAAGCCAGTTCCACGGTCCAGCCCCGATCGACCCGATCCCTTCTCTTCGGGTCGCTATCCACCTGCACGCCGACTTGCAAGCCGGGTAACTTCCAGTCCGAAAAGGCCCACCGCATGGCGCGGATCTCGGTCCGCGTGTGGCCGCCCAGCACCTCGGGCCGGTGGACCGCCAGGTCGAATTCCGGCACGTGGAACCGGTCGTCGTCCCGGTAGGCTTCCTTCCATACATAGACCATTTCCGATGTGGCGCCCAGGGGATTCACCGCCAGGTCGTAGTACGCGCCGGGACCGGTGACGAGCACGCCCACGTGGCTGTCCTGGCGTACCTCGTGGGCGGATTCAACCTGGGTGGCCTGAATATCGCGGTCTTCCATCCATAGTCCGATGTAGAGGCCGCGGTCGTCCCATACCATGGCCGCCTCGGTATCGAACAGGGCCCGGGCACCCGTGTGAT
Source organism: Candidatus Latescibacterota bacterium (assembly GCA_012270975.1). Lineage (GTDB taxonomy): Bacteria > JAAXHH01 > JAAXHH01 > JAAXHH01 > JAAXHH01 > JAAXHH01. The sequence goes on along the minus strand of JAAXHH010000121.1, from coordinate 92,579 downwards.
CGCTAAAGCGAGGGGACCGCGCCGCGCGTCGCCACGATGCCTCGTCCAGGCGGCCGTCCACGACCACGGTGTCCAGGGCCCTGGGGCAAAGGTATTTCACGGTCTTCGTTGCCGTCATGGGAGTCTCACTGCCCATCACGCCCTCCTTCCCCACCCACCACATTCTCGGTGAAATGAATCACGCTGAAACGGTCGGGGATGTGCGAATCATAGATCCCGTGACTGTTCCAGGCCCATCCCGGACACGTTTTGAATCCGCCTTCCTCGATCCACTGGAACCGGGAGAAATCCATGCGCCACGTATCGCCCTCCCGTGCCGGCAGCGATCGTCCGTCCGCCAGGTGCTTCAGCCCCCGCCATGGGAAGGCAATCTCCGCGGTCCACCCGCGGTCCCTGTCAGTCGGATCGTTTATGGTGCCGTCCACGTGCACCGCCCACTTTAATCCCGGCATATCCCATTCGCGAAACGCCCAGCGGCGCCCGCGCGGATGGGCGTGCCCCGTCTTCGTTCCCCCGAGGGTATCCACCAGGTCGGTGCCTTGCAGGTCGAATTCGGGCATCGCGCCGAAGCCTGCTTCCACGTAGGCATCCTGCCACACGTAGAACCGCTCCATGATCGTGCCCAGGGCGTTCAGTTCGAACTCGTAGTAGGCGTCTTCCCCTGCGATGAAGACCTCCACGTCGTTTTCCTCGCAGATCATGGAATCGCGCTTCGTGTACGTTGCCCGAACGTCGGGCTCCTCCACCCAGAACCCCACGTACAGATAGTCGTCGTCCCATAGCACCGCCGCCCGCGTGTCGAACAGCGCCGGCCGGCCCGGCTCCTCCAGGTCCTCGAAGCGCGGCGACCTGTCCGCCAGCCGCCACGCCGGTTCGTCGAGGCGTCCGTCCACCACGATAGGGCCGTTGGCCCGACAGGCGGTGTAGTGCTTCAATCCTTCTTCCGAATAGCCCCAGTTACTGGTCATGCATCCGTTCTCCACAAAGGTTTAATTCTATGACGTTCAACGAGTTGTTCTGCACGAGCCGCCGTCCCGAACCGCGGCCGGCCCGATACTTAAACCAGGATCATACTGCATTCCTCGGACACTTCCGTCCGCCATTCAACCTACGCCTCCCAGGGTACCTGCAACGCAAATTTAACCGCGACTTCGTTGAGCTTGTCCCGGGTACCCGGCGGCAGCGGAATACCGTTTTCAATGCGGTCCCGATACACCCGTTCCTCCGGCTCCCCGGGTACGAAGAGTTCGTCTACGCCCTCGACGCGCGGCAGCCCCTTCATGGCCGCGACGAGGTCGTCTATGCTTGTCCGGTATTCAGCCGGATCGGTAAAGGCGGCGATATCGATGGCTCCGATGAAGCTGTTCTGTACGCCGGGCCGGGCGCCGGGACCCGTGATGGCGGCTGTCAACAGGGGGTTACCCACCATAAGGCTGGACAGGCATTCGAAGATTAACGCCAGGCCGTAACCCTTGTAGCCGCCGGCGGGCCGAAGGAGCCTGGCCCGGCGGGGATCCGTCGTCGGATGGCCGTCCTCGTCCAGCGCCCATGTATCCGGGATGGATTCGCCCCGGTCAACGGCTACGTCCAGCTTGCCGAAGGCGGCCACGCTCGTGGCCATATCCAGCGAGATGCAACGTTCACCGCTGCCCGGCACGGCGATGGCGATGGGACTGTTGTGCACCCCCGGCGCCCGGGCGCCGGGCGGTGCCATGTTCGGCGGATTGCAGACGGAGGCGATCCCGGCCATGTTCTCCCGTGCGGCCATCTGCGCGTAATACGCCATGGCTCCCTGGTGGGTCGTGTTCCGGATCAGTACCCAGCCGATACCCGCCGACTGGGCCTTGCCGATCGCCTGCTTCATGGCATAGGTCGTCACCACGGGTCCGAAGGCTCGGTCCGCCTCGATGAGCATGGTGGCGGGCGTTTCCCGTTCTATCCGGATGTCCGGCCGGGGGTTGTAGTGCCCGGCCTCCACCGAGCGGACATACCCGGCGACGCGTTGGACGCCGTGGGAGTCCACTCCGCGCAAGTTGGCCCATACCAGCACTTCGGCTTCGATGGCCGCGTCTTCGGCCGGCAGTCCCGCCCGCTCGAAGACCTCGGCCGTGAAAGACCGCAGCCTGTTTTCGTCGACCCGAATGTCCGCCATGTGCATCCTTTCTCGCCAATCATCTCCGTTAACATCGATGCCGGTCATCACCGCCAGGATTCGACCATACAAATCCCGTAAAATAGAAGGACGAACCACGCAGCGCCAGTGGTTACTTCCCGTTCCGGATCGGCACGGGGGAACGTAACCACGGCATACCGGTTCCGGGCTCCTCTTTCGCCATCTTCACCGTTGACAACGGGCGCGCCGGTCGCTAAAGTTCCCATGCGTTCGCAATGCCGTGGGAACGGTTTCAGCCCTGATACAGGATTGCCATGATTCTTGTTCAGATTCTTCGTATATACCTGGTCCTGATCATCATCCGCGCCGTGATGTCCTGGTTCAACCCGGATCCGTCCGCACCGCTCGTCCGCGTGCTGACCTGGCTGACGGAACCGGTCCTGTTACCCTTCAGGCGGATCATTCCGCCCATCGCCATTCCCAAAACCAATGTGCGGATCGATATCGCTCCCATCTTCGTCCTGCTGATCGGGGGATGGCTGCTGACCAGGCTGCGTTACTAGGGAATTCAATATGATTGTCGTGGGACTGGAAACCTCTTCCGCCTCCGCCGGGATCGCCGTGATCCGGGACCAGGAGGTATTGACCGATGCGACGCTGGAGATCGGCGCCGTTTACGCCGAACAACTGCCCGCGATCCTGGAGCGCACCATGGAGGAACTGGACCTTCAATGGTCCGACGTGGATGGATTCGCGATCTCGATCGGACCGGGGTCCTATACCGGGCTCAGGGTGGGTTTGAGCCTGGTCAAGGGGCTTGCCTACGTGACCAATCGGCCTGTCGCCGCCGTGCCCACGCTCGATGCCATCGCTTTCCAGGTCCCTTACAGTCGCTATCCCGTCCACGTGCTGACGGACGCGCGCAGGGGCCAGGTCTACGAAGCCCGGTACGAAACGGGCGAGGGCCGGCCGAAGCGGATAACCGATTACAGGGTGGGCATCCTCGAGGAAGTGGTCGCATCGATCAAGGATACGGTGGTGCTCGTCGGCAGCGGCGTCGACGCGTACCGCCCGGGCATCGCCACCGCACTCGGAGAACGGGCCCGTTTCGCACCGCCGGGCACGGGGAGATTGCTGGCCTCGTCCACCGCGTTTCTCGGCCTGGACCGCCTCGTGCGGGACGAGCACGCATCCCTCAACGAACTGGAACCCCTGTACCTGAGAAGGGCGGATTTCGCCAAGCAACCGCCGTCGCGGCCTGCGCGTTCCCCGGCGGCCGGAACCTCCTCCGCGTCCCACGGCCGGTCCGATCCGTCGACGGACTGACCCATGCCAGAGACGAGCGCTTTCGTCATACATGAAATGACCCGTGAGCATCTACCCGGGGTCCTGGCCATTGAACGGGCTTCCTATCCAGCTCCCTGGTCCGAAACGGCCTTTACAAACGAGATGACGTCGAGTGCTTCCGTCACCATCGTCGCCGTGGCGGGGCAGTCTGTTGCCGGTTTCCTGGTGGGGTGGATTGCGGCGGACCAGTTGCACGTCGCCAATATCGCCGTCGAAGCGGGATACCGCCGCCGGGGTATCGGGAACGGCATGATGGCCTGGCTGCTCGAGGAGGCGGTCCGGAGGGGGTGCGCCACTTCCACCCTGGAAGTGCGCGAATCGAATCAAGCGGGCCGGAGCATGTACAGGAAGTTGGGGTTCCGCTCTGTCGCCCTGCGGAAGTCCTATTATTCGAATCCGGTGGAGGATGCCGTCGTCATGGTGAAGTCGCTTCGGGAATAGAACGCGGCTTTCGGGGCTATCGAAGGTTTTAAACGCCCTCCGACATCAGTTTCTCCAGCGCAATAGACGCGGACCGGCCGACCTGCTCCGTGGAAGCGTGGTCGCGGAAGACGCGGCGGCCTCCTTCGGCGATCCTGCCCAGCAGTTCCCGGTCCTCATACAGCCCCCTGATGGCCGTGGCCAGCGCTTCCGGGTCTCCCCGCCGGCAAAGCACCGCGCTTTCGCCGTCGGTCAACAGTTCTCGGATGGCCGGGGAATCCGCCGTAATGACCGCCTTGGCCATGGAAAGCGCGATAAAGACTTTCCCTGGGATGACACGGGCTGCCTTATCCGACGTGCCGAAAATCCCAAGGCATACGCCTGCTCCCTGCAGGTACCGCGGAATCATTTCGTAGGGAATCCATTCCGTAAACCGGACGTTGTCGAGAGCCAGCCTGCGCGCGGTCTCGTGCATTTCATCGCTCAGTTGTCCCGAACCGATGAAATGAAAGACGATGTCCGGTTCGTCCCGCAGCCGCCGTGCCGCTTCCATCATATGGGGCAGTCCGTGCAACGGCGTGAACTTGCCGATGAAGACAACCTGGAACTCCTCGTTTTCAATTGATTGCCGGTCATCCACGCTCTCAACTGGATCCGATTCCACGGCGCCCACGAATACCCGCGCGAACCGGTGGCGCGGGAGACCGAAAGTATCCATAAAATAAACGATATGGGCCTCCGTATCAAGGAGCACGAGATCCGCCCTCGCACAGGTCCAACGGTCCAGCCGGCGCAGGAACCGGCTCATGATTGTATCATCCGCGAATGACCGGCGGTCGTCGACCAACGTATCGTATAGTGAGATCAGGGGGCTGAAGACAAGGCGGCGACGCGGCAGTCTGGTGAGCAGCCACGCCAGCGGCATATCGAAATGGCCGATGTACCCGACCACCATGATATCGTAGTTTCCAACCGTCAAAACGTACTTCAACAGCAGCCGAAGGTAGGCCAGCTTCAGTTCTACGGCGCGCAATACCAGTGAGCACAGTCCCAGGTACGCGCCGGTCTTGTCGCGTTCCTTCTCCCAGAGGGGCACGTGGCATTCTTGCACCTGCCAGCCGGCGCGCGTCAGGCCTTCGACGAGCGTGCGGTTGCGCAGGTAGTTGCGTTCGTATGTGCCGAAGAAACAGATACGGCCCTGTCGGGAGCGTGCCATGGTATCATCCCAGCCGTTCCTGTACGGCGTAGTCTTCTGAGCGCCGGGCCTGGTGGGCGATCATTTCCGCGATCAGGCCCATGGAGACGAGCTGGATGCCGAGGATCATGAGGAGTACGGAGAACTGCAGGAGGGGACGGGTCCCGATGCCGACGCCACTCAGCCAGAGCCAGGTCAGGTAGAGTGCGATGCCCAGTCCCGTGACGAAAGACAACAGGCCGAAGGAACCGAACAGATGAAGCGGGCGCCGGGTGTAGTTGGATACGAAGTACACGGTCAGCAGGTCGAACAGCCCGTGGGTGAACCGGCCTATTCCGAACTTGCTGCTTCCATGCTTTCTGGGATGGTGCAGCACCGGCGTTTCCGTGACACGGAATCCGGCCCAGTGCGCCAGAACAGGCAAATAACGGTGGAGTTCGCCGTAAACGGGGATATTCTCCACGACTTCCCGGCGATAGGCTTTCAAGCCGCAGTTGAAATCGTGGAGCCGCAGGCCGGAGACGATGCCCGTGACCCGGTTGAACAGCTTCGAGGGAAGCCGTTTCGAAAGGGCATCCTTCCGGTCTTTCTTCCATCCCGAGACGAGATCGAATCCCTGCCCGAGCAGTTCGACCATGCGGGGAACCTCCGCCGGATCGTCCTGCAGGTCTGCGTCCATGGTAACGACGACGTCGCCTCGGCTCGCCGCGAAACCGACGGCCAGCGCCGCGGACTTCCCATAGTTGCGGCGGAACCGGATCGCCCGGATCCGGCCGTCGTTTTCCCTGAGCTGTCGTATGGTCTCGAAGGACCCGTCCCGGCTCCCGTCGTCGACGAAGATCACTTCGAATGACGCGCCGGCCTCTTCCAGGGCGTCCGCGATCCGCCGGTGCAGTTCCGGTAGACTCTCCGCCTCGTTCAACAGCGGGACTACGATGGAAACATCCACCCTGTCCTCCTGTTTCTCCGGGTGCTCACCGGTCATCTGCGCTTTCTCCCGCGGCACGCCGGATCACCTGAATCGTCTGCCGGGCCGTTTCGTCCCAGGTGAAACGCCTGCTCCTTGCCCGCGCGTTCCACGCAAGCCGCTCCCGCTCTTCCGGATCGCGCAACAACCCGATCAGGGCACGGGCCATCGCTTCTCGATCCCCCGGGGGCGTCAACAGGCCAGTCTCCCCGTCCACCACGGCGTCTCGTAGCCCGGACACGCGGGTAGCGACCACCGGCGTGCCGCGTGCATTGGCCTCTATCACGGTAATCCCCCATCCCTCCTTGCTGGACGGATACGCCGCGACTTCAGCCCGCGTCAGCACACTGATCTTCTCCGATTCCGATACGTATCCGGCGAATTCGACCGCCTCCTCCAGGTCCAGTGACCGGACCATCGCTTCCAGCGCAGGCCGCCGGTCCCCGGTCCCCGCGATCAGCAGGCGGGCGCCGGGCACCTCGTCGCGAACGATCGCCATGGCCTGGATCAGGTGATCCACGTTCTTATACTTTTTCAGACGGCCCAGATATACGATCAGTCCGGGTTCCTTGCGGTCCGGCGCGATCGGGCGGTCCGGGCGGTCCGTGCTGACCATGCGGTCTGTCGTATCCATGATCCCGGCGTCGATTCCGTTGTGCACGACGCTGATGCTGTCCGCCGAAACACCCATGCCGACGAGTTCGTCGCGGCAACTTTCCGATACGACTTCGAAGGGACAGCCCCGGTAGACCCTGGGAATAAGCCGTTCCATGAAATACAGGTACGTCGCGAAGACCGGATTGGTTTCCCGGTAGAACGTGGTCCCGAACAGATGGTGCAGCAGGACCATCACCGGAGTTTCCTTTACGAACCAGGGCAGCAGAAACGGGATTTTGTTGATGTCTTCGATGACTACGTCGAATGAACGGCGCGCGAGATGCCGCCGGTAAAACCAGGGAACGGCCAGGTTGAAGGTCCACTTCCCGCCGAACCGTATGATTTCGATCCCGTCCACATGGTCGAAGTCCGCCGCGCCGGGGAATCTGCAGCAAAGCAGGGTGATCTGGTGCCCGGACGCGGCTATCCGCGAAAACGTCTCGTGCAGGTGCACCTCGGCGCCGCCCGCTTCCGGGTTGCGGATATCCCGCCAGTTGATGATCAGTATACGCATTCGCCTGAACCGGCCCGGCTAGGGTTCGCTTGGTTCAGCGCTCCGGCCAAGTTCCTCGATCATAGCCTGTACGACCGAATCTCCCGGTGCGATCCGCTGCCACCTTTCGAGGGTCTCCAGCATGCGTCCCGTATCGTTCTGCCCGTAGTAAAGGTTTACCAGTTGATCGTAACCCGCAGTAGATTCGGGAAATGCCGCCACACTGCGTTCAAGCAGGGCGATGGCCTCCCCAGTCCGTCCCTGCTTTCGCATGGCCTGCCCCAGGGCCGTATACCCGTCGAAGGTCTTGTATTCAGCGGCCAGCTCGAACGCATAAGGCTCGACTTCCGCAAAAGCACCGTTGTCGGCGTGAAACTGGATGAGCATCAGACGTTCGAGCACCCCGTTGGTTATGTCTAACTCGAGATATCTCTCGATGGCGTCTATGGCCTGATCGAATTCACCTCTTTTCCAGCGGTTGAGCGCCAGTTGATGGAAGGACACGGTGTAATTCCGCAGGAGGGTGCGGACCTGCTCGTCCTTGTATACCTCCGGGTCCGCTATTCCGCGATATTGGTAGACATTCCACAGGTTGTGCCGGGTCCTGTCGAGGTCCATCAGTTCGGGGTTGGGATTCTGCACGATCCGCCATACCATGCCTTCCATTTGCATGTGCCCGTCCAGGCCCACGTCGTTCTCCGAAGGGACGGTCACGGCGAAAAAGACGGGTTTCTCCCACTTGTTCTGTTCCAAGATGTGCAGAATCATCAGGTCCTGCACCCTGAGATATCCGATGTCCCCCCCGAGCGTACCGGCCCTCGGTACGGTCCACGTCATCCCGGCGATCTCGACCTCCCGGTCGTCCCAGCGCTGGATGGTCAGCATGTCGATGGTCTCGTCGGCCAGTTCGATCGGCACCCTGGGCTCCTGGTACTTCAACTGCCTGATGTACCAGTTGGTGTTGAGCAGGCTCAGATTGATTACCCGCACGTCCTTGCGTATGCCTTCCACTTCCTGCAGGAACCAGAGCGTAAAGGTATCGTTATCGCCATTGGTGAAGACGAGCCCGTTTTCGTCGCACGACTGCAGGATATTGTAGGCGTAGTCGTACGGGATGTAGTCGCCCTCCCGCGAGTGGGATTCGTAGTGATAGTTGAAAGGAACGAGCGGAAGAGCGATGGACAGCACGGCGATCCCCGCGGTGCTTCGTTCCACAGGCAGCCGGAATCGTTGCAGCCACGCGGCAATCTGGCCCATCAGCGCCCTGACGCCTATGCCCATCAGTACCGAAGCGTAGACGAAGGCGGGCGTGTAGAAATAGTCCCGGATGCGCACCTCGCGCTGTATGCCCCGGCTGCCGTCTGAAAAGTTCATGTAAAGGATGAGGCCGATACTGCAGGTGAGCAGCATCCCGACCAGGAACAGGGTGCTTCGGCGGTCACGTTCCGCCTGGGCGACGATGCCCAGGGCAACCAGCAGGACGGGGAAGAGCCAGTAGGGAAAGCCGGGATCGCTGAACTGCCGGGAGAAGAAACGCCAGAATCCCATGTTTTCGCCGTTTCCGAACTGGGACGACCAGCTGCCTTTGCGATTGAACATCGATTCGAGCATGCTTTCCTGACCGTACTGCTTTCGTTCCAGGAAGCCCTCGAAATTCGCCCAGTTCGACGGGTCGTTCTCGTTGATTGCGGGCTGTTGCGCCGCCCGGATCGGCACGTAGAAGTTTACGGAGTATCCCAGTACGGCGACACAGAGCACGATGATCCAGAAAGGCCACTTGTACCGGCCCGCATCATCGGCCGTCGCGGAGACCAGGGCGAGGGCCAGACTCACCAGCGCCAAGCTGAACATGACCGTGCCCCAGGTGGCCTCGAATCCGCCGATCACGAGCAGCGGAAGCCCGTTGTACGATCCGACGCCTTCCAGCCCGAAGAACATCACGGCGACGGCCAGGACGAACGCCAGGGCCGGGAAGCCCCAGGGCAGCCGTCCCCTGGAAAGGGCCAGACCGGCGATGGCGAGTGGCACCGCGAGGAAAAACACGTCGATGGAGGCTACGACGCTGAACAGGATAAGGCCCATGACCGCGCAGAGCAGGATCAGTTTCCTGTTCGACCGGATGACCCGGTCCGCGTAGACAACGCTCAGAAACGCGGCGGGCAGGATCAGCATGGTGAACATATGCACGGCGATACCGAGAAAAGCCAGGTAGGCGACCAGGAAGAGATAGCGCTCGCTGCCGTTCTGCTCGTGGTTTTCGACCCAGTGCAGGATCACCCAGGTGCAGGCCATCATGATCAACATGGAAAGCGCGTAGACCTCGGCTTCCACCGCGTTGAACCAGAACGTATCGGAAAAGGCCAGCAGGAGCGCGCCCGTCAGTGCGCTGCAACAGACGACCACGCTTTCGTACACGGTCAGTCCGGCCCGGTCCCGGTTGAGCGTGACGGCTTTCACGACGACCAGGTAGACGGACGTCACGGTCAGGGCGCTGAACAGGCACGAGGAGAAATTCACCAGCCAGGCGATCCCCATGCCCAGGTCGGGCAGCAGGGTGAAGAGCCGGCCGATCAGGATGTAAAGGGGAGAGCCGGGCGGATGAGGTATGCCCAGGATGTAGGAAGCCGCGATGAACTCGCCCCCGTCCCAGAAGGGCACGGTGGGAGCGATGGTCCTGGTATACACGGCCAGCGAGATGAGGAATGCGGCCGCCATGCCGATCATGAGTACAACGCGAAACACGGGCATGTGCTGGTATTTCCTTCAAGGTCCTTTGTTCGTCGAAACGCGATGTTGTTATCCGTCGGGACGATACGTTGTCGACTGGCGAAGAAAGACGGCGTTCATCTTCCGTGCGCGAGGCGCTCGGCGAGCAGGTCCGGCAGACCGGCGGCGCGGATCTTCCGTTGCGCCGTCTCCACGTCGTAGGAAACCCGCTTTATTTCGAGCCGTCCCTCCCCGACGTCGAACACGCAGTAGGCCGCGCGGGGATCTCCGTCCCGCGGCTGGCCGACACTGCCGACGTTCACGATGTATCTGCTTTCCAGCGCCATGACGTGTACCTGGGCCGGAACCTCCCTGCATCGATCCTCCGCGATACGCGATTCGAAAATGCCCGGTGAGTGCGTATGGCCCAGGACGCACACCGTTACGCCGGCGGGCAGCGCCTCGAATCCTTCGATCACGCGGCCGAGTGACGTAAGATAGTGCCATGCCGGCGGGTCGGCGGGACTCGCGTGGACGGCGTAGAGATCGCCTATTCGCCGGGTGTAGGGCAGTTCGGCCAGGTACCGCCGTCCCGCGGGCGTAAGCTGCCGCCGCGTCCACCGTGCCGCTTCCGCGGCGAAGGGATTGAACGTGGCGATATCCAGTTTCCCGATCGCGGCATGGTCGTGATTGCCGGCGATCACGACCGTCGTCAACCCGGTCACAAGGTCGAGACACTCATTGGGACTGGCCCCGTATCCGACGATGTCGCCCAGACACAAGTACCGGTCAATACGCTCGCCTTCCAGCGCTCCGAGCACGGCATCCAGCGCTTCCAGGTTCCCATGTATGTCGGACAGAATGCCGAATCGCACTTTTCGGGTTCATTCCTGTGTACGTGCCGGTATGCCGAATAAGCGGGCTCAGGTTTGTCCGGTCGTCGCGAGGTGTCTCGCGGCAACGGCGTCCAGGACGCCGTTGACGAACCCCCCGGACTGTTCCGTGCTGTACTTCTTGGCCAGCTCAATCGCTTCGTTGATGGAAACCGCCGTCGGAATATCGAGAAAGGCAATGAGTTCGCAGGCGCCCAGGCGGAGGATGCAGTCGTCGATGCGTGCCACGCGGTCCCGGTCCCAGTGGCGCACCACCGCGGTAATATGCCGGTTCACGGTTTCGTCGTGCTGCCGGAGCCGTTCGATCAACGTCTCGGCGAAACGGCGGGTATTCTGAGGCGCCAGGGACCATCCCGGCAGTCTCGCCAGGGCCTTGCCGGGATCGTCCCCGGTCTGTTCGGCGAGATAGAGCGACTGCAGGGCCAGTTCACGGCCCAGGCGTCGTTCCGCCGCGCGCACATTCACGCCGGATCCCCTGGTCCGCCCGGTCCATCAGAAGGCGCCGCTCCGCCCGATCCGTCCGGTCCGCTTAGCCGGCGCATCACGTCGGCCATTTCCAGGGCGGCCAGCGCGGCGTCCCAGCCTCTGTTGCCCGCTTTCGTACCGGCGCGTTCGATGGCCTGCTCGAGGTTTTCCGTGGTCAGCACGCCGAAGATCACCGGGACCCCGGTGTCGCGGCCCGCGGCCGCGATCCCCCTGGCCGCTTCCCCGGCCACATAGTCGAAGTGGGGCGTGGCGCCGCGGATGACGCATCCCAGGCAGATCACGGCGTCGTAGCTTCCGCTTTCCGCCATCTTTCTGGCGGCGAGCGGGATCTCGAAAGCGCCCGGAACCCAGGCCACGTCGATCCGATCGTCGTCGACTCCGTGGCGGCGAAGCCCGTCCAGCGCACCTTTCAGCAGCGACTCCGTAATGAAGCCGTTGAACCGACCGGCCACGATGCCGTACCGGTCGTTCGCGCCGTTCACCAGGCTGCCTTCAATCGTATTCGTCACGAACTCGCTCCTTGCGCAAGATCAAAGCAGGCTGTCGAAGCCGACGTCGTCCGGCGATTCGTCGAGATCGAGCAGGTGGCCGAGCTTGCCGCGCTTCGTCTTGAGATAACCCACGTTGTACCGGTTCGGCGAAGTCTGAAGCGGGACGCGTTCCGTCACGTCGAGGCCATAGCCCTCGATCCCGATCCGCTTGGACGGGTTGTTGGTCATGATCCGGATCGTGGTCAGGCCCAGGTCGGCCAGGATCTGGGATCCGATCCCATAATCTCGCGCGTCCACGGGCAGACCCAGCGCCTGGTTCGCCTCCACCGTGTCATGTCCCTGGTCCTGCAGGGCGTACGCCCTGAGCTTGTTGGCCAGTCCGATGCCCCGGCCCTCCTGCCGCATGTATAGCAGCACGCCGCTTCCCTCGGCGGCGATGCGCTTCAGCGCCTGCTGCAACTGGTCGCCGCAATCGCATCGCATGGACCCGAAAACGTCTCCCGTAAGACACTGGGAGTGCACGCGTACAAGCACGTTCGGCTCACCGTCCACCCTCCCCTTGACCAGGGCGACGTGGTGATCACCGGTCAGTTCGTCTTCATAGAGGTAGGATTCGAATTCCCCGTACCTGCTTGGGATGGTCGTCGTGACCACCCGCTTTACCAACTTCTCGCTGCCCCTGCGGTATTCGATCAGGTCCTTGATGGTAATGATCTTCAGGTCATGGTCGTTCGCGATCTCGATCAGCCGGGGGAGGCGGGCCATGGACCCGTCATCGTCCATGATTTCGCAGAGGACGCCGGCGGGGTACAGCCCGGCCAGCTTCACCAGATCGACGGTGGCCTCCGTGTGCCCTGCCCGGCGCAGCACACCGCCGTCGAAGGCCTGCAGGGGAAAGATATGACCCGGCCGCGCCAGGTCTTCGGGCCTGCTGCCCGAACGGACGAATACCTGCACCGTCTCGGCGCGGTCCGCCGCAGATATGCCCGAGGTCGTGCCGTTGACGGCGTCGACCGATACGGTGAAGCGGGTGCCCAGCAGCGCCGTGTTGACCTCTTCGCCGACCATGGCGGGCACCTTGAGTTCTTCCAGGCGTTCGCGCGTGGTCGGAAGGCAGATCAGTCCCCGGCCATACCGGGCCATGAAATTGATGGCCGCCGGAGTCGTTCTTTCGGCGGCCATGATGAAATCGCCTTCGTTTTCGCGGTCTTCGTCGTCGATGACGATCAGTATGCGCCCGGCCTTGATCTCTTCGATGGCTTCCGGGATGGTACTAAAGGGGGACGGCATGGAGTTCAATCGTGTTTTCGGTTGTCCTGACGGCGTGCGTCCCGGTCTGTACTCGTATCGCCGCCGGGCCTTGCCGACCTACATCTTCTCCCTCAACCAGGCTTCGGTGATGGGTGATGACTCCGGGTTCTCTCCCGGTTTCGAACTCCGGCCGGACTGCAAAAGGGACGCGACATACCGGCCGATCATGTCCACTTCTATATTCACCTCGTCACCGATCTGCCTGCCGCCGAACGTCGTAATCGACGCGGTATGCGGTATGATCGATACGGCTGCCAAACTACCCGTCAGACCGGCGATTGTCAAGCTAATTCCGTCCAGCGCGATGGACCCTTTCTCGATGACGAAAGGCGTCAGATCCTCCGGGATTTCGACCTCGTACCACAGGCTGTTGCCCCGTTCTTCCCGCGCCGCGATGCGTCCAACGCCGTCCACGTGTCCCTGGACCAGATGGCCGTCGATGCGGTCCGACAGACGCAGCGGCCGCTCCAGGTTGACCCGGTCCCCGACCCGCAAGTTGCCGAAGGTCGTCCGGGAGACCGTCTCCGGTACGATTTCCAGGTAGAACACCCGGTCCCCGGTATCCACTACGGTCAGACAGACGCCGTTCACGGCCACGCTGTCGCCCGGCTGGAACCCAGCCGACATGGCAGGTGCCTCCACGGTCAGCTTCAGGCCGTCCCGATCGCCGTCGAGCGCCTGTACCGAACCCGTGGTTTCAACGATTCCCGTGAACATGGTTTATACTCCGTGTAGCGCGGGCTGCCCATGATCTCATCGGGCGCGCCTGCCGGCATGCCCCCGATCTCTTCAAGCGTACCCCGGCGTGCCCGTGATGAGAAAATCGCCGCCCAGTTGCTCCACCCGCGTATCCCGCAGTTCTATAGCCTTCGAAAGGTCGTCCAGTTCCAGGTCGGCGATCGATGGGATCCCCGTGCCCAGTATGCGCGGCGCGACGAAACAGGCGATCCGGTCGACCGCCCCCTCCCGCAGGAAGGAAGTGGCCACGCGGCTGCCGCCTTCTACCATGAGGGTCACGATCCCGGCCTTTCCAAGCGCCGTCTTGAGCGGCGCTATTGGAATGGATCCGTCTCCGCCAGGCAATACGAGCACCTCGGCGCCCGCACCTTTCAGCCCGTCCACCCGATCCGCGGGCGCGGCCTCCGTAACGCAAACGATCGCCGGCGCATCGCCGTTCAATATCCGCGCGTCCTCCGGAGTTCGGGCCCGGCTGTCGAGCACGATGCGACGGGGCTGGCGGCCGTCTACGTGCCGGACCGTGAGCCGCGGGTCGTCCGCCAGCACGGTGTCAATGCCCACGAGCACGGCATCCGCCCGGCTGCGCATCAGGTGAACCCGTTTCCGCGCGGCCTCCCCGGTGATCCACTGCGACCGGCCGTTCCGCGTGGCGATACGGCCGTCCAGCGTCTGGGCGAGCTTGAGCAGCACGAAGGGCCGGCCGGTCTCCCGGTGGTGCACATAGGCCGCGTTCAGTTCCCGCGATTCCGCTTCCAGGAGGCCAGTTTCGACGGCGATGCCCGCCGCGCGCAGCCGCTCGATCCCCTTGCCGGACGCGCGCCGGTCCGGATCGGCCATGGCGACGTGGACGTGCGCGATGCCCGATGCGATGATCGCGTCCGTGCACGGCGGCGTACTGCCCTGGTGGCAGCAGGGCTCCAGGGTAACGTACAACGCGGCGCCATGCGCAAGCGCTCCCGCCTCCTCGAGCGCCTGCGGTTCGGCATGACGTCCGCCGTATTCACGGTAGTAGCCCCGGCCCGCGACGACGCCGTCGCGGACGACCACGGATCCCACCATGGGATTGGGACTGGTCCGGCCAATACCCTGACCCGCCAGATCCAGCGCCTGGCGCATGAATACGGCGTCATTATCCGGTTTCGTCATGGCATAAGCTAGGGATTTCGCGAAGAGGGTGTCAAGGCCTTTTGCCCTTGACAACAGGGGGTTCGCCCCCTAGTTTGCGCCAGATTGTTTGGCGCGAACCGAACCGTGGAAAGGAGATCGAGCATGGCCACCCTGCCGGAGGCCGAATACATCTGGTTCAATGGGAAACTGGTACCCTGGAAAGACGCGAAGATCCACGTACTTTCCCACGTGGTACACTACGGTTCGAGTTTTTTCGAGGGCATGCGCTGCTACGAGACGACTCGGGGCCCTGCGGTGTTCCGGCTCCAGGAGCACGTGGACAGGCTGTTCGACTCCTGCAAGATCTACCGGGTGGAAATCCCTTACACCCCGGCGGAAATCAACGAGGCCGTCCTCGAGACCATCCGGTCCAACAAGCACGCTTCCTGTTACGTCCGTCCCGTCGTATACCGCGGGTACGGCCTGCTGAGCGTCGACCCCCTGGGATGTCCCGTGGAAGTCGCCATCGGAACATGGGACTGGGGCGCCTATCTCGGCGACGACGTGCTGGAAAACGGCGTGGACGTGTGCATCTCGTCCTGGACCCGTCCCGCGCCGAATACCCACCCCGCCCTGTCCAAGGCCGGCGGAAACTACCTCAATTCCCAGCTGATCCGCATGGAGGCCATCGAGAACGGGTACAGCGAAGGCATTGCCCTGAACACCGACGGCCTGATCAGCGAAGGAAGCGGCGAGAACATCTTCGTCGTGAAGGAGGGCCGGGTCATCACGAACAGCCTGGCGGCCTCGGTCCTCGGCGGCATCACGCGCAACTCCGTCATGACGCTTGCCCAGGACGCCGGATTCGACGTCGTCGAACAGGATATCCCCCGCGAGATGCTCTACATCGCCGATGAGGTCTTCTTCGTGGGAAGCGCCGTGGAAGTGACGCCGGTAAGGTCCATCGACCGCATCACCGTGGGCGGCGGGTCCCGCGGTCCGGTCACGAAGGAGATCCAGGACCGGTTCTTCGCGGTCACCACGGGCGAGGGCGAGGATGCCCACGGCTGGCTGACCTACGTGTGACCTTCCGTGTGACAGTTGCCCTGATACCGGCGGGCGAATAAACCCTCTATCCTACCCACACCGGGTGATCCGCGCCCAGGTGTTCGTATCCGTCCGTGAGCATCCGCTCGCCGGTACCGTCGGCCTCGACCAGCCAGATGCCGCTCGGTGATCCCACTTCGGCGCGGCAGAAGGCGAACCTGGAACCGTCCGGAGACCAGGCCGACCGGAAGTTCCAGATGCGGGGTTCGAAAGGTATGAACTCCGTTTCCTCCCCCGTGAAGGGATCGAGGAGGCAGATGGCGGTGCCCCCGCGGGCTTCTTCCGGGTAGTAGTCCCGGTTGAAGTGGTCGGTGTCCGGCCGTTGCGCCTGGTACGGCCAGGCCGTCCGGGAACCAGGCTCCGCGCGGGTGTAGGTGACCCTTTTCCCATCCGGGGTCCACTGGGCGATGTTGGAACCGCTGCCCCGGGATTTCGGGTTGCCGTAGGAAGTGGCGAACCACTGGCGCTGTCCAGTCGTGACTTTCCGGTGCGTCGCGCCGCCGGGGCCGTCCGGACTGCCCAGACACAGATCGGCCCAGTCGTGTCCCGGGTCATCGGGATAGTGGCAGTCCTGGTAGATCAGCCACTGTCCGTCCGGCGACCACATGGGACCGAAGTACAGGTGCCCCTGCGCCGCCGCGACTTCCACCCGGTTTCCTCCGTCCAGGTCCGAAACGAATATGCAGTAGCTGTCCCGGCCTTCCAGCATGGTCGAATGATAGGCGAACCTGCGGCCGTCCGGGCTGATCTGTACACAGTAGACGAACCCGTCCTCCGCGCCCGTGATCTCCGTCGGATCGGACCCGTCCAATTCCATCGTCCAGATACGCTGTTTGCCGTCGATAATCGGATTCGTCACGAGACGATCCTCTCCCGGCAGGATATGGGTGCATCCCATGAACGGCGCCGGCCGGTTCTTGAGGGCGATCTCCTCCAGCAGCCGGTCTTCGGTCAGGTCGTATATCCAGAGATGGACCCGCACGTTGCCTTCCCAGGCCTTGCCGGGTTCGTAGCTGGACAGAATGACCCTGTGGCGGTCTTCAAAGACGGGTCCCCAGCCCCAACTGGCCATGCCTGGGACGTCCGGGTTCGGATACCAGATTCGCGTAACCGAATCGACCGGATCCGCCGCGTCTTCCATACCCGACGTGGCCGCGGCGTCGTCCAGGTCGATCACGCCCAGCCGTCCACGGGCATTGAAAAGCAACCTTGAATACGTGTTTTGCATGATGATTTCCGATTTGGCGGCCGCCAGGATCTCCACTGTACCGCGGTCAGGGCGTCGTCCGGCGTGACCGCCTTTATAAGTCATCCAGCGCGCGCGGCGGCCGCTAAGGCGTCCTCCACACGATCCCGGCGTGGAGCCCCACATCGGGGGTGTTCTGGTACTGGCTGAGATTCTCGGTCAGGCCCATATCGAGTGACAGCGACTCGGACAGGGCGTATCGCACGCCGGCGGTCGCCTCGATGGCCGTGCGATTCAAGGGGCCCAGCCTGCTGCCGGGAAAGGGACCGATGTTGACCTGTGTCTGGACCAGGCCGGCGAGTCGGCCCGATGTCCGGTATTCGAAGGCCAGCACGAACGTCGTGATGGACCGGAGGGGGAATCCATCGCCCAGGGTGGGCCTGCCCAGCCGGGTGTGGGCGAGGTTGGCATGGAAGACCATGTCCTGCTCCGGCCGCCGTGGCCGCCAGGTTGCGAAAAGCGCCGCCTGGAAATCCCATCCCCCGCTGCCGGTCAGCGTTTCCAGGTTGCCCGTGGGCAGCTTCACGGCGCCGGCAAGGGCCAGGTTGAGTTCGTCGCCGCCGCGGTTCAACGGTGTCTTCATCCGTACTACGAGGTCTCCCGGCCGGAAGGAGGCGGACTCCACACTTTTGATCCAGAAACGGCGGTTTCGTACCACGAATACACCATAGTCGTTCCTGGGCGCCCACTCCCTGCCCCCGTTGGACAGGTTGAACATGCCGTGGAACCCCTCCACCACGCCGTCCAGAAAGCCGCCGCCGTGCTTGAGAAAAGGCATGGTCGCGCCTATCTGCAGCCGCGACGCGATCCGCCAGTCCAGATCCGCCGACACGCGGAGGGATTCCGTATCGACGAACAGCCGGTATTCGTCCGGCGGCGCGGCCCGGTAGTAGTCATCGGCGATCAGGGTGTCGCCTACGGGAAGGGTGCTTGCGTAGGTATTGGCGTAGTCGAACTGGACGGCCCACTGGACCGATCTTCGCGGAAGGAGATCCCCGGCCTCGGGACGAAGTCCGAGGAACAACATTCTTACAGGGAACTGGTCGCGCTGCATGAAGGGACCGGTGGCAGGGGACTGCGAGAAGGCGGAAAAAGCAGGGAAGGCGAGTAGTGCCAGGCTGCAGGCAACCGCCCGGCGCAGCAAGCGGACAGCGTACAGATTACGGGCCGCGATCAGCAAACTGGCCGCGATCAACATGCTGGCCGCGTTCAGTATGCGGACCGCGTTCCGACAGCGCTTTTCAATCCGGATGCGGTGTAAGGGAAATCCGGCCATTCGACGTTCAAGCCATGAACCCACCTCGGAGGCCATCAACCCAGGTAGGCCAGCGTCTGGCCCGCGATCACCTGGACGCCCGGGTTTATGGACACATGGGTCACGGTTCCGCCGACGTCGGCGGTGACCTCCATTTCCATTTTCATGGCTTCCAGGACCACGATGACGTCTCCTTCCTCCACGGCCTGACCGGGGGAGACCGCCACCTTGAGCACTTTCCCCGGGATCGGCGCGATGACCGGCGTGGTTCCTGCGCGTTCCGCGGCTTCTCCCACGGCCTCGGACGTATCGGGCTGCAGGTCGACATCGTACGCCTTGCCGTTGACGATCGCTGTATTCCCCTCGATACGCAGCGCGTAGCTTCTGCCGTTGACGGTCACCTGGTATCCGCGGGGACCGTCCGTCGCGGGCAGCGCCTCGTCGGGCTGTTCCACCTGCTCCGATGCGGTCTTCTTGCGCACCCCGATGAATCCCTCGCCCTTCAGGTAGGCCAGTCCACGATCGCCGCACGCCGCGACGATGAAGATATTCTCGTCCGTGTCCTCGATCCCCGCTTCTTTCAGCACGCTGCGCGCGGCCTCGGCGCCCTTCTTCGGATCGTTGTCGTTGAGTTCCAGCACCGGCCGCCTGTTCGGCGGCAGGCCCAGCTGTTCCGATGCGATGTTCACGACCACGGGATCCGGGGGCACGGGTGTCCTGCCGAAATAGCCCAGGACCATGCGTCCGTAGTCTTCCGCGATCTTCTTCCAGGGGCCCATCAGTACATTATTGAATGCCTGCTGGAAATAGAACTGGGATACCGGCGTGACCGACGTGCCGTACCCGCCCTTCTCAACCACGTCGCGCATGGCCTTGATGATGGCCGGGTACCGGTCCATGATCCCGTTGTCCCGGAGCATCTGCGTGTTGGCGGTCAGGGCCCCGCCCGGCATGGGGCTCCAGGGTAGGAGCGGTTCGACGGCCACGGCCTCGGGAGGCAGGAAATAGTCCTTCATGCATTCCTTCAGGACCTCCGAGGCTTCCCGCACACCGTCGGGATCGATGTCCAGGTCGTAGTCCGTGCCGCGAAGCGCGTGCCACATGACGAGGATGTCCGGCTGCGAGGTGCCCCCGGACACGGGCGCGAAGGCCAGGTCGATGGCGTCGGCGCCGGCTTCGAGCGCCGCCTGGTACGACGCAACCGAGATGCCGGCCGTGTCGTGGGTATGGTAGTGGATCCAGGTCCCTTCGGGCAGCAGCTTCCGGGCGGCCTTGACGGAATCATACACCTTGGAGGGAACGGCCGTTCCCGAGGCGTCCTTGAAGCAGACCGAGTCGAAGGGAATGTCGGCGTCGAGGATCTTCCTGAAGGTATCCGTGTAGAAGGCCGCGTCGTGGGCGCCCGAGCAGCCCGGCGGCAGTTCCATGACGGTAACGCACACCTGGTGCCTGAGACCGGCCTCCGTGATGCACCGGCCGCTGTGCACGAGGTTCTCCACGTCGTTCAGCGCGTCGAAGTTCCGGATGGTCGTCATGCCGTGTTTCTTGAACAATTCGGCGTGCAGCCGGATGATGTCGCTCGGCTGCGAATCCAGTCCGACCACGTTGACGCCCCGGGACAGGGTCTGCAGGTTGGCGTCCGGACCCACCGCTTCCCGTATGGCGTCCATCCGCTCGAAGGCATCCTCGTTGCAGTAGAAATAGGGCGACTGGAACAAGGCTCCGCCGCCGGCCTCGAAGTAATCGATTCCCGCGTTCCGCGCCGCTTCCACGGCGGGCATGAAGTCCCGGGTAAAGACGCGCGCGCCGTAGACGGACTGGAATCCGTCGCGGAACGTGGTGCACATGAAATGTACTTTCTTCTTCACGATTGGTTTCCTTTGGTTATGCGCCCACCAGCACCGACCAGAGTATGCCCGCCGCGATGGCGGAACCGAGGACGCCCGCCACGTTGGGCGCCATGGCGTGAAACAACAGGAAGTTCCTGGGGTCCTCGCGGTGCGCTTCCACCTGGGCTACCCGCGCTGCCATGGGCACGGCTGAAACCCCCGCCGCACCGATCAGCGGATTGATCTTGTCTTTCGTGAACAGGTTCATGCCCTTGGCGAAGAGCACGCCGCCGGCCGTCGCGATGCAGAAGGATATCACCCCGAGGGCGAAGATGAAGAGCGACTCCAGCGAGAGAAAGGTCTCCGCCTGCGTACTTGCGCCGACCGAGAACCCCAGCAGTATGGTGATGATGTCGATCATCGATGTGCGGGCCGTGTTGGCCAGCCTTTCCGTCACGCCGCATTCCTTGAGCAGGTTGCCGAAGAAGAGCAGTCCCACCAGCACGATGGAATCCGGTGCGATCATCGCCGCGATAAAAAAGGCGACGATGGGGAAGATGATCTTTTCCCGTCGCGAAACCGCTCGGGGCGGCGCCATGCGGATGAGCCGTTCCTTCCGCGTGGTAAACAGCCGCATGATCGGCGGCTGGATGATGGGAACCAGGGCCATGTAGGAATACGACGCGATCGCGATCATGGACAGCAGGTGGGGCGCCAGTTTCGAAGACAGGAAAATGGCCGTGGGGCCGTCCGCGCCGCCGATGATCGCGATGGCGCCCGATTCCGCCGGCGTGAATCCGATGGCCATGGCGCCCAGCATGGTCAGGAAAATGCCGATCTGCGCCGCGGCGCCCAGCAGGACGAGCCGCGGGTTGGACAGCAGGGCCGAGAAATCGGTCATGGCCCCGATTCCCAGGAAGATCAGGGGTGGGAAGACGCCTTCCCTGACGCCGAAATAGATGTAATAAAGTACGCTTCCTTCATCATATACTCCGTGGCCGTCGCCTCCCATCATGGGTATGTTGCCCAGCATGACGCCGAAACCGATGGGCACCAGCAGCAGCGGTTCGTATCGGCGGGCGATCGCGAGTATGATCATGACCGCGCCGATCAGGATCATCGCACCGTGACCCCACGTCGCCGCGGCCAGGCCGGAAGCCGACAGAAAGTCGTACAATATCGTCATCTAGTCCGTCCGCATGGCCTGATTACCGGTTATTGTTTTTTTCGTCGAGCGCGCATCCGACCGCGGCGGCCAAGGCTTCGTCGTCGTGCGAGGAGTCCGGTTCGGTGGGAGTGTTCGGCCGCTCGGGGAGATCATCCCCGAATGCAGCCATGACCTTCGGCAGCAAGGCAATGCAGAGGCTGATCGCGGCGAGGGCCAGGAATACGATGAACATGCCGGTGAAGGCGATGCCGAGACCCTGGCCGTCCAGGATGCGTTGCCAGCCGATGTACAGGGGAATGGACATTAGCCCTTTGACAGAATCCGTGGTGGCGTTAGATATTACCGATGGGATATAGTAAAGGTCGGGACGCGCTCCGGGCAAGGGATTTATGGCGTGCCGGACACCGCGGAGAAGGCTGTCCCTCCACAACCCTGTCGAAGACGGACAACCGGGGATCCGACATGGACAACGACACCGGGAACATCGCGTACGCGCTGGCCGCGGACCGGGTATGGGACGGCGTATCCGACGATACGCGGTCCGGGGTGGCCGTGGTGGTCAGAGACCGCCTCATCGACGCGATCCTGCCGGTCGCCGAAATCCCCGGTGACGTGGAGTCCGTACCCCTGCCGGGCTGCACGCTTCTGCCGGGCGTGATGGACGCCCACGTCCACTACAGTTCCGTCATGGGACCGGCTTTCCTGGCCGCGGGTGTAACCACGGTCCGTGACGTGGGCAACGATCTGGCGTGGATTCTGGGCGAGCGCGAGCGCCACGCGAATGATCTTTCGGCCGGTCCGGCCATCCTGTGCTGCGGCCACCTTCTCGACGGTCCCAAGGTGTACTGGCCCCAGCTGGGCCGTGCCCACGGCAGACCGGGGGAGATCGCCGATTCGGTCCGACGGCACGCGGAAGCCGGGGTAGACCAGATCAAGCTGTACGCGGGCGTGGATCCTCCCCTGCTGAAGGCGGCTGTTGACGCCGCCCACGAATCGGGTAAATTCGTGGTGGCCCATCTGCAGGCGACGTCCGCCGAAGACGCCGTGCGGGTCGGACTCGATGAATTCGAGCACCTGGCCGGCTGCGGCGTTGCCTGGCGCGCGGCGTCCGAGGTGGAAGACGATCTCATGATCGACCAGCTTCTGGAACGGGACGTTATCATCGACCCGACCCTGGTGGTCTGGGACCGGCTCGGCCGCATCCTTGACCGGCCTTTCCACCACGACGCCCGGAGGGCCTGGGTGCACCCCCGCCATCTCGATATATGGCAGCGGTACCTCAGCCGATTCGGGCCGGCGGAGCACCGGTGGCGGTACCAGGGCGCCATGGTGCACCTGAAGCGGTTCCTCCGCAGAGCCCATCAACGGGGCGTGACCGTCGCACTCGGAACCGATACGCCCTTCCCCCACCTCGTACCGGGGATGAGCGTGCACGACGAACTCGCCATGTACACGGACGCCGGCATCCCGGCCGTGGACGCACTCCGGTCGGCCACTTCCATAAACGCCCGGGTGCTGGGCATAGACGACAGGACCGGTTCCATCAGGCCGGGACGGCAGGCCGATCTGGTCGCGGTGGAGGGGAATCCCCTCGATCGGATCGAAGATATAGAAAACGTGTCGTGCACCGTGCGCGAGGGCCGGCGGTTCGAGCCGTCCGCCCTGATGCGGGCATTCAGGGCGACCTTCGATCGCGAACCGGACGGCGCGGTCACCCGGGATCTGCAGGATTACGTCGACGGCAAACTGGTGAATCGGCCGGTTTCATGAGACGCATGATCAAGGATCTCCTGTTCTGCCTGGCTGTATCCGCCGCTACCGCGGCCATTCCCTCGGCAGGCGTCAGTACACTGCTGGCCATGACCGGGATCATCGAGGACGACCGGGTGCTGATCTGGATTTTCCTGGCCCTCGCGATACCGATTTTCGTTTTTACCTACATGCGCGTTACGCGGAACCCGCGCGACTGAGGAGGATGGCAACATGACCCAACAGGCGCAGACGGCAACGCTGGGCGGTGGATGCTTCTGGTGTCTCGAAGCCATCTACCAGCAGGTCAAGGGCGTCACGAGCGTGGTGTCCGGCTACGCCGGCGGAAGCGTGGAAAACCCGGATTACAAGTCCGTGTGTACCGGCGCGACCGGCCATGCCGAGGTGGTGCGGATCACCTTCGATCCGGCCGTGATCGGCTACGCGGATCTCCTGCATATCTTCTGGCGTATTCACGATCCGACCACGCTGAACCGCCAGGGCGGGGACGTCGGCACCCAGTATCGTTCGATCATCCTGTACCACGACGAATCACAGCGGGGCGCAGCCGAGGTTTCGAAGACGGAGACGGACGCCTCGGATCTCTGGAGCGATCCGATCGTCACGGAGATCGAGCCCCTGCGGGAGTTTTACGAGGCCGAAGCCTACCACCACGACTACTATCGCAACAATCCCCGCCAACCCTACTGTTTCATGGTCATCGACCCGAAAGTTGACAAATTCAGGAAGTCCTTCCAGCACATGATGTCGTGATCCTCCGGCCCGGGTCGTCCGGGTGTGCTGCCGGTGCGACCCACGCCAGCATGATCCGCAGGCCATCGTAATCCGGGCAGCATGATCCGCAGTCCAAGGAGCGCTTATCCGTGCGCGTGGGCATCCTCTCGCTGATCCACGAATCCAATACGTTCAGCCACACGCCGACGACCCTCGACCTGTTCCAGCGGGACGGGATCCTCACGGGCGAGGCCGTAGCCGATCATTTCAGGGGCGGATTCCACGAGATCAGCGGATTCCTGGAGGGCCTGGACGACGCCGGCATGGACGCCGTGCCGATGTTCTACGCGTCCACCCCGCCGTCCGGCCGGATCACGCGGGAAACCTGCGACGCGCTGATCGACCTGATGTTCCGGCAACTCGCGGGCGCGGGGCCCCTCGACGGCCTGCTGGTCGCCCCCCATGGCGCCAATGCCGGCGAGGGAGCGGACTACCACGACCTGGACGGGTTCTGGCTGACGCGGCTGCGGAGCGAGGTCGGGCCGAACCTCCCTGTCATCTGCACCATCGATCCCCACGCCAACCTTTCGCAACGCATGATCGCGGCCTGCGACGCCACCATCGCCTATCGGACCAATCCGCACCTGGATCAGAAGCAGCGGGGACTGGAAGCCGCGGCGCTGATGGCTCGGACCCTGCACGGGGAAGTACGCCCCGTCCAGGCGGCGGCCTTCCCGGCGGTGGCTATCGGCATCGAGCGCCAGGACACGTCCTCGCCGCCCTGCCTGCCCCTCTACGAAAAGGCGGATGCGTGGCTGAAGGCGCCGGGCGTCCTGTCCGACAGCATCGTCCTCGGTTTTCCCTACGCGGACGTGCCGGAGATGGGTTCGGCCTTCATCGCCGTGACGGACGGCGACCCGGATCTGGCCCGCCGCATCGCGGACGATCTCGCCGGATACCTGGTGGCGCACCGGGACGAATTCGTCGGTGAGTTCGTCACCATACCCGACGCCGTCGACGCCGCGCTGGCAGGCGAGGGTCCCGTATGCCTGCTCGACATGGGGGACAACGTGGGTGGCGGGTCGGCCGCGGACGGCACGCTCATCGCCCATGAACTGCTGGCCCGCGGCAGTGCCACCGCCTTCCTCTGCCTCTACGATCCCGAATCCGTCGAACGGGCCGTTGCCGCGGGAGTCGGCGCGCGCGTCATCCTGAGCATGGGCGGCAAGACGGACGACCGGCACGGTCCGCCCATCCGGGCCGAGGTACGCGTACTCGGCATTCACGAGGGACGCTTCACCGAGTCGGCCGTGCGCCACGGCGGCAAGACGGACTTCAACATGGGCGTCACGGCGGTTGTGGCCACGGACAGCGGACTGACGGTCAGCCTGACGTCGCTGCGTACCGTGCCCGTCAGCCTGGGCATGATGACCAGCATCGGCCTGGACCCGGCCGATTTCCAGGTGCTGATCGCCAAGGGCGTGCACGCGCCGACGGCGGCCTACGCCCCCGTGAGCAGGCGCCTGATCCGGGTGGACACGCCCGGCGCCACGACGGCGGACATGCGGCGGTTCACCTACCGGTACCGGCGCCGGCCGCTCTATCCGTTCGAGGGATGATCCTTTGAGGAATGATCATGGAACCCGAAGCGGCATGTGAACCATTTTCGCTCGTCCCGGCGGGACGCGAACCCCGGACCGTATGGCTTGACAGGAATGCTCCCCGTCATTATGGTCTTCCGTGAAAGATTTAACATTCGGTCCGGCCATCCCTGACCTGCCGGACCAATGAACGATTGAACTCTTGGAGACGTTCAGGAAGCGATGCGGTGAGAGACGCACAAGGAGCGATGCGGTGAAGGATCTCAACGAAAAACTCGATCAGCTGGAACGGGACGGTTTCGTGCTTATCGAAGGCGCACTGTCCCCGGAAGAAACCGAGCAGGTGCGGTCCCGGATATTCAACGCTAAGGACCAGGGTTGGGAGGAAGGTCTGAACGCGGTCGGGAACATGTGGTTCGACACCCTGCTGGACCGGGAGCCCGACGTCTTCGCCCCGCTGGTGGGGCACCCGAGCGTGGCGCCACTGCTCTACGCCATGATGGGCAAGCAGTGCCAGTTGCGCAGCTTCCGGGCGCATATCAACCCCGGCGCCTATACGCAGGAATGGCATATGGACTTCTACGGCTACTGGAACGAAAAGCGGGAAACGGAGAAACGCCGCCTCGCGGTCCAGCCCAGCAGTGTGAACACGACCTTCTACTTCCAGGACAACGTCCCCGGACAGGGCCATCTCACGTTCGTGAAAAACGGCCACCTCGCGGAACCGCCCCATCTCTATCCACGGATAGACCATGTCGCCTTCGAGGAATGGTGCTACGCCCAGGAACACGTCGTCCTGCACCCCAAGGCGGGCGACGCGGTCGTCTTCCTGAGTCACATCCCCCACCAGGGCGCCAAGGAAGATGACGAAATGGAACGGTGCAACGTGGTCTGCCACTACCAGACCTGCCCCATGTACGAAGGCGTCTGGTACGTCTCCAGCCCCCGTCCCTTCAAGGGATCCTTCCCCTTTCACGAGACGGCGCCGGCGGGGATGAACTAGGTCGCTGTAATGACTGTCTCGCGTGAACGGCCGACAACAACCTCGCAACACGCGTGCATGGAAGAACGAACTCCAATCTCAGGCGCATCGCGGCGCCCGGAGTGGATGAAATCGAAATCCTTTGACACGGCGGCTGCCGGTCTATAGTATACGGTGCGGCGTTGTTAAGTTAAAAGACTGCATAGGGATAGCGTCCGGTTCCGACCGGCGGGCCCGTTGCAGGGAGGAGGTCCCGCATGACCACCACCAAGAAGGAGTTGGTGGAACAGATCAGCAAGCGCCTGGGATTGAAGAAAGAACAGGTTTTTCCCGTGGTAGACCAGACGTTCGTAGCCATGCGGGATTCGCTTGTCCAGGGAGATCGAATCGAAATCCGTGGGTTCGGCGTTTTCGAGGTGAAGGACACCAAGGCCCGCACCTCCGCGCGCAATCCCCGCACGAGCGACATCGTTTACGTTCCGGCCGGTAAAAAGACCCGTTTCAAACCTGGAAAACTCCTGAAAGAAGCCCTTCGGATTCCCCTCGATGAGTGAAACAAAGGCGGGCTGTCACACCCTCGCCGTACTGTCGAAACTTGCCGCCTTCGCCCGCCTGAATCTGTCCAGGTGGGTGATGTGCCTGTGTCCGTTACAGATCGCGGCGCAGGACACGGCCGTTGCCGCGGTTCCACAGCAGATCCCCGCCATATCGATTGACGAAGCAGTAGCCTTCTACGAGGCCGGGCAGCACGTCCGGGCCCGCGGCGCCTTCCTGCGCATACTGGAAGACCGGCCCGGGGAGCCCGTGGCCCTCTACCACCTTGGACGCCTGGACCCGGACCGGGAAGCCGCGGTACAATACTACCTGAAGGTATTGCTCCACGATCCGGATCACGCGCTGGCGGACGACGCGCTGCTCGAGATGTCCCGCATCCAGTTCGACCTGGAGAGACACGACGACGCGGTCAACGCCTGCAACCGGCTCCTGAAGGCCTATCCTGATTCGGACCTGAGGGATGAAACGCGTTTTCTCCTGGGCAGGGCGCTCCTCGCCGGACGGCGGCCGGAACTGTCTCGCATGGTATTCCAGCAACTCCTTGCCTCGCAGCCCGATTCGACGGTCGTTCGTTCGGCGCGCCTGGCAATAGCGGACAGCTACCGAGACCAGGGAGACCTCATCGAAGCCGCACGGCAGTACCTGAAATTCGAAGTGGAATTCCCTGGAACAGAAGGCCTGGAAAGCGTCTTATGGCAGGCGGGTTGGTGCCTGCAGCAGGCGGGGCGCGACATGGAGGCCGGCTACGTGTACCAGCGTCTCATCGCGCGGTACCCCGACACGCCGGAAGCGAATCGCGCCCGGGTGGAGCGGCCCGTGCCCGAGTAGCGCCTGGCATGGACAGGCTCGACGCGGCTCGGAGGTCGTTCTGCCGCGTGTTCAGCGCGCGCGTTTGTAATACACGGAGTAATCCGGCGCGACGAGGATGCGCTTTACCCTGTCCGGCATCGTATACGCGAAGGTCTGCCGCTTTTGCGTATTCCAGATTTCCCGGGTAATCCGGTCCCCGTTTTCCAGTTCGAAGACCAGGGGTACGATTGCCTGGAAGACTTCCCCTTCCTGCTCCTGCAGCAGTTGTCCACGCACCGTAAACGCGTCGCCGGACCCTTCGCCGCCGGCCTGCGTACTGCCCGGCCCCGCGCTGCTGGTATGGTACACCCGGTAGACCGGATAGCCCGTGCGCCGGATCCACTGGTCGAAGAACCAGTCCATCTCCCGGCCGGAGACCGCTTCCACCGCCTCCTCGAAGTCCTCCGTGGTCACCGCCTTGCCCGCATTTTCCCGGTAAAAACGGGAGAGCACGGCCATAAAGTGTTCGTCGCCTATGGTGCGCCGCAGCATGTGCAGCACCATGGCGCCTTTCTCGTAGACGATGGCCTGGTAGTGTTCCCTGAGCCGCCGGCCCAGGTCGACGGCGCCGTGCCGGTCGGCGAAAAGCGCCTGATCCGTGTGCCGCTTCAGCATCTCCCGGAACCCTTCGCCGCCGGTCTCGCGTTCGATGAACAGGTCCGCCGCATACGTCGCCATGGCCTCCGAAAGCCAGGCGTCGCGATACGTCTTCGGGATCACGGCGCCGCCCCACCACTGGTGGGCGAGTTCGTGGGCCAGGAAACCCCGGAATACATGCTGCACTTCCGTGTACATGTGGGCGTGCAGGTTCGCGTCCAGGCTGAAGGCATCCTGAAAATACAGGCCCCACAGCATCAGCATCGACGGCAGCGCCCGGCCGAATTCGTAGTCGTCGGGCATCTGGACGATGTCGAGCTTCTCGTAGGGATAGGGACCGAAGTGGCCACTGAAGAAGTTTAGCGCGGGACCGATATGGCGGATGATCCGCGCCGTACTC
Organism: Candidatus Latescibacterota bacterium; assembly: GCA_012270975.1. Taxonomy (GTDB): domain Bacteria; phylum JAAXHH01; class JAAXHH01; order JAAXHH01; family JAAXHH01; genus JAAXHH01. The sequence continues at coordinate 63,582 of JAAXHH010000121.1, read as the reverse complement.
GGATCACTCTCGCGCCGGTCTTTATCCACGTGGAAAGTCAGCTCTACTTCAACCAGGGATACCGACCGGGTACGGTTCTCCGAGAACGCGACGCCCAGCGACGACACCGGATGCCGCCGCTGCCACCGGGATACCCGCGTGTCTTTCTCCACGTATCCGTCCAGCGCGGCGCCGGTCGTCGCCACGGTCAGCTTTTCCGGGTAGCGGAGTTCCAAATCGAAGGTGAACAGGTCCTCGCTGGAATGCACGGGCAACCACTGCTGGTTGCTCAACAGGCCGAAGAAGCCTCCGCCGCCGTCCCGGAAGACCTCCCCTTCGTACCACAGGGTCAGCGTGGTGGTGCTGTCCCGCGGGACAGGCTGGAGAAACGGAATCGTGCGGTAGGTCCCCTGCCTCGTGAACAGCGCGCCCCCGCCGTCGGCGTAATCCACGCGAACGAGGTCGAATGCCGGATTCAGCGTGAAAGTCGCCGCATTGAGCGTATCCGCCCGGGCCGTGATGTCCAGGGTCGTCTTCAAGCGCATGCGCTTCCCGTTTTCCTCCAGCGTCCCAACGATTCCGTAGTGATCCAGGGACAGCATCGGACCGCGGACCTTCCCGTCCTCTCCGGTGGTGTCCGTCCGATCCACTCCGAAACGGCACCACACCACGGGGGGACTGATTTCCGGGTTCCTGGGAAAACCGCTCTTCTGCACCAGGCTGACCGCTTCCGATTCATAGGGACTGTGGGTGTATACCAGCCACCGGTCCGACTCCGCGAGGTCGATTTCCGCCTGGAGGAACGCGGGATGCGAGTGAGCCAGCGAGAAGCGTTTCCGGGCGGGCCTCATGTCCTTCAGGTAATCTCTGCCGACGCGTTTCAGCAGGGCTTCCGCGCGGTCGTAAGCCCGGCCGCCCCTGACGCGTGACAGCGCGACACCCTCCACCAGTTGCTCGTAACCTTCCGGGGAGAGGATCAGCACGATCCGATCGAACCGGGTCGTGTATACCGCGTCGCCGGTACGGGCGTACTTGTTCATCTGCTGGCGCTCGACCCGGTCCGGGGGCGTGAAGGTGAAACGGCCTGCGCCCATGAGGATCGCGCGCCCGATGCGGTCTCCCGAAAATCCGGGCATCAGCAGGCCATCTTCGATGTCGAATACACCGGCGGGCACCTCGATCTTCAGACGGTCGAAGGCATAGACCTCGTCCTCGCGGAGCGAGAACCGGAAGCCGAGACGGGCCGTCAGCACCGACTCGTACCGGTCGGCCTTCCAGCCATCCCCATCCGGTGCGAAATGGATCTTCCACAGTTCGGCCGAAAGCCGGTCTTCCTCTTCGATGAAAACGCTGAGCCGGACTTCGGGGCGCGCAAGCAGACTGTCTACAGCGTGCCGCTTTCTCAGCCTGATCCGGGCGTCGTCGTACCGTTCAGCCAGGGAAGGCTCACCATGCTCCAGGATCTCTTCGAGGGGGTTCTCGCCAATACGCCGGTCATTCAACTGCCGGTACAGCTCCGCCAGGGCCTTTTCGATGGCCGCGCCCGAGATGGCCGGATCAGGCGGCCGAGGCAGTTCCGCGTGGATGGTTTCGTATGAGAAGAACAGGAAGTGAAACAGAAAGAACACGGGGAGGGCGACGGAAAGCAGAGAAGACGGACACTGAAGAGGGGCGGTCATGACCGTTTCCTCACCTGGAATGCATGATCCTAGTCCATCATTTCCCGCATGTCGGTCAGGCTGGATCGGATCCACTGTATGACTTCGGATTCGGAGGCGGAGTCGAGGGGAGCCGCCTTTTCTACGGTTCGATCAGCTTTTTCCGCGCCGCGGTCGGTATGCTCCACGCCACGGTCGGCAGTCTCCGTGCGGCGGTCCGCTTTCGACGCGCCGCGGTCCGCCGAGGATTCCTGGAGCTTCTTCCGGGCGCCGGCTATGGTGTATCCTTCGTCCCGGGTGAGCTGCTTGATCGTGCGGATCAACTCGATGTCCTTCTCCCGGTACATCCGCTTGCCGGCTCGGCTCCGCTTGATGCGAAGCTGGCCGAACTGATCTTCCCAGAACCGGAGTACGGACGGCTCCAGATCGAGCATGGTCGAGACTTCGCTGCTGGAGTAATACAGCTTGCTCATCGGTTTCCTTCCCGTCCGCGGATCAGCACCCGAATGGGCGAGCCCTCGAATACGAAGGCCTCCCGGAGCCGGTTCGACAGGTACCGCCTGTAGGAATCGGGTACCGCGTCCGGATGATTCACGAAAAACACGAAGGTGGGCGGAGCGATCTGTACTTGCGTGCAGTAGAGGATCCGGGTCGCCCGCCCGTCCGGCGCGGCCGGGGGCGGATAGTAGGCCGTGATGTTTTCCACGACGCGGTTCAGCTCGCCGGTGGATACCCGGAGCGAACGCATTTCGTGGACGTGCCGCGTCTTCTCCATGATCTGAGTCACACCGCGGCGGGTCTCGGCCGAAACGAAAAGGATCGGCGCGTAGTCGGCGAACCTGAGGTACTCTTTGGCCGTCTGGGCGTAGGCCTCGGTCGGATGCTCGGTCCGGTCCACCAGGTCCCACTTGTTGAAGGCGACGACCAGCCCCTTCCCGGCCTCGTCCACCTGCGAGACGATCCGCTGCTCCTGCGTGGCCAGGCCGTCGACGGCGTCCACCAGGAGCACCGCCACGTCGCAGCGCGCTATGCTCCGCATCGTGCGCGTGAAACTGTAGAACTCGATGTCGCTCTTAATCCGGGACCGACGCCGGAGGCCGGCCGTGTCGATCAGGCTGTACTTCACGCCCTGCCGGGTGATTTGCGTATCAACCGAGTCCCGCGTGGTGCCGGGAACGTCGGAGACGATCACCGTGTCCCTGCCCACGATGGCGTTGACCAGGGACGACTTGCCCACGTTGGGCCTGCCCACGATCGCCACCTTGATCGCGCCGTCTTCCGCTTCTTCGACGGGCGCGGGTTCGGGCATCCGCTCGGCCAGCAGGTCCATCAGGTCGCCGGTATTACGGCCCTTCAGGGCGGAGATCATCAGGGGTTCGCCCAGCCCTAGGGCGCCGAACTCGTAGGCGTGGTTCTCCTGGGCGCCGCTGTCCACCTTGTTGGCGACGACGATGACCTGCTTGCCGGCCCTGCGGACGACTTCTGCCGCCTTCTGGTCCAGGGGCGTGATACCCGTGCGGACGTCCGTGACCAGCAGGATCACGTCGGCTTCGCTGACGGCCAGCCGGGCCTGCTGTTCGATGGCCGCCTCCATGGGCTCGTCGGATTCCGGGACCAGGCCCCCCGTGTCCACCACGGTGAACTTCTTCCCGAACCAGTCGGCCTCGGCGTAGTGCCGGTCCCGCGTGATGCCCGGGGCGTCGTGCACGATGGCGTCGCGGCGGCCGATCATCCGGTTGAACAGCACCGACTTGCCCACGTTGGGACGTCCTATGATGGCGATGACAGAAGACATGGCGGTTTGCCGTCCTGTTACGGTCATGGTTTCAGCGCGGTCCGGCCGCGGACCGAAGACCGGGAAGCTCGCTCACGGACTCCGGGAACAGCTCCACGGGCGCGCCGATCCGCTCGCTCAGCCCGTGCAGGGTCATGTCGTCCAGCAGCAGTCCGTCGTCGTTCAGCACATTCGGCGGAAGGTACACACGGTCGCCCACTTCCTTGTTCTTCAGCGCGTGGAGGATGTCCCGGCCGGTCAGCAGTCCGGACACGGTGATGCCCGGTCCGAAAAAAGTATTCTGCGCGACGACCAGATTCGCGTCGACGCGCTCCACGCGGTTCAGCGGTTCCACCAGCGATTTCCTCACCACGTCCTGCGCCAGTTCGGCCGTGACGAGTGTCGACCGGAGCGGTTCGGCCGCCCGGACGGGCAGTGACCGCGTCTGCTCGGCCATGTCGGCTTCGAACTGCGTGACCATGCCGACGCCGTTCTCCACGACGGGGCAGTCCTCGTAGAAGGACGGCGGCGGCAGGGGCGTGGAAGACATCAGGTACCATTCATCGGACAGGTAAACCAGCGGATGGCCCAGGCGTTCGCGGAGTTCTTCCTGCCAGGCGGCGACCGTATCGATCATGCGCCGGGCGTAGTCCACGGTTACCGGCTCAAGGCGGTACAATCCCTCGCGGTGTGCGGTGAGGCCGACAGGCACGATGGAGATCGACTCGACCGCCGGATACAATTCGGCCAGGTCGTCCACGGTCTTTCGGAGCGCGGGGCCGTCGTTGAGTCCGGGACAGAGAACGATCTGCGTCTCGATGAGGATACCGCCCTCCGCCAGCCGCCGGAGGATGGGCATGACGTCCTTCGCCTTGGGCGCGCCCAGCAGCATCCGGCGCAGTTCCGGGTCCGTGGCGTGGACCGATACGTAGATCGGGCTCAGGCGCTGGACTATGATGCGTTCGAGGTAGGCGTCGGATGCGAAGGCCAGCGTCACGTAATTGCCGTAGAGAAACGTGAGGCGCACGTCTTCGTCCTGGAAGTACACGGCCTTGCGCATGCCCTGCGGGTTCTGGTGGATGAAGCAGAACACGCACTTGTTGGCACAGGACTGGTAGGGCGGTTCGTGCAGGGACAGCCCCAGGTCTTCGTCCGGATCCTTTTCGACGTCGATCAGCACCCGGCTTCCGTTTGCCTGGAGCACGTCGAGTTCAAGCACATCCTCGCTGGACCAGAACCGGTAGTCGAGGGAGTCCCTGACCCGGGCCTGATTGATCCGGATCAACCGGTCCCCGGGTACCAGGCCGACTTGCTCCGCAATGCTGTCCGGACGCACCTGTTCGATACGCATATCACATAACACTTTGAATTTTCTGCAACAAAAACCGGGTCATCACAAGCAATCGTTCAGGTATTTCCAATAACAAACTGCGACCCTTGACAATATAGAGAATCGGACCCTTCCTGTCAAGGAGATTGGCCTGCCTCGGAGGCCGCTGACGTGACGTTCCGCCGGATGGTTCATCGGCCCGTGGAACATGGACTTTTTGCTTGCCCGAAGCCCTCTTTCCGGGCTATATTGGATGCGTTGGCCCGCGGAATAGTCATGCGGGTGTAAGCATATGAATTTACAGTCTTTAGGGGCCATATTGGGGCTTGTCGGCGCGCAGGTTCGGGGGAAGAGACCCGCGCCGGTTCGCCATTCGTGATGGCCGGGGAACTATCCATGCCAGCCAAAACCATGTACGAAAAGGTCTGGGACCGGCACGTGGTCAGGGAGATGACCGACGGGCTCGCCGTCCTCTACATCGACGCCCACCTGATCCACGAGGTGACCTCTCCGCAGGCCTTCGAGGGACTGCGGGCCGCGGGCCGTAAGCTGAGGCGGCCCGATCTGACCTTCGCCACGATGGACCACAACGTGCCCACCACCGACCGGTCCCTGCCCATGACCGACGAGATCGCCAGGCTCCAGGTGGACATGCTGGTCCGGAACTGCGAGGAGTTCGGCGTGCCCCTGTACGACCTCGACTCGCCGCATAACGGCATCGTACACGTGATCGGGCCCGAACTGGGCATCACGCAACCGGGCAGGACCATGGTCTGCGGCGACAGCCATACGTCCACCCACGGCGCCTTCGGCGCGCTGGCCTTCGGTATCGGCACCAGCGAGGTCGAGCACGTCATGGCCACGCAGTGCCTGCTGCAGAAGCGTTCGAGGACCTTCGAGATCCGAATCGACGGAGAATTGGGCGAGGGCGTGACCGCCAAGGACATCATCCTGAACATCATACGCCGCACGGGCACGGCCGGGGGCACGGGCACGGTCATCGAATACACGGGCAGCACCGTCCGGAGCCTGTCCATGGACGAGCGGATGACAATCTGCAACATGTCCATCGAACTGGGCGCACGGGCCGGCCTCATCGCGCCCGACGATACGACCTTCGAGTACCTGGCCGGCCGCGAGTTCGCTCCGAAGGAAGGCGAATTCGACCGGGCCGTGGAGCGATGGCGTGAACTGGCGACCGACGAAGAAGCTGAATATGACGAACGTCTCACCCTGCGCGCGGACGAGATCGTCCCGCAGGTGACCTGGGGCACCAATCCCGGCATGGTGACGGACGTGACCGGCGTCGTGCCCGACCCCGGCGGGATGGCCAGCGAGAACGACCGGTGCGCCGCGGAAAAGGCGCTGGCCTACATGGACCTGGAACCCAATACGTCGATCACGGATATCGAAGTGGACCGGGTCTTTATCGGAAGCTGCACCAATTCCCGTCTCAGCGACCTGCGCGCGGCCGCGGACGTCATCAAGGGCCGTCGCGTATCGCCGCGGGTCACGGCCCTTGTGGTGCCCGGTTCCCATTCGGTAAAGCGACAGGCGGAGGCCGAGGGCCTGGACCGGGTCTTCACGGAGGCCGGGTTCGAGTGGCGCGAGGCCGGATGCAGCATGTGCCTGGGGATGAATCCGGACATCCTGCAGCCCGGCGAGCGGTGCGCGAGCACCTCCAATCGCAATTTCGAAGGACGGCAGGGGCGGAACGGAAGGACGCACCTCGTCAGTCCGGCCATGGCCGCGGCGGCGGCCGTGGCGGGCCATTTCGTAGACGTGAGGAACTGGTAAGGCAAACCGGAAACGGCGCAAGCCGGAAACGGAGCAAGGCATGGCGGAACCCTTTACCCGGCACACGGGCCTGGTCGCGCCCCTGGACCGGATCAACGTGGATACGGACCAGATCATCCCCAAGCAATTCCTGAAGCGCATCGAGCGCACCGGCTTCGGCCAGTTCCTGTTCTACGACTGGCGTTTCTCGGGCGACGGATCGCCCAATCCCGACTTCGTGCTCAACGAGGACAGGTACAAGGGCGCGACGATCCTGGTTGCCGGGGACAATTTCGGCTGTGGCAGTTCGCGCGAGCACGCGCCCTGGGCGCTGCAGGACTATGGCTTTCGCGTGATCATCGCGCCGTCTTTCGCGGACATCTTCTACAACAACTGCTTCAAGAACGGCCTGCTTCCCGTCGTGCTTCCCGCCGATACCGTGCGCCGCATGCTCGAAGGCGCCGCGGAGCAGCCCCGCTATACCGTTTCGGTAGATCTCGAACGGCAAGTCGTCACCGAACCGGACGGCACCGCCGACCGGTTCGAGGTCGATCCCTTTCGCAAGACCTTTATCCTGAAGGGTCTGGACGAAATCGGCTGGACCCTGCAATACGAGGACGACATAGCGGAGTATGAACGGACCCAGCGTACCGGTTGACCAGCTCCTCGCGCTGTCCAGGGCCAGCGACCAGATGATGCGAAGCGTGTTCCACCGGGATCACAGCGCCACGCTTCGCACGGTTACCCGGTGCGTCCACGATCTCCTCGACGCCGAGTACTGCGGCATCTTCCTGGTCCCGGAGGACGCGCCCCACGAACTGGTTTTGACGGCCCAGTACTCGGACCTTTCCGGCCACGACGACCCGCCGCCGGTCCGGTTGCAGATTCACAGCGCGCCGAAGGGCGGCATGACCGGGCATATCGCCGATCAGGGCGACATCGTCCGCCTGCACGGGACGCAGCTCACCGGAAGTCCCTTCTACTCCGGCAACGTACGCGAGTACCTGGCCAGCAAGGAGTTGCGGTCCCTCTTGGCCATTCCCCTCAAAGATCATAAGGACGTCGTCCTGGGACTCGTCAAGGTGGAGAACAAGAAGTCTCCGGTCGGCTCGGCCGGTTCGGGCGGTTCGAACGGCTCGGGCGGTTCGAACGGTTCGCTCGGTCCGCTCTCGGAAGACGGATTCGATGAGGCGGACGAATACATCGCCCGGATCTTGGCCAACAAGATCGTCATCGTCCTGGAGCATCTCAGAACGGTCTCCCTCAACCGCGACCTGGTGCACGCCATCCACACGACCCGCGACCGCGCGTCCATGCTCGAGGAGATCCTGCATCGAAGCCGGGCGCTGGTTCGGGCCGACCGGGGCGACTTCGTCTCTTGGAACGAGACGCTGGGCGACCTGGTCATCGCCGCGCAACTGGGAGATGCCACCTTACCGGTGGGAAGTTCCGCCCACAGTCCCAGCATCGTGCGCCGTCTCTGGGACGATCCGTCGCTTACGGAGATCCGCGTCCCGGACGTATCGGTCGACCCGGACTATCACGCCATAGACGACAGGACGAAATGCCAGATCGCGGTCAAGCTCCAGTTCGAGGGCCGGCCCATCGGCATCCTGAGCGTGGAATCTTACGAGGCGGACGCCTTTGACGACCACGACCTGGAGATGCTGCACTGGCTCGCCCATTACGCGGCGATCGCCTACCAGGTCGTCGGACGGGAAGCCCAGTTCAGGGGGATCGTGCAGCGCCTGGTCGAACATTCTCCGCCGCGCGACGAGATCCTGAACCGGATTCTGGTCAGCGTGCGGTCGATCTACGGGTTTACGGACGGCATCATCTACATCGTAGACTACACGGACCAGATGCTCCACTGCCTGTCCTACATCGGATGCGAGGGCTTCGACGGCGACCTTTCCCGCCTGAGCTTCCGTTTCGACGAGAAGGCGCTGGCGACCAAGGCGTTCCGGGACCGGAAGAGCTATCTCTGCGTCGATCCGCAGTCGGATCCCCAGATCAGTCCGCGTGCCCTGAGCATATTAAAATTCGACGTGCCCATCGTCGTCATGCCGCTGCTCTACGATCAGAAGGTCGTGGGCGTATTCACCCTGTGGAGCCAGAGCGGCCAGGTGACGCCCAACGAGCGACATCTGAGCGAAATGGAACCCTTTGCCCGGCTCGCAGCCGCGAACATCGCGCTGTCGGAGACCGAGCGGCACCGCAGCACGGTCCTGGAATCCATCCAGGAGATCCTGACCCTGATGCAGACCGAGTTGTCCAGGGAGAAGAACCTGCGCCTCATTCTTCACGGCGTGCAGATGGCCGGCTTCGACCGGGTGCGCATATTCGAAGTCGACGAAACGGGGGAAAAACTCGTAGGCATCGATTCGGTCGGCATGGACGACCCGGACGGTTTCGCGGGCTACACGATCATCATCAAGGACAATCCTTACACGGACTTCGTGGCCAGGCAATCCAGGACCAAGCCCTCGGCCTGCTGGTTCGACCCCGCCGATTCCGCGTTCCATGGCCGCTCTCCCGACGCGTCGGCGCTTGGCAAGGACGACGACCTGCCCTGGCTGGCCGTGCCGCTGGTCATCGCGGGACAGTTCTACGGTCTGATCGGCGCGGACAATATGCGGACCCGGCACGATATCACCCCGGACCACCTGGAATTCCTGACCGTCATCGGCGCGCTGGCGGCGCAGGTCATCGCGAATTCCCAGACCGTAGAGCTGCTGCGCGACCGCACCCGGGCCGAGGCGCGCAGCGAACTGGCCCAGCGGACGCTGCACGCCCTGAAAACGCCGGCAATGGCGACGCAGATCTTCCTGCGGCACCTGAACCAGGAGATCGGCGGCGAGAAACCGCGAAACGGCAAGGCGGGGCAGCTTATGAACAAGATCCAGGGACAGATCGACCGGATCGCCGCGATCGCCGAGGACATGCAGCGCCTGACCAAGCTGACCCTCACGCCGAAACGGAGGGTGGATATCAACGAGATCGTGCGGCGTACGGTCATGGACGGTGTGATTGGCGAGGCCTGCGAGGTGGAATTCGATCTCGCGGACCCACCTCCCTTCGTGGAGGCCAACGTGGAGGAGATCGACCAGGTGATCACCGAACTGACCGGCAACGCCTGGAAGGTGATGGACTACAACGGACGCATCCACGTTTCCACGCGCCTCGGCCTCGCTTCGCAGTATCCCCGGCTGATGCGCCGGAAGGACGGCCGATACGTATTGATCAACGTCCGCGACACGGGGCCCGGAATCCCGGAATCCGTGCTCAAGGAGCTTTTCAGACCGGGCGTATCCACGACCGGCGGTTCCGGACTCGGGCTCTATGCCATACAGACCATCGCAGCGGAACACCACGGCGAAGTCTGGCTTGAAGACACGGGTCCGGCCGGCGCCACCTTTATCTTTGCCCTGCCCGTGGCGGGCACAGTCGGTTCCGATCATTGAACCGGTGAACCGCTCTGACGGGCTGAACGGCGGAAGCCATGACGAAACCTCTCGTACTCCTCCTCGACGACGACACCGCCATGCTGGACGCGGTCACTCTCGATCTCGAACGTACCTTCGACGTGATCTGCGCCAGCGGGGTGGAGGAGTGCGTCGACAAGATCAGGGACGCCCGCGGCGCCGTGGAAGTAGCGGTCGTCGACATGTGGATCGAAACGGATCGGGAGGGCGGACTGGAGGCGATCCAGGGCATCAGAGCCTGCGAATCGCCTCCCGAGTGCATTGTATTGACGGCCTATGGCACGCACGCCAACATCGTCAGGTGCATGGAAGCCGGCGCCTACAGCTACGTGGAGAAATCTGGCCGCGCCGCCGACGACGCCACGGGTCTGCTGATCACGACCATCCACCGGGCGGTGGAAACCCGCCGCCTGAAGCAACTCGAGGCGGCCCAGGAGCAGATCAAGGCGGACGAACGCATCAAGCAGGATTTGCAGCGCGCCTACGAGATCCAGCAGTCCCTGCTGCCCCCGGGAGACCTGCACCACGCCGGCATGCATTTCAGCGGGTACTGCCGCCCGGCTGAGAACGTGGGCGGCGACTACTACGACTACTTCGTGCTGCCGGATGACCGGGTCGGGCTGCTGATCGGCGACGTGACCGGACACGGGTTCGACGCGAGCCTGATCATGGCCGTGGCGTGCAGCTGCCGGTCCACGCAGACCCGGATAGACCCGGACGTGGCGCCGGTCATGGACGCCCTCAACCGGATCGTGCAGACGACCGGACCGGACTGGCGGTTGATGACGGCGTGCTACATCCTGATCGATCCGGCGACCCGCGGTTTCTACTACGCCAACGCCGGCCACCACTTCCCCTTCCATTTCCACGCGGACACCGGGAAAGCCGAACCAATGGAATCGACCGGACTGCCGCTCGGAGTAGACACAGACATGACCTTCCCGGTCGTCGAGCGGTCCTGGGCCCCGGGCGACGTCATGGTCCTCTACTCCGACGGGATCGTCGAAGCGGAAAACGCCGCGGGGGACATTTTCGGCGAAGACCGGTTGCAGGCCCTGGTCGAATCCCACGGACAGGAATCACCGCCGGACTTGAGACAGCGGATCATCGACGCCCTGGAGGCGTTCCGCCAGGGCGTCCCGCTGCTGGACGACGTGACCATCGCCGTGGCGAAACTTTAGTGATATGCCATGCTGATCGAGCCGATTGCCGTGGCGGAACTTTGAGCATGCCGTTGTGAAGATCGTCGAAGAACCCTTATCCCGTCTGGCCGAACACGGCACCGTACCCATTGCCTTCGAGGTGCGCACGCGCCTGAGGCCCGAACCGGCGGAAAGCGGCCTGGGCGGCATCAGATTGGTGGAAGAGCCGGTTGATCCCCCCTACTTGAAGGACTACGACGCCACGTCTGAAGAGGGCCCCGCCAGGTGGCTCAGGCGGTGGAACTGGGATACGTCCTCGTGGGGACTGCTCGCGGCCTACGAGGGCTCCCGGCGCATGGGCGGAGCGGTACTGGCCCGGCGTACGGCGAACGTGAATATGCTGGAGGGACGGGACGACCTGGCGGTGCTGTGGGATTTCCGTGTGCACCCGGACTGTCGCGGGGCCGGGGTGGGACACCGGCTCTTTGAAGCATCTGTTGATTGGGCACGGCGGCATGGCTGCGTGGAGCTGAAGATCGAAACCCAGAACAACAACGTCCCGGCCTGCCGTTTCTACGCGCGCCAGGGATGCCGGCTGGGCGCTATCGTGTCCCACGCCTACGCGGAACTCCCCGACGAGATCCAGTTGATCTGGCGACTGCCGCTGTGACGGCCCATTCCGCCTTGCGCTGAGGCGGTCATTTCCGGCTTGCGCCCCGATTGCGCCGGCTTATAATGCTTAATATCCGGCTATTACCGGGCGTAACGTCATACAGGACCAGCAGGAACGCCGAAATTACCGGCCTTTATTGTACAATTGTACAATATGATGTTTGCCAATCGAACAAACCGGCAGCCTTGAACCGCGCCATGCATCCCACGCCCCTGACCGAATCCCAGCGACGATCCTTTGAGGAGGACGGCTACCTGATCGTCCAGGGCGCACTGGACTCCGCTCAGATCGAAGCGCTGACGGAGACGGGCGACCGGCTCATGGATGGGTTCGAGTACCCCGATTTCTACGCCCATCGTCGTCCAGGTCTCGTGCAGGAGCGGCCCTTTCTGGACCTCGTGACGAACGAGCGCACGGTCCCGCTGATCGTGGCCCTGCTCGGATTCAATATCCATATCACGAACACCGCGCTCATCTACAAGCACCCGGAGGCGCCCGGGGATACCGAACAGGTCAATTGGCACCGCGACGTGGGCGTTTCACTCGACGTCGGCCACGTGGTGCTTCCGTTTGTCGGCCTGAAGATCGGCTATTGCCTGACGGATTTCCCCGAACCGGATTCGGGCGCGACCATGTTCGTCCGGGGCAGCAACAACATGAAGTCCGCGCTGCCGATACGGAAGGGCCGTATCCATCCGGACGAGTACGTGCAGCCGGTCCTGAGGGCCGGCGACGCCTTCCTCTTCGAAAACCGGACCTACCACGCGGCCGGACTGAATTTCACGAAGCAGATCGCCAAGGTCGTCATCTACGGATACCACTACCGTTGGATCAAGCCGGATCATTACATGCGGTTCTACAACGACGTGCAGCAGCCCTATGCCGGCCTGCTCGAGTCTACCGACGACGTCGGGCGCCAGTTGCTGGGCGCCACGGTGGACTCCGAAGGACGCGAAGCGCCCGACGGCATCGACTGGCCCATCCGGGAGTGGGCCGATCGACACGGACTCGACGTGGCGCAGTACACACATACCATAGAAGCCTGATCCAACGACAGATCGGAATTTCAACTGGAGGAAAGGAGCAAAGCATGCGATCCATTTTCGTCGGTATCGAGTATGCCGGCAAGTCCACCCTGATCGATCTCCTGGACGAATACTACCAGAAACGGCGGCGCCGGACGCATCTCGACGATCACTTCACCATCCCGGACGCTTCCCTGAGTCCCGTTTCCCGGGCCCAGTACGTCCACTATCCGGACGACGTGAAAGAACGCATGCAGCGGATGCAGCTTCACTATCACGTGGAGGTCATCCGCAACTATCCCCACACGCTGATCGCCGGCTGGCACATCGAGGAAAAGATCTACTGCGACGTGTACGGCAGCGTGGAGGGGAATCCCTACTATCCCAACTACGTCCACCACAACCAGCGGCACTACGAGGTGCTGGTCCTGGAGGCCCGGCTGCCCGACGTCGTGCTGATCCACCTCACGGCCGACGACGAGGCGATACGCGAGCGCATGCGCACGGATCCGCACGAGTATCAGATCATCGACGAGAAGGACATACCGGATCTCAAGAAACGCTTCGAGGACGAGGTAGACCGGTCGCTCCTGACGCGCAACGGCCACCTCGTCACGCTGGACACGACCGAAAAGTCGCCGGAGGAATCGCTGGACGAACTGCTGCTGAAGACTGATCCGCTGGTGACCGACGGGGAACTGGCCATGCGGGCCATGCCGGTGCCCGAAGGGGACTACGAGGTCAGGTACGAGAACGGCGTGAGGAAGACGGCGTGAAGAAGATGGCGTGAAGGGAGAAGTAGGATCCGTTTTGATTTAGTTTCAAGGCAGTACGAGAGTTGGGTTCCAATTTCGACCAATCAAGTATGGAGGGCAGAAAAGTGTTGAGGATCAAATTGGCTTGAATTCATTTACTGGCAAGATGAAGACTCGATAAGTCTAAGGAGTCAGACGATGACCGTGATGTCTCGCGATAATTGGACCTTCGGTGCACAGATCGTAACTGCCGTCGGAATGTTCATTGTAACCCTGGGCATCTTGTTCATCGCGACGCTTACTTATCTGGATCGGGAAGATCAGGAATTCAAGAATGAGATACGGACCGAATTGATCGCAATCCGAACTGAAATGCAAACCGACTTTATGGAAATCCGCACCGCAATGCGAGATATGAATAATCGTCTCGACAACATGAATACCCGACTCGGAAGGGTCGAGGGGTATCTGAGGGTATCCGGCGAAGAGTAACGCCCCCGTTTCTACGCCGCCAGGCCCTTGCCCTGGGCTTCCTTGATGCATTCGGCGAGGATTGGCACGCCTTCGCGGATATCCTCTATCGTGGGGAACCCGAATGCAATGCGCAGGTAGGGGATGTCCTCATTCGCGGCACTGAAGGACTGCCCGATACTGTAGTAAACTCCCCGTCCGGCCGCCAGTTGCAGCGCTTTTCGCGTGTCTGTCTCCGAGGGGATCCTGACCCATACGAACATGCCGCCGGGCGGATCCGTCCACCACACCTCTTCACCCAGATCACCGAAGTGGGCCGCCAGCGAATCGACCACCGCGTCTTTTCGCGCCTTCATGACTTCATTCACATCGCGGATATGGTCCCAGAGATGATCGCCCAGGTATTCGGCCACGATCATGCTCGCCAGCGCGTTGGTTCCACCGTCCATCTTGTTCGCCATGATCCGCTGCTGCAGCGCCTCCGGCGCCATGAAGTAGCCCTGCCGGACACCCGGTCCGAGGATCTTTGAGAAAGAGGCGACGTACACGACCCGGCCGTCTTCGTCGAGGTGGTACAGGTTCGGCGGGACCGGATCGGACTGGAACACGAGGTCGCCGTAACAGTGGTCGTCCACGACCAGCGTGTCGAACTCCCTGGCCAGCTCAAGCAGGCGTTCCCGCCGTTCCAGCGGCAGGATGGAGCCCGTGGGGTTGTGATGCGTGGGAATGGTATAGATGAACTTCGGCGGCGTGCCCGCATCGACGAGCCCCTTCAACACGGTCTCCAGTTCGTCCGCGATAAGGCCCTGGTCATCGACAGGCACTGGCGCGATGCGCACCTGCCGGCTACGGAACACGCTCAGCGAGCCGCCATAGGAGAAGGATTCCGTGACGATCGTATCGCCCGGTGACGTGAAGGCGTCCGTAATCAGCTGGAGCGCCTGCATGGATCCGGACGTCAGCACGATCTCCTCCAGGGGCACCGCCCGTCCCGTCCCGCGCTCGAATCGGTGCGAAGCAATGGCCCGCAAGGGTTCGTAACCGCGTCCGTCCGGGTAGTTCACCAGTTCCGCGCCACGGGTCGAGATGACCTTCGCGGCAGCCTCTGCCAGCGCGTCCGAAGGAAAAGACTGAGGATCGGGCCTTCCCGCACCGAAATTGATCTCACGCATGGATCTGCTCCTGTAGGGTGGCAGTTAAGCCGATTCCGGTTTTTTCGCTATTCGATGCTCAGGTAAGACAAAGTGGGAATGTAGAACGGCCGTCCCGCGCCTGTCAACCGCTTATGTGCACGCCGGATAGTGTCGTGGGGTGGCGTTGACAGGAAATTCCGCGCGTCCTACATTGATCCTACCTGTAGCCGAAACCCGAATCCTTCCATCGATCTTCCCATGGTCCCTATCCGAATCATCCTTCTGCTCGGTTTATTGCTGTCGCACGCGGCCGTAGCCGTAGCGCAGGACCAACCATTGAATAGGGACAAACCGCCCATCCGCGTCGAGATCCCTCTCTTCGAGGGCGGCCAGGGACTGGAGTTCTTCCTCGAGTGCGCCCGGACCTACGAACAGGAGCACGAAGGCGTGGTGATCGACCTCTACGGCGATCCGCGCATCCACGACAAGGTGCGGGTGCGCATCCTGGAACGGTCCTTCCCCGAGGTCACCAATGCCCGCCTGAACTACTGGGCGCTCATCCGCAACGGCGACCTGCTGCCCCTGGACGAATACCTCGACCAGCCCAACTGGGAGGGCGACCGCACCTGGCGCGAATCGTTTCTGCCCGGGACCCTGGCCCAGTACACCCACGAGGGAAAGACCTACGGCGTCCCCCTGATGGCGTCGGCCTACGCCGTGTGGTACAATAAGAATCTCTTCGAAGCCCATGGCTGGGAGCCGGCGACGACCTGGGAGGAGTTCCTCGAACTGTGCGAGGAGATCAAGGCCGCCGGCGTGTGGCCGCTCGCTTTCCAGGGGCGTTACCCGGGTTACGTGCAGGCCGTGATCGACCACGCGTACTACCACCTCGCCGGTCCTGACCGGTACGACGACCAGAAGAACCTGGTGCCCGGCAGTTTCGACAACCCCGAGTTCGCCGAGGCCCTGTCCAACGCACAGCGGATCGCCCTCAATTACTTCCAGCCCGGCGCCATGGGCATGAGCCACACCGAATCCCAGCTCGAGTTCTTCCTGGGGCACACGGCCATGATCTTCTGCGGTTCGTGGCTCAAGAGCGAGATGCTGGGGAAAATCCCGGACGGATTCCGCCTGGGGTCCTTCAACATCCCGGTGGCGCCCACCGGCAAGGCGGATCCCACGGCCGTTTACGGCGGGTCCGGGTACTATTTCGTCATGAAGGACAGTGACAACCCGCTGGCCGGGGTCGAGTTCCTGCGCTTCATGACTTCGCGGCGCATGGCCGGCCTGTTCGCCCGGATGCGCGACATTCCCGTGTCCGTGGCCGGCGTATCCGAAGCGAACCTGTCCGAGGACATGGCGGACCTGGCGGACATGCTCAAGAACGCGGCCGTCACCTACGGCACACCGCCCGGGGAAGGCTATCCGGCCATGACGCAGTATTGGACCGACGCCCGGTTCAGGGTGATTACCGGCCAGACCATGCCCGCGGTGGCCGCGGCCGAGCTCGAAGCCGCCGCGGCCGTGGTCCTGCGCCAGAGCGTATACCCGGACGAGATCAACATCCGGCACGTCTGGAAGCCCAGCCTGCTGATCGGCCTCATGGCCCTGGCCATCGGCTACTGGTCGGCTACGACTTACAAACGCTACCGGGATCGGCGCCGCGCGGGGAAATCGCACGTCGCCGGCCTCCCATTCCTCCGGCGCACCGACCGGATCATCTTCATCGCGCCCGCCCTGCTGCTTTACGCCGTGTTCGTCATCGTCCCGAGCGCGAAGTCCTTCCTCTGGAGCCTGAACGAATGGGACGGCCTGACCGACATGCGGTTCACGGGCCTGCTCAACTTCGGCCGGCTGCTCTTCGAAAGCGACGGGTTCTGGATCGCGCTGAACAACAACCTGTTCATCATGTTCGTCATCCCGCTGTTCGTCATCCCCCTCTCCCTCTTCCTGGCCGTGTGCATCAGCCGGCAGATCCGGGGATCGAAGTGCTTCCGCATCGCCTTTTTCTTCCCGAACATCCTCGGGGCCGTAGCCGCGACACTCCTCTGGATGCACCTCTACAATCCCCAGGGCGGACCGATCAACGCCGCGCTGGTGGGACTCGGCGTGATCCTGTCCGCGGTAGGTTTCGAAAGCGCGGGAAGCTGGCTGCAGGCCATGGAAGGATTCGCCTGGCTGTCGCAGTCCAACCTGTACTGGGCCCTGATCCCCATGTCCATCTGGGGCGCCTGCGGTTTCAACATGATCCTCTTTCTGGCCGCCATGGAGAGCATTCCCCAGAGCCTCTACGAAGCGGCGGACATCGACGGGGCCTCGTCGTGGCGGCAGTTCTGGACCATCACCCTGCCGCTGATCTGGGAGGTGCTGTCCATCTCCATCGTGTTCATGGTCATCGGCGGGATGAAGGCCTTCGAGACCATCTGGCTCCTGACCAACCAGACGCCCACCACGCAGGTGCACGTCATCGGCACGCTCATGGTGCAGGACATGTTCACCGAGTTCAAGATCGGCGAGGCCACGGCCATCGCGGTGCTGCTGTTCATCATGGTCTTCTTCGGCACGGCTGCCACGCTGCGGGCCATGCGAAGGGAAACGGTGGAATTCTGATGACGCGGACTGAAGAAATGAATCAGCCGGGAGAAAACGAGCGGACGGGCGAACCGGGACCGACGGACCAAACGAGACCGCCGGACCAGAAGAGCCGGACGTCGGCCTGGAATTTCGTGATCTATCCGGTCCTGCTCGCCTACCTGGTCATCGTGGTCTACCCGATGGCCTGGCTGCTGTACACGTCGCTCAAGACGGACCGGGAGATCTTCCTGGCGCCTTTTACGCTGCCGGACTGGGCGGACCTGCAGTGGATCAATTTCTCGCGGGCGTGGACGGTGGGGCAGTTCGGGGACTACTTCCTGAACAGCGCGATGCTGACGGTCCTGACGGTGATCCTGTCGCTGCTCTTCGCGGCCATGGCGGCCTATGCCCTGTCGCGGTTCCGCTTCTTCGGCGCCCGGCCCCTGTTCTTCTTCTTCCTGGCCGGCCTGATGGTGCCGCTGCAACTGGCCATCGTGCCCCTCTTCTTCCAGATGAAGGATCTGATGCTGCTCAATTCCCGGCTGGGGCTGCTACTCGTCTACATCGCCTTCGGGATGCCCTTCGCCATCTTCATCCTGGCGGGTTTCTTCAAGTCGCTGCCGTCCGGACTCCACGAGTCCGCCCTGATGGACGGCGCCGGCGAACTGCGGGCCTTCTGGCACATCATGCTGCCGCTGGCCAAGCCCGCCCTGGTCACCGTCGGCATCTTCGCCTTCCTGGGTACCTGGAACGAGTTCTTCATGGCCTTCATGTTCCTGTCGGGCGAAAACGCCGAAAGCCTGCGCACCCTTCCCCTCGGCCTGGCCAACATCACCATCGTGAGCCAGTACCGCAGCGACTGGGGCATGGCCTTCGCCGGCCTGGTGCTCATGATGCTGCCTACGATGCTGGTCTACGCTTTGCTCCAGCGGCAGGTTACGAAGGGGATCACCGTGGGGGCGCTGAAGGGGTGAATCAGAGGCGCTTGTTTCGCAGGCGCAGCGCGTTCGAGACGACGGAAATCGACGATGCAGTCATCGCGAAGGCCGCGAACATCGGACTGATGAGGATGCCGAAGAAGGGAAAGAGCAATCCACCGGCCACCGGTACGCCAGCGGTGTTGTAGGCAAAGGCGAAGAACAGGTTTTGCCGTATGTTTCGCATGCTGGCGCGCACGAGCCGCCGGGCGCGGACGATGCCGTTGAGGTCGCCCCTGACCAGTGTGATGTCGGCGGTCTCGATGGCCGCGTCGGCGCCCGTGCCCATGGCGATCCCGACATCAGCCTGGGCGAGCGCGGGCGCGTCGTTGACCCCGTCTCCCGCCATCGCGACCTTCCGCCCCTCGGCCTGCAGTTCCCTGATCATGCGGGCCTTGTCCTCGGGCAGCACATCGGCGCGTATGTCATCGATGCCGACGCGAGTTGCCACGGCTTTCGCCGTGCGCTCGCTGTCGCCCGTGGCCATGATGATGCGTAACCCGAGTCGATGCAGCGCCCTGAGCGCTTCAGGTGTTGTATCTTTCACCGGATCGGCGACGCTTACGAGACCGGCCAGCTTGTCGTCCTGCATGACGGCCACCACCGTCTCACCCAGGTCACGCCGGTGACTGGCCTTTTCGGCCAGCGCTTCGACCTCTTCAACCTCTAGGCCGATGTCGCGTGCCAACTGCAAGTTGCCGATCGCGACCGTCCTGCCGTCGATCCTGCCTTTGACGCCCTTGCCGGTAACGGCTTCGAAGTCCGCCGCCTCGCCCAGTTCGCCCGGTTGGACGCCGCGACCCTCGGCTCCGCGCACGATGGCCTCGGCCAGGGGATGTTCGGAGCCCTTTTCCAGGCTCGCGGCCAGACTCAGCACCGTGGCCTCGTCGTACCCGTTCTCGGGCAGAACGGCCACCAGCCGGGGTTTTCCCTCCGTCAACGTGCCCGTCTTGTCGACGAGCAGCGTGTCGACCGTTTCAAACCGTTCGAGCGCTTCGGCGTTCTTGATCAGCACGCCCATCTGGGCGCCGCGCCCCGTCGCCGTCATGATCGACATGGGCGTTGCGAGGCCCAGCGCGCACGGGCAGGCGATGATCAGAACCGAAACCGCCGCGAGTATCGCATAGGACAGCGCGGGCGCCGGACCCCAAAGCGCCCAGGCAATGAACGCGCAGGCCGCCGCCAGGATCACCACAGGTACGAACAAACCTGCCACCCTGTCGGCATATTTCTGGATCGGTGCGCGACTCCGTTGCGCATTGGCCACCATCTCGACGATCTGGCTCAGCATCGTGTCGGCGCCGATGCGCGTGGCCTCCATGATCAGGCTTCCGGTTCCGTTGATGGTTGCGCCGGTGAGTGCATCGCCCGCCGTTTTCTCCACGGGTATCGGCTCACCGGTGATCATGCTCTCGTCGACGGAGGAGCGGCCATCGACCACCACGCCGTCGACGGGTACCTTGTCGCCCGGCCGCACCCGCAGCCGGTCACCGGGTTGCACCTCGTCAACCGGGATCTCTTCCTCTCTTCCGTCCTCGCGGACTACGCGTGCGTCCTTGGCCGCCATGTCGAGCAGCGCGCGGATTGCCTTGCCGGAGCTCTCGCGGGCGCGAAGTTCCAGGACCTGACCCAGAAGCACCAGCGTCACGATCACCGCCGCCGCTTCGAAATAGACGCCGACATGGCCCTCCGCGTCGCGGAAGCCTTCCGGGAACATGCCGGGCGCCAGAACCGCGACCATGCTGAAAAGCCAGGCTGTGGCCACCCCCATTGCAATCAGGGAGAACATGTTGAGGTTCATCGTGCGAAACGACGACCATCCGCGCGCGAGGAACGGCCAACCACACCACAGCACCACCGGCGTGCCCAGCATCACCTCGATCCAGAGCGCCCCGCGTTCTCCAAATGCCTCTCGCAAGCCTCCGAAGCCGAGGAAGGGCCCCATCGTCAGAACCAGCAGGGGTAATGTCAACGCGGCGCCGATCCTGAATCGGCGGGTGAAATCCACCAGTTCGGGATTCGGATCGTCATCCGCCATCGCGGCGGATTCAAGCTCCAGGCCCATGCCGCAGGCCGGGCACGAGCCCGGATGGGCCTGGCGTACCTCCGGATGCATCGGGCAGGTGTAGATTACATCAACCATGATCAATGGCTAAAATCTAAGGCTTGTCGATCCAGACCGGGTCGGGCGTGATGCTCGTCTCCGGCGTCGGCCCCGTGTCGGTCCACTCTTCTTCGTTCTCCAGCAGGAAGCCGGGCTCGACGGACATGTCGTGATCGCAGATGATCTGGCAGGAAAGCCGCACCTCGCCGAGGGCGCCCTTCTCGGTCAGCACGTCGCGTTCGGCCTCGGTCATGGTGTCCGGCTCGCCCGAGACGAACGTCACCCGGCAGGTCGTACACTTGGCGTTCCCGCCGCAGCGATGGCCGATGTCGACGCCGGTTCCCTCGATGGCCAGTACGAGGCGCTGCCCCGAATCGACCTCGTTCTCCACTCCGTTGACGGTGAGTTTCGGCATGTTTCCACGCTCCTTTCGAGTGTTGTCAATGTTGACAATGTTTTCAACGTCGTTTGAACCGCACATGTAGCCGGCGCGTTCAACCTCTCAAATAACGTGACCCAGCCGGTCCCGCGTATGCTCCAGGTCCACCCAGCGGTGCGGACCGTCGGTCACGGCGTAGCAGACCTCGTAGACCGGGTTTTCCGTGGCCTTCAGCGCCAGTTCGATGATCTGCGTGATGTCCGCCTGGCTGCACCAGACCGATCTCAGAAAGGGCTCGGTGGCCTCGTTCTGCTTGTTGACCCAGCCGATGCGGAGGCAGACGACGGAAAAACCGTGGGCGTCGTGGTAGGTGCGGCAGATGCCTTCGCCCCAGACTTTGCTGGCCGAGTAGGGTTCCGTGGGTCGGGGCGGGTCCGTGACCTTGACGATGGGCATGGGATCGGGCAGCCCCTCGAGGCGGCCCTCGTTGAGGGACACGTAGGGTTCGGAGAACTGGCCGTAGCCCCAGCTCGCCATGACGGAACTCGCGTAGATCAGCCGCCGGATGCCCTCCTCCCGGCAGACTTCCAGCACGTTGTAGCTGCCCCGGATATTGCTCTCCAGTATGGTCTCGAAGGACGCGCCGGGATCGGGTACCGCGCCGAGATGGACTACCGCGTCCATGCCGGAGAGCGCCCGGGATACCGCGTCCCGGTCGGTCAGGTCGGCGAGAAAGAACCGGTCATCGGGAATTCGCAGGAGGTCCTCGTCGTCGATGCGGTCCGATGAGGCGGTTCGCCTGCCACTGCCGTAAACCTCGTACTCATCCTTCGTGCTCAGATGGCGGTACGTCAGGTTGCCGATCAGTCCGTACGCGCCAGTTACATGTACCTTTAAGGGTCGTGCTTCACTCATTGGTTCCTCCGGTTCAACTTCCGTGAATTGATAGATCACGCCTCGTCCATGAAAGGATAACGCCAGTCCGTCGGCGGGACCATGGTTTCCTTGATCGTACGGGCGCTCATCCATCGCAGCAGGTTCATGGGGCTGCCCGCCTTGTCGTTCGTGCCCGACGCCCGTGCCCCGCCGAAGGGCTGCTGCCCGACGACGGCGCCGGTGGGCTTGTCGTTGACGTAGAAGTTTCCGGCCGCGTTGCGCAGCGCGTCCGACATGCGGACAATGGCCTCCCGGTCCCTGGCAAATACGGAACCCGTCAGCGCGTAGGGCGAGGTGCTGTCGCAAAGCGCCAGGGTCTCGTCCAACCGGTCATCCTCGTATACATATATGGTCAGCACGGGCCCGAAGATCTCTTCCTCCATGGTCTTGAAACGCGGGTTAGATGTCACAATGGTCGTCGGTTCGACGAACCAGCCTTTCTCCCGGTCGCAGCCGCCCCCGGTGATGATCTCGGCGTCTGTGGCAGACCGCGCATAGTCGATATAGCCGGATATGTTGTCGAAGGAGGCCTCGTCGATCACGGCGGCCATGAAGTTCGTGAAATCCTCCGGATCGCCCATCCTGATTTGCTCGACTTCCGCGGTGAACCGTTTCCTGAAGTCCGGCCAGAGCGAACGGGGCACGTACATCCGGGAAGCCGCGGAACACTTCTGTCCCTGGTATTCGAAGGCACCGCGGACCGCCGCCGCCACGAGGGCATCGACGTCCGCCGAGGCGTGGACGAAGATGAAGTCCTTGCCGCCGGTCTCGCCCACGATCCGGGGGTAATGTTTCATGCGGTCCAGGTTGCCGGCCACGGTACGGTACATCCGCTGGAACGTGTCCGTCGAGCCGGTGAAATGAATCCCCGCAAGGTCCGGGCTGTTCAGCACCGGATCGCCCACCTCGGCCCCGGATCCCGGGATGAAGTTGATGACGCCCGGAGGGAGTCCGGCTTCCTCCAGCAGCCGCATGACCTGCCAGGCCGAATAGACGGCGGTAGAGGCCGGTTTCCACAGGACCGCGCACCCGGTTAAGGCCGGCGCCGTGGGCAGGTTGCCGCCGATGGCGGTGAAATTGAAGGGCGTGACGGCGAAGACGAATCCCTCGAGGGCGCGGTACTCGAGACGGTTCCATACGCCCTTCGAGGAGGCCGGCTGGTCGCTCATGAGCTGTGCCAGGTAGCAGACGTTGAACCGCCAGAAGTCGATCAGTTCGCAGGCGGAGTCGATCTCGGCCTGGAATACCGTCTTGGACTGGCCGAGCATCGTCGCGGCGTTGACTGTATGGCGCCAGGGTCCGGCCAGCAGGTCGGCCGCCTTCATGATGACCGACGCCCGGTGCTCCCAGGGCATATTCGACCACGCCGCGCGGGCTTCCAGGGCCGCGTCGATCGCCAGGCGGATCTCGGCCTCGCCCGCCCGGTGGTATACGCCCAGATCGAGTCCATGGTCGTGGGGCGCACGTAGAGGCGAGGTGCGGCCCGTCCTCACCTCCTGCCCACCGATGATCAGCGGGACCTCGACCGGCGTGGATTTCAGTTCCCGGAGTCTCGCCTTGACGGCCGCTCTTTCAGCCGATCCAGGGGCGTAGTCCAGGACCGGTTCATTATAGGGCTGGGGCGGGTTGAAGCGTGCGTTGGCCATGCCCCATATGTATCTGGCGCGAAGCCGCCGTGTCAACTGTTTTGTAGGCCGTCTGCCGGCATCCCACCACGCTGATCCGCAGCGCTCCCCACGACCATTTTACCCTTGCCAGACCCCGCGTTGATATGAGATATTGAGGATACTAAACGATCAAGACACGCGATCCATAACAGCTAGGTTCGCGGCGGCACGGAACGGTGGCTGCCCGGACCGGGGGTACGGTCATGAGCACCGATCAGGCGGACCAGAAACACGGTATCAAGGCGGTCAACCAGGAATACACGCAGTACGACCAGGTGAAAAAGGAACAAACCTACAACCTGGCCGAAGGCGCGGCCTTAGAGGAATTCGACGAGGAAACGCAGATCAGGACCTGCGACATGAGCCTGTTCTACCACGGAGGCCCGGAAGGAAAGGCGCAGTTCGCCCGGGATATCGGCGAGGCCATGGAGGGCATCGGCTTCGTGATCCTCGAGAACCACGAAATCCCGGCCAGCCTGTACGAGGAGGCCGAGCGCAAGGTGGCCGGGTTTTTCACGAACACGCCCATGGCGGACAAAATGCGGTACGAGGCGCAGCGGCAGGGTTCGGTCAACCAGGGGTACTTCCCGATCAAGCAGACCAGCCGGATGCATCCCGATCTCGTCGAGGGCTGGGTCTTCTGCCGGCGGGCCTTCAACCTGGGCGAGAACCCGGATTACCGGGAAACCGAATACTGGCCCGCCGCCGGGTACGAACCCTTTTTCCGGGAAGTCATCCTGAATCACGAGAAGCTGATCCTGCCCCTCATGCAGAGTATCCTGACCTACCTCGGCTGCGATTCGACGCTGTACGACCAAAAACTCACCCGGACGAACTTCGGGTTCCGGCTCAATTACTACCCGCCCATCACGGCGGAGGACGACGCGTCCGGGGCCGGCCGCATGCTGGGGCACGAGGACGTCGACCTGTTCACCATCCTCCCCTCCCACGGGGTGGACGGACTGCAGGTGCTGAACCGGGAGAACATGAAGTGGATCCGCCTCAATCCCCCGGAAGGCAGCATCATCATCAACACGGGCGACTACATGCAGCGGATCACCAACGACCGCCTCCCGTCCACGACCCACCGGGTCAGCAAACCGCAGGACGCCCGCCTCTTCGAAACCGCCCGCATCAGCATTCCCATGGCCGTCTACGTCTGGGAGGAGGAGATGCTTGAGGTGCTGCCCAACACGGGCGAACCCAAGTACGAACCCATATCGGCGGTTCAGTTCCATACCCGCACCACGAGCAAGTACTACGGCGACGACTACGCGGTGGATGACGACTGAGGACACACTGGAAGACTGACGAGACGGGAGCGGATGCTCATCGAGCTTTCGAAACGGTCGACGATCAAGCCCTGATCCGGAAAAGGACAGCGCATGACTCCTCACGAGCGGTATCTTTTCGACCTGCAGGGCTTCATCGAGGTCCCGGACGCCCTCGACGCCGGACAGCTCGCCGAGTTGAACCGCATCCTCGACGGCAAGATCGAGGAGGCCATGGAACCCGGCGCCACCACGCACCGCTTCGGCTTCACCCTGCTCGACTGGGGCCCCGCGTATAGAGCGTTGATTGATAATCCGCGGATAGATTCTTATCTGGAGCAGTTGATCGGACCGAAGTACCGGCTGGACCACGACTACGCCGACATCATCCGCCGGGGCGACGGACCCATCGGCACGAATCTTCACGGCGGCGCAATCCCCTTCGACCCGCTGTATTCCTACACCTGCGTCAACCAGGAAATCCGGTGCGGCCTGACCGTGGTAGCCTACAACCTGAAGGACGTGAACCCCGGAGACGGCGGCTTCGGCTGCGTGCCCGGCAGCCATAAAAGCAACTTCCGGTTCCCCGACGAGTGGCGCAACCTGAAGACCGATCAGCCCTTCATCCGCGCCGTGACCGGCAAGGCGGGCACCGCCGTGATCTTCACCGAGGCGCTGACCCACGGAACCATGCCCTGGCGCGGCGACGAGCGCCGAACCCTCTTCTACAAGTACTCGCCCAACTCCGTCTCTTGGTACGCGGAGTACTATGAAGCCGAAAAGTACGAGGGTCTGACGGAACGGCAGCAGAAGATCCTCGAAGCGCCCAACGCGAGATACGGACAGCGGTTTAAGCGCGGGGTGGTGGTGTAGGTGGGTTTTAAGAGACTAAGACGACACGGGGTCGGGATGGAGTGAAGAACGACATTCGAAGATACGAAAACTACACCTCGTCACCTCAATTATTGAAGATACTTAGGAAATGAAAGGCTCCTGGAGAGGCTTCGCTCAGTTCGCGAGAGAGGCACTCACCTGTTCCACCGGGGGCCTTTTGTAATTGATTACTCCCTACCGATTCGCATCAGTTCCGATACCATGACCGTCATCACCGCCACCACCCGGCTATCCCGCGAACTCCGCCAGGAATTCGACCGGGAACGGCAGGAGGCAGGCCTGGCCTGCTGGCCGGCGGCGCGAATCCTGCCACTCTCCGCCTGGTTACAGGACCTGTGGAAAACCTGGCTATACTCCGACCGGGCGGTGGCCACATCAGCCCGGCTGCTCTGGCCTTCCGAAGAGCGGGTGATCTGGGAAGAGATCATTCGTTCACAGGCCGGTAACCTGCTGCTGGATATACCCGCCACCGCCGAGGCGTCACTCAGATCCTGGGAACTCCTGTGCAGCTGGAATCTGTCGCTCGACACCGCGGAGTGGAGGGATTCCGCGGATACCGAGGCCTTCCACGGGTGGGCCGGTGATTTTCGTGGGCGGTGTCGTGAGCAGGGATGGTTCTCGAACGCGGAACTGCCGTCGGTTGTCGCAGATCTCATCGAACGTAATGAAGTCCCGGTTCCCGAAGAAGTCGAGTTCGCGGGATTCCATGAACGGACGCCCGTACAGCAACGGCTGGTCGATGCCCTCGTTCGGCGCGGCGTGGAAGTCCGGGATCGCGTACACCCGGATACTGTCGGCGACGCCGTACGGGTTGGCCTGCCCGACACCAGTCGGGAAATCCGTGCCGCCGCCGAATGGGCACGGCGGGTCCTGGAGGACGAACCGGAAGCTACGGCTCCAACGTTTCAGATCGGTATCGTCGTTCCCGACCTGGAGCAGCGCCGGAGCGAGATCGAACGCGTTTTCGGCGAAGAGTTCCATCCTCGCGCCCGGCTCCGGCCGGACCTGGACCCGACGCGGCTTTTCAACATCTCTCTCGGATTGCCCCTCGACGAGTATCCGATTGTCCAAGCGGCGTTCCTGATTCTGGGGACCGATCCGCGGGATATCCCCATTGAACTGGCCAGCCGGTTATTGCGATCTCCGTTCCTGCACGGTGCCGAGGGGGAGATGGCAAGCCGTGCCCTGCTGGATGTTACCTTGCGCTCGCGCCGGCAGACACACGTTGCACTGTGGGACATCATCGGCCTTGCCCGGAATCACAACGCCTCGCACCACTGTCCCGGGCTCGTGGAACAGTTCGGCTCGTGGACGGACCAGTACAGGACCCTGCAGACCCCGCGCATGCCGAGCGACTGGGCGCCAGTCCTCTTGGGTTTCCTCCGCGACGTCGGTTGGCCGGGAGACCGGGCGCTCGACAGCATCGAATATCAGACCCTGGAAGTCTGGAACGAGCTGCTTTCCGAACTGGCGAGACTGGATAGCGTCTCCGGACCCATTCCGCTCGATACTGCCGCGGGCATACTTCGAGATCTGGCTTCATCCAGGCTATTTCAACCGGAGTCGGTACCTGCGCCGGTCCAGATCCTGGGCGTGTTCGAGACCGCCGGCCTGCGCTTTGACAGGCTCTGGATCATGGGGATGCACGACGGCGCCTGGCCGGGGGTTCGCTCGCCCGATCCGTTTCTGCCGCTTCGCCTGCAGCGCCGTTTTGAAGTGCGCGGTTCGTCGCCGGGACTGGAATTGGAATTCTACCGGCAGTTCACCGGCCGTCTCCTCTCTAGCGCGCCGTCCGTCGTCGTCAGCTATCCCGAGCGGGAGGACGATTCGGATCTCAGGGTCAGCCCGCTCTTCCTCTCGTTGCCCGAAAGGCCGGCTACCGACTTGGGCCTGCTCACGTCATCCAGCTACGCGGAACAACTGCTAAGCGCTTCCAGGATAGAGACTATACACGACCACAAAGGACCAACGTGCGACGATACGGCGCTCCGGGGCGGGACTTTCCTGTTCAAGCTCCAGGCGGCCTGTCCCTTCAAGGCCTTTGCCGAACTGCGGCTGGGCGCCAGGGTGCCGGATGAACCGGTACCCGGACTGGACGCCCTCGACCGGGGGCGGCTTGTCCACCGCATTCTCGAGCGTATCTGGGAGCGCCTGGGAACCCACGAGGGACTGGTGTCGGTGGAGAGGGAGGAGTTGGAGATTATCGTCCGCCTGCACGTCGGTTCGGAGATCCAGAATCAACTGGGCGACCGGGCTTTGCGCAATCCCCGGTTCGTGGAGATCGAACAGGCCCGGCTGGAAGGGATCATAGGGGAATGGCTGCTTCGTGAGCGGGAACGGCAGCCATTCACCGTGCTCGAACAGGAAGAACGGCAGCGCGTGACGGTGGGCGGCATAGCGGTGGACATACGCGTCGACCGGGTGGATCGTCTCGATAGTGGAGAACTGGTCATCCTCGACTATAAGACCGGTGAATGCAAGCCGTCCGACTGGGATGGCGAAAGGCCGGACGATCCGCAGCTGCCCATCTATGCCGTGGCAACGGACGACGCGATCGCGGGCGTGTTCTTCGCCAAGCTCAAGGCCGGGGATGTCCGCTTTCGCGGTCTGGCCAAATCCGCCGGAATCGTTCCCGGGCGCGGTGTCGAGGTACTGGATGGCGACACCCCACTGGAGGACACGATCGAAGCGTGGAGCGAGGTCCTGGACCGGCTGGGCTGCGACTATAAAGCCGGACTGGCGACCGTCGATCCCAAGGACCCGTATCAGACCTGCCGGTACTGCGCACTTCCGTCGCTGTGTCGAATAGGCCAGGGAATCGTTGAGCTGGAGGATGGCGATGTTGATGGCGGTGCTTAACCGTCCATCCGGCGGACATGGGACAGGAGCCCAGCGGCTTGTCGCGTTGGAGCCTGTCGTGTTGGAGCGTATTGATGACTGACCTCATACCGGATTGGGAACAACGTCTGCGAGCGCTCGATCCCACCGGGTCCTTTATCGTGCAGGCACCCGCGGGATCCGGAAAGACCGAGCTGCTCATACGGCGATTTCTGACCCTGCTGGCGCGGGTGGACCGGCCCGAGGCCGTCGTTGCCATTACCTTCACGCGGAAAGCGGCCGCGGAGATGCGCCACCGGATCATCGCCGCCCTGCAGCGCGCCGCGGGTCCTCAGCCTTCGACGCCCCATGAGAAGCATACCTGGCAAATCGCGCGAGAAGCCCTGGACCGGAACAACCGGCTGAACTGGCGTCTGGCCGAGCATCCGGCGCGGCTTAGGATACAGACGATCGATTCGCTCTGCGCCATGCTGGTCCGGCAGATGCCCTGGATTTCCCGCATGGGCGCGGCGCTGAAGCCGATCGACGACGCCCGGTACCTGTATGACCGGGCGGCCCGCCTGACGGTGGCTTCGCTGGATTCCGAGGAGACGCCGGCCGATGTATCCGATGCATTGTCAAAACTGCTGGCCCACCTGGACAATTACGTCGGAAGGATCGAGCAGTTGCTGAGCACAATGCTCGGGACCCGCGACCAGTGGATGCGTCACGTGGGCAGAAAGGTCGAGCGCGATGTGCTGCGGGCGGAACTGGAATCTTCGATCACACAGGTTATTGAAGAAGCGCTGAAAAAGGCCGACGCGGCATTTCCGGCGCGCTTCAGGGCCGAAACCGTCGATCTCGCCCGTTTCGCGGCCGGGAATCTTCGGAGTGAACACCACGCAGACGGCAACGCGAATGACCAAACTTCCGCCCTGGATGCCTGTTGCGATCTCGAGCGTTTCCCGGAAGCCTCTGTCGATTCGCTCCCTGTCTGGCTGGGTATCGCGGAGATGTTCCTGACCAGGGGTGGAACGCGGTGGCAACGGCTTTCAATTAAAGAAGGATTCCCGGCCACCGGCGAAGGCCGGGCGGCCAAAGACCGCCTTGCCGGCATCGATCTGGACGAGGACGCCATCGCTTCGCTGCACAATTTACGATCCCTGCCGCCGCCGAGTTTCAAAGAACCCCAGTGGGACATCCTGAATGCCCTGATGCTTCTGTTGCCCCTGGCTGTGGACCAACTCAGGACGGTGTTTCAGGATGAAGGGTGTGTCGATTTCACCGAGATCGCGATTGGTGCGCGAACCGCCCTGGGACCGGATACCGCGCCCACCGACCTGTCCAACGCGCTGGATTGCGAGATCCGGCACCTGCTGATCGACGAATTCCAGGACACGTCCCAGAGCCAGCATGACCTGCTCTGCCGGCTCACCAGGGACTGGCGGCCCGATGACGGGCGGACACTGTTCCTGGTCGGCGATCCGATGCAGTCGATCTACGCCTTCCGCGAGGCAGAGGTGGGACTCTTTCTGCAGGCCCGGACGGAGGGGATCGGCACCATCCGACTGACACCGCTCACCCTTTCGGTCAATTTCCGCTCCTTCCCAGCCATCGTGAAATGGGTGAACCGCGCGCTGAGCGAGGCGTTCCCGGACTCCGAGGACATCCTCACAGGCGCGGTGACCTACGAACCCGCCGAGGCGTTCAAGTCCGACAATTCAGACAGCGCCGTCCGCATACATCCCTACCTCGGGCCTGAACCCGAGACCGAAGCCGAGCGCGTTGTGGAGATCATCGACGAAGTCCAGAATAAGTGGCCGGGCGAGACCATCGCCGTGCTGGTCCTGGCCCGCAATCACCTGATCGATATCGTCTCCGCCCTTCACAGGAAAGGGAAGAGATTCCGCGCCGTCGAGATTGACGCACTGGGCGAGCGTCCCGTGGTGCAGGACCTGATGGCGCTCACGCAGGCGCTCCTCAACACGGGCAATCGCCTGGCCTGGCTGTCGATCCTCCGGGCCCCGTGGTGTGGTCTGACCCTCGCGGACCTCGAAGCACTGGCTGGCGGCGACACCCCGGGCGCCGTCTGGGACCTGCTTCGGGATCCCGAGAGGCAGGGGCGGTTGTCTCCCGACGGCCGGGTGCGCATCGGCCGCATGATTCCCGTCCTCGAAGACACTTTCGCTCGGCGGGGCAGACTGCCGCTCCGCCGATTGGTGGAAGGCGTCTGGACCGTGCTGGGCGGCCCTGCCTGCCTGGAAAACCGGACGGAGCTCGAAGACGCCGCAGCCTACCTGGACCTCCTGGAAAAGGCGCAGGACGGCCTGGGAATCCCGGACGAGAAGAAGTTCGCCGAAGACGTAACCCGGCTTTTCGCGGGTTCCGATGTCGAAGCCGGTGGAAACCTGCAGTTGATGACGATTCACAAGGCCAAGGGACTGGAGTTCGATACGGTCATCCTGCCGGGCCTGGGCCGGCGTCCACGATCAGACGATCCGAAGTTGCTGTTGTGGCGCGAATATATGGATGGCGATCGGTCCCGCCTGCTGCTGGCGCCCATACCTGGCGTCGGTGGCGACAAGGATCCCCTCTATGCGAACCTGCAGAATATGAATACCGAGAAGCGGGCCAATGAAAGAACCCGTCTCCTATACGTGGCGACGACCAGGGCCCGGAAATGCCTTCATCTGATGGGACACGCAAACCTCGATCGGGATGATGGGTCATTGAAAACGCCCGATTCGCGTACCTTGTTGGCGGAAATTTGGAAAACTGCCGAACCCGTGTTCGAGGCGGCGCGTAAGGCTCGCAGGCAGGCAGAGGATCAAAAGGATCAATTGGAAAAAGAAGAAGATGAGACAGTTGCGGAAGTGCTACGTGGCGTTCCCCTCCGTCGTCTTGCCGCGGACTGGGTGCCCTTGCCGTTACCAGAAGATATAGATCGGAAACCACAGTATCTTCCGGCCGAGACCGAAGATGCCGACACACACCATCCGACCTTCGAGTGGGCGAGCGAATTGCAGCGGCGTGTGGGTAATGTCGTGCACCAGATGCTGCAAAGGATGCAGGTGCCGGATCGCGTGGACTTCAGCGAAGAGATCCTCCGCACCGCGCTCAGGCGCGAGGGACTGGACGGCGATAAGCTCGACGAGGCCGTGTTCCGGTCGGTCTCCGCCCTCAGAAATACCATCCATGACAGCCGAGGCAAGTGGATCCTTTCCCGGCATGAAAACGACGCAAGGGAGTTTGAGCTATCTTCGGTGGCAGATGGCAGGGCTCGCCGTTACATCGTGGACAGAACCTTCGTGGACGGCGGCAAACGCTGGATCATCGATTACAAGACGGGCGCCCATACCGGCGGGGATCTGGAAGGTTTCCTCGATAACGAGCAGGAGCGCTACCGCTCACAGCTGGAAGGCTATGCAAGCCTGATCCGGACCATGGATTCCCGGCCTATTACCCTTGGGCTGTATTTTCCGTTGTTGCAGGGGTGGAGGGAGTGGGGGTTTGGAGGAGATTCGGTATAGAGCTCAATAATTCAGCACGGAAGTTAACCGTAAGTTCTCCTCTATTGACTTCTATTTTCCGACAAATTTACATAACGAGAGTAGTGTTTCGGGTTCTTATGGGCAGAACATATACGAAATTCAGTTTATTTGTGTACTCCGTATCAGAAAGTTCATGTTCGCGGGTCGCGGATATTGAGAAAGCGTGACAGGCCCCAGCGCCATCGCATTCTATCATTCATACGGGTACGAGGTGAATTTTTATGTTTAAAAACTACCTTACCACTATGATGAGGCACGTGCTCAGGTACAAGGGTACTACGGCAATCAATGTAATGGGTCTGGCTGTCGGTATGGCATGCTGCGTGCTGATCATGCTTTATGTAGAAGACGAGCTCAGTTACGACCATCACCACCAGAAGAAAGACCGGATATACCGCCTTGCGGAGTCTGCTACTATAGCGGGTAATCCAATCGAAGTAGCGACCACTCCCGCGCCGTGGGGTCCTCTACTGGCAGAAGATTACCCTGAAATCGAGCAGTTTACTCGGATATTTAAACCCCCGACCTCTCGCTGGCTTATCAGATACAATGAAAAGCGTTTTTACGAACAGAACTTCGTATTCGCAGATCCATCTGTATTCGACGTTTTCACCATCCCCCTTATTCAGGGTAATCCAAATTCAGCATTGGCACAGCCGAATACCGTGGTGGTTTCCGAGTCCATGAGGGACAAGTACTTCGGGGATGAAAATCCAATCGGGAAAGTGCTCATCTGCGATGACGAATACGAATTTGCTGTTACCGGAATCATGCGAGATATGCCTTTGAACTCGCATTTTAGATTTGATTTCCTGGCGTCCTACGCCTCGCTGGTTTCGAACAGGTTATATGATGAGCCGGCTTCAATGCAAACTCAGGGTCTGAACCATAACGTCTACACCTATTTACTGCTCAATGAAACCGCTTCCCCAGGCGATCTTGAGAATGCACTTCCACGATTCCTGGAGGAATATCTAGGCGAACAACTACGGGCCGCAGGTATAGACGCGAGACCATACCTGCAACCTCTTACCGATATCCATCTGCATTCTAACCTTGAACTTGAAATCCAGGCCAATAGCGACATCCGGTATGTATACATCTTTTCGTCCCTGGCTGTCTTTGTTCTTCTGATTGCCTGCATCAACTTCATGAATCTTTCGACCGCCCGATCTGCAAATAGGGCGCAAGAGGTTGGAATCAAAAAGGTCCTCGGTGCCGATCGGACAAAGTTGATCAAGCAGTTCACCGGTGAGTCCGTCGTTTTATCTATTATCGCACTGTTTGTGGCACTGGGGCTGGTACACTTGCTACTGCCACTGTTCAATCTGATGACAAGTAAGGCAGTGACAGTTGACTATATGACAACATGGTTGGTGCCAACTTTAGTGGCCATATCGGTATTTACCGGGGTATTCGCCGGAGGATATCCTGCGTTTTTTCTTTCATCCTTCAGACCTGTCGCCGTATTGACTGGTGCCTTGAAATCAGGTACTTCCAATCCTTTACTAAGAAAGATACTGATAACCTTCCAGTTCGTCGTTTCTATAACCATGATCGTTGGCACGATCGTAGTATTCAGTCAGTTGGAGTATATGCAGGACAAAGACCTGGGATTCGATAAAAACCAAGTGGTCATTGTTCGTATGCCTGATTCAGAAGCTATTTCAGGGTATTCTGCCTATAAGAACGCAGTGTTGCAGTATCCTGAAATCGTAAATGTGAGTTCGTCGAGTAATGTACCCGGTGGCCAGCCAAGGATGACGTTGGTTCAGCCTGAAGGATTTGAGGAAGAGCAAAGCCCTGTATACCAGATAATCCGGGCAGATTTTGACTTCATCGAGACGCTGGACATAAAACTGGTGTCTGGACGTAGTTTTTCCCGCCGTTTCGCGACAGACTCAACCGCCTGCCTGATCAATGAGACCGCCGTGCGCAGGCTTGGATGGGATAACGCAGTAGGAAAGACATTTAGAATCACGATGTTATCCGACGACTATCCACACTACGAAGTAATCGGCGTCATGGCCGATTTCCACAATCAATCGCTGCATCAACCCATAGAACCGTTGTTGGTTCTGTTTTCAGGTCCTGGTTCGTTATTGCAAATCAGGGTGCAAGGTGAAGACCCCACACGTGGGATTGGTATTCTGCAGGAACAGTGGCAGAGGACATTCCCCAACCACCCCGACATGGATTACTACTTTCTTGATCAGGACCTAGATCAACTCTACCAATCTGAACAACGGCTCGGGTCTATATTCGTCGCAGCTGCCATACTATCCATTTTCATCGCATGTCTTGGACTTTTAGGGCTCTCTTCGTTTATTGCCGAACAGCGTACCAAAGAGATAGGCATTCGAAAGGTCCTCGGTGCCACGGTTACTAGCATCATCCGACTTCTGTCTATGGATATAACCAAGTTAGTACTTCTAGCGTTTGTCATTGGAACATCGCTCGGTTACTATGGATTGCACAAGTGGCTGGAAGAATTTCCATACCGCATCGAGCTTAGCCTATGGGGGTTTTTGTTAGCAGGTTGTACCGCCCTTCTCATTGCCTGGATAACGGTGGGATATCAGGCATTCAAAGCGGCGACAGGCAATCCAATAGTAGCGTTGCAATCTAAGTGAGGTTGCTCTGCACGAACCCATGCGCGAGCTGACCGATTTCGAGTGAACAGACACATCAGCTCGAACCGGCATCTAGGTACAATAGTAACTCCGCATCCACACCTCGAACCCCCACAAAGGACCACCCATGACTCCCATCGACCTGGGCTCACGTCGTGAGCTCTTCGTAGACCCCTACCTGATCGACACCCTTAATGGTGCCTATCAGCACCTTCACGAACCGGTTCGGAAGGAGACGGTGTTCCGCGTTGTGGAACCGCTGGAGAACGCCTGCACGGGATGCTACAACCTGGTGCAGGTGGACGGTAAGATCCTGGTGTACTACCGCGGCTATCACCCCACGGGTAAGCACGAGGACCTGCCCGAGGGGTGGGCGCAGACGCAGACGACGAACCTGCTGGTCAGCGACGACGGCATCCATTTCGAGCGGCCCGGCCTGGATCTGGTGGAGGCGGAGGGATCCACGGACAACAATATCCTCATCCGGGGCGCCCAGGCGCACAATTTCTGCGTCTTTCTGGACGGCAATCCTTCCGCGCCGCCCGAACAGCGTTTCAAAGCCATCGGCGGAGAGGGCAGGAACATGCTGTTCGGGTTTACTTCTCCCGATGGGCTCGTCTGGGAATCCATCGTGGACGGTCCCCTCAAGATCGAGGGCGCCTTCGATTCGGTGAACGTGCCCATGTGGGACGACTATGTGGGTTGCTACCGCATCTTCAGCAGGTACTTCGAACAGACCGGGGACGAGGGCGTCGGGGTCCGGGCCATACAGAGCTGCATCTCGGATGATTTCATCCACTGGACCACGCCCGAGCATCACGTGTACGACGAAGGCGTCCCGTTCGAGCATTTCTACACCAACGCCACCACGCTCTGCCCCGGCGCGGAGCACATCCTGCTGTCCTTCCCCATGCGGTTCGTGCCGGAGCGAACGAAAGACACGGAGGGCATGGACTATCCCGGCGGCGGGATCTCCGACGCGGTGTTCATGTCGAGCCGGGACGGGGTCCACTGGGACCGCACCTTCATGGACGCCTGGCTCCGCGCGGGCCTGGATCAGCGCAACTGGACCCACCGCAACCAGACGCCGGCCGCGGGGATCATTCCGACGGCGCCGGACGAATGGTCCATGTACGTCGCCGAGCATTACGGATGGGACACCAACGCCGTGCGGCGGGTAACCGTTCGCCCCCACGGTTTCGCTTCAGTCCGGGCGGGTTATCACGGCGGCGAACTGCTGACGAAGCCTCTGACCTACACCGGATCGACGCTGTTCATCAACTACTCGACGTCGGCGGTCGGCAGCGTGTCCGTGGAGGTTCAGGACATGGAAGGTCGCCCGGTTGAGGGCTTTGCCGCATCCGACATGGAGCCCCTGTTCGGCGACGATCTTGACGCCCCGATCGCGTGGAAACGAGGTGGCGACCTGTCCCGTCTCAACGGCGTACCGGTCCGCCTGCGTTTCGTCCTTAAGGACGCCGACCTGTTTTCTATCCGGTTCGGAGATTGCTGAGACGGCGGTCGACACGGACAGCCCGTTGCCGAAGGCCGAGTCTCGTCAGTGACCTCACTGCAGACCGGGGCCGAGACCCTAATCCGCCTGAATCGTTTTCCCGCGAAGCTTCCGGTAGATCGCCGGGGCCAGGGAGATGGTGATGAGCAGGGCGAGGGCGATGACCAGGTTGGTAAGGGCCGAGGAGCGCAGGGCGGCGCGCGTCACCTCGTCGAGTTCGGCGCCGGCCAGGTAGACCTGCATCAGCGACGCCGCGGTATAGGCGTAGATTAACGTACCCGGGGTGATCCCGATCATAGTCGCCAGCGCGAAATGAAGCTTGCGTAGACCGGAGAGTCCGGCGGCGAAGTTCAGCACGTTGAAGGGGATGACCGGGATCAGCCGGAGCTGGAGCATGCGCAGGAACCCCTTTTTCCGGAGTCGACGGTCGATCCGGTCAATGGGCCCCTTTATGTAGCGGGATACGAAATCGCGGCCCAGGTACCGGGCCAGGTCGAAGGCGAGGTTGGCGCCGATGTTCGCGCCGATCATTACATACAGCGCACCCTCCAGGGCGCCAAAGGTGAAACCTGCGAAGAAGGTCAGGATCACCATGGGCAAGCCCAGCACGGTGAGGAGGACGTAGACGCCGATAAACACCAGGGGCGCCCACCAGAATCCCTCGATCGACTCGAAGAATCCCTCCATCACGACGGGCTGGAGATAGTTGCCCAGGGGCGTGAAGCTGTAGGCCAGAAAGCCGGAAAAGGCGATCGCGAGCAGGATAACCGGCTTGACGAACTGTCGCTTCGGGCCTGCGCCCTCGACTGCGCCCTCGCCTGTTACTCTGCCCGGGTCTAACTGCGACACGGCGCGTTTGGTTTTTTCATTGATCCGTTTAATCCGTGCGCTGTTCGTTGATTCCCCAGTCATAGTGCAGGTAGTCGACGTCCACGTCTTTCCGTTTCAGCAAGGCGCGCGCCGCGTCGTCCGGGACGTAGGGCGCAATGTAATCCAGGACCTCCCGCTGGTTCTTCCCGAAATCGTCCTTGTACCAGTCCATGATCGGCGAGAGCCAAACGGTTCGGTCTTCCGGATCGGCACGGAACTTACTGGGATCCGCGAAGAAGACCAGGGTATTCTCCCTGAGCTGCCGGTCCAGGTCTCCCGCCGTGAACGCTTCCGTCATCAGCGGCGGGCATCCTATGGAGGCGCACACGAGGGCGAAGTGGACCAGCGGCTCATCCATCTTGCGCAGGATATTGTGCTCGATGTCGTCCAGCGAGTATTCCGTTCCGCGGATGTCGATCTTGTAGTCCTTCCAGATGCTGTACCCGAGCAGGCTGTCGTGGTTCTTGATGCTGCTGGTCGGATAGAAGTGCAGCATGCCCCGGATGGTCAGCGCGTTGTAGGCATTGATCCAGAAGGCGAACACCTCGTTCCGGTCCCTCAGCCCTTCGGGATCGACGCCTTTGAGCATCTCCAGATAGCCGTCGAGCGTTCCCACGTCGCGGGCTTTCCACGCGCGGTAGTCGATCATGCCCCTGTCGTCCACGTACTTCTTCAACAACCCGTCGTATACGGAGTGATCCAACCTGTCCCCTTCCTGTGGTTCTGCAGTTCCCGGCAAGACGGTCATCGTAACAGCAATAATCATCGCAAGCTTCATGACCAATGTGAGTGTGCCCATCGTTTGGCTAATTCGTCGCGTCATCCGCATCATCTTCCCCCCTAATTCCCTTGCCTTGCGTGCGTTCTCGTGCTATGTTACCTAAACTCCCGAGGACCGATCGCGGGCAGGATTCACCCATCCAAGGCGGAATGAGATCATGGAAACGAAATCACGCCTCAATGTCATCTACATCCTTGCCGCGCTCCTGATCGTGGCCGGATTGATCACCGCTATCGTGGGTGAAAACGATCCAGCCAGCGTGCCCGTCATGTATTCATCGGAAGAAACCATTCCATCGAGTGCGTACTCGGTGGAGCTGGATTTCGCGCTGAAGGATCTCGAAGAAAACGAAGTGACCATCTCTCAGTTCGAAAACCAGGTTCGCATCGTCAATTTCTGGGCCACCTGGTGCGGTCCATGCGTCACAGAAATCCCGGACTTCCAGGCTTTCCATGATAAATACGGCGACCAGGGCGTCAAGGTCATCGGCATCGCCCTCGACGATGAAGGAACGGAGATCGTGAGACCTTTCGTCGAGGAAATGGACATGACCTACCTTACGCTCGTTGACACCGACGGCAAGTCCGCCGCGAAGTTCGGCGGGATCTACGCCATTCCGACCACCTTCATCATCGACCGGGAAGGGATGGTCCGGAAAAAGCACATCGGCCTGATGTCCTACGCAAACCTGGAGTCCAACGTCCTGCCCCTGCTGGAGCAGTAAAGCGGTTCCTGCCGCGCAGCAACCTCTATATCCTGCCGCGCCCCTGTCGCTACACGTTGCCGTGCAGTTTCACCAGCGTCTCCGCCAGCTTGCGTCCCAATCCCTCGACGGCGGCCTGACGCTTCTCGTCCTTTAACCGTCCGTCATCGGCAAACGCTCCGAAGGCACCAGGCACCGCCACCTGGTCCGGCAGGACCAGCACGCGGATGTTGCTCAGGATCGACCGGACGTGCACCAGCCCCCGGAGACCGCCCAGCGAACCCGGCGACGCGCTCATCAACGCGGCGGTCTTGTTCAGGAAGGCCGCCAGCATCTTCTCTCCCGGCGCGGGCCGCGACGCCCAGTCGATCGTGTTCTTGAGGAGCGGCGTGATGGAGCTGTTGTATTCCGGCGCGGCGATCAGCAGGCCCTGGCAGGCCGTCATCAGGGCCTTGAAGCGCACGGCGTTCTCCGGGATCCCTTCCCGTTCCTCCAGGTCGCCGTCGTACAACGGCATGGGATAGTCGCGCAGATCGACCAGGTCGACCTCGGCGCCGGCTTCTTCCGCTCCCCGGACTGCGATGCGGACCAGCTTCCCGTTGAACGATCCGGTCCGCGCACTCCCCGAAAAGGCAAGTATCCTGGGCACATAGCCCATGTTCATATCGCTTTCAGTACCAACCGTTTAATCGCTGTGTGTTCCCGTGCCGCGTCTCTCCTGCGGCCCTGTTAAAAACTCCGTTTTTACGCCTTAAAAGTCAAGGAGTGTTTGTATTCCGCACGGTCCCGGCCGGGGACGACTTCGCCGGAAAATCCGCCCTTGTTCGATGGCCGAATCTCTCCTTCAGACCGGACTTTTCCGGGTGCTTGAACCCTGGAGAAACACCTTGACTCGAAGGGCTGATTCGACTATGGTTTCACATCGTCAGATCAACCGCCGTGCCTGGCCCCGAGAAGCGTTGCATCAATCGGAATACCCGCAGCGTCCCCGAGCGTAACGCCGGTTTCCCCGGGCTGCCCGGAAGCCGGCCAATCCATCCTTGCCCATGACCCGACCCGCCGGAACCCTCACGCCCGCCATGGCGCAGTACGCCAGGATGAAGGATCAGCACAAGGACGCGATTCTCTTCTTCCGCATGGGGGATTTCTACGAGACCTTTGGCGACGACGCAAAACTGATCTCAAGCGTCCTGGGCATTACGCTTACGGCGCGGAATTCAGGCTCGGGCGGCGCGGAAAAGACGCCGCTTGCCGGCGTGCCCTACCATGCCGTGGAGAAGTACATCGCCGAACTCGTCGGTTCCGGATACAAGGTGGCCGTCTGCGAGCAGGTCGAAGACCCGAAGAAGGCCCGCGGCGTGGTCAAGCGGGACGTAGTGGAAGTCGTTACGCCGGGCACGTCGATGCTGGCGCAGACCCTCGATCCCGGCGAGAACAAC
This sequence comes from Candidatus Latescibacterota bacterium, assembly GCA_012270975.1. Taxonomy (GTDB): domain Bacteria; phylum JAAXHH01; class JAAXHH01; order JAAXHH01; family JAAXHH01; genus JAAXHH01. The sequence goes on along the minus strand of JAAXHH010000121.1, from coordinate 23,272 downwards.
TACATGGTCGCGCTGACCTTCGGGCAGGACGCCTACGGTCTGGCCTTTCTCGATCTGTCCACCGGCGAGTTCCGCGCGGCGGAGCTTGATGAAGACGACCTGCTCAGCGAGCTGAACCGCCTTGATCCCGCCGAGGCGATCGTATCCTACGACCGGTCGGAGCAGGCCGAGGCCCTCCTCGAACCCCGTTTCCCCGACATCGCGATCAGCCGCCTGGAAGAATGGGCCTTCTCCTACGACCACGCGCTCGAGACGCTGCTCGACCATTTCGAGGTTTTGACGCTCAAGGGCTTCGGATGCGACGAAATGACCGCCGGCGTCTCCGCGGCGGGCGGCATGCTGGTCTACCTGCGGGAGACTCAGAAGAACCGCCTGGCCCACCTGAAGACCATGGCGCGGTACGACGTGTCGGACTCGATGCTGATGGATACGGCGACCCAGCGCAACCTGGAGCTGATCAACTCCCTGCGGGACGGTGGCCGCGAAGGCACCCTCCTTTCCGTGATGGACCGGACCTGCACCCCCATGGGCGCGCGCTTCATGCGGCGCACCGTTACCCGGCCGCTCGTCTCCGTCGCCGCCATCCTGGCCCGTCAGGGCGCGGTGGGCGAACTCTACGAAGACCACGAGACCCGGGACGAGTTTTCCGGCCGCCTGAAGTCGCTGGGGGACCTGGAGCGGCTGGCCGCCCGCGTCGGATCGGAGCGCGCGAACGCCCGCGACCTGATCGCGTTGAAGCAGGCCCTGCACGCGATACCGGTGATCAAGGAGACCCTCTCCGGCCTCGAGGCCGAATTGTTGGCCGGCCTCCGGGACGGGTTGCGCGAACTGAAATCCCTGGCGGAAAAACTGGACCGGGCCCTGGTGGACGAGCCGCCGCTTTCGCTGACCGAGGGCGGGCTCATCCGCGCGGGGTACAACAAGGACCTGGACGACCTGCGCGTGATCAGCTCGGGCGGCAAGCGCTGGATCGCCGAACTGCAGCAGAAGGAGCGGGAGCGCACCGGGATCCAGTCCCTCAAGGTCGATTACAACCGGGTCTTCGGCTACTACATCGAAGTCACGAAACCGAACCTGCACCGCCTCGAAGGCGAGTATATCCGCAAGCAGACCATGCGCAACGCGGAGCGCTTCATCACGCCGGAGTTGAAGGAATATGAAGAGAAGATCCTCGGCGCCGAAGAGAAGATCGGAGAGCTGGAATACGCCCTCTTCCTCGAATTGCGGGAAGAGGTGGCCGGGAGCCTGGGCGAGATCCAGGGCAACGCCCGGGCGATCGCGCAGCTCGATTTCCTGACCGCGCTGGCCGAACTGGCCGTGCAGAACGACTACGTGGCGCCGGAAATCGATGACGGCTCGGTCCTGGAGATCGACGACGGCCGCCACCCGGTGGTGGAACAACTGCTGCGCGGCGAACCCTTTGTGCCCAACGATACGCGTCTCGACTCGCGCACGAAGCAGATCGCCCTGATCACCGGGCCGAACATGGCCGGGAAGAGCACCTATCTCCGCCAGGTGGGCCTCATCGTCCTCATGGCGCAGGTCGGCTCCTTCGTCCCGGCGCGTTCCGCGAAGATTGGCATCGTGGACCGCATCTTCACGCGGGTGGGCGCCTCGGACAACCTGGTCCGGGGCGAGAGCACCTTTCTCGTCGAGATGAACGAGACCGCGAACATCCTCAACAACGCGACGCCGGACAGCCTCGTCCTCCTCGACGAAATCGGCCGGGGGACGAGCACTTTCGACGGCCTGAGCATCGCTTGGGCGGTGACGGAGTACCTCCACAACACGCCCGGACGGACCGCCAAGACCCTTTTCGCCACCCACTACCACGAGCTGATCGAACTGGCGTCTTCCCTCGACCGCATCGCGAACTATAACGTGGCCATACGCGAACAGAACGACCAGATCGTATTCCTGCGCAAGGTGATGCCGGGTGGGAGCGACCGGAGTTACGGGATCCAGGTGGCGCGCATGGCCGGGCTGCCGCGCAGCGTGATCGAGCGGGCGCGGGTCATCCTGGCCAACCTGGAGGACGAGGATCTTGCGCCGGACGGCCTGGGCGGCGTCGATGGCGAGTCCGGCACGGCCGGTACGCCGCACCACGGCAGGCCGAAACCTGAAGGCGGCGACTATCAACTCAGCCTGTTCGTGCCCGCGGACCATCCGGTCGTCGAGGACATCAAGGAACTGGACCTGGATCTCATGACCCCGGTCGAAGCCATGAACGCCCTGTACCGGCTGCAGCAGAAGGCCGGCGGGTCCAACGATATGTAGCGGCGTTCAGAAAGAAACAGCCGTGTCCGTCATTTCCTCCGCCATGCTGGTCAATACCGACGGGGACATTCTCGTCAATCTCCGCGACGACGACCCCCGTATCATCTTTCCGAACCAGTGGAGCCTCATCGGGGGCCACGTCGAAGAGGGCGAGCATCCCGATGAAGGCCTGGTCCGGGAGGTGGAGGAGGAGATCGGCTACCGGCTGACCGACTACCATCCCCTGGCGACCTTCTTCGACGGCGCGGACGTGCGGCACCTCTATCTCGTCCCGATCGACGTGCCCATCGAAGACCTGGTCCTGGGCGAGGGACAGGCCATCCGGTACATCGATCCCGCCCGGGCGTTAACCGACCTGGACCTCTGCGTGACCGGCCGGCGGTGCATAGAAGTCTATCTGCGCCACCTCGAGTTCCAGGCGTACGTCCACGGGCGGGGATGAGTTGTTGTGGCGCGGTCACATGTGCGGTTCTATGCGCGGTCACATGTCCAGTCCTGTGCCGCCCCCTACGCCTTCCGCAGTCCCCTCGATCTGACCATGTAGTAGATGACCGGAATTACCACGAGCGTCAGTACCGTGGAAGTCACCATGCCGCCCACCATGGGCGCGGCGATGCGCTGCATGACTTCCGAACCCGTTCCGGTCCCCCACATGATGGGCATCAGCCCGGCCATGGTGGCCGCTACCGTCATCATCTTGGGCCGCACCCGTTCCACGGCCCCGTGCATGACCACCTCGTAGAGATCCTGCCGGGTGTTGAGCGCGTTGCGGCTCAACCGTTCCTGGTATGCCTGTTTGAGATAGAGCAGCATGACGACCCCCGTTTCCGCCGCCACGCCGGCCAGTGCGATGAACCCGACCCCCACCGCGATGCTGAAGTCGTAGTCCAGCAGGTACATCAGCCACATGCCGCCCACCAGCGCGAAGGGCAGCGACAGCATGACGATCATACTGTCCACGACGTTGCGGAAATTCATGTAGAGCAGCAGGAGGATGATGGCCAGGGTGACCGGAACGACGATCTGGAGCCGGCGCTGCGCCCGTTCCAGGTACTCATACTGTCCGCTCCAGACCATGCTGTATCCCACGGGCAGGGAGACCCGCTCCGCGATATGCTGACGGGCGGTTTCGACATAACTGCCTATGTCCGTATCCCGGAGATCGACGTAGACCCAGGCCGTGGGCCGGGCGTTCTCCGACTTGATGCCCGACGGTCCCTTGCGGATCCGGATGTCGGCCACCTGGCTGATGGGGATCTGCGCCCCCGAGGGCGTCGGAATCAGGACGCGCCTGAGGTCCGACATGTCGTCGCGCAGCTCCCGGGCGTAGCGTATGTTCACCGGGTAGCGCTCCAGCCCCTCGACCGTGTAGGTCACGTCCACGCCCCCCACCGCCGACATGATGATGTCCTGCACGTCGCCGACGGTCATCCCGTAGCGGGCCGCTTCGACGCGGTCGATCTCGAAGTCGAGGTAGTTGCCGCCCAGGGTCTTCTCGGGGAAGACGCTGAGCGTGCCGGGCAGGTCCTGCAGTTCGACGGCGACCTGCTGGGCCAGGTCGGCCAGCACGGCCAGGTCGGCCCCCATGATCTTGATGCCGACCGGGGTGCGGATCCCGGTGGACAGCATGTCGATCCGCGTGCGGATGGGCATGGTCCACGCGTTGGTCAGGCCCGGAAACTGGATGGCGTCGTTGAGCGCCTCCACGAGCCCTTCGCGGGTCATGCCCGGTCTCCAGTCCTCCTCTGGCCTGAGCATGATGGTGGTCTCGATCATGGACAGCGGCGCCGGGTCGGTCGCCGTGTCCGCTCTTCCCACTTTTCCGAAGACCCGGTCCACCTCCGGAAACGACCGGATGATCTTGTCGGTTTGCTGCAGGAGCTGGCGGGCCTTGGTGATCGATATGCCGGGATCAGTGGTGGGCATGTAGAGCAGGTCGCCCTCGTAGAGGGGCGGCATGAACTCGGAGCCGATCCGCTGCAGGGGATACCATGTGGCGGAAAGGACGATTACCGCTACGGCGAGGGCCAGCCACCGCAGGCGAATCGCCGCCCGGATCACGGGACGGTAGAGAAACACGAGCAGCCGGCTCAAGGGATTCCTGCGTTCCGGCAGGATCCGGCCCCGGACCAGGTAGCCCATCACGACCGGCACGAAGGTGATCGCCAGCAGGGCGGCCGCGGCCATGGTGTAGGTCTTGGTGTAGGCCAGCGGCTTGAAGAGCCGGCCCTCCTGGGCCTGCAGGGCGAAGATGGGGGCGAAGGACAGCGTAATGATCAGCAGGGAGTAGAAGAGGGACGGGCCCACTTCCTTCGTGGCGTCCAGCACGATCCGCCAGTGGTCCTTCTTCCCGCGGTCCCGCTCCATGTGCTTGTGGGTGTTCTCGATCATGACGATGGCGGCGTCCACCAGGGTGCCGATGGCGATGGCGATCCCGCCCAGGGACATGATGTTGGCGTTGATCCCCTGCCAGGACATGACCAGGAAAGCGGCGAGCACGCTGATCGGCAGGGTGAGGATGACCACCAGGGCCGAGCGGAAGTGGACCAGGAAGATGATGCAGACCAGGGCGACGATAAGGCTCTCTACCAGCAGCTTGTCGCTCAGGTTGTCGATGGCCCGTTCGATCAGGCTCGACCGGTCGTAGGCGGTGATGACCTCCACGCCTTCCGGCAGGCCCGACTTGAGGGACTCCAGCTTCTCCTCGACGTTCCGGATGACCTCCATGGCGTTCTCGCCGTACCGCATCACGATGATGCCGCCGACGATCTCTCCCTCGCCGTTCCATTCCGCCAGCCCGCGCCGCAGCTCCGGTCCCGTCGTGACCCGGGCGACCTGGTGCAGCAGAACCGGCGTGCCGTAGCTGTCGACTCCCAGGGTGACGTTTTCCAGGTCTTCGACGGACTGGATATACCCCAGGCCGCGGACCATGTACTCCGCTTCCGCCATTTCGACGACCCGGCCGCCCACGTCGTTGTTGCTCCGCTGGATCGCAGTCTTGATCCGGTTGAGCGGTATGCCGTAGATCAGCAGCTTGTTGGGATCGACCTCCACCTGGTACTGCTTGACGAAGCCGCCGATGCTGGCGACCTCTGAAACGCCGTTTACCGCGGTCAATTCGTACCTGAGGAACCAGTCCTGGATGCTCCGCAGTTCCGCCAGATTGTGCCGGTCGCTGCGGAGGACGTACTCGTAGACCCAGCCCACGCCCGTGGCGTCGGGGCCGAGACTGGGATTGACGCCCGGCGGCAGGCGGTCGGTCACGTAGCTCAGGTACTCCAGCACGCGGCTGCGGGCCCAGTAGAGATCCGTGCCGTCCTCGAAGATGATATACACGAAACTGAGCCCGAAGAAGCTGTAGCCGCGGACCGTCTTCGCGTAGGGCACCGCGAGCATGGCCGTGGTCAGCGGGTAGGTCACCTGGTCCTCCACCACCTGGGGCGCCTGCCCGGGATACTCGGTCAGGACGATCACCTGCACGTCCGAGAGGTCCGGGATGGCGTCCAGCGGGATCTCCACCAGGGCCACGGTCCCGCCCGCTATCAGCAGCACCGTGACCAGGATCACCAGGAACCGGTTCTTCACGGAGTATTCGATTATGCGTTGTAACATGTTGAACCTCTTTATGTTCCGGACGGCCCAGGTGGACCGGTCAATGCATCATCCGGTGGTCGAGCATCTTCTGGATCGCCTCCTGGAGCCGGCTTTCCGAATCGATGAGGAACTGGGCCGACGTCACGACCCGCTCATCCACGCTGACGCCGCTCGCAGCCTGCACGTAGCCGTCCTCCCCCTCCATGCCGAGGGTCACCTCGCGCGGTTCGAATCTTCCCCCGTCGAGGGCGACGAAGACCACGTCGCGCTCGCCGCTGCGGATGACCGCGCTGCCCGGGATGACGAGCACGGGCCGTTGGCCGCGCGCGGAAAGGCGGATGTTGGCGTACATCTGGGGTTTCAGTTCGAGATTCCGGTTGGGAAACACCAGCCGGATCTTGATATCCCTGGATGCCTGGTCCAGGTAGGGATAGATGTAATCGATCCTGCCGCGATAGATCTTTCCGGGATTGTAGGGAAGCTCCATTTCGGCCGTCAGTCCCGGACTCAGCCACGGGGCGTCGGCGTCGTAGACGTGGGCGAAGGCCCAGATGGTGGAGAGATCGGCCATGCGGTACATATCCATGCCGGGCGTGACGCGCATGCCCAGTTCGGCCATGCGTTCCACGACGATTCCGTTCGACGGCGCGTAGATGGTCAGCGTGCGGGTGATCTCGCCGCGTGCTTCCAACTCCCGGATCTGCGCTTCGGTCACGTCCCAGTAGAGCAGCCGTCGCCGCGAGGCGTCCAGCAGCGACTCCGCGCCTTTCGCAATGGTCTCGAACGCGCTGCCTTCCAGGTTTTTCAGGTTCTGAAAGGCCAGGAGGTATTCTTCCTGCGCCGCCACCAGTTCCGGGGAATAGATATCCAGCAGGGGTTCTCCCGCCCGTACCTGCTGCCCCGTTTCGTTCACGTACAGTTTTTCGATCCACCCGGGGTACTTGACGTTGATCCGGGAGAACAGCTCCTCGTTGTAGTCGAGGTGTCCTACGGTCCGGATGGACCGGGTCAACGGGCGCTCCCGGACCGGCGCGGTCTGGACGCCGATGTTCTGGATGGTGACCGGGTCGATCACGATGGAGGCGTCGCGGGATGCGGGCACGCTTTCCTCACTGCCCGTGGCGGACATTTCACCATGTTCGGCCGCGTGATCCATTTCGGATTCACCGCCCGCATCGGCGGCCGACTGCTTGACCGGCGTGAGATTCATCCCGCAGATGGGACATTGACCGGGTTCTTCGGAGATCACGTTCGGGTGCATGCCGCACGTCCACAACTGGACTTGCTCCGTTTCGGCTGCCGACTCCTCCACCTCGGCTGCCTGCTCCTCCGCCTCGTCCGTGCGTTTGACCGGCGTGAGGTTCATCCCGCAGATGGGACATTGACCGGGTTCTTCGGAGATCACGTTCGGGTGCATGCCGCACGTCCAGAGCTGAACCTGCTCCGTGTCGGCGCGTTCGCCCGCCGGGGCGGTCGTTTCGGAATCGCCGCATCCCGCGGCCAGGGCTGCCGGGACAGCGGCCAGCAGCACGAGGAGCAGTACCCGGGACACCCGCCCGCGCATTTGTCTGATGATGCTCATGGTTACCTCCTGTGCCTACGGGAGCGAACCCCCGGCGGCTCTTTCCAGCAGACTCAAGTACTTACGGTATTTCGCCGTTTCCGCCACGTACCCGAGCCGGGCGCGCAGCACCATGCGTTCCGCGTCGAGCAGGTCCAGGAAGTCCATCTGCCCGGTCTGATAGGCGGCCAGCGTCGCCAGCACGCTGTTTTCGGCCTGGGCGATGAGGCCCTGCTCATAGACATCCAGGGCCCGTCCGGAATGGTGCAGCCGCCCGTAGGTTTCCGCGACCTCCGCCGCGACGGTATCCCGGATGTCGTCCCTGATGTATCGGCTTTCTTCCACCCGTGCCATGGCCTCCTGCTCTTCGGCCCGGATGCGTTTCCTGAACAGGGGCAGGTTCACGTTCACCATGACGCCGAAGGCGTCTTTCCCCGCGTCGGACGCGGCATTGCCCCCGACCTTCGGAACGGTGACGTAAGAGGCCTGCACCGTGAAATCCGGCCGGCTGGCGAGGCGGGCAAGCCGCACGCCCAGTTCGTTTCGGCGGATCCGGGCGTCGGCCGCCGCCAGTTCCTGCCGGACGGCAAGCGCTCTTTCGACCACCAGAGATACGGGTTCGGTATATCGTGTCGTGTCTACAGCCGTCACTTGGTCGAAAGGGGTGTCGGACGGACGGCTCAAGATACCGTTGAGGCGGGCCGAGAGGGCGCTGCGCTCGCCCTCCAGCGTGATGCGCCGCTTCAGGACCTCAGACACTTCCACGTGGGACTTGAGCACGTCGGCCTGCGTACCGCCCCCGGTCGCGTACTTCTCCTCCGCGGCGCCGGTGAAGGTCTCCAGCATCACCAGATAGTCGTCCAGGATGCGCAGGGACCGGTCTACCCGGTAGAGATCGTAGTAGACGCGCTTCACTTCGTGGGTGATATCGCGGGTGATCATTTGGATACGGGCTGTTTCGGCGGCCGTCTCCTCGCCGGTCATGTTGCCGCGCAGGCTCAATTTGCCCGGGTAAGGGATCTTCTGACCGAAAGCGAGTACGTTTCTCTGCGGTCCGACGCGTGTTTCCGGCGAGGAAAGCCAGCGCGTGTATGTAAACGCCGGGTCCGGGTATGAAGTGACCTGCGGACCCTGTTGCTCCACCGCGGCCCGGCGATGACGGGCCGCCTGCAGGGCCGGGTTGCGGTCCAGGGCCTCGGCGACCAGCGCTTCGAGGCGCGGCGTCTGCGCCCGGGCTGGCTGGACGACGACAACCAAAGCGGCAACTGAAGCGACAATAACCGCGATCAAAACGCCCGCGTATCGTAGAAATACGGACATAGGCCAGTTCCTTGGGTTTATATGGATCGTTTACTGTTAATCTTACAGGGCCGGACACCCCGAGTTCCGCTGGACGACCCGGACCACAAGGCAAGTCCGGTCCGGGTACGCGATTAACTCGGATACACGATGCCCGATACGCGCCGAGCGTGTCACGCAAGGCCCGTTGGTTCCTGACGGAATTCGGAGTCGGGTATTAAATGAGGTAGGTGCAGAAGAGCGTACGCAGGGGCGTTGGAGCCCGGATGGCGTCCATCTCCGGCGAAACCCTGGAGACCAGGCTCAACGGCTCGATCACGTGGGCACCCCGCAGCGGGGTTGACAAGTCCGGCTGATCGGGTTGCACGAGGGAGTACGCAGGAAGCGCACCCGCTCCGGTCTCCCGGTATGGCGCCGGGTCGAGACCGCAGCAGGACATGGCCAGCGTCCCCGTTTCGCAAGTTCCCGGCTGCTCGGCCGTAGCGCAGCACGCATGAGCGCCTTCGGCCGGCATCCTGTCGGGCGACTCGGACCTTTCTGTTATGCACAGGTCAGCCGCGGCGCCGACCACGGTGGTCGGGGACGACAGGGCGAGGAAGAGGATGAGGACGGTGAATCGCCTGATCATGAACGGTTTCTCCGGGAATTAAAATACGCTCAACACGGGTAATCTATGCATATCACGGCGGATACGCAATCGAAAACGCGCCCTGCCGCGCCGGGACAGGATTAAGGCGAGACTCCTGCCGCCTGCTTTCCCGGGTCGGTTCCCCCACCGCTTACTTTTCCGAATCGCGGCCCCACCTTTTGCCTCTGATACGCTGGCGTCTGACGAGTTTGACTACCTCCTTCGCCGTTAGCTCCGTCCTGGCCGGGGGCACATCCAGCGGAGACGCGGGAGATAGTTCGGGGACGACGGCATACCTTCGGCCGTCCTTCCGGCGGATGATGACCTTTCCCGTCGATTCGGCTTCGTCGAGCAAGCTCGACAGTTGCTGCCTGGCTTCAGAATAGGTATAGACGTCCATCGCAGCGCTCCTTTAATCCTCCAGACGAACCACTTCGATTCCGATCGACTCCGCGGCACGGCCCAACGACCGGTCAAGCGTCAACAGGGGCGCGTTGTACCGGAGGGCGGCCTCGAGAAAGAACGCGTCGGACGCCACCCCCTTCAGGCGGGACGCAATCGTGAGGACGTTTGCCATGTCGACGTCCACGTAACGCACGGGTATGCTTTCCAGGACCTCCATCGTCCTGCGCGCCTCGGAGGCGTCGATCCCTTTCTGCCGGACCATGACGGAAAAGGTATTGCAGACTTCCCATCGGATGAAGTCCGGTGCGATGAGGGCATGCCCCGCAGCGGCCTTCGCGAGCAGGTCTCTTTCCGGACCCCGCAACATGGAAGCGATAATCGCCGATGTGTCGATGACCATATTCACGCCGAAACCTCCATTACCATATTGTACAATTGTACATGATAAGTCAACCGGTAAGCTGGTTAAATTCACCAAGACTTCGTATTTACGGGGATTTTGAGCATTATAGCCGTTTCGCGCTCATACCACGAACCGGTTACTGTATGCGCATCCCATAACTTTGGCGGACATTCCGTCAGGTCGAATCCGCCAGGCGCGTTGTTCACACAATATACCCTTTAATGAGCGTATTGTTCACACACTGGGCACACTATTTCCATTATACTTAACCATATTTAACTATACTTGGTAAAAACTGTCCGAAATGAACGATCTCATAACGTTGATTTGTCATACCAATGACCCTCTTCAATCCCGGGTTCATCAAAAATCACAGATGATCGTTCACGTATCAAAGGTTGGTGCATATGAGCGTCTTGACAGGAGAAAACATCAGAGGAAAGTTGACAGACCGGTTCGTGCGTGTGATCCAACATCTGAATCGCTTGATGTACAGTGGGCGATTGGACGAACTGAAGAAGCTGGAGCTGAATGCGCACCATATCAACACCCTGGTTTTGCTGGATTATTACGGACCCTCTCGGATGGGGACCCTGGCAAGCCACCTGGGCAGCAAGTTATCGCATACGTCCAATATCGTAGACCACCTGGTTGGCAAGGGATACCTTCGAAGAGGTTCGGATCCGAACGATCGGAGAGTGGTCATCTGCGAATTGACCAATCGCGGCAGGAAAGCCACGGAGCAGTTCATACATATTGCCACGCTTCGCGCGAACAAGGTGGCTGAGAAGTGGGATATAGAACAATTCGAATCGGTGGTGGAGTCGCTGGAACTGTTATGGAGGGCGGAAAAGGAAGTTCAGTCCTCGGTCGTTTCGAGCCGGCTGCAAAACAAACCGTTGGACAAGGTTTGACATAAAGTCGCTACTTTGACCTAAAGCCGCTATCATGTTTGCTGTGACCGGCCGCGCCTTTGCCTCTTTCCCGGAAGCGTAAGTCCGCCAGGACGACACAAGAGGGCGTCCCGGTCCTACTGAAATCCCGCCGTAATCCTACCGTAATATCGCCGTAATCTTCCTGATCATTATTTTCTCCCATCCGGCTGATTTGAACCGGGACCCGCCACAGTGCGTCCCGGAATGGGAATGCTAAATGAGTACGTCTTCGTCATGTGAGATGTCACCCAGGCAGCCAAAAAGTTTAATTTGACAAATATTACTATAATGTATAGTTTTTATACATATTAGTTGAGAACTGAAACTTCTTGGCCGACACCGGGTGAATGAACGTATGGACGACGAGCGCAGGACGAAGCTCTCAACCCGCTACCTGGATTCCGTAGAAGAAATCAACCGGATCATGTACAGCGGCCGTCTGCATGAGTGGCAGGGCATGGACCTGTCGATTTCCCAGTTCAATACCCTGGTCCTGCTGAAACAACTGGGTCCGACGCGCATGGGGATGATCTCCTACTATCTGAGGAATACCCTGGCCGCCACGACCTCGATCGTAGACCGGCTGGAGAGCAAAGACCTGGTGACTCGCGCCAGGGATCCGAAGGACAGAAGAGTGGTCGTCTGCGAGTTGACGGAACTGGGACAGAAAGCCACGGAGCGGTTCTGGCGGGTTGCCAGGGAGGCGGCATTAAGGGTAGCCGGCAAATGGGACCTGGAGCAATTCGAGTCGGTGGTCAACGCCCTGGAGCTGATTCTGCGGACCCATAAAGAGATCGTCCAGACCGGAACATCCACAGAGCCGAGCAGCTAGCTGTCTGGCGCTATCTTCCGCGAGGACGATTCAGGGCATCGAGGAACGGGACAGCATGAAATGCCGGGCGGCGCCGATGATCCCCGCGTCGTCACCCAGTTGGGCGGGTACGATCCGGAGTATGCTGGCCGACCACTTGTAGGCCCGCCGGGCCACCTCGGCACGGATCGGGTCGAAGATCAGATCGCCCGCCTTGATGACGCCCCCTCCGATTACGATCAGTTCAGGATTCAGCAGGTTGGTGAGGCTGGAAACGGCCGTGCCCAGCAGCGTGGCGGACCGGTGCATCACCTCGCAGGCCGTCTCGTCTCCCCGGTGGGCCGCGTCGGCGATCATCGCGGCGTCGATGCGATCGAGGTCGCCCTCTGCCATTTCCGTCAGGACACTCCTGCGCCCGCCTTGCAGCAGTTCCCTCGCCCGGCCTGCGATGGCCGTCGCCGAGGCGTAGGCTTCCAGGCAGCCCGGCGCGCCGCAGCCGCACATCCTTCCGTTCTCCACGACGGTCATATGGCCGATCTCGCCGCCCGCGCCGTTGGAGCCGCGCCAGACTTCGTTGTTCATGATGATTGCGCCGCCGACGCCCGTCCCCAGCGTGATGCAAACGATATTGGCGTGACCGGCGGCGCCGCCGACCCAGTGCTCGCCGATAGCCGCCGCGTTGGCGTCGTTCTCGATCGTCACCGGCAGGCCCAACCGGTCATGAAGGATCGACCGGAGGGGAAGGTCCACCCACTCCGGCACGTTGGGCGCGTAAACCACCGTGCCTGTGTCCTCGATGATCAGGCCCGGCGTACCCACGCCCACACCGGCGACACGGTCCCGTCCGCATGAATCCATGGTCATTTCGACGCAGGCCACCAGGCGGTCGATCACCTCGCCGGCGGTACGGCTGCCCGATATGGACTGCCAGGCCCGGTGGGATATGCGCCCGTCGTCATCCACGACGGCGCTGTTGACGTTCGTCCCGCCCAGGTCGACGCCTATGACCAGGTCCTGCTTCATGCCTCGCCCGTTCCATCGCGATCTTTGTCCGCATCCGCCATCAGATCCGTGCCCGACATGGACTCCGGCCGGGGAATGCCCATCATGGACAGCACGGTCGGCGCCACGTCCGCCAGCCGGCCTCCGGTTCGCAGCGCGGCTTTATTGCCGGTGTCGTCCACGAGTATGAGCGGCACGGGATTCGTCGTGTGGGCCGTATGGGGCGAGTGCGTTTCCGGATCCACCATCACCTCCGCGTTGCCGTGGTCCGCCGTGACGATCGCCCCGCCGCCGGCCGACCTGACCGCGTCCATCACCTCGCCGAGACAACGGTCTACCGTCTCAACCGCGGCGATCGCCGCCGGGAGCGAGCCCGTATGCCCCACCATGTCCGGGTTGGCGAAATTCACCAGGACGAAGCCGTATTCCCCGCCGCGAAGGGCCCGGGAAACCTGCGCCGCGACCTCGGCCGCACTCATCTCGGGCTTTTCGTCGTAGGTGGCGACGTCCCGCGGAGAGGGAACCAGGATCCGGTCCTCGCCCTGGAAGGGCCGTTCATCGCCGCCGTTGAAGAAATAGGTGACGTGGGGGTACTTTTCCGTTTCCGCCACGCGCAGTTGCCGCCGGCCGGCCAGACTGATCGTCTCTCCCAGGATACCGCGCATGCGCTCCGGCGGACGAAAGGCGCAGGGCACATCGAAACGCGCATCGTATGGGGTCATGGTGACGACGCGCACATCGGGCACGGCCCCGCGGTGAAATCCGTCGAAGTCCGGTTCAATAAAAGCGCGAACGATCTGCCGCCCGCGGTCGGCCCGGAAATTGAACACGATCAGCCCGTCTCCGTCGGCGATCACGCTCGGGGAGCTGTCTTCCGCCGGCGCGACAACGGCGGGGGCGACGAACTCGTCTGTTTCGCCCCGGCCGTAGGCCGCCTGGACGGCCTCCTCCGCGGTGCCGGCCCGGTTGCCCCTGGCCTCCGTGAAGAGTTCGTAGGCCCTGCGCACGCGCTCCCACCGGTTGTCCCGGTCCATGGCGAAGTATCGCCCGCTCACGGTCGCGATGCGTCCCACGCCCAGCCGGTCGACGGCTTCCTGAAGCGTCCGGAGATAGCCCGGCGCGCTCCGGGGCGGCGTGTCGCGTCCGTCCAGGACGGCATGCACCAGGACGCGGTCGCCGTTCAGACCCTGGCGTTTGGCCAGCTCGAGCAGCGCCAGGTAATGCCTTTCGGCGCTGTGGACCAGGCCGTCCGACGTGAGGCCGAGCAGGTGAAGCCGCCCTCCCGTTTCCCGAATCCGTTCCAGTATTTCGATGAACGCGGCGTTCTCGACGAACGAGCCGGCGTCGATGGCCCCGTTGATCCGGCTGACTTCCTGTTGCACCACCCGCCCGGCGCCCAGGTTGAGGTGTCCGACTTCCGAGTTCCCCATGATCCCCGGCGGCAGACCCACGTCATCGCCTGACGCGCTCAGCAGGGTGCGGGGATACCGTTGCCACAGCCTGTCGAAATTCGGCGTATCCGCCAGCAGGACGGCGTTGGCGTCGCTTCGGGGCCCCATGCCCCAGCCGTCCAGGATAACGAGCGCAACGGGAGGATTCATATCACGCGGATGCCACTCCAAAAATCGCACTTATGAAGAAAACGCGGAAGTCACTCCGCGTTTTCTGATGACGCAAACGATGTTCCTGGCCGTGGGATGCGCGGCGTGGCCGTGGGACGCTCGGCGTGGCCGTGGGACGCTCGGCGTGGCCGCGAGACGCTCGGCGTGGCAGCTGGGCACACGGCGAACAACTCGAACACGCAGCGGCGTGCCGGACGCGGCTTCAACGTCCCGCGTGCAACCTGCTTATTTTACTCATTCTTCGGGAATCCGCAGGCCTACCAGGAATTGCGCGTTGTTGCCGCGCTGAATCCGGAACCGGATGGCCTGTCCGGGTTCGAAGCGCCGGAACATGGCGTTGAATTCCTGTACGCTGGACACCGGATCGCCGTTCACTTCGCGGACCAGGTCGCCCCGCTGGAGTCCCCGTTCCTCGGCCACGCTGCCCGATCGCACAACACTAATCACTACGCCGGAACCCTGTTCGTATATCCTGGACCACTGACGGGAAATATCCATGACATCGATACCGATGGTGCTCGCGGGACTGTCGTTCGGCGATTCCTCTCTCGACGCGGTGCGCGAGGGATCTCCATCGGGCAACTCGTCCAGTTCAATCGATATCGACCGGGGCGCTCCATCCCGGATCACCTCCAGTTCCACTACCGTGCCCGGCGCCATATCCGCGATGCGGTTGCGAAGGTCGTCCGTATCCTCCACTACCTTTCCGTTCAGGGCAACGACCACGTCCTCCGGCTGGAGATCGGAATCTTTCGCGGGTCCGTCGTCCGTTATTCTTTCGATGAGCACGCCGGCTGTATTTTCGATTCCCATGGACTCCGCCACGACCTCATCGAGGTTGCTGATCATTACGCCCAGGTACCCGCGCGTAACGCGCCCGTCCCGGACAAGCCGCGTCATGATGCCCCGGGCCATGTTGGCCGGTACAGCGAAACCGATACCCTGGTACCCGCCCGTCCGGGTTGCGATGGCCGTATTGATGCCCATGAGACTCCCGTCCAGGTCGACCAGCGCACCGCCGCTGTTACCGGGATTGATGGCCGCGTCCGTCTGGATGAAATCCTCGTAAGAGTTCCGTACCGGCAGCACACTGCTCCTGCCCTTCGCGCTGACGATACCCGCCGTAACGGTATGGTTCCGTCCGAAGGGATTGCCCACGGCCATGACCCATTCGCCCACGCGCAGCTTGTCCGAATCCCCGAAGGGCAGCACGGGAAGGTCGTCCAATTCAACCTTGATGACGGCCAGATCGGTACGGGGATCCAGGCCGACGATCTCCGCTTCCACCTCGCGCTCGTCGAACAGTTGGACGGTCAGTTTTTCTGCGTCTTCCACTACATGGTTGTTCGTCAGGATGTAGCCGTCATCCGACACGATGACGCCGGAACCCAGACCCCGGAACGGCCGGGGTTGGACATCGGGAGGCTGCCTGCCGCCGAAAAAATCCTCGAAGGGGCCCCAGAACCGCTGCTGCGCCTGCCTGACCGCGCGTCTGCTCGTGATCAGCACCACGGAAGGCTTCACCTTCTCGGCTATCGTGGCGAAGGTTTCGCTGAAATCCTGGAGCGACCGCTGGTCCGCCGCCACGACCGGCGTGATCGACCGGTGCTCTTCCTTTTCGACGATGGATGCGTCCCAGTTCGAAATGAACAGGCCGCCGAGCACCATGCCCGTGACGAGCAGCGCCGCGCCGGCGAAGCCGAGTTTCCTTTTCTCCGTCATGCCAGTCTCCCTTTCTATACGATCTCCGTCCTGCATGATTCGACTATGCATAATACCGGGCGCGCGTCCCGGCGTCAATTCCTAACGCCTCTTCTCGTCCCGGCTCCGAGGTCATCACTAAAGGCGATCCCCTCATCATACGCTCAGACGCCTCGCATAATCCGGGGGTTCCTACTCAGTTCAGATTCGCGTCCCGTGTAGCAACCGCCACGCCGCCTTCAATGCTCTCCGCCCACGCCTCGTCGCTCTCCGGTGCGTCCGCTTCGTGGCTTTCCGTCCCGTCGCCGGGACCATCGTCGCCGGGCTCATCGACGGGCTTGTCCATGAGCGCCAGTTCCAGGACCTGGTCGATGCGGTCGACCAGGCAGAAACTGAGCTTCTCCTTTACGGCCGCGGGCACGTCGTCCAGGTCTTTCTCGTTCCGGCGGGGCAGGATGATGGTGGTGATCCCGGCCCGCATTGCCCCGAGGACCTTCTCCTTGATGCCGCCGACGGGCATGACCTTTCCGCGCAGGGTGACTTCGCCGGTCATGGCCAGGTCGTCCCGGACCGGCCGTCCCGTGAGCAGGGAGGTCAGTACCGTCACGAGCGCCACGCCCGCGGACGGCCCGTCCTTGGGAATGGCGCCCACGGGCAGATGGATGTGGATGTCGTGCCCGCCGAAGAACGCCGGGTCGATCTGCCAGTCCGCGGCGTGCGACCGGACATAGGTCAGGGCGGCCCGGGCGGATTCCTTCATTACGTCTCCCAGCTGGCCCGTAAGCGTCAGTCCCTTGCCGCCGGTCATCTTGCTGGCTTCGACGAACATGATCTCGCCGCCGGCAGGGGTCCAGGCCAGTCCGATCGCCACGCCGGGTTCGCCGGTACGCTCCGCGGTCTCGGAGAAGTACTCGGGCGGCCCCAGGTACTGGTGAAGTTCATCTTCGGAGACCAGAAAGGGGGGAGACTGCCCTTCGGCGACCGAACGGGCCGACTTGCGGGCCACCGTGCGGATCTTGCGTTCCAGGTTGCGAAGGCCCGCCTCCCGGGTGTAATCGGCAATGATCCGGCCGATGGCGCGATCAGCGAAAACCACGTCCTCGGCGGAAAGCCCATGCGTCTTCAGTTCCCTGGGGACGAGATAGCGCCGGGCGATCTCGATCTTCTCCTCTTCCGTGTATCCCGACAGTTCGATGACCTCCATGCGGTCGCGCAGTGGCTCCGGTATGCCGGCCAGCATGTTGGCCGTGGTCACGAACATGACGTTGGACAGGTCGAAGGGCAGATCGATGTAGTGATCGGTGAAGGTGTCGTTCTGCTCCGGGTCGAGCACTTCGAGCAGCGCCGAGGAAGGATCACCTCGGAAATCCCGTCCGAGCTTGTCGATCTCGTCCAGCATGAAGACCGGGTTGTTGGTGCCCGCCTTGCGGATGCTCTGGATGATGCGGCCGGGCAGGGCGCCGATGTAGGTCCTGCGGTGTCCCCTGATCTCCGCCTCGTCATGCACGCCGCCCAGCGAAATGCGCACGAACCGGCGGCCCAGGGCGCGGGCGATGGACTTGCCCAGCGAGGTCTTGCCTACTCCCGGCGGTCCGACGAAGCACAGGATGGAACCCTTCAGGTCCGGCTTCAGGCTGCGCACGGCCAGGTGTTCGAGAATGCGGTCCTTGATCTTCTCGAGGCCGTAATGGTCTTCGTCCAGGATCTCCCGGGCCCGCTCGATGTCCAGCTGGTCATCCGATGAAACGGACCAGGGCAGCTCCGACAGCCACTCGAGGTAGGTCCGCAGCGTCGAATACTCGGGTGAGATGGCCGGGATGCGCTCCAGCCGCTTGAGCTCGCGCTCCACCTCCACCCGTGCCTCGTCCGGCATGCCGGCCTCTTCGATCTTCTCACGCAGGTCGGCCAGTTCCTCGCCCTGGGTGTCTCCGTCTTCGCCGAGTTCCCGCTGAATGGCCTTCATCTGCTCGCGGAGATAGTATTCGCGCTGGGCTTTGCCCATCTTGTCCTCGACCTGGGACTGGATGCGGCTGCCCGTCTCGGCCACCTCGATCTCCCGTGCGATCAGGAAAGTCAGCGCCTTCAGCCTGTCCCCGACGTCGCTCAGCTCCAGCATGGCCTGCTGGTCTTCAAGGGACAGCTTCAGGTTGAAGGCAATGAAATCGGCCATCTTGGCCTGCTGGTCTTCCAGGTTGAGCAGGGGGATCCGCAGGTCCTCGGACATGGTCGGGACCAGATCGATCAGCCGCTGGAACTGCTCCACCAGGTTGTGGGCCAGGGCCTTGCCCTCCATGGATTCGTCCTGGCGCTCCGCCTGGAGTTCCACCCGGACGCGCAGGACGGGCTCCGTTTCAAGCACTTCCGTCACCCGGGCGCGCGAGACTCCGTGGACGACCGCGTGGAGACTGTCCTCCGGCAGCTTCATCATCTTGTAGATGCGGACCAGCGTGCCGAATTTGTAGAGATCGTCCGGCGTCGGCCGGTCCGTATCCGGGTCCCGCTGGGCCAGGATCATGACCATCTTGTCCTGCTGCAGCGCTTCGTCCAGCGCCTTGACCGAACCCGGCCGGTCGGCCACCAGCGCCGCGGCCATGTGGGGATACACGACCAGGTTGCGCACGGGCAGCACGGCGATGGACTCGATCACCGAGTCTTCCTGCAGGTTCGTCTGGATTTCCCGGAGTGCCTTGACTTCAGCCATGTTCTACCTCGCTTTCCCAGCCCTGGGCCGCGTCTCGCGGCTGCTTACCTTACTTTATACGCACGAACCGGCCTGTACGCTTCAATTGGCCTGAAGTTCTTCCTTACTATTTGACAGTGATGTGCAAACATCATGCCACGATGGTTACATGTTCGATATATGACAAATTGGCATATTCCCGAGTCCAATATCTGCCAAAATGGCAGTAATTGGGCACCACACATCTTCCATCGAAACAGGTTGACAATTCAGCGGGTCGCGTTACCATGACGGGAAACACTAAGGCCCGTATGTCCGTACGTTTTCCGTACGTTAAACGAACAGTCTTTCAGCCGGTTCCAGCGGTGAACCCACCGGCTGTTTCCGGCGGGAATCGTCAAAAAAGCTCCCTTTCTCCAGAAGAGGAATATCTATGAAAAGTCCTTTCTACCGGATCATGGTGACCGCGCTGGCGTCCTTTTTAATCTCGGGAATTGCCCTGGTGGGCTGCGGCGGCGAAGGCGGCGGAGAGGGTCAGGATCACGGCGCGGAACCGGCTGAAAGCGAAGCGCCCGATCCGAATGCCGAGACGCGACAGGATCGCATGAGAGAGATCGCGCGGCTTTGCGAAGGCATCGCCAGGGCGGTCGAGGAGGGATCCCTGGGGACGATAACGGCCGACGTGACCCATCTCAAGGAGATCATGGAGGAGGTGTCGACAATGCCGCCGCGGTATGACTCCTCGAGATACGGGTTTTACGCCTCCGACTTCCAGATACGCGCCGAGACGCTCATCGCCGCCACGGAGACCGGTTCCGCCATCGAGGCCGATTCGGCGCTGCAGGACCTTACCATCACTTGCGGCGTCTGCCATTACAACTGCAAGTTCCCGGCCGATCAGTGAATCCCCGTTGTGGACGCGCATTGAGATGCAGTTGCGCATATTGCAACTGCACATCCCCGGCTGATCCGTAAACCCCTGCAAGGAGGAACCATGATTCGCCAGACAACCGCCGCGCTGGCCTGCGCGGCGCTCATAGCCGCGGCGTGCGGCCAGTCGGAAGCACCCGCGCCACCCGAAGAGGAGCCTGCACCCGTGAATCCGATGAACGAATACGGCATGACGGCCAGCAACGTTTTCCTGTACTACGCCGACGTGGAAGCGGCGACGACGTTCTACACCCGGACCCTGGGCTTCGCCGTGGCGGCCGATTACGGGTTTGCCAAGATCCTCCGCGTGGGGCCGAGTTCCTTCATCACGCTCGTCGACGAAGAGATGGGCATGCACAGCGCCAGCGACCCCAAGACCGTCGCCATCGCCCTCATCACGGACCAGCTCGACGAGTGGTGGGACTACATGAAGGACCAGGACGTGGAGATGCGGTTCGAGTACAACCCGGTCGAGGGACGACCTCATCACGGCTTCGTGGCCATCGACCCCGAGGGCTATCTCCTGGAGTTCGAGCGGTTCAACGAACATGCCGAGAACGAGATGCTCATCCCGGTGCTGAACGAGACCGAGACCATCTATCCCGCCGAAGGGGCGTCCGACGTGCCTCCGGGACTGGGTTTCAAGGCGACCGTGGTGTGGTTCTACTACAAGGACATGCCCGCGATCCAGGCCTTCTATGAAGAGGTCATGGGCTTCGACCTGATCGTGGACCAGGGGTGGACCAAGATCTACCGCATCTCGCCCTCGGGTTACATGGGCCTCGTGGACGAAACGCGCGGCATGCACAACTTCACGGAGAAGAAGGCCGTGACCATGTCCTTCTGGACGGACCGCATCGACGACTGGTACGCCTACGTAAGCGGCCACGGTTCCTTTGAAATGCGTTCCGAGAAGGTCGAGGAAACGGATCGGTACCGCGCCTTCGTCGCCTACGATCCGGAAGGCTACTACCTCGAGTGGAACGTCTTCAAGGACGCGCCCGACAACGAGACCCTCCACCGGATGCTTCGGGGCGAGGAGTAGCTCAGAGGCACGAAGTTATTCACGGGCGGAATAGGGCGGGGAGTAGAAGGCTAACAACAGGAAGCGTATAAGGAAGAGAAATGGCGATCATCAGGGCCTATGACCCGGAACGCGATCAGGACGCGGTTATCCGGGTCTGGCGGGAAGTCCACTGGATCACCAGCGACGAACAGGCCAAGTGGGCGCCTCAGTTCATGGAGAAAACCCGGACCGACGTGGCTGAAGTGAACGGCGAAGCGGAGTGCCAGGCCTCTTCGACCGACGGCACGTTCCGGTACCTGGACGAAGACCTCACCATGTCCGCCATCGTGGGGGTGACGACCAGCCGGATCGCGCGGAAACAGCGCCTCGCACAGCGGGTTACCGCGCACCGCATCGCCCAGGACGCGGCGGACGGCGTGGAGATCTGCACGCTGACCATGTTCGAACAGGGATTCTACGACCTTATGGGTTTCGGTACGGGTCCCTACGGACACAGGGTACGCTTCGATCCCGCCGACCTCACGATAGACCGTCCGTTCCGGGTTCCCAGGCGCTTGAAGGCCGACGACTGGGAAATGATCCATGCCGCCATGTTGAACCGAAGGCTGACTCACGGCGGCTGCAGGTTGTATCCGGCCGAGTTGCTCCAGGTCGAGCTGAATCATGCGGAGAAGTCCTTCCTCCTCGGGTATTGCGACGGGCCCGGCGGCGAACTGACCCACTTCTTCTGGGCCAGCGACCACGAGGAACACGGCCCCAGCTATATCTACATGATCGCCTACCAGGACCAGGACCAGCTCTTGGAACTGCTCGCGCTCATGAAATCGCTCGGCGACCAGATCCGGCTCTTCCAGATGGTCGAACCCCCTGACGTGCAACTCCAGGACCTGATCAAACAGCCCTTCCGGGCAAGAATGGTGTCCGAAAAGGGATCCTTCAACACCCTGATCCGGGGTGATGGATACTGGCAGGCCCGGATCTGCGACCTGGAAGCCTGCATGGCCAAGACCCGCCTGCACGGCCCGACGGCGCGGTTCAACCTGGCGCTGCACGACCCGATCGAAAAGCACCTGGATGCGGACGCGCCCTGGCGCGGACTGAGCGGCGAGTATGTGATCACGCTGGGCCCGAAATCGAGCGCCAAACCCGGCACCGACCCCGCGCTCCCCACGCTGGCCGCCTCGGTGGGCGCCTTCACTCGCATGTGGCTCGGCGTACGTCCCGCCTCCGGTCTTGCCGTCACCGACGACCTTGACGGTCCCCCCGAACTGCTGTCCGCGCTGGACCGCGCCCTGCGCCTGCCCGTGCCGGGGTTGTGCGGGTGGGAGTACTAGGTTTCTACGGTCTTTCCGACTAACGCTATAACTGTGTTTTCCGGCGGTTCTATATCTTATGAGGAATCCCTGCCGAGAACGTATCGCTCAGTCGAACTAACGGTAAGAGGTTCGAAATGTTGATTAAGATCGAATCCGAAGGACAGGTCACCTTACCGACAAGTGTTCTGGACGACCTCGGTGTAGGTCCCGGCGACCAGATCGAAATCATCGAGGGACCGGATGGGTGCATCCTCAGGCCACCAAGGCGAATTGACTATTCCAGTCTGGGGACTTTGAGGGATAAAATAAGGGGCGATCATGAACCGCTCGATATCCACGTCTTCCGCGAGCAGGGCTACGATCCGTCGCTACGGGATTGATGCTGCGGCGGACAATAGGATCTTGGGGATACGGTCAATTGGATGGACGACGAATTACAGACAGTTTTTTGTCAATCAACGTTATCCTCTATAGCTGCTTCAGGTATTGTTGGTAGTCCCTGTCTTTGCAGGTAAAGAGCGTACCTTTGTTGAATTCTCGTAATGTAAGGGTGTATAAGACGTCCTATGCGTTTCTCCTTTAATTCCACATAGTTTTGTTTAATCAACCTTTTAAATTTGAACCGAATGCTCTTCCCTTCAAAAAGAGCAAACACGATACTTTCGTCAATGTGCTCATCAAAGTGACCATCTCGATAACCACATAGGATTTCTCGCTCACGCATGATTTTGCCTTTTAAGCAATAAAGTTCTACATCGTCTATCGTTTGACCGGAAATTCGTGGTATACAATCGCAGTCAGGTCGAATGTTTATAAGGTATTCCCTTTGTGGAAGCTTATATAGATCCCCTGATCTAATTTCATCTACAGATAGATTCTCGTTCTGAATCAAACAAGCCTCCGATATAAGAGATCGGATGGTTTCCTTGGACACGTTGGTGTTTCCGCATTCAAGAATTTGTCGATCCAAGATTCCAGTTTTCATACGTCCTAACAAACTATCGTTGATTAAGTGGGTAATTGATAAACTCGGGTCAGCGTCATCATTGTCATACGATGGAGTTGACCCGGTTTAATGGAC
>JAAXHH010000127.1 GCA_012270975.1 Candidatus Latescibacterota bacterium | reverse complement strand
CGCCAGCCTGGAATGCGAACTGATCGATCGCAGGCGCTTTGCCACCAGGGCCGAGGCCAGACTCGACCTGTTCCAGTACATCGAGGGCTTCTACAACACGCACAGACGCCACTCGTCCCTCGGATACCTCTCACCCGTAAACTACGAAAGGAGGCTCAAGAACACAGCCTGAATCCCAAATGGTGAACCGTCCACAAAAACGGGGTAACTTCAGCGTCGAGGATGCTATGATCCAAACATCTTCCACCGTGCCGTCTGCCGTGGAGCTTACAAGGAGTACAACATCGCCTTCATTGCTGTAATTTACCTGTGGCGTGGGCCTAACAATAGTCGTGGAGCCCTTTCTGCCATATGAGGTCATTTTCTGTACCCGAGATCAATTCAGTTTCATGTACTAACTCTCATTGTGAAACAAAATCACCTGAGTAAGTTAAAACCTGATCAGTCGGGGGTATCTACCCGAGAAGTAAATCGAAAATCGTAATTAAATACGGTATTGGTTGGGACGATGAGTCGTGATCCCATGGTGGGTCTTAAACGAAACCTGCCTACAGACTCTAAGGCGATACTGTCCAGTGCTGGATATGCAGAAGGCGTTTCAGTCCAAATCGAATCTACGATTCCACTTGAGTCGAAAAGTACGCTAACCTCGACTTCCATTTCGTCCAGATGAGTGTACTCATGAGGGAACGCACGAATCACAGCTGTACGGAGGGGTAAGATTAGAGGTTCGTCGACCGACGGCAAACCATAGTCGTCAATGATCCCTTCGGTCACTAGTCGGATGTATTGGTCGTATCCTTTCAAGGATCGCCAAGAATCGTCTCGTGTAAATCGTGAGATACTCTGCGTGAATGATGTAAACGGGAGATCTCCAATACGGCGAGGGTGGGATATCATGTTGATGGTTTGGTTGTTGGCGTACGATCTGATAAAAAGGCTAGATTCATCTATCGGCATTGACGACACGTTGTCAAAGTATCGTGAGAATGTTGACCGGTCCGACCCGTTGGAATCATGGGCTTCACTGGACGGCATGTTAGTGAAATATTGAGAGGGATCAAACCTGCCTGACCCGTTGGATACCTGCGCTTCACGATAAGTAGCAGTAGTCAGATAGTACTCAACATTCGAAACGTAAAATACGGAAATGGTCGCATCATGGGACCGGACGTAGTCTGATATACCACGCAAGGCTTTTTCACCGGCGAAATCACCCACGATAGGGACGATGAGGTTCCTCCTGTGCAGCTCCTTGACATTGGCAAATGCGCTATCATCGGCAAGGAAGTTGGCTTGCTCCCCATTCATCGTTTCTGCAAGAATCAACTCCCGCAGACTCGGGAAATTATAGATTGAATCTCCTGGTGCTCCCAGGTCATACTGGATGTCCAGTTGGCGTTCGAAGAAAGCCCGATAGATGCGTTCAACGGTCTCCATATCCTTCATCGAGACTATGCCATACGATTTCAAATGGGACTTGATGCCCCGTAGATTTCGTTCGTAGAGTTCTACATCGGGATCTATTCCGTCGAAATAAGCGATCAGATCTGCGGCGGATGATTCACTTCGAGACCAGGGCCAGACCAGTCCTCCCTGAAACAACTTGGCTAGGTAGGAGAGATCCCGGTTCAATGGTTTGCTGAGCAGTCTGGACAAGAATTCGGCCCTGTCGGCGGACAGCTTGAAGAGAGACTTGTAGATCAGGTGCAACAGCATGTTATCGCGACGTATGTCAATCACGAAAGCCATGTGCGGCCTGGTCTCGGCGATGTAAGTTAAATTCTGCTCGGGACCGACACCCACATAGACACCGCCGGCGACGCGCTGATCGCGCAGAACCGTGAAAGGATGCAGGTAAGAAGATTCGTTAGAGGTGTAATTGGTGGAATGAAAAGAGCCACCCGGTTCCGATAGTTCTCGAATCAATTCCGAAAAGGCGCGGATCGTCAACGAGTCCGGGAGGGTACCTGCCCTTGGATCTGGGGTTTTAGCCTTGTCGTTAGACCAATTCGTTGGACTGTAACACTGGATCGCAAACAACATCACTACAACACCTGTTATGATCCATGATGTTGTTTTAACTGTTCTCATACACAGGTGTTTCCAAACTGCTTCAGAACGACCACGGTCTTGTGAAAGTCTCCCAGCCACTCGTGTTGACTGAGAGACTCTCATACCGAATTGTTAGTTATTTCAGAACCAACCTTTTCTACCGCCATTACAGGAACATCTAAAGAAACATCACAAAACCGAAATCGTCAATGCAGTGGTAGTCACGAGTACCGGTCGTTACCTGGACCGGAACCCGGTCGCGACAGAAAACTCGGCCTAAACCAGTACGAACCGAAGAACAGAAGGCTGAAGGCAGAGAGGTTCATGTCGAGGGATCTGCACTTCCGCGGGTCGTCGCCCTGTCCTGCGCGTAGATGAGCAGTCCCAGGATCGCAAGTGCAATGGATTGCCCTGAAGCCCATTTCAACATAATTGCGAATCGTAAATACAGAGGTTTAAACCAGGACAATGCGCTGCCCGAAAAACTTGACACCAGGTGTCGGTTCGCAACATATTAAAGTTTTCCCGGTAAGTTGCCTGTCGAATTGAAAAAGACTCGTATTTCTGGAAAAGCAGTCCTGTAGAGGAGGGGTGTTCGTGAAGGAATACAGCATCGAAAAAATCAGAAACATATGCCTCGCGGGTCACGGGGGAAGCGGCAAGACCTCCCTGGCCGAAGCCATGCTCTTCAATGCCGGCGCCACGAACCGCCTCGGCAGCGTGGAGGACGGCAACACGGTTTCGGACTACCGCGAGGAAGAGATCGAACACCGCATTTCCATGAATTTGACGCCCCTTCACTGCGAGTGGAACGACCATAACCTCCATATCCTGGACACGCCGGGCTATTCCGATTTCACCAGCGAAGTGCACTGCGCGATGCGCGTCACGGACAACGTGGCCATCGTGGTCAAGGCCATCGAAGGCATCGAGGTGGAGACGGAACGCGCCTGGGAATACGCGGAGCAGTACGGCCTGCCCCGCATGGTGGTAATCAACCTGCTGGACAAGGAACACGCCGACTTCTACGACGCGCTGGGCCGCATCCAGGAACGATTCGGCACCCAGGCCGTCCCCTTGCAGATTCCGATCGGCGAAGGAGAAGGGTTTTCGGGCGTCGTCGACCTGGTGGTCATGAAGGCGGTGACCTTCGTGGGCGGGAAGGCAACCCGCGCCGACATACCCGGCGACCTCGCCGACCAGGCCGAAGAATATCGCGAGAAGCTGATGGAGACGGTGGCGGAGTCCGACGATGAACTGCTTGAGGTTTACTTCGAAGAAGGCGCCCTGACCGATGAACAGCTCCTGGAAGGGCTGCGCAAGGGCGTGGGGGAAGGCGCCGTTTTTCCCGTCCTGGCCACGTGCGCCTCGGGAAACATCGGGGTCTCCGGCGTCATGGACGCGGCGGCTGCGTACATGGCTTCTCCGGCAGACCGCCCGCCGGTCACAGTCACCCGTTCGGGCGACGGCGAGGAAGTCGCCTTGGACCCGGATCCGTCCGGTCCCCTGGCCGCCCTGGTGTTCAAGACGGTCTCCGAGGCCCATATCGGCGAACTCACCTATTTCCGGGTGTATTCAGGCGAGATCAAGCACGGCGGCGACGTGTACAACTCGTCCAAGAACACGTCGGAACGGTTCGGACAGATTTACCATACGAACGGCCACGAGCGGCATGAACTGAACGCCATCCGCGCCGGTGAGATCGGCGCCACTGTGAAGCTGAAGGACACCCACACCGGCGACGGCCTGTGTACCCGGCAGAAAGCCTTCGATGTGGAATGGGTGGAGTTCTCCGAGCCCGTCGCGAACGTGGCTGTCCTGCCGAAGAGCAAGGATGACGAGGAGAAGATCAGCACCGGCCTCTCCCGGCTGCACGAGGAAGATCCTTCCTTTACCTTCCAGTACAACAGCGAGATCAAGCAGTTGATCCTGGCTGGGGCCGGCGAAATGCACCTGGACCTCATCGTCGAACGGCTCAGCCGCCGTTTCGGCGTGGAAGTCGAGATGGTGCAGCCGCGCATCCCTTACCGGGAGGCGATCAAGGGCAGGTCCGAGGCCCAGGGCCGGTTCAAGCGGCAGAGCGGCGGACGCGGACAGTTCGGCGACGTCTGGCTGCGCGTGGAGCCCAGGCAGCGCGGCGAAGGCTACGAATTCGACAACGGCATCGTCGGCGGCGCCGTCCCGAGCCGCTTCATTCCGGCCGTGGACAAGGGCATCCAGGAGGCCATGGTGGAGGGCGTGATGGCCAAGTATCCTGTGGTCGACCTGAAAGCCACGCTGTACGATGGCTCCTTCCACACGGTCGATTCGTCCGAAATGGCCTTCAAGGTCGCCGCGTCCATGGGATTCAAGAAGGCCTTCATGGAAGCGAAGCCGGTGCTGCTCGAACCGATTTACGAGGTGGACGTGGTCGTTCCCGAGGATTACATGGGGGACGTCATGGGCGATCTCTCCAGCCGACGCGGGCGCATCCTGGGCATGTCGCCCCGGGGAAGCAACCAGGTCGTCCGGGCCGAAGTGCCGCTGGCCGAGCTGTACCGGTACTCGACCGTGTTGCGCTCCATCACGCACGGGCGCGGAAGCCACGCGCGGAAATTCGTCCGCTACGAGGAAATGCCCAGGGAAATCGAAACCAAGGTCATCGAAGAGTCAAAGGCCCTGGAAGAGGAATGATGGCGGGATGACGGCACGGAGGAAATGAGCTCTGTGAGATGATCATCCTGCCGCACGGAAGCGTGAGTTTATGGATCCCTTGCTGAAGGTCGAAAACCTTTCGACGCACTTCTTCACCCGCGGCGGCGCGGTGCGCGCCGTGGACGACGTCAGTTTTGAAGTGGCGGAAGGCGAAACGGTGGGCATCGTGGGGGAAAGCGGGTGCGGCAAGAGCGCCACGGTGCTGTCCGTCATGCGGCTCATTCCGAGTCCGCCGGGCCGCATCGTGAGCGGCAACATCCTGTTCAGGCCCGGCGCCGACGAACCGCATGTGGACCTGCGCACCCTGCCGGAATCCGAAATGCAGGAGATCCGGGGCAATATCGTCTCCATGGTGTTCCAGGACCCGATGACGTCCCTCAACCCGGTGCTGACCATCGGATGGCAGCTCCGGGAGCCCCTCCAGCTGCACCTCGGCCTCGACAAGAAGGAGGCCACGGACCGCAGCATCGAACTGCTGCAGATGGTCAATATCCCGAGTCCGGAGCAGCGCCTCAACGACTACCCCCACCAGTTCAGCGGGGGTATGCGGCAGCGCGTGATGATCGCCATGGCCATCGCGTGCAATCCGAAACTGCTTATCGCCGACGAGCCTACCACGGCACTGGACGTCACCATACAGGCCCAGATCCTGGAACTGATGATGAAGCTCCAGGAAGAACTGAACATGTCCGTCGTCATCATCACCCACGACCTCGGGGTCGTGGGCGAGGTGTGCGACCGGGTGATCGTCATGTACGCCGGTCGGATCATCGAATCGGGCCCGGTGGACACGCTGCTCGACGATCCGAAACACCCCTATACCCACGGGCTGCTGCAGTCCGTACCCAAGCTCGGCCCCACGGTGAAGGAACGCATGGAACCCATCGACGGCGTGCCGCCGAACCTGATTCAGCTGCCGCCCGGCTGCCGGTTCGCTCCCCGGTGTCCGAGCCGTTTCGACCGGTGCGAGGACGATCCGGAACTGAAAGGCGTGGCCACCGAGCATGACTGCGCCTGCTGGCTGTACTGAAATGGGCTGAAGATCGACACTGGCCGCTGAAACGGGCCGCTGGCCGCTGACATGGGCAACAAGCCATCCCGGAGGACGCGTTGAACGAGCCCCTGCTGCAACTGGATAACCTGGTAAAGCACTTCGAGCTGGAAGAAGGGCTGGGCCGCAAGGAGGAAGGCGGCACCGTGCGGGCCCTGGACGGCGTTTCCTTTTCCATCAACCGGGGCGAGACCTTCGGACTGGTGGGAGAAAGCGGCTGCGGCAAGTCCACCCTGGGCCTGACAGTCCTGCAATTGTACCGGCCCACGGCGGGGAAGGTCCTCTTCGAAGGCAACGACCTGGCGGATATGTCCGAAGACGATCTGAAGCCCGTCCGCAAGCGGCTCCAGATGATCTTCCAGGACCCCTACGCCTCGCTGGACCCGCGCATGACGGTGGGGAACATCGTCCAGGAGCCCCTCGACATCCATCGCGTGGGCAACCGGGAGGAGCGGAGGGCGAGGCTGGTCAGTCTCCTCGAGATGGTGGGACTGGGCGAGGCCTACGTGGACCGCTATCCCCACGAGTTCAGCGGCGGCCAGCGGCAGCGCATCGGCATCGCCCGGGCGATCGCGCTGAACCCGAGCCTGATCATCTGCGACGAGCCGGTTTCCGCCCTGGACGTGTCCATCCAGGTCCAGATCCTGAACCTGCTCCAGGACCTGCAGAGCGAGCTCAACCTGACCTATATGTTCATCGCCCACAACCTGGCCGTCGTCGCCCACATCAGCGACCGCATCGGGGTCATGTACCTCGGAAAGCTCATCGAGGCGGGACGGACCGACGAGGTGACGAACAACGCCCAGCACCCCTATACGCAGAGCCTGCTTTCCGCGGTACCGGAGATCAGCAAGCGGCGCCAGAAACAGCGCATTCAGCTCACGGGCGACGTGCCCAGCCCGGTCAACCCGCCCTCCGGCTGCCGTTTTCATCCCCGCTGCCCCATCGCGAAGGCCGACTGCGCCGAACACGAACCGGAACTCAAACAGAACGACAGCGGCCACTGGGTGGCCTGTCATTATGCCTGAGGCGCCGCATGCCTGAGGCGCCGCATGCCTGAGGCGCCGCGTCCGCACAGCTAACCCGAACATGCCATCTTCCCCTTCCGGCGCGTCCTCCCGACCCCGGTACGACGTCATTACCTTCGGCGAGACGATGATCCGGTTCTCTCCGGTCGACGGCGAGATGCTGGAACAGGCCGATTTCCTTCGGGCCGACGCGGCGGGCACGGAATCCAACATGGCGGCGGCCCTGGCCAGGATAGGCGCCGCCGTGGCCTGGGTCTCCGTCCTCCCCGATCATCCCGCCGGGCGATGGATCGCCTCCCGCCTGGCCCTGCACGGCGTGGACACGTCCCACGTGGCCTGGTCGGATGGGCGGGTCGACCAGGCGGCCGACCGGGGCGAACGGCCCGTGACGGCCGACCGGGCCGGTAAGACGGATGAGCTGGATGACCAAGCCGTGCCGGTCGAGCGGATCGAGCAGCCTTCGCAAGCCGAGCGTCCCGGGCGGGCCAATCGGGCCGGCGTGTTCTTTCTCGAACCGGGCACGCCGCCGAGAGGGAGCCGGGTCGTGTACGACCGGGCCGGGTCCGCCGCAACCGGAATGACGCCCGCCGTGGTGTCCGACGCGCTGCGGTCCGGCGCCCGGATCGTGCATACGTCCGGCATCACGGCTTCCCTGAGCCCGGCGTGCCTGGAGACGGTCGCCCGGGTCCTGGGCAGCCGGGCGGAGGGCGGATACCGGACGTCTTTCGACATCAACTACCGGGCCAAGCTGTGGTCGCCCGAACGGGCCCGCACCGTCCTGGAATCGCTCCTGGACCAGGTCGACATTCTCGTGTCGACAGCCGACGACGCGGCGTTGATCTTTGGAATGGACGGCGCTCCGGAGGAAACCATCGGCGCCCTGCGCGGGCGGTTCGGGAACGGGACCATCGTGCTGACGCTGGCCGAGGGCGGGGCCGTGGGGTGGTCCGCGGAGACCGGATTTGTCCATACGACCCCTTATGAGGTGGAACCGGTCGACCGGCTCGGCGCCGGCGACGCCTTCGATGCCGGTCTGCTGTACGGCCTGCTGCGCGAAGATCTGATGGGCGGGCTTTCATACGGCACCGCGCTGTCCGCGCTGTCGTTATCGGAACGGGGCGACATGACGTGGTCTACGCTGGAAGAAGTGAAACGGATGGCCCGGCAGGCCCGTCCGGGTGGATCATGATAACGAAGGAATCTCCAAAGCACAGGAAGATCCGGAAACCGGCCATGAAAACCGTGGGCATACTGACCCGCCGCGCACCCGAAGACCGTGGCCGACCCTTCGGTCCGCCCACGGGTTTTTTCGAGGAATGCTGCCAGGCCGCGGCGGAGTTGAACCTGCGCACGGTCGTGTTCGACGCGGCCGACGTGGATCCCGGGGAGGGGACGGTCGAGCCGGCCACGGTCGTGGACGGCCGGTGGGTCGAATGCGGCCGCGAACCCTTTCCGGCGGTCATCTACGACCGGGCGCCCGTGCTGGATCCCGCCGGTTCTCCCGCCGCGGACCGGGCGCGGGGCCTGTTCGACCGGTCGGGCATACCTTTCGTGAATCCCCGGTCCTTCATCCGCCTGGCGGTGGACAAGCTGGAGACCTGCCGGAGCCTGGCGGCCGGCGCTGTCGCCGTACCGCATACCGAATGCCTTGACGCGCGCGCCCTCCGGCACTTCCTGGCCCGTTACGATCACGTGTACATCAAGCCGCGGGCCGGGTCCCGGGGAACGGGCGTCATGGAAATCGTCCGGTGCGGGGCTGGGCGCCACGTCATCAGGACGCTGACCGCGACCTATGAAATATGGGGCGATCGGCCGGCCAGGGACCGGGTCATGGAATTGGCGGGCCGGTTCCGCGAGGAATCCCGCGGCTTTCTGGTGCAGCAGGGGATATCGTCCGAACCGGCGGACGACAGGCGCTTTCCGCGGTTCGACCTGCGGTTGCTTATGCAGAAGACCGGCCAGGCCCGGTGGATCCTGACCGGCCTGGCGGCCCGCGTCAGCCAGACGGCCGGCCCCACGGCCAACCTGAGCAACGGCGCCCGTTCGGAGGAGGCGGAACCCGTGCTCGACGCGGTGTATGGCCGGCCGCTCAGGAAGGAGATCCTGCGCCGCGCCGCCGAGGCGTCTTTCGCGGCGTGCGGGATACTGGAATCGGAATTCGGACCCATCGGAGAAGTGGGCCTCGATATCGTGCCGGACGCCGCCGGCACGCCGTGGATTATCGAAATCAACGCCCGCCCCGGCCGGAACGTCTTCAAGCGTATAGCCCACAGCGCGGATGTCCCCGTCCCGGTCCGTCTGCGTTACGGCGCGATTCGCCGCAGGGCGGTGGCCCGTCCCTTCGAATACGCGAAGACCCTGACCGGCGCGGGGTGATCGCATGACCTACAAAGAGGCGCTGGACTATCTCTACGGCTTCGTGGACTTCGAACAGCAGCCGGGCGCCGCGCCGGAACGCATGGACCTGGCGGGCATCGGCGCCCTGACGAAAGCCCTGGGCCATCCCGAGCGGCTGTGGAAGTCGGTGCACGTGGCGGGAACCAAGGGGAAGGGGTCCACCGCCGCCATGATCGCGGCCATCGTCCGCGAAAGCGGCTACCGCGTGGGTCTGTACACGTCACCCCACCTCGTCTCGTTGCGCGAACGCATCCAAGTCGACGGCGCGCCGATATCCGAGCCGGAATTCGCGGAACTCGTGGAACGCGCGCGCCCGGCCATCGAACGAGTCCGGCTGCGGAAGGGCGACATGGGCTCCTTTTTTGATGTACTCACGGCCCTGTCCTTTGTGTATTTTAAGGAGCGCCGGATCGACCTGGCTGTGATCGAATGCGGACTCGGCGGACGGCTGGATTCGACCAATGTGATTCATCCCCTCGTCTGCGCGATTACGCCCATCGGACTGGATCACACGGACCGGCTCGGGGAGACGATCGCGGAAATAGCCCGCGAAAAGGCCGGGATCGTAAAAGACGGCGCCTGTACCATTACCGCCGCGCAGACACGGGAAGCGTCGGAGGTTATCCGGGAGGCGTGCCGGCTCCGGTCGAGTCCCCTGGTGGAAGTGGGCGTCGACGTGCGGTACGCGCGCAAGGAAGAAACGGTCGGCCGGCAGGTGGTCGATATCGATACCGCCGCCGGACGGTATGAAGACATAAGGCTTCCGTTGTCGGGAGCGTACCAGGCAGGCAACGCCGCCACGGCGGTGGGCGTGGCGGAAGCGTTGGCCGAACGGGGCATGGAGGTTACGCGCCGCGCTGTGCAACGCGGCCTGTCCACCGTTCGGCTGCCGGGACGCATGCAGGTGCTGCAAGACCGGCCCTGGGTGGTGCTTGACGGCGCCCACAACGTGCTGGCGGCCGAAAACCTGGTAGACAGCCTGCGCGGCGTGTTCCCCGCCCGGCGCGTCATCGTCGTGCTGTCCGTCCACCGGGACAAGGCGGTAGGCGCCCTGTGCTCGGCCATCGCCCGGTACGCCGACGAGGTGCTGGTCCCCGAGCGGCAGGTGCTGCGAAACCGGCAGGCCGCCCCCCGGGAAGTGGCGGAAGCCATCGGAAGTTGTTTAACACCGGCGCGGACGGCGTCTTCGGTCGCAGCGGCCATCGCGGAATCGATGCGCCGTGCGGAACCTGAAGACCTGGTTCTCGTGACGGGATGTTTCGCGCTGGTGGGAGAGGCGCTGGAGGTCCTGTGCGAGTTGGAACCCGAAGAGACTCGAAGTCGTTGAAGAGCATCATATCGGAAGGCGGTAGCATATGAGCGCAGGCAATCAGGCACGAGAGATCGCATCAGGCTGTCCGGTCCTGAAGCAGGCCCTTTGCGTCCTTTATCTTTTCGTCCTCGGAGTCGCCTCGGTCGGGGCGCAGACGTCATCGGCCGTGGCGCAGACGTCCACCGAAACGCCACTCCCGCCGGAAGCCCCGGCCGTCCCGGACACTTCACTCACACCCGAGCAGCGCCAGCAGGCGGCGTTACAGCAGTTTCTGACCGCCGTAGCCCTGGCGAAAAACAACCTGGGCGCCGTTTACTACGCGGAGGGACAGCTCGACAGCGCCCGGGTCCACATCGAACATGCCCTGGAGGTCGCGCCGGGGTTCGCGGCCGCCAATCTTACGCTGGGACTCGTCCATCACGCTACGGGGGACACGAACGAGGCGCTGGCGGCGTTCAAGAAGGCCGTGGAGGACGATTCGCTCAGTGTCGCCCGTATGGGTTTCGTTCCGTCCGATACCGTCTACGCCTGGGCCCGGAGCCAGTTCGACAAGCTGATGGAGGGAACGCCGGATCTGGCCGTCGCCCATACCGCCATGGCGATCGTGTACAACCAGGGCGGGTACTTGAACGAAGCGATCCACCATTACCGGCAGGCCATTGAGGACGATTCCTCCTACGTCGACGCCTATACGAATCTTGGTAAAGTCTATACCGATACCGAGGAATACCAACAGGCGGCCGATACGTACGAAAAGGTGCTCACGTTGTCTCCCCCGGAGGATCAACTGCCCAGGATCCATCTCAATCTCGGTGTTTCGTACATGGGTATGGAACGCGTCGACGACGCGATCAGGGAATGGAAGCGTGCCGTCGCACTTGCTCCGGATTACATGGACGCCTACATGAACCTGGGAACCGCTTATCAGAGCAAGAACCTGCCCGACAGCACGCGCGCGGTCTGGGAAAGGGCCCTCGAGGTCGGGGGACAGTCGGTCGTGCCCCGCGTGGCGCTGGGCCGCCTGGCGGCGACCGAAGGCCGCCTGCCCGATGCCCTGGGTTACTACCGGGAGATACTCGACCTGGGTGCGAGGGACCCGCGCATTTACGCCGAAATCGCCTTGATTCACGAGCGGCGGGAGGACTACGGCGAGGCGATTGCCCAATATGAACAGGCGCTTGAGCTGGCACCCGAAACACCGCAGTTGAAGGACGCGTTGAGCCGGGTCAGGCGGATCCTTGATGAGCGGGCGAAGGCCATCGAATCCAACAAGATCCGGGTTCGCCAGATCGTCGTCGTTACCCGGGCGGAAGCGGACGCCGTGATGGAACGGTTGACCGCCGGCGCCGATTTCGCCGAACTGGCCCGGGAAACTTCCATCGATTCGAGCCGGGACGGCGGCGGCGACCTCGGGTTCTTCGGGCCGGGCGAAATGATCCCGGAGTTCGAAGCGGCGGCGATGGGACTGGAAGTCGGGGAGTTGAGCGGTGTCGTGGAGACGGCCTTGGGATTTCACATCATCAAGCGAATCGAATAGCACGGCGGCGCGAAAGGCCGGTCCCACCAGGGATCGTGAAGGAAAAGTCCCGAAGCGGGAAGGGCGCTGAAATGGAGCAGGTCGTCATCATCGGAGGGGGTCCGGCGGGGTATACGGCGGCCCTGTACGCCGCGCGGGCGAACCTGTCGCCCATCGTATTGACGGGCAGCACGATCGGCGGCCAGTTGTCCCTTACCAGCGAAATCGAGAATTTCCCGGGATTTCCCGAAAGCCTGGGCGGCATGGATCTCATGGTTCGCATGAGGCAGCAGGCCGAACGGTTCGGCGCGGTCATGAGATACGAGGAAGTCACCTCGGTGGATTTCGATCCGGGGGCGCACAGGATCCGGACGGACCGAAACGAATACACGGCGAAGGCCGTGGTGATCAGTACCGGTTCGTCGCCGCGGCTGCTCGACGTGCCGGGCGAGGACATCTTCTTCGGCCGGGGCGTGTCTACCTGCGCGACCTGCGACGGCGCCTTCTACCGGGACCGGAAGGTCGCGGTGGTGGGCGGCGGCGACAGCGCCATGGAGGAAGGCCTCTTTCTGACCCGGTTCGCCAGCCAGGTCTGGATCATACACCGCCGGCGCGAATTGCGGGCGAGCCGGATCATGCAGGAACGGGCCCTGGAACATCCGAAGATAGCGTTCCTGTGGGAATCCGTGGTCGACGAGGTGCTGGGCGAGGAAACCACCGGCGTAACCGGCGTGCGGGTCCGGGAGCTTGCGACGGACCGGGAAAGGATCCTGGACGCCGAGGGGCTTTTCATCGCCATCGGGCATACGCCCAATACGGCCCTGTTCGCGGACAAGCTCGACGTGGACGAGCAGGGATACATCCTGACCGACCGGAGGCAGCACACCAGCGTTCCCGGCGTATTCGCGGGCGGGGACGTGCAGGACCACGTGTACCGCCAGGCCGTTACGGCGGCGGGGACGGGCTGTGCCGCCGCCATGGAGGCGGAGAGATATATCGCTGAAAACGGGGGTTAGGCTGGCCGGTCAGGCCGTGCGGGCGTCGTGCTTCACCACGTCGAGCCGCGGGGTTCCGATGGTGACCTTGGAGTGGGGCGGTACCGATTCCGTCAGCCATACGTTGGCCCCGATGACGGAGTCGTGTCCGATGGCCGTTTCGCCGCCCAGGATCGTCGCCCCGGAGTAGATCACCACGTCGTCTTCGATGGTGGGGTGGCGCTTGCCGCCCTTGACGAGACGTCCGCCTTCATCCTTCCTGAAGCTCAGCGCGCCCAGCGTCACGCCCTGGTAGAGCTTGACGTTCCTGCCGATCAGCGCGGTCTCTCCGATAACGACGCCGGTGCCGTGGTCTATGAAAAAACGGGTGCCGATGGTCGCGCCGGGGTGGATATCGATCCCCGTACGGCTGTGGGCGTGCTCGGACATGATCCTCGGGATGAGCGGCGTTTTCCGCAAGTACAGTTCATGAGCGATCCGGTAGGTGGCGATGGCTTCCACGCACGGATAGCTGAGGATGATTTCGTCGTGGCTCTTGGCCGCGGGATCGCCGTCGTAGGCGGCTTCCACATCGCCCATGAGCAGTTTCCGGATGCCGGGAATGGCCTCCAGGAGTTCGAGTGCGATCCGGTCGGCGATCTCCTCGCAGGCCACGGGGTCCTTGCCCTTGCACTGCGCGTCGTGCATGAGGCTCCGGGTCACTTCCTCCCTCAGGCGGATATAGATGGCGTCCACCAGTCCGTCCACGTAGAAGGCCACGTTCTTCGTCACGAGCGGCTCGGCCCCGAAGTAGCCGGGATAGCAGAGCGTAAGCAGGTCCTTCAGGATGCCGTAGACCCGTTCCCTGGAAGGCAGGTTCTTGCCGTCTATGCGGTTCAGGCCGCCTATCGTGTCGTAGGACTGTACGATCTGGGAGGCCAGCGCACCGATTTGACTGCGCGTTTCAGACATGGTCATATTGCAGATCGGCACCAGTTTCTGATCGGAAGACTTCTTACGCCTGGGACGATTCATAATGGCCTTACTTCCATTTCTCGGGCCGGTATCAGGTCCTGCCGGGAACCGGAACGGATCTTCCATCCGGACCCTTGCACCGCTGTCTGAATCTCGAAGATCAATCGCGTTAAGTCAAGCGATTTCTTTTGTTAACGACACGGCAGTTATCGTTCCGCGCCGGCTACAAAGCAGTTGCCAGCAGCGTCTGCGAGCCGTTATATTGCACTTGTTTCGCATGGCGTAACGCACCCCCGATTAACGAGCAGCGACCCCATGGATTTCAAACGAAAAGCTTGCCTGCCGGTTCTCTTCGCGTGTCTGCTTGCCTCCGCTCCACCGGCCGGGGGGCAGACCGGCGGCGGGTTCATGGACGTGGATGACGTGAAGCCGGGTATGCGCGGATACGGGCTCTCGGTTTTCCAGGATGCCAGGATCGACACCTTCGACGTCGAAGTGCTGGGCGTAATTAAAAACACCTTCTACACCAATCACGACATCATCATGGTAGGGGTTTCAGGTCCCTACGTCGACGAAGCGGGCGTCATCGCCGGGATGAGCGGCAGCCCCGTGTACATCGACGGAAAACTCGTCGGCGCGCTGGCGTACCGCTTTGGGGCGTTTCCGATGAAACCCATCGGCGGCGTCACGCCGATAAGCCATATGCTGGCCATTCGCGATGTCGTGGATACCGAATCGGGACCGGACCGGAATGCGCCCGGGGGAACCTTCGACGGAATGGGCGACACCAGGGGCGGCAATTGGCCGAACGACGCGTTTTTCGCTCCGGGATTCCCGGAGCAGGACGAGGACCGGTCCGCCACGGGATTCTCCACGCGGGGGGAAACGCCCGCGGGTCCGTCTAGCCTCCGGCCCATCGCCGTGCCCATGGTCTTTTCGGGTTTCCACCCCATGACGGTGAACCTGTTTGAAAACGAACTGCGCCGGCGCGGACTCGTTCCGGTCTCCGGCGGCGGCAGTGTGGCCGGCGCCGGCGCTTCCGGCGGGGCGTCCGGCACGGTGTCGGACGGTGACACGGAACCGGCACAGGCCGGCGCGGTTTCCGGCGGTGCGCGGTCCGCCCTGGAACCCGGGTCCGCCGTTAGCGCGCAGCTTATCCGGGGCGATTTCAATCTTTCCGGTACGGGGACGGTCACCTGGCGTGACGAAGACGCCATACTGGCCTTCGGCCATCCCTTCCTGTGGGAAGGCGCCGTGAATATCCCGATGAACCGGGCTGAAATCATCACGGTCATTCCGGATCAGACCGGATCCACGAAAGTCAGCAGCGTGGAGGACGAAGTCGGCTCGGTCCTTTGGGACCACACGAACGGGATATACGGCCAACTCGGCAATACGGCTCGTATGATACCGGTGGAGGTTACTTACGGCGACAACGCCGGGCCGGACCGGAACTACCAATTCGACGTAATGATGGCGAACGGATGGACGCCCATGCTGGTAAACGTGGCGGTGACGAATACCATCGTCGCGAACGGCCGGACTGCCGGCGAGCGGACCATATCGCTGGGCGGCCGGATTGTCCTGAGGGGACATCCGGATATCGTAATCGACGATCAGTTCTCGGGACGGGCGTCCCTGCCGGCATTGGCCCGGGATGTGCGCGGCGTGCTCAACCTGCTGCTGGACAACCGGTTCGTCACCCCGATGCTCGAATCCGTGAAGATCGACATCCGTTCATCAAACGACCGCAGGACGGCCGTCATCGAAGACGTCTGGTTCGGATCGGAGACCTTGAAGCCCGGCGACGCGCTGGAGGTCAGGGTATCTCTCAGGCCCTACCGGGGCGACCGGGTGGTCGAACGGATCGACGTGGCCATCCCAAAGAACATATCCAGCGGACCGGTACAGGTCCTGGTCGGGTCTTCTCAGGCCGTCACCCGCCATGATCTGAATACCGTTCCCCAGCGGTACAGACCCACGGACGGCCCCCGGCTGATCGAACTGCTCAACAACCGCCGCACGGGAAACCGGGTCTATCTCAAGATGTTCCAGGCCGGCGCGGGTGGAATCGTGAAGGGGAGGGAGATGCCCGGCCTGCCTCCATCGGTCCTCGCCGTCATGGACTCCGAGCGGACGAAAGGCAGTTTCATCCCGATCCGCGAGAAGGTGGTGGCCGAAGAAACGATCCGTACGGACTATGTCGTAGCCGGACAAAACTGGAGCCGGCTGACCGTAAAGCGATAGGAGCGATACTTGAACCAGATTCAGGGATGGCGTGTTCCATGTATGGCCGCGGCGTTTCTGCTGGTCGCGGGCGCGGTGATCGCGTCGACGCCGGTGACCTGGAAACAGGCCGGACACGGGGATTTTCTCAAGGGAGAGACCCGGGGCGTTTCCATTACCGCCAAGGGCCGCCTGACCCTTTCGCCGGTTCTGGACACCGTCTTCGAGAGCGACGAGCCGCTGATATGGTGTCTCGCATCCGATTCCGGTGGCAATCTGTACGCGGGTACGGGAAACGACGGCAGGCTGTACCGAATTGATTCCACCGGTGAATCCGAGGTATTTTTCGATGCGGAGGAACTGGAAATCCGCAGCATCGCGATCGACCGGAACGACCGGTTGTACGCCGCCACCTTCCCCGACGGCCGGATCTACCGGATTGACCGGGACGGGGCTCACTCGGTGTTTTTCGATCCCGCGGGCGAGGACGCCGCGGACGAAGCCACGCGTTACATCTGGTCGCTGGCCCTGGACGAGAAGGGGAACCTGTACGCGGGAACAGGGGAGCAGGGGCGTGTCTACCGCATAGACGAAAATGGGGAGGGACATCTCCTGGCGGAGCTGGAAGAGGCCCATGTCATGGCCCTGGCCGTGGACGGGTCCGGCCGGCTGGTCGCCGGTACGGAGCCGGGCGGCCGGATCTACCGGATCGACCCTTCAGGCACCCTCTCCGTCCTCTACGATTCTCCCTACAGTGAAGTGAATACCCTGCGGGTCGACACAGGAGGCTACGTGTTCGCCGGCGCGCTGAGTGAACCGCGCCGTGGCGGCCGGGCCGGGATGGCCGGCGCATCGATGCCTGCACCGTCCCAGGCCGCTCCCGGGGAACAGGGCGGTGAGCCGGTGGGCAACGTGGTCGAAGTGACGGCTTCGGCCGAGGGAAGCGCACGTCCGCCCGCCCGCGGGTTCAGTTCGGGCGGCAGCGTCGTTTACCGGATCGATCCCGACGGACGGGTGGAGGAATGGTGGCGGTCCTCGACGGACGTCTGCCTGTCCATGGCCTTACGCGGGGACGATGAACTGCTTATCGGTACGGGTCCCAGCGGCAGGCTCTACAGCGTCAGGGAACGGGGCCGCGGCACGTTGCTGAGCGAACTGCAGGAATCCCAGGTCACGGCGCTGATGCCAGTCGCGGCGGGCGGCGTAATCACGGCGACGAGCAATCGCGGCAACCTGTATCACCTGCGTTGGCGGCCCGTGAGCGAAGGCGAGTACGAGTCCGATGTAAAGGATACCCGGGGTCACGCCCGGTGGGGGCGTATCCGGTGGGAGGACGAGCGGCCTCCCGGGACGGCAGTCCGTCTGTATGCACGGTCGGGCAATACGGACTCCCCGGACCAGACCTGGAGCGACTGGACCGGTCCCTACATCGAATCGGAAGGGGAAGCCCTGGCCTGCCCGCCCGCCCGCTACCTGCAGTGGAAGGCGGTGCTGAATACGCGGAACGAGGAAACCCCTTCGGTCCTGTCCGTTTCGGCCGCCTACCTTACGCGGAACAATCCACCCAGGGTGTATTCGGTCACGGTCTACGAACCGGGGGTCTACCTGCGCGATGCCTCGGCGGGCTCCGGTGAACAGAACAGTGATCTGCCCCCGGGCATCGCGGTACAGGTCGGAGGTCGCGGCAGCGGCCGTGGACAGCAGGCCCAGGCGGGCGCCCCCACGTACCGGAAGGGCATGCGGGCCGTCGCGGTCCAGGCGACCGACCCCGACGGGGACGGGCTTTCCTACGAGATCTATTTCCGGGGCGAAGCGGAAGAGAATTGGAAGCTCCTGGACTCGGATCGGCGCGTCCCTTCCTATTCCTGGGACTCCGAGACCTTCCCGGACGGAAGCTATGTCATCCGCGTCGTAGCCAGCGACGCACCGTCGAACCCGCCGGACCAGGCACTGGAGGCGGAATTACTCAGCGAAACGTTCCTGGTGGACAATACCGGTCCGCGGGTATCCCGGATCAACGTAGCGGACGACAGGCTGTCCTTCATGGTCCAGGACGGCGCCAGTCCCCTGTTCCGGGTCGAATACGCGATTAACGGGGGCGACTGGCGCGTGGTCCACCCCGAGGACGGCGTAACGGATTCAGAGACGGAGACGTTCGAGATCGCCCTGGGCGGCCTTGAATCCGGAGAGCATACCCTCGCCATTCGCGCCAGGGACACTTCCAACAACACCGGTACGGGGAAACGGGTCGTCACGGTCCCCTGAGGAGGCCAAGGTGTCGGGTCATTCCAAGTGGAGCACGATCAAGCGGAAGAAGGAGCAGAAAGACGCCGCGCGCGGAAAGATCTTCACCCGGGTGATCAAGGAGATCACGATCGCCGCGCGGCAGGGCGGCGGTTCGGTTACCGCAAACCCCCGGCTCAGGACGGCCGTACTCGCCGCCAAGGCGGAAAACGTGCCCCAGGCCAACATCGACCGGGCCATTGCCCGGGGTACGGGCGACCTGGACGGCGTGCATTACGAGGAACTGGTCTACGAGGGCTACGGACCGGCCGGCGTGGCGCTGCTGGTGGAAGCGGTGACGGACAACAAGAACCGCACCACGTCCGAAATGCGCCATGCCTTCACCAAGAACGGCGGCAACATGGGGGAAGCGGGCTGTGTGGCCTGGATGTTCGACCAGAAGGGCACGATCGTGGTGGACAAGAACGGGGTCGACGAGGACGAGGTCATGATGGCCGCCCTCGACGCCGGCGCGGAAGACATCCTGGACGAGGGGGATACGCTGGACGTGCTGACGTCCGTTTCAGATTTCGAGTCGGTGCGGGTCCAGCTCGAGGAGAGCGGTTACGCCCCCCTGCGGGCCGTAATCGGCCGCATTCCGCAGTCGACCGTGGCCGTTGCGGGCCAGGAAGCGCAACAGCTGCTCCGGTTGATGGAGGTCCTAGAGGACCACGACGACGTGCAACATGTCTACGCCAATTTCGACATGGACGACAAGGTGCTGGAGGAAATGAACGGGTAGCGGGTATCCATGGTCATCCTCGGAATCGATCCGGGCAGCGTGATTACGGGATACGGCGTGATCGAAGCCCGGGGCAGGCACTGCCGGCTTTTGGACTGCGGCGTGGTGCGCCCGGGGTCGCGTAAGGCCCTCGCCGACCGCTTGAAGGTCATCTACGACGGCCTGTGCGAGGTCATTGACCGGCACCGCCCGGAAATGCTGGCCATCGAAACTGCCTTCGGGGGACGGTTTCCCAGGGCGGCCCTCGTACTGGGCCACGCCCGCGGGGTCGCGCTCCTGTCCGCGGCGAACCGGGATCTGCAGGTCTGGGAATACGCGCCGCGCGAAGTGAAGATGGCCATCGTCGGCACGGGCGGCGCTTCGAAGCAGCAGGTTCAGGGCATGGTGCGCGCCACGTTGAATCTCGACCGGGACCCCATGCCGGAAGACGCGTCGGACGCCGTGGCGGTCGCGCTTTGTCACCACTATAGGATATCCGGAAGGATCAAGGCGGTTGATCGCATTCGTCGAAGGTGAACTGGTAGACAAGCAGCCCGACGGCATCACGGTTTCCGTCGGCGGGATCGGCCTGTACATGGACGTTCCCCTATCCTCGCTCCAGGCCCTGGGTCCCCCGGGCTCGCAAGTCCGCGTGGAAACGGTGCTCCACGCCCGCGAGGACGGAATGCAGCTCTACGGGTTCGCGACCGTGGACGAGAAGCGTCTCTTCGAAGTGCTGATCACGCTGCCCGGTATCGGCCCCGGCGTGGCCCTGAACATCCTTTCCGGGGCGACGGTCGCGGAGTTCACCGCGGCGATCATCAACGAAGACGTAGGGAAGTTGGTCTCGCTGCCCAAGATCGGCCGGAAGACCGCGCAGCGGCTGATCATGGAACTGCGCGACAAGCTGGCCTCCATGGATACTGGTGCCGTGGAGGCACTGCCCGTGGCGCCGACGGGAGAGTCGCCCGCAGTGGACGATGCGATCATGGCACTCGTGTCCCTGGGTTATGATCATCCCGAAGCACGCAGGCTGGTCATCCGCGTGATGTCCGAAAGCCCGGAGCCTCCCGACGCGGAGGATATCATACGATCGGCGCTCCAG
Organism: Candidatus Latescibacterota bacterium; assembly: GCA_012270975.1. Classification (GTDB taxonomy): domain Bacteria; phylum JAAXHH01; class JAAXHH01; order JAAXHH01; family JAAXHH01; genus JAAXHH01. The sequence goes on along the minus strand of JAAXHH010000127.1, from coordinate 50,874 downwards.
AGCCGGGGAGGGCGGTAGATGGACGAACGGGACTACCCGGTGACCGACCCGGACCGGTTCGACGAGGATACGGAGTTCGACCGCGTGCTGCGGCCGGGACGTTTCGATGAATTCCCCGGCCAGGAAAAGGCCAAGGCGGAGCTGCAGCTATACATCGAGGCCGCGAAGACCCGCGGAGAGAACCATATCGACCACGTGCTGCTCCACGGACCGCCGGGACTGGGCAAGACCACGCTGGCCACCATTCTCGCCAACGAAATGGGCGTGGAGATCCGCCAGACCGCCGGACCGGTGCTGGACAAACCGGCCGACCTGGCGGGACTCCTGACCAACTTGCAACCGGGAGACGTGTTCTTCATCGACGAGATACATCGTCTGAACCACGTCGTGGAAGAACACATGTATGCCGCCATGGAGGACTTCAGGATCGACATCATGGTGGACCGCGGACCGAGCGCCCGTTCCCTGTCCCTCACCCTGGACCATTTCACGCTGGTCGGTGCCACGACGCGCACCGGGCTGATGACGGCGCCACTCCTGGCGCGTTTCGGCATCCCCATCCGCCTGGATTTCTACACGCCGGACGAACTGTTTCTGATCGTCACGCGGGCGGCCGAAATCATCGGCGTCGAGGCCGATGACGCCGGGGCGATGGAGATTGCCAGGCGGTCCCGGGGAACGCCCCGCATCGCCAACCGGTACCTGAAGCGGGTGCGGGACTACGCCCAGGTAAAAGGCGACGGCCGCATTACCGGGAAAACTGCGAAGGCCGCTTTCGACATGCTGGGCGTGGACCACATGGGTCTGGACGATATGAATCGGCTCATTCTCACGACCATCATCGAGAAATACGAGGGCGGCCCCGTAGGCCTGAACACGCTGGCCGTAGCCGTGGGCGAGGAGAGCGGAACGCTCGAGGAGGTATACGAGCCTTTTCTGATCGTCCAGGGCCTGATCAATAGAACGCCCCGGGGCAGGGTGGCCACCGAGCTGGCGTACGGGCACCTGGGATTCACCGCGGGCAAAAGGCCACAGGCCGGACTGTTCGATCATCCGTGAATATAGCAGCATTCGACTATGCCTTGCCGGAAGACCTGATCGCCCAGTATCCCGCCGAACCCCGCGACGCGTCCCGGCTGATGGTGGTGCACCGGCGCGGCGGCGTGATCGAACACCGGTATTTCCGGGACATCGTCGACTACCTGGCTCCGGCCGACACGCTGGTGCTCAACCGGACAAGGGTGATGGCCGCCCGGCTTCGGGGGGTGCGGCCGGAAACCGGCGGAAACGTGGAAGTCGTGCTGATCCGCCCGGCGGGCGAAACCGCGTCCGACCGCTGGGAAGCCCTGCTGAAGCCCGGCGCCCGGCTCGCAAAAGGGACACGTCTGGAGCTGGAAGGCGGCATCCTGACTGCCACCGTGGAGGACGATCCCGGTCCGGACATCCGTCATGTCCGGTTCGGCGGGAACATGGACGTGATCCGGGCCATCGAGCGGGTGGGCCGCACGCCGCTGCCGCCCTACATACGCCGCACTCCGGACGCTGAGGACAGGGACCGTTACCAGACGGTCTATGCCGAGGAGTACGGCGCCGTGGCCGCGCCAACGGCCGGCCTGCATTTCACGGCTCCGCTGCTGGATCGCATCCGGGCGCGGGGCACGGCCGTGGTGCCGGTCCTGCTCCACGTCGGACCGGGCACGTTCCAGCCGATCCGCACGACCACCGTAGAAGACCACGAGATGGACGCGGAATACTACCGGGTGGAAGCGCACCAGGCGGAAACGATCCTGAGCCGGCGGAACGACGGGCTCGTGGTCGCAGTGGGAACCACGGCCGTGCGGGTCCTGGAGACAATCGCGGCCGGAGAATCCGGGCCCGGAGGCGGCTCCGAATCCCGATGTGATTCCGGGCCCGGAGGCGGCTCCGGACCCGGCGGGCCAGGACTCGAACCACGCCGGTACGAGGGCCGTACCCGGTGTTTCATCTACCCTCCCTACGAATTCAAGCTGGTCGACGCGCTACTGACCAATTTCCATCTCCCGAAGTCGACACTCCTGTTGCTGGTCAGCGCCTTCGCTGGAAGGGATTTGATCCTTTCCGCTTACGAGGAGGCGGTCAGGGAGAAGTACCGGTTTTACAGTTATGGTGACGCCATGCTGATCCTCTGAAGGGATTCGAAACCGAATAATGTTAAATTATTTTACTTTACATTTCCGCTGATATTGCAACTCATTGGAAACAGATGATCACTTAGTTATCCGATGAGTGCCGTTCCAAATCGCTCGCGGCTGTCGAATCCGGCGGCGTTCGTGGCGGCCTCAACCAACAGGGGCTGTCATGACCCTTGACGAAATCGGCGGCGCGGCGGCCGCAACCCGCGAATTTCCAGGCCTTATCGATCCCCTGACCGATGCCATTATCCTGGTTTGCGCATTGCTGGCCATCCTCGCAACCTGGCGCGCCTGGAAACGGCGGACCCGTATCGGCGCGGTTACGACCACGCACTGGCCTGGAGATGGTGCGGATTCCGGCCGTGATCGCAACAGTCCGGTCCCGGCCCGGGGTCCGGTCCGTTTCCGCAAAATCCGGCGCGTCGAGGACGCCGTCAAATGGTCGCGCGCCATGTTGTGGCACGCCTTTTTGCTGACGTTTTTGCTCGGGTCGATCCTCGCGGCCGGAACATCCGGGAGCCTCCTTGCCTGGTGGTATTTTGGCGGTCCCTGATCAAGGTATGGTCCTTCCTGCCCCCGGATTTTTGTATCGGCACCCAAAATAACATTCAAATCCTTCACGCGATCGCTTTAATATGTATTCATTAAAGCAGGTTCGCCGTAGAGCGCGTGAACGTACGTATTGCCTGATCCCGGCATGAACGCGTCCCCCGGTACCCGTGCCCGATGCCTGATTCGGCTCGGAAGGAGGAATCGCCGTTGAATTCCGTCATGGGCATCATCCCCGCCGCTGGCCACGGCCTGCGCATGCGGTCGGATACGGAGAAGCCGTACATCACCATCGGCGGCAGGTCGATCCTGGCCCACACCCTCTCCGTCTTCGAGGCGTGCGAGGCCGTGGACGGATACGTTTTGGTGGTCGAGGCGGCCCGGGTGGCGTCGTGCAGAGAACATCTGGCCGAGGCGGGCGCCGCCTACCCGAAGCTCGCGAAAGTGGTCGCCGGCGGAAGCACCCGGCAGGAGTCGGTTTACCTCGGACTGATGGCCCTTGACGAGGACACCGGGTCCGTGCTGATTCATGACGCGGCGCGGCCCTGTGTCGAGCAGGACGCCCTCGAAGCGTCCGTCCTCGGGTGCGCCCGGCATGGCGCGGTGATTTCGGCTACCCCTTCCACGGATACGATGAAGATCATCCGGGACGGAAGGGTGGAGGCGACGCCCGACCGGTCGGCGCTGTGGCGGGCGCAGACGCCCCAGACCTTCCCGTACCGGGTCCTTCGGACGGCCCACGAGCAGGCCCGGGAAGAGGGCTATACGGGGACCGACGACGCCGAACTGGTGGAACGGGCCGGATACGTGGTGCGGGCGCTGGAGGGCAGCCCCGACAACATCAAGGTGACCACGGCCGAAGACCTGGATGTCGCGGAGCGCATACTGCGGCGGCAGGGGCGGATTTGACTGTAATCAACTCCGGGATTCGCAGCAAAGGACGCTGGCCATGAATGACATGCGCGTAGGAACCGGTTACGATGTCCACGCATTCGCGGACGGCAGGTCATGCGTCCTCGGCGGCGTGACCATTCCCCACGATCGCGGGCTGCAGGGCCACTCGGACGCCGACGTGCTTTCACACGCCATAGCCGACGCCCTCCTGGGCGCTGCGGGGCTGGGCGATATCGGGGTTCTCTTCCCGGACGACGACGACCGATACCGGGATATTTCCAGCCTCGTCCTGCTCCAACGGATTGTTGACGCACTGGGCGAATCGGGTTATACTGTATCGAATGTGGACGCCACCGTCGTGGCGGAGCGTCCGAAGCTGTCGCCCTTCGTGCCGCTGATGCGCGCCAGGATCGGCGAGGCACTCGGATTGCCGGACGATCGCGTGTCGATCAAGGCCACGACTTCCGAAAGACTTGGATTCACCGGACGGGAAGAAGGTATCGCGGCGCACGCCGTCGTGCTGATCCGTTCCGCGGACGGCGGGTGACGTGTGTTTTCGCGCGCGCATGGTTTCCGCGCGCCGCCTTGAGGCATTCCATGGGCAAGGTCATTTCGATCGCGAATCAGAAGGGCGGGGTCGGCAAGACGACGACGTCGGTCAACCTGTCCGCCTGCCTGGGCGTCGCGGAAAAGAAGACCCTACTGGTCGATCTGGATCCGCAGTCGAACGCCACGTCGGGACTCGGACTGCACGACCGGACGCTGGACGTGACGATTTACGAGGTCCTGTTGGACGAGCGCCCCATTGAGGAAGCCGTCCAGCAGACCGAGATACCTTCGCTCTGCGTCGTCCCGGCCCATCGCCGGCTGGTCGGCGCCGAAATCGAACTCGTGTCGGCCATCGCCCGGGAGCGGAAGCTTGACGACGCGATCAAGCCGATACGCGACGAATACGAATACATCCTGATCGACTGCCCGCCCTCTCTGAGTCTCCTCACCCTGAACGCGCTGACCGCCGCCGACTCGGTGTTGATCCCCATACAGTGCGAATACTATGCCCTCGAGGGACTCGGGCAGCTGCTGAATTCGATCCGCAAGATCCAGAAGCATCTGAATCGGAACCTGAAGATAGAAGGCATCCTCCTGACGATGTACGACAAGCGGCTCAATCTCTCGAAACAGATCGAGGCGGAGGCCAAGCGGTACTTCGCGGACAAGGTTTACCAGACCACGATCCCGAGAAACGTCCGGTTGAGCGAAGCGCCGAGCTTCGGCAGTCCGATCATCCTCTATGATATTCTCTCGTCGGGCGCGGAAAGCTACATGAATCTAGCCAGAGAGGTGATGGCCAATGGCAGCCAGGAAAGCGTTGGGGCGGGGGCTGGAAGCGCTGATTCCTGATCTTCTGGACGATCAGGAAGGCAGGCAGAGCGTGCTCCAGGTGCCGATAGACCGGATTTCGGCCAATCCCTACCAGCCGCGGCAGTCGTTCGACCAGGCCAGGCTCGACGAACTGGCCCGGTCCATTCTCGAAAAGGGTGTGATCCAGCCGGTCACCGTCCGCCGGAAAAACGAGAAAGAGGAGTACGAACTGATCGCCGGGGAACGGAGGCTCCGGGCCGCCAGGCAAACGGGCTACCAGACCATTCCGGCCATCGTCATGGCGGTTTCATCCCCCGAAGAAATGATGGAGCTGTCGCTGATCGAAAACATCCAGCGCGACGACCTGAACCCGATCCACGAAGCCCGTGCATACCTTCGGCTGCAGGAAGAATGCCACCTCACCCAGGAAGAAGTAGCCACCCGCGTGGGGAAGAACAGGACGACGGTGGCCAACACGCTCAGGCTGCTGAAACTGCCTGCCGAGGTCCAGAAGTGTCTCCTGGCCGACGAGATCTCGATGGGGCACGCGCGGGCGCTGCTGGGACTCGAGAACCGCACGGAACAGGCCGAATTGTGTAAGCAGATCGTAAAGAAGGGCCTGTCCGTCCGCAAGGTGGAAGAGCTGGTCAAGAAACGCTACGAGGAGAAGCGGGAAAGCGCCCCGGCGCGCAAGCCGCACGACCTCGCGGCCGCCGAGTCCATCATGCAGCGCATACTCGGAACGAAGGTGAACATCAACCGCAGGCAGCACAAGGGGAAGATCGAAATCGAGTTCTATTCAACGGACGATCTGAACCGCATCCTCGAACTGCTGAAAGTCCGATTGTAAGGCCCATCGAACCCCGTATACACGGCACGCCCTTCCAGCCCCGTTATTTTACCGATATTCTTTGACTTTTCAGGCCCGTGGCCTATATTTATCCTGTTGCGCCGATTCCGTCGCGAGGTGTGGCGGAACACGGACGGATATGCGTATCACGGACGGTATTGACCATGTTCAGAATGCACTGGATGTCGCTGGTTTTCGTCTCTGAACGATCGGGCCGGACGCGCGAGTTGCGCATGCCGCGGTTTCTGTTCGTCCTGCTCGTCTCGGCGTTCGCTCTCGGCCTGCTTGCGCCGGTGGTCATTCTGGCCCTGCCGGCGGGTATAGTCGACGTTACGTTCGGCCATTCCTGGAAAGCGCAGATGAGGTCGTTAGAGGAAAAGTCCATGGAACTGACCCGGCAACTGGAGGAATTGAGGGAGACCGCCAGAAGCATACGAAGGCTGGCCGGCGTCGAGCGTTTCGACTCCGATTCCCCGGTGCGGGTGGAAGGTGAGGACGGACTCCTGGCCGCCAGCCGGGACGGGCTGTCCTTTCTGGCCGATGGCGGCCTTCCGGCGAGGGTGGAGGTCACCGCGGCCGGAGAACGCACCCCGCCGTTCCGGTACATGCCGTCCATCTGGCCGGTCGCAGGCTGGGTGACGCGGGAGTTCCAGCAGGGCGAAGATTCGATCGTCGCGCCGCATTTCGGCTTGGATGTCGCCGCCCGCGAGCGAGCGCCGGTCCTGTCTGCCGCCGACGGCGTGGTGACGTTCGCGGACTGGGACCAGAACCTGGGTTGGCTGGTAGAGATCGATCACGGCTACGACCTGGCCACGCGGTACGGCCACAACGCCAGGTTGAGGGTCGACCGCGGCCAAATGGTCCGCCGCGGGCAGATCATCGCCCTGGTCGGGAACACGGGCCGCAGTACGGCGCCGCATCTGCATTACGAAGTCTGGAAGGATAACGCCCCCGTCGATCCTCGCGGCTACCTGCCCGAGATCATTCAGTGGGACGATTTGCTGGTGAGCTTGCGAACGCAGCGTTGACATGTTGAGATCAGGCAGTCCATCAGGCGCAGCACGAGTTCGGGAGCGCGGTATGACGATCATTGCCAAAGGCACGGAAGTGAACGGTTCGGTTGACGTGGAAGGCAATATCCGTGTAGACGGCACCGTGAACGGCGATGTGAAAGCCACCGAAGGTGTCGAGGTCGGGAAGTCCGGCCGGATCGTCGGGTCGACCATAGAGTCCAAGACCGCGATTATCAATGGCTACGTGGAGAGTAATCTTACCGTTTCCCAACATGTTCTCCTGGGCAGCAAATCCACCTTCGTCGGCGACCTTAAGACCAAGTCCCTCGTCATCGAGGAAGGGGCGGTCTTCCACGGGAACTCGGCCATGTCGGACAATGAGGCCGTACAGCGTCGTGCGAATGAAGGGGTAGGCCCTACGGATTTCAGCGGGGGAGATCGTACCGTTGGCGGCGGGGAAGGCCGTACGGATGGGACTCAAAATCCGATCGGGCGTTGACTGATGGTCTATGGCACGGGACACGCAGGGCAAATGGCAGTACATGAGGGAAGCCGGGGAGCTCGCCGTAATCGGCCTGACCCTGGTTTTCGCCACCGCGATCGGGTACTTCCTGGGTCACCAGGTCGAACGGGTCTGGCCTGAGTGGAAGCCCTGGGGCGGCGTCGTGGGCGCCATGCTCGGGGTCGTGGCCGGGTTTCTGGAGATGGCGAGGACGCTTAAACGGCTGAACAGAAAGATCGAAGCGGCGGAACGGGAGAGAGATGGCGGAGAACACTGAACATGACGGCGAACCCCTGAGGCGGTTCCTGCCCCGCGTCTACCGGATCAGCGCCGTGCTGACCATCGTCGGCACCGTCGCGGCGCGCGTGGCGGGCGCGGACCTGCTTGCCGTCAATTTCTTCGTCGGGTCGATGATCGGGCTGATGATGCTCTACGTCACGGCCTGGCTGGTCCGCCGTTTCGTGACGCCCGGCGCGCAGATCAAGCGGAACCGCAACAAGCTGTTCCTGCTGCTGATGGCCAAGCTGCCGGTGCTGGGGATCGTGCTTTATTTCGTGACGTCGGGGGACTGGTTTCACCCCATCGGACTGCTGACAGGCGTGTCCCTGACGCCCTTCACGCTGACCCTGTGCGGTCTCGCCCTGGTCATGAGACAAGGTTCATCGGGTGGCCGGACCGACTGGACCGCCGTGTTGAACAAGCCGAAGCGGTCGTACCGGTAAGGAGGTTGTCCTTTGACTGGTCCGTGGTCGAGTGTCCTCTCTCTGGAGATGGCGTCGGAGGGAGGAAGCGGTGAAGCGCACTACTCGATTCTACATGGGTTATTTTACCTGCTGGGCCCGCTGGCCGATTGGATCCCCCAACCCGTCAGGCAGCCGGATCTCCTGCTGAACACCCTGCTGGTCTTCGTCATTGTCATCGTCCTCGTAACCATCGCGGTAAGATCGTTCAAGCGCATTCCCGAAGGCTCGGTCCAGACGCTGTTCGAGATGGCCGTCGAGGGACTGACCGGGTTCTTCCTCAACATCGTCGGGGAGCGCGGCCGGAAGTACATTCCCTTTTTCGCCTCCTTCTTCATCTACATCTGGTTCATGAACATGCTGGGCGTCATACCCGGCATGCAGTCGCCTACCGCCGATCTGAACACCACCCTCGGATTCGCCCTGATCTCCATCGTCTCGGCCCATCTCATCGGCCTGCGCGAGATCGGTCTCAAGGCCTATCTCTGGCATTTCTGGGGCGAACCCAAGTGGATGGGCGTGCTCATGTGCCCGCTTCATATCGTTGGCGAGTTCGCCAAGGTCATCTCCCTGTCGATCCGCCTTTTCGGAAACGTGTTCGGAGAAGAGATGATCGTACTGGTGCTGCTGGGTCTGTCCCCGGTGTTTCTGATTGGCGCCCTGGAGGTGCCCTTCGTGCCGATGCAGGTTCCGATGTTGATGTTCGGCGTGTTTTCAGGGACGGTCCAGGCGATGATCTTCTCGGTGCTGAGCGCCGTGTACGTGGCCCAGTTCCTGGATCACGACCACGGGGAGGAAGACCACTGATTTTGACAAACTGATTTTGATATGGATGTTTGATTCTGTTGTAGTTCATTCTCCATTCCGAAAGGAGCTCGCTTCATGCTGTACTACATGGGTTTAGGACTTGGCGTGGCGCTGGCCGTTTCCGTAGCGGCCATCGGCTCGGGTGTCGGTCAGGGGATCGCAACCGGTCTGGCCTGTCAGGGCATTTCCCGTCAACCCGAATCCGCCGGCCGCATTCAGCTGGTGTTGATCATCGGCCTGGCGTTCATGGAATCGCTGGCGATCTACGGCCTGCTGGTGTTCTTCATGCTCCAGGGCCAGTTGCCGTCCTTCGAACAGGTCATGGAACTGAGCCGACTCGCCCAGTAGCAGACAGGCGGCTACCGGCGCACGCCCCCATGGAGTGTGCCGCCGGCGTTCGAAGGAGCATAGCGCGTGTTAGATATATTGCACGATCTTGGCATTGACCTGAGCACCCTGATCATCCAGATGATCGGGTTCGCCGTCCTGTTCTTCGTCCTGAGGAAGTATGTTTTCGGCATCATCGCCCAGGCCATCGAAGACAGGAAACGGGATATCCGCGAACGCATGGAAGGACTGGACGCGGACCGGGCGGAGCTGGACCGTCTGCACGAAGAAGCCAGGCGGCGGCTCGAGCAAATCGAGACCGAGGCCCGCGAGAAGATGCAGGCCGCGGTCGACCAGGCCAACGCGGAACGCGGCCGGATCCTCGAGCAGACCCAGCAGGACGCGGAGCGCGAGCTGGAGAAGGCGCGCAACACGATCCGGCGCGAGAAGGAACACGCCGTGGCCGAACTGCGCGCACAGGTGGGCGACCTGGCGGTGGAAATCGCGGGCAGGATCCTGAACAGCACGTTGGACGCGGCGGAACACCGGAAGGTAGTGGACGAGTTCATCACCCAGATGCCTTCAAAGGAATAAGGGACCGATGGCCAGCAAGACAGACATCGCATACCGCTATGCCGGGGCGTGGCTGGAAGCCGCGGCGGAAACAGGCACCCTGGACGCGGTGCGCGGGGAAATAACGGCCTTCGAGCAGTTGTGCCGGGACTCGCAACCCTTCGTGGACTTCATCACGGACAAAGTCATACCCGCCGACGTGAAGCAACGCATGCTGGGTGAGATATTCGAAGGAAAGGTCCAGGACATCACCCTCAATTTCCTCTATCTGCTGGCTTCCAGGCGGCGGGCGCGCAACCTGCCGGAGATCCTGGACGCCTGCCGCACGATCCTGGACGAATGGGACGGCATCGTAAACGCGGACGTCGCGAGCGCGGTGGCGCTGACCGACGGGCAGGAAGACGACTTGAAAACCAGGCTGGAAGCGCAGACCGGCAAGAGCGTTCGTATGCGGACCACCGTAAACCCGGACTTGATCGGCGGATTCGTGGTACGCGTGGGCGACCAGGTGTTCGACAGCAGCCTGGCGACCCAGCTCCAGCGGGTCCGGCAGGCGCTCGTTCGAAAATGACCTTCGATGGAGAAGACAATGGCGTTTGATGAAATTGCAATTCGTGCGGACGAGGTCTCCGAACTCCTCAAGCAGCAGGTGCTCGACTTCAAGAGAGAGGTCGACATCTACGAAACGGGTACCGCGCTCCAGGTGGGCGACGGAATTGCCCGCGTGCAGGGCCTCTCCAACGTGATGGCGAACGAACTGGTCGAGTTTCCCAACGACGTGGTCGGCATGGTGCTCAACCTGGAAGAGGACAACGTCGGGTGCATCCTCTTCGGGGACGACCAACTGATCAAGGAGGGCGATCCGGTCAAGCGCACGGGGCGGATCGTCGAGTGCGCCGTGGGCGACGGCCTGCTGGGCCGCGTGGTGGATTCCCTGGGCCGGCCTATAGACGGCAAGGGACCGGTCGTCGGCGCGGAGTCCCGCCCGATCGAGGCGAAGGCCCCCGGCGTGGTGCAGCGCCAGCCCGTGAACGAACCCATGTATACCGGCCTGAAGGTGATCGACAGCATGTTCCCCATCGGAAGGGGACAGCGCGAGTTGATCATCGGCGACCGGCAGACGGGCAAGACGGCCGTGGCCCTGGACGCGATCATCAACCAGAAGGGCCAGGACATGGTCTGCATCTACGTCGCTGTCGGTCAAAAGGGTTCCACGATCGCCAAGACGGTCGCGACCCTGGAGGAACACGGGGCCATGGAGTACACCACCGTGGTCGTGGCTTCGGCCAGCACGCCGGCGCCGATGCAGTTCCTGGCGCCCTACGGCGGCGCGACCATGGGCGAGCACTACCGCGACAACGGCAAGCACGCCCTCGTCATCTACGACGATCTGACCAAGCACGCGGTGGCCTATCGCCAGTTGTCGCTGAACCTGCGGCGTCCGCCGGGACGGGAAGCCTATCCGGGGGACGTGTTCTATCTCCATTCCCGGCTCCTTGAGCGGGCGGCCAAGATGAGCGACGAATACGGATCCGGATCGCTGACCGCGTTGCCCGTCATCGAGACCCAGTTCGGCGACGTCTCGACCTACATTCCGACCAACGTGATTTCCATCACCGACGGACAGATCTTCCTGGAATCCAACCTGTTCTTCGCCGGTCAGCGGCCGGCGGTAAACGTGGGCCTGTCGGTCTCCCGCGTGGGCGGCGCCGCGCAGATCAAGGCGATGAAATCGCGCCAGGTCGCCGGGCTGCTGAGAACGTCGCTGGCCCGGTACCGCGAGCTGGAGGCCTTCGCCCGGTTCGGCACGTCGGGGCTGGACCAGACCACGCAACGGGAGCTCCACCTGGGTGAGCGGCTGGTCGAGTTGCTCAAGCAGCCCCAGTACCGGCCCATGGCGGTCGAGGAACAGATCCTGTCCCTCTACGTGGGTGTCAACGGGATGTTGAACTACCTCGAGGTGGGCGACGTGCAGCCCTTCGTGGAAGCCTTCCTCCAGCACATGGAGACGCACCATTCGGACGTGGGCCGCGAGATCCGGGAGACCAAGGAACTGAGCGAAGACATCGAGCAGCGCATCCGGGACGCCGTCGAGGAATTCAGCAAGACGTTCAAGGCGTAGAAAGGGCAGCATGCCGTCACTTCGCGAAATCAGGCGACGCATCGCGAGTACGAAGGATATACAGAAGATCACGCGGGCCATGCAGACGGTGGCCGGCGTCCGCCTGCGCCGGGCGCAGAACCGCTTGTTCGCCGCCCGTCCCTACGCCCGCAAGCTGGACGAGATGATGAAGCACCTGGCGGCGCAGACGGCCGACGAGCGGCATCCGCTCATGACTCCCCGCGAGGTGAAGGCCTCCGCGCTGATCGTCGTGACGGCGGACCGCGGATTCTGCGGAGGGTTCAACTCGAACGTCGTGCGCCGCGCCCTGGAAAGCGTCGGCGAGGGATCGCCGACGCCCGCGTTGTTCTGCGTAGGACGCAAGGGTTCGGATACGCTTTCCCGCCAGCGGGTGGAGGTCCTGTCCCGCCATACCAACGTGTTCCAGGCGCTGGAATACGCCCAGGCCGGTGAGATCGCCGACGAGGTGACCGGACTCTTTACGCGCGGCACGATCGACCGGGTGGATATGCTCTACAACGAGTTCAAGTCCGCCGGGCAGCAAAGCCTCGTGACCGAGCAACTGCTCCCCGTGCCGCCCATGGCTGTGGAGGACGATCCGGGGTTCACCGGCTACGTGTACGAGCCTTCGCAGCCTCTGCTCCTGAACGACCTGCTGCCGCAGCACATCCGTTTTCAGCTCTGGCGCGTGCTGCTCGAATCCAATACGGCGGAAGAAGCCGCCCGCATGATGGCCATGGACAACGCCACACGGAATGCGAGCGACCTGATCGACGAACTGACCCTGACGGCGAACAAGATCCGCCAGGAAACCATTACATCCGAACTGATGGACATCGTGGGCTGCGCCGAAGCACTGAAGTAGCGTTTGGGCGGCCACCCGTTGACCGGGGAAGGGAAACCTATGGAAGGAACGAATACAGGAACCGTGGCGCAGATCATCGGCGCCGTCGTTGACGTCGAATTCGGTTCGGGCGCGCTGCCGAAGATCTACAACGCCCTCGAAGTTCCCGTAGAAGGCAGCGACGCGCTGGTCCTCGAAGTCCAGCAGCACCTGGGCGACAACAAGGTGCGGTGCGTGGCCATGGATGCCACGGACGGGCTGGTCCGGGGCGTGCCCGCCGTCGACACCGGCGGACCGATCAACGTTCCCGTGGGACCCGCCGTCCTCGGCCGCATGATGAACGTTCTGGGCCGCCCCATCGACGACGGGGGCTCGGTGGAATCGGATCATCACTACCCGATCCATCGCCGCGCGCCGGAGCAGGAGGACCTGACGACCTCGGCGGAGATGTTCGAGACGGGGATCAAGGTCATGGACCTCATGGAACCCTATACCCGCGGAGGGAAGACCGGACTGCTCGGCGGCGCCGGTACGGGCAAGACGGTACTGATCAAGGAATTGATCAACAACATCGCGCGGGAACACGGTGGAATCTCCGTCTTCGCCGGCGTGGGCGAACGGTCTCGCGAGGGCAACGACCTCTGGCTGGAGATGGAAGAGGCGAAGGTGCTCGACAAGACCGCTCTGGTGTTCGGCCAGATGAACGAGCCGCCGGGCGTGCGCCTGCGCGTCGGCCTGTCCGGCGTGGCCATCGCCGAGTATTTTCGTGACGAGGAAGGTCGCGACGTGCTGCTCTTCATCGACAACATCTTCCGCTTCGTGCAGGCGGGATCCGAAGTTTCCGCCCTCCTCGGCCGCATGCCCTCGGCCGTGGGATACCAGCCCACGCTGAGCACGGAGATGGGCGACCTGCAGGAGCGCATCACGTCCACGAAGCAGGGCGCCATCACATCGGTGCAGGCCATTTACGTGCCCGCCGACGACTATACCGATCCGGCCATCGTGACGGCCTTCCCCCATCTCGACGCCATCACCGCGTTGTCCCGGGATCTCTTCGCGCGGGCCATCTTCCCCGCCGTGGATCCCCTGGAATCCAACTCCCGGATCCTGGATCCCGCCGTCGTCGGAGAGCGGCACTACGGCGTCGCACGCGGTGTCCAGCAGGTCCTGCAGCGGTACAAGGACCTCCAGGACATCATCGCCATCCTGGGCATCGACGAGCTGTCGGACGACGACAAGTTGATCGTCTCCCGCGCCCGGAAGATCGAGCTGTTCATGACCCAGCCCATGTTCGTCGCGGAGATCTTCACCGGCCTGGAAGGACGGTACGTCAAGGTAGAGGATACGGTCGAAGGATTCGAGAAGCTGGTCGCCGGCGAGTGCGACGAACTGCCCGAGCAGGCCTTCTACATGGTGGGCACCATCGACGAAGCCTACGACAAAGCCAAGGAGCTTCAGTAGATCATGGCAGGCGAATTCCCCCTGGTCATCGTAACGCCTTCGAGCATGGCCTTCGAAGGCGAGGCGCGCAGCGTGCTGGCCCCCGGTACGGACGGCTATTTCGAGGTGCTGATCGGCCACGTGCCCATGCTCACGTCGCTCCGGTCCGGTGTCCTGACCATCCGGAACGATGAGGGCCGCACGCAGTACACCGTGTCCGGCGGATTCGTCGAAGTGCTTCGGGCCCAGGTGACCGTCCTGGCCGAGACCATCGAAGAGGTGGGTGACATCGACGTCGAAAGGGCGAAGCAGGCCGAGGAACGGGCGCGCCAGCGCCTGGGATCGGGCGAAGAGGGCGTCGACGTCGACCGGGCCAGGTCTTCCCTGGACCGGGCGCTCAACCGCATCAAGGCGACCCAGCAGTAGTCCTCCTGCTGCGCGGCCGACCGCTCATGAACCCCTGGAAGCCAGGTGTTCAGCGGCGAAATCACTCTCCAAAAGGAAGCGGCCATGATACGCTGTGGATTGCCGTTTACACACTATGCATTCATTCTCATCCTGGCCACCGTGACAGCATGTGGAAAGGACAGTCCTACTGAACCACAGACCCGGACTCCTTCTCGCATCACCCTCTCGTCGTCCTCCGCGACGCTCACCGCGATAGGGCAGACGTTTCAGATTCACGCAACTGTATTGGACCAGGAAAACAATGTCATTTCAGGCGCGTCCGTTACCTGGTCGAGCAGTAATCCGGCCGTCGCCACAGTCAGTAGTGGCGGGGTCGTAACAGCGGTGTCGGGCGGTACCGCGCAGATTACCGTTACCTCCGGCGGTGTATCCGCCGGCGTAAATGTAGCTGTCATGCAGGTGGCGGCCAGTGTTGCCATCGTCCCGACTTCCGCTACGCTGGCATTGTTGAGGGAGAGCGTCCAGCTCGAGGCCGCGGTGTACGACAGCGGGAACGCGCCCATCCCCGGTGCGACCGTAGTGTGGTCCAGCAGTAATCCGCTAGTTGCCACGGTCAGTTCCAACGGTCTGGTGACCTCTGTTTCAAACGGCACTGCCCAGATCAAAGCCACCTCGGGCAGCGCCTCGGCAAGCGTGACGATCACGGTCATGCAGACCGTCGGAAGTATCACGCTTGTGCCTTCCGTTGTCACGCTGACGGCGATCGGCGAAACCGAGCAACTTGCCGCCAGCGTCTATGACGTAAGCGGTCAGCCTTTCGACGATGCGGAAGTGCACTGGTTCAGCAGCAATCCGGCCATCGTGTCCGTCGATGCGCACGGACTTTTGACGGCCGTGTCGAACGGAACCGTGTTGATCGAAGCCAGGTCGAATGGCCAGTCCGCAAGCGCGGCAGTTACGGTTCTGCAGTCTGCCAGCCGTATCGAGATCGCGCCGATGATGGCGATGTTATCATCTGTTGGCGAGACCGTGCAACTTACCGCCAGGGTACGTGACGGAAATGGACACCCCATAGTGAATGCGGCCGTCAACTGGTCCAGCGGCGACACGGGCGTTGCGACCGTCAGCATGCAAGGCCTGGTGACGGCGGTGATGAACGGCACCGCACAGATAACCGCCGAATCGGGATCCGTATCCGCACGTATCGAAGTCGTCGTGGAGATACCCGATCCGGACCGGGAAGCACTGGTGTTGTTGTATAATGCAACGGGAGGCCCGGATTGGAGGAACAGTTACAACTGGCTGAGCGACGCGCCGTTTGGGGAGTGGCACGGCGTGACCACCGATGACGATGGGCGCGTGAATGGACTGGTTCTTACAAACAACAACCTTGATGGCCCACTTCCCGCGGACGTGATCGGTATCGAGAAACTGCAGGTGATTGATGTTAGATACAACAATCTGACGGGCATGATCCCATCGGGTCTGGCCGAACCCGAGGCTGTTACCTGGTTTGCTCTTGGCCACAACCGATTCACGGGCACGATCCCTTCAGAACTGGGCAGCATGGTGTCTGTCCAGTACTTTCACCTGGGCGCAAATATGTTGACGGGTCCGATCCCTTCGGAACTCGGCAAATTGTCTTCAGTTCAGTACTTTCACCTCGGGGAAAACAGGTTGTCGGGTTCAATTCCGTCGAGCCTGGGCAACTTGAGAAACGTGGAAGAGATTCTGCTGCAGAACAATCACCTTACCGGTTCTATTCCACCGGAGCTGGTAAATCTTCCCAGGTTGAGACGCCTGCCCCTCGGCGGTAACCCGCTGACTGGATGTATTCCCGATGGCCTGCGCGAAAAACTGAATCTGGAGAGCAGAACACAGCTGGATAGTCTCATGCTGCCGGACTGCGAATGAACGAACTCGAGCATCCGATCGGCAGCGGTGTCGAACTGAACCTGATCCCGGTCGCATGTGCGATGTGCGGAAGCGCGGAGACGAAAGAGACCCCCGTCTTCGAAGGATACGACTACGAGTACCGGACCTGCGACAACAAGTTTCAGTTTGTCGCCTGTGCTGATTGCGGACACGTGTATCTGTCGCCTAGATGTAAAGTACAGGATATAGACAGGATATACCCCGATTCCCTGATGCGAAGCAGCGCTGAGGCTTATCGTGTTTCAGGCCTGGCAAGGTGGCTTAAGAGATCTGTTTTCGACAGAAAATGGATGAGGAAGGTCCTTGCCAATCTTCAGGATGGATCACGTGTCCTTGATATTGGCGCCGGTTCAGGCAGCCAGCTCGTATTTCTGGCCGAAAGGTCTCCCGATAACTCTTTGTTCTATGCCAATGAACTGCAGTTTGATGATCCTGCTCGTGAATCGCTATTGGCACGTGGGATGGTGATTCTAGAGGGACCAATCGAAGAAATCGACATACAAGTCCGGTTCGATGCTATAGTCTGCGTGCAGGTTTTGGAGCACGTTGTAAACCCCAGAGACGTATTGCGATGGATAGCGAACCATCTCGCGCCTGGAGGCATCCTGTTTATCGAGACACCTGATCTCAGTGCACCCACTCGATATTTGTTTAAGGGCCATTGGGGCGCGTTGGCATTCCCTCGGCACTTTCATCTGTTTTCCCGAAAAGCGCTGGCGGATCTTGCCATTGACAACGGCCTGGTGATTGACTCCCACTACGGTGTCTCGGCTGCGGCCGCATGGACGTTGAGTTTCAGAAACCGATTTGGAATGAACGCGGCGACCAAGCATATAGGTATACAGAGGATATTTGGTTACAAAAACGTATTCATGCTGACCATTTTCACTTTGGTCGATTGGATATTGATGCTATGTGGGTGTTCGACATCGAACCAGGTGTTGATTGTTCGAAAACCTTCGAATGCTGTCTCGTAACTGTGGTAACAAAGCAAAGTTGGTTTCGATGAATGAAATAAGCAGTGGTGTCGAACTGAATCTTGTTTCGGTCCCATGCGCTCTGTGCGGAAGCGCGGAAACAGCGCCGCGGCCGGTCTTTGAGAGCTTTGACTACGAGTACCGCACTTGCGACAACAAGTTTCAATTTATCGCGTGCGCGAAGTGTGGCCACGTGTATCTGTCGCCGAGGATTCGGATGCGGGACATCGATCGTATCTATCCGAGGAATTACACGGTTCGCGTCACGGAAACCCAGTACCCCGCGTTCGCTCCATTCAGGTGGCTGAAGCTCAACGTACTCGACCGGGGATGGAACAGGAAAGTGATCGCGAATCTCCGGGCCGGTTCCCGGGTACTGGACATCGGCGCCGGGTTCGGTGGGAACCTGACCTACCTGGCGAAACTTGCGCCCTTTCCACTCGAACTCTTCGCCAACGACCTCAAGTTCGAACCGGAGGCCCGGTCATACCTTTCCGATCGCGGCGTGACGCTTATCGAAGGACCTGTCGAGGAGGTACAGTGCGAGGAGCGGTTCGATGCCATCATCTGCCAACATGCCATCGAACACGTGACCGATCCCGGACGGCTGGTCCGATGGATTTCGGATCATCTCGCGCCGGGAGGTGTCCTGTATCTGGAAACGCCCGATCTGAACGCGCTGTCACGTTACTTCTTCAAGAACCACTGGCAGGCCCTGAGTACCCCTCGCCACTTCCATTTGTTCTCTCGAAAAGCCCTCGCGGCCTGTATCCGTGGAGGCAACCTGGAGATCGAGTTCCACGGTGCCATCGTCGAAGCGAGCCAATGGTCCGTTAGCCTTCGCATCAAGCTGGGCATGGAACCCTATGCGCCTCGTTCGACCGGATTCATGTACAGCATGATCAGCTATGACAACTTTTTTACCAAGTGTATAAGCTGCATGATCGATCTGTCGGCCATCATGTTGGGTCTGTCCACGGTAACCCAGGCGCTGATCGCCCGGAAACCGGCGGCATTGGCATGACCGGCGAAACGCCACGGACTCTTGAAGCCTCGGAGCCCGGCGACTAACTCCGCAGAAACGCCAACGCCTCGGCCGCCCGCCGGAACCCGTCCTTCAACACCGGCTCATCACCTCCGACAAGAAGCAGGCGCACGCCTTCATCCACCTGGCGACGGACGTTCTCCTCGTCATCCATCGAACCGAGCAGCGGATGTCCCACGGGCTTGCCCGTTCGCTGGCCGGCTTCCCGCACGCGGCGGAGCGCGCCTAAGTATTTCGGATGGTCGAACCGGAAGGGGATGCCGAGGGAGATGCACAGGTCCACCGGACCGACAATACACCCGTCCACGCCCTCCACGGCCATGATGTCGTCGATGTGCGCGACCGCTTCGGATGATTCGATGATCGGCGCGTATATCACCATGTCGTCGATCTCAGCGGTATATTCCTCCTCGAACAGCCCGTAACCCGCTGCACGGTGAGGACCCCATCCGCGCGTTCCCCGCGGGGGATAGCGGCAGGCATCGGCACCCAGCTTGGCCTCCTCGGGCGTGTTCACGAAGGGAGCGACGATCCCCAGGGCGCCCATGTCGAGGTACAGCTTGATCAGGTCGGGATCGGTGCGGGTTATTCGGACGATCGGCGTGGCCGGGGTGCAGCACGCCGCCTGGATCTGAGCCTGCACGGTCACCGGCGTCTGCGGTGCGTGCTCCGTATCGATCAGGATCCAGTCGAACCCGGCCAGTCCGGCCAGTTCCGCGATGGCGGGGGATCCGAAGCGAAGCTGAATCCCGAAGGCGGGCTTGTCAGCGGCCAGCAGGTTCTTGAGTCTGCTGTTCATTATGCGTCGTCTACCGGAACATCCCGGAAGAATCCCAGTTCGAGAAGGCGGTCCAGCCACCGCTGCTTTTTCGGACTGCGATCGGGATTGGCGAGCCAATACGGGTCGACAGGTGGGTCATTCGGACGATGATACTTGGCCGTGGCCTTGCCGTTGTTCGCCCCCTGGTTCCTGGTGGTTTCGATTTCCTCAGTCGTCCTCGGGTTGTTGTAGTACACGCAGGTGCACATGCGCCGGTCGCTGGAGCCGCCGTAACTGGCGTGCCACAACCTCAGATCAAAGCCCACCACGTCGCCCGGTTCGGAGTCGCATACGTAACAGGGCACCTCCTTGTGGCGGTCGAATTCGGGCATGAACCGTCTCAGCTCGCCGTGAAAAGGGTTGCGGTGCGATCCCGGTATGACGCGCAACGCCCCGGTGTCCGGTCCTACGGGTTGCAGGTAGAAGGCGAACTTGATGCCGTACTGGTGTATGCTGTGGGTGTCAGGATGCCATCCCGTGTTGCCCACGTACCGGTTCGCGTCGGCGGCGATGCCCAGGGCATCCTCGCCATAGAGTTGTTCGGCTACGCCACAGAGCCGGGGATCCTCCAGGAGACTTCCGAAAAAAGGCGTGGATCGACCCATCATCGTGACCCAGTGACGGACCGTACCGTCGAAGGGCATGTGGCGGTAGGCGGATTCCAGTCCGTGGTCGAACTCCCTGTTGATGATGTCCAGTTCGTCCGGGGTGAAGACCTGCCGCAGGACGACAAACCCGAAGGTCTTGAAGTGCAGGTACTGCTGTTCCGTCAGCATGAGGACCTCCTCCGTCATCAGTGAGTGGGACGCCTATATCCGGCGAAGCAGGCGCTGCAGTCGAAGCCACCAGACGATCCAGACCGCCTCGTTGATCACGCCCTGGGAGAGTTTCGATGTACCCGAACGGCGGTCTACGAAAATAATGGGGATTTCACGCATGCGATATCCCTTACGCCAGCACCGGAAATTCATCTCGATCTGGAAGGCGTATCCGTCGGACCGGACTTCATCCAGGTCGATGTGCTCCAGCACTTCGCGCCGGAAGCACTTGTATCCCGAGGTGGTGTCCCGGATTGTCATGCCCGTGACCACGCGGGTGTACATGTTGGCGAAATAGCTGAGCAGCAAACGGGACATGGGCCAGTTCACCACGTTGATGCCGCTGATGTACCGGGATCCGATCACCACGTCGCAGGACGCGATCCGCTCGATGAACCTGGGAATCATTGCGGGATCGTGGGAAAAGTCGGCGTCCATCTCGAAAACGCAGTCCACGTCCTGCTGGATGGCATACTTGAATCCGGCCACGTAGGCCGAGCCCAACCCCAGCTTTTCGGGTCGATGCAGGACGCTGATCCGTTCGTTTTCCGCGGCCAGTTCATCGGCCAGCTTGCCTGTTCCGTCCGGTGAGTTGTCGTCCACCACGAGGACCCGTATTTCCGGATCCAGCGCCATCAATTCGGGCAGAAGCCGTCGGATGTTCTCGAATTCGTTGTAGGTGGGGACTATGATCAGGGATCTCATGGCTTACCGGCGGGTATGTTATCCCGACTTCGTCATGCGTCTTCTGATATACGCTGCGGCCCCGCCAGCAAGTCCGACGAGAACGAGGAAGCTTGCGATACGGCTCACCAGGTGTCCAATGGCGAAACTCGATGGGTCGAAGGACATGACCACTTCGTGCCTGCCTTCCGGTACGACCACGGAGCGCAGCATGTAGTTGGTCTTGTAAATCTCCGAAGGCGAGCCGTCGACCTCTGCGCTCCACCCCGGCGGATAGTAGATCTCGCTCACCACCAGCAGACAGGGTGCGGCAGTTTCCACAGCCATCTCGATGCGGTGCGGCGTGTGAAGCGTGATCTCCACGGACGAGTCACCTAGCGGACCAAGTCGCTCCGCGAAGGGTTTTTCCAGAATCGCGTACTTTTGCGGCTCGAAACCGGGGTCTCTCAAGACCTCGAATATGTCCGCCTTGTCCGACATGACACGTACACTGTCCACCAGGAATGCCCTCGGCAGGGCGGTCTCGTTCCGGTAGAGGTAACCGCCCTCGGATTCGGCCACGGGGGTAAGTCCCGCAGCCACAAGAGGTTGTCCGGTTACCAGGTACTTGGTATTCAGCATGTTCAGCACCGGGAAGGAATTGAACCCGACCTGGTCCATAAGTTCCTGATAGATGCCCATTTTCGCAGGATGATAACCTCCAATTGTCGAAATCCCGAAGTATCCGTATTCGTTCGAATTGAACTCATTGACAGGTAATATCCGGTACAAACCGGTATCGTCCCGCATTGCGTCTACGATATCGGTCTGACGGGCGGAGTAGTAGGTTTCGATCCGTGCCGGATCGTCCTGTGGATCAATGAGCTTGTCGGCTACCAGCAGCAGATCGACCACAAGCAGGACACTGATGCCGGTCACGAACAGGGCCGGATTCCTTCTCCGGGTAGCGTATATCAGACCGCCCGCTGCGCAAATAAACAGTGTCATGATCCACAGATCTCTCATCAGCAGGTCGAAACGCATGTTGTTGATCCGTGCCTGGTAGTCGGGATTGCTCATCAGTGCTCCCCGTGATCCGTGGACTGCGTCTGCGCGTTCATAGATGCCTGACATATAGGATTGGAAGGAGGATTCGAACATGGTCAGCAGCAGGACAAGAAGGAGCACGCCGCCAACGACAGCGATCATTCTGCCCGCGAAGGAACGAAGACTGTCTTTGCCCGCCTTTATTCGGTCGACCAGGGTATGCAATCCGTAACCCGCGAGTAGTGCGACGGCGAACTGCAGGAGTACCAGGATCATGACGGGCGCTCTGAACTTTCCGAAGAAGGGGACGAAGTGAAGCATGAAATAGGACACGGGCGGAAGGTGCCGTCCGAAGGCGATCAGCAGTGTCAGGACCGCGGCGATGGCGAGAAACAGCGTCATACGTGATCGATGCAGGACCAGGCCGGAAATTGCCAGCATAACAACAACGACGCCAAGGTAATTCGGGAAATCGGTGAAGGGCATGTCGCCCCAGTAAAGTGGTCCACCGAATCCCGCGAAGGAGGGAATGATGAATGTCAGCACTTCAATGGGAGGAAACGACCAACTCGTAGCAAAAGGTACATTTACGTTGCTGCCTCCGACAGGAAGGCTGCGGGCGGAATATTGGGCGTATTCCTGTAAGGGCAAAACCAGGACAGCCGCGATGGCGACGGCTAAGAAGACGCCTCCCGTGAACAACGCGGAATTCTTCAACAGGACTCTGAACGGTATTCGATCACGACAGTCATTTATCAACGTATACACAGCGTATAGACCTATCAGCATAGCCGTGTAGAAAGCAATCTGCGGATGAAAGGAACATAGCTGCGATCCGAGGGCACCACCGAGCAACACGGCATCGAATAGCCTGCCCCGGTTGAAAACACGGTACGTGGCAAGGAAGACGAGAGGGACATGCATGAAGCAGATGAACCTGTTCGCGTGCTCCGTGCCCATCATGTGCGAAGAAAAAACAAAAGCGGCCGCAGCGACAAGGCTTGCGCTTCGCGAAAGCGAAAGGACTCTTCCCAGGAAATACATGGAAACCGCGCCGAGGAGCAGGTGAAAGAAGAAACGGCCGTGCAGCGCGTCGATTAGCCCCTTCGGGAGGACGGTGTTGACCAGGGTTTCGAAGCTGTATTGTAGATGGTGGTATGACCCGCTGGCCTGGAAGGGCATGCCGCCAAAGATGTGGGGGTACCACAGCGGCGCCTCGTCGTATTGATCGTGGAAATCCTGCACGAATCGATCGAAAGGGGCGCCTACACCGATGATATCAGGCGTGATATCCGTTTTTCCATCGATAATGTAGTCGCTGTAGACAAAAACACCCAGCACCACGAAGATGAAGCAGATCAGAACATCATGAATCGCTGGATGCGGGACTATGCCGCCGTCTTTTTTCGGACGTCCCACGCCTGATGGTGTATCAGGGCGCCGAGACTGTGTTCGGGAATGTCGATTTTTCGCCATTTGGTTTGGTGAAGCCCCGCGTTGGCATCCGCCTGAGTACAAGGAAATTCAAATTGAATGACATGAGTGTCAGGATCAATTTAAATTGATATGCAGTTATTGGTAAACAAAGTTGTTCCCGGCTTTGGTTGTTTTCGGTCCACTTCGTAATACAGAAACAAGGAAGACTCCATGGGAGACGAGATAACGATTCGTCTTGATGAGATCCCACTCAAACGATCGGATTTCGATACACAGGAAGAATACTACTGGACCTACCAGTATAGATTGGCCGCCTGTTACTATATTCCTTTGCTGAACGCACGCGGATATCGCATAGAGGCAAAGCGGATACTTGATATTGGTTGCGGACTGGGTGGATTCCCGGCTGCAATGGCCGATAGAGGAGCAGCCGAATGCGTTGGGGTAGAAATCGACACCGATGTTCGAAGACCGAGTGCAGGCAATAGACCCAATCTGAGGTTTGTTTTCGTGGACATCACTTCTGCGGACGCCCTCGAAAAAGTGGGTACGAATTATGATCTCATCATACTGCACGATGTCATCGAACATATACCACTTGTCGAAAAGGAAAAGTTTTTAAGCGCATTGAAACAGTTTTGCCGAAACAGCACCTCGATTCTGATAACATTTCCGCCTTTCTATTCTCCGTTTGGACTTCATCAGCAGTCCCTGCTGAAATCCAAACTGCGTATCGTTCCATTCTTGGGCTGGTTGCCGTTGGGAAGCCTGAAACCGATCCTCAAGCTTCTGGGGGAGGATGCTGACGCATATGATCTACTGCAGGAAATCAAAGACAGCAGAATGACCATTCGAAGTTTCAAAAAAATGTTGGCCCGGCTGGGATTTAGCATTGAGTTAGAACAATACTACCTGGTTCGTCCCACCCATGAAATCAGATACGGCTGGCGCACAAGAATCTCCAGTATCAAGAACATACCTGTTCTGAGCGAGGTCGCAAATTCAGGTGCCCTGTACCTCGTCAGACCGGCTTGAATCCAATCCCTGGTGAAAGACTGGGCTTGTAAATCCTTCCCCGATCCCTTTATGGAGCGCATGCAGGTGTAGCCATCTGCGTCGTACAACCAGGAAGGCAGCCGGGCGAAAATACCGATACAGGACAAGATAGGGAAGGAACGCGAACAGAAACGGAAGTATCGGGATGTGTTTACGTGCGAAAATGATCTGGCCGCGTGTCCTTTGTCGCACATAGAACGGACTGTTGAAACCGGCCGTTTGCGACCCCTTGTGGTGGACGATGGCCCTCGGGTCCAAAATCAGTCTGTAACCGGCTTCCCGCGCCTTCACGCCCCAGTCGAAGTCTTCGAAATAGCAAAAATAGTCTTCGTCCATCAGTCCGACCTTTTCCAGGACAGCGCGCTTGACGAGGAGTGCCGTTCCCGTAACGTAGGGCAAATCGCCGGGATTATCGTACTGGCCGTGGTCTACTTCTCCGTGACCCAGAAGAAACCCCTGCGCCAGCCATGGGATGGCGCGCGTACCCGCGCTGTCGAGCACGCGTCCTTTCCCATGCTGGTAAATCTTCGGCCCGGCCATGCCGACATCGCCGGAGTGTTCCGTTGCAGCGACAAGTAACGAAAGCGCGTCAGGCTCCACGACCGTGTCGTTGTTCAGCAGGAACACGTAATTCGTCTTTGTTGAAAGGGCATGGCGCATGCCCTGGTTGCTGCCGCGGACGAATCCCCTGTTTTCGGCGTTGCGAATCAGCGCCAACGGCAGGTGCTCACGGCCCCACTGCTCGATGGTTTCGGGTGAACCGTCGGTCGATCCATTGTCAACGACCACGATCGAAAAGGAAGGGTAGTCCGTTCGCGCCAGAGAATCCAGGCACTCCAGCGTATCCGCTTTCCGGTTCCAGTTGAGTATGACAATCGTTACGTGGGGAAGAGGTGCAGGCATAAGTCGGATTCAAGCCGTTGATCGGGACGTTCCGCTCATCTTTTTCAACAAGCCCCGAACGTACGCCTTCTCCGGTTTCTCCAACAAGGAAAACGCGTAGAAGAGGTAGGCCGCGGCGCCCAGGACCGCCAGCGCGGCACTGACCTCGACCCGGTCGAAGGTCCAACGTGCCGCGCCGAAGAAGATCGCTGAAATGGCGATCAGCCGGCTATAGGGTTTCCAGGGGAGGAGCCGTCCCACGGTCGTGTCGAGCAACCGGGCATACCGGACCAGGTAGTACATCCATCCCGCGGCGGTCCCGCACAAAGTTGCCAGGGCCGCCCCCCACAGGCCGAAATTCGATATGAAGACCAGGTTGCCCGCGATGTTGACGATCAGCATCGCCACGGCGGCCTGGACGATGATCGCGTTGCGGTTCAGGGCCCTCGCGAGCACGTCCGGACTGTTGAACCGGAGCAGCAGGAGCAGGGCGTAGATGCCCAGGACCCGGTGGCCGTCGAAGTAGGCGTCCGGGAGAATGAGCCGGTACAGCACGTCGGAGAAGAGGAAGACGACGATCCCCACGGGGACGATGGCGATCATGCCGTAGGTCGAGCACTTGCGCCACAGGGCGGCCATGGAAGGATGATCGCCGCCTTCGGCGTATCCCACGTAGGTGGAAAAGAGCACCGACCCGAACACGCTCATCAGGATCCCGGCGATGGGCAGTTCGATGGCCGACACGCTGTAGATCGCGAAGCTGGAGGCGCCCAGGAAGGCGCTGATCATGATCTTGTCCAGGCTGGCGTTTATGAAGGGAATGAACCCGGCGATGCCCAGTCCCAGGGCGTAGCGGTACTGCGCACGGGTCTCGATGCCCCTCACGCGGAAGGACAGCAGCTTCCTGTTTAGCAGAACGACACCGTAGAGCAGGGACTGGGCCGCTTCCAGGACGACGATCAACAGGATGAGCTGGTAGATGGATGCGATCAGTCCGGACACGAGGGCGGCGGCGATGGCCAGGACGCGGAGGAGATACTGCGTCACGCGGAGCCAGCTGGCGATGGCAGTATGGCCGGTCCCGACCAGGGCGTTGTGGGCGGTCATGTTTACGAAAAGGAACAGGACGATCAGGAGGTAAACGCCGATTTCCCGAAGATAGGGTCCCAGTTCCGTGTGGATGAGCGCGTAGGGTCTGAGCAGGAGATGGAACAGCAGGAGGATGGCCAGGAAGATCAGCGCGCAGCCGGCGAGGGTGTTCCCCACGTACTTCCGGGAGTGCGGTGCGTACTTCCCCGATACGAAGAAGAAGACGCTTTCGATCAGCCCGGTGGCGAACAGGTAGGCGAAACCGGCGGTCAGGATACCGTATCGATAGGGGGCCAGGTATTCCGGATCGAAGAAGTGGGCGACGACGATCGACTGGAATACCTGGAGTAAGCTCGCGGTGAGCAGCGCGGCGTAGAGTACGACGGCGGCGCTTCGCTTTGACATGGGCCCGTCAGGCGTCGGGCCTGTTCCGTCGGCCTGGCTCAGACTCCGTCCCTCAGCATCTCCGCGACGGCGGCGACGGCTCGGTCCGCTTCGTCGAGCGTATTATAGACATGGGGAGACAGGCGGACGTTGGGTCCCATGCCCGCGCCGGCGACGTGGTACGTTTCGTAGAGTTTTGCGAAGACCTTGCGCGGGTCGAGGTCGCCCGGTTTGAAGATGACGACGCCCGCTGAAAGGGACGGCTCCAGGGACGTGCGGAGTTCCACGCCGGATAAATTGGAAAGGCCTTCCTTGATGGCCGTGGCTACCTGCCGCATGCGGGCCTCTACGCGGTCCGGCCCGATCTTCTCGTGAAAATCGACCCCCCTGCCCGTGGCCGTCAGCGCTGCGTCGTCCCGCTGGCCGAGGACCTCGTACTTGCGGGCACTGCCCTCCACTTCATCCCGCCAGCCGGCGCTCACGATACTGGGCCAGACGGCGTCCTGGCTGTCTTTCCTGACGTAAAGCACGCCGACTTCCTTGGGCCCCATGAACCACTTGTGGGCGCTGCCGGAGTACGCGTCGCAGCCCATGTCGGCGAGGTCGACCTTCAGGGCGCCGAAGCTCTGGGCGCCGTCCACGAGGGAGAACACGCCCCGTTCCCGCGCCGCGCCGCAGAGCGCCTTCGCCGGCATGGTCAGCCCGGTGCGGTTGGAGACGTGGGTGAAGGACATGACCTTCGTCGCCGGGGTGTACGCCCGATCAAAGGCAGCGATGATTTCCTCCTCGCCGCCGGGAATCACGGGTACCGACACATAGTTGATCTTGAAGCCGAATCGCCTGGCCTTGACTTGCCAGGCCTGGTTGTTCGAGGGGTGGTTCAGGTCGGAGAGCAGCACCTCGTCGCCCGCCCCGAGATGATAGCCGGTGCTGATGACGTTGTTGGCTTCGCTCGTGTTCCGGACCAGCGCGATCTCGTCGGCATGGGCGCCCAGCAGCCGCGCCATCTTCTCACGAGTGTCTTCCCTGATCTGACGGTACTTGAGCCGGTTTTGAAAGGAAGCGTCGTAATCCAGGTCGCGGGTATACTTGAAAACGGCTTCCATTACAGGAAAGGGCGACGGGCACAGATTGGCGGCGTTCATCAGCGCCAGGTTGTCCCGGAGGAGAAACTGGCTTCGGACCGCGTGCCAGTACCGTTCGTCGCCGGGATCTTTGCCGGAGACCGCCGTGTCCAGATCCTGGGGCGGCGAGGCGAATGCGGAGGAACCGTAGACCAGGGCGCCGCCCGCGGCGATACCGCCAGCCAGCCGCTTCATGAATGTCCGGCGGGACACCTGCCACGCCGATTCGGGGATACTCTCGATTTCGAAGTCGTCCTGGATCATCCTTAAGCCTCCGGTCGCTAGAAGTCCAGCGCTATTCCGATATGGGCCGTAATGAGATCGGTGGTGGACTTGGTAATGTTGAGTTCGGCCGTGCCCGACCTGCGGACGATGTCGCCCCGCTTCAGATAGTCGGCCTGGGAGCCGTCAAGGTAGCGCATCCGAAAATCAAGGGATACGGTCCGCAGGGAACGGTTCTGCGGCGTCCGGTCTTCGCCGCCTCTCCATAATTCGATCAGCAACCCGCCGCCCACGCCCTTGGTAAAGGCGAAATCGTCGAGGTTCGTGGAACTGACGATATCCTCGCCACTGAACGGTGACCGGTCCACGTTCTCGATCGACGTGCTGGTGAAAAGGTAGTGGAAGCCCACGACGCCTTCCACGTAGAAGCGCAGCGGGTCGGTTTTGGTCTGCAGCCGGAGAAATGCGTTCATCGAGAAGATGTTGTTCTCGGTGACTACATCGACGTGGACATCGGGTATCGTCAGGCTGAATTGCTCGGTGCGCCGCTCGTGGCCGTAGATCAGGTAACCCAGATCCAGGCCGATCACGGCGGGCGTCCGGGGGATCATGTAGCCCACGAATCCGGACAGGCCGATACCCGGGTTCTTGACGTTTTCACCGAACTCTCCCGTCGGGAAACCGCCGAGGATGCCGATTCCGGTGATGACGACGGGGGGCACGTCCACGACTTCCTCGTCCTGCGCCTTTACCGGGGTCGCCAGCGCTAGGGAAACCAGGACGATAAGGGCCGAAAAACATGCGGAGCGGGTTGCGCCGCGGTATTTTAGCTGCATAGAAGACTCTCTGATGGAAGGTTGCAGTTCAAAGTTTCAGTTTAAGTGTTGCAGTTCAAACGTTGCGGATTCAGGACGGCCGATCCCCGATTTTTGCGAAAATGGCGGACCACCGCGTTCGGTGGCTGTCCTCGATATAGTCGGGTATGAATCCCAGCCCGAGATAGGTCTTGATGGCCGGCACGCGAAAATCGTCCGTACCCAGAAACGCGGCCGAGAATCCATGCTCCCGCATGTAGTGCAGAACGGCCAGGGTTACGAGGCGGCCCAGGCCCCGCCCGCGGTGGGCGGGTTTCGCACATACCATGTGCACCTGCGCGGCGTTGGCGCCCTCGGGCAGGACATCAAAGGCGCAGGCCGTGGCTACGGCTTCCCCCGTACGGGTTGCGAAGAAACACCCGTCCGGCAAGAACGGTTCCCGTTCCGTCAGCTCCCTGCGGCACTTCTCCGCCGTCCAGTCCGTTCCGATGCCCGTGTTCATGATCTCGCACCAGGCTGCCTCGTCGCCGGGCCGGTAAGTCCTCAGCGCATATCCCGCAGGCACGTCGATAAGCGGGAGGCGCTCCAGGTCGGGAAGGGCCATCCGAAGCTGCTGTTCAGGCATGGACGTCCCGTCCTCTACACGTCACACCCTACGCTCCGCAGGTGCGCCACCGAATCCGCCACGCGCCGGCACGTCTCCTCTTCGTTGAGCGATTCCCCTTCCACGCCCTCGATTTCCATGGTGAACGGTCCGTGGAACCCGTGGGCGTTCAACCGGTCGAAAACCGTCTTGAAATCGACGATGCCCTCGCCGAAAGTGGGAAAACACCAGGTCTTGTAACGACCGTCCGTGTCCTTGAGATGCATGCTGCCGATGTAGTCGATGACCTTTTCCATTTCGTCGACGTGATCCACGTCCCGGTTGTAGTAGTGGATGTTGGCCGTGTCATAGTTCACGCGGACGTTGGGATGGTCGACGCCGCGCATGGTCTCCAGGGCGACGGCCGCATTGGTAATCAGGTCGGGATGGGTTTCCATGCCGATGGTGATCCCGTACTCGGCGGCCCGGATACCCGCCCGGTGCAACCGTTCGTAAGCCAGGCTTCTATCCAGTTCCCCGGCCTGCACGCTCACGAAGAGCGTTCCGGCGCCCAGGGCCGCCGCGGCGTCCAGGTGCGGGGTCAGCCGCGCGTCCACGTCGCCGTACTCGATCTCCACCGGACACTGCAGACTGCTGGCCGACAGCTCGTGATGCTCGAGCCTGGCCTTGACCTCGTCGACCTGGTCCGGCGCGGGGGCGTTGATTTCCACGTGATGAACGCCTATCGTGGGCAGATGAGCATAGGCGGATTCGCTGAACTTTCCGTAGCTTGCCGTTCGGCACGCAAGCAGGTTGGCGGGCATAGGCATCCTTCTTTCGGGAAACGAGTGCGGACGGAGCGGACCGCGCGAGCCGTGCGGGCCGAATGAATACCTTTGAAATATAACGGAAGAACTAAGGGGGGTCAAGATGTCGCGGCGGTCAGAACTCCCGCTTCCCCGCCAGCCATCTCATAAGACCTTCCGCGGGCAATTCAGGTTTCAGAATCCGCTTCCGCACGCCCTGGCTCCGCAACAGGGCCTCGGCGGCCAGGTAACCGCTGCGCACGGCGCTTTCCATGGTCGCCGGCCAGCCCGTCTGCACCCAGTCGCCCGCGATGAGGAAGTTGGAAAGAGGGCTGGATGGACCAGGGCGCAGCGCGTCGCACCCGGGCATGGGCGCAAACGTGGCCCTGCCTTCCTTGACGACGATGGCCTTGAGCAGTTTGGCCTGGCGCACGGCGGGCAGCAGGGATCCGAGATCTTCCATGGCCTGGTCGATAATGTCCTGCTGCGGCATTTTCATCCATTCATCGGAAGCGCTGACCACGAGCCCGAGATAGGTGCCTGCGTCATCCGAGGAAAAGGTATCGGGATGTCGAATGGATTGGTTGAATATCCACTGTATCCTCCGTCCGATCACCGCGGCGTAGTCCAGTTCCGTCACGGGCCGGTCGAACCAGGCGTGCACGGCCGTGATGGGAGAGACCGACAGTCCGCCCAGCATCGCGAAGTAGGGATTCGAGGCGTGGCTCGCGGGCAGCAGTTTGCACAGGACGTCGAAAGGCAGGGCCGACAGGTACGCCCCGGCCTCGGCGGACGAACCGTCCTGCAGCGTGATGGAAGCCACGCGGTCGCCATGGATCGACAGGCCGGCAACACCCTGGCCGAGGACGACGCGGCCGCCCCGCTGCTCGATGTACTCTATGCAGGGCGCGTACAGGTCCCCCAGCGGTACGGCGGGCAGGCCCACCTCGTACCCGCGGCGATTGATGAGAAAGGCCCGGACGGCGGTCCTGATACCGTATTCGGCATCGATGTCGTCCAGTTCATCGTTGAGCGCGCTGATCAGGAAGGGCTTCCAGAAGGCCTCCACGGCCCGCGCCGTCGCACCGTGGGCCGCGAGCCAGGTGGCCATGGAAACAGGGGACGGCGCTTCCGTCACGTGTTGCACATCCTGGCCGTCCGATTTACGTTGTCTCGCAACCTGGCGAACCATGCCGGCCACGGTACGGACGATCGACAGCTTGTCCCGAAATCCCATCGTCCGCAGCCGCAGGAACGATGGAAACAGGTGGAGGGGCGGAGGGAGGCGGGAGGGTCCGATGAACGATACGCGGTTGGACTCGTCGATGAAGGGAATGGTCCCGTGGAAGGCGATGTGGTCCCGGACACCGAGGCGGGCGTAGAAGTCGAGGAGATTGACGCAGCAGCCCAGGAGCACGTGCTGGCAGTTGTCCACCCTTTCGCCGCTCGACGGGTGTATGAAGGAGGACGCGCGGCCTCCCAGGATCGGACGCCTTTCGTACAGTTCGACCCGTAGACCGGCATCGGCCAGCGCGACCGCGCCGGCCAGTCCCGCCAGCCCGCCGCCGATGACGATTACCTGGCTCATACGCGCTTTCGGATCAGCGCCCGGGCGGTGATGGCGAGCTTCTTCCAGGCGGACAGGCTGACGCGCCGGCTATAGACATCGTACTGCCGGCGGGGGATCTCTTCGAGGCACGCGCGGTAGATGCCGATCATGGCCGCCAGACAGGCCCGGCTCGAGGGCTGAACCAGCGGAAGGAGCGGCAGCGCTTCGTCGTAATAGCTTCTCGCGCGCTCCACCTGGAAGACCATCAACCTCCGGAACGCATCGTTGTAAACACCGTGTCGTATATCCTCCTCCGAGTACCCGAAGACTTCCAGGTCTTCCCGGGGCAGGTAGATACGGCCCATCTCCGCGTCTTCCCGCACGTCGCGGAGTATATTGGTTAGCTGAAAGGCGATGCCGCAGGATTCGGCGTACTGCCTGGCTTCTCTGCCCTGGAATCCGAAGATGTGTATGCACACCAGTCCGACGGCGGAAGCCACGCGGTAGCAGTACCGGTACAGGTCCTCGAAGGTGGCGTAGCGTGTCACGGTCAGGTCCATTTCCGCGCCGTCGATGATGGCGTCGAAGTACGCCCTCGGGATATCGAATCGCCTCACCGTGTCCCGGAACGCCGGCAACAGGCCGCCGCCGTCGGCCGGCGTTCCGCCATAGGCGTCGTCCAGGGTCTCGCGCCAGGCGTTCAACCGTGTTTTCTTGTCGGCCTCTCCGGCCTCTTCGTCGACGATATCGTCGCAGTGGCGCATGAAGGCGTAAACCGCGCACATCGCCCGTCTTCGCTCAGGCGGCAGGACGATAAAGGAATAGTAGAAGTTCCTCGCCCTCGATTTCGCGATTTCACGGCAGAAATCATAGGAACGGCTTAACGAATCCATAGTCGTTTCAGTGCGTATTTCAGAAACAAGCCGGTCTTCCGGGCGGATGACAGGATGGGCCGCCGGGACAACACGTCGTAACGCTGTCTTTCGATCTGGTCCAGGATGGCCGCGCCGCACCGGTTGAACAGCTCGATGTCCAGCCTCACCCGCCCGTCCACCAGGCCGCACAGTCCGAGTCCCTCGTTGAACAGCCCGCGCGTCCGGTTCACCTGGTATGCCATCAGTTCCCTGAATCGCTCGTCGACGACCCCGGATTCGAGGTCCGCCTCGGTGTAATGGTATCGGTCCAGGTCCTCCAGGGGCAAGTAGATCCTGCCCTTTTCCAGGTCTACCCGGACGTCCTGCCAGAAATTGGCCAGTTGGAGCGCGGTGCACGTGGCGTCCGACAGCGCCTGGCGTTCCCTGTCCCGGTAGCCGCACAGGTAGAGTACGAGGTGGCCGACCGGATTGGCCGAGTAACGACAGTATTCGAGCACGTCGGCGTAGGTCCGGTAACGCGTTACCATCTGGTCCTGCCGAAAGGCGGTCAGCAGATCGCGAAACGGGGTAATCGGTATCTCGAAACGATCGATCGTTTCCCGGAGGGCGATGAATACCGGATGGCGGACGCTATGGTCGTAACAGGCCTGCAGTTCGGCGTCCCACCATTCGAGCAGTTCCAGGGACAACCCGGTATCGCCGGTTTCGTCGGCGAGGTCGTCGGACCACCGGCAGTAGGCGTAGACGTGATAGAAGTGTTGTCTCAGCACGCCGGGCAGGAGCCCGGAAACGACGATGAAGTTCTCGTAGTGCCGGCGTGCGAGGCGGCTGCAGTACCGGCTGGCGGACGCGACAGAGGTGTCGCCGGCGTCGGGTAGCGCGTCGAGGGCGAGATCATTGAACCGGAGCACGGCTTCCGGCAGGTAGTCGGGTAACTGGGACATGAATAAGACGCGGGAAGACCGGCTCCGGTCGATCGCCCGGGGGACGACGGGCCACGTTGCGTGTTTTCGGGCTTACCCGCAGACTGCCGGCGGCAGCGTTTCCGGCGAATCGAACCGGTCACATCTCCCGGTCTGCGGCGGCTCGCGTCCCCCTCGTTCCGGTCGTGGCTTGAGCCGGATTCCGTCGCCTTATCCGCCGCTGCAGGCGAATTCCAGTACGAGTTCCTCTTCGAGCCGGTATTCGATGAGATCCTTGATGGTAGCGATCTTCAGATGGTGCTCATCGGCAATTTCGATCAGCCGGGGCAGACGGGCCATGGAACCGTCTTCGTCCAGCACTTCGCACAGGACGCCCGCCGGATAAAGTTCGGCCAGCCTCATCAGGTCGACCGTCGCCTCGGTGTGGCCGTCCCTCTCCAGAACGCCTCCGTCGCGCGCCCGCAAGGGAAAGAGATGTCCCGGCCGTTCGAAGTCGTCCGGCACGGTATCCGGTTCTACGAACAATCGGGCGCTTTTAGCCCGGTCATGGGCGGAAATGCCGGAGGTAACGCCCTTCACGGCATCCACGGACACCGTGAAAGGCGTGTCCGCGATCGACATCTTTCCGTTGACCATGATCGGAATGTCCAGTTCTTCAAGCCGTTGTCTCGTGGTGGGCAGGCAGATCAGCCCCCGTCCGTACCGCGACATGAAGTTGATGATTTCGGGCGTGACCTTTTCGGCGGCTACCATGAAGTCGCCCTCGTTCTCCCGGTTTTCGTCATCGATGACGATCAGTACGCGTCCCGCCCTGATTTCTTCTACGGCTTCGGGAATGGTGCAGAAATGGGATAACATCTCACTTTCCCCCTTTTCTAAGGTGTAATTAAATACCAGCGACGTGGTCTCACAATCGAATTGCGAATGGTGGAAGATTAGACATCTGCTTATGAGGGGATTATATTCATTCCATAAATGAATTGCATGAGGTCCCCGTGAGTATTCCGTGAGGAATGTATGAATACTCCGTTTTTTCTTCGAAAATCTTCCACTTGAGCCCCGAATGACGCAACAGACCGCCGCCAAAGGCTACCGGTTCGACGACTTCGTACTGGACGTCCAGAACCGCCAGGTCCTCCGGAAGGACACCGCGCTGCCTTTAAGTTCCAGGTATTTCGACGTACTGGTGCTGCTGGTATCCAACGCGGGGCAGCTGGTGGAGAAAAACCGCATCTTCGACGAAGTCTGGGAGGACGTGATCGTCAGCGATACGGCGCTGACCCAGTGTATCAAGTCCATCCGGAAACTGTTGGAGGATGACGCGTCGAACCCCCGGTACGTCAAAACGGTGCCGAAGCACGGGTACGTCTTCATCGGAGACGCGGTGGAGATCCAGGACGAACCGTCCCCGCAGCCCGCCAAAGACAAGCCGACCCGTCCGTACAAGTTCCTCGACTACTATACCGAAAACGACCAGGGCCTGTTCTTCGGCCGCGAGGAGGAGATCGAAAACATCCGCTCCCGCATCCTTGCCCGTCGCTCCTTTCTCCTCTACGGCCGTTCCGGCGTCGGCAAGAGTTCGATCCTCCGGGCCGGCGTCATCCCCCGGTTGCAGGACCAGGGACACCTGACGTGTATCATCCGGAGTTTCACCGATCCGCTGCAGCACATGCAGCGGATGGTCCGCAGGCTCGTAACGGAGAACGGAGCGGGCGGCATCGATCCGGACGGCGTTTCTCTGCAGGAACTGCTACACCGGAACTGGTCCAGTCCCACATCCCGAATCGTCGTCATGCTGGACCAGTTCGAGGAGTTCTTTCTCCTGCTCGATGAGCGGGGCCGGGAGGCGTTCGTCGATGAACTCGGCGTGATCATGGAGGACGATGCGCTGCCCCTGCAGTTCGTCTTCGTGTTGCGGGAGGACATGCTCGCGGAGATGAGCCGGCTCAAACAGGCGGTCCCGGAGATCTTCCACCATGAATACCGGCTTGGCCGATTGAACCCCGATCAGGCCGCGCGTGCCATCACGGGTCCGGCCTGGCGGGTGGGATGCCGGTTCGAAGACACGCTTGTCGACCGCCTGCTGGAGGATCTCTCCGACGAGGACTCTGTCGATCCGCCGCACCTGCAGATCGTGTGTGATACGCTATACGATCATCGCGATACGAAAAACCTGATCGCGGAATCGGCCTATGACCGCCTGGGCGGCGCTTCGCAGATCCTCGCCGACTACCTCGCGAGAGTGCTCCGGCGGTTCTCGGCGGCCGACCTGTCCGTGGTGCAGCAGGTGCTGCTCGCGCTCATCTCCGCGGAGGAGCGGCTCATCGTCGTGCGGGAGGCCGATCTGGCTTCGCGTATCCGGACCGGCGACCGGTACGACGACGACGCCCTGGGAACGCTGCTCGGGGAACTGATCGATGCCCGTATCATCCGGCGGCGAAACCAGGAAGGGGAAGGGTGGCTGGAACTCGCCCACGAATGCATGATTCCGGAGGTGTCCCGCTGGCTGACCGGCAGCGTTTACGAAGCGAAGCAGGCACGAAGCCTGCTCGAACGGTCGGTGGAGAATTACAGGACCTATCAACTCATCATGGACCGCGAAAGCCTGGACCTGCTCGCGCCCTACCTGGAAGAAATCGGCGTCTCCGGCCAGGAAGCGTACCTGCTCTGCATCAGTTTGCTCAACCGGGACCGGCCCGTGCCGGCCTGGCTGGTTGAAAAGGTGCCGGATGCGGTGAACGTGATCCTGGAGGCCATGTACAACGATCGCCGGGAAGTCCGCAAGCGGGCGGTGGAGTCATCCCGGCCCGTGCGTTGCGCGGCGCTGAACAACCGGCTCCGGCACCTCGCGTTGCGGGATCCCATGCTGAGCGTGCGCCGGGCGGCAAGTATCGAGCTGGCGGACTGGTTCGGTTCGGCGGTGGAATCGGTACTGACCCGACCCACGGGCAACGAGTCCGTAAGCCGCCTCCAGCGCGCGGTCAGCCTGGCCTTTCTGCGGGAACAGGACCGGTCGGTCAAACTCTCCCGGCTGTACCGGGTCATGGTGATGATCGGTTTTGTATTGATGCGCCTGCAACAGGGCGGGATCGACATCATGCAGCAAGGCATCGGAGGTACGTTTGGCGGCGCCGTGTCCGGCCTGTTCGGCGGGCTTCTCCTCGGAACAGCCCTGGCCGCCGCCAGTTCCGGCCTGTCGTCGGAGGCGCTTACGCCCATTTTCGTCCTGGCGGGCCTGGGCCTGTTCGGCGGGGCATTCGGCGGCGCGGGCGTATCCTTCGGCATGGTCGCGCTGCGGCGCGTATCCGGGAAATACAGCCGGTGGCTCGGGGTACTGGGCGGCGCGCTGGGCGGCGGCATGGTGGGCGCCGCGTTCAACCTGTACAGTGCCGATACCATTCAGACCCTGTTCGGCCGGCAACCCGCGGGGCTGACCGGGGGGCTCGAGGGCGCCCTCATCGGCGCGGGCGTGGCCCTCGGACCGGTCGTCACGTATTACCTGGCCAGGCGGCCCGGGCAGTGGCGCAGCCTGCTCTACATCGTCTTCGGCGCGCTGGGCGGCATGGTCGCCAGTGTCGTCCTGACCGTAATGGGCGGCAGCATGTTCACGGCCAGCCTGGAAACCCTGCGGCAATCCTTCGATGCGTCGCAGATTCGGCTCGAAACCATCGCGACGATCTTCGGGGAAGGAGAGTTCGGCCGCACCACCCAGGTCGCCCTGGGTGCGCTGGAGGGACTGCTCTTCGGTGGGGGCGTTACGGCCGGCATCGAGATCTTCACGCGCTCGAGGGAGCGTATCGAAGGGCGGTTCGGCCGGGGCGAGTAGGCGTGGCGCGAGAGAGCCTGTCGCATGGGCGCGCTATCGCGGACGGCTGCTTGAGACGGCGGCATATGGCTTCGCGCGTCCCGGCCGCGCGAGTAAGGAAACGACGAACCGTGGCAGATCAGAAGGAAGGCGCGGGACTTCCCAGCGAATTCGAACTCATCCGGCGTATCAGGACCGTGCTGCCCGAGCCGGATCCGAGCGTCCTTTTAGGCGCCGGCGATGACGCCGCGGCCGTAGCGCCCGGGCCCGGCATGACGACCCTGCTGACGACAGATACCTTCGTGGAAGGCGTGGACTTCGACGTGGCCTTCTCGTCCTGGCGGCAGATCGGATGGAAGAGCATGGCCGCCAACTTCAGCGATATCGCGGCCATGGGCGGCGTGCCCAGGCACGCGTTGACGACCCTCTGCCTTCCGGCCCATCGCACCGCGAAAGACGTGGAGGCGCTGTATGCGGGGTTTCGCGAGCTGACGCGGCAAACCGGCCTTACCGTATCCATCGTCGGGGGCGACCTGAGCTCGACGGACGGACCGACCGTCGTCTCCATCGCGGTGAGCGGAGAAGCCGCGGAGGAACACATCACGACACGTAAGGGCGCCCGGGTGGGCGATGTGTTGTGTGTGACCGGGAACCTGGGCGCGAGCGAGGCCGGTCTGCGTCTGCTTCAGTCGGCACGGGAGCAACCGGTAGCGGAGAGACCGGCGGACCGGTTCGAAGACGCGCTGTCCCGTCATCGAACGCCTGTTCCACGGGTCCGTGAGGGCGAAATCCTCGCCCGCAGCGGCTGCGTCCACGCCATGATCGACGTGAGCGACGGGCTCAGTTCGGATGCCCTGCACCTGTGCCGTGACAGTGGGGTGGGACTGACCTTGAACGGAACCGCCCTGCCCGTTGCGGATGAAACCAGGCGGGCCATGGAGGAGCTTCGGCTCGATCCCGTCGGGACGGCCCTGGAAAGCGGAGAGGAATTCGAACTGCTGTGCGCCGTTGCGCCGGACCGGGTGGATCACTTGGCGGCCGAACTGGCGGAGCGTACCGGAACCCCCCTGACCCCCATAGGTGAATGCGTATCCGGGGACCGCGGATGCGAAATTACGGATCACACCGGACGAAGGCCCCTGCATCCGAAAGGGTACGACCACTTCGGAAGCTGACGGTCGGGTTTATGCTTCCGCGGCGTCGGCGATCACCCGGACCGGGATGTTGCGCCGCCTCGCGTCGAACGGAGGCTAGACTTCTATTTCCACGGCATCGCCGGTCACCCGGACCGGAAAGCAGGTGAGATTCTCGTAGGCCGGCGGCGACAGCACGTCTCCCGTGGTTATGTCGAAAGACGCGCCGTGAAAGGGACACCAGAGATCGGTGCCGTCCAGTTCC
This sequence comes from Candidatus Latescibacterota bacterium, assembly GCA_012270975.1. Classification (GTDB taxonomy): domain Bacteria; phylum JAAXHH01; class JAAXHH01; order JAAXHH01; family JAAXHH01; genus JAAXHH01. The sequence goes on along the minus strand of JAAXHH010000127.1, from coordinate 12,019 downwards.
CCTTCACTCAAAGGGGCGCCCATGTGGGGGCAGAAGTTGTCGGCGGCATAATACTTCCCGTCCACGTTGCAAAGGACGATCTCCTTCCCGTCGATCGAGACCATTTTCATCTGGCCCGGACTCAATTCATCCGGGTCCGCCGCTTTGACGTATCCCATGTACGGCTTCTCCTTTCACGTACTTGCGTGATCCTGGTCTGTTGACGGGTTGTTTCGCAGGCGTCCCAGTCTGTTGACGGGTTTTTCGCAGGCCGGTCAGCCGGGAATGATAATCCGCTGGCCGATTCTCAGCCGCCTGGCCTGTACGTCAGGATTGGCCCGCATGAGAGCCGTGACGGAAACCTTGAAGACCTGCGCGATGCGAGAAAGCGTATCTCCCGACCGGATGTTGTAGGTCAACGGACTACCGTCGATTCCCCTGCCGCCGTCTATTCCGGCACCGGGCAGGCGAAGTACCTGGCCGGGGTGGATGAGGTCTCTCCGCAGGCCGTTGTTCCGTTTCAGCGCGGTAACGGACGTCCCGTAATACCGGGCGATACGGATCAGCGTGTCACCGCGCCGAACCGTGTGGGACAGCGCGTCCTTCGGCGTACCGTACGAAGGCGCCTGGTCCACCCATAGCCGGTTGTTGTAGTTCCTTCCGGGTACGCGTAGGGTCTGACCGATCCGGATCAGGCTGCCCCGGATCCCGTTCATCCGCCGGATTCTGCTGACCGAAGTCCGGAACCTGCGGGCGATATGGCCGAGCGTATCGCCCCGGCGCACGCGGTACCTGCGTACCTCGGGAGGGGGCTTGAAATTCGATTCCGGAAGCTCGTCGAGACTGCCGAGCAGGGTCGTTCCGGCGCCGAGGGGCACGCGCAACGAATACCCGGTGGGTGGTGTCACGCCATAACGTATATCTGAATTCAAGGCCTTGAGATCGTCCTGGGGCATGTCCAGCAGACCGGCGACATGCTTCAGCGTGACCGACTTGTCGATACGCACCGCTTCGAACAGGTGGGGATGGTGGGTTTCGGGCCAGTCGACGCCGTATTTCTCCGGGTTTTCGAGTATGTGCAGTACCGCGAGGAATTTGGGCACGTAGTTCCGGGTTTCCCTGGGGAGGCGCATTTTCCAGTAATCCCGGTTCCCCGTCCGGTTGATCTCGCGGAGTACCCGGTACTCCCCGCAGTTATACGCCGCAAGGGCGAGAAACCAGTCGTCGAACATGCCGTAAAGGTCCCCGAGGTAGGCGAGGGCGGCCGGGGTGGCCTTGTGGGGGTCGAAGCGGTCGTCTACCCAACCGGACCGCTGGAGTCCGTACCGCTTGCCGGTATCGTAAATGAACTGCCACATGCCCGCCGCGGCCGCCCACGAGTACGCCCTGGGCTTGAAGCCGCTTTCGACGATCGGAAGCCACTGAAGCTCGTTGGGCAGCCCCCGGGCGGCCAGTTCCTCGCGGATCATCGGGGTATAGCGCCCGGACCGCTGGTACGCGGCCTTGAGTATGCCCAGGCTCTTGTCTTTGAGATACAGATTGATCTGTTGCGTGACGCGGCGGTTGATTACCCTGGGAATCGAACCCCTGACTTCGACGGCGGCGCGGTGCCTGTCCTGGATGCGGTCCACCAGCAGGCCGAGTTGCCTGAGCAGGTCGGCCTGCGCGGGGGTCGCCGCGTGCTTCTGGTCGTCGCTCAGCAGGATGAGCAGGCCAAGCACTTCGTCGACCGCGCTGCGTGCGGCCGTGGTATCGGATCGTTCCAGCGCCGCGAGGGCCGCGTCATAGCGCTGCCTGGCGTCGGCGAGCAGGCGATCCGGGTCCCGCGTCGCCAGGGAATCTGCCGGGGTGACGTGATCGAGGGTAAGGCCCGGGGCCGGCAATTCTTCTACCGTGCCGGTGTTTCCCGCGGTATCCGCCGTCCCGGGTGCGGGCGTGGCGCGCGTCCCCGGTTCAAGGGTTCGGGGACCGGCGCAACCGGCGAGGAAAACAAGGCCTATGAGCGGAATGTATCTAATCATATCTGCGTCAGCTACTCAGAAGCCGAATGGCTGCAGGACGACGATCCATCCCCCGGTACCTGCCACCGGAGCCGCCTAGAATATATGCATAACCTTCGAAGAGGCAAGGGCTTTTCAAAATCCGGCATAGTTCGCCGGCCGGAGATAGAGGTGTGGGGATGGCATGAAAGCATAGTTCGCCGGCCCGTACTTCCGCCGTCGAATCCTTGAGACTTAAGACGCCGCACATTCCGCAAGCGCCCGTTCGATTTCTTCGATTACCCAGGGATCTTCTTCGGTATTCCGCGCTGTCTCCAGAGCCGTGGCCGCCCCGTCGCCGCCGATGTTTCCAAGTGCCCATGCCGCGTGTCCCCGGACCAGCGGCTCGTCGTCGCCGAGCGAATCGGCGAGCGCGGGTACCGCCTCAGGGTCCTTCGTGTTGCCCAGGGCTACGGCGGCGTTCCGCAACAGGCCGCGCCGCTTCGTCCGTTTGATGGGACTGCCCTTGAACCGGGCTCTGAACGCCTCCGGCGTCAACCCCAGCATTTCGATGAGGTCCGGCATTTCGTTCCAGGGACGGGCAACGAAGGCCGGATGGCCGGTTTCGGGCGCGCTCCGGTTCCAGGGACAGACATCCTGGCAGTCGTCGCACCCGAACACGCGGTCTCCCATCGCCGCGCGATACTCCAGGGGAATGGCGCCCTTCAGTTCAATGGTGTGGTAGGAAATGCAGCGGCGCGAATCGACCACGTAGGGTTCGACGATGGCGTCGGTGGGGCAGGCTTCGAGGCACAGGGTGCACGTGCCGCAGTGATCTGCCGCGGGCCCGTCCTGGTCCAGTTCGATGTCGAGGAGGATCTCCCCGATCAACAGCCACGAACCCACGCGCTTGTGGATGAGGTTGGTGTGCTTCCCGAACCACCCCAGGCCGGCGCGGACGGCGAACTCGCGTTCCAGCACCGGCCCCGTGTCCACGTATACCTTCCCATTCACGGGCCGGCCGGCCCTGTCCTGCACGAATCGAAGCAGCGCCAGCAGCTTCTCTTTCATCACGTCATGGTAATCGTCGCCCCGGGCATACCGGGCGATTTTGCCGCGGGGCTGGCTTTCTGACGTGCTTTCGGACGAGCCTCGGAGTGCGCGGCCCGGAATGTGGTTCGGCGTGCTTTCGGGCGTGACTTCTGGCGTGGTGGCCCGCATGTCGGTGACGGGATCCGAACACCGGTAGTTCATGGCGACTACGACGAGGGACCGGGCGTTCGGCAGGATCAGTCCCGGGTCCTGCCGTTTCTCGATCCCGCGGCCCAGGTAGGCCATCTCGCCGGCCATGCCCTGCTCGATCCACCTGGCGTAGTATTCCCCGTGCCGGGGAGGTTCGGCCGTGGTTACGCCGGCGAGGTCGAAGCCGAGATACCCGGCGTGCGCCTTGATTTCATCGGTAAGAGACACGGGAATCCGAGGCGCGGCGAAGCTATCCCGCCGCCTGTCCGCTGGGCGTCGGGGAATGACGCCGGTTCCGGTTTCGTCCGTACGACCTTCGATGTCCACCCTGCTGCTGATCGTCCCGCTTGTTCGTCATCCTGTGGGCGATCTTCTCCCGGATGACGGTTACCTTGATGTGCCCGGGATAGGTCAGGTCGTTCCGGATCTTCTGGGATATCTCGCTGGCCAGTGTGTACGTCCGGTCGTCGTCCACCTGATCCGGCCGGACCATGACCCGGATCTCGCGTCCGGCGTTGATAGCGTAGGCGTCGGCCACCCCGTCGAACGCCCGGGCGAGTTCTTCCAACTCCACCACCCTGCGGATATAGTCTTCGGGATCATTCCTGCGGGCGCCGGGTCGGGCGCCGGAAATAGCGTCCGCCGCGGCGACCAGGAAAGTGATTGGCGAGGTGATTTCCTCGTTTTCGTCGTTGTGATGGGCGATGATCGCGTTCTTGACTTCCTCGGGCTCGCCGTACTTTTCCGCGAAGGCGAGGCCGATTTCCGGGTGGGATCCCTCCATCTCGTGATCCAGGGCCTTGCCGACGTCGTGAAGGAGTCCGCAGCGCCGGGCGAGCAGTTCGTCCAGGCCGATCTCAACGGCCATCATGCCGGTCAGGAAGGCCACCTCCTTCGAGTGATCCAGGGCGTTCTGGCCGTAGCTGGACCGAAACCGCAGCCGGCCGACCAGTTTCATCATCTCGGGATGCATGGATTTCAGGTTGAGCTGGCTGACGGCCTGCTGTCCCTCCGATAGCAGCCGGCTGTCGATCTGTTCCCGTGCCCGCGTGATCACCTCTTCTATCCGGTTCTGGGTAATCTTGCCGTTGGATACGAGATCCGCCATGGCGGTGCGGGCGATCTCCCTGCGAATGGGATCGAAGCAGGAGATGACCACGGCCTCGGGGGTATCGTCCACCATGACCTTCACTTCGCTGGCCGCCTCGAAAGTCCGGATGTTACGGCCGTCTTTTCCGATGATACGGGCCTTGATCTGGTCGTTGGGCAGGGGAACCACCGCGACGCTCGTCTGGGTCGACTGATCCACCGCGCACCGGCTGATCGCCAGCGTGACGATCTTTCTCGCTTCCCGGGTGGCGTTGGTCTGGGCGGTCTTCAGGATGTCTCTTACCCTGTGCTCCGCTTCCTGCTTCACGTCGCGTATGAGTTCATCGTGAAGCTGCTGCTTGGCTTCCTCGGCGGTCAGCCGGGCCAGGGATTCCAGACGATTGCGGTATTCCGAGGCCGATTCATTCAGCCGGACTTCCTGCGTTTTCAGCTTCTCTTCCAGCTTCTCCAGATCGTCTTCTCTCAAGCCGGTCTGATCTTCGCGTTCCTTCAGGGTGTCGAATCGCTGTTCGTACTCTTTCTCCCGATCCATCATGTCCTGCTCCTGGTTCTCCAGGGCGGACTGCCTGCTAGTGATTTCTCCCTCTTGGGCTTCCCGCGCGTCGTGCCACTTTCTTTTCTCTTCGAGAAGCTCCGCACGGCGCTGCACTTCCATTTCCTTGAAGAGGCGCTGCGCGCGTTTCTGGGCCTTCTCCTCCATTTCGCCGGCCTTGCTGCGCCGCCAGATCGTGCCGATTACCAGCCCGACGAGCCCTGAAATCAAGGTCAGGGCGGCCAGGGGCAGCAATAGCCCGTTCAGGTTTTCCAATGGGAAATCCATACAACACCCCCCGCGATAAAACAGCTTATCACTAAGTAGCGTCTAACCAGGGCTTGATGTCGATAAGCTGGCCGGCGCCGGTCCGGAGCGTGACCGGATCGGCGAATGCCGGCAGGGGAGCGTGTTGCCTACTTGCGAGGAAGGTATGGCGCCCGTGTTGCTTGAACCGTTCAACCTCAGTGGTGTTTATGCGCGTTTTCCCGACGATCTGCCGCCAGGCGTTTCCAGTGTGTCCGTTCAGAAAGTAACTGCGCCTGTCAGCGTCGAGAAGAATCCATGCACGTTTCCGTAGATCTCAACCGGTATACGAACGGAACTTATACCACCTGCCTGCGAGGAACGGTATCAGCCATATATGCTGCTTGCGATAATCGTTTTCCAAGGCGCCCGGTCGTCCCCGGGGGCGCCCCCACCCTGCTTATCGAGTTGCCCAATCAGGTCATACAGTTATGAAGCTACCGGTGTATGAACCGGGTTGTAGTGCTGCAACAATAGGGCGCGGCCATTCGGGCCATTCGCTTGTTTCGCAATGGTTGCACTTGCCGCGTCCGTGATCTTTTCACGGTCTTTCAGGCGATTACATCCTGGGTCCCGGGCACCGGCGAGCGAGGTTCGCCCTTCCCTTCGCGCCGTTCACGTCCGGTGGCTTTTCTGCCGAATCGATCCGGCAGGAAGAGAATGATCGTCCCCAGCATGAGCAGTGCCGTACCGATCCAGACCCAGTTTACTAATGGATTAATGTAGACCTTAAATGTAGCTACGTCAAGCGTTTCGTTCAATTCGGCCAGGACCACGTACAGGTCTTCATTCAACGTCGACCAGATGGAAACCTCCGAAGTCACCTGGTCCTGTATGGGATAGAGACGCTTCTCCGGAGCCATCATCACGACGGGCTCGCCGTCCACGGAAAGGCGGAGCAGGCCGGCGTAGGACACGTACTCGCCCATGTTGGTTTCGGTGAGGGAATCGAAGTCCAGCGTGTAGTTTTTAATCTGAAAGGATTCGCCCTCCCGCACCGCGAAGTTCTCTTCCCGGTTGAAGGCGGACCCGGTAAAGCCCACGAACAGGAGCACGATGGCGATATGCACGATATAACCGCCGTACCGGCGCTTGTAGCTCATGATCAGACGGACGAAAGCCGCGGGCCAGGATTCGGCGTTCGTGGACCTGCGCGCGCGGGTACCGCGGTAGAACTCGAGTCCGATGGCCCCGACGACGAAGGCGCACATGCTGAAGGAGAGCAGGGCATAGACGTGCCGGATGCCGACGGCGAAAAGGATGGCGCCCACGGCGAGAAAGCAGGCGACGGGTACGGTGAAGTGCCGCTTGAGACTCTGCACGGACGTCTTTCGCCAGGCGAAGAGCGGCCCCGCTCCCGTGAGGAAGAGCAGGAAGATGCCCAGTGGCACGTTGATCTGGTTGAAGTACGGCGCGCTCACCGTGATCTTCTCGCCGCTGACCGCCTCGGAGAGCACGGGGAATATGGTTCCCCACAGGATGGCGAAGCACACGCCGACGAGCGCCAGGTTGTTCAGCAGGAAGCTGCTTTCCCTCGAGACGAAGGAGTCGAGTTCGCTGCGGGCCTTCAGGGCGCGGCGGCGGCTGATCAGGAGTCCGAAGGACAACACCATCGAGACGATGACGAAACCCATGAACATGGGGCCGATGCCCGAAGTGGTGAAGGAATGGACCGATGAGACGACCCCGCTCCGCGTGAGAAAGGTGCCGAAGTAGACCAGGCCGAAGGTCAGGATGATCAGGATGAAGTTCCAGATCTTCAACATGCCCTTCTTCTCCTGGATCATCACGGAATGGAGAAAGGCCGTGATGGTCAGCCAGGGCATGAGCGCCGCGTTCTCTACCGGGTCCCAGGCCCAGTAGCCGCCCCATCCCAGCTCGACGTAGGCCCACCGGCCGCCGAGCATCAGGCCGAAACCGAGGAAGAACCAGGCGTAGAGGGTCCATCTGCGGATCGTCCGGATCCACGTGTCGCCCAGTTCCCCCGTGATCAACGCGGCTATGGCGAAGGCGAAGGGGACCACGGTCCCCACGTAGCCCTGGTAGAGGATGGGCGGGTGGATGATCATGAGGGGCATCTGCAGCACCGGGTTCAGGCCGCGCCCCTCGGCGGGCACGAAGGGCAGCAGCTCGAAGGGATCGGCCATGAAGATGAGCAGGGCGATGAAGAACAGGACCACCGACATCATCACCGCGTGTACGTAGGGGATCAGCGTCTGGTTCCGGTCCCGGTTCGTCATGTGCACCACCAGCGCGAAGAGGGCCAGGGTCCATACCCACAGGAGCAGGGAGCCCTTCTGCCCGGCCCACATCGCGGTGACGCGGTAGAACTCGGGCAGGGTGCTGCTGGTGTAGGAGGCGACGTACTCCACCTGGAAGTTGCCCGTGTACAGGTGGTATATCAGCACGATGGACGACAGGGTCAGCAGGCCGAAGGTGGCGAGGACGCCGTGGGCCCCGCTGGCGATCATCTGCGGGTTCCGCGCCCGGGCGCCGACCACGCTGGTCACGCCGCCGTAGGCCGCCGCCATGAAGGCGAGCAGGAGGCTGAAGTATCCGATATCGTTCATTTATTCACTCAGATGGTCTTAAGGCCGCGGCGTTACGCGTCGTGGGCCCGCGTTCGTCTTTCCACCTCGATCCGGCAGTCACCGGTAATCCGCCCGACGAGGACCTCGGTCGCCAGTCCGACGAAGAGGCCGTTCTCCAGGATGCCGGGTATGTTGTTGAGCGCGCGTTCCATCTCACCGGGTTCGTCGATCCCGTCGAAACGGGCGTCCACCACCATGTTCCCCTGGTCCGTGATGACCGGCCCGTCCTTGTGGACCGCCATCCGCAGCACCGGTTCCCCGTCCATCGCTTCGACCGCGCGCATGACGGGCCGGACGGCCATGGGCAAGACTTCCAATGGGACGGGACATTTCGTGCCCAGCCGTTCGACCAGTTTCGATTCGTCCACGATGACGACGAACCGTTCGGCCATGCCGTCCACGATCTTCTCGCGCAGGTGGGCGGCGCCCCGGCCCTTGATCAGGTTCATCGCGGGATCGACCTCGTCCGCGCCGTCCACGGCGATGTCGACCCGGTCCACGTCGTCCAGCGTGCCCGGCGGGATGCCGTTTTCCCGGGCCAGCACCGATGCGTCGAAGGACGTGGGGATGCCGACGATGTCCAACTGCTCCTCCCGCACGCGGCGCCCCAGCTCCTCGATCATGAACTCCGCCGTCGATCCGGTGCCCAGCCCGACCACATCGCCCGGGCCGACCATACGGGCGGCCTCGATGCCGACGGTCCTCTTCATGTCGCGGGTCAGGTCTTCGGATGACATGTACTGGTTTTCCGGGTCTCGATCCGGCTATATGACAGCGTCCAAAGATAAGCCGGATCGCCCGTTCAAGTCAACTGATTCCGGTTCTAGTAATGTATGTGGTTGACATATGCCAAATGACCATCAGATGTCATAAAAAAGTTTGAAAAAAGCATTTGACACCTTATAATACTAGTGGGTCTAGACCAGAATCTTGACTAAATTAAGGATGGGCCTTGATTTATGTAGGGATTCTATCTTCCACGAGGAGTGCCCAGTGTCGGCGTCGGGCTGGGTGAATGACATAGTTACGGACCAAAGCAGTACAAGTGACGATGTCCAGCAATCTTCGTACTACCTAGTCTGCGAAGACAACCTCACCTTCCTGGAATCCATTTCAGACGACAGTTTCAAGTTAATCGTAACGTCTCCGCCCTATAATCTCGGCAAAGATTACGAATCGCGGATGTCTGTCGATGAGTATGTCGAATTACAGTCCCGCACAATTCGTGAGTGCATTCGCGTTTTGCATCCTAACGGATCAATTTGCTGGCAAGTAGGAAACTACGTTGATAACGGCGAGATCGTCCCTATTGATACGATCCTCTATCCAGTTTTTAAGTCTGCTGGCCTGAAACTTCGAAATCGCATCGTATGGCATTTCGGCCATGGATTACATTGTACTAGGCGATTATCCGGGCGTTACGAGACGATAAATTGGTGGACGAAACGAGACGACTACACTTGGCATTTGGACCCAATACGTGTCCCATCAAAGTACCCGTCGAAACGTTACTATAAGGGGCCAAATGCAGGAAAAGTGTCGGGAAATCCAAAAGGCAAAAACCCCAGTGACGTATGGATGTTTCCGAACGTAAAGAGTAACCACCCTGAGAAGACTATTCATCCATGTCAGTTTCCGGTAGAACTTGTGGAACGCTTGGTGGTATCAATGACCGATAAGGGCGACAAGGTATTTGATCCATATATGGGGGTCGGATCGTTCGCGGTCGCCGCACTGATGCATGGAAGGGTCCCTTATGGATGTGACACGGTTCCAGAATACGTTGAGGTCGCTCACCATCGAGTAATCGAATTACTGAAAGGCACATTGAAAACTCGACCAATGGGTAAACCAATCTATGACCCTGCAAAGCCCAATGGTGGGCATGGATGAGAGTTGAAGCCGAGTATTCGCACCTGAACGGTAAGGAATACCTTCTTGTACACCACAGGAGGCTTTGGAATGAAGTCTTGGGCGTGATCGGAAGTGTAGATGCGAACTCGTGCAAGACGAAAATATCTCAAGAGAAAACAATGCGTGGTAGGCAGTTGTTCGATCCGGGGCGAATGAACAGTGAGTTTAAAAACGGATTTTCTGCTCTCGGATGGGGAGAACGTCGGAGTAACTTCTGGGTTACGGCAGACAACAAACTACTTAGAGATATCTACCATTTACCGGAAGAAGAACAAAAGAACAGGATACAAGAAGCTGGACATGAACCAATCTTCTCATACAATCAGACCGACTTTGTGAAGGACCGAATCGCAGTCGAAGTACAATTCGGGAAATACGCCTTTGTTGCCCATGATCTGTTCGTAAAACATCTAAGTTTCTACGTATCGGATATTATAGACGTAGGGATCGAAATTCTGCCGATGAAGGTAATGGAGCGTGAAATGTCGTCCGGTGTCCCTTACTACGAACGAGATTTATTGAATGTTCTCCGACAAGGAAGAGGAGTGCCTGCCGTCCCATTAGTGCTCTTGGGAGTTACGGCGTAGGGAAGAGTTATCAAGGCCAAAAGGTCCACGAGATGAGAATTCCCTGCTAACGCAGTTTGACGCGAAACTGGATTGTCATGATTGTAACTAAGGAGACAGAGGGATACGCGATAGTGCATCCGAAAAGGCTGTAAATGGACGTTAAGGGGCACGGGTTCCTGTTTTTAAGTGTTATTCGTACAACGCGTTTGGTAACATGGTGCCGGGCAGCATGGGCTAGATAAAGGATAGTACATGAAAACAGAAGATTTAGATCAGACCATTATCACACATATACATTCCAGAGCACGTGAATTGGAAGGGATTTTAGGGTCAGATGTAATCTGTTACTTTGGTCAAATACATCCTGGTTATTTCCGATTGTTCCGCAACTTCATCGAATCGGTAAAGGTAAAATCAATTCAGAATAACAACTCACTGTCCATCATTTTGAGGACACCGGGTGGCTCCGTAGAGACTGTCGAGCGTTTGGTGACTGTAATACGTCATCATTACTCTACGGTAAACTTCATTGTACCTGACATCGCTTTATCGGCCGGGACAATCTTCTGTTTGTCGGGTGATCGTATTTACATGGATTACTCCTCTAGTCTTGGTCCAATTGACCCGCAAGTTCTTTTACCAGATGGCTCAGACTATGTTGCGGCACTTGGATATCTGGATAAGGTAGAAGAGATATCATCTCAGGAAGACTTGAGTCCTGCCGATGTAGTTTTCTTAAACCAACTCGATCTCGCACAGTTAGCCTTATATGAACAAGCGAGAGACCTTTCGGTTGATTTACTCAAGAAATGGTTAGTTCAGTACAAGTTCAAAGACTGGACTCACCATCGTACTACCAACCCCGATACAGAGGTTACAGAAGATGAAAAAGTAGAAAGAGCTCAAGAGATAGCAGACGCTTTGTGCGATAACAAACTCTGGCATTCACATGGTAGACACTTGGACTTAACGAAACTCAAAGAACTCAGATTAGAAATAGATGATTACTCACAAGAAGATGAACTAAGAAACGCTATACGCGGTTACAATGACTTACTTACTGCTTACTGTGACAGGATGGGCTTAACATACTTTTTTCATAGTCACCTATTAATGGAGCCAGCATCATGAAAAATAACAACACGCTTGCTGATAAAGTTAGGCGTAGGCAAGAAGACTATGTCCGGCGTCGTGACAAGAGTGTACTCTCGAAGGAAGCTGTCAATGCATTGAGGCTTTCTCAACAGTACAGCCATATTAAACCCAAGCCATACACGATCCCACTTGACACACTAGCCGGGTTTAATGTAACGGGAAAAACGCTTAAATAACTCGCAATACGGTATCTTGTTAGAATGAACAAGTTACTGATGTATAAACGAGTTATGGTAATTTGGATGCAGGTCGTAGGCGTGTCCATGCAGTCTATCAGTAGGACGGTGGGTATCTCCTTTAACGCCGTCAAGAAGATGTTGATCAACGCAGGTGAAGCCTGTGTTGAATACCACCATCAGACTGTCCGCGTAGCACACTCCCGTCTCGTCTATTGCGTAGAATTCAGGTCCTTCTGTTACTCCGAAAACAAGAACGTTGTCGAAAACAATTCCTTCCCGCTTGGTGCTGGCGACGTTTGGATGTGAATGGTATTGGATGTAGACAGTATTATGCTCCTCACACCTAAGAGTTTGACGAGATATCCAGACTACCATCGAGTTCCTGTCCATCCTAATCACCCGTATTGCCAATTACGTACAAGTCGACTCGTACAGACAGTGAAGTTACCCCGTTTTTGTGGAC
>JAAXHH010000030.1 GCA_012270975.1 Candidatus Latescibacterota bacterium | reverse complement strand
AGGTCAAGCTGCTGCGGGTCCTCCAGGATCGCAAGTTCCAGCGGGTGGGCAGCGGGAACTGGCTGCAGACGGACACCCGGGTCATCGCGGCGACGAACCGCGACCTGGAAGCCGAGATCGAAAAGGGACGCTTCCGGGAAGACCTCTACTACCGGCTGCGCGTGGTGACCCTTTCCCTGCCGCCCCTGCGGGAACGGAAGGAGGATCTTCCGCTGCTGATCGACCACTGCATCCGCCGGTTCAGCGAACGGGAGAACAAGCCGATTGAGCGTATCGACCAACAAGCCCTGGAACTGCTCTCGACCTACCACTGGCCGGGAAACGTCCGGCAACTCGAAAACTGCATCGAGGGGATGATCGTCATGGGAACGGGGGAAACCCTGACCGTGGCGGACGTCCCGGAGTTCATTCGGCATACCCGGCCGGAACCGGCGGCTGTCTCATTGAACGACAGCCCCGAACGGCCTGAGGACCTGTCGCCGGATTTCATCCGCTATCTCGCCATGAAGATCGCCGACCAGCGCAGCGTGCCCGTGAAAAGCATCTCCGACGGCGCGCTGGCCCTGCTGGCCTCTGTCGACTGGTCCAAAGACGGCGGATCGCTGCGCCGCTGCCTGGAGACCATGATCTTGCTCGCCGACGGATCCGCCCTGGACGTGGAGGACATCCCGGCGGAGTTCCTGCCCCGGCGGTCCGGGGAGTCCGGGTCGGACGACGAGGACGAGGACGGGGTGGACATCCGGGTCGGCATGTCGATGAAGGAAAGCGAACGAAGGCTGATCGCCGCGACCCTGTCCGCTTGCGGGCAGAACAAGGCCCGGACCGCCCGGGTTCTGAAGATCGGCCAGCGGACCCTCTTTCGGAAGATCAAGACCTATCACCTGGAGTAGCGCTTGCCAAGGAGTCCCGGAGTGGAAGGCCGGACGATTCTCGTCGTGGACGGCGAAACGGACAGCCGCCGTCACGCGGTGCGCATCCTGCGGGACGCGGGGTACGAGGTGCAGGGGACCGGCGTCGCGGCCGAAGCGCTGAGCGCGATGCGGAAGGAACCGCCCGATGCCGTCCTCGTCGATCTCGCCCTGAACGACGCGGATCCGGAACGGCTGATCCGCACCATGTCGGGAAAACATCCCGATACCGACATCATCCTCACCACGCGCCAGCACCAGCCGCCCCGGCAGTACCGTCAGCTCGACGTCAGCGACTATATCGAAAAACCCGTCGACGCCGGGGAACTGCTGACGAAGATGCGCATGCTGGACCTGCGGCGGGAGTTCCACCAGCGGTTCCAGCTGGTAGGCAGGGACGAGCGCTTCATCGCCGCCATGGAATCGGTGCTCCAGGTGGCGCCCACGGGCATCCAGGTCCTGCTCACCGGTGAAAGCGGTACCGGCAAGGAAGGGTTTTCCCGGGCGATCCACCATTACAGCGACCGGCGGGACGGCCCCTTCATCGCGATCAACTGCGGCGCCATCGCCGAAGGCGTGCTGGAAAGCGAACTCTTCGGCCACGAAAAAGGCGCCTTCACGGACGCCAAGGGTCAGCGGAAGGGATTCTTCGAACAGGCGGACGGCGGCACGCTGCTCCTCGACGAGATCGGCGAGATGCCCCGATCCACCCAGGTAAAACTGCTGCGCGTCCTCGAGCAGCAGGAATTCATCCGGGTCGGTGGATCGACGCCCGTAAAGACCGACGTCCGCCTGATCGCTTCGACCAACCGGGACCTCGCCGGGGAGGTCCACGATGGGACGTTCCGGCAGGATCTGTACTATCGGCTCAACGCCGTGCATATCCACCTGCCGGCCCTGCGGGAACGCCGCGAAGACATTCCCAGGCTGATCAGCCATTTCATCCGCGAGATGGCTGAAAAGCTTCGCGTGTCTCCGCCCGTCTTCACGGACGAAGCCCTCGCGACACTCACGGACTATGAGTGGCCCGGCAACATACGGGAACTGCGAAATCTCGTCGAACGGCTGCTGGTCACCTCCGGCAAGTCCCGGATCGATGCGGACGACCTGCCGGACACCATCTACACGCCGCCCATTTCCAATCGCGCCCTGCCCGTTCCGCAGAACCGGAATCCGGAGGACATGGACCGGGAGATGTTCTACAAGATCCTCTGGCAGATCCTTACCGCGATCCAGGAACTCCCGTCCAAGATCTCCGCGGTTTTCGGCGCCGGCAATCCCGGCAGTCCCGGCAATCCCGGCCAGCTCCCGGAACGCTTTCAGCTGCCGCCTTCTCCTGAAGAGGCGCGGGACATCGAACCTTCCCCCGCGAAAGGGGGGCAGGACCTCGAACCGCCCTCCGTCGTGGTGTCGGGCGATGACGACCTGGACCGGTTGCGCACGATGGCAGACTGGGAGCGGGAAGCCATACGGCGCGCCCTCGTACGCAACGGCGGGCACCGGGGCCGGGCCGCGCGCGAGCTCGGCATCAGCGAGCGGTCCGTTTACCGCAAGATCAGGGACTACGGACTGGACGAATTCGCCTGATCGTTTCCCCCGATCCCTTCCTCGAAAGTGCTTGACAAATCGCCCCCCGAGTGCCCAATTTGGCTGGGAGCGATTTTATCCAATCCATGTGAAAGGAGCAGCGAAAGTGGGACAGCCAACAGCGATCACGGACGATCAATTCGAGTCCGAGGTAATTAACAGCAGTACCCCCGTACTGGTCGACTTCTGGGCGGAGTGGTGCGGCCCCTGCAAGGCCGTCGCCCCTACCCTGGTAGAACTCGCGGGCGACTATGACGGACGCCTGAAAGTCGTCAAGGTCGACGTGGACGAAAACCGGGAAGCGGCCACCCGATTCGGCATCCGAAGCATACCGAGCCTGTTGATATTCAAGGACGGCGCCGAGGTGGACCGGATCATCGGCGCGCTGCCCAAGCAGCAACTCGCCGAAAAGATCGATGGCCACCTGTAGGCGTGATCAGGCGCGGCAAGGTGTGATCGGGCGCGACCAAGGCGGCCCGATGAACGCGTAACAGGGGAATTTACGAAAGCCGGGAAGGCTGATCACCGCTCTCCCGGTTTTTTGTATGCGATCCGATTCGGAAGCGCGAAAAGGCGCCGGGAACCAGGACATGCTGGGTGTCGTACGAAGACTGAGAGACGGGCTGACCAGGACGCGGGACGGGCTGGTGCGCAGGATCGATCAGGCCGTGGGACGGTATGACCGTATCGACGAGGACCTGCTGGAGGAGATCGAAGCCATCCTGCTGCAGACCGATGTGGGCATGGAAACGATCCTGCGGATCATCGACGGTCTCCGGGACCGGGCGGTCGACCAACGGACGCGGAAACCCGAAGATCTCATGGGGCTGCTCCGCGAAGAGATGGCGGGTATCCTGGACGGCTCTCCGGCCCCGGCGCCGGCCGGCCGGTCTGCCCGGCCCCACGTCGTCATGGTCGTGGGCGTCAACGGGACGGGCAAGACGACGACCGCCGGCAAGATGGCGGCCCGTTATACCGCGGAAGGCAGGAAAGTCCTGCTGGCCGCGGCCGATACCTTTCGCGCGGCGGCCATAGACCAGCTGGAAGTATGGGCCCGCCGCGCGGACGCGGACATCATCCGGCACCAGCATGGTTCCGATCCCTCCGCCGTGGTCTTCGACGCGATGCAGGCCGCCGTGGCCCGTAAGACGGACGTCGTCATCATCGACACGGCGGGTCGGCTGCATACCAAAGACAACCTGATGGAAGAGTTGAAGAAGATCAAGCGCACCCTGGGCAAGCAGCTGGACGGCGCACCCCACGAGGTGCTGCTCGTACTCGACGGCACGACGGGCCAGAACGCCCTTTCCCAGGCCCGCGTCTTCAGCGAAGCCCTGGGAGGACTGACGGGCATCGCGCTGACGAAGCTGGACGGGACCGCACGGGGCGGTATCGTGTTCGCCATCGGCGTCCAACTGGCGATTCCGGTCAAATTCATCGGCGTCGGCGAAAGCATCGAGGATCTGCAGGATTTCGACGCCCCGGCCTTCGTGGAAGCCCTCTTCGACTGACCCTCGGGAGATGATCATGCCCAGACTCGCCGTAAACGGTGCGGCGCCGGTAAGGACGGAACCCTTCCCCGCCTGGCCCATGGACCTGGAAGAGAGCGCGCGGGCAGCCGGCGAAACCGTGCGATCGGGACAGTGGGGCAGCATCCGGGGCGAGAAGGTACGCGCCTTTGAAAAGCGCTTTGCCGCGTTCCAGCAGGCCGCCCACGGCATCGCCGTCAGCAATGGCACCACGGCGCTGTGCCTCGCCCTGCAGGCGGTCGGCATCGAACCCGGGGACGAGGTCGTCGTACCGGCCTATACGTTCATCGCGTCGGCCAGTTCGATCGTGATGTCCAACGCCGTGCCCGTGTTCGTCGACATCGATCCCGATACCTACAACCTGGACCCGGGGCTGGTCGAACAGGCGATTACGCCAAAGACCAGGGCCGTGATGGCGGTACACTTCGCGGGTCTGCCCGCGGACATGGACCGTCTCGGAGAAATCGCCGACCGGCACGGACTGGCCGTGATCGAAGACGCGGCCCAGGCCCACGGTGCGCGTTGGGGAGGCCGGGGCGTGGGCGGTCTCGGCGCCATGGGAGCCTTCAGCTTCCAGTCGTCCAAGAATCTCAATGCCGGCGAGGGGGGCATCATGCTGACCAACGACGACGATCTGGCATCGGCCGCACGGTCCCTCGCCGACTGCGGACACGCCGCGCCGGGTCCCCGGTACAACCACTACCGCATGGCCGGCAACAACCGGATGACCGAAGTACAGGGCGCGCTGCTCCTCGTGCAGATGGAACACCTGGAGGCACGGGCGATCAGGCGCCACGAGAACGGCGAGTACCTGACCGAACGCCTCGGGGCGGTTGAAGGCATCGTGCCGGTATCAAGGCCTCCAGAGGCCGACCGCCACGCGCGCCATATTTACATGTTCAGGTACAGCGAGGAAGCCTTCGGGGGGATCCCGAAAACACGGTTCATCGAGGCCTTGCGCGCCGAGGGGATTCCCGCAAGTCCCGGCTATTCCATACCCCTGTACAAACAGCCGGTGTTCAGAGAACGGAATTACGGCATATACCGAAGTCCGGCGCTGTCGGCCGTCGACTATGACGCGTTGAATCTGCCGGTAACGGAAAGGGTCTGCCGGTCGGAAGCGGTCTGGTTCACGCAGAATGTGATGCTGGGCAGCCGGGAGGACATGGACGATATCGTCCGGGCCGTCGCGAAGATTGGGGATCACCGCGACGAATTGCGGGGAGCCGGTTAGACGCTTAGGCGCGCGCCATTCATTTCGGCGCGGATCACCTACCGCTGCGCGCCACTCCCCGTTCCTGCTATACTGGCCGCGTCCTTCACCGTGGAAAGCAGGTGGGCCGGCTTTCCGCCGGACCGCCGGAACTCGATCAGCTCGGCCATGATGCTGACCGCGATCTCCTCGGGGGTATCGGCCTGGATCTCCATGCCGATCGGCGCGTGCACCTGGTCCAGCAGGTGACGGGGCACGCCTTTTCCTTCCAGGTTCTTCCACATCAGGGCGATCTTTCGCCGGCTGCCGATCATGCCGATGTACGCTGCGCCGGTCCATACCGCCTGCTCGATGACGGGCTGGTCCCACTGGTGCCCCCGGGTCACGGCGACCAGGTAGGAAGAGCCGTCAATGGGCAGCTTGCCCACGACCTCGTCGAAGGCGTCTACGACGACCTCGTCGGCCTCGGGAAACCGTTCATGGTTCGCGAAGGCCGGCCGGTCGTCCACCACGATGATTCGAAATCCCACGGTATGGGCGATCCGGGCAATGGCCCGGGCGACGTGGCCGCCGCCGAAGAGGATCAGCTGCGGCGCGGGCCAGATGGATTCCATGAAGACGCGGGTCTCCACGCCTTCGTGCTCCAGCGTGACCACCCGCAGCAGATTCTCGGTGATTTCGATGTCCGAATCCAGCCTGATCCGGTCGTCCAGGGCGGGATCTCCCAGCGTCCCGATGGTCTCTCCGGATTCCGTGATCAGCAACTTGCCGCCTTCCTGGCCGGCCCGTCCCGACACCAGCGTGGCCAGGAGTCCTACGCCCCGCCTGTCGTGGAGACGGCGTATCGCCTCGAAGACCTCCTGCATGGGGCCCGCTTTGATCGGTTCGGTGAAGATCTCCACGTTGCCGCCGCAGTTCAGCCCCTCGTCCCCGGCGTGCTTCTCGGTCAGGATGAAATGCTGCAGCCGAGGGGCGGCCCGTTCCATCACTTCGCGCGCCTCGGCCCAGACGTCGGCTTCCAGGCATCCTCCGCCCACCGTTCCGGTGAACGTACCGTCGCGCCTGACGAGCATCTTCGCCTTCTTGCTCATCGGCAGCGATCCCTTGCTCGAGACGATGGTGGAAAGGGCCGCCTTCTCACCCCGCGCCAGCACTTCCACGACCTCGTCGAATACTTCCTTCATCACCCATTCCCCGCTTTAGGATCATACCAGCTCTACGGGTATCTCCTCGAATCCGGCTTCATCGTCGATCCACCGGAACATTTTGATCTCGCTTACCCTCTCGCCCGTGACGGAGAGGACCAGGTAACCCGGTTCCGGGTCCAGCCAGTCGGTCAGGGCTTCCATCCGGTCCTTTTCCGAGAAATAGGCCGGCGAATCCGGATGCGAGTGATAGAATCCCAGGACCCGCGCGCCCGGCGGTTCGAACTTGCCGAAGAACAGCCGTTCCATGTCTTCCCGGCTGAACACGTAGGCGGTCCGGGCATCCCGGGGATACTGCGCCGGATCTTTCGCGTGCAACTCGTCCTGAATGTTCCTGCACCGGTGAACCCGCCAGGAGTCCGGATCGTCCGGATCGCCTGTCCCGGTCAGAAAACCACAACACTCCCGGGGATACTCCTCGACCGCGTGGGCGGCCATGCCGTCGTAGACGGACCGGGGAAGCCGCAGCATCAGGTTCGGACCGGACCGGGCATCGGCGCCGGCTGGTTCTCGATCTCGGCCTCGACGGCCGCCCGGATATCGTTGAAGGCCGCCTTTTCCACGGTACTCGCCGGATCCAGGAAAATCGGTTCGCCCGCGTCGCCCCCCGCGCAAACGGCCGGCGAAAGGGGAATCTCCCCCAGGAAGGGCAGGCCCAGTTCATCGCTCAACGCAACGCCGCCGCCCCGGCCGAAGATGTGGGTCCGTTCACCCGTCGCGGCATTGAGATAGTAACTCATGTTTTCGACGATGCCCAGCACGGGCACCCGCAGCCGCTGGAACATGGTAATCGCCTTGCGCACGTCCGACAGGGCGACCTGCTGAGGGGTCGTGACGATGACGGCGCCAGTCAGTTCCGTGGACTGTGCCAGGGTCAGCGCCGCGTCGCCGGTGCCGGGCGGCAGATCGACAACCAGGTAGTCCAGTTCCCCCCAGGCCACGTTGCCGAGGAAGCTCTTCACCATCTTACCGACGAGGGGGCCGCGATAGATCACCGCGTCCGAAGGACCAGCCACAAACCCGACGGACACCAGCCGGATGCCATGCTGAATAACGGGTTGGATTCTGCCTGAAGGATCTTTCTCGAGGGACCCGGTGACGCCCATCATCTGGGGCACGTTCGGGCCGTATATGTCCGCGTCGAGCAGCCCGGCCGCGTGGCCCGCTTCCGCGAGGGCCAGGGCCAGATTGACGCTGACCGTCGACTTGCCCACGCCACCCTTGCCGCTGGCTACGGCGATGACGTGACGGATACCGGTCAGAAACGCACGGGGGTTTTCAGATTCCGCAGCCAATGTGATCGATTCGCGTGGACGGACCGCCCGGAACACCCGGGTTTTCGCCTGCGCGTCATTCGGGCCTATACGTAAAAAGACTCTCCGCAGCCGCAGGTACCCTTGGCATTGGGATTGCTTACCTTGAATCCTGCGCCCATCAGTCCTTCCACGTAATCCAGTTCCGCACCCATCAGGTAGATGGCGCTCTTGTTGTCGACGAAAACCCTGATGCCGTTCTGCTCGATAATCTGGTCGGCGTCGGTCGCCTGCTTGTCGAAAGCGAGACGGTACTGAAAACCGGAACATCCACCGCCGGCGATCATGACGCGCAGTCCGAGATCCGGATTGCCCTGGTCCTCGATCATGGTTTTAATCTTGTCGGCGGCTACGTCCGTCACAGTGACCATGATATCCAACCCCTTTGCAAATGGCGTAAGCAGCTCGATTGGTGCTGACTTGCATTAGTCGTACACGACATGTAACTCGTACCGCATGCTGCTAAGGCTATATAACCCCAGCCCGCCTGGATGTCAACCTCTTTATCGATGTTTGCCGGGGGCCTGCTCTCACCGCTTTTCGGTCTGCTTTCACCCACTGCGACCAGACTGAAACCGCGTGTAGCGAGCCGGGGACATGCCACCCCCTAACGCAGCAGCAGCATCTTGCCTCCTGCCTCGACGTCTCCCGCGGTCATGCGGTACAGGTACACGCCGCTGGGCACGGTGCGGCCGTCGCCGTCCATGCCGTTCCAGGTCCGCGCGTATCTGCCCGGGCCATGGGTTTCATCGACCAGCACCCGTATCTTTCTGCCGAGCAGATCGTATATCGTCAAGGTAACGTGGACCGGCTCTGACAGTTCGAAGCGTATACGCGTGCCGGAGGCGAAGGGATTCGGCGCGTTCGGATAAAGGACAGCCACCGGCCCGTCGGACGCGCCGGACTCGTAATCGATACGGACTACGACAGGTTCCGCCGTCAACGCCAGTCCCGCACGGGCCACGGGTTGCAACCGGTACTCGTAGGATGTTCCCGGCTGGGCGGCCGTATCGGTGTAATCATAGAAGTTCGAGCCTTGGGGATTGTCCCCGGACCCGGTTACCGATACCGAGGCCAGCAGTTCAAAGGATCCATCGGGGTAGTCCCTGCGTTCGATCCGGTAGGACAGCAGGTTGATTTCCAGCCCCGCGGTCCAGGCGAGGAACACCCCGCTTGGCCCGCCCGCGGCCGTGAATGACCGCACGACCCCCCGCGATTCGGTCATCAGGGCGTTCAGCGCGTGGACGATTCCGTAGCCGCTTAGCGTGTCCGGCGCGGCGGCCTGGCCGGCCGTCCGGCGGAGTACCCTTTGCACCTTTTCCGGCGTCCAGTGGGGATAGGCTTCCAGCAGCAGCGCGGCGACGCCCGCCACCAGGGGCGCGGAGAAGGATGTGCCGTTGGCGCGTGTGTAATCGTCGATGCTGAACGGATGCACCGTATAGACCCCTTCCCCCATGGCCATCACGTCCGGCTTGATGCGGCCGTCGAAGGTGGGGCCGATGGAGGAGGAGACCCAGCGATTGCCCGCGGCATCGACAGCCCCCACGGAAATCACCCCTTCCGCGTCGGCGGGCGCCGCCATCTTTTCATAGGGCGAGTCACCCTCGTTGCCCATGCTGTTCACGACCACGATCCCGCGGCGCACCGCCGTCGCCGCCGCCCGCGTGATGACGGTCGTCTCTCCGTCCATGTCGGCGTAGGTGTACCAGTCGAGGTATCCGAGTGAACTGCTGATTACGTCCGCGCCCAGACTGTCGGCCCATTCCATGGCGGCCACCCAGAAGTCCTCCTCGACTTCCCTCTCGAAGGCCACGACCTCCGTGCTCGCGAGGAGGTAACGCGCGCCGAAAGCAGGGCCGATCAGCTCACCCGGCGCGTATCCGCCGATGGTGCCGAGTACTGCTGTACCGTGACCGGTGTCTTCCAGGTCGGTGAACCCGGTTTCGTCCCGAAGAAAGTTGCGCCGCGCTTCCACCCGGGTTCTCAGGCTGTCGAACGCCGCGTGATCCAGGCTGAATCCCGTGTCGAAGAGCGCTACGAGCACACCGCTTCCGGAAAGTCCCAGATCATGGAGATCCGGTACGTGCAGCTGGTCCAACTGGATGAAGGAAGGTCCGTAATCGAGGCGGGTGGACTGGACTGCCCGAAGCCTGGCGTCCGTTTCCGGCCGGCCGGTACGCTGCGGCGAGACCGGGCGCGGATGGCGAAGACTGGCGACCGCGTCGATGCTCAGCACGAAGGGCTCTCCGGCCAGGCCGTCAATATCCCCGGCCGGGATGGACACGCTCGCCGCGTTCAGCCAGCGGGACACCTGCAGAATCCTACCCCCCAGCGCTTCGATGCGCTCCAGGTAGGGCGCGTGGACAGGGATATCCTCCCACCACGCCAGCCGGTCGCTTCTTGTCGACAGCCGCCGGCGGGTACGAGGCGACAGGCGGTCTTCGGCGGCCGCCAGCGCGACGTCGTATCCGACCCCCGGGGCGTATCCTTTGTCCGCCAGGTAGACCCATACCTTCAGCATCTCGCCGGGCGGCCTCGTGGAGAGCTCGTTCCGAAGGCGGCCGGAAACCCCCGGTTCGACGCCGGGGACGATCCCCCGCACCGGTTGCTGATCGGGCGGCGGGTTGCCGTAAGCATAGGAAGCAACGAGGACGACCAGAAACGGCAGGGATCGCTTCATGGCAGGCTTTCATGTCGGCGAAAACCGGGCAGGGTCGAGACCAGGTCCAGTAGCCCGGCCCAGGCCGCTGTCCGGCTCAGGTGTTATGTCGTCGACGGGCGCTTCGTCTAAACAGGCACAAGTATATCATGATCCCCAGGACTACAAGAAAAAAAGCGCCGCCGATGATCAGCGAGAGGTCCACGCCCAGCGCACCTGCCATCTGTCCGCCCAGGTAGAACCCCAAAACGCCGCCGATCCTGAACCTGAGGTTATCGGGAAGAACCGGAACCAGGCTCCCGGTGGAGATTCCGGTCACCATGAGGAGCAGGAGCCAGGCGGATTGCGCGAGCAGTCTCGCCGGACGCTGCCCCCGGATCCTGTTCCAGGCGAGCAGCCCGATGAGGACGGGGACGACGTATCCCCCGTAACCCAGGACGAGCATCACGCCGTAGGATACCAGGGCGCCGGGACGGCCGCCCAGGTTGACTACTTCATCCGGGCTAAGACTTGAATTGGGATAGTCGTCTTCCGCGTGGGTTACGAGGCTGAGCAGGACGAATACCGCGACAGGCGCCAGGAGAAGCCCGATCGCGTGCATGCGGCGTTCGATGGCTCGGCTGAACGGGGGGAAGCTCAAGCGATACGCTCCCGTCAGGTGCTATTGGATCCCGCGGGCATGATCCACGGCGTTCCGGAAGATATGCAATCCGTCAGGTTCCCTGCGGCCCTCCCGGGTCCACCGCGGATGGTGGGTCGGATGGGTGTATCGCTCGGGATGGGGCATGAGCCCGAAGATCCGGCCGGTTGCGTCGCAGACCCCGGCGATGGCGTCCACCGAGCCGTTCGGGCTCCAGGGATATCCGGCCTCGTCGCCGTCCACCCAGGGCGGATTGGCATAGCGCAGGGCGACGTGCCCGCCGGAAACGAGCCGCTCCCGCACGCCCCGCGAAGCGAGCATGACCTTGCCTTCTCCGTTCGCGACGGGAATGTAGATGGTCTCGGGCATGTTGCGGGTGAAGACGCAGGGACTCCCGGGGTTCCTGCGCAGGTAGACCCAGCGGCACTCGAACTTTCCGGAGTCGTTGTAAAACACCGTCGCTTCCTGTTGCCGTCCGCCCGGTTTTGTCTGGGGCAGCAGACCCATCTTGACCAGCACCTGGAAACCGTTGCAGATGCCGAGGATGAGCTTGCCGTCCTCCACGAAGGTTTCCACGTCGTCCATCAGCCTGCACTGCAGTTCGTTGGCGAGTACCTTTCCGCCGGAGATATCGTCCCCGTAGGAAAACCCGCCGGACAGGACCAGAATGTCGTACTCGGACAGGCTGCGTCTTCCCTGGATGAATTCGTTGATGTGAACGGGGTCCACCCGCGACGCGCCGGCAAGCCGGAAAGCGTGGGCCGTCTCTTCATCGCAGTTGATCCCCGCGGCGCGCAGAATCAGGACCGAAGCAGCAGGCATGGATACTCCCGGATTTGGAAAGACGTGAAAGGCGGTTCGACCGGATCGTCCGTACTGCGCGGCTCGGCCGTACTGCGCGGCTCGCCCCGGCTGCCTGACCCGAGCGGCTTGCCCGGCCCGTCAGGCCCGTTCGCCCTCCTGGCGCGACCGGATTGCCCGGTCCACCCGCGTGGCGTCACCATCGCAGGGGACGCTGCCAGGCTTCCTTCAGGGTGCCGAGGTCCGCCGATATGATTTCATCGCCGCCCAGGCCGCGTACGGCCAGGCGGTCTTCTTCGGTAACGACGCCCACGCGGCCGAACGGACTGCCGGCCATCAGCGCTTCGAAGTCGGCCTCGCGGCCCCCGGGCACTTCCATCACGAAGCGGCTGTTCGACTCGGAAAACAGGACGATGTCGTCTCGATCCGCCTCCCCGTCCCGAGGAACGGCATCGAGGTCCAGCGTCATGCCGAATCCGCCCGCGAAGGCCATTTCCGCAGCGGCCACGGCCAGACCGCCCTCGGAGCAGTCGTGGCAGGCGGCCACGAGTCCCCGCGACATGGCCTCGTGCAGTCGGTTCATGTTCCCGCTCCCGGCGGCCGCGTCGACTTTGGGCACGTTGCGCCCGATGAATCCGAGCATGCGGTAGTACCGGGAACCACCCAGCTCATCGCGCGTGCGCCCCACGACGTATATACTGTTTCCCGGTGATTTGACATCCATGCTGACCGCCCGGCTCACGTCGTCCATGACGCAGATGGCCGATATGAGCAGCGTGGGCGGAATGGCGATGGTCCGGCTGCCGTCGGAGAATTCGTTGTAGAAGCTGTCCTTCCCCGAGATGAAAGGCGTGCCGTAGGCCACCGCGAAATCGTAACAGGCCCGGGCCGCGCGGACCAGCGCGGCGAGCCGGTCCGGCTTGTCCGGATTGCCCCAGCAGAAATTGTCCAGCAACGCGGTTCGGTCGACGCTGCCGCCCACGCAGGTGATCTGCCGGAGGGCTTCGTCTATGGCGGAGGCCGCCATCCAGTACGGATCGAGGTCGGCGTAGGACGGATTGATGCCGTTGGCGACGATGACGCCCCGGTCCGACGACAGCACGGGACGCACGACGGCGGCGTCGCCGGGTCCGTCGTTGCGCGCGCCCTGTAACGGCTTCAGGACGCTGCCGCCCTGTACCTCGTGGTCGTATTGACGGATGACCCATTCCTTGCTCGCCACGTTCCACGACGACAGCAGCCGCGTCAGGCTCACCGAGGGATCGGGACGGTCCGCTTCGGTGGGCTCGGGATGCTCCGGCGGGCTCCACCGGGCGGTCCGGGCAATGCGCGGCACCCCCTTGTGCAGGAATTCCATGTCCAGGTCGGCGACGGTGGACCGTTCCCCGTCCTCCCCGCCATCCCCGTAAGTGACTCTCAACCTTCCGTCGCCTGTGAACGCGCCGATCACCGAGGCCTCGACGTCCTCGCTCGCGCAGAGGTCCCGCAGGGCCTCGATGCGGTCGGGCGGTACCGCCAGGATCATGCGTTCCTGGGATTCCGAGAGGAAGATCTCCCACGGTTTCAGCCCGCCGTACTTCAGGGGCGCCTGTTCCAGGTGCACTTCCGCGCCCGTGTCCTGCCCCATCTCCCCGATGGCCGACGAAAACCCGCCGGCGCCGCAGTCGGTGATGTTCCGGTAGAGCATGCGGTCCCGGGCCTGCATCAGCACGTCGACGATCTTCTTCTCCTCGATGGGATTGCCGATTTGCACGGCCTGCGTGGAGGTGGATTCCGAAGACTCGGTCAGCTCGATGGACGAGAACGTGGCCCCGTGGATTCCGTCCCGGCCCGTCCGTCCGCCGATGGTGACGATGAGATCTCCCGGTTCGGCCGACTTGTCGACCCGGTCGACGGGGATGATGGCGGCCGTGCCGCAGTAGACCAGCGGGTTGCCCAGGTACCGCTCGTCGAACAGGATGGCCCCGTTGACGGTCGGTATACCCATGCGGTTGCCGTAGTCCCTGACGCCGGCCACGACCCCCTTGAAGATGCGCTTCGGATGCAATACGCCTTCAGGCAGTTCGTCGTAGGGGAAGTCGGGCGGAGCGAAGCAGAAGACGTCCGTATTGAAGATGGGCTTGCCGCCCAGGCCCGTCCCGAGGGGATCGCGTATGACCCCGCCGATGCCCGTGTTGGCTCCGCCGTAAGGATCCAGCGCGGAAGGATGGTTGTGGGTCTCTACCTTGAAGACGAGATGATAATCGTCGTCGAACTCGATGATGCCCGCGTTGTCGACGAACACGGACACGCAGCGGTCTGCATCGCCCTTCTGCCGTCGGATATCCTCGGTGGCCTTCCTGATGGTGCGGGCGAAGAGATTGTCGATGCGCTCGGTCTTTCTGCCCGAGACGTAGTCGATGACCCCGTTGAAGACCTTGTGCTTGCAGTGCTCGGACCAGGTCTGGGCCAGCGTCTCCATTTCGACGTCGGTGGGATCGCGGCCGATGGTGCTGAAATGGCGGCGTATCGACCTCATCTCCTCCAGGTTGAGGGCCAGCATGCCATCCTGGCTCAACCGCATCATTTCATCGTCGGTCGCCTTCAGCAAGGGGAAGGACTCTACCGTGACGTCGGCCTCGAATGTCATTTGCCCCCTTCGTAGCATGCGTATCTTTCGATCACGTCGTTGGCCAGCAGCCGGCGGCATATGGTGTCGATCTGCGGCCGGTCAAGCGGGCCCGCCAGGATGTACCCCCGCCCCGTGTCCACCGATTCGATCCCCGCGACGCCCAGGTCGCGGCTCCCTTTCAGCGTCGTTTCGCCCACGGCGTCGGTTACTCCCTGCCTGAACCATACTTCCACGCCCCATTCGCCGGATTCGACCGGGAGGCCCTGTGCGTCGATCTTCAGATGTTCCTGGGTGACGGGGTCGGCGAGCAGATCCGTGGTGATCCGGTCGAGCTCGGCCGTCGACAGCTCGCCGCGGAGCGCGTAGAGCCGGACGTGCCGCACGCATTCCACCCCATCGATACCCAGGTCAAGGATATCTCCGCGGAGACCTTCTCCCACGGCGTCCACCACGTCTTTCCGATTCACTACGGCAATACGCCATGTTTTCGATTCCGCGGCCATCCACCGTTTCCTAGCGGGAAGGATCTCCGGTCATGGAGGTATGCGTCAGATTTCGAGAGTGCCAATGTATCCACCGGTCCTTCTGATGTCAATCCTAAAGGGAAAACACTTGACTTTACGGGCGATTCGGTTTATTTTGGGTATACTGGGAACTGTCACCCGGGCAAAGCCTTCTTGTAAGCCTGTACATACCTGGATTCCCGTTTTATTCGATGGCAATCCTTCAAAGTTCCCGTTGTCTGAGCAACGACGCAAATCCAGTATTTGAACCCGCATCCGCCGGATTGTCCTTTCCGTTTGTCTGACGATGGCGTCTATGCCGCTCGCACATTCTGAACAGGGTCCTGTATGGCACGCATCGTTGGGCACGCCGTTCACACCACAAAGGATCGCGCTGTGACGGGAACCGGGCCCGCATAGGCCGGAGCGGAAGGGATGCGCCGCGCGTTGGTGCATGGCGCGGAGGGGAGGTGAAGCAAGATCGGCACTTCATATCAAGAGTCCTATGGCAACGGGGCAAGATACGAACAGGCGCTCTATCGCTACCTGGCCGAAATGTCCAAGTATCCCTTGATCACGGCCGAGGAGGAGGTAAGGCTGGCCCGCCTGATCAAACAGGGCGACCAGAAGGCCCTGGACAAGCTGGTGAAAGCCAATCTGAGATTCGTCGTCAGCGTGGCCAGGCAGTACCAGAACTACGGCCTGCCCCTGCTGGACATGATCAACGAAGGCAACATGGGCCTGATGCGAGCCGCCAAGAAATTCGACGAAACCAGGGGGTACAAGTTTATCTCCTATGCCGTCTGGTGGATACGCCAGGCCATCATACAATCCATAGCCAACCAGTCGAGGACCGTTCGCGTCCCGGTAAACCGCTCCGAAGAGCTTCGCCGAATCAAGCAGACTTCAAAGCACCTGCAGCACGAGCTCGGCCGTAAACCAGACATAGATGAAATCGCCGAGGAAATGGATATCTCGGTCGAAGAAATCAACGAGGCCCTAAGTTCATTCAGCCACTGCATCTCCCTCGACGTACCCTTCAATCACGACGACGACCGCAGCCTGCTCGACCTCCTGCCTGATGAAATGCAGACGGCGCCGGACGAGAGCACCATGCTGCAGTTCCTGAAGTCGGACGTCGGCAAGGTACTGGACACCCTTCCGCCCCGCGAGGCGGAAGTGATCCGCCTGTACTTCGGCGTGGGATCGGAACGGGCCCACACGCTGGAGGAAATCGGCATTCGCTTCGGCCTGACGAGGGAACGGATACGCCAGATCAAGGAACGGGCGCTGCAGCGTTTGCGCCACGCGACCCGCAGCGGGAAGCTCAGCCCCTATCTCCGGGACGACGACTGAGGCGGAGTTCCCGTTCGAATACAGCAGGCAGCCCCGGCGCGATCACGCTTTCCCGCCGGGGTTTTTTCTTGAGAAATGGAACCGGAAACCGGCCGTACGGTTCAAAGAAAAGAGTTGTTCCGGGCCGGCCACATCGTTAAGTTTCAACGTCGGCGAATCACCCGGACGAGTCCGCCTCCACGGCACGGAACGAGGGACGAAACACCATGCTCACCCCGATCAAGAACATGATCGCCAGCGCTTTCGGGACCAAGCACGACCGAGACGTCAAGCGAATGGAGCCCATCGTCGACGCCGTCAACGAATGGGCTGACGAATACCAGACGCTTGACGAAGACCAGTTCCCCGAAAAAACGCGGGAGTTCCGGTCCCGCTGGGAGGACGGCGAGGAACTGGACGAAATCCTGCCCGAAGCCTACGGTCTGGTCAAGGAGGCGTGCAGACGCATGATCGGCCGGTCGTGGACCGTCCCGGGCCAGGGCGAGATGGTATGGGACATGACGCCCTACGACGTGCAGATCATCGGCGGGATCGTGCTCCACGAAGGCAAGATCGCCGAGATGGCGACGGGAGAGGGCAAGACGCTCGTCGCCCTTTTCCCCATGTATCTCAACGGACTGACCGGACGCGGCGCCCACCTGGTGACGCACAACGAGTTCCTCGCCAAGCGCGACCGGGCCTGGATGGGACCGGTGTTCGAGTTCCTCGGGCTGACGGTCGAATGTCTCGAGAACAACGATCCCGACGTGGAGCGCAAGAAGGGGGGCTACCAGGCGGACGTGACCTACGGGACCACCAATGAATTCGGTTTCGACTACCTCCGGGACAACATGAAGTGGCGTCTGGAGGACCGCGTGCAGCGGGGGCACAGTTACGCGATCGTGGACGAGGTGGACTCCATCCTGATCGACGA
>JAAXHH010000129.1 GCA_012270975.1 Candidatus Latescibacterota bacterium | reverse complement strand
CCATTAAACCGGGTCAACTCCAGAGGTAGCATTATACGTCGCATTAAACTTATCCTACTACGAACCGCTTTGGCAGTATTTTGCTGACCAGTTAGTATGACCAACTGATCGTCATTTTTCATTGCTTCTTTCATACGTTGCTGGATGTTCTCCTTGTCAACTTTGATCTCTTCACGATACTTCCATAGATCATTTATAGCAACCATTGAAGCGTCGTAGATTGCCGCGGAAACCCTTACACGCCCCTTCTCATCTGCAGGTAAACGAAACGGCTTCCCGTCGAAAAGGTTGTATATAAACTCGAACCTACTCTTAAAGTTTTCAATGATGGTTTCTGCATCTTCAGGTTCTAGCTTAAGTTCCATAGCTCGATCGAGCATTGATTTCATGGATCCCCGAATGGTTTCGTCATTCTTTAAAGCAAAATACCTGAGAACTAACTCACAGTCTCGCATTGTTGAAAATAGTGTATTCTTTTGTCTTTCCTCGTATTCAAAGTAGTCATTCGATTTGCTTTCGATATGTGGCGGAATGTCAAATACCTCTGTGAAGAGTTTAAAACGTGATATCTCGATCAATGAGTCATTCAGTACACCAGGATTTAAAGCATTTCTAATTTCCTGTGAATTCAGTTTAGTACCACCTGTGTTCAGACGGTCAAATATAAACCTGCGTATCTCCATCATAGTCAATCGTTGGGAAGTAGATTCTGTCGTTTCACCTTGAAGAAGTAGGACAATCGCAGAAAGGCTAGATCTATCTAGGGCACGTTTTATGCGCGGTGGGAAATCACTGTAATGAAGGTTGTTAAGAGGAATGAGGACGGGTAACCCAGTCAAAGAGAATTCGCCAGCAATAAACTCACGTACTGTATTCAGACGTTGTTGACCGTCCATTACTTCATACCTTGCTTCGGTGCTTTCATACAGAAAAACTGGAGGGATGGGGATGTTCAGTAAAAGGGATTCAATTAATTTTGATTTCTGGCGAACCGACCATCTAAGACGCCTTTGATATGCCGGTCGTAGGTTTAGTACTTCGCCTTTGTCTATAAGATCATGGATTTGAGGCAAAAATAGTTGTTGGTTTGGTAGACCATCCTGAACGCGCTCTGGGTGAAATATCCATCCAGATCGGTTGGAGTAGCAGAATCTTCCACCTCGATTTCTTCGTCGTCGTTTCCTAAAACTACTTCAGTTTCCACGATTTAACCTTTATGTGTTTGTAAGGGGCAGTTTAATATCGGTGATACACAGATTTATCTAGTAAAGTCCTTAACAGTTTACCTTCCGTCCTTCCAATCTAGACGGTGTCTTCCTTCCGATATGCTATGATTAGAATTAAACGGAAGCGGTAGTCACCGTTTTGAGCTAAATCTTAAAGGTTACAGCTTCCGGTTCAGCTTGAGCAGGTGATCGACGGTCAAGACCTTGTTGGCCGCGGAACTCCGTTGGCCGGCCGACTTTCGATTCGCTGGTTTCTTTCTCCGGTTCTTGCGTGAGATCACCATCCCCGACGCTTCTGCCTTCCCGGAGTCTTCCGCCTTCGAAGTCGCGTCCGCCTTTACGGAGTCTTCCGCCTTCCCTTCCGTACTCGCGTTCCCCGCCGCCTCCGCTTTCCTGTCGTCGGCCCGCGCATTCTGCCGGTTCTTTGACGGCCGGCGCCTTCGTCGGCGGTCCGGCTTTCCGTTGTTCCTTTCCTGCTCTTCCCGCATGGAGAGTGAGATGCGGTTCCTTTCCTGGTCCACGCCCAGTACCCGCACCTCTACCTGCTGCCCCACCTTGACGGCTTCGCCCGCGTGCTTCACGTACCGGTTCACGAGTTGGCTGATGTGCACAAGCCCGTCGAGGTGAACCCCGACGTCCACGAATGCGCCGAAGTTGGTGACGTTGGTAATGACGCCGTTTAGCCGCATGCCTTCCTTGACTTCGTCGATGGAATGGATGCCCTCGGTGTACTGAACGGGCTGGAACGCATCGCGGGGGTCGCGCCCCGGCCTCGCCAACTCCTTCAGGATATCTTCCAGGGTAGGCAGGCCGACGGTGTCGGTGACGTACGCATCGAGACCGATTCGGCCACGGATGTCCGCATCGTCCATGAGATCCTTCACTCCGCACTGCTGATCGGTAGCCATGCGATCCACGATCTCGTAGCTTTCGGGATGAACGGCGCTGGCGTCCAGGGGGTTCGCCCCGTTCCCGACTCTTAGAAAACCCGCGGCCTGCTCGAAGGCCCTGGGACCCAGGTTCGGCACCTGCTGCAGGTCCGTTCGCGAAGCGAAAGGTCCTTCTTTGTCCCGGTGGGCGACGATGTTCTTCGCCAATGCTGAGCCGATGCCTGAAACATAGGACAGGAGCTGTGCACTGGCGGTATTCACTTCGACGCCGACGTTGTTCACGCAACTCGTCACCACGTCGTCCAGGCTCTTCTGCAGCGAGCCCTGATCGACATCGTGCTGGTATTGCCCGACGCCGATGGATTTCGGATCGATCTTGACCAGTTCCGCCAGCGGATCCATCAGTCTGCGGCCGATCGAGATCGCACCGCGCACGGTGACGTCCAACGCGGGAAACTCCTCCCGGGCCGCTGCCGACGCGGAATAGACCGAAGCGCCGCTTTCGTTCACGAGCATGATGGCCGGATCGCCGGCAAGTTCGATGGTGCGCAGGAACTGGGTCGTCTCCCGTCCCGCCGTCCCGTTGCCGACGGCTATGGCGCCGAATTCGTACTGCGCGTGGAACGACTGAATGATCCGCGCCGCCCTTTCCTTCTTCTTTTCACCGGAGTGGGGGTAAATACTGGCCCGATCCAGCAACTTGCCCTGCTCGTCGAGACAGACCACCTTGCAGCCGGTGCGAAATCCGGGGTCGATCGCCAGGATACGGCGGCGGCC
The DNA here is from genome assembly GCA_012270975.1 of Candidatus Latescibacterota bacterium. GTDB lineage: Bacteria > JAAXHH01 > JAAXHH01 > JAAXHH01 > JAAXHH01 > JAAXHH01. The sequence continues at coordinate 292,260 of JAAXHH010000129.1, read as the reverse complement.
CAGGGGGGGCGCCATCAGCAGTTCCCGCAGGTTCCGCGCGAATACGCGGGTCGCTTCCTCTTCGGCATTCTGGCGGACCAGGGACCGCAGCTCGGTTTCGAGGGACAGGGAAAGCAGGCGGCGGTAGCTGTCGGATACCGCCAGGCGTATCTGTTCGGCCACGGGGCCTTCGCCCTTGACGAACTGTTGTTCGAGCTGTGCTACCGCCTCTCCTTCCGGCGGGGCGATGGTCATGCGCAGCACGTCTTCCTTCTCGCCGCGCCGGATGGCGAGCACGCGATGCGAGGGCGCCTTCAGCGCCGGCTCGGACCAGTCGAAATAGTCCCGGAACTTGACGCCCGACGTTTCCTTTTTCTCTACGACCGTGGACCGGATAACCGCCTTCTTGTGAAACAGCCGTCGCAGGGCCGCGCGGGCCGTCGCGTCTTCGTTGATCCATTCGGCCATGATATCGCGCGCGCCGGCGAGGGCCTCCTCGGCCGAGGCTACTGCCTTCTCGGGATCGACGAAAGCCGCGACTTCCGCATCAAGATCCATTTCCTCCTGTCCGAAGATGCGCTCCGCCAGGGGTTCAAGGCCCTTTTCCCGGGCTGCCGTGGCCCGCGTGCGCCGTTTCGGACGATAGGGAAGATAGATGTCTTCCAGAACGGTCCGGGTTTCCGCGTCGCGTACAAGGGATTCCAGCTCTTCCGTGAGCAGGTCGCGGTCCTTCAGAGAGGCAAGGATCGAGGTCCGGCGCTTCTCGAGTTCACGGAGCTGGCCGATCCGGTCGCGGATCGCCGTGATGGCCACTTCGTCGAGCGAACCGGTTCTTTCTTTACGATAGCGCGCGATAAAGGGTACCGTGGCATCCTCGTCCAGCAGGGCCGCGACGGCTTCCACCTGTCCGGCCTGGAGTCCGAGTTCTCCCGAAATCTTCTTAATGTACGTGTTTTCGCTCATATAAAACTGTAACCTCGCCTGGTCTTGTCTGGCCTTGTTCAGCTTCGCTTTCCGGTCACGGATCCAGGATCTCCCTCAGCCTTTGAGCTACCTGTTCCGGTTCGCCTGCCTTCAGGCAGACCGGGCCGAAGAGCACGATCCCTTCCGACACTCTTCCGGTATTGGCCTGGATTGGGGGATCGCCCGTCTGCAGTTCGAGTATCACGTCCAGGGCAGTCTTGCCCAAAACGGATTCGTCCAATTCCAATACGGCCATCGGCACTTCGCTGGGCCTGCTGTCGATGTCAATCGTGAACCGGCCTCCCGGAATATCACCGGCGGCGGCCACGAGCTCGTCCATACGGTCCCGCCACGTCGCGGCACGCGCTTCCAGGTGTTCACCGGCAAAGCGCCGAAGGGCGGTCAGCAGCCCGACGATCTGTTCTTTCCCGACCTTGCAGGGTCTCCCGATTCCATGGTGCGGCGCGCCCGGCAGGATCGACTTGTCGATGAGGGATTCGGGTGGATTCCACTGCTGCTTCAGTACGTCCATGTCCAGGTGCTGAAGCGCGACGCACATGATGAGGTCCCGGCGGCCGCAGAGGATGCCCGAGCCCTGGGGGCCGCCGATGGCCTTGCCGCCGCTGAAGGCCACGAGGTCGGCCCCCTGCGAAATGAAAGTCTGCAGGTTCGACCGTGGCGGCAACTGCCCCGCGGCATCGACGATCACCGGTACGCCGCGGGCGTGGGCGACTTCGACGACTTCTTCCAGGGCGGGCAGTGACCGGGGATTGGCGACATAGCACACGGCCGCCGTGCGATCCGTGATGGCGTCGGCGATCTCCCACGCTTCGGTGTCGCGCACGCCGGCCCCGCTGTACCGGTCCGCGATCCCCACCTCGACGAGCCTTACGCCGACCGACCGGATCGCGTGATCGTAGAAGTTCCGCTGGCTGCGGGACATGATGACTTCATTCTTCATGCCCTCCGTGTCCGGCAACCGGTTCATCTTCCCGGGGTCCGGACCGGTGACGCAGGCCGCCGTGCCCAGGAGGAGTCCCGCCGCCGCGCCGGAGGTGACGTATCCCGCTTCCGCCCCGGTGATCTCCGCGATGATCCCGCTCGCACGGGCCTGGAGTTCGGCGATGTCGACGCAGTACTGCGACGCCTCGCGCATGGCGTCGGCTACTTCGGGATCCATGATGCTGCCGCTGAGCCGGGTGGTCGGACCCGAAGCGTTGATGATCGGCCGCACGCCGATGCGTTCGTAGATGTTGGGCATGCACGACCCTGGTATGAATCGAAGGATGGTGTTTTGAAAGCAGCACTAATGCTATTACATCGTCCCGTGGTTCGCAACCTGTTTTTTCGCGATAACGGCCGGTTGGCGCGACGCACGGCAACCGGCGTCCCCGACAGGGATTGATTTTTGCGTACATCCCGATGGCTTCGGACTGTCGAGACCGGCTGGCATGGCCGAACTGCCGGGCCGGACACCAGCACCAGTATTGCGTTGACTTGCAACACCGGCCAGGGTACCTTACACCGGCGGCAAAACCACCACGGGAAGGCATGGAACGCCTTGCTCACCCAATATCTCTGTAAAACCACAGCCCAATGGCCCACAAAGATCTAAAATCGTTTGTCGACCTGCTCAGGGAAGCGGGCGAGTTAAAGGAAATCACCGCCGAGGTCGACCCGGAACTGGAAATCAGCGCCATCGCGGACCGCGTGGTCAAGCGGAACGGGCCGGCTTTGCTCTTCACCAACGTAAAGGGCCATCCCGGCATGCCGGTGCTCATCAACACTTTCGGGTCGAAACGCCGCATGGAACTGGCCCTGGGCGCGGATAGCTTGGACGACATCGCGGCCGAAATCGCCGACCTGATCAATCCCCAGATGCCCGCCTCCCTCGCGGGCAAGCTGCAGATGCTGCCCCGGCTGGCCCGGTTGAAGGATACCCAGAGCAAGACCGTGCGCAGCGGTCCCTGTCAAGAGGTAGTCGAGACGGATACGGCGTCTCTCGAAAGTATTCCGGTCATCAAGTGCTGGCCCAGCGACGGCGGGAGGTACATCACCTTTCCCCAGGTAATCACGAAGCACCCCGGGAAGGGCACGCGCAACGTAGGCATGTACCGGCTTCAGGTCTTCGACGACAAGACCCTGGGCCTGCACTGGCAGCGGCACAAGGGCGGCGCGCATCACTACCGCGTCGCGGAGGAGATGGGCGAGCGGCTGGAGGTCGCCATCGTGCTCGGTCCCGACCCGGAGACCATGTATGCCGCGACGGCGCCCCTGCCCGACGAGATCGACGAGTACATGCTGGCCGGGTTTCTTCGAAGGCAGCCAGTGGAACTGGTGAAGTGCCGTACGGTCGACCTGGAGGTGCCGGCCAACGCCCAGATCGTCCTGGAGGGCTATGCCGAACCCCATGAACGGCGTACCGAAGGCCCCTTCGGGGATCACCAGGGCTACTACTCGCTCCCCGACGAGTACCCGGTGTTTCACCTCACGGCCATCACGCGGAGAAAAGATCCCATCTACCCGACGACCATCGTCGGGCCGCCGCCGCAGGAAGACGGATGGCTCGGGAAGGCCACGGAACGCATCTTCCTACCCTTGCTAAAGACCACCCTGCCGGAAATCGTGGACATCGACCTGCCCGTCGAGGGCATTTTCCACAACCTGGCCATCGTCTCCATCGACAAGCGGTTTCCCGGCCACGCCCGGAAGGTGATGCACGCCCTCTGGGGCCTGGGTCAGATGATGTTCACCAAGGTGATTATCGTTGTGGACAAGGACGTTGACGTGCATAATATGCGGGAGGTCGCGTGGCGGGTAGGCGTTTCCATCGATCCTAAGCGGGATCTGCTGGTCAGCGAGGGTCCCTGCGACGTCCTGGATTTCGCCGCGCAGACCGCGGACGTGAGCGGCAAGCTGGGCATCGACGCCACCGAGAAATGGCCTGACGAGGGATTCGACCGGGGGTGGCCGGAAATCCTGCGCATGCCCGATGAGGTCAACCGGCGCATCGACGCGCTCTGGCCGGAATTGGATCTGTAACCCGGTCGAGGTTGGAGGTGGACCGCCCTGGTTTCGGTTCCACGGTTTCGGTCCCGACGTACCCTGAATTCGCTGGCGCAACTAAGTCTTGCGGAGCCTTTCCGGCTTAGTTTAATTACTTAACATTTCTAACTCTGGCACTACATTTCTGAATCAGGCCATGCCGGCTGCCCGTGCACACCCGTGAACACCCGTGCGTTCGTGACGTCCCGGCAGGAAGGGAGGACATAATGTTCTTTGTAGTCTCTGCGACGCATAAGGCGGAAATGGCACAGGAAAGGCTTCGACTGCAGGAAGCATTCGCAGCCTATCTACACGATCCTACTCATCATCCCGATGTGACCATACACCATGGCGGGCAAACACTCAGCGAGAGTGATCGCTCCGTCACCGGTTTTGTCCTCGTGCTCGAGGCTCCTTCTATCGAGGTGGCACGGGCATTCGTCGCCGGCAGTCCCTATGCCGAGGCGGGCACCTTCGCCGAGTCAGATGTCCACCCGTGGAACTGGCTGACGGGACGGCCTGCCTGAGCGTGTTGCCGGACCGGCCAACCCGGTCGGGTCCGCTCGCGTCCGTTGGATTGATGTTTCTGCATGACATAGGGATCACAGGATGTGCGTAGACTGGCCGGGAGAGTCTCGTGAGCAGCCGTGACGAGCAGAACGCTTCTAACGTCCTATACGAACCCCACGAAAATCCTCCGGCGCTTGTGTCCCTGGGCAGCGGCCTGCAACTCGTCGTTCTCGGGATAACAAGCATCATTTTCATCCCCACGATCGTCATCCGGGTCAGCGGCGGAACCGAAGCGTATCTGTCCTGGGCCGTTTTCGGCGCGGTCGCCGTCAGTGGAGTCTGCACGGCGCTGCAGGCGGTCCGGCTGAGCCGGGTCGGGGCGGGATATCTGCTCTTCATGGGTCCCGCCGGAGCCTTTATCGGGGTCTGTGTCAGCGCCCTCGTCGAAGGCGGTCCGGCGCTCCTCGCCACCCTGGTCGTCGCGTCTTCGCTCGTCCCGATCGTAATCTCCATGCGGCTGGCCTTTTTCAGGCGGATCCTGACACCGACCATCGTCGGTACGGTGAACATGCTGATACCGGCGACCGTGCTGCCGGTCGTATTCAGTCGCCTGGCCGACGCACCGCAGGACGCGGCGCTCAGTTCGCCGCTTACCGCCGTAGCGACAGGCCTGGTCATCGGCGGCATCTCCCTGAAGGCCGGGGCAACGCTGCGTTTGTGGGCCCCGCTCATCGGGGTGATCGTGGGATCGGTCTTCGGCGGATCGCTGGGTCTCTACGACTTCGACCGGGTTGCCCGGGCCCCGTGGATCGGATTGCCGCACGGCAGTTGGCCGGGTATCGGGATCGACCTCGGTCCGGCCTTCGTGGAGCTTCTGCCCGCCTTCGCGTTTGTAGCCCTCATCGGCGCCATCCAGACGATCACCGGGGCGGTCGCCATCCAGCGCGTGTCGTGGCGCCGGCCGCGGGCCGTCGACTACCGGGCGGTGGAGGGTGCGGTGACCGCGGACGGTATCGGAAAACTGCTTTCAGGCATCGCGGGAATCGTACCGACCCAGACTATAGGAGTAAGCGTCCCGACGGTCGAGCTGACGGGGGTCGCGGCCCGCCGCGTGGGAATCATTGCGGCCGGCGTGCTGATCGTACTGGCATTCCTGCCCAAGTTCCTCGCCATGATACTTGCCATACCCAGCGCGGTCGTCGTCGCCTATCTGACCGTCGTGCTGGCGTTAACCTTCGTCCGTGGGATGACCGAGGTGGTGCAGGGCGGGATCGATCACCGCAAGGCGCTGATCGCAGGGGTCTCCTTCTGGGTCGGCGTCGGCTGCCAGAACGATCTCCTGTTCCCGGAGGTTCTCGCGGAGTTGGGGGGCGGTCTGCTGGCGAACGGCATAACGGCCGGGGGTATCATGGCGATCCTCATGACCCTGTTTCTGGAAGCGACGGCGCCACGCCGCAGCCGGATCGAAGTGGAGCTCGATCTGTCCGTGCTGCCGAAGATCAGGGCGTTCCTCGAGGCGTTCGCATCCCGCAACGGCTGGGGACCGGAGATGGTCGATCGTCTCGGTGCCGCAAGCGAGGAAACGTTGCTGACGCTGATCGATCAGGACGAGGGACGGGAGAAACGCGGGCATCGGCGCCTGCTCCTGATGGCGCGCAAGGAGAGCGGCGGCGCCGTACTCGAGTTTATCGCCGCTGTAAGCGAGGAGAACGTCCAGGACCGGATAGGATTGCTGGCGGACCGGCCCGACGACGTGCTGATGGAGCGGGAAGTCTCGCTGCGGCTGTTGCGGCACATCGCGTCCTCGGTTCGCCACCAGCAGTTCCACGACACAGACATCGTTACCGTCCACGTGAAAGTACCCGCGAAGGACCGGGCGACCGGTTAGTACTTCGATCAGGTGACGGGCTGTAGCGCCACAATAAGGCCGGAACCGGCAGCATACATGATGATGAGACGCGAAGAAACCGGCGAAGCGGAAGGCGGGAGCGTTCCGGGAGAAGCCGCGGGGCCCGTCGGTCAGCTGAAACATGAAGAAGCGTTCGAACGGGCCTGGACCGAACCGGGCAACACCCGAATTGAATTGCCTCCAGTCGACATAAACACGACGCTCGCCCGATCTTACCGCACGAACGAACCGCTCAGGTTTACCCGGACCATGCTGTGGGACATGGAGGTAAAAAAAGCGTTCAGGCCCGACCTCTATATTCCTTCCGTTGTAACACAAGGCAGTTCCCACTACTGGAACCGGCAGAAATCGGCCGACGGTGCCGAATCCTTCGTGCGATGCTCGCGGCAGCGCCTCTGGCTCGAGCCTTCGGAGCAGGGGCTGGTCCTGGAACAGGTCTACCTCAACCCCGCGCGGCAGCGAGTCACTTTCATCGGGGCGGCGGCACTTCCGGGCCGGGACGGAAAACCGCTTCGAGCGGGCGACGGACAGCCGCTCTTTCACGTCGAGCATTCGGCCGGGGGCAGTGAATTGCGTCCGCTGAACCTGTGGCGCATCGTTTACCTGACGGACGGACCACGGCAGGAACTGATCGAGCGGTTCGTACCCGCGAAGGACGTGTGGCTGCGGGAATTCGTTGAAATCTACATCCGGCGGGACTTGAAGATCGAGTTGACCCGGAGGGAGCCGCACGGATGAAGATCCGGGATATCCGCCACGTGGGATTGCTGTCCCCCGCGATCGAAGCTCATGCCAGGTTCTACCCGGAGGCGTGGGGGCTCCAATCGGCCGGTGAAGATCGGCAAGTCCGGTATTTCCGCGGGGTGTCGGTCGAGCACCACATACTCAGCCTGCATCCGGCGCAGCGTCGTGGGCTCCACCACCTGGCCTTCAGCGTAGACGGACGCGAGGCGGTCGACGCGGCGGCAATCGAACTCGAGCGCGAGGGAATCCCGCTCGTGGCGCGCCCGGCCGGCCTGGACGAACCTGGCGGCGGATACGGGCTGCGATTCCTGGACCCGGAAAACCGCTGCATCGAGCTGTCGGCCGGCGTGGCCGAACACCCGAATGGCGGGTCCGGCGAGAACGATGGACCCCGCCGGTTGTGCCACGTGGGTCTCAACACGCCGCAGTTCGAACAGACCGTGGCATTCTATACCGATGTGCTCGGGTTTCGGGTCTCGGACTGGATCGAGGACCAACTGGTCTTCCTTCGATGCGGCCGGAGACATCATGTCATCGTGTTCACTCGCGCGGATCATGCATCGGTCAACCACGTTGCGTACGCGATGGCTGACGTGAACGACTTGATGAAAGGGGTCGCCCGCCTCCGCGCCCGGGGGCAGGAACCCGAGTGGGGGCCGGGGCGTCACGGCCCGGGCAACAACATCTTCTGCTACTACAGGGATCCGGGCGGATACGTGAATGAATTCTCCAGCGACCTGGCGTACATCGAAGACGAAGCAACACACGAACCCGCGGTGTGGAGACGGGCGCCGGAAACCATGGACTACTGGGGTACGGCAGGGTCGCCCGGCCCCGAAGTTCGGAAGGCGATGGCCGGCGACCCGGATCCCGGCTGGACTGCGAAGGGCATCGTCGAGGATTGACGCGGAGATGGCCGCGGTGTCGAGCGGGATCGGTGGTCAAAGAGCCGATATGCGCCCGGTGTCGTTCTGGAACCCATGATGTGATCCGAGGTGATTCTTGTTGTGGAAAAGGACCCGGAAGTGCATAATATGAGGGAAGCGTGTGGCGGGTCGGCGCGTGCTGAGGAGGCCCGCCGGCGGAAACTGAACGGCTGGTTTTGAGGAGGCGGTTTTGTTCGAAGCATTGATCGCCGCGGCAGGACTGGAAGACATCCACAAGAAGGTCGAAGCGGGCGAACGGCTCTCGGCCGACGACGGGAGAAGGCTGTACCGGAACGGGAACCTGCCCGCCATCGGCTACCTGGCCAACCTGGTGCGCGAGCGCATGCACGGCGACCGGGTATACTTCGTGCGCAACCAGCACCTGAACTACACCAATATCTGCAACAAGAGCTGCCTGTTCTGTTCGTTCTACGCCCTGCCCAAAGACCCCGAGGGCTACGTGCTTTCGCCCGACGACATCAGGGCGCGGATGGAGACCTACGCCGACATTCCCATCTCCGAGATCCACATGGTCGGAGGCGTGAACCCGAAGCTGCCCTACGCCTATTACATGGACATCGTCCGGGCGATCAAGGAGGTGCGGCCGGGGGTGTCCCTTAAGGCCTACACCATGATCGAACTCGAGCAGATCCGGAGAATCGGCAAGAAGTCCATGGCCGAGACCTTGCTGGACCTGAAGGAAGCCGGGGTGGACGCCCTGCCCGGCGGCGGGGCCGAGGTCTTCAGCGAACGGGTGCACGAGGAACTGTTCCAGGCCAAATCGGATTCGGACAAGTGGCTCGAAACCGCGCGCGTCGCCCACGAGGTGGGCCTGCCTTCAAACGCCACCATGCTGTACGGCCACGTGGAGCAGACGGAGGAGAAAGTCTACCACCTCATGAAACTGCGTGAACTGCAGGACGAGACGAACGGCCTGCTGGCCTTCATCCCACTGTCCTGGCATCCTGAACGCACGGCCATCGAACACCTGCCGGGACCTACCGGACAGATGGACCTCCGGGAGATCGCGGTTGCCCGGCTCATGCTGGACAACGTGCCCCACATCAAGTCGTTCTGGATCATGAACACCCCGGCGGTGACGCAGGTGTCGCTGTGGTACGGCGCGGACGACATGGACGGCAGTGTCCTGGAGTACGAAATCACCCGAAATCCGGTCACCGACCGCATACAGGCCCTGACCCACACGCAGATGCTCGATATGATCAGCGAGTCGGGGCGGCAGCCCGTCGAACGCGACGCGCTCTACCATATTGTCGACCAGCCTGAAACGATCCGGCCGGCCTATATGGAGACTTCCGCCGGGGCGACGACCGCCAACGGGACCAAGGCCGCCGGGGCGAGGACCGACGCGGTTGCCGCCGGAGCGACGACCGCCGCGACACCGAGCCAGGAATAACCCCCATGATCACCGACATCGCGGAAAAAGTCCTGGCCGGAACGCGGTTGACTGCCGAGGACGGGAGGCGTCTGTTCCAGCACCCGAACGTCACCGAGCTGGGCATGCTGGCCGATCACGTGCGCCGGACCAGACACCCCGAACCGGTGGTGACCTACAACATCGGCCGGAACATCAACTATACCAATGTCTGCTGGGTGCGGTGCAAGTTCTGCGCCTTCTATCGCCCCCCCGGCCACCAGGAGGGATACACGCTCCCGGACGAGGAGATCTTCGCCAAGGTCGAGGAGCTGATCGCCGTGGGAGGCGATACGCCGGATTCCTGCGAGATCCTCATGCAGGGCGGGCTGAATCCGAAGCTGAAGATCGACTACTACGAACGGCTATTCTCGGAAATCACCCGGCGCTATCCCGCGGCCTATCTCCATTCGCTTTCCGTGGCGGAAATCGTCTATCTCGCCCACATCTCGCGGATCACGGTGGAAGAAGCGCTGATCCGCCTGCGCGAGGCCGGTTTGAAATCCCTCCCGGGCGCCGGCGCCGAAATCCTTGACACCGAAGTCCGTGACGCCATCGCCTTCCGGAAGGAGACGGTGCAGGAATGGCTGGACGTCCACAGCCTGGCCCACCGCCTCGGCATGAAGTCGACGGCCACCATGATGTTCGGATCGGTGGAAACCGTCGAACACCGGTTGAAGCACCTCTTGCGGGTCCGCGAAGTTCAGGACGAGTCCCTGTCCCGCCACGACGGGTATTTCACGGCCTTCATCGCATGGAGCTTCCAGCCGGAGGGCACGGAACTGCCGGACACGCGCAAGGCGACCGGGTACGATTACCTGCGCACCGTGGCCATCGCCCGGCTCTTGCTGGACAATATCGAAAACGTCCAGGCGTCCTACGTGACCCAGGGGCCCAAGATCGCACAGATCGCCCTGGGTTACGGGGTGAACGATTTCGGCAGCACGATGATGGAAGAGAACGTCATCAGCGCGGGCGGCACGAGCTTCGTGATGCCTACGGAAGAGATCGAACGCCTCATCGGCGACGCGGGATTCACGCCGCGCCGTCGGAACACGCGTTACGAGTACGTGGGAAACAGCGTATGATTGAAGCATGGTTAACAAAACCCGCATCTACGCCGTCAGCTACCTGAATTCCCGGGCCTTGACCTACGGCCTGGAACACGGCGGACTGGATCACGGGTTCGAGTTGTTCTACGACGTCCCGTCCGTGTGCGCCAGGCAGGTGAGGACGGGCGAGGCATCGGCAGCCGTCATCCCATCGGTCGAATACGCGCGCAGTCCGGTACCCTACGCCATCGTCCCCGGCGTCTCCATCGCATCCGACGGTCCGGTCGGCAGCATATTCCTGTTCCACAAGGTCCCGGTCCACCGGATCCGGACCGTGGCGATGGATGTGAGTTCCCGGACTTCGGTCGCCCTGGTCCGGATCGTACTGCATGAGCGGTACGGTCTTGAAGTCGATTCCGTCGACCATCCGCCGGACGTTTCAGCGATGTTGGAACGGGCGGACGCGGCCCTGGTCATCGGGGATCCGGCCCTGGAATATACGGACCGGCCCGAGCCGCGGCTGGACCTGGGGGAAGCCTGGCGGGAACTGACCGGATTGCCTTTCGTTTACGCCTTCTGGGCAGGAATGGATGGGGGTCTCACACCCGGTGAGGTCGAACTGCTGATCGAGTCGAAGAATCAGGGGATGTCCGCCCTCGACGAGATCGCCGAAGTCCACGCGGGGGACCGTTCACAGCCGACGTCTTTCTACGCGTCGTACCTGAGAGACCACCTGGTATTCGACCTGGGAGACCGGGAACGACAAGGGCTCATGGAGTTTTACGGACTGGCCCACGTGCGCGGCCTGGTCCCGAACGTACCGGAACTGCGATTCTATCCGCGCCAGGGAAGGAGATGAATATGACATCGGCCACGACGACGGTCGGAATCGGCACGGGAAGCAACCGCCGCGAGAACGTGCGCACGGCGGTAGAACGCACCGCCCCGCAGCTGGCCTCCCTCATGCAGGAAGAAGTCATGCTCAAGCCGAATTTCCTGTCCGGCACGAATCCGGTGGTATGCACCCATCCGGACGCGATCCGCGGGGTGCTGGACGTCATCATGACCCTGCCCGAGAAACCGCGGAGAGTCCTGATTGCGGAGGGCGGCAACGAGACCGTACCCGGGGAGTGCTTCCGCCACATGGGGTACGCCGACATCCCCGACGAATACGACATCCCCATCGAACTGGTCGACCTGAACCAGGAAACACGCTGGCGCAACACCCGGGTGTACATGGTGGACGGCACCTGGACGACGGTGCGGATGCCGCGCACCGTGCTGGACTGTCCCTGCGTCATCTCGGTCGCCGTGGCCAAGACCCACGACGGCGCCATGGTCACCCTGGCGCTGAAGAACCTCATCATGGGCACGATACTTAAAAGAGACCGTATCAAGGTACACGGCTATACGACCCACCACGACCGGCGCCACCCCCAGGAGGCACGGGCCCTCAGCCGGAACCTGATCCGCCTGGCCCGCCACCTCTACCCCCACTACAGCGTGGTGGACGGCACGGTAGGCATCCAGGGCAACGGTCCGGGGGGAACCGACACCGTACCGCTGGGCCTGGCGGCGGCCGGGGAAGACACTATCGCCGTGGACGCCGTCATCTCGAAGGTGATGGGATTCGAACCTCTCGAAGTGGGGACGGTCTTCTATGGGGACGCCATCGGTCTGGGTGTGGGCGACCTGGAACGCATACGCGTAATCGGGGGCCGGCTGGATGAACTTGCCCTGTCCTTCAAGGGGCACGAATCCATCGACCTGCAGCGCCAGTGGGCCATCGAAGGGGCGTGGGAATCGGCAGCTGTCGGGGGTTGAAACGGCGGCCGGGTTGGTGCCAAGGCGTAGCGGACCGGGCCGGATCTGACCGGCGTAGCCGGGCAATCCTGATGCGGCTGCCGTCAGTGACCCGGCAATGCCGATACGACGCGAAGCACCTCTTCTTCCGTGTTGTAGAAGTGCGGTGAAATGCGTATGCCGCCGCCGCGGCGGGCGCCGATGATCTGGTGACTTCGCAGCGTGCGGTGAAGGGTTTCGGTCTCGTGTACCGGGCTGTTGAAGGTCACGATACCCGACCACTCGGATTTGCCCCGGGGACTCAGGATGCGATAGCCCGCCTCGTGCAATGCCGCGACCAGCCGGTCGGTCAACAGGCGCAGCCTCCCCTGCACCGCCTCGATACCCACCTCCAGCAGCAAATCCAGGGAAGCGCCCAGCGCGTGTATGCCGAGCGTATTGTGGGAACCGCACTCGAAGCGCCTCGCCGTGGGCGCCGGTGTCGGATCGTAGGAATCGTAATTGCCCGCGTCGGCCACCGAATTCCAGCCCACTTCGTAGAGCCTCAACCGTTCAGTCAGATGCGGCGCGCAGTAGAAGACGCCGATTCCCTCTGGACTCAGAAGCCATTTGTGGCCATCGGCCGTGAGGATGTCGATACCCATCGCCTCCACGTCCACCGGCGTCTGTCCGAGGGATTGTATGGCGTCGACGACGAAAACGACCCTCTTTTCGTGGCACAACGCCCCGATCGCCGCGATGTCATTGCGGAATCCGTTCCCGTATTCCACGTGGCTGATGGACACGGCACGCGTCCTGGAATCGATCCGTTCCTCAATCGATTCTACTGACAGCCGGCCGTCCACGGACTCCACCATCCGTGTTTCCACGCCGTGCCGGGAGAGATTAAGCCAGGGATATACGTTGGAAGGAAATTCCAGGTCGTTCAGGACCACGTTGTCGCCCGGGCGCCAGTCGATGCCGTTGGCGGCGAAGCACAATCCCTCCGTGGTATTCTTGACGAAGGCGATTTGTTCGGGCGCGGCGTTGATCAGGCGGGCCGCCCGCGACCGTGTCGTTTCGATGGCCCCTTCCCAGTTGGAATAATGGGAAGCGGCATACTCGTTGAAGTCCGCCAGGTAGGCCTGTACCGCCTCGCGGGCGCGACCGGGCAACGTGCCCACCGCCGCGTGGTTCAGGTAGGTACAGTGACGGACGACAGGGAATTCCTGGCGGATGCGGTCCAGGTTCAATTCAGGCCGGTCCGGTTCGTCGGAGTTCAGACGGGAAGGGCAGCCGTGTCCGACTGAACGCGCAGGACTGCGGCTTTACAGGCTGCGATCCGGTCAGAAACTGGCCGCGGCGTCCTCTGCCGAGTCGAAAACATTGAAAACGGAACCAAGGCGCGTAATGACGACCAGCACGTTATGCGTGCGTTCGCTCAGGTTGGCCAGCTTGAGGTCGCCTCCGGCCTCGCGGAGGGTCTTGGCGCCGCCGACGAGGGCGCCGACACCGGAACTGCTGATGAGGTTTACCTTGCCAAGATCAACTACGACCGCGGTAGAACCCTCGGACTTCAACTCCCGCACGCGGTCATGAAAGGCGGACACTTCGGGGTCGCCCAGGAAGCTGCCGACGACTTCGATTACCGGTATACCGTTAATCCTGCGTTCGTTCATTACACGTCCCCTTCGTCTATACGCTGCTGAAGCGAAAACCGGCTACTTGGTTGTGCATCAATTAACACCGGTCATGTGATAACCGCAAGGACAAATTGCGTGCTAACGATCAGCTCCGCCCGGGGTCGGGGGACGGCGGAAAGTCTTGCGGATGACCGAGCAGATCCGCTTCCGTCAAGGAGGTCAGGGATTCGACGTGAACACAGCGGTCTCGGCGGCGGCCTTGTAGCCCGGACAGAACCCCTTCTCGATGTAGGGACAGGGACTCCGGGCGATGATTACGCGGATCCCCGGCCGGAGCAGGCCTTGCTCGAGCACGTGCCGCGCCCGGGTTTCGTCCCACGGATCGATGGTTTCGTTCAGCACGACCGGGCAGGCCTCCACAATTTGGTCTATACTGAGCGGCGTTGTTTCATGGCGGAGATCGGTCTCGCCCAGACTGGGCGTGCCCTGGAATCCGGACAGGGCCGTCGTGGCGTTGTCCAGGATGATCACGAGCAGATCCGACCCGTGGTGGGCCACGTTGAACAGGGCGTTGGCGCTCAGGTGGAAGAAGTCGGAGTCCCCGACGACGGCGATCACCGGGTCGGTTACCCCGGACAACACCAGGCCCGATGCGATGCCGATGCTCGATCCCATGGAGTACTTCACGTCGAGCATCTCGAAGGGCGGCGTAGCGATCTTGATCGCACAGCCCGGATCCACTACGTACACCGGTGACAGACCCAGTTGCCCGCTCAATTCGCGCAGGATTTCGAATACGGGCGTGTAGGGGCAGTTTTCCGGCAGGCCGGCCTGGCTGGGCAGGGACTTCATTTCCTCTTCCGGTGTAAATGCGCGCGGCGGTGTGAATCCCGGGACGAACCCGGCCAACGCCTCGGCGATCTGCCAGCGGAACAATTCTCCTTCCCGTGAGACCGTCCTGTCGTGCTTGCCGCTAATCGGCGTCGTAAGCTGCGCGTCATAGGAAATCGACTTGATCAGGGTCTCGAGAAAGGGTTCGTTCTCTTCCAGGATCAGGGTTTTTTCCGTCGAACGCAGGAAGCCGGTGATCCGGGCGGCGGGGAGCGGCCACAGGGTGGACAGCTTGAGTATGGACAAACCGGTCGTGTCCGCGCCTTGCAGCACGTCCATCAACTTGGTGTGTATCACGCCCGCGGCGATGATGCCGATCTTCCCCGTGCCGGTTACCGTGTTGAAGTCCGCTGAGTCGAACTGCGCCGCGAGCGTTTCGAGACGGTCGTGCAACCGCCTGTGCAGCTGAACGGCGTTTCCGGGAACCGATATCCACCGCATGGGATGCCGCTCGAATTCATGGGGTCGCACAAAGGTCGAGCGGGGGATTTCGGGCAGATCGACTTCCTCTTCGAGCGCGCCGTAGGTCTTCGTGATGCGCACGATGACAGGCATCTGCATATCACGGGACAGCCGGTACGCCTCCCGGGTCATCGTGATCCCTTCGGAAGGGGTCGCCGGTTCCAGCATGGGCAGTTCGCTTCCCCAGGCGATCGGTCGGGTATCCTGGTCGTTCTGGGTGGCCCAGGCGCCCGGATCGTCCCCGAGCAGGATGACCAGCCCCGCGCCCACGTCCGTCAGGTTGGCCACCATGACGGTATCCAGGGCGACATTGAACCCGACGCCCTTGCAGCCCATCAGGGCCGGAACTCCGCCGATGGAAGCGCCGACGGCCGTTTCGAAGGCGACTTTCTCGTTGGTGGACCACTCTACGTACAATCCGTGGCTTTCCACGAAGCCGCGCAGAAACTCAATCGTGCTGCTGCTCGGTGAACCGGGGTAACTCGTCGCCACCGCCACGCCCGACTGCAGGGCGCCGTAGGCGATGGCCTGGTCTCCGGAGATCGGCATCCGGGCCATGACACGCTCCTGTATGCGACAACACTTTTGGATGAACGCGTGAATATAGGCTTTCGCCCCGCCTGAGGTCAAGCCGTATCCATCCGCGAGGACCGGGCAGAAACCGCTTGCGACCGTGTCATCATCGGTCTATATTTTCCCCGTTTCCTTAAAGGTATCGCGCCGGGGCCGGACGGCACGCAACAGGCCACTCGCACGCACAAAAACAGACGGCCCGCGCCAGGGCGCGACGGCACGCAACCGTCCGCACACGGTCCTGTCGTGCCACGCCTTACGGTCCGATGATCCACGCAGCCGACGGAGATACGGGAATGGCCAGGCAACAGCAGGCATCCGGCAGTAAAAAAACGGTCAAAAAAAACCGGTCCTTCAAGATGGTGGACACGGTCGATGAGTTGAAAAACATGCTGGACGGGACAGGGCCGGCCGAGGCGGACAACGAGACTTACTGGCGCGCCGTGCGGGCCCAGTTTCCCTATAACGGCCCGATACGCTACACAAACAACGGAACGATCGGTATCCTTCCCCACATGGTCCTGCAGGCCCAGATCGCGACCATGAGGGAGGCCGAGATCCAAGACGGGGACACCGGCGGCGTAACCTATCCCGGCCCCTACGAGGCCCATGAAAAGCTGGCGGAGCTGATCAACGCGGACCCGTCTGAGGTCGCCATTACGCGGAATTCGACGGAGAGCATGAACATCATCGCTCTCGGCCTCGATCTGAAGCCGGAAGACGAAATACTCACGACGACTCACGAGCACTACGGCGGCTGGTCCTGCTGGCAGAACCGGCACGCGCTCTTCGGAAATCCGATCCGCAAACTCGATCTGTACGATCCGCCGGAGGATGAGGACGAGTTGGTCAGGCTTTTCGAGGAAGCCATTCGGCCGGAGACCCGGGTGCTCAGCTTCTGCCACGTCACCTGTACGACGGCCTGGCGCCTGCCCGTCCGGAAAATCTGCGCCATGGCCCGGGAACGTGGACTCATAACGGTCATCGACGGCGCCCAGTCGGTGGGCATGATCGGCGTCGACGTGAAGGACCTGGGCGGTGATTTCTACGTGAGCAGCACGCACAAGTGGCTGTTTACGCCAAAGGGAACGGGCCTGTTGTACGTGGATGACGACGCGCAGGACAAGATCGGGCTCGGGTACTACACTTCCGGTGGGCGTTTGACCGCGAGGCGTTTCGAAAACAACGCGACCCAGAGCTACGCGCCGCTGGTCGGATTCGCCGTGGCCGTGGACTTTCACAACGCCATCGGCACCCCGCTGGTGGAAGACCGGGGAGCGGTCATGGCGAAATGGCTGAAAACCCGCCTTGCCGACATCCCCGGCGTTCGGGTATGGACCCCCATGAGCCGCGACCTTTCCGCGTCCATGGTGTCCTTTTCCATCGCCGGCATGACCTCCTCCGACGTGGGCACGCCGCTCCGGGAGAGGTACCGCATCCATAGCCGCGGACTCTACGAAGGGGGATATCACGGCGCCCGCATTTCCTGCGCCATGCACAATAGTTACGATGACATGGAGAAAGTCGCCGGCGCCGTCGGCGAAATTGCGGCAAACAGATGTTGATTTCGAATTCATGCCCTGATACGCTTCATCAGTCTCTCGCGCGCGGGCTGCGCTTCACAGGCGGGCTGCGTACGGGTTGATATCGCACGGGAGCGGAATATGTCCGATAATACACTTACCATAAAGGCACTGAAGGAACAACTGGGCGAAACATTCGCGGAGCAGGTCGTCCTGCGAATCAAGCGGGAAGGCGAATACGTGGAATTCACGGGCGGGGTGGTCGCCCGCAGGGCCGACGCGCTGGCGGGGCTGCTCGCTTCCCTGGGCATGCAGCACGGCGACCGGGTCGCGCTGCTCGCGGACAACCAGCCTGAATGGGGCATCGCTTACCTGGCCATCGTCGGGCACGGGATGACGGCCGTACCCATCGACCGCCTGCTGAAACCCGGTGAATACCAGCGAATTCTCGAAGACTCGGGAACGCGGGCCATCGTGGTCTCGGATACCTTCCGCGACGACCTGCATTCCATCGCCGGGACCCTGCCCGATCTGAAACACGTGCTGAGCCTGGAGGAAGTCATGGCCAGCGAAGCGAATGCGGCGGTGCCGGACAGCCAGGCCGGTCCGGACGACCTGGCCGTCCTGATCTACACCTCGGGTACGACCGGCCAGCCCAAGGGCGTGATGCTTTCCCACCGGAACATCATGTCCAACGTGGTGGCCTGCAGCCAGGTCATTTCCATCACGCACGACGACAGTTTCGTATCTGTCCTCCCCCTGCACCATACGTTCGAATGCACCGCCGGTTTCCTCGCGCCAATGTACGTGGGCGCCACCGTGTCTTATGTCGGCAGCCTCAAGTCGCGGGATATCGTCGACACCATGAAGGACTCCAAGGCGACGATCATGCTGGGCGTCCCGCTGCTGTATGAGAAGATGTTTCAGGGGATCATGCGCAAGGTCGGCACGCAGCCCGTCGTCACGCGGACTGTGTTCAACCTCCTGATGGGCGTGGTGAAACTGGGCGAGAAGTTCAACAAGCGTATGGGCACGGCCCTGTTCAGGAGCCTGCGCGACAAGGGCGGACTGGGGACCATCCGGTTCTTCGTCTCAGGCGCGGCGGCGCTGCCGCCCGAGGTGTCCATGGGCTTCGACCGCCTGGGCCTGCGCGTACTCCAGGGCTACGGACTCACGGAAACCTCGCCCGTCGTGTCGGTCCACCGCGTGGAAGAGGTCCCGAAGCCCGACTCCGTCGGACCCCCTATAAACGGGGTGGAAGTGGAGGTCGTGGACCCGGACGATACCGGGGTGGGCGAACTCGTCGTCCGGGGCGACAACGTGATGCTGGGCTATTACAACAATCCCGATGCCACGGCGGAGGTGCTCAAGGACGGTGCGCTGTACACGGGCGATTCCGGGTGGATCGACGAAGACGGCCACCTGCATATAGCGGGACGCCTGAAGAACGTGATCGTTACCCGGGCGGGCAAGAACATCTATCCGGAGGAAATCGAAGGCGAACTCGTCCTCAGTCCCTATATCGCCGAGGTCCTTGTCTTCGGCGCCGAGAATGCCGCATCGGGCGAAGAGTACGTCCGCGCCGTCGTGGTCCCCGATTTCGAATACCTGGAAGAATCCGGCACGCCGGCCGACGACGACTCCCTTGCCGCGCTCATCGACCAGGAGGTCCGGGAGCGTTGCAGGAACCTTGCGGATTACAAGCGGGTCAGGGAAGTAGAGCTGCGCAGGGAGGAATTCTCCAAGACATCCACGCGCAAGATCAAGCGGTTTCTCTTCCAGTCCGGACAGGCGGCCCAGTCGGAAGACGCTTCCGGACAGTAGGAGAGACCTCGCGGTCACGGGAAGGCGGAATCTGAGGCCGATGGGTAACATGCAACACGCACCAGATCAGGAACCGGCGCCGCTTCCCTCGAAGGACACGTCCCCGAATCCAGCGGAAACGGCTCAGGCTGCTCAGGCGGACCACCGCACGCAGTGGCGCCGCCCCGCCATCCTGTTCGCCTGTACCGCGCTGACGACGCTCGTTTCCGGGACGATCATGGAGAATGCCGGGGTTCCGCCGCTGGTCGTTCTGGTCACCCTCGTCAGTTTTCCGGCGCTCCTTCTGGACGGATTGCCCTTCTCGCTTTCCGTACTCGGCATTCTCATGGCCCATGAGATGGGGCACTATCTCTATGCCAGATGGTATGGCGTCCGCACCTCCCTGCCCCATTTCATCCCCTCGCCTTTTTTCTTCATCATCCCCAATCCAGGCACGTTCGGGGCCGTCATCGTCACGAAGGCGCCGTATCCGCACAGGCAGGCCCTCATGGACATCGGCGCGGCCGGTCCCGTGGCGGGTTTCGTCGTGGCGGTACCGATCATGGCCTACAGTCTGGTCGGCGCCAGGGTGGATGCCATGCCCGCGGACGGCGGGTTGTATCTCGGCGAACCCCTGGTTTTTCAGTTTCTCGCCTACCTGATTCACGGTCCGTTGCCCGAGAATTACACCATTTACCTGGATTCCGTGGGGCTGGCCGCCTGGTTCGGCTGCCTGGTCACCATGCTCAACCTGCTGCCCGTGGGACAACTGGACGGCGGCCATATACTCTATGCTTTCACAGGCGGCGCGATCCGGGGGAGACGCCTTCAGCGGAACCTGACGCTGGCGAGCTTTCTGGCGCTGGCCGTGCTGGGCTTCTACTCGCCAGGATGGTGGGTATTTGGGGCGCTGCTGCTTCTGATGGGCAGGTTCAGCGGATTCAGGCATCCCACGCCGATCGACGATACCGCACCGCTTCCCAGGCACAGCAAGTGGCTGGGCTGGCTCGCGGTCCTCGTCTTCATTCAGACCTGCATGCCGGTGCCGATCTCGTTTACAGGGCCCTAGCGGACCACGAAGCCGGGAACTACATGGCGGCGGCGGATTGAAGGACGCCAATTGGCGGGGATCAGCTGATCAGGAGACGTTCCAGTTTCTTGTGGATTCTTTCGTCGTCCGCGTCGATACGATGCGCCTTGAGCAGTTCGTCGATCGCCCGGGCGTTTTCGCCCATGATCTCGAAGATGGAACCCAGCGCATAGTGGGCCGCGAAATTGGTGGCGTCGAGTTCGAGGGCCTTCTGGTACTCCCCTATCGCGGGATCCCATTTCTCCTGCCGGACGAAGATTTCGGCAAGACTCATGTGGACCTCTGAGGCATCGCCTTCCCACCGAAGCGCTTCCCGGTAGGCGGCGACGGCTTCATCGTACATCGTCCGCCGCTTGTACACCATGCCCAGTAGCTTGTAGGCGCCGCCGTTCCTGGGCGAACGGCGGATGACTTCCCGGAAGCAGTTGGTCGCCTTTTCGAATTCACCGAGATAGCAGTAGATCCGGCCGAGATCCTGGAAGAGGGCGTCGGTGCGGTATCCGCCCTCGAGCGCGTTCAGCATGTAGCCGCGGGCTTCGCTGTAGCATTCTTGTTGCATGTAGATCAGGCCGATGTCGTACTGTACCGCGACTTTTCTCGGATACGCCCTGGCGCACTTGCTGAGCCACTCGAAGGCTTCGCTCGTGCGGCCGGTGTACATGAGTCCCAGCCCCAGGCCCCGCATGGTCCAGTAGTCGGTCTGGTTTCGCTCCAGGCGCTCGAAGCACAGGCGCACAATGGTCCCGTAGTCCTTCTTCGCCAGGAGGAGCTTGAGCTTATGAGACCAGAACCACATATTTGTTTACTCTTTCAACAACGTCCGGTGTCGCCTTCGGGGTTTCGATTCCGGGGAAACAGGGCGCGCGGTACGTATGTCCCGTTAAATGAAATATACGCAGGCGGGACGGGGGTGTCAAGCGGGCGAGACGGGTTCAGGATCGCGGTATACAGGACGTGAACAAAGGCGATCCGGAAGCGTGGGGAACGAAGCGGTTCGAGGGATCGAACGATCGGAAGGAGAACAGGATAAGTGACCGGTAGAGAAGAGGTTACCGGCGTCATCCTCGCAGGGGGGCTGAGCAGCCGGTTCGGCTCCGACAAGGCACTCAGCCGGTTTGAGGGGGAACGGTTGATCCAGCGGCTTTGCAAGACCGTCGGCACGGTGGCGGACCGGTTGATGCTGGTCACCAATTCGCCGGAAGACTACGCCTTCCTCGACCTGGAAAGCCGACGGGACGTGGTACCCAGGTGCGGCCCCATCGGCGGCATCTACACCGCGCTCCGGACGGCGAACACCCGGCTGTGCCTGTGTGTTGCGTGCGACATGCCCTTCATCAGGCCGGAATTCCTGGCGTACATGGTCGACCAGTCGCCTGGCTACGATGTGGTCGTCCCCATGTACGACGGGCGCGAGGAACCGCTGTGCGCGGTGTACCGGGACACCTGCATCCCGTCGATCGAGGACCGGATCGAGGCGCGCAGGTACAAGATAACCGGGTTCTTCGAAGCGGTCCGCGTGCGTCGCGTGGCTCCGGGAGACGCGGGTTTCCATGACGCGGACATGTTCTTCAACATCAACAGCCAAAAAGACCGCGACGAGGCATTGAAGCGGCTGAAGGACCGGCGGCAGTCAAGGTAGAACTATGCAAGACATGGGGGCGAAAACTGATAGACCGCGGGTTGGGCCTGACCAGCCTGGCTAGCCGGACTGCCCTTCGACCAGCAGGATGAATTCGCCCCGAAGCCGGCGGTCTCTCGTCTCCTCGAGCAGCAGGGACAGCCTGTTCCGGTCTACGCGCTCGTGCAGCTTGGTCAGGTCGTTCACCAGGGCCGCCCTGCGGTCTCCGAACACCTCCAGGGCCGCGGCAATGAGCCCGTGCACCCTGTGGGGGCTTTCGAAATAGATTAGCGTGTCGTCTCGTTCCGCGTCGGCTTCGAGATAGCGGTGCCGGGCCGCGGGTTTGCGGGGAGGAAATCCACAGAAAGTAAATCGATGCACCGGCAGGCCCGAGAGGACGAGCGCCATGATCAACGCACTCGGTCCCGGGGCCATGCTTACGGGAATCTCGGCCTGGATTGCGGCCTGGACGAGCCGATAGCCGGGATCGGCGATACCGGGTGTGCCCGCATCGGTGACCAGGGCGAGATCCTGGCCCTGTTGCAAGGCTGCCAGGGCCCTGGGCACGGCCCGCTGCTCGTTATGCTCGTGATAGGCCATCTGCCGGGCGCTGATCCCGTAATGCTTGAGCAGGCGTCCGGTCCTGCGCGTATCTTCGCTGAGTACGATGTCCGCGCCGCGCAGGACTTCCAGCGCCCTGAGGGTGATGTCGTCCAGATGGCCGATCGGCGTGGCTACCAGGTAGAGCATGGATCAATTCGTTTGTTCGGGAAACGGCGCGCGTATGTCGTAGCGGCCGTGTATCTCCACGGGCAGCGCTCCCTCCTCCACCATCAGGTCCAGCGGATTGTCTCCCGTCTGCAGCGGCAGTTCGACTACGTCGCGGATGCGCGCGGATTCATAGATCGCCATCATGAGCTCCATGGTCAGACGGGCTGTTTCACCGTCGTTGCGGTGCCCTTCGATGTCGCCGTCCAGCCATGAGATGAACTCGTCGTACTGGTCGACCTCTACCGGCGGCGGCGTGATGGACTGCCAGCCGGCGGCATGTCGGTTCAGCAGGAGCAGGGATCCTTCCGGTCCGCGTTTTAGTATCCCTTCCGTCCCGTAAATGACGTCCCCCTGCAGTCCGGGTTCGGGCAGGTCGCTCTCGTAAGTCCCCCTGATCCCGCCTTCGAAGGCGACGATCGCCGCGCACCGGTCCTCGCACCGTACCCGGCGTTCCCACCGGTCCGTCTTGCGCGTTACCTGGCCGATCACCCAGACCGGCCTGGGGTCGCCCAGCACGTACATCATCTCGTCGAGCTCGTGGGTTCCCCTGTTGAGCAGGCCGTGGGCGTCCCTGCGCAGCATGGCCGTGGGCGTTCCGATCGCACCGGCGAGTACGAGACGACGCGCTTCCACGTTCTGCGGGGTGAACCGGCGCTGGTGGCCGATGGCAAGCCTGACGTCGTTTTGCGCGCAGGCCTCCAGCATGCGGTTGGCCTCCGCGAGACTGGCCGCCATCGGCTTTTCGCCCAGGATTCCCTTTGCGCCCGCTTCCGCCGCTTTCTCGGTGATCTCGGCGCGGACGTTCTGCCAGGTGGTAATACTGACGATGTCGCAGGCCTCTTCGGCCAGCATGCGCTCGTAATCCGTATAGGGCTTCGCATCGAATTCATCGGCCAGTTTACGGGCGCTGCGCTCGTTGACGTCCGCCACCGCGACCACTTCGGTCCGTGTTTTCTGTGTCCAGTGACGGGCATGGGAACCGCCCATGCCCCCACTGCCTATGATGCCGACTCGATATGATTCGGACATGTAAGCTCCTTTAATACGTATGTTGCTTTTCTGCGGCCCGACTCGCGTGCCGTCCCGCGCAATTTACGCCTTTCGCGCCTGACTTGCAACCCCTGAATGGAAACGCCGCGGCCCTGCTTCGCACCCTACTTATTGTATTGCTCCACGTTCGAATCGGGCGTATGATAGAACAGGTCAACCGGGAAAGGACGGACATGGATTACAACGGTCTGCAGGTTGCGGTACTCGATCCATCGCTGGGAGACGCTATCGGGGCGTGCGGTGGAAAACCCGTGGTCTCCGGGCCCGACGACGCGGAAGGCGTGGATGCCTTTCTCGACCGCCTGGCCGGGGAAGACATCGGCGTATTGTTGCTGACTGAACCCGATCAGATCCGCGCACTGTTCGGCCGCGCCGCCGCAACCGGCCGTGTCGAGTCCCTCCTGGATGCCGTCAGGCAGATGGCCGTGGGCTCGGCGGCCCCCGCGTGCACCGACCTCTGGAGAAGTCATCATCTCTCTGTGGACTACGAGCCGGACGGGACGGGCGGCGAAGCCCTTGTGTCCGGCATGGCGCGTCTGGCGGGGTACCTGGTCAACAAGAAGCGTACCGCCGTGGACGGCGGGGTGGATACCTCGAGCTGGCAGCGGATCGACATGCGGTGGCATTTCGAGAGCGATCCGTACGGAACCCGCGGTGAATCGGCTTTCCTCCAGGCGTGCCGCCGCGAAAAGACGGATTACACGCCTGTCTGGCTGCTGCGCCAGGCGGGCCGTTACCAGCGGGCCTACCGGGAGCTCAAATCCGACTTGGACTTCCTGGACATGTGCAAGACCCCGGAACTCACGGCCGAAATCACGTTGATGGCCGTGGAACGACTCGGAGTGGACGCCGCCATCCTTTTCGCGGACATCCTGCCCCTGCTGCAACCGATGGGATTCCACCTTGAATACGTTACGGGGCAGGGACCGGTCATTCATAACCCGATTCGGACGGGCCGGGCCGTGGATCAGCTCGAAGAAGCGGAGCCGGAATCCCAGCACTTCGTCTACGAGGCCATCCGCACTGTGCTGCCGGCGCTTCCGCCCCATATCCCCCTCATCGGCTTTTCCGGCGCGCCCTTTACCCTGGCCGCCTACGCCATCGAGGGACAGGGTTCCCGGGACTTCAGGCACGTCAAGACCTTCATGCATTCCGATCCGGCGGCCTGGCACGCCTTCATGGCCAGGCTGGCCCGGGCCGTCACGGGGTATCTGAACGAACAGATCGAGGCGGGCGTCCACGCGGTGCAGCTGTTCGACAGCTGGGTCGGATGCCTGTCGCCCGATGACTACAGAACTTTCGTGCTTCCCCACACCGGGTACATCTTCGCCCATCTCCGTCCCGGCGTGCCCTCGATTCATTTCGGGGTCGGCACCGGCTCCCTGCTCGGACTGATGCGGGAAGCGGGAGGGGAGGTCATCGGGCTGGACTGGCGCGTGGACCTGGCCGAAGCGTGGCAGAACCTGGAACATGATGTGGCGGTGCAGGGAAATCTGGATCCCATGATTCTCTTCTCTTCCCCCGAGGTGATCCGCAAGCACGCGGCGGCCGTCCTGCACAAGGCCGCGGGCCGCCCCGGACATATCTTCAACCTCGGTCACGGCATACTGCCCGGCACGCCGGAGGACCACGTCATCGCGCTCGTGGACGCCGTGCATGAACTGGGAAGCGTTCGATGAAGATCGTCGTGGTCGGCGGGGGCATAGCGGGATTGAGCGCGGCCCACCGGTTGGCGGAATCGAAGCGCCCCGGCCTGGAAGTGACGCTGCTCGAGCGTGCGGACCGATTCGGCGGGATCATACGCACGATCGAACACGACGGGTGTCTGATCGAGCTTGGTCCGGATTCCTTTCTTTCGTCCAAGCCCTGGCTGGCGGACCTGGCCGGGCGCCTGGGCGTGGCGGATCGGATCATTCACACCGCAAGCTCCCAGCGCAGGGCCCACGTGGTCTACCGCGGCAGGCTTCATCCCCTGCCGGATGGGTTTCTGATGATGGCGCCCACGCGCATCAGGCCCATGGTAACCACTTCCCTCTTTTCGTGGACGGGAAAGGTACGGTGCGCCCTGGACCTGCTGCTTCCGCGTGGACCGGCCATCGACGACGAGAGTCTGGGGGCCTTCGTTCGCAGGCGGTTTGGCGGCGAGGTGCTCGAGCGGGTCGTACAGCCGCTCATCGGCGGGATCTACGCGGGAGATCCGGACGCCCTCAGCCTGAAGGCCACCATCCCGCGGTTCCTCGAGATGGAAAGGCGTCACCGCAGCGTCATCAAGGCCATGGTTGCCCAGCGGCGCGCGGCTACGAAGCGCCAGGGTGGATCCCCCGCGGGCAGCGGCGCCCGGTACGGAGAACTGGTCTCATTCGACCGGGGCATGGAAACCATCGTGCAGGCCCTCCTGAAGCACCTGCCGTCGGACGCCATGCATACCCGCACGGAAGTCGTGAGCCTGCAACGCGAAGGTAACTCCTGGCGCGTGGCCTCTGGCGACGGACGGGAATTCGTCGCGGACGGCGTTATTCTCGCCCTGCCTTCGGGGAAGTCCGCTGAACTGCTCCATGACACCGACTCGGCCCTGCACGCCGAACTGTCGGCCATTCCCCATGCGTCGTCGGCCGTCATGAACCTCGTGTACCGGCGATCGGACGTGCCCCATCCCCTCGACTGCTTCGGTTTCGTGGTGCCGGCTGTAGAGGAACGCAAGATCATCGCCTGCACTTTCAGCAGTGTCAAGTTTCCGAACCGGGCCCTGGAAGGCCTCGTCCTGCTGCGGGCTTTCATTGGCGGTGTCCGTCAGCAGGATCTGCTCGATGTCGATGATGAAGAGATGCTGCGGTATGTACGGGATGAACTGCACGATCTGATGGGCATCGAAGCCGCTCCCCGGCATACCATGCTAACCCGGTACCCGGACGCCATGCCCCAGTACCTGGTCGGACACGCCCGGCGCATGGAGCGGATCGAATCGCTGCTTGAGAAGCATCCCGGGCTGGCGCTGGCCGGAAACGCATACGGTGGCGTGGGACTGCCGGATTGCGTGCATTCGGGAGAGCAGGCGGCGGAGCGGATTCTGACTAACGCGCCCCTCACCTCACGAGCCGTCTGAAGGGTTCCTTCTTCAGGTCGCATACCAGCATATCAGCCAGGTTGCCGCGGTCCAGGGCCGACTTGATGAGCCCGAATACCTCGGCGGCCGCCTCGCCCAGTTGCCGGACGTCATCCTCCGTGTGGGCCATGGTCACTCGGAACGAGGTAGGGGTGAAGATGCCCCGGCGCGACATCTCCTGGACGAACAGCGTGGAGACGATGGGGGTGAGTTCCGGGTCGGGCAGATCGAAGGAGAGGCTGGGATTGTAGGAAAGGCCCACGCAGGCGCCGGGCAGTCCCGCGCTCGCGAAGGCGTCGTTTATCGTTTTCTTGACCAGTTGGCCCATGGCCTCGAAAAAGGCTTCCGAATTACGTCGCTTCAGCTCTCGAATGGTGGTCAGCGCGGCGGCCAGGCCCACGTTGTCGCTCCAGTAGGAACTGGACACGAACATGGATGCGGCGGGCGCCATGGCCTCGCGTGATCCCACAACGGCGCCCATGGCGTATCCGTTCGACATGGCCTTGGCCAGGGTGGTAACGTCGGGCGTCACCCCGGTGTATTCCTGGAACCCCCCGATGCGGAAGCGCCAGCCGCAGGACACCTCGTCGAATACCAGCAGTGCGCCGTGTTCATGGGCTAGCGACTTGACGGTTTCCAGGTAGCCGGGCGGCGGGAGTTCGGACCGCGCAGGCTCCATCATGACCGCCGCGACCTGTCCGTCGTACTTTTTCAACAGGTCCGAGAGCATGTCCGGGTCGCCGTACGTGAAGGGGATGGCCGTCCCGGCCAGTACCCGAGGCACGCCGATCGGCTCGATGCCGGCGAAGGGATATTCGCCGCTTTCGGGGTCGACCAGGTAGTTGGCGGACTGGTACCAGTCGTGCCAGCCGTGATAGCCGCAGAAGAGGATGATGTCCTTCCCGGTGGTCCCCCGTACGATCCGCACGGCCAGGGCGCAGGTCTCTCCCCCGGCCTTGGCGTACCGCACCATCTCGGCGCTGGGGATGGTGTCGACGAGTTCCTCGGCCAGTTCGATTTCCAGCGTACTGTTCAACGTGTAGATACTGCCCCGCTCGATCTGTTCCTTCACCGCCCCGTCCACCACGTCGTCGGCGTGGCCCAGGATGATGGCGCTGACCGCGTTCATCATGTCCAGGTACTCGTTACCGTCCACGTCGGTGAACCGGGCGCCCTTGGCCCGCTCGGCGTAAACGGGGCTTACGCCGTTGGCG
Source organism: Candidatus Latescibacterota bacterium (assembly GCA_012270975.1). GTDB lineage: Bacteria > JAAXHH01 > JAAXHH01 > JAAXHH01 > JAAXHH01 > JAAXHH01. The sequence continues at coordinate 264,174 of JAAXHH010000129.1, read as the reverse complement.
AACTGGCTCGCCCGCCGGCTGATCAATTGCGTCCAGCCGGGGATCAACGCCTCCGCCCGTCTATACATTTGCATCGATTGGTCTACGGAACGGCTTACGGACATGTCGTGTTTCCTTTCTGGCTGGTTATGTTTTAACGCTTCGGCTCCAGCCCCGAGGCCTGTGCCAGGGTGTGAAGAGGGCGCGCTGGTCGTCGTCCCAGCGCGCAAGGGTGGTTTCCGTCACGAAAGGCAGCTCGTCCATGGTCGCCTGGTTCTGCGACAGCATCCAGTAGGGCCCATAGCCCACGTGGATGGTCTTGCGGACCTGGTCGGACCGGTTGGTAACGCCTCCGTGGCGGAGGTTCTCCGTGAACAGTATGGCGTCGCCGGCCTTGACTTCCAGCGCGACCACCCCGGGTTCCTCGTCCGGGTCGCCGTCGTAGGGACAGGGCAGGTTCGTCTTGTGGGTTCCGGGTATGACGCAGAATGCCCCGTGTTCCCTGGACACGTCATGGATAAAATAGACCATGCGCACCATCATGCAGTCGATACCGTTGGTGTTAAACCCGTACCGGTATTTCTGATTCTCCGGCCGCATGCCGCCGTGCAGTCCCGACAGGTTCCCGCGGTAGCGGATCCGGATCTCGGAGTTGTTGATCGTGGCCCTGCCCTGGACGATCCCGGCTATATACGCCATGGTGCGCGCGTCATTCACCAGCACGTCGAACCGTTCGTCGGCATTCCAGAAGTCCTCGATGATGATGGTTCTGCCTTCCGCGTTCGATCCGTCCACATGATATCCCCGTTCCGGATTCCGGTGATAATCCGGCCCCCACGGGCTGACCTTGCGCGGCGGTTCGTCCAGGTTCAGCAGCGCGTGCGCTTCCAGTTCGTCCACGGCGGCCGCCAGAGCGGAAACGGTATCGCGATCCAGCATGTCCTTGATCACGATATAGCCCTGGCGGTCGAATTCGTAACGTTCGGTTTCGTTCATGACTGCTCCTTGACTGCTCAGTTCCCGGTTTGGAATCCGGCGCGCGATATCCCGTGGGGCCCAATGCGCCTCCGTCATTCAAGATAACGCAAGGCCGGCACCCTGACAATAGCGCGAGGATTGCGTGGGTAATTCGTTGTAGCCGCCGCCGTCGCCAATCTGGTAGTTGACGCGTCTGGCCCGAATCTTTATATATAGAACTCGATATATGGAAACATAAGAACGCGCCTGGACCTGATTCGCCGGTCCGTCAATCACGTAACGCATATTGCGCAGGACGGGACAGTACAGCGAACCGCCGTCAGGCGTCCCGGATTCCCCGGCAAGTGCGGTCACAAAAGTCGGAGCAGTACATGACCATCGGCATTCCCATCGAAACCTGTCCGGGAGAACGGCGCGTATCCGTCGTTCCGGCCGGGGTTGCCGCCCTGGTGAGGGCGGGATGTGCCGTCCGGGTCTCCGCGGGTGCGGGCCGGGAAGCGGGCTTCGCGGACGTGGCCTACGAGGAAGCCGGCGCCCTGGTGGTGCCGGAGCGCGAATCCGTGTTTGAAGCGGCCGATGCGGTCGTGCAGGTACGCGGTGGCGGCGCGAATGCCGATTCGGGCATGATGGACGTGGAGCGACTGCGCGAGGGACAGGTGCTGATCGGGTTTCTGGAACCGCTGTCCGCTGCCGCCGAGATCCGGGCGCTTTCCGACCGGCGCGCAACCGCCTGCGCCATGGAGCTGATCCCGAGAACCTCCCGGGCGCAGAGCATGGACGCCCTTTCCTCCCAGGCCAATATCGGCGGGTACAAGGCCGCGCTGATGGCGGCCGAATACCTTCCGAAGCTGTTTCCCATGATGATGACGGCTGCTGGGACCATCACGCCCGCCCATGTCTTCGTGGTCGGCGTCGGCGTGGCGGGCCTGCAGGCCATTGCGACCTGCAAGCGGCTGGGTGCCGTGATCCAGGCCTACGATGTGCGGCCGGCCGTGAAGGAGCAGGTCCAGAGCGTCGGGGCGCGATTCGTGGAACTGGAACTCGACACGGCGGAATCCGAAGGATCGGGTGGTTACGCCCAGGCCATGGACGAGCAGTTCTACGCGAAACAGCGAGAGATGATGGCCCGCGTCGTATCCGAGAACGACGTGGTGATCACCACCGCCGCCGTACCCGGAAAACCGGCGCCCGTGCTGGTTACGGAAGACATGGTCAAGAGCATGAAACCCGGCTCGGTCGTGATCGATCTGGCCGCGGAACGGGGGGGAAACTGTGAGATCACGGAACCCGGAAAAACCGTGGTGAGGCATGGCGTGACCCTCGTGGGCGAATTGAACCTGCCTTCTACCGTACCCTTCCACGCCAGCCAGATGTATTCCAACAATGTCGTGAACTTCCTGAAGCTGATGATCAACGACGGCGCGCTGGACGCGACCGTGGACGACGATATCGTGCAGGGCGCGACCGTTACCCGCGACGGCGAGATCGTCAACGAAATGGTCCGTTCCGTACTTGACGGTACCGGCTGAGCGGGCTTGTCCCGGCGAACGAATCGAGGAGTGCCTCATGGGTGAAACCATTGCCATACTGACCATTTTCGTCCTGGCGGTCTTCGTCGGATTCGAAGTCATCACCAAGGTCCCGCCCATTCTCCACACGCCGCTGATGTCCGGCTCGAACGCCATATCGGGGATCACGATCATCGGCGCCATCCTCTCGGCCGGTACCCAGTACTCGACGCTGACCACGGTCCTCGGAACCGCCGCCGTGGTTTTCGCCACGATCAACGTGGTCGGCGGTTACCTCGTGACCAACCGCATGCTGGACATGTTCAAGAGAAAGGAGTAGGCGGATGTCCCCCGATCTCGTCCGCTTCGCCTATCTCGTCGCCGCTTCCCTGTTCGTATTCGGGCTGAAGGGGCTCTCCCATCCCCGCACCGCGGTACGGGGCAACCGCCTGAGTGCCCTGGGCATGTTCATCGCCATCGTGGTGACGCTGATCGACCAGCAGATTGTCCGGTTCGAGTTCATCGTCGCGGGTATCGTCCTCGGCGGAGCGATCGGCGCCATCTGGGCGCTCAAGGTGCCCATGACCGCCATGCCGCAGTTCGTGGGCCTGTGCAACGGTTTCGGCGGCGGGGCGTCGGTGCTCGTGGCCGGCGCGGCCTACGTCGAGGCCGCACTGCGGTCCGCGGACACGATCTCGATGCAGTTCGGCATCGCAACCATGGCGTCCGGATTGATCGGCGGCGTGACCTTCTGGGGCAGCCTGATCGCCTTCGGCAAGCTGCAGGGCATCGTGTCCGAGAAAGCGGTCCGCTTCACCGGAGATCACGTGCTCAAGGGGCTCTTCCTGCTCGCGGGACTGGCGGCGGGCGTCCTCGGCATCCTGCAGCCGGAGAACACCCAGTACTTCTGGATCATGGTGGGCATCGCGTCTGTCCTCGGCATCCTCCTTGTCGTACCCATCGGGGGCGCGGACATGCCCGTGGTCATTGCCCTGCTCAACTCATACTCGGGCATGGCCGCCGCGGCGACGGGCTTCGTGCTGTCCAACAACGTCCTGATCATTTCGGGCTCGCTGGTCGGTGCTTCGGGGTTCATTCTGACGAGCATCATGTGCAAGGCCATGAACCGGTCGCTCGCCAACGTGATGTTCGCGGGTGTCGGCGGCGATTCGGGCGGCGATGAGGCAGGTCCCGCCGACGACCTCTACGAGGGGAAGGTTAAATCCACCACCGCCGAGGAGGTCGCCATGGTGCTCGACAGCGCGCGGCGCGTGGTGTTCGTCCCCGGCTACGGCATGGCCGTGGCCCAGGCGCAGCACGCCGTGCGGGACCTGGCCAATCAACTGGAGGCCGACGGCGTCGAGGTGGAGTTCGCCATACATCCCGTCGCGGGCCGCATGCCGGGCCATATGAACGTGCTGCTGGCCGAAGCGGACGTACCCTACGACCGCCTGAAGGAGATGGACGAGGCCAATACGGGTTTCGAGCAGACCGACGTAACCATCGTCATCGGCGCCAACGACGTGGTCAATCCCCTGGCCCGCGACGCGGCGGACACGCCGCTGACCGGCATGCCGATCCTGAACGTCGACAAGTCGCGGACCGTCGTGGTCATCAAGCGCAGCCTGAGCCCGGGCTTCGCCGGCATACCCAATCCGCTTTTTGCCGCGGACAATTGCCTGATGCTCTTCGCCGACGGCAAGGAAGCGGTGCAGGAACTGACGGCGGCGGTGAACGAAATCTGACCGCGGTACACCGGGAATGATGGATTCAGGAAAACACACCGGAAGGCTCCCCCGATGGCCGCGCTAGGCACTCCGCTGTCCCCTTCGGCGACCCGGGTATTGATGTGCGGTTCGGGCGAGTTGGGAAAGGAAGTGGTCATCGAGTTTCAACGTCTCGGCGTTGAAGTGGTGGCCGTGGACCGTTATGCCAACGCGCCAGCCATGCAGGTGGCGCACCGTTCCCATGTCGTGGACATGCTCGACCCATCCGCCCTGCGCGCGGTGATCGAGCGGGAACACCCCGACTACGTCGTACCCGAGATAGAAGCCATAGCCACCGACGTCCTGGTGGACCTGGAATCGGAAGGCTTCAGAGTCGTTCCCACCGCGCGGGCCGTCCACCTGACCATGAACCGGGAGGGGATACGCAGGCTCGCCGCGGAGGATCTCGGCCTTGCCACGTCGCCCTATCGCTTCGCCGGGACCCGCGAAGCGTACGAACGCGCGGTGCGCGAGATCGGGCTGCCCTGCGTCATCAAGCCTGTCATGAGTTCATCCGGCAAGGGACAGAGCACGGTGCGCGACGAATCGGAGTTGGCCGGCGCCTGGCAGCGGGCGCACGACGAGGCCCGTGGCGCCGCCGGCAAGGTGATCGTCGAAGGATTTGTCGATTTCGATTACGAGATCACGCTGCTGACCGTGCGCCACGCGGGCGGCACGAGTTTCTGCCTGCCCATCGGCCACGAACAGGTCGCCGGGGACTACCGGTACTCCTGGCAGCCCCAGCCCATGAGCGAGAAGGCGTGGGAGTACGCCAGGCGGACGGCGGAAAAGGTAACCGCCGCCCTGGGCGGCCGCGGCGTCTTCGGCGTTGAACTGTTCGTCAAAGGCGACGACGTGATCTTCAGCGAGGTCTCGCCCCGCCCCCACGATACGGGCATGGTTACGCTCATCTCGCAGGACCTGTCCGAATTCGCCCTGCACGCGAGGGCCGTGCTGGGGCTGCCGGTACCCGGGATCCGCCAGTACGGACCTTCCGCGTCGGCAGCCCTCGTGGTGGAAGGCGAGTCCGACCGGATGAAGTTTGGCAACCTGGGCTCCGCCCTTTCCGAGCCGGACACCGGCCTGTTTCTCTTCGGCAAGCCCGAGGTCTCCGGTCACCGGCGCCTCGGCGTCGCCGTCGCCCGGGGGGCGGAAATCGACGCGGCCCGCGCGAAAGCGGCCCGGGCCATGGAAGCGGTGCGCGTCGAGTTGTAGCCCGTCGAATTGTCAAGCGTCGAACAGTAACGCGCCGGCGGTTCGGCCGGTAGACAGCGGACGACCGCCACCGGCGCCGCCTGCATCACCGGCGAAAGGAGGGATGATGCAAAGGCAGGAGGAACACCTGGTCAACGTGGACGACCGGGACTGGCGCGCCCTCACCCGGGGCGAACGTATCCGGATGATCGAGGAGGAGGGCTACCTGATCATACCGGACTGGATCCCTCCCGATTACCTGGCCGAGTTGAAAGCGGAGAGCGAAAAACTCGAAACGGTCGGACGGGACTACAGCGAAAAGCAGCGCGGCTGCAGGGACCCCCATCTCAAAAACCCGAAACTGGCCGAGCTCATCGCCTTCGAACCCACCGTGCGGTTCCTGGAAGAGCTTTTCGGCGACAGTCTCGTTTTCATCCACTATACCTACGACCGGTCCGAACCCGGCACACCGGGCATCAGTCTCCATACGGACGGACAACCCTATGGATCGAAGATTTTCGGGTACGAGGGGAGCTGTCCCATCACCGTCCGGGTCCTGTACTACCTCGACGACCTGACGCTGGACGTATCGCCATTCAGAGTCGTTCCCAGGTCCCATCTCTGCATGCACGCGGACGCCCACCCGTACAAGCGGTACGAGCGGCATCCCGAGGAAGTGGTCGTACCCTGCACCGCAGGATCGGCCCTGTTCCTGAACCACCGGACGTTCCACGGCACCCTGCCCAACACGGGGAACCGCTCGCGCGCCATGCTGGCGGTGGCCTACCGGCCGGCCTGGGCCGGTCCGATCGTCGACGTGGCGCCACGGGACCCGTCGGACCTGGAAAGGATGCCCGATTCCGTCCGGCCCTTCCTGGGCGATCCCAGCATGCGCACGTACGAGTTTGGCGTCGGAAACAAGCCGGAAGGGATGACGTCCAGCGCGCCCGGCATGAACCCGAGCCGGTGGGAACGGCGCGTATAGCTGCGGCGTCCGGCCGATCCGCGAACCCGTTGCGGCAGCACCGCGCCTCTTTAACAACCACGGAGCAATGATCGTATTACAACCACAGGAGCATTCAAATGCCAAAAGCTTTATTTGTCTGGGGTGGCTGGGAAGGACACGAACCCAGGCAGGCCCAGGACATCTTCATCCCGCTGCTCGAATCGGGAGGTTACGAAATCACGCAACAGGACACGCTCGACGCCTACCTGGACGCCGAGGCCATGCCCACGTACGATCTTATCGTGCAGACCGTGACCATGAGCACGATCACCGGCGCCCAGGAAAAGGCGCTACTGGAAACAGTCGCGGCCGGGACCGGGTTCGGCGGCTGGCACGGCGGCCAGGCCGACGCCTTCCGAAACAACACGAACTACCAGTATATGGTGGGCGGCCAGTGGGTGTCCCACCCGGGCGGCATCATCGACTACGAAGTCAACATCATCGATCACGAGGACCCCATCACGGCCGGGTTGAACGACTTCGCCATGCGCTCGGAGCAGTATTACATGCACGTCGATCCGTCCAACCAGGTGCTTGCGACCACGACCTTCAGCGGGGAACACGACGCGTGGATCGAAGGAACCGTCATGCCCGCCGCATGGAAAAGGTCGTGGGGGAAAGGCAAGGTCTTCCACTGCACGCTGGGTCACGTCGCCGCCGATTTCGACGTGCCGGAAGCACGGGAAATCGTCCGGCGCGGACTGATCTGGTGCACCCGCTGATTTTATTCTTTACTTTGTTGACTTAGATATATATATTGCCGAAACTGACAGAGGATCAGCTACTGATCGCACACCGCAACTTTCTCTATAGCAAGCCATTTGCAGGAGGATTGTCATGGCGTTACGTTTAATGGACGAAGCCCCGGATTTCACGGCCGAAACCACCGAGGGAACGATTCGTTTTCACGAATGGCTCGGGGACGGCTGGGGCATACTCTTTTCCCATCCCGCGGATTACACGCCGGTCTGCACCACGGAACTGGGGTACATGGCCAACATCGCCCACGAGTTCGCCCGGCGAAACGTCAAGATCCTGGCCATCAGCGTGGATCCCCTCGATTCGCACCGCGGCTGGATCAGCGACATCAACGAGACGCAGAACGCGAACGTGAGCTACCCGCTGATCGCGGACCCCGATCAGGAAGTCTCCCAGCTCTACGACATGATCCATCCGAACGCCGACGACAAGATGACCGTGCGTTCGGTATTCGTCATCGGTCCGGACAAGAAGATCAAGCTGATGCTGACCTACCCCGCGTCCACGGGCCGGAATTTTGACGAGATCCTGCGCGTAGTGGATTCCCTCCAGCTGACGGCTCATCACAAGCTTGCCACGCCGGTGAACTGGACCAGCGGTGAAGACTGCATCATCGTACCGGCGGTCACGGACGAGGAAGCGGACCAGACCTACTCCGACATCCGCCGCGTGAAGCCCTACCTGCGCTACGTGAAGCAGCCCCAGGGCTAATTGTAGCCGTGGACGGCCGCGAACGGCCGTTACAAAAGGTCAAAATGGAAGATTAAAGGCGCCTCAATCGGGGCGCCTTTTCTATTTGGCCATATTTGAAAAAGTGTGTTTGACAGGTGTTCCGTTTTCTTGTAATATGATATCATAATGATATTATTATGTTATCCATCAGATCGGTAATTCGGGGAGGGAAGCATGATTACGGAACGAAGCCCGTTGAAATTCAATGGCTGGAGGGCGTTGGCCTTGCTGATCGTCCTGTTTCCTTTGACGATGGTGGCCATGGATTGGGTCATTGCGTTCAATCCACCCGTACTTGAGCAGGGAATGCGCGTCAGAGACTTGCTCCTGCTGATGTTTGTCTTCATGCCGGCCCTCGCCGTACTGGGATTCTGTTTCAAGGGATTCTTCACCCTGGAGCCGAACGAAGCCAGCGTGCTTACGCTGTTCGGAAAATACACGGGGACGGTGAGGGAGCAGGGATTCTGGTGGGTGAATCCCCTCAACAGCAAGGCGAAGATCTCCCTTCGAGCCAGGAATTTCGACAGCGAACGGCTGAAGGTAAACGACAAGAACGGCAACCCGATCGAGATTTCAGCCGTTGTGGTCTGGCGCGTGGAAGATACCGCCCAGGCGAGTTTCGAGGTGGACGATTTTGTCGAATACATACAGGTACAGTCCGAATCGGCCATTCGCCATCTGGCCACCAGCTACCCCTATGATCTGACCGAGGGGGAGACCGCCAGTCTGAGGTCGTCCATAGAAGAAGTGTCCGAAGCCCTCGGCAACGAAATACGGGAACGAGTCAGCGCGGCCGGGGTCTCGGTATCGGAAGCGCGGATCAACCACCTGGCCTACGCCCCGGAAATCGCGCAGGTGATGCTGCAGCGGCAGCAGGCCGATGCCATCATCGCCGCCCGTCAGAAGATCGTGGACGGCGCGGTAGGTATGGTGGAGATGGCCCTGGAAAGATTGAAGGACCAGCAGGTGGTCGATCTGGACGAAGAACGCAAGGCCGCCATGGTGAGCAATCTCCTCACCGTGCTCTGCAGCGAATCGTCCACGCAACCCATCGTCAATACCGGTTCGCTGTACTGACGGGATCCAGGGAAACTCGCTATCGTGCCGGACAAGAAGAAATCCCTGCTACTGCGAATCAACACCGAGCTCTGGAATGACCTCAATGCCTGGGCGAAGGATGAATTGCGTAGCGTGAACGCGCAGATAGAGTATATTCTACGGGCGGAAGTGCACCGACGGAAAAAAAGACGGCGCCGAGAGGAAGATTGAAGGAATCGAAACGTGTGCAGGTAAACAGTTGGAAACGCGCGGGCTGGCGTGGGTGGTATGGCATGGGTGGCGAATCGGGGCCGCGTACTTGACCCGGAGACCATTGGCGTGGCGGTAGAGACGAATACAGACCTGGACCGGTTCGAAGCAACGGGTTACGTGATCCTGAAGGGGTTCTATCCCGCCGGGGTGGTGGAAGCGGCCCGGGACGCCGCCGGCGAACTCGTGGACCGGTTCGCGAACCGGCTGATGGCGGAGAGAAAGATCTCGAGAGACCACGCCGATGCGCCCTTCGAGACGCGCCTGGCCCGGATCTGCGAAGACGCCCCGGACGATGCGCCCCACATCTTCCGCAAGGAGCTTCACCTGGCGGGCATGTACGAGGTGTTCTTCCACCCGCCGCTGCTGGATATCGTGGAGACCCTCCTGGGCGACGAGCTCCGGCTGTACCCGAACTACTCCATCCGTCCCAAGCTGCCCGATCACGCCCCGACGCTCGTCCTGTGGCACCAGGACGGGGGATATACGTTTAAAGTCCACCGCGACGGGGACCACAGCGCGGAGACTGTGGACGCCCTGCGCATGATCAATGTCTGGTCTCCCCTGGTACCCGCCCGCGAAGACAACGGCTGCATGCAATTCATCCCGGGCACCCACCGGATCGGCATGGCCCGGCACGAAAACCGCGAATACTACCTCGAAATATCACAGGACGACTTGGAGCCCTATGTGGATCAGGCCGTGTCCATCGAACTGGACCCGGGCGACATCGTCCTCTTCCACAATATGCTCTACCACCAGGGACTGCCCAACCGATCGGGCGAGGTCAGGTGGAGCATGGACTGGCGATACCAGGACGCCCTGCAGTCAACGCTGCGCAGCACGCGGGGCCATCTTGCCCGCAGCCGGCTGTGCCCCGACGAGGTCGTGCGAGACGCCGATGACTGGACCAGCCGGGTCTTTCAATAACCGGTCCGGTCAGCGCTACCGGGGTTTCTTCTTGCTCAGCTTCCCACACATTTTCCTCGTTTTCCTCCGCGAACTGCGCGGCGCCATGCGGGAACGTTCCATCGTCATCAACGTCGTGCTGATCCCCCTGTTCATGTATCCGGTCCTTCTCTGGCTCGCCTATACGGGCGTGTCTTTCGTCATCGGCCAGACGGAGAATTTCTCGGCCCGCGTGATGATCGCTGGCGACGTGGCGGCGGGAACGGAACTCGTGCGCAAAATCGAGGCGGCGGACCGCGTGGAACTCGTGAATCGCGCTGAACTCGTGGACCGCGCGGACCGCGTGACGGTCGCTGACGTGGAAGCCGCCGAGGAAGCGATTCGGGACGGCCGGCTGGATCTCCTGGTCGAACTCGCGCCCCACGCAGGGGGTTACACGGGCGACATTGAAGTCCGGATAACCGGCGACTCGTCGAAGGATCGTAGCCGAATCGCCACAAGCCGGGTCGAAGACGTCGTCACCCGCCACCGGACGGCCTACCTGGAAAGGGCGGGCAGGGAACGCGGGCTGTCCGGTCCAGCCTACCAGATGATCTGGATAGAACGGGAGAACGTATCCACCAGCCGGGACATGGGACGTTTCATCCTGGGCATGGCGGTCCCCATCCTGGTCATCATCATGCTGATCGTGGGCGGCATGTATCCCGCCCTGGACGCGACGGCCGGAGAACGCGAGCGATCCACCTGGGAGACCACGTTGACGGCGGCGACGGACCGCGTAAATATCCTCGCGGGAAAGTACCTGTACGTGGCCACGCTTTCGACCACGGCCGGCATGCTGAACTTCCTGGCCATGAGCCTCTCCATGCGCACCCTCATGGCGCCGCTTCTGGGCGACCGGATCCAGGACCTGAGCTTCACCATCCCGTGGTCCGCCGTTCCGCTGATCTTCATGGTCATCATGCTCCTCGCCCTGTTCGTCTCCGCCTTCCTCATGATCGTGGCCAGCTTCGCCCGGACGTTCAAGGACGCCCAGTCCCTGGCGGGTCCCTTCGTAACCGTCATGATCCTGGTACCCGCGGTCTTCATGCAGTTCCCCGGCCTGGAACTCACGACCTGGCTGGCCTGCGTGCCCATCATAAACGTCTGCCTGGTGTTCCGGGAAGCCATCGGCGGGGTCTATCACTGGCCCCAGATCGGCCTCACCTTGCTGATGGAAGTCCTGTACATCTGGATCATTCTGCGGATCGCCGCGGCGATCACCCGCTACGAAGACATCATGACCGGCAGCTATGAAGGCGGGCTGGGCGGTTTTCTGAAACACCGGCTCCTGCGCCGCAACCCCTCAAGAGGATGGCAACCGTGAACGATCCCGTATTCGTGAAGGACCTGACCAAGACCTATTACGATGAATCCCGCGGTCCCGTGCACGCCGTGCGGCAGATCGACTTCACCTGCAGTCCCGGAGAGATCTTTGGGTTGCTGGGAGCGAACGGCGCCGGCAAGACGACGACGCTGCGAATGCTGACGACGATTCTCAAGCCCTCTGCCGGCACCGCGAAGATCATGGGATTCGACGTCGCGGAGGAACCCGTGGAAGTCCGCAGGCACGTCGGGTTCTATTCGGCTACAACCGCGCTGTACCCCCGCCTTACCGCGCGAGAAACCATCGAGTTTTTCGCCCGGATCAACGGATACGACGCGTCCCGGACGCCCGCCAGGGTCGATGAACTGGTCGAGCGCTTCGGGATCGAGGAATATGCCCGCGCCCGCATAGACAAGCTTTCCAGCGGGATGAAGCAGAAGGTGGCGATCGCGCGGACCCTGGCCCATGATCCGCCGATCCTGGTCTTCGACGAGCCCACCGTCGGCCTCGACGTGCTCAACGCCCTGGAAATGCAGGCCATATTGACCGAATTGAAAGCGCAGGGCAAGACCATCCTGTTCTCCACCCACATCATGAGCGAAGCGGAAAAACTGTGCGACCGGATCGCCATAATCCACGAGGGAAGGATCCTGGCCTCCGGCACCCTTGAAGCGCTTCGCGAGCGGACCGGGGCGCACTACCTCGAAGACATCTTCGTCTCCTTCATCCAAGAGGCCGCATGAACCGCGCGAAGATCGGACTGTTGTTCAGGCACGAAATGCGCATGCTGCTGCGGGACCGCCGGACGGTGGTATTGAGCGTTCTCCTGCCGCTCCTCGTATTGCCGGCGATCCTCTTCGGCATGAAATTCATGAGCGAATGGCGCACGGAGCGGTTGGAAACGACGACGTATCGCTACACCGTGGTGGGCGCCTACGCCGACTCCGTCCGGACGCTTATCGCAAGGGGCGAATTGCTCGCGGCGGGCGAACCGCGGGCGGCGGGCGAAGCGCGCGCCGCGGGCGGTCCGGCCGAGAACGGGGATCCGGCCGAATCAGTGGTTCCTGTCGAGAACGGGGATCCAGCCGAGATCGCTGGTTCCGTCGAAACTGGGGATGGCGACCGGCGGCCCGCCTCTTTTCAGGAGGTGGCGGCCGCAATGCCCGATTCGAGCCTGGAATCCGGCGACCTGGATTTCTACCTGGACGCACTGACCGGATCCGAAGCCGATACGCTCGATCTTGCCCGAGCCGCGGCCGACACCACGGAACCCGAGGATGAAGGTGCCTTAATGGTGACCGTGGCGGACGAGCGGTATCCGGGCGTCCCCGTAGTCAGGGTCTACTACCGCGCCAACCGGGACGAATCCAGAAGGGGCAGCGCCCTGCTGGTGGACCGGATGGTGGACGCGAGGAAAAAGGACCGCACCGAAGCGCTGCGCGGACGGGGTCTAGAGTCGGACCCCGATGAAGCTATTCGGCTTTCAAGGGTGGACGTTGCCACGCCGGAGCAGGCAGCGGGGTTCTATTTCGGACGATTACTGCCGCTGCTGCTCGTTTTTCTCACACTCACCGGTGCATCGGTAGCGGCCATGGACAGTGTCGCGGGTGAGAAGGAGCGGGGTTCGCTCGAAACCCTCCTGACCACGTCGGTCCGCCGGATCGAGATCATCGCCGCCAAGCAGTTGACTATCCTTTCCGTGGCCCTCTTCATCACCCTGGCACAGGCGGCGAATCTCTTCGTCTATCTCGGCCTCGGGTTGATCGAACTCCCCACGGAGTTGGACATCGACGTATCCCCCGGTGCGGTGCTGGTGTTGTTCGCCCTGTACATCCCCGTAGCCATCGTGGTATCGTCCCTCCTGCTGCTGATCTCGGCCTATGCGAAGACCTATCGGGAGACCCAGCTCTACCTCCTGCCGGTGTTTCTCGGACTCATGGTCCTGACGGCGGCGGGGTTGCTCCCGGCGGTATCCCTGCGCTCGCTGATCGCCGTCGTGCCGGTCGCGAACGTCAGCGTGGCCGTACGGGAAATCATGGTCGGCCATTACGACATCCCCATGCTCCTTGTAACCTGCGCGTCCATGCTGCTTGCCGCCTTCCTGATGCTCAGATGGTCGTCCCGCATGCTGGACAAGGAAAGGCTCGTCACCGCGCAGGACATGGACGAGGCGGACCTGGCAGGGGGCGCCGCGCTGTTTCCCCGGCGGGTGCTCCTGTGGTTCCTCGGCATGTGGGCCATCGTCATCATCGCGCCTTCGAACGTTGACGCGCTGACCCGGCTCGAGGGGCAGTGGGCCTTCAACATGTTCGGCGTCTTCTTCCTGGGCTCGCTGCTCATGATCCGGGTACACCGGCTCGACTGGCGCCAGGCCCTGGCGATTCGCCCGGTGCGGCCCCAGGTATGGCTGGCGGTGCTGCTCCTGGTGCCGTCGACCCTGTTGACCGGGATCTTCGTCGTGGAACTATCCAGCGCGTTCCTGCCCTTCCCGGAGGAAATGCTGGAACAGTTCGCCAGCGAGCTGTTACCGGAAGACTTTCCCCTGTGGCAGATCATGCTCATGATGGCCATTACGCCCGGGATCGTGGAAGAAATGGCCTTCCGGGGCCTGCTGCTTCACGGGCTGCACCGCCGGCTGAGACCCGTCGTACTCATCCTGGTGGTCGGCGTTATCTTCGGATTGTTCCACCAGGCCCTGTTCCGCATCATTCCGACGACCTATCTGGGCGTGGTAATCACCACCGTAGCGGTCCTCTCCGGCTCGATCTTCCCGTGCATGCTGCTTCACGCGGGCAACAACGCCTTCGCTTTCCTCCTCTACCGCTATGGCGTCGAGATCGAAACCTGGCCGCCGGAGCTGCTCCTGCTTAACCTGCCCGTGTTTGTCTTCGCACTCTATCTGCTGTACCGGTACCGCACGCCCTATCCGGGCCTGTTGCCCTTCAGGAAAGGGGTACGCGCAGGTCCGGCGAACGAGCGTATGCAGGCATAGCGATAGGTATTGCCTCCTGTGGCCGACGGTCATATATTGGCTCCGGTCTTTCGCGATATCCCTGATCCTGCCCTGACCTGGACGCCGGCTGAAATCCTTCCAGTACATGTCACGATCCGCACAACATCCGTTTTTCCTTTTTCTCCGGGTCATGCTGAAGAACCCGCTGAGCGTGTGCGCCCTGACGCCCAGTTCGAGAATGCTCGCCCGGGCCATGGCCAGGGGGCTGGAAATCAAGCCCAACGAATCCGTCATGGAACTGGGTCCGGGGACGGGTGCGCTCACGGACCAGATCCGGCATATCCTCCCAGATGACGACGGATATATCGGCATAGAACTCGAACTACGGTTCGTTCACCTGCTGCGGGACCGGTTTCCCAACCTCCGCTTCGAACACGATACCGTCACCCGGGCCTTCCAGGTACACGCGGATACTGGCGTACCACCGGTCAAGGCCGTCATCTGCGGGCTGTCCATATCCACCATGCCGGTCCCGGTAATCGACGAGCTCATCGACAACCTGGACCAGTTGCTGGGGCCCGGTTCCGTATTCCGCATGTTTCAGTACGTCCACGCCTACTACCTACCCTCGGCAGTACGGTTTCGCCGCTGCATGGCCCCGCTGTTCTCCGACTACCGTTGCGAATCGCTCGTCGTGAGGAACCTGCCCCCGGCTTTTGTCCTGACCTGGACCCGCTAGCACCTGGCGGTACGCCGTCCGATATTTTAAAGTTTTACCATCCGCATTTGTAATATAAGGTGACTTACCGTCGTGGCCCTGGCGGGCGGTGTGGCTTTGTTGCGCCGTCATGGCGCAAAACCGCCGGCGAGGGCCGGGTCGAGCGGTAAATGTAAACGTCGAAGCTTCTTGATACAATCAGCACCACACGCAGGAAGGAAACGTTGCACGTATGCCTTTGAAATCCATTGTTCGGCCGGTCTTCACCCTGGTTGTTTCTTGCACCCTGTCCACCGGTACTGTTACCGCCCAGTCGGATGCCGGGAATCCTACCGTCCCCGCCATGGAAGCGGCGCAACGGACCGGCCAGATTTCGATCGACGGACGATTGGATGAAACAGCCTGGGCAGCGGCCGTGCCGGCGACGCGGTTCGTCCAGCGGGAGCCGGTGGAGGGGGCCGAGCCCGGTGAGGACACCGAGGTCCGTGTACTCTACGACGACGGCGCCATCTACATCGGCGCCCGGATGTACGACGATCACCCGGACCAGATCGGCAGGCAACTCGTCCGGCGGGACGAACGGGGCGCTTTCGACCTTTTCTCCGTTTCCGTCGATCCGAACAATGACCGACTGACCGGCTACCAGTTCCGTGTAAGCGCCGCCGGGGCGCAGCGGGACGCCTACCTTTATGACGACGTGCGCCAGGACGACGCGTGGGACGCCGTATGGGAGTCCGGCGTGACGATCGACGATCAGGGCTGGGTCGCCGAGATGCGGATTCCCCTGTCCCAGATTCGGTACGAACCGAGGAACGAGCCCCGGACCTGGGGTATAAACTTCATGCGAAGGCGCCTGGCCGCGAACGAGTCGATCGACTTCGCCCTCCAGTCCCGGCTACGGCACGGAAGGGTCAGCGTCCTCGGTCGCCTGAACGGCCTGGTCCTTCCTTCGGGATCCAGCCGCCTGGAAATCCGTCCCTACGTCCTCGGTAGCGCCCGGACCGCCCGGGCCGAACAGGGGAACCCTTTCTTCGACGGATCCGACTTCAGTGGGCGGGGAGGGTTTGGTTTGCGTTACGGACTTAGTCCATCATACCATCTGATCCTTACCGTCAACCCGGACTTCGGGCAGGTGGAAGTGGATCCCGCCGTCATAAACCTCTCGGCCTTCGAGACTTTTTTCCGGGAACAGCGGCCCTTTTTCGTGTTAGACGCCCAGGAGTTTGAATTCGGCCTGTCGGGCCGGGATGAACTGTACTACAGCCGGCGGATCGGCCGGCAGCCCCGGGGCGGCACGCCGGACGATGCGGATTTCGCCGATATCCCCACGGAGACCAGCATTCTCGGCGCGGCCAAGATCACCGGGCGTTCACCGGGTGGCGTGTCCATCGGCGCCCTGGCCGCGGTCACGGGTCGGGAGTCGGGAAAAGCCCACTCGATTTCGGACGGCAGAATCCGGGAGTTCACCGTCGAACCCCGGGCGGAATTCGGCGTTTTCCGGATTCGCAAGGACTACCGAAACGGCGCCAGCCAGGTCGGAGCCGTCGGTTCGTTGGTGCACCGGGCCCTTCCGGACGACGGCGCCTTCGACTACCTCACGTCCGAGGCGTTTTCCGGCGGGGTGGACTTCGAGCACAACTGGGGGGGAGCGCGTTCGCGAGACTGGGCCGTCTACGGCTACCTGGCGGGCAGCCGCGTCCAGGGAAGCACGGATGCGATGATCCGGATACAGCGGTCCAGCAATCATTACTTCCAGCGTCCCGACGCCACGCGGTTGGCCGTGGATTCGACCGCCACCTCCATGAACGGGTACAACTGGCGGCTGCAGTTCGCCCGCCGGGACGCCGAACACTGGAACGGAGCGCTTTGGTTCGCCCAGATATCGCCTGGATTCGAGATCAACGACCTGGGATTCTCCCGTTCGAGCGAACGTCTCGACGGCGGCGCGCGCATCGAATACCAGAACATCACGCCGGGGCGCTACCTCCGCAACTACCGGTTCAATTTCTTTACCTTCTACAACTTCCGGCACGAGGCCCTAGACGATCCCTGGTCCTGGTCGTCGTGGCGGAATAACTACAAGAACGGCCGGTTCTGGGCTGGGGCGGATTTCGAACTGAACAACAACTGGGACGTTTTCCTGGGCTCCAGCTACGCCCCCACCCAATTTAGCGACACCCGGACCCGGGGCGGTCCGGTGATGGAGGATCCCGGGTCCTATTCCTTCGATATCGGAGTCGGCACGGACCGCCGGAAACGGATCTCCCTGGAGACGGAACTTGATTACGAGAACTACCAGCGGGGCGGCCATGAGTGGGGAGCGGAAGTCGAGGCCACGATTCGCCCAACCCCGAACTGGGAACTGGAAGTTTCGCCAAATTTCAGTTGGGAGCGGAACGCGGCCCAGTATGTTACCCGGACCGATGCCCTGCCCTTCGCACCCACTTACGGCAGCCGTTACGTGTTCTCGGACCTGGAGCGGCGGTCCTTTTCCCTCGAAACCCGGTTGAACGTGGCCTTTTCGCCCGACCTGACCCTGCAGCTGTACGCACAACCCCTGCTTTCTTCGGGTGACTACCTCAACTACAAGCAATTACTCCAAGCGAGCAGCTTCGATTTCGACGTGCTGGACGAGGGTACGCGTTCCTTCATCGATCCGTCGGACGGCTACCGTTATCTCGACTTCGACGGGGACGGGATGCCGGACATCAATTTCTCGGACCGGGACTTCAACATCCAGTCCCTGCGCATGAACGTGGTGCTGCGCTGGGAGTACCGTCCCGGTTCCAGGGTCTTTCTCGTCTGGCAACAGACCCGCAGCGAGCGGGACGAAAACGGGGCACTGGACATCGGCAGGGACTTCGGCAACCTCTTCGGCGGTGAGTCGGAGAACATATTCATCGTCAAGTTCAACTACTGGTTCGGCGTGTGAATGCAGACGGACAGGCGGATCCACACCCCGAAGCGGCTTGACACGGGGACGTTTTTGTGGCCATATTGTGCTTGTGTAACTGATTACGCCGCATGAATATCCGGGCGGCCTTCATCGACCAGACTGGGTAAATCGGTCGGCATCGACGAATCTGTACAGCGCGGCATCCACCCGCGCGAACCGAAACACACCATGAAATCAATGCGCACTACCTTACTGTCGCTTGCGATCCTGTTCGCCTTCGGCGCCGGCACCTGGTCCGTTCACGGACAGGCGGTCCGCACCGATTACATGGAAACCGAACTGGTCGTGGAAACGACGTCCATCAAGCCCGGGCAGCCGTTCTGGGCCGGCCTGCGGATGAAGATGGACGAACACTGGCACACCTACTGGCGCAACCCCGCCGATTCGGGCCTCCCCACGGAAATACACTGGACGTTGCCCGACGGATTCCAGGCCGGAGAGATCAACTGGCCCTATCCCCAGAAGATCGTGCTCGACATCCTGGCCAGTTACGGGTACGAGGGCGAGACACTCCTGCTTGTGGAGATCACGCCCCCGTCCGACCTGGAGACCGGCGGGACGGTCGACGTCGGGGCCTACGCCTCCTGGCTGGTCTGCGAAGAGATTTGTCTCCCGGGAGAATCCGGATACCAGGTGACGCTGCCCGTGACGGGAGACGCGCCCCAGGCCGATGAAAGATGGACCGATCTCTTTGCCCGCACCCGGGAGAATCTTCCGGTCCTGGTCCCCGGATGGCACGTCGAGGCCGCCATATCCGATTCCACCGTGGCGCTGCACGCCGCACCGCCCGAATGGTTCCCGGGAAACCTCTCCAGCGCCGAGTTCTACCCCTACAATGAAGACCTGATCGACTACGTGTCTCCCCAGAAGCTGGAGAAGACGGAGACCGGGTACCTGTTGACGATGCGCCGGTCGGGCTTCTACACGGGCAGGCCGCAGCAGATCGAGGGCGTGCTGGTATCCCCCAATGGATGGCGCGGTCCCGGATCGGAGCGCGCCCTGGCCGTGAGCGCCGTCTACGCCGACGTGCTACCGGCGGCGGTGGCCCTAATCGAACCGGCGGGTTCCGGCGACGTTTCGGCGGTTTCCGGCCTTGCGGCCACGGTGGTTTCCGGCGATCTCGTGTCCGGCCTGTGGCAGGCCCTGCTCTTCGCCCTCATCGGCGGCCTGATCCTAAACCTGATGCCCTGCGTCCTCCCCGTGCTGTCCATCAAGGTGCTCGGATTCATCCACCAGGCGGGCGACGATCCGGCGAAGGTCCGCCGGCACGGCCTGGTCTTCACCGCGGGCGTACTGGTCTCCTTTCTGGCGCTGGCGTCCGTCCTGATCGCCCTGCGGGCCGGGGGAGAGCAGCTGGGCTGGGGATTCCAGCTCCAGTCGCCGGCCTTCATCGTCGTCCTGTCGGTCATCATCTTCATGTTCGGCCTGAGTCTTTTCGGCGTCTTCGAGATCGGCACGTCGCTGGTCGGGCTCGGCGGGCGAATGGATTCGGGGAGCGGACTCGGCGGATCCTTCCTGAGCGGCGTCCTGGCCACGGTCGTGGCCACGCCGTGCACCGCGCCGTTCATGGGCGTGGCCCTCGGATACGCTCTGACGCAGTCGGCGGTCCAGTCCCTGGCGATCTTCGGGTTCCTCGGCCTGGGCATGGCCCTGCCCTACCTGACCCTGTCTTCCGTTCCCGCCCTGTTGCGGTACGTCCCGAAGCCCGGCGCGTGGATGGAATCCTTCAAGCAGTTCATGGGCTTTCTCATGATGGCCACCGTGGTCTGGCTGCTCTGGGTGCTGAACCTCCAGACGGATCCCAACCTGGTCGCCCTGGTGATGGTCCTGCTGGTGCTGGTGGCCCTCGGAAGCTGGATTCTCGGCCGCTGGGGAGGCATCGCATCCGGAAGCCGTTCCAGGATGGCTGCCCGTGCCACCGCCGCGGTGATCATCATCGCGAGCATGGTTACCGTACTGAGCCAGGTGCCCGACTCGGCCAAGGCGGAACGAGCCTCCGCGGCCCCGACGTACAGCGCGGGACTGGAGTGGGAGCCTTTTTCCCGGCAGTTCGTCGAAGACCTGCGCGCATCGGGAAAAACGGTGTTTGTGGACTTCACCGCGGCATGGTGCCTGAGCTGCCAAGTCAACAAGCGTGTGGCGCTTAGCGACAGCCGTGTGGTGGAGCAGTTCGAGACCCTGGGCGTGGTCCCGGTACAGGCGGACTGGACGTCAAGGGATCCCGAAATCACGCGGGCACTCGCCGAATTCGGTCGCAACAGCGTCCCGCTGTACGTGCTGTATACGGGCGGTCCGGATTCGGAACCGGATATCCTTCCCGAACTGCTCACGCCCGGCCTGGTACTGGACGCATTGAAGAAGGTGGAAAGCGGGAGCGCTGCCAGCAGGTAGCGTCATGGTCCGGTCGTGTGTGTAAAGCACAACCAGATGATACCATCGTAAATCGCTGCAAGATTCAATACCCAAGGAGGAGATTCATGAAGAAGATCCTTATACCGTTAGCCGTGGTGGCCATTGCCGCCGCGTATGTTCTGGGCAACTTCTCTACGCCGATGGCGGGCGGAGAAGCCCAGGTGGGGAACCCGGCTCCCGATTTCACGCTGACGGACACGAATGGCAACAGCGTAACGCTATCGAACTACAGCGGCAAGTACGTGGTCCTGGAGTGGATCAATTACGACTGTCCCTTCGTGGCCAAGCACTACGACGCCAAGAACATGCAGGGCCTGCAGGACAAGTATCGCGAGCAGGGCGTGGTCTGGCTGGCCGTAAACTCGTCGGCCGAAGGCAAGCAGGGCCAGTTCTCCAATGAAGAAATCCACAGGCGCCTGAAGAATCACGCGTCGACCGTGGACGCCTACCTGCTCGATGGAAACGGCGACGTCGGCAGGATGTACGGCGCCACCCACACGCCCCACATGTACATTATCAACCCGGAAGGCACGCTGATCTACATGGGCGCCATCGACAGCATCCGCTCAGCAAACGTCGCCGATATTCCCAAGGCCGACAACTACGTCGTCATGGCCTTCGACGCGGTTTTTGCCGGCAAGGAAGTGCCGGTCGAGATGACTCGGGCATACGGCTGTACGGTGAAGTACTAGAAAGAATACGGTCCGGGAGAAGTCGGAACGAACCAAATTGCCGTTGTTGCCGCACGTGTGGCGACAACGGCGATTTTATGTATCTATGTTCGTCTCATGGACGTACTTGAACACGAGTTGAATCTGGAAAGAATAGCAGACCCAATTAAAATGATCGTTCACGAGGTTATCCCGGTTTCTCTGACTAATCATTACAGATAAGGAATTCGTCTCGGGAATCGCCGCATTGTCGGCACGATTGTAAGAGGAACCGCGACCATGGAACTTGCCCAACTGCTGTTAACGCCGGCCACGCTATTGTCAGCCTTCATCTTCTTCTGGAACCAGGCGAAGACGGGTAGAGACGAACTCAAGCGGGAACTCAATTCAGATATTGGGGCATTGAAGGAGGAGTTAAAGGAAGATATCAGGTCCG
Source organism: Candidatus Latescibacterota bacterium (assembly GCA_012270975.1). Lineage (GTDB taxonomy): Bacteria > JAAXHH01 > JAAXHH01 > JAAXHH01 > JAAXHH01 > JAAXHH01. The sequence continues at coordinate 242,523 of JAAXHH010000129.1, read as the reverse complement.
TTCGTCAGGAAGTCGTGGCTGTCCGTGACGAACTGAAAGCCGAGATCAGGGAGGAAATCGCGCCCCTGCGAACGGAGATCACCGCCATCCGTTCGGAGATGCACGACATGAATGGTCGCCTCGGGCGTGTCGAGGGTCTGCTGAGCACTCCGGACGCCGGCTGACTCGTCGGGCGGTCCCGGCGACCCGGCTGTCGTATTGTTATCTTTGACTACGCTCCTTCGTTTTCTATATTCCTGAACACACGATTATGGTTTCCAGCGACGCCGGAACGGGCTATTTCCGTTCGAGGCGACTGGACACTCGATGAGGCGGAGCAAGCCGCCAGGAGGCCGTCATGGCCATGTTCGGCGACCCTGAAGACTTCGTCGCGATGAGCGAGCGCGAGAAGTACCTCTATGATCTCCAGGGGTTTCTCGTGGTGCGGAACCTGCTTTCCGCCGATGAGGTACGGGCGCTGAACGACGCTTTGGACGCCAATACCGACCGAACCGGCGAGCACGGACCGGGCGGCGCGCTGGACGGCACGCCGCTGGCAGGCCCCGATACGCAGTATGTCCACTACGAAGGGATGCTGACCTGGGACCAGCCCTGGTGCCAGCCCTTCCGCGACCTGCTCGCCCACCCGAAGCTGATTCCCTATCTGAATACCATGATGGGGCGGGGCTGGAAACTGGATCATAACATCGACGTGCTCACCTCGAAGTCAGGCGCCCAAGGCACGCCTTTCCACGGAAACAGCACGGGGATGTTCGCCGGGTCGACCTACTACATGTACGACGACGGCCGCATGCGGAGCGGCCTGATCGTCTGCCAGTTCTACCTGACCGACGTGACTCCGGGCGATGGCGGGCTGACCGTGATTCCGGGCAGCCACAAGGCCAGTTTCCCTATGCCGGGATACGTCCGTCACTACGAGGACCACCCTGAGATCTTCCATCACGTCACGGTAAAGGCCGGCGACCTGGTAATCTTCAACGAGGCGACGACCCACGGCGCCCTGCCGTGGAGGGGTGCGGGCGAGCGCCGCTGCGTGCTCCACCGATACATCCCGAAGTACATGCACTACGAAGGCGGCGTTTACGAAACGCGCATGCCCGAATGGACGAATGAACTCAACGAAGCCCAGCGGGCGGTGCTGGAACCCCCCTACATCTACAACCGCCCTCTCATCGAGGATGACGGCGAATCGATCGTGCGTCCCCGCAGGGAGGGGATCTGAGCCAGGCCACATCATACCTCACCATGGAGCCCCATGAGCAGTACCTCTTCGATCTGCAGGGGTTCATCGTAGTGCGAAACGCCCTTGCGCCCCAGCAGGTTGCGGCACTGAACGAGGCCCTGTACGCCAATCGCGACAAGCGGAAGGACGATACGGCGAGCAGCACGAGCGAGGCCCTTAAAGGCACGCAGCTCCGCGGTCTCTACGAAGGCATGCTGACGTGGGAGCAGCCCTGGTGCCGGCCATTCCGCGAGGTGCTGGCCAATCCCCGTATCATCCCCTATCTGAACACCATGCTGGGCCGCGGTTGGAAGATGGACCACAGTCCTTTCATCTTCACGGCCGCGGCGGGTACCGAGGGACTGCGCCTCCACGGGTACGGACAGGCCGAGTTCAACGGATCCCGGTTTTACCACTACCAGAACGGCGCCATGCGTTGCGGGTTGATCAACTGCCAGTACCAGCTGACCGACGTGAATCCGGGCGACGGCGGGCTGTGCGTGATCCCGGGAAGCCACAAGGCGAACTTCACCCTTCCGGACGACATCTCCCGCTACGAAGCCGACCAGGAAATCGTGTACCACGTGCCCATGAAGGCCGGCGACCTGGTGATCTTCAACGAGGCCACGACCCACGGCACGCTGCCGTGGAAGGGGAAGGGAGAGCGCCGCTCTCTGTTCTACCGGTACACCCCGAAGTACATGCATTACTCCGGCGGCGTGTACGAAACCGGCCTGCCGGAGTGGACGAAAGAACTTGACGAAGCCCAGCGGGCCGTGCTCGAACCGCCCTATGTCTATCACCGTCCCTTGATCGACGACGACGGACGTACGCTGTCGAACCCGCGGCGCGAAGGAGAGTAAAGGAAAACCCATGACCGGAAACGAAGCGATTGCGAAGATCCTGAAGGCGGAAGGGCTGGACTGGTTCAGCTGTTTTCCCCACCATCCCCTCATCGACGCCTGCGCGATCGAGGGCCTGCGTCCCATCCTCTGCCGCCAGGAACGGGCCGGCGTCAATATCGCCGATGGATTCAGCAGGATACGGAACGGGAATACCGTCGGCGTCTTCATGATGCAGATGGGACCGGGCGCGGAGAACGCCTTCGGCGGGGTCGCACAGGCCTACGCGGATTCGGTGCCCGTCCTGCTGCTGCCCGGCGGGCCGCCGCGGTCCCGTGCGGGCGCCGGTCTGGCCTTCGAATCGGTGGAGAACTACCGGGGCATCACCAAGTGGGTCTCGAACATCAACTCGGCGGCCCGGATTCCGGAGATGATGGGGCGGGCGTACAGCCTGCTGAAGCAGGGCAAGCCGGGGCCGGTCATGCTGGAGATCCCGGGGGACGTGGGCGAAGAGGAAATCCCTGATGACGCCTTTGACTACACCCCTGTTAAACCGTTCAAAAGCGGCGCAGCGCCGGAGGACGTCCGGGACCTGGTTGCGGCCCTGCTGCGGTCCGATTGTCCGGTCATCAGCGCCGGTCAGGGCGTGCTGTACGCCGAGGCCACCGATGCGCTGATCGAGTTCGCCGAATGGACGAAGACCCCGGTCATGACCACGCTGGCCGGCAAGAGCGCCTTTCCCGAAACCCATGCGCTTTCGCTGGGCACGGGAGCGGCCTCCCATTCGCTCATGGCGGCGGAATACCTGAAGAAGACCGATTTCTTCTTCGGCATCGGCACGAGCATGACTTCAGGGTTCAAATCGGATGTGCCGGCCGGCGCGGCGCTTGCCCAGTGCGTCGTCAGCCACGGGGACCTGAACAAGGAGCACCGCGTCGACTACGGCGCGGTGGGCGACGCGGGGATGGTGCTGCGGCAGATGGTCGAGGAAGCGAAACGCCAGCTCGACGGGCGGCCCCAAGACGACGAACGCGGCGACATCGAGGAGATCGCCCGGCTCAAGGCGGCGTGGCTGGCCGAATGGGAACCCCGGTTCCGCTCCGACGAGGTGCCCCTGAGCCCGTACCGCGTGTTCCGGGAGATCGCGGGCGTGGTGGATGGGGCGCGCACGATCATCACCCACGACTCCGGCTATCCGCGGGAGCAGCTCGCGCCTTTCTGGGAGACCGATACGCCCCGGAGCTACATCGGCTGGGGCGCTTCCACGCAGCTGGGTTACGGGCTGGGGCTGGCCATCGGCGCGAAGATCGCCGACCCGGAGAAGCAGGTCGTCAACGTCATGGGCGACGCCGCCTTCGGCATGGCCGGCCTGGATGTGGAGACCGCCGTGCGGTCGGAGATCCCCATCATCACGGTGATCCTGAACAATGGGGTCATGACCCATTACGACCACCACATGGCCTACGCGTCGGAACGCTGGGGAAGCAACCGGCTGGGCGGTGATTACGCCACCATCGGGGCGGGGCTGGGCGCATACGCGGAGAAGGTGACGACGCCTGATGAGATCGCCCCGGCGATGCGCCGGGCGGTGGAAGCCAACCGCGAAGGTCGGCCGGCGGTCATCGAGACGATCACCAAGGTGGAAGAGCACACGTCGAGGTATTGAAAGGAAAACCACCGGAGCGTTATGCCCAGGATCCTGATCGGCACCTTCTTCCAGGAAACCAACGACTTTCATCCCAACGATACGGTATACGAGGATTTCGGTATCCTGCGCGGCCGCGAGATGCTGGACGACCCGGTCGGTGTGATCGACGGCGCCGTCGATACCCTTTCCGCCCGTGACGACGTGGAAATCGTACCTACCTACAGTGCCGCGATGGGAGCGGGCGGAACGATCACCCAGGCGTGTTTCGAGCGCACTACGTCGGAGTTGCTCGACGCGATCGAACGGCACAGGACCGGCGTCGACGGCGTGTACCTGAATCTCCACGGCGCCATGACCGCGGAAACCGAAAAGGATCCGGAAGGGTACGTCCTGCAGGAGGTGCGCCGGATCGTTGGACCTCACATACCCGTGGTCGCTTCCTTCGACATGCACGGCACGATCACCCGCCGCATGTTGTCCCACATGGACGGCTGCAGCATTCTGCACACCTATCCCCATATCGACTGGTACGAAACGGGTGCCCGGGCCGCCGGGGTGTTGCTGCGCGTACTCGACGGCGCCCGGCCCGTGATCGCCAGCGTGTATACGCCCACCATGGTCCGGGGCGACGAACTCAAGACCGCCACGGGCGTGCACGGCACGTTCATCCGCTACCTGGAGCGCCTGGAAGAGCGGGACGACGTGCTCGCCGGGGGGATCATGCTGGGCCATCCGCCTACGGACTGCCCGGAGCAGGGCTCCCGCGTCGTCGTAATCACGGACGGCAACCGGGACCTGGCGGAACGGGAAGCCCTGTACATCGGCCGGAGCTTCTGGAACATGCGGTCCCACATGCAGTGCGTGCTGCACAGCGTGGAAGAGGGCATCCGGATCGCCGCGAAAGCAAAAGGAACGGTCGTTTTCGCCGATGCCGCCGATGCCACCAGCTCGGGCGCGCCGGGCACGAGCAACACCATCCTGAAGGGGGTCCTCGAGAGCGACTACCGGGGTAGCGTGCTGTTCCCCATCCGCGACGATCCCGCCGTTGCATGCGCCATGGAGGCGGGCGTCGGCCAGACCGTAACCGTCCCACTGGGCGGTACGCGGGACCCGCGCTTTATCCCGTTGGAAGTCACCGCTACGGTCGAAGTACTCGGCCGGCGCGATGATGTTCCGATTGCCGTGCTTAAATGCCGCAACATAACCCTCTTCGTCGCGGCGTCCGGCCCCCTGCTGTGCGACCGGTGGGTGTATCCCGCCTTCGGCCAGGACCCGAAACGCTTCGACATCGTGGTCAAGAAGCTGCCCCATACGCCCGACGAGTGGTACGACAACTGGGCGGAACGGACCATCACCATCGACTCGCCCGGGGCGGCGAGTCCGAACATCCCAACGCTTGGCCATCAGTTCGTCCCCCGTCCTATCTATCCTCTCGACCCCGACATGACCTTCACGCCCGAGGTTGAGGTGTACGAATAAAGCCGCGCGGGTGTCCTCCCGTACCGGTCCTTCCCTTGGAAAAAGCATGAATCGACACGTCACCAGCGGCCGCTGGGGCCTGGGGCTGGTCCTGAGCCTGTTCACGATCTTCGTCTGGGGCGGACTCCCCATCGTCCTGAAAATCATGCTGATCAGCCTGGACGCCTTCACGATGACCTGGTACCGGTTCGTCGTCGCGGCCGTGCTGATGGCGTTGATTGTACACCGGCAGGGGCATTTCCACCTGGTCCGCCAACTGAAAGGCGGTTACGCGCTGGTATTCCTCGCGTCAGTACTCGGGTTCAGCTGCGCGTACGTGTTCTATCCCCAAAGCCTGCAGTACATCTCGCCAAGTGCGGCCCAGGTGGTCAACCAGATCTCGCTGCTCTTCCTCCTGATGGGCGCCATGCTGTTCTTTCACGAGCGGATGAACCTGGTGCAGGTCCTGGGTCTCCTGCTGCTCACGGGCGGTATCGTCCTGTTCTTCAACGAACAGCTGGCGGAACTCCTGTCCGGTGACAGTGTCATGATACCGGGCATCCTGTGGGTGACCGCGGCCGCGCTGGCGCTGTCGACGTATACGCTGACCCAGAAGCAGTTGCTGCAGATCATGCCCACATCCGTCATCCTGTTCCTGATCTACCTGATCGGTTCGTTTCTGATTCTGCCCTTCGTTCAATTTAAATCGTTGCTCGTACAGGACGCCCGGCAGGTGATCCTGCTGAACGTATCGGCGGTGATATCGCTCGTCGCCTTCGTGACGCTGGTGGAATCGCTGAAGCATCTCGAAGTGTTCCGGGTCAGCATGGTCCTGGCCGTCGTGCCCCTGATCACCGTCGTGGACATGATGATCATGGCGCCGCTCGTACCCGCCCTGCTCCAGCCGGAGCATCTCAACTTCGTCAGCATATCGGGCGCCGTGCTGGTTGTCATCGGGTCCATACTCGGCAACCTGCGGCGATCCGTGAGGTCCGGGTAACCGGCAATCGCGCGGACCCGGCCTGGAAGTAAGAAACCTGGATCCATTAAAACCCGGAGAGGAACGATCGCATGAAGTCACTCGTAGTCATGGGTTTACGGACGCTGGCCCACCTGGACGCGAAAGAAACCATGTACGAACAGATCGACCGGAACGCCATACGGGCGGAGGGAAGGTTTCCCGGGGAGCACCTGGAGGTAATCGCTGGCAGTTTCGCGCTCGGGATCCTGTCCAGCCACAGCGTGACGCGGATCGGGCGCGTGGTAGATCACCTAGGATGGACTCGCCTGTTTCCGACGGACCACCTGGTATCATCGGATCCAATGGACAGGAAGGACGCGGCGAACTGGGAGAGATGGCGGCGGGAATACGAAGCGCGGGGACTTGTGCTGCACACGGTGGTCGATATCGGCGAAGTACTGGTGCGAAACCTCGCCCGTTCGCCCGCCTTCACGGAGGTGTACAAGTACCACATCACCGATGAACAGCACGTGCACATAGAAGGGGCGACCCGCATCACGGCCCTGGACCAGACGCTGGCTTTCAAGGAGGCTTCGCTGAACCGGGCAAGTCGTTAGGACGCACGTAGCCGTTGGCGCACGGCTACTGGTTGGAACGCGGTGCCCTGGCGTTCAGAAACTCGAGCACCAGGTGGGTCATTACGCGCATGCCCACGGCCACGGATTCGCTGTCCGCCGTCATGGTCGGCGTATGCAGGCCGCCCGACGGCTGGCCGGGTTTGGTGGTACCCAGCCTGTAGAAGAAACCGGGAATCTCGTTGGCGAAATAGGCGAAGTCTTCGCCGCCCATGGTCGGTGGCAGTTCGAGCACCTTGTCGACCGCGGGCGCTCCGGCCAGGTAGCCGGACATTTCTCGGGACAATTCGGGGTCGTTGATCACGGAAGGGGTGCCGCGGTCGTAGTCCAGTTCGAAGGAACCGCCATAGGCCCCGGTTATGCCTTCCAGGATAGTCGCCATCCGGCGCTCCACCGTGTCTCTGGCCTCGGGATTGTAGGTACGCACCGTCCCCTCGAGATGGACTTCCCGGGGAATGATGTTGAAACGTTCGCCGCCACGGAAGATGCCCACCGTGACCACGCTGGGCTCGAGAGGCGAAAGGGTGCGTGACCGTATCGTCTGCAGGGCGAGTACAATCTCGGAAGCCATGACGACCGGGTCGATGCCCTCTTCGGGACGGGCGCCGTGGGCCTGTTTGCCCCGGACTTTAATGGTGAAGTGGTCCACTGCGGCGAAGGCCGGTCCAATGGTGTATCCAACGGTGCCCACCTCGAGGGAGGGCAACGCGTGGAGACCGAAAATCGCCTCGGGCGCGGGATCCTCGAGGGCTTGCTCGCGCACCATCAAGTCCGCACCGCCCTCTTCACCGGGGGGCGGTCCTTCTTCCGCCGGCTGGAAGATGAACTTGACGGTGCCGGGCAGGTCGGCTTTCATGTCGGCCAACACGGAAGCCACACCCAGTTGCACGGCGGTGTGCACGTCATGGCCGCAGGCGTGCATGACGCCTACTTCCTGGCCCAGGTAGGTCGTGCGGACTGTCGACCTGAAGGGCAATACGGTTTCCTCCGTGACAGGCAGCGCGTCCATGTCCGCCCGGATGGCCACCACCGGACCCGCCCTCCCGCCTTTCAGCACACCGACCACCCCGGTATGGGCGACGCCCGTCCGGATCTCGATGCCCAGCGCGGCGAGATGGTCCGCCACCAACTCCGCCGTCTTGAACTCCCGGTTGCCCAGTTCCGGATTCTGATGGATCTGCTCTCGCATGCGGATGGCTTCCGCCCGGTGCCTTTTCACCAGGGCGGCCAGGTTATCCTGCTGGGCGGCCACGCCCCGTGGCATGTTCGTGATGAACAACATGCCCAGAACGAGCACCACCCCTGTTCCTTTGCTACGCATACAGGCCTCCTATCTCTCCCAGGGGAAGTCGAAGGACGGCCGGTTGGCGTAGCGGTCCATGGCCACGCGCAGCCTGCTGCCGCACCCGGGTTCCAGCGTCACCGTAAAGCTGGCGCCGCCGACCGGGGTGGCCCCGCTACCGTCATCCACTTCCAGGATCTGGTGTTCCCCGTAGGCGCCTCCCTGGACGGTCACGGTACGGGGGGAGACTTGGTTGGTATTTACCAGCGTGACTACCGCGCTGTCATCGTGGAGTTCTTCCACGAGGGCGGCCACGTCCTCGGGCATCCCTGGACGCACGCGCGCGGGGTCGAAATACCGGAACCGGCAGTGCAGGGGGTGGCCCAGGTGCCCGGTGGGCATGCCGCCGAGCATGAGCCGGATCAGGGCGTCCACCTCCGCGGGATTCGTGCCGTTCATGTCGTCCGATAAACGCGTATCTGGCGAGGACAGGTCGTTCCGCATCCTTTCCATCTTCGAACGAACGGTCGAGATGTCCTCAAGCAGCGCCTCTTCCGGATAGTCCGGGTTCTGCCCTTCCAGGAACGCGATCCAGCCCTCCATGGGCAGCCGATCCAGGTCGCTGCGGTCCATGGACCAGTAGTAGACTTGCTCCGCGCCGACATCGAAGGGCTCGGGCTGATAGTCGTACCAGCCGTCGTCGCCGTGCATGCGGGGATAGAGCGTCTGGCCGTTCTCGACCTTGCTGTGGGCGTTGACTCGTTCGATGACGCCGCGCCAGGTGTCGACGTATTTCTGGTCGCCGGTCAGCAGCAGCCCGTTGCCGAAACTCCAGTGGACCCGGATCAGGAAGTAGGGCCGGTGCGCTATCTTGCCGGTCTGGGGCACGATGGTCGAGAATCCCCACCCGTACGCTCCGCCGTACCATCTGCCGCCGCACTCCCCGCCGATGCTGCCGTCCAGCCCGATATTGGAGGGTATGATGCCGTCGTTCCGCTCGGTACGCTCCACCCAGGCGTCGATGTAGTCTTTCGTCCAGTCGAAGTACTTTTCATCGCCGTCGATCATGTAGGCGTTCAGTGTCATCGTGGTCACGCCCATGTTCAGCGGATGATCGCCGGCCACATCGTTGTAGTCCTTGAAATGGGCGACCATCTCTTCGTAGTTCCGTTCCCCGTGTCCCAGTCTGAAACGGCCCTCGACCTCGATGGAGTCGCCGGCCCAGTCGAGCCCGGTGGCCTTGCGCAACATCGGTCCACGACTGCCGTTGAACATGCTCTTGATCACGTGATGCTCTGGAATGTAGTTGTCGGCGATGGGATCTTCACCCATGTAGAAACCGCAGAAACGACGCGTCCGGTCTATGAACTTCTTGTCCTTCGGATCGCAAAGGCCCTCGAGGAAAAAGGCGGTGAATCCCTCCCCGTTGTGCATCCAGTCGAACATCGTCGGGAATTCCTTGAAATACATGCCGTCCCGGGCGAATTCGACCTCGGTGGTCTTCGCCTCGGTGTACTGCAGCAGGTGGCCGTCCCAGGCTTTCCTGTACAGGTCATACACTCGTTTCGAAGCGCCGATCGCGTAGAGTTCCGGCCAGTTCGCGAAGTTCTCCGCCGCGTCGTCCGGACCGTCGTCGCCGCCCCAGCGGGGGACGCACAGCAGGTAACCGCGTTCGTCGAAGTACTGATCGTAAAACGCTTCCACGGCTTCTTCCTGCTGTTTGATCAGGTTCAGTTCCAGCAAGGCCCACGATGGAGGTGACATGGGCGAGGCGATACGCACGGTACGCCCCCCGGTTGAGACGGCCGACATGGGCAGATCCTTTCTTTTGACTTGAGGGAATGATGGTAAATGGGGTTTCGGGGGCAACGATCCCGCCGCTGCCTCCGGATGATCAGGACGTCGAAACGCTGCCTCCGGTGATCAGGCCGTCAGGCCGCGGCCGTACCGCTTGCTGCGCTGCGCGCTTTCTTCTATAAACGCGAGCAGGTATTTGACTTCATCGGTCTGTTCCACTTCCGCCGTCACCGCGATCACCGCCTGGGAGATATTGAGCGAGGACCGGTGAAGCAGTCGATAGGCCTTTTTGAGCGTACGTATGGATTCCTCGGAGAATCCGCAGCGCTTCAGGCCGATGGTGTTGAGTGAAACGGGCTTTAGCGGATCGTGGCCGTATTTGATGTACGGGCAAATGTCCTTGGTAACCATGCCGCCCCCGCTGATGAAGGCATTACGGCCGATCCGGACGAACTGGTGAACCGCGACGAGTCCGCCGGTAATGGCGAAATCCTCGATTTCCACGTGGCCACCCAGTTGCGACCCATTGGCGAGGATCACCCGGTTGCCGATCACGCAGTCGTGGGCGACGTGCACATAGGCCATGACCAGTGTATCGCTGCCGATCACCGTCTTCCCCAGGGCGCTGGTCCCGCGATTCAGCGTGGTGAACTCCCGGATGGAAGTCCGGTCTCCGATCTCCAGCGTGGACTGCTCGCCGATGAATTTCTGATCCTGGGGGATCGATCCCACCACGGCCCCGTGATAGATCCTGCACTCCGCGCCGATACGGGTATGGGCGCCGATCAGCGCGCTTGATGCAATCTGGGTGCCCGCCCCGATGGTCACGTTGGGTTCCACGATCGTGTAGGGACCGATACTGCACCCGGCCCCCAACTCCGCGTCGGGATGCACGATGGCCGTGGGATGAATCTGGACTTCGGTGGTCGTGTCCGTCACTGTGGAGTCTCCTGGTCCGTCTGGTCCGCCTGGTCCGCCTGGTCCGCCTGGCCGGCCTGGTCCGTAACCATGGCCATGAGCACGGCTTCGGCGACCAGTTCATTGCCCACGTAGGCCTTGCCTTCCATCTTGCAGGCATGCATACGCATTCGGATCATCTCCAGCTCGAAGCGCAGCTGGTCCCCGGGCTTAACCAGCCTGCGAAACCGCGCCCGATCGATTCCCATGAAATACGCCATTTTGCTTTTCGGGTCGTCGATCGTGTTGAGCAGCAGCAGGCCGCCCGCCTGCGCCATGGCTTCGACGATCAGGACACCCGGCATAACGGGATGGCCGGGGAAGTGGCCCGCGAAAAAAGGTTCGTTTATGGTCACGTTCTTCAAGGCGACTACGCGTTTCCCGGGTTCCATGTGGATCACCCGGTCGATGAGCAGGAATGGATACCGGTGGGGGAGGAGGCGAAGGATGTCTTCGATATCCAGGACCGTTTCCGGCGCAGTCGCGGGCGGGGTTTCCATCTCGGTTGTGGATGGAGTTCCTGCCTCGGTTGCGGGTTTCTTCTTCACGCAGGCGCCGCGTATTCGGCGTACCAGTTCGACATTGGCGGCATGGGAGGACCGCGCGCCGAATACCTGGGCCCTGAGCGGCGCCCCGAGCAGCGCCAGGTCGCCGATCAGGTCAAGGGCCTTGTGCCTGCACGGCTCGTTGTCGAATCGCAGGGGCTGGGTGCCCACGATTCCGTTCTCTCCGATCACCACCCTGTCGTCCACGCCGAACAGGTCCTTCAACTCGTCCAGTTCTTTCTCCGACAGGTCCATGTCGGCGATGACGACCGCGCTCTCCAGGCTGCCGCCCTTGATCAGCCCCCTTTCGCGCAGGGCCTTGACGTCACTCAGGAAGGTCCATGTCCGCGCAGGCGCGAACTCGGTGACGAATTCGTCTTCCAGCGAGTAGAGCACCGTGTGCTGGCTGGCGAGATTGGATTTCTGATAGTCGACCATGTAGGTGAGATGGAAATCGTCGGAGGGCATGACGACGAGTTCCTTCAACAGTCCGTTTTCCCGTTCCGAGTAAAGCACCGGATTATCCAGTTCCAGGTATTCGCGGGGAGCGTCCTGTTCGACGATACCGGCTTCCAGCAGGGCGTTTACGAAGGGAATGGCGCTGCCGTCGCAAATCGGCGGTTCCGCGCCGTCGAGTTCGATACGGAGGTTGTCCACACCCAGTCCCGCCACGGCGGCCAGGACGTGTTCGACGGTGTGGATCCGGACACCGTCGCGCGCCAGGTTCGTCCCCCTCGTTGTGTCGACCACGTAATCGATGTCGGCCGGGATTTCCAGTCTCTCGGGATGGTCGACACGAACGAACCGGATCCCGTCGTTGACGGTACCCGGCTTGAAAGTCAGCGTCGCTTGCCCTCCAGTGTGCAAACCTATTCCCGTCACGGACGCGGAGGATTTTATGGTACGCTGATGTTTGAGCATGTGTATGCCGCTTTCTCCTGGCTGACGGTTTTTCTGGTGTTTCCCGGCGTTGCTCGCCTGGTCAGGCTTCGCTCGCTTGGTCAGGCGTTGCTCGCCTTCTATTTGCTACTTCTGGCTTTCGAGGGCCTTGATGCGCGCCTCCAGGGTCTGAATCTGCTGCAACAGGTCGGGCAGCCGCTTGACGGCGGCTTCTATCCGCCGGGCCTGGTTATGGGGGCGGGCCGGATAGCCGGACACCGTCGATCCGGCGGGAATGGACTTGGTCACGCCCGCCTGGCCGCCGATCCTTGATCCGGCGCCGACCTGGATATGGTCCGAGAGTCCGGCCTGGCCGCCGATCACGGATCCCGCTTCGACCACTGTGCTTCCCGCGATGCCCACCTGGGCGCAGATCGTGACATGATCGCCGATGACGACATTGTGGCCGATCTGGACCAGGTTGTCGATCTTCGTCCCGCGGCCGATGCGGGTCATCCCCATGGTCGCGCGGTCGATCGTCGTATTCGCGCCGATTTCCACCTCGTCGCCGATTTCAACGCCGCCGACCTGCGGGATCTTCCGGGCGCCGCCGCTTCCTTCGAAATAGCCGAATCCGTCGCTGCCGATCACGGTCCCGCTGTGGATGATCACGCCTTCGCCCAGGGAAACCCTGTCGTAAAGCGTCGTGTTGGCGAAAATCCAGGTATCTGCGCCGATCCTGCAATGGGCGCCGATCACCACGCCCGCGCCGATGCGAACATTTCGGTCCACCGACGTGTGCGGTCCGATCGAAACATGGGGGCCGATGTCCGCTTCTTCATCCACGTCGGCGGAAGGGTGTATTCTGGCCGTCGGATGAACGCCGTCCTCCGCGGGACGATGTCCGGCGAAATAGGTCGACAACAGGGTTACGAGGGCCACTTCGGGCGACGCGACGCGTATGATGGGAAGCGGCGCCTGGTCGATCTCGCGGGAGACGATGACCGCCGTGGCCCCGGTCGACTCCAGCCGCCGGCTCTGCCGGGCGTTGATCAGGACGGAGATCGAACCCTTGCCGGCCTCGTCGAGCGGCGCGACGCTCTCGATGATACAGGATCCGTCACCGATGAGTTCGCCCTCTACCTGCGTCGCAATATCGGCTAGTCTCTGACGCATCGATCGGTTACTTGACTTCCTTTTGCAGTTCCTCCAGGACCTGCCCCGTGAGGTCCTGCGCTCTCAGCGGATCCACGTAGATGAGCGATCCGGCGTCGAAGATGTAGGTGTAGTTCTCCGCCTTGGCCAGGGTCTGCACCACGTTGAAGATGGATTCCTGCAACGGCCTGGTCAGTTCCACTTCCTGTTGCGCGAGTTGCATTTGCTGGGTCTGGGCGAACTGCACCAGTTCCTGTTCCTTCTGCATGATGTTCTGCTCGTCCTGCTGCCGCCTGGCCGCGGTCAACATGGTCTTCCTGGCTTCGTACTGCTGCTTCAGCATTTCGACTTCCTGCTGACGGTTCCGCACCTGTTCCTGCACTTCCGTCGCTATCTTCTGGAAGGCCTCCTCCGCGTCCCTGAATCCCTGATAGGACTGGCGCAGGCGTTCCATGTCCAGATACCCGATCTTCAGTTCCTGTCCCTCCGCCAGGGCCGGCAGCAGCAAGACGACGGCCAATACCGCGGCGGTCCGAATCAATCCCTTCGATGAAACCATTATATCCTCCTAGTATACCGGATCGCTCCGGAACCCTCCTCGGACATACGAATCAGAACACCTGTCCGAGCTGAAAGTGTGTATGCCACCCGCTCCGCTTTTTCTGCAGGGCCTGGATGGGATCCGAAGGCTTGTCGAACCCGTAGCCGACGTCGAACCCCAACAGGCCCACCAGGGGCATGATCACCCGGATGCCGAGTCCGACGGACTTCTTCATATTGCCCGGCAGAGGCGACGCTTCCGACAGTTTCGCCCATGCATTTCCGGCCTCGACGAATGCCACGCCATAGACAGGCTGCTGAGAAGTGAGCTGATCGATGATGGGGACCTGGTACTCCAGGGTAATAATGCTCATCACCCGGCCGCCGTCCCTGCTGCTGGTCCCGTCTCCCAACTGGGTATAGGGCCCCACGGAGTTGTTGCCGTAACCCCGGATCAAGCCATCGAAACTGACGCCGCCAGGAAAGAAGCGCTCGAAAAACGGTACTTCCCGATCGTTGAAGGGGTTCAGTGCCACGGCGTATCTCCCCCTCAGGGAGATCGAAGTACCCTTGAAGAGCGGCACATAGAAATCGGACTCCAGGGTCTGCTTGAGGTACTTCACATCGCCGCCGACACCGGCGACGTCACTGCGGGACGTCTGGCGCATGCCCCGCGTGGCGAACTGGGGAAAATCGCGGCTGTCCCGCGTCACCGAGAAGGAGACCTGGCTCGTCAGCCCGCTGTTGGATTCGTATGACAGGCGCTGGCGTATGTTTTCGTTGATAGCCGAGACCTGGGCATCGGAAAGGGTCGTGTCCTCCAGTGCCGCGGCGTAGTAGCGCTCGCTGAAACCGGTATACTTGAGGTAGAAGAACCGGTAGGCCCCCCTGATCCGCCAGTAGGTCCCGCGGAAACGGCGTCCCAGGGACGTTCCGAATCCTTTCTGGATGATATTGAATTCCCGGAACCACTGCCTGTTGGTCCGGAAGATGTCGATGCCGGCGCTGGTCGGCGTGTCGAACAGCCAGGGTTCGACGAAGCTGGTGGAAATGGAATTGCGGCGGCTTCCGAACTCCCAGTTGAAATTCAGGCTCTGTCCGTTGCCCAGGAAGTTGGGGATGATCATGGAAATGGTGCCCACAAGCCCGTCGAGCCCGCTGTACCCGGCGCCGGCGTTTGCCGTGCCCGTCGGCTTCTCCAGTACCGTAAACGATATATCCACGTCGCCGTTCGGCAGGGGCTGCAAACCGGGCTGGACATCCTGGAAGAAGTTCAGCTGAAACACGTCCCGCTGGCTTCTCATGAGCAATGAGCGGCGAAAGGTCTGTCCCGGCTTGATCAGCAACTCGCGGCGAATGACCTTGTCCTTGGTCTTCGTATTGCCCACGATGTCGATGCGATGCACCCTGGCCGGTTCCCCTTCATTGACCGCGAAGCGCAGATCGACGGTGGAGTCGTTGGCCGCGGACTCCCGGGCGATCGGCGTGGCGTACAGGTAGCCCAGTTCGCCGTACGCCTCGTAGATCGTGGACACGCTCTCCTGGTATTCTTCTTCGTTGAACGGCTTGCCCGCGTCGATCTTGATGAGGCTGGACAACTGCTCATTGGTGAACTTCGTGTTTCCCTCGAAAGCCACATCGCCGAGGTAGTACTTTCTGCCCTCCTTGACCTTCACCTTGAGGTACATCCGCTTGCGGTCTTCACTGAACCACAGCGTGTCTTCCGTGACCTCCGTGTCCCGGAATCCGTGCTTGCGGTACTCCGCCACGATCTTCTGGAACTGGTCTAGCAGGCGGTCCCGTCTCAGGTCCCCCTCTTTCCAGAAATGATCCTCTTCCGTATCGGTTTTCTTGCGAAAAGCTTCCTGCAACGCTCTTTCGGCGACAGAGACATTGTTTTCGATGAAGACTTCACCCAGCTTGACCTTCTCGCCCTCATCGATTTCGATCCGCATGATCGCGTTGTTTCTTTCCACGAGCACGCGCGGTGTCAACGTGGCGAGCAGATACCCTTTCTCGTAATAGGCCTGGGTCAAGTTGTCCAGGACGCTCTTTCTCCGGAAGGGGCTCAGCGCCTGGCCCTGGAAGATCCCGGACAAGCGCTCGAGCTCGTCGTCCTTGATCTTCTTGTTCCCTTCGAATTCGAGGCGGTCCAGCAGGGGGTATTCCTTGACGTTCACCGTGATGATCAAACCGGCGGCGCCCCTGCTGGCATAGATGCGGATGTCTTCGAACAAACCCAGCCGGTAGAGCTGCTTGATCGTGGTCGCGCCGTCCCGGGGACTATAGAGATTCCCCGCTTTCAGCGTGACCATCGACCGGATCAGCGGCTCGTCTACGTTGGCGTGGCCCTCGATCACCACGTCGGCGATCAGGGGCTGCTGCTGTTGTCCGTATGCTTCGGTGAGACCCAGGGGAGCGGTGAGGCAAATCGCGACCGCAAGGGCCATGACCTGGAAGGATTTCAGGTACTTGAAAGGCATGTCAGACACAGAGACCGCTTTCCCGTCCATGCGGGTATTCAGGTGGCTTTAGGTGACTTGACGACACGTACGACACGCGAATGAACCGACTGACGATTCTACGCGCGTTTTTTCGTCGGGTTCCCTCCACCGGTCCTGCTTACCGCGGCGCCGGTTCCCGCGAACCCCATGCTCAGGCTTCTGATTCGGAAAGTACGGGCGTTTTACCGGAATCCGAGGTCTCGGCCTTGTAGAACGTCAGGTTTTCTCCCTTTTTGCCGACCCTGATTTCGTCCCCGTCCTGAAACTTGCCCTTCAGCAACTCTTCCGCGAGCGGGTCCTCGAGCATGCGCTGAATGGTCTGGTTCATGAACCGGGCGTTGTAGACCGGATCATAGCCCTTTTCAGACAGCAGTTCCCGGGCGCTCTGCGTCAGTGAAATCCTGATGCCGCGCTCGGTCATCCTGCCGTTGATTTCCTTGAGCTGAAGATCGATAATCCGCGAGATATCGGACTGGTCCAGCTGGCGGAACACCACCGACTCGTCGAGCCGGTTCAGGAATTCCGGGTTGAAGAGCCGTTTCACCTCTTCCTTGACCGTCGCCTCCATCTTGGCGTAGTCGACCCGCGCGCCATCCTGCTGGAAGCCGAGCCCGCCGGCCTTGTTGATATCCCGGGTACCCAGATTCGACGTCATGATGATAATGGTATTCCGGAAGTCCACCCGGCGGCCGTTGCTGTCTGTCAGCGTCCCTTCGTCCAGGATCTGCAGCAGGATGTTGAATACGTCGGGATGCGCCTTCTCCACCTCGTCCAGCAGAATGACGGAGTAGGGTTTGCGCCGCACTTTCTCCGACAGGTGCCCCCCCTCGTTGAATCCCACGTAACCCGGGGGCGCCCCGATCAGGCGCGATACGTTGAACTTTTCCATGTACTCGGACATGTCGATGAAGATGAGGGCGTCGTTGTCCTGGAAGAGGAAGGCCGCCAGGATCTTGGCCAGTTCCGTCTTGCCCACGCCGGTGGGTCCGAGGAAGAGGAAAGAGCCTATGGGCCGGTTGGGATTCTTCAGGCCGGAACGCGACCGCCGGATGGCCTTGCTCAGCACCTGAATGGCCATGTCCTGCCCGACGACCCGTTTCTTGAGCTCGTCCTCCATCCGCAGCAGGCTCCTGGATTCCTGCTCTTCGAGCCGGAAGATGGGAATGCCCGTCATGCTGGAGATGATCTGAGCCATGTCGTTTTCAGTGACCACCACCACCTCGTCGGTCACCCGCTCGCGCCACGCCATGAACGCCTCGTCGTACTCGCGCTGCAGTTCTTCCTGGCGGTCCCGCAGCGCCGCCGCCCGTTCGAACTCCTGCTGCTGGGCGGCTTCCACCTTCTTGTCCTGGATGGCCTGAAGCTGTTCCTCCACGTCCCTGATTTCTTCGGGGACCGTCATCTTGGACAACTGCGCCTTGGAGCCGGCCTCGTCGATGATGTCGATGGCCTTGTCCGGGAGGAATCGGTCCTTGATGTAACGGTCCGACTGCTTTACCGCGAACTCCAGGGCATCGTCCGTGTACTTCACGTGGTGGTATTCCTCGAACCGGCTGCGCAGCCCCTTGAGCATGTCGATGGTCTCTTCGATGCTCGGCTGATCGACGATCACCTTCTGGAACCGGCGCTCGAGCGCCCCGTCCTTTTCGATGTGCTTGCGGTACTCGTCGAGCGTCGTGGCGCCGATGCACTGCAGCTCGCCCCGGGCGAGGGCCGGCTTGAAGATGTTGGAGGCGTCGAGGCTGCCCTCGGCGCCGCCCGCTCCGACGATCGAATGGAGCTCGTCGATGAAGATGATCACTTCATCCGACTTGGTGATCTCCGCCATGATGGATTTCAGCCGGTCCTCGAACTGTCCCCGGTACTTGGTACCGGCGACGATGGAGGCCATGTCGAGGGTAACCACCCGTTTGTTCTCCAGGATCTGGGGAACGTTGCGCTGCACGATCCGCTGCGCGAGGCCCTCGGCGATGGCGGTCTTGCCTACGCCGGGTTCTCCGATCAACGCCGGATTGTTCTTCTTGCGCCGGCTCAGGACCTGGGTGACCCGTTCGATTTCCTTGTCGCGGCCGATGACGGGATCCAGCTTGCCGCCGCGCGCCATCTCGGTGAGGTCGCGGCCGAAATGATCGAGGAAGGGCGTCCGGCTGCGCTGGGCGTCTTTCTTCGTGACGGAACGGTCGCTCTGGATGTTCTGGACCTCTTCCTTGATCTTTTCGAAGGTCACGTCGTATGTCGACAGGATCTGGGACGCGATGCCCTGCTTGTCCCGTACCAGCGCGAGCAGGAGGTGTTCGGTGCCCACGTACTTCGACTTCATGTTGTTCGCTTCGTGGGCGGCGATTTCCAGGGCCTGCTTCGCCCTCGGCGTGAATGGCACCTGTCCGATCGTCAGCGCACTCGACTGGGATACCGTGGCCTCTTCGATGGACTGCCTGAGGTCTTCGAGATCGATGCCCATATTGCGCAGCATGGCCGCCGCGGTCCCCTCGCCGTCCCGGATGAAGGCCAGCAGCAGGTGCTCGGTGGCGATGTAATCATGCTGAAGTCTGGCGGCCTCTTCGCGGGCGATGTGCATCACCCGTTTGAACCGTTCCGTGAACTTGTTGTTGTTTCCCTGGGGCATCTTGAGCATCCCTCCCTTCACGGGCCGGGCTTCGAAATCCCGGCGGCGCATTCGCGGTCGATCTCAGTTTCCCATGTGTTCCCGGACCAGCTCCGCGCGCCGCTCGTCCAGTTCCTCGTCGGTCAGGGACCGACCGGAGTTCATCCGCACATGGGCTGGTTGTATCGATATCAGCAGCCGGTTGAACCTCGTGGACTCCATGCCGTTCAGAAGTCCCAGGTACGCGCCCATTCTCAGCATGGACAGGGCATCCAGGGCTTCCTTCTCACTCAGCAGGCGGGCATGCTTCAGCAGGCCGTACGACCGGGCAACCCGGTCTTCGGTCTGCCGCCGCGCCCGGCTGAGCAACGCGTCGCAGGCCCGTTCTTCGCAACGCGCCAGACTCCGGGCAACCCGGTCGAGCCGTTCGACGATTTCCTGCTCGGTATGTCCCAGGGTCCACTGGTTCGACACCTGGTACATGTTTCCCGATCCTCCGGTACCCTCGCCATACAGTCCGCGCACCGTGAATCCGATCTCTTCCATTGCGCGCGCCACGTGATCCATCTGATCAGCGAGAGTCAGGCCGGGCAGGTGGATCAGCACGGACAGGCGCATGCCGGTGCCCGCGTTGCTCGGACAGGTCGTTAGATAACCAAACTCGTCCGAGAAGGCAAAATCAAGTGTTTTACTCAACTCGGTATCGATTTTGTCCGCTTCCTGCCACGCGGCGCGTACCTGCAGGCCGCCCCGGATGGTCTGCAGCCGAAGGTGGTCTTCCTCGTTCACCATGAGACTGTAGGTTTCGCCGGGACCCACGAATACGCCCGCGGGACGTGTTCCGCCCGCCAGGGCCGGACTGATCAGGCGCCGTTCGACCAGCACCTTGCGGTCCAGCTCCGAGGTGTCCAGCAACGACAGGTACACGGCCTGCGCCACGTTGTCGCAGGACCGCACGGCCCGGTCCACCTGTTCGATCACGCGAAGTCGCTCGTTCTTTATCGTACGGTGAACGAAGGGCAGCGTGGTCAGGTTGCGGGCCAGGCGCGCGCGGCTGCTGATGACCAGGTCCGCGGCTTCCCCATCGGGGTCGCACCACCGCGGCACCTCGCCCGCCAGGTCGGAATAGGGGTTTCCCATGTTTTCATCCAGGCATCGCGTGATGCCATTCCGAACTGCGTTCCAGTTCGTTTATGCGGTCTCGCAGTTTCGCCGCCTGTTCGTAGGCTTCCTGGCCGACCGCTTTCTTCAATGCGCGCCTGAGGTCGATCAGCGCGCGGCGCGTCTGCTGCCGCGACGGGTCCGATCCCGGGATCTTCCCCCGGTGGAATTCGTAGCCGTGAATCTGCTTGAAAAGCGGTACCAGCGTATCCTTGAAGACGCGGTAGCATACGGCGCAGCCCAACTGGCCCGATTTGCCGAATTCAGAGGCAGACATGCCGCATTGTGGACAGGTGGTCGATTTCATCCGCTCTCCGGGGCCGCCAACGCGTTCAGCAAGCCGTCTTCCAGCCGGTAGATCCGGTCCGACCGGCGCCCTATGTCCTCGTCGTGCGTGACCAGGACAAAAGCCTGGCGGTATCTGCGGGACATGTCCCACATCAGATCCAGCAGGGCCTGGCCATTCCCGCGGTCGAGGTTGCCGGAGGGCTCGTCCGCGAGCACGACTTGCGGGCGTCCCACCAGGGCCCTCGCCACGGCGACGCGCTGCTGCTCGCCGCCGGACAGTTCGACGGGCTTGTGGCCGAGTCGCTTCGCCAGCCCCACCTCCCCCAGCAAGCCTTCGGCCCGCTCACGCGCCGCATCCCACGGACATCTTCCCACCAGCAGCGGCATCATCACGTTCTCGAGGGCCGAAAACTCCGGGAGCAGGTGGTGGGCCTGAAACACGAAGCCCACGGTTCGATTCCTGAATTCCGCCAGCCCGTCGTCCGGTAGTTCAAAGGCGTTCGTTTCGCCGATGAAAACCTGGCCGGAGGTGGGCCGGTCCAGCGTCCCCAGTATATGCAGCAAAGTGCTTTTGCCCGCGCCGGAAGCCCCCTGAATCGCCACGATGTCCCCGCGCCGGACGTCTATGTCGATGCCCTTCAGTATATCTAGCCGGCCGGCGCCTGAAGAGAAACTCCGGGTCAGCGCCCTTGCGCTCAACACCGCGCCGTTCGAGGATGCCCCGTCCCGGTCGGACGAACGGTCGGACACGTCTTTTTCCCCGGGTGCCTCCAATCCATCCCGGGACGCTTCGCTACTCATGTCGTATCGCTTCGACCGGAACCAGTCCGGCGGCTTTCCTGGCCGGATAGACGGCCGCGAGCATGCAGATCAGCATGGAACCCGCGGCGACGCTGACGAAATCAAGTATATCGACCCTCACGGGCAGCGCATCGATCAGATAGATCTCCGGCGGCAGGGAAATAAACTCAAACGTCATCTGCGTCCAGCAAAGGGCGTAACCGGTCACGCAGCCGAGCAGGGTGCCGAAGACGCCGACTACGGAACCCTGGATGATGAATACCCTGGTTACGCTGGAGGCCGTGGCCCCCATGGACTTCAGGATGCCGATGTCCCTGGTTTTCTCCAGCACGACCATGATCAGGGTGCTGGCGATGTTGAACGCGGCCACCAGGATGATCAGGTTGAGTATGGCGAAAGAACCCCATTTTTCGAGGGTCATCCACCGGAACAGCCCTTTGTGCCGCTGCATCCAGTCTACCGTAAAATACGCTACGGAAGGGGTCGACGCAACAGATGAATCGGCCGTCTCCTCCGTGTACCGGTTGAGATCCGCCTCGATCACTTCGGCAATGCGCCCCGCCTCGTCCCGGTCGGTAACTTTCACGGCGATTCCGTTAATGCCGTCTCCAAGCCTGAACAGCTTCTGCGCCTCGTCCAGGGAGACGTACACGGAGGAGGCGTCGTACTCGTAGAAGCCGGTTTCCGATATGCCGGTGACGCGGTAGGGCCGGATGTAGGGGGTGAGCGCCGAGGTCAGGGAGAAACTCTGGATATTGCCCAGGGCCACCTTTTCGCCGACGATGATTCCCAGCTGATCGGCCAGTCCCCGGCCCAGGACGATTCCGGGCAGCGGCCTGCCTGTCGGGCTGTCCGGATCGGGCGCGGCCGTCAGATCCAGGGACCCGAAGGCGATGTTTTCCTCGAGGTTCGTGGCCAGGCGGCCCGATTCGATGTCCAGTCCGAGGACGATTACGCCCGCCGCCGCATTGCGCGTGGCGGGAACCGGCGTGCAAACGGCCTTCTCCTGCACGTATGGAGCGGCGGAGACCACCTCGTCCACCGACAGGATGATGTCTATCAGCGGATCGTATCCGGAAATCGAACCATCACCGAGGAGCGAATACACGTTGATATGCGCCCGTTCTCCGATGATGCGTTCCCGCACTTCGCTCTCGAAGCCGTTGAAGAGGGAAAGGACGATGACCAGGGCGGCCACGCCCACCAGCACGCCGCCGACGGATATGTACGTGATGATGGAGACGAAGCGGGTCTGACGCTTGGAGCGCAGATACCGCAGGGCGATGAACCACTCGTATGACCATCGTTTACGAATCGCCATCGAATGATTCCCTGCGCAGATGGGGAAAGAGGAGGACGTCCTTGATGTTCGCGGAGTCCGTGATCAGCATGGCCAGCCGGTCGATCCCAATCCCGCAGCCCCCGGTGGGCGGCATGCCATATTCCATCGCCCGAAGGTAGTCCTGATCCATGGCGTGGGCTTCCCCGTCGCCCTTCCGCTGCATTTCCACCTGCTCCTCGAACCGGCGGCGCTGGTCCACCGGGTCGTTCAGCTCGGAAAACGCGTTGGCGAATTCACTCCCGCAGATGAACAGCTCGAATCGTTCGGTAAGTTCGGGGTTTCCCCGGTGCCGCTTGGCCAGGGGGGATATCTCCACGGGATAGTCTGTGATAAAGGTCGGGTTCACCAGGCGGTCCTGCACGAAGCGCTCGAAGAGCTCGTCGATCATTTTGCCCCTGCCCAGGTCGGCGTTTACATCGAGCCCCCGGTCGCCGCATACCGCGGCGAGGTCGTCGGTCCCCAGGCCGGAGACGTCGATATCCGCGTGCTCCCGGATGGCATCGAGCATGGAAAGCCGCGGCCAGGGCGGGGTCATGTCGATGGGCTGGTCCTGGTACGTGTGGTTCAGGGTGCCGTTGACCTCCTGGAAGACCCTGACGAAGAGCCGCTCCACCAGGTCCATGATGTACCGGTAGTCCACGTAGGCGATGTAGAACTCCAGCATGGTGAATTCGGGATTGTGGGTACGGTCGATCCCTTCGTTGCGGAAGTCGTGCCCTATCTCGTATACGCGTTCCATGCTGCCGACGATCAGCCGCTTGAGATAGAGTTCATCGGCGATTCGCATGTAAAGCGGCATGTCCAGGGCCTGGTGGTGCGTTTTGAAGGGACGCGCCAGGGCGCCGCCGTACAGGGGCTGGAGGATCGGCGTTTCGACTTCCACGAATCCTTCGCCGTCCATAAAATGCTGAATCGAGCGGATGAGCCGCGACCGCTTGAGGAATACCTCCTTGACGCCGGGGTTGATGATCAGGTCCACGTAGCGCTGCCGGTACCGGGTTTCGATATCCCGCAGGCCGTGCCACTTCTCGGGCAGGGCGCGGAGGGACTTGGACAGCAGCGTCAGTTCATCCGCCATGACGGTAACTTCACCTGTCCGGGTCGTGAAGACGGCGCCTTTTACCCCCAGGAAATCGCCCACCTCGATGAACTGGTCGTAGATCTCGTATTCGCCGGACCCGACTCGGTCGAGGCGGACGTAGACCTGGATCCGGCCGGTTCGGTCGAGGAGGTGGGCGAAGCCGGACTTGCCGTGGCCGCGCTTGGATACGATCCGTCCCGCCACCGTAACCGGCTCAGCGGACTCCGTGAGGTCTTCCGCCTGTTCGAGTATGGCCTGGGCGGGATGGGAAACGTCGTAGCGGACGGGGTAGGGATCGATGCCGCGGTTGCGGATCTCTTCGAGCTTGTCGTGCCTTTGCCGGTTGAAATCGTTCGGGCTGTTCACCCGTTTGCTCCGAAGGTCTCTGTGGGTGGTGGATAGTTGACGGGGCGGCGAGTGAACGGTGCGAAGTGCCGTCGACATACCTGTCGGACGGCTGCCGGAATATAGGCGCGGCGGGCCCTGGTGTCAACTAAAAAGGACTTCTCGAAGGGCAGCGGGGAAGGGTGCGCGCCGGGAGAAATTACGTACTTTCAACGGGAGAAATTACGATGTGCTTTCTACGGGATCGTCGCGTCGGAGATAATCCTCGATGAACGTGTCGATTCCGCCGTTCATCACGGACTGGATATTCCCGATTTCCGTACCGGTGCGATGATCCTTCACCATGGTGTAGGGGTGGAACACGTAGGACCGGATCTGGCTGCCCCAGGCGATCTCCTTCTTGTCGCCTTCGAGGCGTTCCCTTTTCTCCCGGATCGCCTCCTGGCGCTGCTGGTAGAGGCGGGACATCAGCACCTTCATGGCACTTTCCCGGTTGCGGTGCTGGGAGCGCTCCGACTGGCATTGGACGACGATGCCGGAAGGCTTGTGCGTGATGCGCACGGCCGACGAGGTCTTGTTCACGTGCTGGCCGCCGGCGCCGCTCGCCCGGTATACGTCGATCTCCAGGTCCGATTCGTTGAGATCGATATCGCCCGGATCGTCGATTTCCGGCAGCACGGAAACCGAGGCGAAGGACGTGTGCCGCCGGTGGTTCGAGTCGAAGGGCGAGATGCGGACGAGGCGGTGGACACCGGCTTCGGCCTTGAGGTAGCCGTAAGCGTATTCGCCGGTTACTTCGATTGAAACGCTCTTGATGCCGGCTTCATCGCCCGGCTGGAGGTCCAGGGTATCGAAGGCGTAATCCCGGGATTCCATCCAGCGCAGGTACATGCGCATGAGCATCTCGGCCCAGTCCTGGGACTCCGTGCCGCCCGCTCCGGGATGAATGGAAACGATGGCGTTCTTCGTATCGTCGGGGGCCGACAGCATGCTCTGCAGCATCGCCTCTTCCAGGAGGCTCTGCAGTGACCGTACGCCCTCCTCGATCTCGTCGAAAGCGTCCCGGTCGTCCTCCTCGGCGGCCATTTCAAAGAGCGTCTCCAGGTCTTCGGCCTGGCTGTCCATTTCCTTCCACTGATCGATGATCTTCTTGTGATCGCTGATCTGCCTGCTGACGGCCTGGGCCTGCACCTGGTTGTTCCAGAAGTCCGGTTCGGCCATGACGACTTCGAGGCGATCCGCCTCCTGTTGCCTGTTTTCTATGTCAAAGGCCCCTCCAGAGATAGGCCAGTTGATTCCGGGATGCTTCCAGCGCATTCTTGATTTCGGATGGTTCCATCATTTCCGCCTGTACTCCTTTCAGAACCGTCTAAAGGCTTCTTCCAGCAGTTCCTGGTCGCGGATGGAATCCGCTCCGGAGGAACGGACCGTCGCGCCGGACTGTATACACTCGACGAAATGGGCGTTCGCCCTGCGAAACGCCCAGTCCCTCGGTGCCTGCGGCTGGGTGTGCTGCTGTATCGCGCCCGCCCTGTAGACGGAGATCCCGGCCGGCACGTTTTTGAGGAGCGGAGGCGGCGTCTGGATATCCACCCATCCATCCTCGAAATACACCTTCACGCCCTCATCCCAGAAATTTGCCGTCAGTCTGCCCAGTTCCAGCACCGCGTCACAACCTTCCATCGCGAGGACCATCAGTTGGGTCGGGCCGTCGATGGACGCGAATCTCAGCTCCCGGACTTCGCCCAGCAGGTGGCGCATCAGATTGATGTTGTGGCAATACAGGTTGTTGAAATCGTACAAATCCCGGATTCGATCCTCCTCCAGTCCCTCGGGCGGTCGGGGCTCGATTTCCGGGTAGGTCTCGTCCGTTCGGATCGGCGTCCCGGCGTTGCAGACCCAGTCTCCCGCGAAGCAGTAACCCCTTGCGTGGGTGATCCCCCCGAGTTCGCCGGATGACTTCAGCTCGTCGATGATCGAGCGGGCCATTTCGACGCCGGTATCGAACCGCTTCATGTACCCGACCATCAGTTGGCGGCCATTGCGTTCCGCGACCTCGACCATGCGGCGCGCGTCGGACAGGTTGGTCGCCATGGGTTTTTCGAGATAGACGTGCTTGCCCGCATTCAACGCGTCGATTGCGACAGGCGCGTGGGCATCGTCCGAGGTGATCTGCACGATGGCGTCTATCGTCTCGTCCGCGCAGAGCTCCTCGTGTGACCCGCGGATCACGGGGATGCCGAAACGCTCGGCTACCAGGCGCGCCAGCCTCGGTCTCCGGTCGGCCAAGGCGACTACCTCGCACCCGTCCATCTCCGTGAAATTGGGCAGGTGGACCAGTTGTCCCATGAATCCCGCGCCGACGAAGCCGATCCTGATCCGTTCAATGCCCGAAGATCCCACGGTATGCTCCCGTTGCCGCCGCGCCGCTGTCCCGCCGTACCGCCAGGCTGGCCAGGCGGACCAGGCGGACCAGGCTGACCGCTATATTAAACCCTTGCCGGCCAGGCTGGTAAAGGACTTTCGACCGATGATGATATGATCAAGCACCTTGATGTCGATCATGTGGCCCGCGTCGACTAACTGCGCCGTGATCTTGAGGTCGTCCTGGCTCGGGGTTGGATCGCCGCTGGGGTGGTTGTGCACGAAGATCACGGAAGCGGCGGAATCGAGAATGGCGGGTTTGAACACTTCCCGGGGATGTACGATGCTCGCGGTCAGGCTGCCCACCGACACGGTCACGCCGCGGATCAGGCAGTTGCGCGCGTCGAGCATCAGGACCATGAAGATCTCCTTGCGCAGGTCCCGGAGTCTCGGCATGAAGTAGCGCGCCACGTCGGTGCTCGAAACGAAGGACTTCTGTTCCATGTCCTGTGCTTCGAGCCGGCGGCCGATTTCGATGGCGGAGGCGATCTGGGCGGCCTTGACGGGTCCCACGCCCGACACCTGGCACAACTCGCTCATCTCCCGGGTGGCGAGGTGGCGCAGTCCGCCGAACTGCAGCAGCAGGTCCCGGGAGATGTCAATGACGTCCTTTCCCCCGGAACCGTTCCCGGTGCGCAGCAACAGCGCGATCAGTTCCGTGTCCGACAGCGTGTGTATGCCGTACTTGAGCAGCCGTTCTCTGGGCTTCTCGTCTTCGGGCCAGTCCTTGATCGGCGTTATTCCCTGTAAATCGGTCATCGCATGTTCCCTCTTTCCTGGTTGACGAAACTTTGCATGTTGACCGATTTAGTCGAATTCCCGTCAGGGAATCTCGTATGCTATCCATCCTCCTGGCCGCTTTGCTTCGGTGCGTCCGGTTCTGTCGCGGGCGGTCCACCAGATACCGCTGGTCTCAACGCGTCCACGAAGGGTTTGAAAAGGTCGATGGGGACCGGGAACAGCGTGGTGGAGTTGTTCTCCGCCGCCACGACCGACAGGGTCTGTAGGTAACGCAGTTGCACGGCGACGGGATGGGTGCCCATGACGTGGGCGGCCTCGGAGAGTTTCTCGGCGGCCTGCTGCTCGCCCAGGGCGTTGATGACCTTGGCCCGGCGTTCCCGCTCCGCTTCCGCCTGCTTGGCCATGGCCCGCTGCATCTCGATGGGCAGGTCGACGTTCTTGATGACGACCATGGATACCTTGATGCCCCATGGTTCGGTCTGCTGGTCCAGCAGGAGTTGCAGGTCCTCGTTGATCTTGTCCCGGTTGGAAAGCAGGTCGTCCAGTTCCACCTGCCCCAGCACGCTCCGCAGCGAGGTCTGTGCCAACTGATGGGTCGCCAGCAGGAAATCCTCCACCTCGGTGATCGCCTTCTCCGGGTCCAGGACCCGGAAGTATATCACCGCGTTGACCTTGATGGACACGTTGTCCCGCGTGATCACGTCCTGGGCCGGCACGTCCTTGGTCACGGTGCGCAGGCTGACCTTCTCCATCTTGTCGATTCCGGGAATCAGGATCACGATGCCCGGTCCGTTCTTGCCGATAAGGGCCTTGGAAAGGCGGCCCAGCCGGAAGACCACGCCCCGTTCGTACTCGCGCAGGATCTTGACCGCGTTCGTGAACAGGATGATGAGGAACAGGACGAGCACGATTGTCGATAGCGAAAATCCGTCAAACCCCATGGGAGTCCTCCCCTTGTTTCGTTGCGTCCGTACCTGAATCCAGGCTTTCTACCTTCAGTCGCAGCCCATCGAGCCTGACGACCCGGACCGGGGTGCCGGGTTCGATGGGTGTGTCGCTTGTCGCGGACCAGTACTCGCCGTGGACGAAGACGTTTCCGCTCCGGGAATCCACGGCCGTGCGCGCGTGGCCCGTCTCTCCGATCAGTCCCTCGTCGCCCGTGGTCGTGCGCCGTTTCTGGGCCTTCAGGGCGTAGCCCACGGCGAACAGCGTGAATGCCGCGGTCGCGATCACGGCCGGAATGATGGCATACAGGGAAATGCGCAGATAGGGATCGGGCGAATCGATGAGCATCATCGAACCGATCGTGAAGGAAACGGCTCCGCCGAGGGTCAGGAGGCCCCCGCTGGCCACGAACAGTTCCGTGACGAACAGCCCGAGTCCGAGCAGGAGGAGCAGGAGCCCTGCGTAGTTGATGGGCAGCGTCTGCAGGGCGAAAAGCCCGATGACGATGCACATGCCGCCCACGACACCGGGGAAAATAGCCCCGGGGTTGATGAACTCGTAGATGAGCCCGTAGAACCCGAGCATCATCAGGAGATAGGCTATATTGGGATTGGAGAGGACGTTCAGTACCCGGTGATGCCAGCTCATTTCCTTTATCTGGACCTCGGCGTCCCTGGTGCGCAATACCCGGCTGCCTTCGCGGACTTCTACGACGGTGCCGTCGATCCGAACGAGCAGGGAGTCCAGCGTGGCGACGTTCAGGTCCACGACGTTCTGCTCCACGGCTTCCCGGTCGGTCAGTGCCTCGGCCTTCCGCACCGCCTGTTCCGCCCAGTCCGCGTTACGGCCGTGCTTCTCGGCGATGGAACGGATATAGCTCACCGAGAAATTCTCGATCTTCTCCTGCATGGTGGAGTCCGCCACCGCGCCCCCGATACCGACCGGGCTGGCCGCTCCGATGCTCGTGCCCGGCGCCATGGCGGCGACGTGGGCGCTCATGGTGATGAACACGCCCGCCGATCCGGCGCCCGCGCCACTGGGCGCCACGTAGACCACGACGGGCACGTTGGACGCGAGCATGTCCTTGATGATCAACTGGGTGGATTCGAGGAGGCCGCCGGGCGTGTCGAGCATGATCACCAGGCATTCCGACCGGTCGTCTTCGGCCCGTTCGATCGCGGCCGACACGTGCTGGACGCTGACCGGGCCGATCGGGCCTGTCAACCTGATGACATCGACCCGGGCGGCTCGGGCGTCCCCGGCCTGCGACCACGCGATCGCGAAGGTCAGCCAGATGCAACAGAGTATTCGTAACAGGTTCATCCTGGTTCTACCTGGTTGGTCCGTGACCTGTAACGGCCACGGTCATGACCGGTGATTCGGGTTCAGCAGGTGCACGATCTGCACGGCCTGGAACAACGCCGCCGGTTCGATTTGCGGCCTGAGGGACCGGCGCCTGGGAAAAAGCGTGGTTTCCCCCATCATGGGCGGCGCCACTACGACTTCTACGACGCCGGGGTTTATTCGAATGTTCCGCCTGGGACACTTGGGCCATATGGAATGAATGCCCCTGAAGGCCATGGGAATGAGCACGATGTCCTGCGGTATCTTGCTGAAAAGACCGTGTTGCAGGGGGATGGACTGGATGTCGAAGGCCGCCGTGGTCCCCGCGGCGTAAATGATGCCCGGGCGTTTCTCAAGCAGTCCGGCGAATCGCTGGGTCGCGTTGTTGGTATCTCCCGTGCGGGGTAGGACCACGTAACCGTCGACTTCCTCGAGCAGGCGGTCGAACTCCGCGGCGTTCACGCCGAACAACGTCGTGCTCCATGATCCCAGGCGCAGCGTCACGTACTCTGTAAGTCCCGACCGGGACAGAATAGTGCAGGGACGGGAGTCTTCCCAACCCAGGGCGTCCAGCAGGACGCGGGACTGAAGCACCTGGTACATGACGGGGTGGTCGAATACGCTCTGGTGGGTGGGAAAGAACAGGACCTTGTAGCGGCCCTCGTGCAACTTGAGCACGCGGGCCAGTTCCCCGACCATCGGATCGACGTGCACCTTGACTGTAATGCCGAAGATCTTCAGCGTCTTTTCGGACCAGGTGAGACTGTTGTGCCATGCGGCTTCGAGCTGCTCCTGCTCGTCAAGACCCTCCTCCTCGATCGCTAGTTTGTTCCGAACGTACCGCCAGGAGGCTCCGATCCACCGGGTCAGCCTGGTGGCGCGCTTGACGGGAGAATAACGGGCGTTGCGCCCCACGTGCGGATACTCCAGGAAATTCCCCGTGGCGGACCGGTCCAGCAGGGGCGGCACCGTCATGGGCTCCAGCATGGAGGCGAGTTCGTCGGGGATCTTCGCCGCGTCCTCACTGTCCTTCATGTGCTGGTTGATCCGGTAGATGACCAGGTTGCATTTTTCCATCAGCGAATTGGTCTGGTCGATCATGTCCCGCGTCAGGCTCGTATAGTGATGGCCGTACCAGTACCCGGTCGGCTTGAGTTGCGCAGGATTCTCCTGGTGCGCCTGGAAGAACTCCACCATCATGGCTTGGCCGAGCAGGATATCCTCCTGTATGCCGTCGATCTTGCGCTGAATGTATTTGCTTGGAACGTGCCGGCGGCAGAACTCGGCAAGCAACTCGGCGTCGCTGATGATCTTCCAGACCGCGCAACCGAACCATGCGAAGTTGGTATAGGTATTGTAGCGAACGGCAAGCAGCTCACCGGCGGCCAGGTATTCGAGCGTCTTCTGCGCGGTGTTCTGGAATATGTCCCTGAGCGTCGAACGGGTTTCCTTACCGTCGAGCGAGCATTCGTACTCGGCCTGCCAGATGGGGTCGTCCTCCGGCACGATGTCCTTGAGCTTCTCGGCGACGGGCTGGGCGTGAGACAGGGGGACGCGGGAAAGTCTCGCCCCGGCCAGGGCCGCCTCGCCCTCGTCCGGAGTGAACACGTTGCTCGCCCGCAGGGCTTCGACATAGATGGTCTGGTAGAGTTCGAGGAACTGGGCGTTCGCGTCCTGCTCGTTCCGCAGGAACTGCTCCCTGACGCGGGCGTACAACTGCACCGCCTGGTAGTAATCGGGGGCGACCCGCCGGAACTGGTCGTAGGCCTCGCCCATCCTCTGGTCCCGGAGACGGGGGACCCCTTCGTAGATCGCGCCGATCAGCTTCGCGCGGTAGCCCAGGCCCTCCAGCCCTATGGAGCCATCGGGCGTTCGGGAGGGCGGCCACTTCAACAGGTCTGGGTTGACGCCTTCGAAGTAACCTTCGCTATTCGCCAGGTCAAGCACGCCCTGGGCGGCCTGATCGTAGACCGTGAGCAGGACATCCACGTTCCTGATCAGCGTCTGGTGGTCGAACCAGATCGAAGTGGAGTCTATTTTTTCAGCTGAAGTGCTCATGGTTCGTTTCGGTAAAGGTCCAGCCCGAAGGCGTGCCGACGGTCCGCCGGGATCATATTCTCAACCCTGCGCGCCATCCAGCGGATAGAGTTTCCGGCCCAGCCGATGGAAAGTCAATGTGCTCATATCATGCACGCCCGGCTCCGTCACCACGTGAATGGCGCCCGCCCACGGTTCGAACCCGGCCCTGAAATGGGCGGAGGACTTGACGCCGATGTAGCGCATTGCCCGGGGATCCAGGCCCAGGGATTCCGAAAAGGCCGTGTCGAAGGGCTGCTCGCGCTCGTTCACGAGGATGACGTGGACGCCCTCCTGCCGGATGTGGGCGGACAGCCCCATCGTACCTTCGAGGCCGGCGAGCATGGGACCGTGGTACCGGAACCTGCCGTCGGAAAGGGCCAGTACTTCCACCGTCATCGTCACCGGTTCGCCCTGCAGCGGCGTGGATTTTCCACCGACGTCCAGCGTAATCGTGGCGCCCACCCCGGCGTCCATGCACCGGTCCACCGCCACCGGGTCGACAATGTACAGGACGCAAGCGTCTTCGAGCCCCGCTTCGATGAAGGTCCGCAGCATAGCCGTGCCGTCGCCCGGCGAACCGCCGCCCGTGTTGTCGTTTCGGTCGGCCAGCACGACAGGGAACAGGCCTTCTTCGTGGACGCGTTCCAGCGTTTCCTTCGTCGATGGCATATGGAAGTGCCAGTCGGCGCGCCGGTCGTACAGGTATCCGCCCAATTCATCGGCGTAACGCTGGGCCATCTCCTGGTTGTCGTCCGTCACGATGTACACCGACGCGCCCATGTGGGGTATGTCTGCGAGGGGGAAACAGGTGGCGATCGATCCACAGACGACCCCGGGCCTCGTTTCGATTTCATGCAGATATTCGATCGCCTCCTTCATGGGCGCATGGGCCGTCACCTGGTTCATTCCCCAGGCCATGGGGATCTGGTGCAGCGCCATGGCGGGACGCAGTCCCTCCCGAAGGATACGGACGAGCACGTCTGCGCATTCCCGGCCCCTGGGTGCCATATCCACCTCGGGGTAGGATTCCCGGCCTATCAGGACGTCGGCCTTTTCGATCATCAGCGGGGTCACGTTGGAGTGTATGTCCAGCTGGGCGACGATGGGCAGGTCCCCCACGAGGTCGCGCACGGCGGAGAGTATGTACCCCTCTCCGTCGTCGATGTCTTCGGCCACCATGGCGCCGTGCAGTTCGAGCAGCACGCCGTCTATGGGACCCGCTTTTCGGAAACCGTCGAGCATCTCGTCGAGGATTTCATCGAAGAGGGCTCGGGGCGTTGGGCCGCTGGGATGCGGTTCGGCCACGATCGTGGGGATCAATTCGAAACCGTGGACTTCCGCGCCTTCGATGAAGCCCCCGGTAGGTTTGTTCGTGCCCCGGAACGCCGTGAGGATTTCGCTGCCCCGCAGGCCGCCGTACCGTTCCTCGTAGTTCCGTCTGGTGGTTTCCACCGTCGTGAACGTGCTCGTTTCGTGAGCGATGATGCCGGTTACAACGCGCATGTTTCTTTCCGTTTCAGGCCCTGTAGATACCGTAAACCAGGAGTAGCCAGCCGATGATGAACGCCACGCCGCCCAGGGGAGTCACGGCGCCCAGCCACCGGACACCCGTAAGGCTCAACACGTACAGGCTGCCGGAAAACAGCACTGTGCCAGCAATGAACGCCCAGCCCGCGGCGGGATGTATGGATTCCGGCCAGCGCGTAACCGCCCAGGCGACGAAAAACAGGCCGAAGGCGTGATACATCTGGTACCGGACGGCGGTCTCGAAGATCTCCAGCATTTCCGACGAGATCCGGTCCCTTAATCCGTGGGCGCCGAATGCCCCGGCGACCACGCCCAGGAGCGCGGAGACGCCTCCGGTTATGGCAAAGAGCTTTTCCATAAACGCTTAGACCTGTCCGGCCGCCTACCAGATCGGCGCCAGCCAGCCGCCGTCCACGGGCAGGGCCGTACCGGTAATCCACTCGGCGTCGTCCGAAGCGAAAAACACGCAGGCCCGGCCGATGTCCTTCGGCAGTCCCAGCCTGGGCAGGGGGGTCTTTTCCAGCGCTTCGGCGACCTGGTCCTCGGTCAGGTAGTCCTGGATGGGCGTCTCGATATAGCCCGGGCAGATCGTGTTGGCGGTTATACCAAGCGACGCCAATTCGACCGCCGTGTCCCGCGTAAGGTTGACGACACCCGCCTTGGCCGGCGCGTACGCCGGTCCGCCGCCGCCGTGAAAGGCGTGCACGGAAGCGATGTTGATGATCCGTCCCGCGCGCGATTCCTTCAAGTGGGGCACGGCCGCACGCGTAGTCAGGAACAGGGCCCTCAGGTTCACGCCAATGATCCGGTCCCACGTCTCGACCGGGGTCGTCTGGCTGTCGCCGAGGGCAAAAATGCCCGCGTTGTTGACCAGGATGTCCAGGCCGCCAAAGGTATCCAGCGTCCGGTCGACCAGGCGATTGACGGCCATTTCGTCCGACACGTCGGCCTGCACGAAGAGGCCGTCGGAACCCAGAATTTTAACTTCTTCCAGTGTAGGGGTCGTCACGTCCTGATCGTGGTATTTGCCCGGCCTCGGCCGCTCTACGATATCGCAGACCACGACGCGGGCTCCTTCCCTGGCCAGTTCGATGGATACACCCCGGCCAATACCGGAACTGCCGCCCGTGACGATAGCGACCCGACCTTCGAGTTTCAAGTTGTCCTCAGTTTTCCTGGTAAGTAATCAGGTTCAATCCTGATTTGATTATAACCAGATCGAAAATTCGAGGCAAGGCAAGTGTTGATAAATGGATTGCATTTTTCGGCAGTGTCCATAGTAATATACCTCCACGCTTATTCATATCGTCCCATATTATCGCTGGAGGATTCCATGAAGATCACGCACGCCGAACGAACGGC
Organism: Candidatus Latescibacterota bacterium; assembly: GCA_012270975.1. Taxonomy (GTDB): domain Bacteria; phylum JAAXHH01; class JAAXHH01; order JAAXHH01; family JAAXHH01; genus JAAXHH01. The sequence goes on along the minus strand of JAAXHH010000129.1, from coordinate 208,053 downwards.
TCTGAACGTGCCGTTCTACGCCCCGCACGTCGATCACGCCATGGCCCGGGCGAACACCCACAACGAGCGCGTCTGGGTATACCGGCTGGAAACCGACAACGGCCTGGTCAGCATCACCGACGGTCACGGATCTTCGGATACCGCCGGCCTGATCGGCAAGGATCCCTGGACCATCATGTGGGACGACGATATCGGGTTCGGACCCCAGATCGCAGTATTCGACCTGTGCGGGAAGGATGCCGGCGTGCCCGTGCACGCCCTTCTGGGCAACAAGCTGAGGGACCGCTGCCCCCTTTCGTGGTGGGATATCGACATGGCCCCCGAAGACTGGGTCAAAGAGGCGGAAGAGTCCCTTCGCCGCGGCTACACGTCCTTCAAGATGAAGGCGCGGCCCTGGCGCGACATCATTGCCCAGATCGACGCGGTGAGCGAGGTCGTCCCGGCCGACTACCGGTTCGACGTGGACTTCAACGGTTTTCTCCTTACTCAGGCGAAGGCGGAACAGATCCTGTCGCAGCTCGACCAGCGCGTCAATGTCGGCATGTACGAGAGCCCCTTCTACCTGCGGAAAGACCTCAAAGGCGCGCAGATGCTCAGGGAACGCATCCAGAAGCCCATCGTGGAGCACTTTGGAGACGACGTGTGGCAGACGGAAGTCAGCGACGGATTCGTGATCGGCGGCGGCGCTTCGGGGACGATGAGGCAGGGCATCATGGCGGCCGCGTTGAACAAGCCCTTCTGGCTCCAGATGGTGGGCGCCGGACTGACCACGACTTTCGCCGCCCACATCGGTTCGGTGCTGTCCCACGCCCAGTTGCCCTACATCACCTGCCACGAACTCTGGCAGACCGACCTGCTGATCGAACGCATCGAGGTCGTGGACGGGTACATGGAGGTGCCGGACAAGCCCGGCCTCGGTGTGGAGGTCGACGAGAAGGCCATCGAAAAATACGCCGTGGAAGACGAAGAACCCACGGCCGTCCAGCGCTACCGAAGCAAAAAGCGGATCCTGCGCGTGGTCTGGCCCGGCCTCGCCGGAAAGCAGCGCGTATGGGAGTTCACCGACGAGAGCATCTATCAGCCGGAATTCTACAAGGGCAACCTGCCGGGGTTTGAAACGGGGGTGCACCTCGAGGTGATCGAAGACGACCAGAGTTCCGCTTTCGCGCAGCGGCATGCGGAACTGGCCCGGCGGGAGGATGCCGTGGCCCGGGCGCCCAAGGGGATCTAGTTCCAGGCTGGGCCCGGAAATGTGAGGCGCTGACCGTAGCGAGTGGCTCCGGCCGAAGGGAGCGCGGCGTCAGCCTCCGTTGGAACGGGGCCGCCTGAACGTCTCCGGAATCACCCGCTGCGCGGCCTCGACGACGCGTTCTTCCACTTCTTCCGCGAAGCGATTGGGCAATCCGAAGTACACCGTGGCGTCGCCGGCCTCGTACCCTCCCTCCTTCCAGATCCGCCGGGAGGGTATGTAGCCGGGAAAGTCGTTGGCGTAGGCGCCTACCCACAATCTTGCGGGATCGTACATGCGCCGCAGCCTGAAGGCGTAGTCCGCGACGACCTCTCCCGCAAGGAATACGATGGCGAGGTCATCTCCGAACGACCACCCCTGGACCGGATAGCTGAGTGCTTCCGGGACTGCTTCGCCGTTTTCCATTAGGGCGACCCACTTCCGGGCGTGGTATCCCGCAGGGCCCGGTTCCTTCGCAGTGGCCATCCATTCCTCGCGCGAAGGCATGGCGTCGTAAGGCAGGGAGGCATGGACCAGCCGGCAGCGGACGCGTCCCGACAGGGGGCGTCCGGGGATCCCGAGCAGGCGGTCCGCTTCCCAGGCGATATCTCCTCCGTGTCGCCGGGAAAAGGAAAGTCCCGTGCGGGGAAAGGGATTCGCATTGGCGGCGCACCCGATGGTGACCAGGGCAATGGCGCCGGGATGATTCTGCTTGATCGACTCGGCCGCGAATCCCGCCCAGTCGCCGCACATGAAGTTGTCCGAGGGACCGAACGTCGTGCAGTGGCACGCATAGCTGACCCACACCGCTCGCAGGTTTTCGTCCGGGTCATCGACCCGTATCATGGGCATCACGTGATCCACGGGCCCGATCTGCGAGCGACGGTTCACCGCGAACCCGGCGTGCCCCTCGCTGTAGCTCAATCGGGCCGGTGCACGGCTCGACAGTGCACGCAGTCCCACCTCCACAAGCCGTTCCGTTACTTCCCCGGTATACCGGTCGATATGCCGCTGGTGCGCGGCCGGGATATCCGTGCTGAACAACATGGGCGCCGCGCTCGAAAGTATGGGCGCGTTGTGGGTGTGGGTATAGCACAGGACGATGCGTTCCCGGTCGATCCCCGCCCGCCTGCCCAGTTCCCGCGCGACGGACTCCGTCATGGATTCGGTCACGCCGCAGTTGTCCAGGGCCAGCATCAGGACCGGCCGTTCCGCACCGATCGCCAGGGCGCGGGCATACAGCGGCGATTTGATCGTCGCAGTTTCTTCCCTGCGTGCGCCGTAACCGCTGAGGCGCACCGGGAAGTCGGGAGTGACGTCGACCTCGGACACGCCGACCGAAACCAACTCGCTCATTCACCCTCCCGTTAATTCCCTGTTCGACGCGAACATGTCGGCACGCTAGTACCACTCCGTCCGATGGGGCGTTCCCGGGAAGAAAACGGCATCGACCACCAGGGACAGGGCGACGCCCATCAGAAATCCCAGGATTACGCCTGTGAAAAACGGTTGCGCTGCGCGATACATCCGGACGCCGCCGATCCGAATCAACACGATCTGCAGAAACCAGGCGAGGAAAATCGGCAGAAAGGCATTGCGGACCACGCCGCCCACGTCCCCGATGGCCATCCCCACCGGATGAAATGGCCACCAGGTGAACCAGGCCCGGCCGGCAATGACCAGGCCGTTGATCAACATGCCGGACAGGAGAAAAAGCGCTTCCAGGCCACCGATCTGCGATGCGTTCGTCGCCCAGATGATGGTACGTCCGAAGAAGAAAGTACCCAGGCCGCCGGGCTGGGTATACAGGTTGTTCCCGCCCACCGAGTGGGCGGAATGGACCAGGGAGATGACCGACAGGATGGCGCTGATGCCGATCGCCGCGCATATCCAGCCGAACAGCCCCCGCCCGCTGCCTCCCATCCGGCTCTTCAGCCAGGCGATGTGGGAGAATCCGACCATGGTGAAGGTGCGCCAGTTTCGCGCGAATCCGTTGGCCATGCCCAGCACGTTGATGTCGCGCATGGACAGGGACGCCGTTCCGATCACGCCGACCGTGAAGTAGTTGGGTTTCACCGTGAGTTCCGCCATGACCAGCCCCGATTCGGCGACCACCCGGGCCAGTACCAGGTAGAAGGTGAACATGACGACGAGAAAGAGCACGCTCACGGGTATGGAGAGCCCGGCGTTGTACAGCCAGAGGATCGCGAATACCGAGCCGCCCGCGAGTCCGACGAGCGCCCACCGGCAGGAGAACAGCTCCTGCGCCTCGCTCTCGTCGCGGGCGGGCCGCCATGCCGCGCGCCACACCGACGCCAGGTGCCGCCTCGCGGTCCAGACCAGCCAGGCCGCGAAGACAATCACCCCGCCCATGTACTGCATGCCGGTCAGTCCTCCCTGCACCACGCTGCCGCTCGTAGAGAACATCCCCAGCCGGCTGAGCAGACCCTGCTCAAGCACGCCGAACAGCTGGAAGAACCAGAGGCTGAAGAGGATCTCCGCCGGCGCGAAGAAGGCGAAGGAAAGCGCGTAGAGATTCAGGTACAGCGGTATGCCGGGAAAGTAGGGCGCGATTTCCAGGGTTGCCCGCGCGTCCGGATGAATGGGCAGCATGGGCAGCGCGCCCCAGTATGCCGCGCAGTTCCAGGCCATGGCGGAAAACGTCAGCAGGAGACCCGCCTGAAAGAGGCGGTTGCGGAAAAGTCCCGTGGACCCTTGATCCATGTTTTCTTCCGACGCTCCGGTGAGCCGCAGGGCCGCCTCGGCCATGGGGAAGCGCAGGCGTTCGTACTCCATCCACTGCCTGCGGAAGATCACGACGATGCACGCACCGATCAGCAGGAGCGCGGCGAACAGACACAGCCACCAGAAGACAGGGGTCATCCAGACCGACCAGGGGATCTGCTGGCCGGGCTGAAGCCCTTCGTAGAATCTCCGGGCCGATTCGTAATCGCTCAGGTAGACCCAGTGGGGCAGGTGGGGCAGGATGAGTTCATCCCACCGGTTTTCCGGCGAGGCGAAGTAGGCCGGCGCCGCGATGGCGGAGACCATGTACCGGGTGACGCCCAGGTCGGGCATCATGGACGCCGCCCAGCCCATGGCGAAGACCGTCAGCAGTTCGGTGCGCGTGAGCGCGCGCCTCGGGCAGCAGGCGCGGCAGATCAGGTTGGGGAGGAGAACGAGGGCGAGAAAAGGGACAAGGAAGCCGGAGGGCAGGTGGGCGAACAGCATGAAATCATACCCGCCCCGGTCGGCCATGTACTGCGTGCCGAACCCGATGACGCCCGACAGGAGGAGGCCGATGCCGGCCGCTCTGAGCGTAACGGTCTGGCGGTCCGGGGATTCGCCGTCTCTATGGTTCAGGCGCCGTATCCAGCATCTCCTTGTAGATGTCCGCGTAGATCTTGTCCCGGGGCACGCACCCCACGGCGAACTGGCCGAGTTCGTTGTGCTTCCCCCGCATAAGGGCCGTGCAGTAGCTGACGGTGATACAGCTCTTCTTGCGGATCATCTCGCCGTGCTCGGCCACGTCCTTCGCGAAATCGGGATAAGCCAGCGCGCCTCTCCCTGAGCCCATGATGGTCACCCGGTTGTCGCGGATGTTGGCCGCGCCGGCGTTGACCATGTATTTCTGCAGCCAGCTGTACCCGGTTCCCACGACGTTAAGTCCGGGGTGCGCCCGGCACATCGCCGCAGCCGCGCGAAAGTGCCTCGCGACGCCGAAGAGGGGATGTTCCGGGGCGTCGTAGCCGTCCACCGGCGACCTCTCGGCGGGCCTGCCCACATGGGGGTTGTAGTAGGGGCTTCCCATGGTGACGTTGATCATATCGATCCCGGCGTCCCTGAGCAGGCCGACGACGGCAACCGGTTCCGACAGGTCCTCCTTCAGGGGATCGTCCACATCCACGCCGAATCCGGAGAGAAAGGGGACGGGATAGGGTGACCGGGGCGTTCCGGAGCCGGTGTCGGGGTCGGTGGTATAAGGTACGCCGTCGTAGGCGTTCATCCGGCTGGCCAGCAGCAGCTCGCCGTTCGTCTCCTCCCGGACGCGTCCGATCACGTTCCTTGCCAGCCGGGTCCGGTTCTCGAGACTGCCGCCGTAGGCCCCGTCCCGCAGCCGCGCCGCCAGCAGTTCGGAGAGCAGGTAGCGATGGCACTGCTTGAGGTCGACGAAGTCGAAACCCAGCTTCCAGGCGAGGACCGCGGAATCCACCAGGGCGTCCTCCGCCCGGCCGAGATCGGCGTCGGTCAGCACCGGGTAGTCCGGCGTAACGGGGATCTTCCGTTTCTTGTCCACGAGGGTGACCGGATCGGCGGCGGGATCGTGAAAGGCGATAAGGGGTTTCCGGTAACTGTAACGGCCCGAGTGGGTCAGCTGCAGCCCGACCACCAGGTCGTCATCGCGGCCATGGACAGCCAGGTGGACCTTGCGGGTCTGCGCGAGCAGTGCCTCGAAGGACGCGGCGTTGCCGTCGTGCAGCCAGAGCTGGCGGGTATTCGCCCGGGCTTCCTCCAGTACGGCCGTCGCTTCGCCCCAGATCAGTTTAGCCCCACCTTCGCCAAAAAGCCGCCATCGACGAAATACCAGTTCATCCGGCGAACCGTCGAGGTGGCCGTCGCATCCTTCCATGGGATGCACAGCCATGGAGTTCCCGATGGTGCGCCCACCGAACCGGACGGGCCGCCAGAGCGGTTCGAGGTCCTCGGTCAGCGGTATCTCGTCGCTTAGACCGAGGCGGTCGATATCCTGTTGCAGATCCTCGAGCGAACGGTAGCGAAAATACTTCGGCATGTATTCATCCAATGCGGTGAGGAACCCGCGACGTCACGAAGCGAGCTAGCTTCTGAAGCCCGTCCGCGACAGATTCATGGGGCCGAGTACCAGCGTTGCAATACCCGTTCCGCTTCCTTGTTCTGTGGGCTGAACTCAATTCTATCCACGGTAACGCGGGTCGCGTTGGGGTACCATTTCCAGATAAACATTCCGCGGAACCAGGGCAATCGACCGACTGACCTGAACAGGGCCTCGTACGCATTGACCTGCTCGTCCTGGTCGGTCCGGTGGTTGTCCTGTTCCGGTTCTTCGCTCCAGCGCCGCCGCCTCGGCGGCCACTCCCAGGGCCGTATGGTCGACCCGGGCGCGTTTTTGTAGCCGACTTCCGTAAAAAGAACGGGCTTGTCGTGTTCTTCGGCCAACCGGCCTATACGTTCGATATACGGCTTCCACCCCGCCATGATTTCCGATACGCTGGGTCCGGATTGGTCCGTCAGGGGGAAATAGGCGTTTACACCGATGTAATCAAGGTGGGGCCACAGCTCGACCACGTCATAGTCACGGTACCAGTTCGCCGCATAGGTCAGCCTGCCGGAATAGACCGTCCTTATTTCCTCTATGAGCGATTTCCAGAATTGCGGCCGGGTCCGCACGGGATTGGATAACTCGGTGGCGATGCACAGGATCGCCATATCTTCGGACTGGGCAAGTTCGGCGTAGTGCAGGATGAAAGTCCGGTAATCCGCTTCCCATTTCCGCCATGCTTCTTCCGAATCGAAATCGATCATGCCGATCCAGCCGTCGTTCACGGGCCTGGTCAGCCAGAGGTGCGGCTTGAGCATCAACTGGAATCCCAGTTCCCGCGCCTTCCTGGCCGTTGTCCGCAGCCCAAGGTCGGTTTCCCCCCAGAACCTTCCGCGCCGGTTCATCCGTACAGCCGGCGCGTTGTGGTTTTCCATCCATCCAAAGGGCGTAAGCGAAAGCCATTCGATGCCCAGTTCCCGCGCCTCCGGCAGGGCGCCTTCCGGCATTTCCCAACGGCCGCCCACCCAGGATACGCCCTTGTATACATTCTCCAGCGCAAAGGGCGGATCCTGCGCCGCCGGACGGTTTTCAACCGGTCCTGCCGGACGGTTCCCGGACGTTTCGGCGTTCACGCCGACCCCGTCGTACCAAAGGAAGCCGCAGGCCAGCAGTACTATTGTGAGGTGTCTGGAAATCATGATGAGGCAACGACCCGGTCAGGCGAATTGATCCGATCCCCTTGTAATGAGGGTGCCGAGGTCTTCGCCCCGGCATATCCGTTCCATGGCGCCCGGGGAGTTGAAGTCGAAGACGTGTATCGGCAGTTTATTGTCCCGGGCCAGCAGTACGGCCGTCTGGTCCATCACCTTGAGATCGTGCTGGATGACCGAATCGTAGCTGATGACCTTGTATCTCCGGGCGTCCGCGTTTTCCTGCGGATCGCTCGTGTAGATCCCGTCGGTACCGTTCTTGGCCGATAGCAGGACTTCCGTCCGGAGCTCCAGGGCCCGCAGCACCGATGGATAGTCCGTGGTCACGTATGGATTCCCGGTGCCTGCGGCGAGCAGGACGATGCATCCGTGCTCCAGGTGCCGTATGGCCCTGAGCCGGATGTACGGTTCGGCCACGGTGTTGATGGGAATGGCCGTCATGACCCGGACGTCGGCCGCCCCGCGGGAGGTCAGGGCGCCGCGCAGCATCATGCTGTTGATCACGGTCGCGATCATGCCGATATTGTCGGCCTCCGCGCGCTCGATACCCCAGTCCTGGCCCAGTTCGCCCTTGAAGATGTTGCCGCCGCCGGCCACGATCCCCACTTCGACCCCCGCGGCGTGCAGCTTCATGACCTCGCTGGCGATGTTTTCGATGGCGGAAGGATCGAATCCCCAGGCACTCTGACCCGAAAGCGCGCCTCCGCTGAGTTTGACCAATACTCGTTTGTAACGCACGGGTCCTCCTTTATCGATTTGGCGAAATCCGGGAACTGAATCGGACGGGATAGGCCGTGGCGCCTTCCAGTCGCTTGTATCGCTCCGGCAGGCTTGCCAGTTGCGTCGAGGCTCTCTGTCGAACCGAAGACAGATCGGGCTTCGGACCGGCAAGTGCGCCGTTCCGCATGACAGGTTCGAGCAGGGGTTCCCATTCACGGGATTCGGCCGGTTCGTCGTTCCGTGCGACCCGGTCCTCCACGAACCCGCCCTTCTCATCGCGCCGGCGCCACACCTGCTTGGCGTAAGGCCGGGTCTCCTTTCCCTCGCTCAGCTTGAACACCGCTCTCGTGCCGGAAGGCGATTCCAGCTCACACAGCTTGTAGACCCCGCTCAGAGTCGGCGCGTCGGGCGAGTTGACCAGTTCGTTGCCCACGCCGAAGAAATCCGCGGGTACTCCGCGGGCGACCAGCGAAGCGATTTTGTATTCGTTCAGATCCCCGCTGAGCATGATCGTGGTTTCCGTCATCCCGGCCTCGTCCAGGATGTTCCGAATCCGCCCCGCCTGTCCGGCCAGGTCGCCGCTGTCGAGGCGGACGCCCTTTAGCGAGGGACCGATCCCGGTTGCCAGCCTGGCGGCCTTGACGGGGTCGTAGGTGTCCAGCAACAGGGTCGTGTGTTCGGGAAACACGCGATGATAGGCGCGGAAGGCCTCCATCTCGCTTTCAAACGTCATCATCCAGGAGTGGGCGGCGGTACCGTAGACGTTGATACCGAACTGCCGTCCCGCCTCCACGTTGGAAGTCCCGATACACCCTCCGATGACCGCCGCCCGCGCCGAAAACAGGCCCGCTTCGGGACCGTGGGCCCGCCGGCTGCCGAATTCAACGACCCCCCTGCCCGCAGCGGCTTCGACGATACGCGCCGCCTTCGTCGCCACCAGGGTCTGGTGGTTTACCGTAGCCAGCAGAAAGGTCTCTACGATCTGGGCTTCGATGATCGGGGCCGTGATCCGGATCATCGGCTCGCCCGCGAAAACCACGGTGCCTTCGGGAACGGCCCAGAGATCTCCCGTAAAACGGAACGAAGCCAGGAAATCGAAGAACGCGCCCGGAATGCGCCTGAAGGGCGGCAACGTCTTCAGGTGCGCGATATCGTCCGCCGAGAACCGGAGTGCGAGCAGGTAGTCGACGGCCTGACTCAAACCGGCGGCAACGAGATAGGACCGCTTAGCCGGCTGGTCCCTGACGAATAGCTCGAAGGTGGCTCTTTCCCGGCGATCGTTCGCGAAATAGCCGGCCGCCATCGTGAGTTCGTACAGATCGGTTGCCAGCGAAGGCGACCAGTGGATCGGGCAGGAACCCGTCTGGCCCATGTAGATCCGCCCCGAGTAACCCGGCGGCTGGTTGTTATCGCGCCGCCCCAATGCCGATCGCTATATCTCCGCTTCCAGCTCTACCGGTTCGTCGTACGCCACGCCGTCCACTTCGAAACCGAACAGTTGCCGGAAACCCCGCTTGTAGGCATCGTAGTCGGTCAGGGCGCGGTAATTGTCTGTCGTGATCGTCGGCCAGACCGATTCGATCTCCCGCTGTATCGATGCTTCGAGTTCCACGGCATCAAGGCGGATTCGTTGCTCCTCGTCGACCTCGGGTGTCCTGCCCGGTCCAATGTAGTCGCGGAAAAGCCGCACCATCTGGTGGATCGGATCCTCGTGCAGACTTCGTTCCCGCATGATCCGGTACAGCAGGCTGATATACAGGGGGAGGACCGGAATCGCGGCCGCAGCCTGCGTAATCATAGCTCCATTCACCGACACCAAGGCCTGCCCACCGACGGTTGACTCCAGTTTGGCACTGACTTTCCTCGTGGTCTTTTCAAGGTGTTCCTTTGCGCGACCGATAGTCCCACTCCGGTATATGGCCCAGGTCAGTGCGGGCCCTATATAAGAGAATGGAATGATTCGCGCGCCGTCCGCCAGCAAGTCGGCTTCCAGCAGCGCATTGGTCCACAGGTTCAGGTCGTCTCCGCCCATGACTCCGACGGTCCCCCGGATGCCCTCCTCCGTCGCCGGTTCCACGGTGACCTCTTTGATGATCTCGCGGTTCAGATCGATGGTCTTCCCCACGTAGGTCTCCCCAACGGGTCTGAGGACCGACTGGTAGGTTTCTCCGGTATCGGGATCCGTGCGTCTCGGAGAAGCCAGGCTGTAGATCACCATGTCCACCTGTCCCATGCTGGACGCGATAAGCGCCAGGGTCTTCCGTTTGACCTCGTGGGAGTACGCATCGCCGTTTATGTTGACTGAGACGAGACCGGTCTCCTGCGCGTACCGGTGGTATGCCGCGGTGTTGTAGAATCCCGGCGTGGCGCTTTTGGTACCACTCCCCTCGCGTTCGTAGAACACGCCCACGGTGTCGGCGCCGTACATCGCGCCCGCCGCGATCCGCGCCGCCAGTCCGTATCCCGTCGAGGCGCCGATCACCAGAACGCGGAGCGGTCCCGCGCCGTCCTGCCTGCCGGCCTCGGCTGCCCGGGCGATCTGGATCTGGGTATTTACGTTCGAAGCGCATCCGGCCGGATGCGCCGTGGTACAGATAAACCCGCGGATGCGCGGTTTGACTACGGCCATGGCCATATGATCTGTTTCCTCCCTGGCGCAAAAAGCCTATTCGATGGGTACCGGCGTCGCGCGCCGACGGTCAAAAGACATGGCCTCGCCGTATCCGCAGGCGCTTGCAAGGGATTTCACCTGGTCGAAATCCCTGCCGATGTCCTCCACGAAGTGGGCATCGGATGCCGTCGTGATTGAGATTCCGCGGCGGGCGCACGCTTCGAGCAGGGGGCGTTCCGGGTAGATCCGGCCCACGGGTTTTCGTATGCCCGCCGAGCTGATCTCCACGCAGAGACCGTCCTGTCCGCTCACCTGCTCGGCAAAAGTCTCGTACAGGTCCGTGACATCGCCTTCGGGCATATGTCCTCTCACCTTGATGAGATCCGGGTGGGACATGGAATCGAAACATCCTGTCTGCACGGCCTGTCCCAGCAGGCGGAAGTAGTCCCGGTAAGCCTGGTCCACCGACCGGCGGTCCCACTCGTCCGCCATGGACACCAGATCGAATCCCCAGTCCCCGATCCAGTGCACCGATCCCAGTACGAAATCCCAGGGATACCCCTCGACGATCCGTTCGATGACCGGTTCCTTGCCTTCGATGTAATCCATCTCGATGCCGGTCTTGATGGGCAGTCCCGCACGGCGGGCGGACTGGAGCAGCTCCACGTAATAGTCCATGTCGTAAAAACACAACGCATCGGACCAGGGTCTGTCCACGATGTCCTTCGCCTGCACGAAGTGGTACACGTGCTCCGTGATGGTGATTTCCTGTACGCCATGGTCGGCCGCCGAGACCGCAAACATATGCATGGTCTCCATGGGATCCGTCCCGTCGGGCCGGTCATCGGGCGATCGTCCGAAGGGGTAGTAGTTCTCTACGTGCATGTGGTAATCGAGCATGGTTCGCTCTCGGAGGCGCAGGAGGTATCAAATGCGCAAAAACTGGTTGCGATCGCTGCTAATGATAACCAGTGGCCGGCGCAAAATCAAACCAATTCTGGGTAGTGCGTATGGCTTGACAGGGCATCTCCGGCAATCTAATTTGCCGGTGGAGCGTCCGGTCGTCCACCCCGAATCCCATCGTCTTTTCAATGGAACAAATGGCCCTTTCCTCCGAACCACGTCAAGTCCCGGCCGTCGCCCGGGAAGTGGAGTTCCGCATACGGGAAAACGAGGAACAGGTCCGATGGGACCGGTTGTTCGATACCCAAAGACCCGTGGAAATCGAGATCGGTTGCGGCAAGGGCCGCTTCCTCATCAATTCGGCCATGGCCTATCCGGGGATTAACTACCTCGGCATCGAAAGAGCGTTGCGGTATTTCCGCATCATGAAGGACCGGGTGGTCCGGCGGGAACTGGCCAATGTCCGCCTTTTGCGCGACGACGCCGTGTATTTCGTGGAGAGATTCATACCCGACGGGGCGGTCTCGGCCTATCATATCTACTTCCCAGACCCCTGGCCGAAGAAACGGCACCGGAAGCGCCGTTTGTTCAACACCCGGTCCCTGGAAGAGATCGAACGCACGCTGGCCGGGGGCGGCACCCTGGATTTCGCCACGGATTACGTCGAATATTACGAGGAGATCATGGCCCTGCTCGAAACGTCGAACCGTTTGACGGCGCTGGAGGAAATCCCCGAACGGGTAAGGGAACTTGGCAGTGACCTGACCAATTTCGAGACGAAGTATACCGCGGAGGGCCGGGCCATACATCGCGGGGCCTACGTAATGTCCTGACCGGTCCGGTCACCCGGCGGCCCTGTACAGACCCGGCGGCAATTCAGCGTCCTCCGGAGCAGCCCTGTTAGAGAAAGGAACCCACCATGCTTCAGAAAGGCGATCAAGCGCCCGATTTCACGATGGAGGCGGACAAGGGCGGAAGCGTTTCACTCAAGGACTTGAGAGGCAAAACAGTGGTTTTGTACTTCTATCCGAAGGACGACACCCCCGGATGCACTCGGGAGTCCTGCGCCTTCAGGGACCACTATCCGACGTTCCAGAACCAGGACGTCCAGGTCTTCGGCGTCAGCTGCGACGATATTCCGTCTCACGAGAAGTTCGCGGCAAAGTACGACCTGCCCTTCCCGCTGCTGAGCGACCCGGACACCTCCGTATCCACGGCGTACGGCGTGTACAAGGAGAAGACCAACTACGGTCGGAAGTACATGGGGATCGAGCGATCGACTTTCGTCATCGACGGCGACGGGCGGATCTCCAGGATCTTTCGAAACGTGAAGGTGGACGGTCACGTCGAGAAGGTGCTGGACGAAGTATCCGGCTGAATGGCGCGGCTCCTGGCGTCCCGGTGCCTGGGGTTGCGGCCCTGGCGTCCCGGTGCGGACGAACGCGGCCGGAGACGCCGCGGCATGAACCGTGGAAGCTACACTATGTACCGTTTCAGGTGCGCCCGCGCGCGGACGAAGCCTTCTTCTTCCAGCTCCCACGAACCATAGTACCGCCCGTCCTCGTGCTCGATGCTCAGAATGCCGTCGTAACCGAAGTCCTCGAGCCGTTTCACGATGAGCGCCCAGTCGGCCAGACCCTCGCCGGGAATGCAATACCGCCAGTATCCTTCACCGAAGGCCATCTGCGAATCGAAGGAGGGTCTGATCCTTCCATAGAGATAGAGCGCTTCCTCGTCGAACACGGTGTCCTTGGCATGCACGTGGTGGGCCCGGTGGCCGAATTCCTTCAGGAAGCGCATCGGATCCACACCCAGCCTGATGAGGTGCGAAGGGTCATAGTTGATGCCGAAGGCAGGCGACGGGCAGGCCTCGAACATGGCCCGCAGCATCTCGGGGGTTGCGCCGATCCGCTCATGATGGGTCGATCCCCCGGGCCAGCCTTCGAGGGCGATGGTCGCCCCACGGGATTCGGCGAAATCCACGATGTCCGGCATGGTGCGCTTCCACTGCCGGAAGGTCGCATCCCGGCCCTGGGCGGGATCGCCGGGGGCCGGTGCCACGTAGAACATGTTGGTAACGCCATGGTCGACCGCACGCTGAATGGAATCCCTGGATGCGTCCAGCGCCTGCGCCCGCTGTTCGGCGTCATCACTCAGCAGTTCCGAACCCGCGGCGAGGTCCACCTGGCCGATGGCCACGCCGTGCGCCTCGGCGGTCCGGACCATGTCGCCGTCGATCCGGGACACGTCAATCGTATCGAACTCTTTTTCGGCCATCCATGCGCACACCGCTTCGAAGGGCATGGCGTTCAGACGGCCCGTAGTGCGGATTCCCACTCTCATCGCGACACTCCTTTTCCTGAGAAAACGTCGTTGACACAGCCGCCCGCCAATGTATATGAACCTGCATGAGGTGGCAAGGCAAAGCAGCCCTGTCGGGCATGCAGAAGTAATCCAGTTCGGCCGTAACGACAGGAGGGGTCATTTTGTCCAGGAACGTGCGATTGGCCACGGCCTCTCTGATGGCGGCGCTGACAGCGGTGAGCGCCTATATCAACATACCCATCGGTCCCGTGCCGATCACGATGCAGACCTTCTTCGTCCTGCTTTCCGGCGCCGTGCTCGGCGGCCGCTGGGGCGCCGGCAGCCAGGTTGTTTACGTATGCCTTGGGCTGGCCGGCATCCCGGTATTCGCCGGCGGCATGAGCGGCCCGGCGGTCGTGCTTTCACCCACCTTCGGCTACCTCGTCGGGTTCGTCCTTTGCGCCTTCCTGACCGGAAGTTACCTGGACCGGTTCACCCGGAGCAGCATCCCCCATCTCGCCGCCGGGATGCTGCTCGGCCATGTCGCCATCTTCGGTTGCGGTCTCTTGTACCTGTACGCCTACTTCAACTTCTACGCAGGCGTGGAGACCACCTGGCCCGCCACGCTGGCCGTCGGCCTGATCCCCTTCCTCCCCTTCGGACTGGTCAAGCTCGCCCTCGCGGTTTCCGTCACCCGGACCCTGTCGAAGTATGTCAGGCTCGAAATCCCGTGAGCCGTCCGGGTACGCGCTTGTCTGTACGCACCGGAACCGCAGCCTGCTGTTGACACGCCATCCCCCGTATTGTATAGTCTTTAGTCTGCCGGGATCCCGCGTTCTGCGCCGATCCCATCATGCAAACGACAGCCACAGGAACGGGTATGAAGAAGGGGACACGATCGGTCCGGTCCGCAAGCGCGCGCGGACCGGACCCGTCCGCACGGGGCCGGGACGTCGCCGTCAAGGTCCTGTCCGCTCGGGGCCGTACCATCGCCGTAGCGGCCATCCTTGCCGGGATCACCTGCTGCCTACTGCCGGCTGCCGTTTCGACCAGCGCCGTCCCCGTGGTCAATTCCATTGGTAAAGAGATGCCGGCGGACGCGGCGCCCCTGGATCAGCAGGTGTTCCGCTACACGCTGGTCGAGCCGCTGACCTTCGATGTCAGTATCAACATATACGAGGGCCAGGGGGCGCTGACCCTGTTCGAACGCCTGGTCATGCTCGACAAGAACCTGGAGCTTGTCGGTGCGGCGGCCAACTCGTGGGAACAGTCATCGGATGGACTTCGCTGGACGTTCAAACTACGTCCAGACGGAAGATGGAGCGACGGGCGCGCCGTGACGGCCCATGACTTCGAATACACCTACAAAAGGTTCCTCGATCCGGCCGTGGCAAGTCCCTACGCCTTCTTCTACTACGAAATCAAGGGCGCCCGCCCCTTCAACCAGGGTAGCGTTACCGACCCGTCGACCGTGGGCGTACGTGCGGTGGACGATCTCACGCTGGAGATCGAAACGGAGAAGCCCTGTCCCTATCTGCCCTTCATCGTCGCCTTCACCGGATCGGGACCGGTACCCCGGTGGCAGGTGGAAAAACACGGAGTACGATGGAGCGAGGCGGGTAACCTGGTAGCCAACGCGAGCTACACCCTCTCCGAATGGCAGAAGGGCAGGCAGGCCACCCTGACCCTCAATCCCTATTATACCGGTCCCCACAAGGGGTATCTCGAGAAAATCGTCCAGATCTTTACCACGGGCCATCCGGGCACCCCGCCGTACGAGAACGACGAGATCGATTATCTCAGGGTTCTGCTGACCGATCTCCCTTTCATCGAAAACCATCCGACGTTGAAGGACGAACTCTCGTACTACGCCTTTCCGGAAACCTGGTACCTGTTTTTCAAGACCCGCGAACCGCCCTTCGACGATGTCCGCGTACGGCGCGCGATCAGCCACGCCATCGACCGCGAAGCGTTGTGCAGCGTCGTCCTGCGCAATACAGGCGTGCCGGCGTACTCGATGCTGCCACCCAAGTTCCCCGGCAGCGCGGATGCGTCCATACAGTCCGTCCAGGCCTACGACACGGACCGCGCCAGCGCCTTGCTGGCCGAAGCAGGTTATCCGGATGGAAAGGGGTTTCCAACGATCGATTTCTGGATCGGCAAGGTCAATCCCCAGATCAGCTATACCGCGCAGGCCGTGCAGGCGATGCTCGGCAATACGCTGGGCTTGAGGTTCCGGATGCGGGGTTCGGAAGACAAGGTGTACCGGGACAATATGTACGAGTGGAACATCCCCATGGGCCTGGGAGGATTCAACGCGGACTATCCCGATCCGAACAACCTGCTCGGCATGGTGTGGCGGTCGCAGCCGCGGGGATTCGGGCGGCAAGACTGGCGCAACGACGACTTCGACCGGCTGATCGACTCGGCGGCGGACGAAATGGATCACGACAAACGCATGGACATGTACCGTGAAGCGGAACGGCTGCTCGTGGAAGACGTCGGCGGAGCGTTTCTGTACCACAATCTGACGGTGGATCTGCGGAAACCCTACCTGAAAGGGCTCGAAGTCAACAAGTTCGGATACGCGATGTTCTCGTGGATCGGTATCATGCATACGCAAATGTACATCGCCCGGCATTGAAGACGCCGGCACTGTAGACGCCGGCACTGAAGACGGTCGATCGAAAGGAGCGCGCGGGACTTGAACGGGGAAGTGGTCTTAACCGAAGACATCGTACGGCAATACCGGGAAGACGGCGCGGTATGCATACGGCAGGCCTTCGATCCGCACTGGGTGTCCATCGTGGAAGACGGCGTGTCCCGTAACCTCGCCGAGCCCAGCGATTACGCGGGCACCCTGAAGGCGGGCGAGGAAGACCGGGGCGGATTCGTGGACGATTACTGCAACTGGCAGCGGATTCCCGAGTACCGCGACTTCGTGTTCCACTCGCCTGCGGGCGCGATGACGGCGCGGCTCATGGGATCGCGGAGTTCCATTTTCTATCACGAACATCTGCTGGTCAAGTGGCCCGGCACGCTTAAACGGACGCCATGGCACCACGACCAGCCCTATTACCCGGTAAACGGCCGCCAGAACGTGTCCTTGTGGATGCCGCTCGACCCGGTGACAAAAGCGTCCTGCGTACAGTTCGTCAGGGGTTCCCACGACTGGGGCCGCTGGTTCGTACCCCGCAAGTTCGCGACGGAAAGCAACTACGCCATCGAGGACGCCTCCGCGAAATCCATGCTTGAGGACCGGCCCTTCGAGGACGTGCCGCCCATCGACGAACATCCGGAGGACTACGATATCCTGGCGTGGGACATGGAACCCGGCGACGTCATCGCGTTCCACATGTGTACGCTCCACGGCGCGGCGGGCAACCAGTCTCTCACCGATGCCCGCCGGGTCCTGGCCACCCGATGGCTCGGAGACGACGCCCGGTTCGCGACCCGGCCCTGGGAGATTTCCCCCACGGCAACCGGAGGGCTCGGCCCCGGAGATCCCATGGCCTGCGAGTTGTTCCCACGGGTGTGGCCTGCGTGACGGAGAGACCGCAATGAACCATCGTTTGACGAGCGAACAGATTGCCTCCTACCGGGGAAACGGCTTTCTCATTATCGAGGACTTTCTGGATTCCGGGGAGCTGGAGACCTGGCGTTCGGCGGTGGACGAAGCGGTATCGCTGCGGGACCGTAACCGGCTGCCCGATGGGTCCTACAACCTCGCCAGGAAGGTAACGGCGAAGGACGAAGCCGTGTTCAGGCAGCGGCTCAACCTGTGGATGGATCACGAAGGTGTCCGCGCGCTGATGCTGGACCGCCGGCTGGGAAAGATGGCGGCCGACCTGGAGGGAGTCGACGGAATCCGGATCTGGCACGACCAGGCCCTGATCAAGCTGCCCTGGGCGAATCCCACCACATGGCACCAGGACAATACCAAGTGGTCCTTCGCGTCGGAGCACGCCATCACCATCTGGGTCGCCCTGGATGAAGTCACAGTTCAGAACGGCTGCATGTTCTTCATGCCCGGATCCCACAAGAAGCGACTTGACGATTATCCGGCGGCGGGAAACCACGTGGGCGCCATGTTCGAGGGCTACCCCGAACTCGGCCGGATGAACCCCGTGCCAGTCGTCATGCCGGCGGGCGGATGCTCCTTTCACAACGGACTGATGGTTCACGCTGCCAACGCGAACATGACGCCCTATCCGCGCCGCGCATTCACCTGTGCCTACATGCCGGACCACAGCACGTTCAACGGCATCCCCAACGTGCTTCCGAACCGGATCCTGGATACCATCGAAATCGGCGACCCGCTGGATGACGAGGCACAGAACCCGCTTGTTTACTTCAATGAAGTTTCCTGAAAGAACCGCCCAGATCGTGTGTGAGGAGGTATATCGATGATTAGGCTCACCGTCCTGCCGCTATTTTGCCTGGTTCTTCTCGCCGGGATGATCCCCCGGGCAGCAGGAGCGCAGGACTTCGAATACTGGCCCGGCACCGAGTACGATCCTTCGGTGCCCACCGCGGAGGAGATCCTGGGCTACCGGATCGGCGACCGCATCACGCCCCACGCGGGACTGATGAAGTACCTGGAAGCGCTCGAGTCGGCCTTGCCCGGCCAGGTGCGCATACTCGAGTACGCCCGGTCTTGGGAAGGGCGAAAGCTGGTGTACGCTTTCGTGGGGTCGCCGGAACGGATTGGCGCGCTGGCGGAGGTCAGCGCGGGCATGAAACGGCTGGCCGACCCGAGAAAAACACCCCGCGCGAGCGCTGACAGCCTGATCGCTTCGCTGCCGGTGATCGTCAACCTGAGCTATGCCGTCCACGGCAACGAGATCTCCCCCGGGGATGCGGCGCTGTTCACGGCCTATCACCTGCTGGCGGCCCGTAACGACCCGGTCGTGGACCGCATCCTCGAAGAGACGATCGTGATGATCGACCCGGTCCAGAATCCGGATGGACGGGACCGGTTCGTCCATAATTTCGAGATCGCCGAAGGCCTCGAGCCGAACGCCAGTCCGCTGGCGGCCGAGCACAACGAACCGTGGCCCGGGGGGCGGACCAACCACTACTACTTCGACCTGAACCGCGACTGGATTTCACTGAACCATCCAGAGACCCTGGGCCGGGTGAAGGTCCTGCAGGACTATTACCCGCCCGTATTCGTCGATCTGCACGAAATGGGATCCAATACCACTTACTACTTCGCGCCCGAGGCGATTCCCTACAATCCGCACCTGGCCCGGGACCAGCGGGAGAATCTCCAGCTCTTCGGAAGGAACAACGCGAAGTGGTTCGATCACTACGGGTTCTCCTACTTCACCCGGGAGATCTTCGACGCCTTCTATCCGGGTTACGGCGCCAGCTGGCCGTCCTACTACGGCAGCGTGGCCATGACGTATGAACAGGCGTCGGCCGGGGGACTCGTCGTCCGGAGAAGCGATGCGTCGGTGATGCACTTCAGGGACACGGTAAGGCACCACTTCGTCGCCTCCATCGCCACCAGTGAAACGGCCGCGATCCACCGGGAGAAGCTCCTGGCGGACTTCTACGCCTACCGGCAGTCGGCGATCCAGGAAGGCCGCAGCGAGGACATCAGGTCCTTCATCCTTCCACGGAGGCCGGACGGTAACACCTCGGGCGTGGACAAGCTCGCCTGGCTCATGGCCTATCACGGTGTGGAGGTGCAACAGGCCGGATCGGACTTCCGGTCCGGCGGCGAGACCTATCCCGGGGGCAGTTACGTCATTTCGCTCGCCCAGCCGGCCAAACGCCTTATCCGCACGCTCATGGACAAGCACGTACCCATGAGTGAGGACTTCATCGAGGAGCAGGAGCGTCGGCGGAGCAAGGGCATGGGCGACCAGATCTACGACGTGACCGCGTGGTCCTTTCCGCTGATGTACAACGTGGAGGCCGTGGCCGTGGATCGGACGGTCGAAGCGGACCTCGCGCTGGTCGATCCCGTCATGATCCCACCGGGTTCGATCCAGGGTGGACAGGCGGAAGTCGCCTACCTGGTGCCCTGGGGCACCCAGGCCGCTGGACGCCTGCTGGCCGCGTCGCTCAGGGCCGGACTCCGGGTATTCAGCTCCGATCTGGCCTTCGTGCAGGGAGACCGTCGCTACCCGTCCGGTACGTTGATCTTCAAGGTCAAGGAGAACCCGGACCACCTGCACGAAACCCTGGAAGGAATCGCGGCGTCCTCGGGTGCGGAGGTCATCGCGACGGACACCGGCTGGGTCGATGAAGGACCAAACTTCGGCAGCAACAACGTGGTCTTCATGCGCAAGCCGCGAATCGCCCTCGCTTGGGACAGGCCCACCCGCGCTTACAATGCCGGCGCTACGCGTTTCGTCGTCGAACGCCAGATCGGGTACCCGGTAACTCCCATCCGGACGCGGCAGCTCGCCACGGCCGACCTGAGAGACTTCGACGTGCTGCTGCTGCCGGATCCTGGATTCGGCGGTACCTACGGCGCCGTACTCGGCGATCGGGGAATACGGCGTATCAGGGACTGGGTGCGCACCGGCGGCACGGTGGTCGGACTGGGTGCCGGCGCCACGGCATTCCTGGCGGATGAATCGACCGGCCTGCTTTCGACGACCAGGGAGGACGAGGCCGGAGACGCCGGTGACGGAGGCGATTCCGGTGACGGAAGCGCTGCCGGACGCATATTCGAGACGGAAGATGAATACCTTCAGTCATTGAATCCCGAAGATTCCGCACCGCCGTCCACGCAGGGCGTGCTTCTCAAGGCCGGGCTCGACCCGGACCACTGGCTGGCGGCCGGAAGGGACCGCACCGTGAACGCCCTGGTCAGCGGCAGCTCCATCTTTTCTCCGCTCAAGCTCGACGCGGGCAGCAACGTGGCGGTTTACCTCGGACCGGAGGAAGTCCTGGCCAGCGGTTTCGCCTGGGAAGGCAGCACGATGCAGCTGGCCTACAAGCCCCTGCTCATGGCCCAGCGAAGCGGCCGCGGACTGGCCATCGGATTCACGGCCGACCCGAACTTCAGGGCTTACATGGACGGACTGAACATCCTGTTCCTCAACGCGTTGTTTCGGGCGCCGGCCCACGCGGGAGCGGCGGTGACGGAGTAGCTTGGCAGGGGCGACCTCGGCGTGCAACAGAAAGGCGGTTTAAGGGATGTCCACCATTCCCATGCGCAATACCCCGCCGGATCATGGGATCAGGGTACCGTACGAAACCCATTCGGAGTTTATTGCGGAGCTTTTCGTCGCGGCCGGCATGGGTAGCGATGATGCGGGACTGTTGGGCAGGATTCTCGCCACGGCCGACAAACGTTGCGTGTACAGTCATGGAACGCAGCAGGCGCTTGGGTATCTGCCGAAGCTTCGTGACGGTGCGGTGAATCCGCGCCCGAATGTGACGGCGATTCGCGAATCGGAGACCGTCGTGGTACTTGACGGGGACGGGGGCATGGGGTACGGCCCGTCCCACAGGGGCATGGAAACAGCCATCGAAAAAGCCCTGGCCCGTGGCCTCGGCGCCGCGGCTACGCGCAACCACTACCACTTCGGCGCGGCCGGAAACTATTCCCGCATGGCCCTCGAGCACGGGTGCGTGGGATGGGCGCTGTCCACCCACCGCGTCGTCCTTGATCCCGATAACGTGATCATGTCGGCAAGCGGTGGTTCACCCATGAGCCTGGCCTTCCCGACGCGGAACCAGCCTCCACTGGTGCTCGACATGGCCGCGGTTTTCATGGGGTACAAGGACGAGCTGTTCCAGGAGTACTACGCCCTGTTTGCCAAAAGCCTGGGCCTCGCGGTTGCCCTGCAGGCACTAGGGGGCATACTGGCCGGCATCTGGAGGCCTGAATTCCAACCTCCCCGGTCCAAATGGGAATCCAACCAGGGCGCCTTCCTGCTGGCCATGAAAATCGATCACTTCATGGATCTGGACGAGTTCGAGCAATCACTGGACGACTTCGTATCGAAGGCGAGGAACATGCGACCGTTTCCGGGCATGCCCCACGCGGAGCTGCCTGGCGGCATGGAGTGGCGGTGGGAAAAGGAAAACGAGGTGAAAGGCGTGCCGTTGAGCGACGAACACCGCCTGAAGCTGGAGGAGATCGCGCAATCGCTTGACGTAGAGCACCCCTACGAGGCCTTCGAATCCACGCGATTCTGAAACAACTTCGAATCGAACGCGAAGACACCTTTCGAATCAGATCTTAAGCTTGGCCGTTCCCGCGAGCCGGACCTTCAGGCGGGCGTTCCATCGAACCAGGTTTCGTGCACGCGAAGCCATTCCAGTCCGTTCGGCATGGCGTCGTCGCGCCTGAACACCACGGTGCTATGCCTGGAAGTGATTTCCCCGCCTTCTTCCTGCCATTCCTCGTATTCGGCGACCACGAGCGTATGGTCTTCTGTCAGCACCCGGACATTCTCGATCCAGATTCGAATATCTGGCCGTCCGGCGTGGGCTTCGTAAAGGCCTTTCAATAGCGGTGCGCGCTCCACTTTCCTGCCCTGGGGCATGACGATTACGAAGCTTTCGCCCAGCGCCGATTCGATGCGGCTGAAGGCTTCGTCCGTCCTGGGGGAGCGCCCATTAAACCAGTCTTCGAAACACCGGTGCATCGTATCGATTTCGTCACGGCATGCTTTCTGAATCCCCATGAATGATCCCGTCGTCCAGTTGCACGGTATGTGTGGTTATTGTTTATTACAAACTAAAGGAAGTTCATCAATTTACGTGATTTATCTCGCGGGCAGGGATTCAGCGTCCCACTTTGAAGCCGACCATGGCATAGACAGCTGTCGTGCTCATGCCCTTGTCGAGACGTATATATCTTCCTTCAATACCCACGAAGGCTATCCCGATGGGTACGCCGATCAATACACCCGGTTGCGCGTAATAGGTATTTGTCGTCCTGGTAATGACCGTCCTGGTATCGCCTTCCACGATCACCGTCTCCTCGGAATCCTGAGCCCTTCCTATTCCGGCCATCGCGCGGACGAGAATGGGAGACGACACGAGCGTAACGCCCACGTCCACCCCGTATAGCAGCAGGGATTTCTCACCGTCCTCTTCGGTTGTCGTAAGATGATAGGTCGCTCTCGCTCCGGCGTGAACCGTTCTGATTCCGGTCGGCAGGTTTACGACTACACTGCCTCCCCCACCCCTTTGATACTCTTCCAGGGCCTGGCCGCCGTGAAAGCTGAACTCCGCACCCTGGGCGCGGACCGATTCCGCACCCGCAAGCACGAAGAGCACGCAAAGGGCCTGGCCGATCGGTCGAAAAAACCCCATGTTCGATTTCTCCAATGGAAGAATCCTGTGGGCACGGATTTCAACGCGTCAAACTATCTTGAATCGATCCGGGACGACACAAGGCAGTACGAATCATCGGAAATTCCATAGGACGGACAGATAATAAAACTGATTTATAAGGTTGTCCACCGTTGTTGCACCAGGATACGCATGGAATTCGAACTGGTGTCATACTTCTGTAGATGCCGCACACTTAGAACTCGTATGCCGTCTCCAGTGGCTGACCCTGTTCGATTGCCCGGCGCGACCTGGTTTCCTTCTCATCAAGCTCCGCTATTTTCTGAATGACGTCCGGCAGCGCCTCACGCGGAAAGGCCATTACACCGTTCACATCGGCGGCGACCACGTCCCCCGGGGCGACTTCGATCCCACCGCATACCACGGGTACGTCGGCGGCCACGGGGCGGATCACCGAGCCGGGCCCGTACAGACAGGTTCCCGCCGCGTAGACCGGGAGCCCGATTTCCTCCATGCCCTCGATATCCCGGCAGCCGCCATCGGTCACCAGGCCGGCAAGGCCCTTCTGTCGACAGGCCAGTACGATCACGTCGCCGAACATGCTGAGTATCTCCCGTGTGCCGCTGGCGGTAACCCAGACTGACCCTGGCTCGGCTTCATCCACGGGACGAAAGACATGCGCCCGGATGTCTTCGCGCGTCGTCTGCGCGGCGCTCTCTTCGTACTTCGTCGTAACCGCCGGCCCCACGATCGTGCCCCTGGCAGGGATCATCGGGCGAATGCCACGAGACATGGCAAGCTGGTTCCGATCGTGTCCCAGCCGCGTCAACGCGTCCATAATCAGGGGGGTAGGCGCTTCCTTGAGCGCCTGAAAAGGATCTTCCGCACTCCCCCGATTCCGATCTTCCTCCTGCGCGGCCAAGACGCCGCCGACACCGCCGAGACCGCCTGCGGCGGTTACGGCCATACCGGTCGTCAGGAATCTTCTGCGAGACAGGCTACGGTTAATTGAAGACATCATGATCTCCTGTGCAATGCTTGAACGAATCAGCGACCGGGAACGGTTCCAGTCTGTTCCCGCAGTCGATGCCATTACGCGATTAAACTGTTGATACCACGGAAATCCGCACCTATTATATCTCTGATTCCGAAACAGATGGAACGATTCTGCAGAAACCCTATGGTCTCCACACGGCTTGACTGAAACAACATGCAGTGCCTTCTCGCAACGCGGAGTGCGCGATGAAATACCTTACCTATTCCGGGAACAACATCATACACGCCGAACTGCCTGACGAGGGGTCGGTTTTCTTTCCGCCGCCGCCGCTGCCGGGCATTCCGAACAAAGACATACCGAACCGGGTCAGGGCGGCCTTCGAATCCCCTCTGGACATGCCGCCCCTCGAAGAACTCGTCGACGCGAACAGCCGGATCCTGATCGCTTTCGACGACAACTGCCAGCCCTTTCCGGCTACCGCGCCGCCCGACATTCGCCAGCTCGCCATCGAGACCCTTCTGGAATTGCTATACAGCTATGGGGTAAAGCAGGAGAATATCGAACTCATGTGCGCGGTCGCGCTGCACCGCAAGATGAAGACCTACGAAATGGCCGCCATGCTGGGCAAGCGGATCATGAAGGCCTTCCATCCCCACCAACTGGTCAATTTCGACGCCGAAGACCCGGACGACATCGTCGCACTGGGCACCACTGATCACGGCGAGCCGGTTGAGACGAGCCGAAAAGTCATCGAGAGCGACTTGGTCATCTACGTGGATTCCATCCAGATCCCGCTTAACGGAGGACACAAGTCCGTGGCCGTCGGCCTGGGCACCTACAACAGCATCGCGCCGCATCACGCGCCCCAGATGACCGCGGAAAATCCCCACGTGATGCAGCCGAATGGCTCCGAGATGCACGGTTCCATCGAGCGCATCAGCCGGGTCATCCTGAAACACACGCGCATCATGGTCCTCGAGGCGGCCATGAACAACGCGTCCTATCCTCCCATGATGCGCTATCTCAGTAAACCGCCGGATCGATGCAAC
This sequence comes from Candidatus Latescibacterota bacterium, assembly GCA_012270975.1. Lineage (GTDB taxonomy): Bacteria > JAAXHH01 > JAAXHH01 > JAAXHH01 > JAAXHH01 > JAAXHH01. The sequence goes on along the minus strand of JAAXHH010000129.1, from coordinate 182,962 downwards.
CTGTTTGAGAGAATCCTGAAGGCGACGGCGCCCGCGTCCATGAAACTGCTGCCCGAGGCGGTGCGCTTCCGGGTTTTCAAGGGTATCCGAAGCGCTTACAGTCCGGTAGAAATCAATGCTGGTTCCATAGACGCCGTCCACGAGCCGACCCTGCAGACGCTGAAGGACCAGCTGCTGGTGACCACCGACCATCAGCACGACACCCTGGTCTTCGGGCTGCCCGATCTGAGCCCGTACTCCGTCGGTACCCGCATCAATCCGGTCTTGGTCCTGAGCGACGTACTCGGCTACGTGTTCAACTGGTTCTACAACAAGCCCTTTGTCAAGCCGGGTGGCGTGGTCATCATCCTGAACCCGGTCTTCGAGTTCTTTCATCCCGAGTACCACGTCGCCTACGAGAAGTTCTGGAACGAGGTGCTGCCCGAGACCCAGGATCCCTTCGAGATGCAATCGGCGTTCCAAGAGAAATTCGCCCGGGATCCGCATATGATCGACTGCTACCGGAACCGCTTCGCCCACCACGGTTTCCATCCCTTCACCGTGTGGTACTGGGCGACCTATCCGCTGAAATACCTGTCCAGGGTGATCCTGGCCGGACCGAAGACCGACTTTGCGGCCAAACGGCTGGGTGTTTCCTGGGCGCCCGACCTGGAACACGCCCTTGGTCAAGCCCGCGAAGCCACCGGCGGAAACGACGTGGTGGCCCTGACCATCCCGCCCTTCATGTACATGCAGGTGAATGACGGGGCGCCGGGCTAAGACAGCGCGTTGCGCAGTTTTTCCACCAGGCCGGGCGGCGGCTTCGACGGCAGCCTGACGACCTCGCGGTTCAGCGCGCTTTCGTAAATCCCCAGAATCACCCCGAAGTCACTGAGCGCCGAACCGATGTTCAGCGGATGAATGGCGCCGTCGTCCTCAATCCAATCGATCATGGCTTCGGTCATTGCCGCCTGGCCCAGGATGTCCTCCTCGGCGTAGGCATGTACTCCGCACGCGTATTTGCCGTCGATCCTGGACTCCCAGCCGTGCATGGTCCAGTGCAGGAAGCCCTTGTCCCCGTACACCGCGATCCGCTTATGGACGTTTACGGGTCCATCTACGACGCGGGGAGCGAGTCCGCCGCAGCGCAGCAGGGCGCTCAGGCCGTTGTCATAGCTGATGGCGGCCGTACATTGATCGGGCGCATAGTGATGTCTCGGCGTCTCCTGAAGTCCCTCGGCGCCCGATACCTGCCCGAAGACGTCGATGGGGACAGCGTCCGGATTGAAGGCGCTGATCGCCTGTAATGCGTGGGTACCCTGGTAGGCCAGGTTCATCCCCGCGCTGGCCTCGATGAAGCGCAGATTCCCGATGGCGCCGTCGCGTACCTGCCGCTGCAGCATGTTGCGGCGCGGATGGAAGTGCAACTGGTGGTTGACGGCGATCTTGACACGGGCGGACCGGGAGAAGGCCTGTATCGCCAGGTAGTCTTCCCCCTGGATGGCGAGAGGTTTTTCTACCAGCACGCCCGGGACGCCCGCCTCCTCGGCCGCTTCGAAGATCTCCAGGCGTACCGACGGCGGCGTGTTTACGTGGACCAGGTCCGGCTTCTCCTGCTCGAACATCTCACGGTAGTCGGTGTGCCTCGCGGGCACATCAAAGGCCGCTCCGAATTCCTCGAGCTTGTCCCGCCGGCGGCTCGACACGGACACAAGCCGGCCGCGAGTTACGTGGCGATAGGCCTCCGCCAGGCTCCTTGCCCGGCCGCCGCTGACCCCGATGATTGCGCTCTTGGTCATGTCAGTGCCGGCCTCGTCTGTACAATGATACGCTCCTTAAATTGATCATCCGCGCATGCGTGTCTCGGATGGAATCCGCCTTTAGTGTTACGCAACGCGGATGGTCGCCCGGATGGTCCGCCGGAAATCAGGACCAGGGCTGGATGACGACCTTCGCGCATTCGCCGGTTGCCTGCTTCTCCCATGCGCGCTGTATTTCATCTATGGGAAACAGGTGGGTGATGAAACGGTCCAGCTTCTTTGAATTTCGCGCGATAATGCCCATGATCTCGTGCGCGCCCTTCATGTTGTAATGCCAGGACCCCAGGAGATCGATCCCCTTGCGGAGCATATCGGGACTGACGACCAGCCGCGTGTCTTCGCCGCTCTCGCCGACGAAGGCGAGGCTTCCTCGCCTGCGCAGGGCGTCGATACACAGCCTGTGTGCGGCCGGTGAACCGGAACAGTCGATTGCCTTGTCCACGCCAACACCGGCGGTCAGATCGCGTATGTGTTCCACCGCGTGTTCGTCCCGGGGGTCGATGACATGTGATGCGCCCAACTCCCTCGCTTTCGCCGTCCTGTACGGATGGGATTCCACGGCGAAGACTTCGGCGCCCACGTGGCCTGCGCAGATCACCCCGCCCAGGCCTACCGGCCCCATGCCGGTAATCAAGACGGTCTCTCCGCCGCGCACCTTGAGGCGGTCCAGCGCACCGTAGGTCGGTCCCAGTCCACAGCAGGCCATGGCACCGTGCTCATAGGTCATGCCCTCGGGAATGGGCGTCAGCAGCCAGTCCGGTTTGAGCATGTACTGCGCCACGGTCGCTCTGCCTTCGGCCGAACCGGTAAATCCCTCAAAATCCACGGAGCTTTGACAGTGTATGTAATCCCCGGACCGGCAAAGCGCGCAACCGCCGCAGGGATACCCGGGCATGACCGCAACCCGGTCTCCTACTTTCACCCGGCTGGGCTGCGCGACCTCTACCACCTCGCCGGACGCTTCGTGGCCAAGATAACTCTCCGGGTTGCCTGCCGAAAACCCCTTGAACTCGTTGCAGAGCGGCGCCGCATGAATCTTGATCAGTACCCAGTTTTCCTTCGGTTTGGGGACTGCGGCCTCCACGATTCCGCCCTGTTCTTTGCCGAGTATTACCGCTCTTTTCATGGGGCGATGTCTCTGGTGCGAAACCGGAAATCGGACGGAAGCCAGTGCTCGAACAGGGTGTGTGAACCGTAAGCCGGAATATAACGCCCGTCCGATCTTGACGCAACAAAGCGCAGGTTGTTACTTGGTAGTTCGATGAGCCGACTCTACCACAACGAATCCGGGCGGGTCATACCTTCGCTGTGCGAGGAACTCACACGGTACAGGCGGGTCCGCACGATCCTGGACCTTCCGGCAACCGAATCCGAAGGGACCCTGTTCGTGCTGGCCCGGCCCTATCGGACCGGCGACAATCCACTGAATTTAACCATCAACGGGGTTCGCCTGCAGGCCATCCATCCAAAATCCGATCTCCACTACCGCTGGTACGAACAGTCCTTGAAGGCCGAACACCTGCGCGATGGGGACAACACGGTGGAACTGTGGACCGAGGACAGCGCGATGACGGGATGGTCGCTCGCGCTGGAGGCCGGCGGCGCACCGTCGCGCTGTGCGCTTACCGACGATGGGGGTGCGCACTGGCGCTCGGACCGCATGGGATACCTGAACGCGGTGCAGGGGAATTACTGCGTCCGCATCCGGCTGCGGGAAGGGCGGGACGACCCAGCGCCGGACATGACGTGGGAATCTGCCGATCATCCCAGGGCACAGTCGCTTCGCGATCTCATTCCCCGCCGGATAGGGAACGGCGTCGATCGGTTTACCCAGGTGCGCGAGTTGTCTTCCTGGCTGGCTTCGAGCTGGGAGCATTCGGGGTCCCGCCGGGCCACGGTATACGCGCCGTGGGACGCGGAGACCATACTCGCATGGGGCGGCAGCCAGCGCGGTCACAACGACGAACAGCCCATCACCATGTGCGTGCACTACGCCGTGGCCTTCGTCAGCGCCTGCCAGGTACTGCGGATTCCGGCGCGCTGCGCGGTTCTGATGGGCACGCCGAACGGATACGACGGCCATTTCGTGGCGGAGGTATGGTTAGAGGAATACCATAAATGGGTAATGGTCGATCCGAACTCCGACGCGATCCTGCTTCGTAACGGGCAACCCCTATCTATCGAGGAGATTCAGGAACTGGGAGACGGACTGGAACCCTATGTCGCATGGGGAAGAGGCACGCGGTACCAGCGGACCTTTTCCCACATGAGGCACTTCATACGGGATAACCTGCTGCGGGGCGTGTGCTTCCGCCACAGGAGCGTCTGGCCGCGGACCGACTTCCTGTCCCGTCCCGAACAATCCCCGCCGGGCCACGGTTCCGTGTCCTACTGCGAGACCGATCTCGTGTGGAAGGAATCGGACCTGGAATCCGGTTTCGGGATGTTCCGGTTTTTCGCTCCGGCAGACTATTTTACCGCTCCGCCCGATGGAACCGCCGATGGCTGATCTGATTACGAGCGAGGAAATGCTCGTCGACCGCATGACGACTCCGTCACAGGCGGTTGTCCAGGCCGTATCGGAACTGGACGGCGATGTGCTGGTCCTGGGCGTTGGCGGAAAGATGGGACCGACCCTCGCGGAACTCCTGGTTCGTGCCGGAGCCCGGCGCGTGATCGGGGTGTCCCGGTTCAGTGACGCGCGGGTCAGGACGCACCTCGAAAGCGTGGGGGTGGAAACCGTCGGAGCGGACCTGCTGGACGAATCGGACGTGGACCGTCTGCCGGAAGCACCCAATGTCCTCTTTCTCGCGGGATTCAAGTTCGGCGCCACGGGCAACGCGCCGGGGACATGGGCCATGAACGCCTGGCTGCCGGGCCGGATCATGCGGCGCTATGCCAGGTCGCGCATAATCTATGTCAGTTCCGGAAACGTTTACGCCTATACGCGGATCACGGCCGGCGGCGCCGACGAGGACGGCGAGACCGAACCGGTGGGCGAGTATGCCCAATCGCGTCTCGGCGGGGAACGCATCGCCGAACACCTGTGTCTCGAACAGGGTACCCGGTTGCTCATCGTCCGGCTGTTCTACGCGACGGAACTGCGGTATGGAATCATTCACGATCTGGGCAGAAAGGTCCTGGACGGCGCTCCGATCGATCTTTCCATGGGGCACGTGAACCAGATCTGGCAAGGAGACGCGAACAGCTACCTGGCGCGCATGTTTCGCCTCTGCAGCAGTCCCGCCACGATCCTGAACATGACGGGCCCGGATGTGCTTTCCGTCCGGGAACTTGCTGCTTCGCTGGGCCGAAGGCTGGACCGGGAGCCTCGTCTGGAAGGCAAGGAAAGCGACACCGCCCTGCTGGGTAACGCCGCCAGGTTGTTTGACAAGCTGGGCAGACCGGAAACAGCTGTTGATCAGATCGTTGACTGGGTAGCCCACTGGATCCGTACCGGGGGGCGCAGCCTGGACAAGCCCACGGGGTATGAATCGCGCACCGGGAGCTTCTGAGCTATGAATGAGGTAATGCCGCCTTCCGTCAGAAAAGCCCTGCGGCAAGGCGTAGTGATCCCCGCCCATCCCCTGGCGGTCACGGCGGAGCGGCAGTTGGATGAGCGCCGCCAACGAGCCCTTTCGCGCTACTACATCGCGGCTGGCGCCGGTGGGCTCGCCGTAGGCGTTCACACGACGCAGTTTGAAATCCGGGATCCGGCGTATGGACTCTACGAACCGGTACTCGGATTGGCCGCGGATGTCATGGACCGGGAGGCGCCGGCGGATTTCATCCGAATCGCCGGGATCTGCGGCCGGACAGGGCAGGCGGTCGGGGAGGCCGAGGCGGCTAGATCCCTCGGCTACCATGCGGGCCTGCTCAGTCTGACCGCCATGAAGGGCGCGACAGACGACGAACTCATCTCGCACTGCCGGGCCGTGGCGGCAATCATCCCCGTCATGGGTTTCTACCTGCAGCCCGCCGTCGGCGGACTCCTGCTGAGTTACGGTTTCTGGCGACGGTTCGTCGAGCTGGAAGGCGTCGTAGCCATCAAGATCGCTGCGTTCAACCGGTACCACACGCTGGACGTCATACGGGCGCTGGCCGAATCGGGCAGGCATGAAGACATCACGCTCTATACCGGCAACGACGACAACATCGTAGTGGATCTCCTGACGGAACACGCGTTTCAATGCGGCGATTCGCGCAGGTCGGTTCGTTTTAAAGGCGGGCTGCTGGGCCACTGGGCGGTTTGGACGAAAGGAGCGGTGGAGATGCTGAACGCGTGTCACGCTGCCACGTCCACTGGTGGACCCGTGCCTCAGCACCTGTTGACGCGCGCCATCGAAGTCACGGACTGCAACGCGGCCTTCTTCGATCCGGCCCACGCGTTTGCCGGGTGTATTTCCGGCATCCACGAGGTGCTGCGACGACAGGGACTGCTCGAGGGAACCTGGTGTCTTAATCCGGATGAGACCCTTTCGCCCGGCCAATTCGAGGAAATAGACCGGGTATACCGCGCTTACCCCGATCTGAACGACGATCAGTTTGTCGCCGAACATCTGCACGAGTGGTTGAGATGACCCTTGTTCGCAATGCCTGATTTCATCCAACGTAAACGGAGTAGAACATGAAGATATCCCGGGTGGAAGCCATTCCCATCGAAGTGCCGCTGAAGCAGGGCATGACCACGAAAACCGCCCATGGCGAACATATCGTCTCTCCTTATGTCATCCTCCGTATTCACACGGACGAGGGGTTGACCGGGCTGGGTGAGGCCACGGTCGCTCCGCGCTGGAGCGGTGAAACGTCCGCGTCCTGTTCGACCGCGGTACGGGACCTGGTGGATCCCGCGCTGAAGGGCGAGGATCCGGCGGACGTGAACCGGCTCTGCGGCGTCATGGACGAGGTCATCAAGCTGAACCCATTTACCAAGGCGGGCGTGGAGATGGCGCTGTGGGACCTGGCCGGCAAAAGCGCGGGCAAGCCGCTCTACCAGCTACTTGGCGGTAAGGTCCGGCGGGAGATCCCCATGAAGATGGTAGTCGGCGCCTTCGATGTGCCGACTTCCGTTGCACTGGCGGAAAAGTTCCTCCAATGGGGCGTACAGTGCCTCAAGGTCAAAGTCGGCCTGGACCCCGGGGAGGACCTGGAGCGTGTACGCGCAATACGGGCGCTGGCCGGCCCCGAAATCAGGATAGGGATCGACGCGAACTGCGGATGGCCGCCGGCCGTAGCGCGACGCATGCTGCATCTCCTCGAACCGCTGGATATTCTGTTCGCGGAACAGCCCTCCGCACCGCAGTTCGACGATGAAGCGGCCCTGATCCGAACGGGCACGACCATCCCCCTCATGGCCGACGAGAGCGTCTTCACGCTGTACGATGCCATGCAGACGGCCCTGCGCCGGTCCGCGGACATCATCAGCGTATATCCGGGAAAGAACGGGGGCATCGGCCAGACGCTGGGCATCTCGTCCGTGGCCAGGGCGGCGGGCATGCGATGTCACATGGGCAGCAACCTCGAACTGGGGATCGGCACGGCGGCCATGCTCCACGTGGCGGCCAGCGTGGAGGCCATCGACAGCGAGACCTATCCCGGCGACCTGCTCGGCCCGCTGTACCACGAAGGCGATATGATCGAGACGCCGCTGGAACTCGGTCCGGTCACCGCGAAGGTACCCGATGGGCCGGGGCTCGGCGTCACCCTGGATGAAGCGCAGGTCGAGCGGTGGAAGGACGCGTAACGGCCGTTACGCACGACCGAACATAGTAATGACCGGTACGTAACGAATGGCGAACGTGATTAAACGCGTGTAGCACCTCCCCTGGAGCACTACTAAACCACAGAAAGGACAGCCATGGCTGACAATCGTATGTACAGGGCCTGTGTGGTGGGCTTGAGCGGCATCGGGGCGGGAAGTCCCCCGGTCGACGGTGACCACGGAATGGGCCATGAAATGCCCAACCGCCATGTGCCGGCCTATGCCCTCCTGCCGTATACAGAGGTGGTCGGCGTCTGTGACCTGAAGGAAGACCTCCTGCAGGACACCCTCAGAGATTGGACGGGTACCTTCCCGGGTCTGCGGGGATATACCGACTACACGGAGATGCTTGAAGCCTGCAAACCCGATATACTGAGTGTGGTGACATCGGACCACCGGCACGCGGACATCGTCGTGGACGGCGTCGCCGCCGGCGTCCGGGGCATATATTGCGAAAAACCGATTGCGACCTCGCTGGCGGACGCCGACCGCATGATCGCCGCGGTGGAAAGCCGGAACGTGCCGATGAATATCAACCACACCCGGCGATGGGGAGCGGTATACCGGGAAGTCAAGAAGCTGCTCGACGAAGGCGCGATCGGCGAGTTGAAACGCATCGTGCTGAACTTCGGCGGCCCCCGGGCGATTCTTTTCCGAAACGGCACGCACATGATCGACATGACCTGCTATCTCGCGGGATCTGAACCCGCGTGGGTTTTCGCCGAACTCGACGAAGGCTACGAAGACTACTGGCCCTACCAGGGCGACGGCGGCAGGAATGCGGACCTGGAACCGGGCTGCTCCGGCTACATCCATTTCAAGAATGGCGTGCGGGCTTTATACAACGGTTCGAAGGGCAGGGAATGCCGGGGAGGATACCAATTGGACGGCACCGACGGATGGATGTTCGTCCACGAGGACTACTACGAGCTCGATACCGGAAACGGCATCCAGACCGTCGCGCCGAAGGGGCCGACCCACTATTACTCCGTGGCGGCTATCCGGGATCTCGTACACGTCATGGAAAACGGCGGCGAGACCATTTCTCCGCCCCGGGCAGCCCGGGACACCCTGGAAATTATCCTGGGGTTTCTCGCCTCGCAGAAGCATGGCAACGTACGTATCGATTTTCCGCTGGACGAAAACACGGTATAACCTGCCATGAGCGTTCGCATCGCCATAGACACGGGCGGCACGTTTACCGATCTCGTCCTGTCCGATCCCGACACTGGCCGCCTGGTATTCCACAAGGTGCCGAGCACGCCGGCCGATCCGAGCCGGGCGCTGGTGGACGGAGTCAGGGGACTCGTCGCCAGGGCCGGCGTCGCGAACGCGGAAATCCTGTTCCTAATACACGGCACCACGGTGGCTACGAACACCATCCTGCAACGGCGCGGCGCCCGGACGGCCTTCATCACCACGGCCGGATTCCGGGACGTGCTCCACATTCAGCGGCAGGACCGGCCCCACCTGTACAACATGCGGATCCGGCGAACGCCCGCCCTCGTACCCCGGTCTCTGCGGTACGAGCTTCCGGAACGGATTCTGCATGACGGATCGGAAGCGCTTCACGTCGATCGCGATCGGTTGGACGAGCTGGTGGCGGCACTCAGGACGGAAGGCATCGAAGCGGTCGGCGTCGGATTCCTCCACAGCCACATCGATCCAGGTCACGAGCGGTCGGTCGGCAACGTGTTGCGGCAGGCTCTGCCGGACGTCACCGTCTGTCTCTCCTCCGAAATGAGCCGGGAAGAAGGCGAATACGAACGGTTCAGTACCTGTGCCATGAACGCCTACGTACAGCCGGTGATGTCGAATTACCTCAAGCGGGTGAACGATGCCCTGTCCGAGTCGTCCGTCGCGGCACCGCTGTACGTCATGAAATCAAACGGCGGAGTCACTTCGGCCGGGCAGGCCGCGGATCACTGCGTGCATACGATCCTGTCGGGGCCTGCCGGCGGCGTTGTGGCCGGTGTGGAAATCGGCCGACGGCTAGACCGTCCCAACCTTATAACGGCCGACATGGGAGGCACGAGCTTTGACGTGGCCATGATTCACGAAGGCGCCATCGCCTTCGCGAAGAACGCGGAGATCGACGGCCTTGCCCTGAAAGCACCCATGATGGACATCCACACGATCGGCGCGGGGGGCGGAAGCATCGCATGGATCGATTCGGGCGGCGCCCTGCGGGTGGGGCCGCAATCGGCAGGGGCGGAGCCGGGTCCCGCCTGCTACCAGACCGGCGGTACCGAACCCACCGTGACGGACGCGAACCTCGTGCTGGGCCGTCTCTCGACGAACGGCCTGCTGGGGGGGGCCATCACCCTGGACTCGTCGGCCTCACGGCGGGTGATCGAGGAGAAGATCGCAGCGCAGTTGCAGTGCACGGTAGAAGAGGCCGCCGAAGGCATAATCCGGGTCATCAACGCCTCCATGACGGCGGCCATCCGCAAGCTCACCGTGGAGCGGGGATACGATCCCCGCCTCTTCGCCCTGGTACCCTTCGGAGGCGCGGGACCGCTTCACGGCGCCGAACTCGCCCGGGAACTGGGCATACACGACGTGATCATACCGCTCGCTCCCGGGGTCGCCTCGGCCGAGGGCCTGGTTTTTTCGAACCTGCGGACGGACCGGATCCAGACCCACGTGGAACTGCTGGACCGGATTGAGGCAGAAGCATTCGAGAAGATGCTGGAAAACCTGGCCGGGCAAGCGATAGGAGACCTCTCGACCTCGACAGAGGGCAAGAAGCCGGTTATCAGTCGGCGGGCCGGACTCAGGTACTCGGGACAGGGATACGACCTACCGATCGACCTGCCAGACGGTCCGATCGACCTGCCATCCCTCGAATCGGCCTTTCATGTCGAACACGAACGCCAGTACGGATTCGCCCGGCGCGACCAGCGGGTTCAACTCGTCAACGTCTGGGTCTCCGCGGAACTGCCGATCGCGGACGACCAGCGCAGACCTGCGGCACGCACCGTATCGGAACCGCCCGCATCTCATTCGACTCGCCCCGTCTACTTCAGTGGAGACTGGATCGACACGCCCTTCTATAACAGAAACGGTTTGCACCCGGGCCAGCAATTCGACGGTCCGGCCGTCATAGAACAGCTCGATTCCACGACGCTGATCGGACCCGCTCAGCACGCGTTTATCGATGCATGGGAACAGATCGCCATAACCGGGCTGGATACGGCATGAACACCGACCCCATCACCCTGGAACTGATGCGCAACCGGTGGACCGGCATCGCGGAAGAAATGTGCGCCGCACTGATCCGCACCAGCTACTCCACCAATATCAAGGACCGGCGCGACTGCTCCGCGGCCATCGTGCAACCTTCCGGTGAGATCCTGGCCCAGGCCGAGTCGGGCGTTCCCCTGCACCTGGGCGTGATGCCCGGGGTGGTCAGGTCCGTCCTGGAAGCCTATCCCGTCTCGGCCATGAAGCCCGGCGACGTCTACATCACGAACCTGCCCTACCCCGAGGGGCCGGGTCATCTGCCGGATGTTTCCCTGGTATCCGCTATTTTCCACGAGCATCGCCCGGTCGCGCTGGCGGCATCCACCGCCCATCACGTGGACATGGGCGGATTCGCGCCCGGCAGCATGCCCTTCGGGGTGACGGAGATCTACCAGGAAGGCCTGCAGATCCCGCCGCTGCCCATTTTCAAGGGGGGACGGCTCGACGAAGAGATCTACCGGCTGATCAACCAGAACGTGCGGACGCAGTACGAGGTGCGGGGCGACCTCATGGCGCAGTTCGCCTGCGCCCAGATCGGCCAGCAGCGGGTGAGCGACCTCATGTCCCGGGAATCTCCAGATGAAGTCATACGTTACATGGACGAGATCCAGGACTACGCCGAACGGCGGATGCGCGCGGGCATCCGGTCACTGCCCGACGGCGAGTACGCTTTCGAAGACTACCTGGACGACGACGGCGTCTCCGATGCGCCGGTGAAGATCGCGGTCACTCTGACCATATCCGGGGACGAGCTGCGTGCGGATTTCTCGGGGTGCAGCGACCAGGTCCTGGGCCCTCTGAACGCGCGGCTGCCCGCGGCCGCTTCCTGCATCAGCTACGTGTGCAAGGCGGTGATCGATCCGGACCTGCCGGCTTGCGCCGGAGCGTACCGGCCTCTGGACATCTATGCGCCCGAGGGCTCCATTCTCCAGGCCACCTACCCCGCGGCCATCGGCAATGCCAACATCCTGACGGACCAGCGGGTCGTGGACGTGCTGATGGGCGCGCTGTACCAGGCCGCGCCCGACCGGGTGTGCGCCGCCTGCAGCGGGGAGATGAACCTGGTCAACATCGGCGGGATCGATCCGGGCACGGGGGATTACTACAACTACGTGGAAACCTACGCGGGCGGGCAGGGCGCCATGTCCGACCTCGACGGCGAGGACGGCGTGCACACCCACCTCACCAACACCCGGAACGCGCCGGTCGAGATCATGGAACGCACCTATCCGCTCCGGGTCGAACGGTACGGCCTGATCCCGGACACCGAGGGACCGGGACGCCAGCGCGGCGGCTGCGGGATGATGCGGGAACTGAAGTGCCTGGGTGAACGCACCGTCATCACGCTGGGCTCCGACCGCCGCAGGTTCACCCCTTGGGGACTCGAAGGCGGTGGGAATGCGACGGGCGCCCACTGTTATGTCATCGACTCCGAAGGGCGCGTGAGGGAAATACCCACCAAGACTCATACCGAACTGTATGAAAACGACGTCCTGCGGATCGAAACACCCGGAGGCGGAGGCTGGGGCGACCCGACGGAGCGAGACCGGACGAAGGTTCGGGAGGACGTCCGGAACGAACTCGTAAGTCCGGATAGGGCGGGCGAACACTACCGTTATGTGAAGGACCGGAAACCAGCAGGCTGATGGGATCTGGCCGGCCGGTTTCAGGCGAGTCCGAATAAAGGATGCGGGGATGGCAACCGGTCGGAATGGCGTAAGACCGCGGAGAATAGCCATTGTCGGAGGCGGGGTATCCGGGCTCGGGGCCGCGTGGGCACTGCATCAACACCCGGACCGGTTTGATTTCCGGCTGTTCGAGGCCCGGGATCAGGTCGGCGGAAACGCGATTACCGCCGACATGCCGCAGGATGACGGCAGCACCGTTCCATTCGACATATCCGTCACCGCGCTGATACCGTCTGTATATCACCACATCCTGTTGTTGATGCGCCAGTTCGGCATCGAATTACTCGATACCCGGTTCAATTACAGCGTGAAATACCACGGCCGGGTTTACGCCCACGATTTCGACTCCGACATCAGACGCCAACTGCAGCCCGAGATCGCCAGGTTCCAGCGGGTCCTGAAGCGTCTGCACTGGTTCGGCCGGCTGACCCGTTCCCGGTCGAGACTGCTGAACGCCCTCAACCCCTTCAATTACATCACCATGAGGACGGTGCTCAACCTGGGCGGGTTTTCCGGAGACTTCAGGTACAAGATCCTGAAGCCCATGTTCGTCAATTTCCTCATGGCCACGAACGTGTTCGACATGCCGGCGGCTCTATTCGCCAGGTACCTGGAGTTCTTCGACATCGAATGCGCGACGCCCATGCAGACGTGGGACCAGGGCACGCGTCGAATCTATGAAAACCTGTCGGCCGGATTCCGGGACAGGATCTACCTCAACCGGCCCGTTCGAAAAGTGTATCGCCGGTCAGCCAGCGTCGTAGTCGCGGATCTCGACGGCGTGGAGGAGACATTCGATGAAGTGGTCTTCGCGTGCAATGCGAACCAGACCCTGATGATGCTTGACCGTCCCACGTTCCTGGAGCGTTACATTCTGTCGTCGATACGCTACGAGAGCGAACTCCACAACCACACGGTCGTGCACTCGGACGCGTCCGTCCTTCCGGATAACGACGTGAAACCGCTGGAAACGCGGAGCAATCATATCGAACAGTACGGCGCCAGGCCGGACAATTATGAAATCACCTACATNNCATGCACAACCAGCAGCCATGGGCCAGCCGATCCGACAAGCCCTGTCTGGTGACCTACAACCCGGTCAGCCCGATCGATGACCGGAAGATCGTCAGGAAGTGGTGGTTCCAGCACATCGTGCACGACGTGCGGCACGTCGCCTGGCTCATCCACCTGTTCCGATTCATCCAGGGCAGGCGGCGGACCTGGCACTGCGGCGCCCATACACTCGTCAACAGCCAGGAAACCTGTTTTATTACCGGTCTCGCCGCTGCCCGGCAGATCGGGGCGGATTATCCTTTCCGCGATCCCGAGACCCGGCGTATCTTTAACTATTACGGAAGCATCCTGTACGGCTGGCGTTTTCGGAAAGCAAGCGGTTGAGTACCTTCGCTGTACCGGCATACGACCACGGCGCCTTAGAGGCAGGTCTGGAACATGAACGCAAACACCATGGAGCAGAAAGCCGGTTCTGCGGCAAACCCCACCGAGAACCGTGCCGCCCCGGCCGTTCTCACGGCACTTCCGCCCTTCCCCGAGGGCTGGTATCTGGTGACCACCCGCGAAACGCTGAGGCGAGAAAAACTGATCGAGAAGACGTGGATGGGCGAGGATATCGTCGCCTGGTGCGACGAGGAAGGCCGGGTCTGTGTGGCCGAAGCCGTCTGTCCGCATCTGGGTTCCGACCTGGGACCGAAGGTCGGCGGCAAGGTGTGCGACGGACGCCTCGTCTGCCCGTTCCACGGGTTCGAGTTCGATGCGACCGGACAGTGCGTTGCGACGCCCAATGCCCCGGCGCCGAAAGCCGCCAGACTGACTGTGTACGAGACCCGTGAAGTCCTCGGCCTGGTCTTCGCCTGGTACGGGCTCGGCGGCCGGCCGGCCCACTGGTATCTTCCGGACGACCCGCCAACCGGCAGCGAGTGGGGCGACTTGGGTTACAGGACCCTCACATTTCGCAGCCATCCCCAGGAAACCGCGGAGAACTCGGTGGACTTCGGACACCTGCGCTACGTACACGGCTACGACAATGTGAACCCGATCGGTTCGATTACGGTGGAAGGCGCCTATCTGAGGAGTTGCTTCGACTTCAGGCGCGTTCGGCGGATCCTGGGATCGAAGGACCTCGTCTACGAGGTTTCAGCCGTCACGCACATCCACGGACTGGGTTACTCCTTTGTCGAAATCCATGAGAAGACCATCGATATGCACGCGAGGCTCTGGGTCCTTCCGACCCCTGTCGACGGCACCTTTATCGACCTCGTACTGGCCAGCCAGCTGCGGGAAATCCGCAAGCCCCGGCGGTTCATCACCGGACTGGGGTTCCTGCCGATGATGTTACGCAACAGGCTCATGAATTACATCCTGCTTTCGCAGCAGAAACGGGATGTGCTGCAGGATGTGGTGATCTGGGAACGGAAGCGGTATCGCACGCCGCCTCGATTGTGCGAGGCCGACGGTCCCATCGGCCGATACCGGCGGTACTGCCGGCAGTTTTATCCGGAACAGCCGGCAGGTTGAGAAGGCGCGATATCTGCTGCACTATGAGTTACTTGTCGCCCTCCGACTCCGCCAGGGCCTCGAGAACGTCCTGGTGGATGAATGCTTCGAAGGCGTCCCGCGCCGGGAGTCCGGCCGCCTTCGACAGCAATTCCCCGGCACGCTCCCGGCCGCCCTCCCGATCGAGTTCGGGCAAATTGAGCGCATATTCAAGCAGCACGATCATCGACTCCGGTGCGAGTTCTAAGGCCCGTTCGTAATGGATGACGGCGCTCTCACGGTTTCCCTTGTACAGGAACCGGGCCACGCGCCCGGCCCGGGCGATACCGGCATGCCAGCCCCCGAAGGCCATGTGCGCCTCGGCGAAGTCGGGATCGATGGCAAGCGCGTTCTCGAGCAGACCGCGGACCCTGCCCGCCAGCCCCCGGCGAAGCGCCGTAAACGTGCCGACGGTCAGCGCATATCGGCCGACAGCGTGGGCGGACTGGTAATACGCTTCGCGATTGGTCGAATCGGCGCGCACCGCCTCCTCGCCGAGTTTCATCGCACGTTCAAAAAACCCCTTCCGGTCATCCCCGGCCGCCACGTAGTGGCCGTACACCGCGAGCGATTGCGCCGCCAGGGCATAGCCCACGGAGGTCCCCAGGGCTTCCGCGAAGTCCGCAGCCTCGATAAAACGGCCTTCCTCGAAAGCCGCCCTGGCGTCATCGATCGATTGTGCGTTTGCGCCGGTTTCCAGAATTACCAATCCGGCAACCGTTGCGCACCGGAGGATAGTTGCGAGTAGCATCTCGACCAAGGACCGGGGTTAATCGGGTCTAAAGAGGTTTACGAGCCAGGAAACAGTACAGCGGTGTGAAGATACCCGTCCTGCCGCCTGCGACATAAGCGTCTGCGGTTCGATCAAGTAGTCGGATGACCTCCGAGGATCCCTTCGGTAGCAGACGCAGCACTTCGGCTATCTTCGATCCTGCGATGATGGCCTTTCGGCCCAACGGAAGCCTGCGTAGCGCGTTCCCCGGCGTCCCGCGGCGACTCTCCATGGAACGGTACCAGGGCGTGGATGGCCCTTCCTGAACATCTCTGTCCATCCCTTCGATGACGTGGAAACCCGCCGCTTCAAGCGCGCGATTCACTTCCCCGAACGTCGCGATATCGTTCAGCGCAATACCACGCCTGAGGTCCTGCTCAATGGCCAGATGTCGGGTGTCTTTCGGATCGAACTGGTCGGTCAGGCACATTTCCTGACCCCAGAACAGGGCTCCTGGTTTGAGTACGCGGTATATCTCTTTGAACGCGCGTTCCTTGTCAGGCGCGTGGCATGTTGACTCGATGGCATAGCCCCGGTCGAACGTATCATCCTCGATGGCACCCATATCCATAAAGCTGCACGCCTCGTAATCGACCATGTGGCCGATTCCCCCCTCGGCATTCAACCTTTTCGCCTTTTCCAACTGGATTTCGTTGATATTGATTCCAACGACCCTGACACCGCCCTCACGGACGACGCGCCGCATTGGGCCGCCGATTCCGCAACCAACGTCCACCACCGTCATGCCCTGTTGCAATTCCAGTTTCGAGATCATCAGCCGCTGATGCCGGACTATGGATTCCTCCAGGCTTTCATCAGGGGTGAGTGGCGCGAAATGCAGGGATTCGTTCCATCCCCACACCATGAACCCGCTGCAAAGGTCATAGTACTCTTTCACTGTTGTCGCATGGTTGTACCCACTCGTGCCATCGGCTTGCGAATCCGCCCGAGCGGTCCAGCCATCGAAGTGCCGGACACGACCCTTGACGGCCGTTCCCTGGTACGCCTCCCGCAGTTCTCTGGAAAGTTTACCCAGTTGCAATGCTGTAGCATCTCCCCTGTTATTGCGTCTCTACGGCTTCAGACGTGTAACTCGCGTCTCTGTTCGGAGATGACGAAATTCAGCTTCTTGCTCGGTTTTATGGACGGAAATGGATTGAACCGCAGCTTGAAGTTTGCGGGCGACACTTCGATCTTGAAGTAGTGCGCCAGCATCAGCAGGTTAATGGCCAGCTGCAGTTCCATCCAACGGGTGCCGAGACACATGTGTGTGCCCAGGCCGTACGGGCCGTACCCGGGGCTGCGATGTTCATTGCGCGACGGCAGGTAGCGGTCGATGTCGAAGGTGTACGGATCGGGAAAGACATCGCTCATGTAATGCGTGGCGGTCGGCGCGATATGGAGTCGTTCCCCCAGGGGCAGTTCGTAACCCTCGAACACAAACGTATTCATCACATTTCGAATAGACATGGGAACGATCGGGTACATGCGCATGCACTCCATGAGGAAGCGATGCGTGACGTCCATCGAGGATGGCGTGAAGGACTCGACATCCGGATCGCCATTCGCAAAAATGGCATCGGCTTCGTTTCGGATTTTCTCATAGAGCTCGGGCTGCGAAGCCATGGCGTAAACTACCAGGCTGAACGTATCGCCAAGATACACGCTGGCAATCAAAGCCGCGGAAAAGGCGAACCGCAGATTGGACTCCGGGAGGAACTGCGGGTCGCTTGCGTGCAGGCTGAGGTAGTCGTCCACCAGGTCCCTAGGACATCCAGCCCGTTGAGCGGGGGTATGAACCTTCTCGATTCGTTCCATCAGTGTATCGAGGGTTTTCGCCCGGCGTTTCATGCCCGGGGTGTTCAGCGTGAATTTGGGCAGTATCCTGGCGACATGCACACTGAGCGCCCGTTCCTTGAACTTCATCAGATCGTCCATGACGTCCTGAGTATCGACGCCGATGAACAGTGGCGAGAGTTGTGCGTTTATCATCCGCCGGCACATGGGCGTAGCGGGATAGGAAACGCCAACGTTCAAGCTCGCCATGTAACTCCGCGCATGATGGTAGAGTTTATCTATCTGCTCTCCCAATCTGCCGCGAGAATACGCCGGCGACAGGTTCTTGCGCAGCCGGAAGTGATCGGCACCGTCCAGTGAGGGCAAGAGGCCGGACGCGCCGTAGACCTTCTCGAATTCACTGAAGTAGTCCCTGGCTCTCAGATACATGCGCCCGTGTTTATGCACCCAGCGGTTTGCCTCGAGGCCGGCCAGGAAAACCATGGGTTTGGCGAACGGAGGACGGACCTTGAACACCGGACCGTACTCCTGCGCAAGGGTCCCAAAGAGCGCGTTGAGGTTGCCGTCTCGAATATGCCGGTTCAGCAGAAGTTTGCGCAGCGGGACCGTTGGAATCTTCTTGGCAAAAGCGGGACGGCGTAGCGTCGGACCGGCGAGATTGTGCGAGACTGCTTCGGTTATGGACCGGCCGATCAGGTCCATCTGGCAGATGGCCTGAATGCGCGCCTCGGTTTCTTCGTCAAGCTGGAACATGAACCTGAAAACATCGCACGTATTGATGAGGCTTATTACGATTACATCCCTCGGGTCCGGGATCTCGTTCATGAAGATCGCCCGGCTGATCCGCGTCCTGACGAATTGACTTGCCGTTCCGGTCTCGGCGTCGCTGTACAGTCCCATCTTCCAGTCGTTGCGGGCCAGCGTCCAGAACTCGCCGTCGTGATGCTCCAGGATCTTCATTTCGACCAGGCGGTCCAGCACCGAATCGATGATCGTGTCCGCGCGAGGCGCGAGATGTTCGATCCAGTACCGGGTGTTATGCTGGTTCGAACCGCTCGCGATTTCTTCCAGTATGGGGTCGATGGAAGGGTTGCCCGTTTTCGTGGCGTCGAGCAGAAACAGGGATTCCATGTCCGTGTCGATGCGGGATCTGAGTGAGAGTTCCGCAAGCACGGCGCCGACCACGGCGCAGTTCAGATCCCAGCCGGGGACCTGGTGGAAGTAGCCGGTCTCCTCGTTGAGGAGCATCAGAATGAGTTCCTGGGTCAAAGTAAGCTGTTGGGGCTCCACGCCCTTTGTAGTATCAACCATTAGTGACCTCCCTTCATCAAACGCAGATGAATGGTGGAAAGCGCGGGAACGACCATCATGATTATGGCCGTTACAAATAGTATACCGCAACCAAGCGACGCAGCAAAGGGAACAAGGAACTGTGCTTGTATGGCACGTTCCAGTATCAGAGGCGTGAAGCCGAGAAACGTTGTCAGCGAAGTGAGCATAATCGGACGAAAACGACCCTTTGCGCCCTCGATGATCGCAGTCCGTACCGGGGCGCCTTCCCTTAGTTTCTGATCGATGAAATCAATCATGACCAGGGAATCGTTCACGACCACGCCGCTCAGGCCGAAGATACCCAAAAAGGACACGGCGCTAAGTGCTACGCCAAGGACCCAGTGGCCCAGGATCACTCCGATGAATCCGAACGGGATCACCGCCATGATGATGAAAGGCTTGGTATAGGATCGCAAGGGGATGGCGAGCAGTGCGAAAATCATAATCAGCGCGATCGCAGACCCGCGATACAGCGCATCCAGAGAATCAAGCTGCTGTTGTTGTTCCCCTCCGAATGTGTAGGTCAGATCCGGGTACACGGCGGTCAATTCCGCGAGGATCGAATCCTCTAGGATGCTGTTGGCCTGGTCGCCGGAGATCACCGCGGCGTCCACGTCGGCGGAGACCGTGACGACGCGCTGGCCATCCTTCCGTCGAATGGCCGGCGGCGAAACGCCCGGGTTCAGCGAGGCCACGCTGACGACCGGGACCTCGGCCCCGTCCGGCGTGCGGACCAGGTACCTTTCTATATCGGTGACGGAACTCCGCTCATCGGCGGGCAGGCGCACGTAGACGCGGACCTCTTCCCGGCCGCGTTGCACCCGGACGGCATCCGCGCCGAAGAACGCCGCGCGCGTCTGTCCGGCCAACGCTTCCAGCGTAAGCCCCAGGGTACGCGCTTCCGGCCGTAGTTCAAGCTGCATTTCCGGGATGCCCGGAGTGTGATCCGACCGGATGTCGTGGACGCCTGCCACTTCTCGAAGACCGTCGACCACAGTGTTCGCAATCCGGGCGAGGAGCTCCGGGTCCGGATGCGACAGTACGGCCTCGACCGGGTTGCCCAGGTCAAAGACCGCGCCGCTGAAGGTGACGCCGCGCACGTAGGGAAGCACCCCCACCTCTTCTCGCCAGGCCTGCACGACCTCTCCGGAGGAGATTTGCCTTTGCTGCGCGCTGAGGAGTTTGAATTCAATGGTAGCTATGTTGGCCTGGGGATTGAGGGTGGGGGCCGGATTGAGCCCGCCCTCGAGTCTCGATCCCATACCGACGGTAACCGTTACGCCGCTCAGCAGCGGTGGCGCATCCTCGGGCCGGCCACGTGAAAGCCGTTCCATGACCCGGTAACCCGCGGCCTCCAGTTCCCGGGCTACCTCATATGTCCTCGGGGCGGTCGTGCCATCGGGCATCTCCAGGACGACCGTCGCGAAATCCCCCTCGATGTCAGCGGCCAGCGTAGTGGGTACGATTCCCGCCGGTAACAGCGAGATGCTGAGCACGAGCATGCCCACGGCCCCTGCCATCGTGATCGCGGGCTGATCTGTCGCGAACCGCAGTGCGCGGTCCAGCGGGCCCTGTATAAACCGGTTCAACAACTCGTTCACACGCCCCTGGATTCGAGCGAAGAACCGTTCAAATGCACTTTTCGGCACCCATTCCGGCCCCTTCAAATGGGACAGGTGGTTGGGTAACACCAGCAATGATTCGACCAGGGAGACCAACAGCATGGCGATGATGATGACCGGCAGTGCCCGCCATACGTCACCGATGCCGCCGGGGATGAACAGCAGCGGGACGAAAGCTACCACCGAAGTGAGGACCGCGAAGGTCAACGGCACCTTTATCCGTCGTACACCACGGATCGCGGCCGTAACGCCGGGCGTTCCCCGATTGCGTTCGTATTTGATGTGCTCGGCTACGACGATGGCGTCGTCGACGACGATCCCTATGGCGAGTACGAAGGAAAACAGGCTGATTTCGTTGATCGACACGTCGAGCGCATTCATGACGGCCAGCGCGCCTATGCCCGAAACGGCGAGGCCGGCGGCGACCCACATCGCAAGCCGGATTTCGAGAAACAGGCTGAGCGCGATCAACACCAGCAACAGCCCCAGGATTCCATTCTTGACAAGAAGATCGGCGCGTTCCTCATAGACCTGGGATTCGTCATTCCACACGGTAACGGCCACGCCGTCCGGAAGCGCCGGGATTACCTCGTTTTCCAGATGTTCCCGGACGTTCGTCGCGACGTCCATCACTTGTTCGCCATCGGCCCGGAACACCTCGACAAATACGGCGGGATGGTTCTGATGCCGGACGATAAGGTCGGACTCCTGAAATCCGTCGCGGACCGAGGCAATGTCCCCGAGGCGAACGACCGTTCCGTCACGCCTGCTGAGCAGGACGATCTCTTCGAAATCCTGCTGGTCATAGTTCTGACCGAGGGTCCGGATGCGCACCTGGGATTCCCGGGTATCGATACTGCCGGCAGACAGGTTCAATGAACTGCGACGGATGGTATCAGCGACGTCGGTGAGTGTCAGTCCAAGGGCTCTCAGCCGATGAAGCGGTACCTCGATGGAGATTTCGTATTTCCTAACGCCACTGACGTCGACCTGGGACACGGACGGAAGCGTCGTTAGTTTATCTTCGATCTGATACGCCGATTCCTTCAGCGAGCGCTCGGACACGTCGCCGTAGACGATGAGCCGTATCAAGCTCATGCGGTTGTCCATCTCCCGGAAACTGGGACGATCGGCACCGGCCGGGAAAGACTGAATGCGATTGACCGCCGACTCGATATCGTTCAGTGCCTGGACCATGTCCGTGCCGGAATCCATTTGAACCCGCACGGACGCAATACCCGGGGCCGCTACGGACTTGACCGCCTTCACGTCGTCCAGCCCGCTGACCTGATCCTCGATCTTGACGACGATCGACTCCTCGATCTCCTCCGGCGTGGCGCCTGGATAGGTCATCGACACTTCAACATGGTAGAAGGGCGTCGTGGGCCACGCTTCCCGGTCGATGCCGGTCAGCGAAACCAACCCCGCGGCTACGATGGCCCACATCAACAGGTTGGCGGCCACGCTGTTGCCCGCCATGTAGGCGATTGGGCCGGATGATTCTTTATGATTGCCGTTGTCCGTACTCATGGGGTCTGGCCGTTCTCCGTCTGGACTCGCATACCTTCCGTCGTAAACCGGATCCCGCCGGTGACGACGGCCTGGCCGTTTTCGAGGTCACCCGTCACGTAGGCTCTATCGCCGGTACGCTGCAGTACCTGAACCGGAACGATATGCACCGTGCCGCCATCGCGTACGATCCAGACCTCGTTGCCTGATTGCAGCGCCGCGCGCGGAACCAGGTAGTAATCATCCCGTTCAATACCATTTATTTCCACTTCGACGTATTTGCCAACCAGCAGGGGGGGACTGGCACCGGAACGAACCGTGCCGTCCATGGGCCGCCCCGCTCGAAACGGATCCGGTACGCGTACGATCACGTCGATGGTGCGTGTCTGCCGGTCAAGGTATGGCTCGCCCCGGTCCACGTAACCTGTCCAGGCATATGAATCTTCACCGAAACGGGCAATCACGCGCGCAACGACGCTCCGGTTCCCGTCGCCCGCCGAAAGCGACCACAACCGCGGAATCAACGCGGCATCGGAGTCGGACAGGGGCACGACGATCTCCACCGCATCCGAGGCGAAAACCCGTGCGACCGGCTGGCCGGCGGCAACGATCCGTCCCGCATCCACGGATTCTTCCTGTACGAAGCCGTCGAAAGGTGCGGTTACGTGGGTTCTGGACAGGGCGAGATTGGCGTCGGCAAGCCGGGCTTCGTCGCGATCCAGTGCGGCCTGGGCCGCTTTCAACTGCGGCTCTCTCAGCGCTAGAGAATTCACGTCGGATTCCGAAGTCTCGTTCCCCTGACGGGAGGTGTAGAGATCGTGCTGTTTGCGGGCAATCGACGCCTGCTCCTCCTCCCGCAGCAACGCCAGCTGACTGGCGGCGACATTGGCCTCCGCTTCCCGCACGCGATGGAGATAATCGATTTCCTCGAGCCGGAATAGCGTCTGCCCTGTCGTTATGCGTCCACCACTCTGGAATGCAGGTTCAACCCAGACGACTTTGCCGCCGACCTGGGGAACGAGGTCTACCTCCGCGCCCGGCCGGACGGTGCCGGAGCCGAATACCGGTACGGGACCGGAACCGGCGGCGACCAGTCCGGTCTGCACGAACGGTACCTGGGGTGGCTGTTCCGTGCGTGTCGGTTCGGGGGCCAGTGAAATCAACAGGGCGGCCAGTGCAAGGGAGACTCCGAGAACGCCGCCAGCGATCAGAAGACTGGTTAGACGGGACATGCAGATTTACTCCGTTGGAGGACGAGAGGGGAGATGCCTGACTGGTTGTTGCCGCTGGAAAGCCTTATGGTCGGCGGCGATCCAAGCGCCGCCCAGTGCGCGATGCAGGGCAAGGCGGGCGTACCCCAGATCGCGCTCCGCCGCCACCAGTACGGACTGCGCGGCCAACAGGGTTTGCTCTGCCGTCAGGAACGATTCGTAGTTACCCACACCTGACACGTATCTGTACTCCTGCAGATCGGATTCGGCCTGCGTCTCTTCCGTAAGGGAAGTCAGCAGCGTATGGCGCCGACGGGTAGCCTCCAACCCCACCAGGGCGGATTCAACCTCGTTAACCGCGGTGACCACGGAACGTCCGTAGGCGGCGGCAGCCTCATTCAATCGGGCCTCTGCGAGCGCGATATTGTTTTGAATCCGCGAACCCTGAAACACAGGTCCGATCAGGTTCATGGTGAGGTTTCGGAACCATTGATCAGGATCGAACCATTCACTGGAATCCGTACTTTGCAATCCTATTGATCCATGCAGAGACAACCTTGGCAGCAGGTCCGCTCGACGGGCGCCGAGGGCATACCTCGCCGCCTCGACCCGCTGAATCGCCGCGAGGATGTCGGGCCGCTGCGCCACGAGATCTGCCGGAATGCCCGTGGGAACGGGGTCGAGGGAAGGTGAAGCGGTCAGTGAATCGGAGAGCATTACCGCCAGATCGGTGCGAAAGC
Source organism: Candidatus Latescibacterota bacterium (assembly GCA_012270975.1). Lineage (GTDB taxonomy): Bacteria > JAAXHH01 > JAAXHH01 > JAAXHH01 > JAAXHH01 > JAAXHH01. The sequence goes on along the minus strand of JAAXHH010000129.1, from coordinate 158,932 downwards.
CGCCCATAAGAATCCATAGCCGTCCTTCGGCATCCGCCAGCAGCGCTTCGATCTGCGGCAGTTCTGACTCGGCTTCGCGCAGACTCCGCCGCGCCGCGTGGAGTCCGCCCAGATCGATCAATCCGCGTTCATACCGGGACTTGGCCAGCGTTTCTCTCTGTCGCAGGACATTCGCGATTTCGTCCGCCAGCTTCTGCTGCCGACGCAAACTGACGATTTCCAGGTAAGTACGCACCGTTTCGGCCAGCACCCCCATGCGGGCGTTCAGGTAGTCCGCCTCTGTGGCCACCAGTTCTGCGCCGGCGGCACGCGCGTCGTTGCGATTGCGGCCCCAGAAGTCGAGCTCGTAGGCGAATTCCACGCTCAGGGTGTAGGTCGTCAGGCCGAGCCGGTCGGGAAGATCCACGCCGGCCGCGCTCAGGGTGCTGGGATCCAGCCCGACCTCTTCAAGTTGTGCGCCGATCCCCGCGTTTGTGGGTCCATCGAAGTCGTTGACGCTCACGGCAGGCTGAAGCAGCGGAAACGCCGCGGCCTTGGAAATGCCCGCCCGCATCCTGGCCTGTTGGACCCGGGAGACCGCTCCTGCCAGGTCGAAATTCGAAGCGAGTGCCTCTTCGACGACCTGGTTGAGGACTGGGTCGGCGAATGTTTGCCACCACTCCAGCGGTTCGTACATGCCGGAAGTGCTCTTTTCGGCAAAATCGGCGGGTATCTCCGGCACGGATTCCAGAACCGGGGAAACACGACCCGGCGAAAGAGAGCAGGCCGAGATGAAACAACAAGCCAGGATCGGCAGAAGCCATCCTGGGATGGCGGTCCACGGGGAACTTGCGGTAGATCTCAGTGGAACGGATCCTGAAGGGAAGGAACCGGATGCGAGTCCGGTTGTTCTGGTTGGCATTGCGCTCATCCGGAGACATTCGGTTGAGCGGGCAATTCCCTGCTTCGCCACGGCAATCCCCCCGTAGCCTGAGGACGATAATCACGAGAACCAAATGGCCGGCAACGAGCGAACGGGTACTTACCCGACTAGTCCGCCGTCCGCATCACGTAATCGCTAATCCGCCGTCCGCATCACGTAACCAGCGTAGATGCCGCCTCCAGAACCCATTGATCAGGTGCAGACACAGTGTTTAGAGTTCGTTTAACTACACTACGCAACGGCATGACTAAGGTCAAGTCTCAATTGCGATTGCGAATGGAAGGGTTTCAAGCGTTGAAAGGGCACTCGGATATGACCGGGATCGGTTCATCAGAACGAGCGTTGACTTTCTCGGGGTCACCCGCTACCATCATCGCGTACTGTGTACGCCGCTGGACTCCGTGAATCTCAATGCGAGTAATGCCCCTTGTCTCAATCGATCCAAAGTGCCGAAACTCGACCGATCCTCACGCTTGACGACCTCGCGTTCACCTACCGGGACGCCCCGAAACCGGTACTCGACCAGATCAGCTACCAACATCGCCGCGGCGAGTTTACCGTCATTGTCGGCGAGACCGGCGCGGGAAAATCCACCCTGTGCCGCTGCCTCAACGGGCTTATCCCATCCTTCATCAAGGGCAGGATGGACGGCAGGTTGCAAGTATCCGGCAGCCGGGAATCCGACCGTCCGCAGGTCTACGAGCTGGCCCGCATCATCGGTCTGGTATTCCAGGACTTCGAGGCGCAGCTGTTCTCCACCAACGTGGAACTGGAAACGGCTTTCGCCCTCGAGAACTTCGCCGTGGACCGCGGTCAGATGCGGACCCGCGTCGAGCAGGCGCTGAGCCGCGTCGGCCTCGCTGGCTTCGAACAGCGGGACCCCGCCAGCCTGTCGGGCGGTGAAAAACAGCGCCTGGCCATCGCTTCGGTACTCGCGGGCAGGCCAGCGCTGGTCGTTATGGACGAGCCGACGACCGACCTGGACCCCGTGGGGAAAAGAGACATCTTCAGGCTCGCGCGGGTCCTCCGGGACGAAATCGAGGGCATCATCATGGTCGAGCATGAGACCGAACACGTCCTGACCGCGGACCGGATCCTGCTGATGCACGACGGACGCATCATACGCGAGGGATCGCCCAACGAGATGCTTGCCGATCCCGGATTTGTGGAACGGCATGGCGTCCGGCCGCTCCAGACCACGGTGCTGCTGTCCGATCTGGGTCTGGAAACCAGCGCGTTGAGTATCCAGGATGCCGTTGCCCGCGTCCATTCGGCTGGATGGCGGGTGAAGGAGTCGGCCCAGGAGGACCTGAACGGCGGGCAAAAGCCTGAACCAGGCCGAACCGTCGTGCAAATCAGCGGCCTGGTTTTCAGATATGGGGACGCGTCTCCCGCCGTGGACGACGTTTCCCTGGAGATTACGGCCGGGGAGTTCGTCGCCCTGGTCGGACAGAACGGCTGCGGAAAGACGACGCTCGCCAAGCACCTCAACGGACTGCACGTTCCGACGGAGGGAGAGGTCCGGATCCTGGGCAAAACCACCTCCGAGTGGACCCTGCGTGAACTGGGACGCCGGGTCGGATACGTATTTCAGAATCCGGATCACCAGATTTTCGCCAATACCGTGCTGGACGAAGTCGCCTTCGGCGCCCGCAACTACGGCCTTCCTGAAGAAACAGTCCAAGAGAAGGTAGAAGCTGCCCTGGCCGTAACCGGGCTCGCTGGGCGTGAACAGGAGGATCCCTTCAACCTGACCCGGGGAGAGAGACAGCAACTGGCGGTGGCGTCGGTGCTGGCCACGGACCCCGAGATCCTCGTCCTGGATGAGCCGACCACCGGGTTGGACTATCACGGCCAGGTCGCCATCCTGAACCTCATCCGCCGTCTCAACGAATCCGGGAAGACCATCATCATGATCACCCACTCTATGTGGATCGTTGCCGAGTATGCCGACCGCTGCGTCATCATGTCCGGTGGGCGCGTAGTCCGGGACGGGGACGTCCGGTCGTGTTTCAGTGATCCGAAGCTGCTGGAATCGCTGTACCTCGAAGCGCCCGAGGCCGTGCGCATCGGGTATGAATTCGGACTCGTGGTGCGTTCCGTCAATGAGATCGTCGACTGCCTGGAACGCATGGAGGAATAACCCCGGATCACCCATGGTACTCTACATACCCTCCGATTCCCTGCTCCATCGACTCCATCCCTCGACGAAAATCGTGGGACTGGCCCTGTTGCTGATCCTCACGGTGGCGTTCCAGTCGCCCTGGTATCAACTAGTCATCCTGTCGGGGGTGCTGTTACTGGCCCGTTCGGCCGGTGCGTTCAGGAACCTCCGGCGCATCCTGCCGCTCATGATCACCGTGCTGGTGTTCAGCGTCGTGTCGTGGTCGCTGTTCAGGCGCGTAGGCGAACCATTCTGGTCATTCGGCCTGTTCACGCTCTCGACAGAGTCCATACGGTTCGGGTTCGCCATGGGATTTAGGCTGGAGGCCATGCTCGTTTCCGGCATGATCTTCGTATCCTGTACGAAAGTGGAAGAGTTCGCCTACGGACTCAGGGCCATCGGCCTCCCGTTCGCCGTGAGCTTCGCGCTCTCCCTTGCCTTTCGGCTAGTCCCCCTGTTTTTTACCCGTATAGGCACGGTCGTCCAGGCCCAGCAGGCCAGGGGCCTCGATCTCAAGAGCGGGAATGTCCTCCAGCGGGCCCGCAAGTACGTGCCGCTGCTGGTGCCCATATTCGTGTACGCGATCCGGGATACCGACCTGCTTTCCATGGCGCTCGAATCCAAGGGTTTCGGCATGCGGGGCAAGCGGACGGAGTTCCTTGCCTTTCCTTTCGTCTGGCGCGACTACGTGATATTGAGCCTGCTGCTGATCCTGAACCTGGCGGGCTGGCTGATGCCGGTACTGTGAGCGATCATAGCGGGAAGCTGCCGGAAGGGCGTTGTTATCGGAGGGGCGTTGTATGGACAGGCGATACCGGGCTGGTGTGATCGGCCGTACCGGACGGGGCAACTACGGTCACGGCCTCGATACGGTGTATCTCGAAATGGAAGACGTGGACATCATTGCCGTGGCCGATGACGATTCGGACGGCCTGCAGGAAGCTGGCCGGCGTCTGGGCGTACGTAACCTGTATTCGGACTACCGGGAAATGCTGAGAAACGAATGGTTCGATATCGTCAGCATCTGTCCCCGGTGGCTGGACCAGCACGCCGCGATGACCCTGACCGTCGCGGAGGCGGGCGCGTGCATTTTCCTTGAGAAACCCATCGCCCGCACGCTGTCAGAAGCCGATGCCATGATAGAAGCCTGCGAGAAGGCCGGTGTCATGATGGGCATCGCACACCAGGGCCGCATGCATGCCGCCGCGTGGCATGCCCGCCAACTGCTCGCCGAAGGCGCTATCGGGGACATACTCCATGTCCGCATGAACGGCAAGGAGGACCATCGGGGAGGCGGCGAGGACCTCATGGTGCTGGGCACGCATCTATTCGACATGCTCCGGTTCCTCCTGGGCAGGAATCCCGTCTGGGCGCAGGCGTCGGTGACCCTGGCCGGCGGCCGGTCCGTCACCCTGGAAGACGCCGTGGAAGGTCCGGAGGAACTGGGACTCATCGCGGGCGATGCCATACATGCGATGTACGGCTTCGGCCATGGCGTGACGGCCACATTCGAAACGCGCCGCAACCAGTCGAGCCACCCCCGGAGGTACGGGATGTGGATCTTCGGCTCAGAGGGTATCATGACCGTCCACGAAGCGTCCCAGCAGATCCGGATCTACGAATCCCCGGTCTGGCATCCGGATGACGACGTGGCCGTCCGCGACGTTACCTCGGAAGCCCTCGAACTTACGCCTTCCGAGCAGCCTTCCATGAGCACGCTCCAGACCGCGGCCAACGTCGCCGTCGTGCGGGACGTATTCGAGGCGAGGAGGGACGGGCGCAGACCGGTTAACAGCGGCTATGACGGGCGCTGGGCTCTGGAAATGATCCACGGTGTCTATGCCGCCCACCTGTCGGGAAGCCGTATCGCCCTGCCGCTGGAAAACCGGAACCATCCGTTGTTGCCGAACCTGATTTAGGAAAGACGCCGAACAGGATCTGTCATGAAGATCACCCGAATCCGGGACGCGCTGAAACGATTCACCTGGAACGGATGACGCCCGTGGACATGAAATCCCGCAGCCTGACGACGGAAACGGCGCCGGGCGGAACCTGCCGCGACGCCCTGGGACGCATCGGACTGCCCGAACCGGTCTCGTCGCTTGCGGCCCGCGACTGGGACGTGATCGTCGTGGGTGCCGGCCACAACGGGCTGACCTGCGCGGCCTACCTGGCCCGGGCGGGCAGGCGGGTACTGGTCCTGGAAGCCCGGGAACGTGTGGGAGGCGCCTGCACGCTCGAAGAGATCTGGCCGGGATACCGTGTATCGCCCTGCGCCTACCTGGCGGGCCTGCTCCATCCCCTCGTAATCGAAGAGTTGGATTTCGCGCAGTACGGCTATCGATGGACTCCGGCGGAGGCCGGCATGTTCGTCCCCTTCGAGGACGGGTCGAGCATACAACTGTGGGAGGACGACGACCGCTGCAGGGATGAGATTCGGCGCCTGTCGCCCCGGGACGTGGATGGTTTCGAAGCCATGTACGCGCCTATGAAGCGTATTCGTGAGGCCCTGCGTCCGCCCGGCAAAGGCGACATCTGGATCGGGCGCGCGCCGGCCCGGGAACAGATCGAAGCGCGCCTCGGGGGCGACCGGGAGGCGATCGACCTGCTCTTCGAATGGTCCATGGTCGAGTACGTCGAACGGTACCTCGAAGACGAACGGCTGCGCATGGCCCTCATCGGCCAGGGCGTGATCGGGACGAACGCCAGCCCTTATGAGCCCGGAACTGCTTCAGTTCACGTCTTTCACTCCACGGGGACCATGGCCGGCATGCCCGGCATGTGGGGGTACGTCCAGGGGGGCATGGGTACGGTCTCTTTCATTTTGTGCGACATCGCCCGGGATGCCGGCGCCGTCGTGGCCGCGGGCGTTCCGGTGGCGCGCATACTGCCGGACGAGGGAGTGGAACTCGAAGGCGGCGAGTGCGTCAGGGCGCCCGCCGTCGTATCAAACGCCGATCCACGGGTAACGTTGCGCCTCCTCGGCGACCAGGCCGATGACGCGTGGAAGAAGCGAGTTGAGTCGATCCCCCAGACCGGCGCGACCGTCAAGATCAACGTGGCGCTGTCCGAATTGCCGGATTTTATCAGCCGTCCCGGTACGGACAAAGACCATCACCGCGGACAGGTCAACATCCCGCTCACCGCGCGACAATGGCACGAGTATCACGCCATGGCGGGATCGGGAAAACTGCCCCCGCGCCTTTGGGAGGAATTGTATTTCCACACCGCCCACGACGGTAGCGTGGCGCCGCCCGGCCGCCACACCATGAGCATCTTCGCCCAGTTCGTCCCCTACGCATTCGCCGAGGGAGACTGGGACTCCCGGCGGGAGGAAGTGGGGCGGCTGGCGCTGGAATCCCTCGATCGCTACTGCAGTAACATTCCGGACGCCGTCCTGCACATGGACGTCATGGGGCCGCCCGACATCGAGAAGAAAGTGGGCCTTACCGGCGGCCACATCTTCCAGGGCGAGATCCTTCCGGCTTACATGTGGGACAAGCGGCTCGAACCACGAACGCCCATGCCCGGCGTCTACCTTTGCGGGGCATGCACCCATCCCGGCGGCAGCGTGATCGCCATCAACGGGCGCAATGCGGCGATGGAAGTCCTTGGAATGTATGGGGATCCGGCCTAGACGAGGTTATTCGGCTCGCGCGGCGCATACGGACGCGTGGCGTCCTCGGCTTCCCGGGTCAATAGGCCTGGGCGTAGGCAACCTTGCGTTCCGACGCGCCGCCGCAGTATGCGCAGGCGCCTGCCGCGGCGTCCCAGTGCATGGGCACGCACCGGATCGTGTTCCGGGTTTCATCCTTGACCGCGGTCTCGCAGGCGGGATCGCCGCACCAGTGCGCGTGGATGAATCCACCGTCGCCGTTCGCCGCCTCCATGAAGGCATCCCGGTCCCGTACCTCGCGGGAATGGGCCTCGCGGAAGTCCAGCGCGCGCTGAAACATGTCTCGCTGCACGGTCTCCAGCGTTTCTCTGACATGCCCTCCGAGGGACGTGAGAGGCACAAAAGACTTTTCGCCCGTGTCCCTGCGGACGACCACGGCCTGCCCGGACGCGATGTCACGGGGGCCGAGTTCCACGCGCAGCGGTACGCCCTTCGTTTCCCACTCGGTGAACTTCCAGCCCAGGCCGAACTGCTCGCGGTCGTCGACCTTGACGCGCACGCCTTCCAGGGATTCGAGCAGCCCGTCGACGGCTTCCTTGACGACGACTTGCTCCTCGTCGGATTTCGCAATGGGAATGACGACCGCCTGATGGGGCGCCAGGCGCGGCGGCATTACCAGGCCCTTATCGTCGCCGTGGGCCATGATGATCGCGCCCACGGTGCGGGTGCTCATTCCCCAACTCGTCTGGTACACATGCTCCCGCGAACCGTCCCGCGTCTGAAAATCGATGTTGAAGGCGCGAGAGAAGTTCTGGCCCAGGTTGTGCGAAGTGCCCATCTGGAGGGCCTTGCCATCCTTCATCATGCCTTCGATGGCGTACGTCTGAAGCGCGCCGGGGAACTTCTCCGCGTCGGTTTTGGGCCCATACAGCACCGGAATCGCCATGTAATCCTCCGCGAAAGTCCGGTACACGTCCAGGATGCGCAGCGTTTCCTCCTGTGCCTCCTCCGCGGTGGCGTGGGCCGTGTGACCTTCCTGCCAGAGGAACTCCGTGGTGCGCAGGAAGGCCCTGGGACGCAACTCCCACCGGAAGACGTTGGCCCACTGGTTGATGAGCAGGGGCAGGTCGCGATAGGACTGGATCCACTTCGCGTACATGTCGGCGATGACGGTTTCCGACGTGGGACGGACCATCAGGTTCTCTTCCAGCTTCCTTCCCCCGCCGTGCGTCACCACGGCGCACTCGGGTGAGAACCCCTCGACGTGTTCCGCCTCCTTCTGAAAGAAACTCTCGGGGATCAGCAGGGGGAAATAGGCGTTCACGTGACCGGTGGCCTTGAACATACCGTCCAGTTGAGCGACCATATTCTCCCATAGCGCATAGCCGTAGGGCCGTATGACCATGCACCCGCGCGTCGGCGCGTTGTCGGCGAGTTCGGCTTTCGCGATCACTTCATTGTACCAGGCGGAGAAATCGTCCGCCTGCGGCGTCAATCCTTTTGCCATGTTTCGCTCCAACTTCCTGTGGTGTCGTCCTTCCTGCGGGGTTACACGACATCGCCATCCTCACCCGGTTCGCCAGGTATCGGCGGCATGCCGGCGGACTATGCCGATTCCACCTTCTCATCGGACGAGATGGCGAGGTAGAATCGTCCGATTTCCACTTCGAAAAGACCGCCTTCTCCGTCCTGCATTTCGTATTCGCCTTCCATGGTGCCCCACTCCGTGTTGAGCGGGCAGAGGCTCTGGTATTCATGGCTTTCGCCGGGTTCGAGTTCCGGTTGCAGCCCCACCACGCCTGGTCCTCTCACCTCGCTCCGCTTCCCATCGGCATTGATGATGATCCAATGCCGGTTGATCAGTTTCACCCAGCGTTCGCTGTCGTTGGTGATGACGATACGATAGCCGAACACAAACTGGTCTTGATCGGGATCGGAATGTTCGGGCAGGTAGCCCGGGAACACCTGGACCCTTATGCCGTGGGTGATCGTGTCGGAATCAAGTGTTGAGGGCATCGTCTTGCTCCGGAGATGCGACACACGAAATCGAAGATGTATAAGATAAATGTACGGGGTCCAATTGCCAAACAAAAACCCGATGTGAAGCCGAATCCATGGAGTCATTCCAAAGCGCGCCGGGGGCTAAAAACACCTTGACACCGCCGGGTCGCCGCGCTATGCTCTTCACGGCAAAAACCGGCATTCAACTGGAAGGGACCGGGGTGGTTCAGAAGGGTCTGGAGGGCGTCGTAGCCGCGAGATCGGCCATTTGTTTCATTGATGGCCTGCAGGGTAGAATGCTCTACCGGGGCTATGACATACACGACCTGGCCGCCCATTCCACTTTCGAGGAAACCGCCTACCTGCTGTGGCACGGTATCCTGCCATCGCCGGACCGGTTGGCCGAACTCAACGAACAGCTTCTCGCCAGCAGAGCCTTGCGTGAAGAAATCCTGGATTTGCTGCGGGCGATCCCGCGCGACGCGGCGCCCATGGACGTGCTTCGTTCGGCCGTGTCTTTCCTGTCCGCCTATGACCCGGACGCGGCGAACCACACCCGCGAAGCGAACCTGCGCAAAGCCGTGCGGCTGACCGCCCAGTTCGCCTCCGTAACCGCTGCATGGCAGCGGATCTCGAACGGCGGCGACCCCATCTCGCCGAATCCGGACCTGGACCACGCAGCCAACTTCCTGTACATGCTGAGTGGCGAGGTGGCGGACTCTGAGCACGCCAAGGCCTTTGACGTCGCCCTGATCCTGCACGCCGACCACGAATTGAACGCGTCGACCTTTTCGGCCCGGGTGACCGCGGCCACGCTGTCGGACATGCATTCGGCCGTCACGTCCGCCATCGGAACGCTGAAAGGACCCCTGCACGGAGGCGCCAACAGGGACGTGATGGACATGCTTCACGAGATCGGGGAGACCGCCGGCGCCGAGGACTACGTGAACGACAGGCTGGCCGCCGGAGAGAAAATCCCGGGCTTCGGGCACCGCGTCTATAAGACGGAGGATCCCAGGGCTACGCACCTGCGCCGGCTTTCAGAGGAACTCGGCCGAAAGTCGGGCGACCTGAAGTGGCATGAAATGTCCCGCGTGATCGAGAAAACCATGATGGACCGAAAGGGTATCGCGTGCAATGTGGATTTCTATTCCGGCTCGGTCTACTCCACCATGGGAATCCCGACCGGGTTGTTCACCCCTGTGTTCGCCTGCAGCCGCATCACCGGCCGGACCGCCCACCTCCTGGAGCAGTACGCCGACAACCGGATCATCCGGCCGGTGGGCGAGTATACGGGTCCGACAGAAGCCGTCTACGTACCCATGGATGAGCGCCCCGCGTAACCCACGGATCGGACTTCAAATCAAAAAGGGAAATGGAATGGCACAGGGAATACGCGCACTGATATTCGCAGCCGTACTCGGCGCTTTCACCCATCCGGTCTACGGACAACTGAATTTCAATCTCGGCGCCGAGGCAGCCCGGCCCACATCCGGCCTGGCCGGCCTGGTCGAAGATGATTATGGATACGGCGCCCATGCGGCGCTCACCTACTGGTTGAGCTATAGATCCCAGCTCATCGCCTCGGGGGCTTATGTCACCTACGGCAGCGAGGCGTTCGAAACCCGTCCGGAACTGGGCGACTTCGTCGACAAGGACCTGGATGGCATCGCCGACCGGATTGAAGGGGACTACTCCAGCATTCCCATTACGCTGGGTCTGCGGTACTACCCCCTGGAACGGCTGTTCCTGCAGGGCTCCGCTGGCGTCGTGTACAAGAGAACGCGGCGGGACGATATCTCCGGCACGAACGAGGAAGCGGGCTTTGTCACGGAAAGAGACCTGATCGTATCCCCGGGAGTCGGTCTGTTGATCGGTCGATTCAGCCTCCAGGTCCAGTACAACGTGGCCCAGGACGACTGGAAGTGGTTCAGCCTGGGTGTGTCGATGATCTTCGGGAAGTTGTAGGGCGCCCTCGAAGGCGGAAAATTCCTTTTATCGTGACAGTAAGGTCTTTACGTCATGCCTGATTTCTCTTACATCTGCTCGCAATTCGGCGATATCTGCCATCGTCCTTTCTTGTAATGTTCCGATCTCCCTCATCAGGTCGGTCTTGGCTGTATCCAATTCACGTTTTTCGACCATCTTGCCCCTCAGGAAGAAAATCCAACTGAATATCCAACCCAACACCGCCACCAGAATCACGGCCGCCGGCATCAAATAATCAACAATCGCCATACTGCTCTCCTTCTGTGCGATTTCGACACCGTTCCGCTTTGAGCGTGATGGCTGGACGGGAACGGGAGGGGTTGTTTTTGGACATGAGTATTCACCTCCTGCGGATGAGTTACTCATCACCGGATACCCTCAAATACCCTTCAACCCTGCCGAGACGGGTATTCATGTCGTGAATCTCGGATCTCATCGAAACAAACTCGGTTCGCAGGGCTGCGAATTCGGTTCGCATTTCCTTCAACTCCGACCGAACCCCATCCCGAAACTCCTTGTCTTCTCGATCCAAGTACGTAAGCGTCGCTATAAACAGGATACCGAGCGTCACGACGAACATTCCTGCGGCGGTCGTAATCTGCGCTCCAAAGGTCCAGTTATCACGGGTTGTTGCCATCGTCGTTTGACTGCTTCCTTTAATGCGATAGATCCGGTGAAGACAGCCCCATTTCGTTGGAACCAGGACTCCTTATGCATTTCCAGTCCTCGTTACCTTATTTCCTTGTCTTGCGCTCATGCAGATTTATTGATTAGTCGTGTTCCCAATTTGGTTTCTCGACGTTTTTTGAATTGCACTCCCTGGCATAAGGGACAGGTCGCGACGGTCAAGGCAGGTACCCGCCGCGGTATTTATCGATCAGGCTCCAGAGTATGGCCGCGGTCTCAACGTCGGGCACGCCGCCATAGTCCGAGGGGCGAAAGTGCATTTGAAACGCGCGTAGGGCAAAGCGCGTCTGGTGGTCGAGTTCGCCGGTTGGTTCGACCAGGTATCCGAGCCTGAGCAGCGCGGCCTGCAGTCTTTCGACCGTAGGTAGCTGGTCCTCGAATTGCGCCATGTAACGCAACCTGGCTTCCTCGTCATACCAGGCGCCTATGCCTTCGTCGTACAGCCGTCGCCAGGGAAAGAGGGGGCCCGGGTCCGATCGGCGCCTGTGTGGGACCGCTATATCGGAGTGAGCGACGAAATCGAGCGGGCGAATGCGGGGGTGCCGTTGCTGAATCCCTCGAAGCAATTCAATCAACATCTTGATCTGCGCTTCACTGAAAGGCGGGAAATCACAGACGAGCGCGTCCGGACCGCTTTCCTCGACAGCTGACGTATCCGACACGCAACTAAACTCGTTTACGAGCTCGATCCCGATGGATCGGGCGTTAAGCCCCGTATCCCCGGCCCAGTAGCTGACACCGGCGTGCCATGCCCTTTGGCTTTCCTTCACGAATTGATGCAAACGCAACCGGCGGTGACCGTAGGTAGGGTCGTTTTCGTCGGGAATCAGGTAATGTGCGCTGACCGGATACCCGGTCCGGGTGGTGAGCAATCTTACCGATTCCGCGTAATTCGCCGAGGTGGCGTGGATCACCACGTAGTCGACCCGGCTGTTCTGGTTCGCCGATTCAATATAGATGACGTTCGAACACCCAGCCACAAACATCGAAAGCATCCAAAACCACGTAACACTCATTATCTTCATGTCCAGTTCCATCCTCATCACAGGTGACCGCGTCGCGGTTTAGATTGAAACGCCGGGTGCGAATGCGCACATTAAAGGACCTTGTTGCCGAGAAGCATGCCCTGTTCGGATTTACAATGTAATGTATCCGATGTAGAATCCAATCATGAAGCGGGTTCGGATTATCTCAATACGAAAGTGTGGTTGGGTACAGGCCAGATGGACTTGATTGTCAAACGCTACACGTCGGAGTACTGAATGAGTCCATTCAGGGAAGCGAGGGACCGCGGTGGCCGCTACCTGCTCGGCCAGTTGCACGCGGACGGCAGTTTCGGCGACCCCGGTCTCGGCGTCACCGAATACTACAAGGTACCTGCCGCGTTTCTCGTGTGCGGCCTGTCTCACGCGGCAAACCGCCTGCTCAGTTGGATCAGGCAACACGGATTCCTGGCCAACGGCGATTTCGGTCCACGTCCCGCCGATCAACTGAACAGCTACTACTACACCTACCACAATGCCTGGGTCATCAAGGCGGCGTGTCGCATGGGTGCCTTCGACCTCGCCCGGCGTGGCATGGATTTTCTCCTCGGGTTCCGCGACCCCGCCAGCGGCGGCTTCTACTCCCATCCGAAGGCGCGCGACGGAAGTACCGAACAGGATCTCTGGGTCGTGAGCGGCTGCGGCTGGTGCGCCGTCTACACCGGCAGGCTGGATGTGGCCAGGGCAGTGGGCGCCTGGATGCGGCGCATGATGGAAGAACAGCCCGATTACCCCCGCGAACTGTGGACGGTCTTCGGCCGAGAACGAGGGCTGATCACCGAGGTGATGGACGGCGACGACTTCCGATACGTCCTGACCAGGGATGAATCACGGGACCAGTCGTTCTATCATCCCGGCATCGCGGCGGGTTTCCTGTGCCGGTTGTACATGGCCACGGGCGAGGCGGAGTGGCTGGATCTCGCAAGGGAGTACATGCGGTTCTGCGAGCACGTGGGGGACTATCACTTCAGATTGCTGCGCGCCGGCAAGGTCGGCTGGGCGTCAGCCATGTTGTACACGCTGACGGGTGAGAGGAAATACCGCGACATGGCGATCAGGGTAGGAAACAACCTGGTCGAAGTCCAGCTGGAAAACGGAGCCTGGGCCTGGCCGGAAATTGGCGTGACCGAGCCCCACAACGACATCACGGCCGAGATGGTCGTCTGGCTCGACGAGATCCACCAGGCGACCGGCGAAGACTAGCCGACGCCTTGTGGATGCTCCCGCACGACCACCGCCCGGGTGCTGCGGTCTTCCGCGGATAACCGGCGGGCAATATCCGCCCTGAGCAGGGCGATATCCCCCGGTTCGAGCGAAACGTCCCGTCCGTCCAGGACCAGTCGCAGGACCCCGCTAAGCACCATCCAGTGCTCGTTTCGGTCCAGCACGGCGTCTACGTGGCCGTTTACCTCTTCATACCGCTGCAGCCGCCATTCGGAGATGGGGCACCGCGGGCCGGGATCCCGTATGGGGCCGGTATTCATATCACCGGGAACGACGAAACCGGGCACGGTGGGCTCAGGTGGCCCATACTCCTCCACGGTGAGGTGCAGCGGCCTGCCCGCCCTCTCCAGGCGTGTCACGATGGCGTTGTTCTCGTAGGGCGTGAACATCTGGAACTGGTGCACGCAACCCATGGGTGTATAGACCAGAGTATTGGGTGTGATTTCGTGTCGTACGCCGTCCAGCCGGACCTCTCCGTGGCCTGTGGTGAACAGCCAGAGCTCGTCGTTGTCGTGGTAGTGAGGCTCGACCCCGGTCCCAATCCCACCGTCCGGATAGTGCCGGTAACAGTTCAGGGCGGTCCATGCCGGATACACGCCCTGTTCCCAGTAGGTCTGGTTCGAATTGAGCGAACGAATGACGTATCGGGGGTCGTCTATGATCATGGTTCCTCGACTTTCGACGTGCTGGCGTTGCCAAATATCTGGATGTAAATTACGTCCGAATGCCTTGCACATGGCAAGCACATATTCATTGAAACCCCGGGCAGCCAACCTGCGAGCGACTCTATGTCTGCCGACGACCAGATAGAACAGATGGAAGCGCGGATCAGGGAGGCCGGCGACCTCGCCGCCGCCCTGGCCCGCGACCCGCACCGGCCCGCCTATCACTTCACGCCGCCTGCGGCCTGGATGAACGATATCAACGGGGCCCTGTTTTGGAAGGGCCGTTACCACATCTTCTATCAGTACAATCCGCACGGCGCCTACTGGCATCTCATCCAATGGGGCCATGCCTCCAGTACCGATCTCGTGCACTGGGTTCACCATCCGGTGGCGCTGACACCGGAGGCAAACGGGCCGGACCGAAAAGGCTGCTACAGCGGGGGCGCCCTAGTCAGCAAGGAAGGGGCTCCGGTACTGATCTACTACGGCAATCCCGACGGTCTCTGCCTCGCCCGCAGCAGCGACGAACTGCTGATCGAGTGGACGAAGGATCCGGGCAATCCGGTGATCCCCCAGCCGGAAGCGGGCAGCGCCGACTACGGCCGTTACACCATCCACGATCCCTGCGGTTGGCTGGCCGACGGTCTGTATTACGCCGCCGTCAACAAGAGCGATCCGCAAGGCAGGGGTGACGCGGCCTACCTGTTCAAATCGCCGGACTTGCGCAACTGGGAGTTCGTCGATCTGTTCTACCAGTCGCGGCGGGAGTGGACCGAAGGCGGCGAAGACTGCGCCGTGCCGGATTTCTTCCCCCTGGGCGACCGGCACATGCTGCTATTCTGCAGCCATCTGCAGGGAAGTCAGTACTACATCGGCCGGGTCCGGGACGAGCGGTTTTACCCCGAGATTCACGGACGCTTGAGCTGGGAAGGGGGGCATCTCGGTGGACCGCGGACCCTGCTGGACCCGAAGGGCAGGCGCGTCTTCTTCGACTGGATCCGCGAGCTGCGCGGTAACGAGCGTGAACGCGAATCTGGGTGGTCAGGCGCAATGACCGTTCCACGGCTGCTGTCTTTGGGTCCCGGTGGTCACCTGCAGATCGATCCGGTCCCGGAGCTGGAAGTACTGCGGCTCGAGGCCCGCCGGCACGGCCCCATCGACATCGCCGCCGATGCGGAAGTGGCGCTCGAGGGAATCGGCGGGGACTGTCTGGAACTGGCCGTCGAGATTGATCCCAGGGATGCGCGGGAAGTAGGCGTGAAAGTACGGCGCTCCCCGGGGGGCGAGGAGGAAACCGCGGTCTCCTGCGACACGGAGGCCGCCGTGCTTCGGGTCGACGTCAGCCGGTCGTCGCTTGACCGCGAAATACAATACACCAGATACCGCAATCTTCAGCCGCACCTGTCAGAACGTGAGCAGTACGTCACTGCCCAGGAAGGGCCCTTCGAACTGGCTCCGGGCGAACCGCTGACCCTGCGCATCTTCCTGGATCGGTCGATCCTCGAGGTCTTCGCCAACCGCCGGCAATGCGTGACCCAGCGCATCTATCCCACGCGGACCGACAGCATCGGCGTCAGCCTGTTCGCGCGCGGAGGCTCGGCCAGGTTCAATTCACTCCAAGCCTGGAACCTGGCCCCGACGCGCATGTGACGGCTTTACCGAAGAGGTCCTCTACGTCTACCCCGCCTTCTTTCCCCCGTCGAGAAGACAGTCGATCTTACCCTTAGTACGAAAACCTGCAAATGACTCGAGAACCAGAGGGCAGCCTTCGACTTAAAGAAGAAATCCATGCAGACAACGTCCACCCCTGGATCGGAGAATGACAAATGAATGACAATCCAGGAGGGATAAAGGCAGATTCCGTCGTTTCAGAAACGGACAGGCTCAATCTGCTGTTTTCGGAAGTATATACGAAGGACCATAGTATCCGGGATCGGCTTAAATCCATAGAAGTCAAATTGAACCTGCTGATCGGTGCGATTCCCATCATCACGATCATTCTGCTGAAGATCGTCGAGCATCTTTTCCCCGGTCTGAAATAGTCGACTGTTCCCACCGGCTTGCACACTTTCCCGGTTGACAAACCACTCGCGCGGCAACTTTTTCTAGTCGTCCATAAGCGGTCCGCTGACCGTGCTTGGGAACCATTGCCCTCAAACGGCACACGCTCTAGAACGGAGATTTCATGTCCATATTGGACGCATTCAGACTGGACGGCAAAACCGCCCTCGTAACCGGCTGCCGCCGGGGTATCGGCAGGGGACTGGCCGAAGCGCTCGCCGAAGCGGGCGCCGATATCGTGGGCGTAAGCGCGTCGATGGCATCGTCCGGCAGCGAAATCGAAAGTGCCGTCACGGCCCTGGGCCGCCGGTTTACCGGCTACAGCGTCGACCTCAACGACCGGGACGCGCTATATGGATTCATACACAGGGTCAAGGCCGATTTCCCGGTCATCGATATCCTCGTCAACAACGCGGGGCTTACGTTGCGGGCGCCCGCCGAGGAGCATTCCGACGAATACTGGGACACGGTCATGAACGTAAACCTCAACGCGCCGTTCATCCTGAGCCGGGAGATCGGACGGGACATGGTCGCCCGCGGCCGGGGGAAGATCGTGTTTACCGCGTCCGTGCTGTCCTTCCAGGG
Organism: Candidatus Latescibacterota bacterium; assembly: GCA_012270975.1. GTDB lineage: Bacteria > JAAXHH01 > JAAXHH01 > JAAXHH01 > JAAXHH01 > JAAXHH01. The sequence continues at coordinate 141,975 of JAAXHH010000129.1, read as the reverse complement.
CGGCATCACCGTGCCCAGTTACGCGGCGTCGAAGGGCGCGGTCGGACAACTGGTCATGGCTCTGGCCAACGAGTGGGCGTCCAAAGGCGTCAACGTCAACGCCATCGCGCCGGGCTATATCGCCACCGACCTCACGTCGGCCCTGCAGAATGACCCGGTGCGTTCCCGGTCCATATCCGAACGTATCCCCGCCGGCCGGTGGGGCGCGCCGAAAGACCTGGGCGGCGCCGTCGTCTACCTCAGTTCGGACGCTTCCAACTACGTCCACGGAGCGATTCTGGCCGTCGACGGGGGATGGCTGGGCCGCTAGCGCACATGAGACCGACACGGTTCCCATACGCCTGCGGTGATTGTCTACTGAAACCCTAGAGGGTCGTCCATGCCGTCGCAATATGCCCATCTGTTGACGGAAGAAGAGAAGTGGCATTTCGACCTGCATGGCTACCTGCACCTGCGCGGCGTGATCGCGCCGGATCGCCTGGCGCGGATCCAGGAAGTTACCGATCGCTGGCTGACCGCGGAAGAAACCGAGATCCCCGCGCCGGTATTGAGGCACCGCCAGGAGCCGTACAAGACGCACCTGGACCACATCCAGTACGGGCACCGGTTGTTTCAGGAACTGAACGCCGATCCGGAGATCATCCGCGTGGTCGCGGGGCTGACCATGGGCGCGCCGCGACTGTTTCACTGCAACTTCACGAAAATGGACCGGGCGGCGCCGGGCGACGAGGACCGCCAGGGCTACCACCGGGACGACAGCGGGTTCAAGTTCCCGCCGGGGTTCCGCAACCCCCACAACGATTACCAGGCGGCGGGCGGCGAGATCTACTGCAGCCACCTGGCCACCTGGGTCGCGCTGGCCGACGTGCCTGAGGGGACAGGGTTCAGCCTGGTGCCCGGCAGCCATAAGTCGGCCTTCGTTCCGCCAGATGGACTGAAAGTCGGCCACCACCCGCCTGTCTCGATCACCGTGCCCATGGAAGCCGGAGACGTCCTCGTGTTTTCGACCCACGTGCTGCACGACGCGGCCGTCTGGACCCGAGACTATCCGAGGATGAACATCTTCCAGCGCTATCAGCTAAGCGCTTACTTCAACGAAACCGGCAAGGGCGGACTGCCCTTCGAGGAATACCGCGATCAGATCACCGAAGAGGAGTACGAACTGGAGTCGCTGAGCAAAGAGGAGAAAACTGCCGTAACCCGAATGCGGCGTCACTTCGGACTGTAGCCATCGCACAGGAGAGCACCATGGCGTGGATACGCACCATTGACGAATCGGAAGCGGAAGGACAGCTGGCCAGGATCTACCAGGGCTCGATGCGATCCTGGGGCGGCGTGGACAACATCATCAAGGCACACAGCCTGAACGTCCAGGCGCTGAGGGCGCTGATGGCCTTCTACAAGGGCCTCATGCACGGGGACTGCGACCTGACGCTGGGACAGCGGGAAATGATCGCGACGACCGTCTCGGCCCTGAACGAGTGCGAGTACTGAATCCGCCACCACGGGGAGGGGCTCCTCAGAGAGATCAACGACCGGGAACTGGTGGACGCGATCAAGAAGGACTACCGCGCGGCGGACCTGGACGCCGCCGATCGCGCCATGCTGGATTATGTGCGCAAGCTGACCCTGGCGCCCGCTTCGACTTCGGAGGCGGATATCATCGCGTTAAGGGAAGCCGGATTCGACGACAAGGCGATCCTCGAGATCAACCAGATCACGGGTTTCTTCGCCTGGTGCAACCGTACGGTGGACGGCCTGGGCGTGGAACTGGAGGAATTCTGGAACGATCCGAACGCGACGAATGTGTAGCCTCCATGATACATCGAGGTAAACAATCGAGAGCAGGATTGGGCGCGGGACCTGAATTTACGAGAAACTGATGGACCCATTTGAAGTCATACCGACCGGTGGCGCACTCGGCGCGGAGGTGCGGGGTCTTGATTTACGGGTTGAATTGGACGCGGATATTGTTCGAGCGCTCCGCGAATCCTTCCTCGATCACTGCGTGCTGTTTTTTCGCAATCAGTTGATCAGCCAGGAGGATCTGGTTCGGTTTACACGGTATTTCGGAGAGCCGATTCCGCACGTGAGGCCGCAGCCGGACCGCCCTATCGAGGAGATATTCGTCATCTCCAACGTGACCGAGGACGGCAAGCCCATCGGGGCCCTCGGCAGCGAGGAAATCCCCTTCCATTCGGACCTGTCCTACCTGCCGGCCCCCGGTACCATTTCCATGCTGTACGCACTGGAGATCCCGGACGAGGGCGGCGAGACGATGTGGGCCAACGGATATGCTTCCTACGAAGCCCTCGACCACAGAGTGAAGTCCCGCATCGACGGGCTTCGTGCGGTCCACCGCCATCCAATCGACGCGCTGAATACGCCGGAACCCACGATGCATCCGGTGGTGCGTACCCATCCGGAGACGGGCCGCGAGGTGATCTACGTGAGCCCCCACCTGACCCATCATATTGCGGATCTGGATCTGAAGGAAGGACAGGTTTTGCTGGACGAGTTGATCGCCCACGCCACCGACGCGCGGTTCGTATGGAAACACCGCTGGCAGGTCGGCGACCTGGTCGTTTGGGACAACCGTTGCACCATGCACCGCCGCACGCCCTTCGACGACCGGCACCGCCGCGTCATGTGGCGTACGCAGATATTCGGCGCGGGTGCCCGTTAGACAGCACGTTTTAACGGTTTAGTCTGAACTCGGCCTGTCGGTCGGACCTCGGCAGGACGGACGCCCCGGATCAAGCAGAATGCTGATTCAACGCCACCGGATCGAATTCGTAACGGTCTTCTCCCTCGCATGAAGTCCTGCCCGATGAGACGCTGGCATCATGATCCAGGACGATGATCCAGCCCTCGTCGGCCGCCTGCTGGAGCAGGCGCATCTTGGCCACCATGGTATCGTAGGGGAAGAGGTCGTAGGCCATGTTGTAGGGGGCGCGCAGGTGGGTCGTCATGGGCAGGATATCGCCTGAGTAGACCGCCTTGGCATCGCCTGACTCCACCTTCACCAACTGGTGAAAGCGGGTATGCCCGCCGGTCACCTCCACCCGGATCCCGTCCTCGATCTCCATGTCGCCTTCCACCAGGGTAAGCACGCCCTGATCCATGAGGGGCTGGTAGTTCTCAGGGCGATAGGTGGTCTTCATGGTGCCGTAATCGTTCAACGCATCCTCCCACTCGCCTTTCTGCACCACGTACTGCGCATTGGGGAAAGCGGGTACGATCTGGCCCTCCTCGTCCAACCGGGTCGCGCCGCCAGCATGGTCGAAATGGAGGTGGCTCAAGATGACGAGATCGATGTCCTCCGCGGATACACCCCGGTCCGACAAAGACCCCAGGATGGTGGAACCCGACATCCCGTAGATACCCCGGTCCCGGTCGGTCATCTTGTCGCCGTATCCCGTATCGACCAGGATATTTCGACCGTCCTTCCGAATGAGAAGGCAGTTGGTGTCGTTGGTGATCCGGTTGCGGTCGTCGGGGGGACAGATCTTCTGCCAGAGCGGCTTCGGTACGATCCCGAACATGCTCCCGCCATCCAGTTTGAATCTTCCGCCGCTGACGACAAGTAACTCCACTTTACACACTCCTTGCCGTGGATTGATTTGACCCAGACAGTATAGCAGCAGCCAGGGCGATTGTCATGGCAAATGTCTATTGAGGTTGTCCGCGCGGCTGAATAGCCGTTACTTGTATCCAATTCGCGGTGCAGCAAAACACGGAAAACAGATATGTCCCTCTACGAATACATCGCCGCCGCGCCAAAGGTGGAACTGCACGTGCATCTCGAAGGCTCCATCCAGCCGTCGACGCTGCTGATGCTGGCGGAACGCCACCGCGTCGACCTGCCGGCCGACACCGAGGAGGGGTTGCGCAACTGGTACCGGTTCAGGGACTTCCACCATTTCATCGAGGTCTACGTCGGAATCACCCGGTGTCTTCGAACCGTCGAGGATTTCGAACTGATCGTGTACGAATTCGGCGCCGACATGGCCCGGCAGAACATTCGATACGCGGAGGTCACCTTCTCACCGAGCACCCACCTCTGGATCAACGGGGTCGACCAGGACGTGTGGTTCGCGGGACTCACGGAAGGGCGCCGCCGGGTGAAAGAGTCCTTTGGTGGCGAGATCAACTGGGTATTCGACGTGGTGCGCAACGACCACCCCGAGGTAGCCCGGTTCGACTATACGACCAACGTGGCCATCGAGGGCGTGAACGACGGCGTGGTGGCCCTGGGACTGGGCGGACTGGAGACCGGATATCCACCCGCGCCATTCGCGCCGTGGTTCGACCGGGCGAGGGCGGCCGGGCTGCACAGCGCGCCCCACGCGGGCGAACACCTAGGCCCGGAAAGCATCTGGGACGCGATGAAGTATCTGGGTGCCGAACGCATCGGCCACGGCGTCCGGGCTATCGAAGATCCGAGCCTGGTGTCCTACCTCGCGGAACACCGCATTCCGCTGGAAGTCAGTCCCTCGAGCAATATCTGCCTGGGCATATACCCCGACGTGGCATCCCACCCCCTGAAACGTCTCCACGAGTCCGGCGTGGTCGTCACCGTCAATTCGGACGATCCGCCCCTGTTCAATACCACCCTTACCGACGAACTGGCATTGCTCGTCGACCCCTGCGGCTTTTCCCGAGAGACTATCGACGAAATCCTGCTGAACGGGGTCCGATTCAGCTTCCTGCCGGAAGATCGTAAAAGGCGCATGGAGGCTGATTTCCTCGAAGAGATGCGCCTTCCGCGGGACAAAACCGTCTGCTGAGCGGGCTGTCAGACCAAGTGGCACGCCGCCTGATGGCCGGCGCCCTTGTCCTCGAGTACGGGGACTTCGGTCCTGCAGCGGGCTTCGGCCAGGGGACACCTGGGATGGAAGGGACACCCTGAGGGCACGTTCACCGGGTTGGGGACATCGCCCCGGAGGATGATCCGGTCACGACTCAACGTCGGGTCGGGCAATGGCACCGCCGACAGCAGGGCGGTGGTGTAGGGGTGCAGCGGTTTTGCATAGAGCTGGTCCCTGGACGCCGTCTCCACGATCTTGCCGAGGTACATGACGGCCACCCGGTCGCTGATGTGCCGGACCACCCGCAAGTCGTGGGAAACGAACAGGTAGCTGAGTTGAAATCGGTCCTGCAGGACCTTGAGCAGGTTGATGATCTGCGCCTGGATCGATACGTCTAGGGCGGAAACGGGCTCGTCGGCGATTATGAGTTCGGGGCGGACGGCCAGGGCGCGGGCAATGCCGATACGCTGACGCTGGCCACCGCTGAATTCGTGGGGATACCGGCGGGCGTGGGCCGGATTCAATCCTACCGTTTCGAGCAGTTCGGCCACGCGGTCCTGTGCCTCGTCCCGGGGGGCCAGCCCGTGTACAGTCAGGGGTTCCCGGAGCAGCGCGCCTACGGTCATACGCGGATTAAGGGAACCGTAGGGGTCCTGGAACACGATCTGCATCTGCCGGCGCAATCGCCTGAGCTCTCCTTTCTTCATCGAAAAAATCGGTTGGGGTTTCCGTTCCCCGCCTTCCTCGAGCGCGGTATGAAACGTAGCCGTACCCGCGGTCGGATCAATCAGCCTAAGGATCGAACGGCCGATCGTCGTCTTGCCGCATCCGCTCTCGCCCACCAGGCCCAACGTTTCCCCCCGGTCCAGCGTCAGATCGACGCCGTCTACGGCCTTGACCATGGCCTGGTGGCGCCTGAGCAGTCCACCACCCACGGGGAAGTGCTTCTTCAGACCCTGGACCTTCAGGAGGATATCGGGGGACTCCGTCATTTCGCGTATACTCCTGGCTAGTGTTCCTGCTCCCGGCTGGCGCTCCTGCTCCCGGCTAGCTCTGCTGCAGGGCTTCTTCCCGCATTACGCGCTGCCATTCGCCGCAACGGACCACGTGGCGGCCTTCCACGTCCTGCAGCGCCTGCGGTCGGGCGCAGGCATCCGCCGCGAAATCGCAGCGTGCCGCAAACCGGCAGCCTTCCGGATAGTCCACGGGGTCGGGAACGGTACCCTCGATCGTCGACAGATCTTCCGTTTCCGTGGTCATCGTCGGCACGGATGCCAGCAACCCACGGGTATAGGGATGATGGGGGTGCGTGAAAAGGGTCTTCACGTCGGCCTGCTCCACCACCTGTCCGGCGTACATGACCAGCACCTCGTGGGCCATTTCGGCCACGATGCCCAGGTCGTGGGTGATCAGCATCAGTCCCATGCCCAGTTCGTCCTGCAAGCGCCGGAGCACGTCGAGGATCTGCGCCTGGATGGTCACGTCGAGGGCCGTCGTCGGTTCGTCTGCGATCAACAGTTTCGGTTCGCAGGAGATCGCCATGGCAATCATGGCGCGCTGGCGCATGCCTCCGCTCAGTTCGTGGGGATAGTTGGCCGCCCGTTCTTCCGGCAGGGGGATGTCCACCAGCTCCAGCAGCTCGACGGCCCTTCGCCAGGCTTCCTTTCGGTCGGCGCCACGGTGCAGACGAATCGCCTCCGCGATTTGCTCGCCGACAGTGAACACCGGATTCAGAGACGTCATCGGCTCCTGGAAGATCATGGCGATGTCGTTGCCGCGGATGCCGCGAATCTCGCGGGACGACAGTTTCAGAAGGTCCCTGTCCTCGAAGAGGATCTCCCCGCCCGCTACGCGTCCCGGGGGCGTGGGAATCAATCCGAGAATCGAGTAGGCCGTCATGCTCTTGCCGCAACCTGATTCGCCCACGATGCCCAGCGTCCTGCCAGCCTCCACCTCGAAACTCACGCCGTCGACCGCACGCACCACGCCTCCTTCGATGTCGAAGTAGGTCTTCAGGTCGTTTACGCGCAGTATCGTATTCAAATCCCGCCTCTCAGGTATTTCTACTTTCGTTTTTGTACGTTTCAGATTCGCCTCTTATGCGCTTCCGCGCTGACGGGGGTCGAGGGCGTCGCGCAAACCGTCTCCCAGCAAGTTATACAGGGTCACCGTGATAAAGATAGCGAATCCGGGCACGATCACAAGCCACCAAGCGGCGATGTTGCTGCGCGCGCCGGCCAGCAGGGATCCCCAGGTGATGACCTCGGCGGGTACGCCGATGCCCAGGAAACTCAACCCCGATTCGGCCAGGATGGCGCCGGCCACGCCGAAGGCCGCGGGAATCAGCACGGGCGCGATGGCGTTGGGCAGGATATGCACCGCCATGATGCGCAGGTTGGAGCAGCCCAGGGCCCGCGCGGCCGCGATGTAGTCGAAGGCCCGGACCTGGAGGAACTGGGACCGGGTCAGCCGGGCAATGCCCACCCATCCCGTGAACCCGATGATGATCATGATCCAGAAGAGGCTCGGCGGGAAGAAGGCCGCCGCGGTGATGATCAGGAAGAAGGGCGGTATCGCCGCCCAGAGTTCGAACACACGGGACAGGAACAGATCCGTCCACCCGCCGAGGTATCCCGCCAGTGCGCCGAGTCCCACACCTATGAGAAGGGAAATGCCCACCGAAACCAGCCCGATGGTCAGCGAGTACCGCGTGCCGTGAATGAGCCCGGACAGTACATCACGGCCCAAACGGTCGGTACCGAAAAGATGTTCGCCTCCCGGCCGCTCGTAACGGTCTCCGAGCCGGATCTCGTCCGGCGCGTACGGGATGATGGGGAACACCGCGTCGCTGTAGGCGTACCGCTTGAAGTTCTTCCGCGTCCGCAGTTCCTGGGGCCAGTCCATCACCCCCGTGTAGACACCGTACTGGCGAAACGCCGGGAAGTAGGTTTCCCCCTCGTAGACCATGTAGTACGGCTTGTTGCCGGCGATCAGGTCGGCGGTCAGCGCGACGAATGCCATGACGACCAGGACATAGAGGCTGTAAAGCGCCGGCCGGTTCTTGCGGAACTCCTTGCGCGTGAGCTTCCAGAAACTCTCGCCGCCCTCGTGCTGCACCGCGTCGACCAGCGTTCCGTCCGTCGCAGCCGGTTGGTCATTTCTGACTGGGTTCGATCCCAACTTCAATCTCCTAACCCTGCAACTGGTCGAAGGTAATCCGTGGATCGACCACCTTGAGCAGGATGTCCGCGACCAGGATGCCCAGGAGAGAAAGCAGGGAGCCGATGGTGAAAAGCGCCATGACCATGGGATAGTCCCTGGTCAGCACGGACTCGAATCCGAGCAGTCCCATCCCGGGGATGGTGAATATCGTTTCGATGAATACGGAACCCGCGATCAGGGCCGGAAGCAGCCCGGCGGAGGTGGTTACGATCGGGATCAGGGAATTACGGTACACGTGCCGCAGGATAACGACTTTCTCCGATAGCCCCTTGGCCCGGGCGGTCCGCACGTAGTCCTGGCGCAGGTTCTCCAGCATGCTCGTCCGCATGAACCGGGAAATCGTCGCGAAGCTGATGTAGGCGGAAGCCAGGACGGGAAGGAACATGTGGTACAGGTGGTCCGTGAGGATGCGCCAGGTGCTCCAGTCGCTGGACGCGTCCAGTGACTGTATGCCCGAGGCAGGGAACCAGTAGAAGAACTCCCGGTTGCACAGGAATATGATCAGCAGCATGCCTACCCAGAAGGAGGGCATGGACCAGAGGACGAAGGTGCCGGTCGTGAGCATCCGGTCTGTTAGGGTGTTTTGCTTGACGGCCAGCCAGACGCCGAGCGGCAGCCCGACCAGGTAGGCGATGACGATCGCGATGAGGTTGATCTCGAGGGTAACGGGCAACCGCTCCATGATCCGGCCGATGACGGGTTGATTGTCTTTGAAGGATCGGCCGAAATCCAGCGTGACGAAGCGGTACCCCGCTAGTCTGAATAGCTCGATTCCCGCGCCCCGGTAGGCATAGTTGCCCTCGGCACTGAAGGTCCGCCCCTCCCAGAAAGATGATCGTTCCAGTTCACCTGCCGCTTCCGGCGCGAAATCGCGCACAAGGGCAAGGAACCGGTCTTTCTGTTCCTCCCGGTCCAACGCCGTCAACGCCCTGCGGTCCGACCCATCCAGGCGTTCCAGCAACCCGTCCGCCCGCATGGCGCTTCGATCGAAGTCACTGATGGATTCGGTTTTCAGGAACAGCGCCGTGACCCAGTTGAAGTACTGAACGTGGACCGGCCGGTCCAGGCCCAACTGCCTGCGCAGTTCCTGCCGTGTCTTTTCGATATCCCGCTGCCGGTCGGCCGCCAGTCCATCGCCGCCGGCCACACCGCCCAGGAACAGATCCACGGGATCGCCGGGGGCGAGGTGCATGATGAAAAAGGAAATCACCGTGATCCCCACGAGCGTGGGGACCATGAGCAGCGAGCGTTGAAGGATATAACCAAGCATAGGAGAACGTGGACTCCCGCCGGGCTATGGTCGGAAACACGGCAGGTTACTGGTACAGCCGATCGGCAGGCTCGACCCACCACTCCTGTGGCACGGCGCCGGCCGGATACCAGTTTACGCCGTGATAGCGCCGGCTGTAGGCGACTGCGACGCGCGACTTCCACAGGAAGGTGTAGGGCTGTTCCTCGTGGAGGATTTCCTGGAACCTGCGGTACAGTACGATCCGCTTGTCCATGTCGAACTCCTGCCGGTAGGTCTCGAGGATCTCGTCCGTTTCCTCATTCCTGAAGCTGATGAAATTCGACCCGTTCCCTTCCGCCTGGGAAGAATGCCAGATCTGGAAGGAGTCGGGAGGAAAGCGCAGGCCCGTCCCGCCCGTCCAACCCAGGGTGACGGCCGCGAAATCCTTGTTCTTGACTCTTTCCAGGAAGATCGACCAGTCCAGTTCGCGCACCTGGCAGTCGATGCCCACGTCCTCGAGGGAACTCTGAAGCGTAAGCGCGATGTCCTTGCGTATCTGATTCCCGGAGTTCACGAGGAACTCGAAACGGAAGGGAGTGGAGGTCCCGTCGATCTCCTTGTCGAGAATCCCGTCGTTGTCGGTATCCGCCCATCCGGCTGCGTCCAGAAGCGCCAGAGCCCGATCCGGATCGTAGGGATAGGGTTCCAGTGCGTGATTGTATTCGGGCCGGAACTTGTGAATGGGACTCTCCACCGTTTCGGCGAGCCCGAAGAGCAGGTTCCTCACCATGCCTTCCCGATCGGTCAGGTGGGTCATCGCCTGCCGGACGCGCCGGTCGCGGAAAAGGGGATGGTTATTGTTCCAGCCGATGTAGTTGTATCCCCCCGCGTATTGAATGCCCTTCATGAACCGGTCCACGAAACCGGGCGACCAGCTCTTTTCCTTGAATTCCAGCGGTTTCATGCCATGGTAGTCCAGGTTGCCGTTGGTGAGTTCGATGAACGCGGCGTCCAGGTTGTTGATGATCTTGAATACGATCTTGTCCACGTGGCCGGTGGCGGGCAGTCCTGCCACGTCCTGTCCCCAGTAATCGTCGTTGCGGGTGAGTACGACTTTCTGCCCCGTGACCACATCGTTCTCCCAGTCCGCCACGTAGTACGCCCCGGTGCCCATCATGTTGCGGTTGAAATCCAGGTTGAAGCGTTCTCCGAAGAGCCTTACCCGATCCGCGTGTTCCCCCTGTTCCCAGCTGCCGTCTATCAGGCTCGTGATCGGCACCGGGTCCAGCAGTCCGTCCGGGTCGTAGAAATGCCTCGGAAGGATATCGAAACTACCCAGGAACAGATCGTTCAGAATGTACGGCTCCCTGCAGACGAAACTGATCTCGTATTCCCCGAGTTTCTCGACGTCCTGAATGGAGGAATAGTAGTTCCTCAGGTGGGGCGCCCGTACCGTGGGCGTCTGTATGACCTTCATGCTGAAGAGCACGTCGTCCGCCGTGAGCGGTGTGCCGTCCGCGAATCGTACGTTCTGGCGCAGCGTGAAGGTATAGGTGAGATAGTCGTCCGACACGACCGGGTAGTCCGCCGCGATGAAACCCCGCTGCGTGTAAGGCGGATCGTACTCCGGCTCCAGCAAGGACTCGAAGACGTAGGTGTGTACCTGGGTGGCGCCCTGGTCGCTCGAAGTGTAGGGATTGAAGTTCTCCGGGTCGGAAAGCGCGTGACGCACCATCCAGTCGCCGAACGCCGGCTCGTCCATACCATCGTACTTGAGCGCGGCCTTGTCCGTCCCATCCAGCACGACGGTATCGTTCGACTCCGTCAGGATCGTCTGAACCTTGTTCCATGGGTCTTCTGTCGTTTCACCACCGCCACAGGCAAGCTGGGAGGCAAGCAGGACCAGTACAGCGATCCCTACGGTGGAACAGATGGTCGTTCGCATGACGTGAATCCTCCATCGCGCCCATCGGCACGTAATCTGCGTCGGCTCAATTGGTCTGTCAGGTCTACCTGGTCAGCCGGGTCTTCCGGTCCGGTTCGACCTACCCAGTCGGTACTACCTGCCCAGGCCCTTCTCTTCGAAATCGATGACGATCTTGATACACTCGTCCTTGCGCTTCGTGGCCATTTCGAATCCTTCCTGGACCCGGGCGAAGGGCAGCTTGTGGGAGATCATCGGCGCCAGATCCACCCGGCCCTCCCCGATCATTCGCATGGCGCTTGCAAAGTCGATATGGATATCCGGTCCCACGGAAGTCGTCAATTGCAGGTTTTTGCGAAAAAGCTCCATCATGTCGATGGTGTACCGCGAAGTCTTGGGCACGCCGAAATTGATGAACCGGGCCTTGTGCCGGGCCAGCTTCACGCACAGGTTGAAGGTCTCTTCCACGCCCACGACCTCGATTACCACGTCCGCCATCCGCCCATCGGTGATCTCGTTCACGGCCTCCACCGGATCGGTACGCTTCGTGTTCACCGTGTGGGTCGCACCCATTTCCGTGGCCGCGGCCAGACGGTTATCGTACTGGTCGATGCCGATGATCAGCGCCGCGCCGAGGTTGCGCATCATAGCCGTGAAGAGCAGCCCCATGGGACCCTGGCCGACTACGGCGACCTCGGCATTTAAAAAATGGTCCAATTTGCGCAGGCAATATAACACGGTGCCGAGGGGCTGGGCCATAAGAAGCTGTTCCTGGGGCAGTCCGGCCGGTAAGGGCTTCACGGACGCGCCAAGCCCGAGGAAGTACTCGGCCATGGCACTCGAGCCGGTCGGCAGGGCCAGCACCAGGTCCCCTTCCCTGCATCCATTGGCCCACGATTTCTCGATGACTCCGATACTCTCGTGCAGGGACACGCCCGGCGGCGCGGGATAGTTTGCCGGACCCGTAAAAAGCGGATGGTCGCTGCCGCAGATGGCCGCGTTTACAGTTCGAACGAGCACAAGGTCTTTCAACCCGTCCGGATTGGTCCGTTCAAGCGCAAGATCCGGCCGTTCCGCTTCCACGATTTCAATGCGTTCCGTTGCGACGACTTGTCCCGCTTTCATCGGCTTTCCTTTCTGGCCGGCATCCTGATGGCCGTGCTGTCTGAATGTACCCACAATACCCGCATTGTCAAACCGAAATGGTCTCGCCGGTACGGGGTCTTCCGCTACCGTCCCGCATCACCGATATAGATGTCGAAATAGCCCGTGTTGTTGCCCCAGAAGGGGAATTCACCGTCACGGTCCCGCTTGATGCCCTTGAGCCAAGGTTTCCGCAGCGAAGCCTTCATGCCGTAGTAGAGAAACACGGCGCCCACGTCCTCGGAGAGGATCCGCTGGGCCTGGTCGTACAACCGGAACCGCCGGGTGGCGTCCATTTCCGACGCCGCCTCGTCGACCAGGCGGTCGAATGCGGCGTTTCTCCATGGATGACGGCTGTAACCGGCGGGCTGGGACCTCCACACCATGGCGAGCATGTTGTTCGGGTCGGGATAGTCGTAGTGGTACTGAATGAGGCTGAAGGGGATCTTTCGCTGGTACTGGGCGGTCCGGTAGGAGATACTCTCGACGACACGTATGGTCATATCGATCCCCAGGTGGGATTTGAGCATTTCCTGTATGGCCTGGCCGACCTGCTGCCGGGCTATGGTGTTGACCCACATCTCTATCCGCGGGAATCCGCGTCCACCCGGATATCCCGCTTCATGCAGGCGCCGTCTGGCCAGTTCCGGGTCGAATCGCTGAATGTCCCGGTACTTGCTGCCCGCGTAACCGGGAAATCCCGGCGGCAGCATGGACCAGGCCGGCGTGCCCATACCCTGGAGCAACACGCGGCATATGATCTCCCGGTCGATCGCGTGGCTGATCGCCTGGCGAACTTTGAGGTTGTCGAAGGGTGGAAAGTCTGCGTTGAAGAAGAGAAAGTGAGTCAAGAAATCCTTGCTGATGTCCAGTTCACGGGAGAGTCGTGGATGACTCCTGATGCGCGGCAGATCGATGGGGGAAACGTCCTGCTGGTCGATCTCGTCGTTTTCGTAGGCCAGCGTTCCGCCGGCCATCATGCGGGTATCCAAAAACTTCCCTATGATCCGTTCCACGTATCCCTTGTGGGGACCGTTATAGTTCGGATCCAGCACGAATTCGAAGCGGGAGCCGTGATCCCAGGATACCAGCTTGAAAGTCGAGTTGGTTACGAACCGGCCGGGTTCGGACCAGCCCGGACCGTATTTCTCCACCTGCCAGCGGGGCACCGGAACGGACGTGGGAAAGGAGGCGATGTAAGGGAGATAGGGACAGGGCAGCGTCGTTCGGATTTCCAGCGTGTGATCGTCGATGGCCCGGACGCCGACGGAGTCCGCGTTCCGGGTCAGTCCCTGGTTGAATGCCTTTGCCCCTTCTATCTCGTAATAGAAGGACGCGTTTCTGTTCGCGCTGGCCGGGTCGACCATGCGCTTGAAGGCATATTCGAAGTCATGGGCGGTGACGGGACGGCCGTCGCTCCATTTCGCACCGCGGCGCAGGTGGAAGGTCCAGCGCGTGCCGTCGGCGGAAGCCTCCCATCGATCGGCCCCGGCCGGCGTGAGTTCATTGTTGTGATCCAGCCGGGTGAGACCTTCGAAGGAAAATACCGCGCCGGTCGCTTCGTAGACGGCGATCCCGATATCGAGCGTGGTGGGTTCCGGCAGGTGAAAGGTGTAAATCTGACGGGCGAGGGGCGCCGCGTCCGGAGGCATGGCCTTGCCGACCGTATTGAACTCTACAGGTGTTGCGGAAGACGCTGGAGGCGTCACATCGTCTTGAGCGAGGTTAAAAACCGGCAGGAAGAGCAGGAGAAAACACAGAAGGAGGCCTGGATTCACCCGCGCCTCCCTCGTGTTTCATGGTTCTGACCCGCTTTTGCGATCCTGTCCATTTCCGCGCTACCCGGCGAAGATCGCCCGGTTCGAGATGCCGGATCGGCAGGACGCCTGTTGAATCCCGCCGATGAACTGTGCGGTGCGGCCTGCCGGCGCCGTACCTTCGTACCACGCGCTGAACGACGCGTTGAACTCCTGAATCCAGGCCCTGTTTGCCGCTGAGTCTTCGCCGGCTACGACGTAGGCATTGTTGAAGATACCGTCCTCTTTGAGTCCGTTTCCGCCCGCCGCCTTGATGCGCGCGTCCAGCGTGGAGAGTTGCCGGCCGGCGTCGTCGCCGCCCACGGCGCTGGTCATGACTTCGGTTACGCCGCCGTATCGGATGGCGGTCCACGTGCTGAATCCATCTTCGAGGACCCCGGAACGCGTTATGCTCACGTCGCCTGAAACCACTCTGGGCTGGGGTTCCACGATGCCGTCCAGGTTCGGGATGCGGGAGACCGGGTAGATCAGTCCGGCCGGCCGGTCGTCGCCGTAGTAGTCTTCGAAGACTCGCCTGACCGTATCGATCCTTTCCCATGTTTTCTCGGGTGCGTCGTCGACGGCGACCAGTATTTCCATCCAGACGGTCTGCTTCCTGAAATCGACGCCGGCTTCGGCAAGGGGCTTTGCGTAATGCTCCTCCAGCACGAAAGCGGTTTCCTCCGCCAGGTCTGATCCGAGGGACGTGATTACCTCGCCGTCGCGGGTGTGCATGACCGAGGCGCCGCTCGGTTGATGATCCTGCCAGTATCCATAGTCGATCACCCCATCGCCGATGGTGACGTTTTCGCCGGCCACCGCCTTGATCTGGACCTCGAACAGCGCCACCGGGTCCGGGAAGCCTTCGGGATGCGTGAACCGCGCCATGCGATTGGACCGGAGCGGTCCGCTGGCCACGGCCTCGATCATCGGCGTATACACGGCGTTGAAGTCGTCCTTTAGCCGGTCGCAGACGTCGCGGTCGCCCGATGGAGTCGTCCACAGCACGTCCGTCTTGTAGACATCGGACCAGTTCACACCGCAGATCACCAGGTTCCTGTTCAGGTTCTCGATCGTTCCAAACCATTCCGAACCCACGTCGTTCGGATACTGCGTCCCGACGTTTCCGCTCGGTTCGATGAGACGAAACACGTGGTTGTGGTCGTCCTTGACGATGACTTCCGTGGGGTTGGAAAAGATGGCGATGGGATTGTGCCTGACTATGCTGACCTGTGCCATGCGGTGATGTCCTTTCAGATCGGATTAAAACGCCCTAAGCGTGAACACTTCAGAGGACCGTGAACCGGAAGTTCCCGGCGCATTTACCGCGAGACCCGACGCGGTCAAAGGGATCCGTGGATCCACAGTCGATTCAGGCCGTAGAACATAAACGGCTGAACAGGCAAAAACAAGCGTGAAAAGAAAAGGAGGGCTGTCCTATCCCCGGCAAAACCGTGCGAAAACCGCCACGTGGCCACTGGCGATGTCCTCGTTTTCAGGAAGACCTGTGATATTGAGTCTGCAGCGGCCGGGCGTAAAGACGGGATACAGGTGGGCGTCGTAGATCGCCGACTGGGCCTCGTCAGCGACGCGGGGATTGCGGAACAGGCCGGCGTAGGCGTCAGTAAACAGCTCGGAGAGCGGTGTCCCGGCAGACCGGTCCTTCCATGCGTTCTCCGCCGCGGCTACACGACGCAGGATGTCTGCGTGTTCGCGTTCCAGACGCTCGAGATCGTGGACCAGCGCCGAAACAAAGGCCCGCGTGACAGGGTGTTCGAAGGACGATCCCCGGGCACGCGCCACCGTATTGGCGAGTGACCCGATCTCGTCGGCGCGGGACGAGTCGGGATGGTGTACCAGGAGCATCCCGCAGGGGCGGAGGGCGAAGGTGCCGAAGGACTTGGTGGGGCTGACGGACACCCAGAAGGGCACATCGTTTTCGATGAAGGGCCGGATCTGGTCGTTGCTACTCATGGTCATAATCCCGTCGTACCCGTGGGAATCGAGGAGACGGGCGTACTCGAATCCCGAGTAGGCCCGGTCCAGCAGCACGGGGCGGCCCTTCGCGGCGGCCGCCCGTTTGCTCATGGTCTCCCTGGACTGTACGCGGCCGGTCGTGTTCATCGGGCCCGCCTGGTAGATTCGCAGGAGATCCGGAGCGTCCATGGCGTCGCCGATGGGAAACTCGCGGCACGCGATCCTGCTCATACGGGCGATGGCCTTGTACGCCGGCCAGGAAAGTTCCTCCACGCCGATCGCCTGCAGGCCGGGATGCAGTTGCAGGGCCATCTCGACGGCCGTCTTGACGGCACCGGTGCCGGCATCCGAGGGAATCAGCAGCGAGAAGCGATCCCAGTATTCCCTCGGGACGCGCTGCCAGCGCAGCACGGCTTCCTTTAACGGAACAGCAAGGGACGCGGTGCTCATATATTCGCCGAGCAGGCTGTTGCCTATTTCGGCCCTGGCATGATCGAGCAGCGTCTTTGAAGTCGGCCATGGCCTGCCCTGCCCGTCCACGACGATACCGATGCCGTAGTTATAGCCTTCGGGGTCCTGGTCGCATACGATCTTCGCGATCTGGTTGGCGTCTTTTCCCTGGGCGCTCAACGCTTCCGCCGTGCGCTGGACGGCGTCGCCGAAGGACGGTTTCATGCACGCTCCATTTCTTTACCTGGAAGGCAACGCTTCGAGAAGGAAAGTGCTCACGACAGGTATACGAAAACAAACAGTACGGGCCAGACGAGTACGACGAATCCCCAGAACATACCGCCCATGGTCAATCCGTCGTGTTCTTCGCGGGAATACGCGCCCCTGCCGAACCTGCGCGACACGTAGAGCAGCCCGATGACCGCGATGAAGACGTGCAGCGCGTGCATCCCGATCATTACATAGAAAACCGCGCCGTAAATGTTCTGGGTGACCGTAAGTCCGAAATCGATCAGCCGGATCCATTCCACGCCCTGCACCACCAGGAACAGGATGCCAAGAAGCGTGGCCGAGGTCAACAGGCGCCGGGAAGACAGGATCCTTCCACGCCGGATGGACTGCCACGCGCCGAACATGGCGGCGCCGCTGCCCAGCAGGACCAGGGTGTTGAAGAAGGACACCATTACGGGTAGCCTGGGCTGGTCCGATGGCGGCCATTCCGGGTATCCAGCCCGTACCACGGCGAACGTGACGATCAACGTGAGGAAAAGGACGGCTTCGCTGGCGATAAACACCAGCATGCCCAGCACGTTGGCTCCCATGGCCGATGGTGCCGCAGGAGGGGAATCGGGTGGTCCGTCATCACCCCGGCCGCCTCCTCCCCGGCCGTCCCCGCCACCATTGCCGGTGTTGCGGCCATCCAGACCGGTACTTCCGCCGCCTGGACCAGGGATTCGGATCCTCTCCCGTTCCCGCACTTCAGGTTCGAGCACGTCAGTCGCGCTGCCAGGCTCCGTTACGACAGTCATTAGCAAGACTCCTGCTCAGCCGCCAGTCTGATGCACAAGCTTGATTCACCCAAGTCGGTAAAAAGCGCTGGCGTTGTCGTGAAACAACTTGCGCCGTTCTTCATCGGATGTGCCTTTCACCGCGTCAACCAGGGTGTCGAACCACGCGCCGTACGTGGCCGCGAGCGTACAGACCGGCCAGTCGCTGCCGTACATCACCCGGTCAAAGCCGAAGATTTCGAGCAGGTGATCGATGTAGGGTCTCAGGTCGTCCCCGGTCCACCCTTCACTGGCCCGGGTGACCAGTCCCGAGATCTTGCAGACCGTGTTGGGAAATCCGGCCAATTGATTCATGTAGTCCGCCCATGGCGCGAATCCATCACCGGCGATATCCGGGCCGCCACAGTGGTTGATGGCATGGGCGACATCGGGCGTCGCGCGAACCAGGGTCACTGCGGCGTCGAGTTGTGTGACGTTGGCGCACAGTTCGAAGGTGTATCCGTACCGGGGCAGCGATCTGACGCCTTCGATCAGGGCCGGCCAGCTGTAAAACTCTGGATCTTCGTGGTGCCACGCCATGCGCCGGACGCCGACCACCATGGGATAGTCCGCGGCCAGCCTGTCCAGTGTTTCCTCCCGGTTTTCAAACTCCAGCGGCGCCGTGGCGACGATCGCGCCGATCATGCCGTCTTCGCCGGCGATGCGAACGAGCCGGTCCACCTCGGCCACCTCGGCTCCCGGCGCGGGATCCGCCTCTATGTGGACGGACTTTACGATGTCGATGCCATCGATGGCCGCGCGGTAGTCTTCCGGTCCGTAACGCTGACGCAGGGCATCGAACCCATCCAGCCAGGGATAACTCAGCTCAGACGTATCCCAGAGATGCTGATGCGCATCGATGATTTGCAATGAACACCTCCTGTTTCACTGTGCCGCTCTCTTCACATCCTTCTACAAGGCGGGCAAAGACGCCATCCAGGTTCCTCCACCGCCCCAGGCTCCTCCACCGCCCCAGGTTTATTCCGACGCGCCGTAACTGGCGTAGATCGTCTCGATCCAGCGCGCTTCCGGAACGAAGTCACTCGCGTATCCGGCCCATTTCTCCGGCAGGCCCGCCGCTTTGATTTCGTCGAGTGTTTTTCCCTCCGCCATCATCGCGCGGACGGATTCGATGGTCGCTACGAGCATATCGTGGTAGGTCTGCAAGGCCGCGCGGTCGCCCAGGTCGCCATGGCCGGGAATTACCCGGGTATCCGGTCCGATCATCGAAAGCACGCGGCCGATATTCCGTTCCAATCCGGCGACCGTGCCCCCGCTGCGCAGGTCTACAAAGGGGAAACGGCCGTTGAAGAAGGTATCCCCCATGTGGATTACGTCCGATCCCGTAAAATACACGTAACTGTCGTTATCCGTGTGGCCATCCGGTATATGCACCAGCCTGATCTCTTCCCCGTTGAAGTGGATCGACACCGCCTCGTCGTAGGTGATCACCGGCCAGCCGTCCTCCGCCATGGCCGGTATGGTCTGAACGCCACGCTGCCGTGGGGTGGAAACCCGCTTGCGGACGTTGGTGTGGGCGATGATGGTCGCCTCCAGGCCGAAGATCGGGTTGCCGCCCACATGATCGCCGTGGAAATGGGTATTGAGCACGAACTTGAGCGGACCCGCATGGAGGCCGCGAAGAGCCGCCTTGATCTTGTCGGCCAGCGGCGCGTACTGATCATCGACGATCAGAATGCCGTCATCGCCCACGGAAACACCTATGTTGCCTCCGCTGCCGGTCAGCATGTAGATGTTTCCGACGACCGGATGGGCTTCGATGACGACCTCGTCCCAGTTTTGCTGCGCATCGGCCTGCCCGGACGCAACAAAAATGAATACCAGCAATGAAATACACCTGAGCATTCGATTCATTTCCCTACCCCCATGAGGGTGATTTCGAATTACCTGGACAGCGTCCGGATGCATGCCGAATGGACGCCTGTATATGGAATCCATTCATTCGACTTTAAGGGTAAGGGTAACCAGGCAGGTTGTCACGGAATAACGCGATCCAGTCAGTCTGTACCGCGATAGAACATCTCCGCGGTCTTGCAGGTTACGATGAGGGCGCCCAACATGAGGGCGAGGAAGATATACATGGGCCACTCAGGGGCGAACCACCAGGCCAGCGTGAAGAAGACGGCGCTGATGCAAGTGCCGGGCAGCACCATCTTGTTGTACGCGACCTTGAACAGGACAAGGACGCACAAACCGAAGAAACCCTTAAGGATCAATCCCCCAAAAGTCCCCGGCAGCGCCATGATCAGGACGACGCAGAAGCAGATGAACAGGAGCAGAACGACGGGGAGTAAACGGTTCATGGGGGCGTCCTGCTAGGGAGAAACCGTTTCCCCATTCCAGTTGTGCGGTTCCGGCTGATACTCCTCGTGGGGATAGGATCGATCGTCATATGAGGCGCCTTCGATGGAAACGGTCGACGCGATGACACCGGTTTCGTTCCGGTTTTCCAGATAGTCGAGCAGGTCCCACGCCGCCGAGATATTGACACCGAAGTCTTCGGCGAGTTCCACTCTTCCTATGAGTTCTCCCGGCTCCTCATCTTCCTCATCGTCATCAGGCAGCCTGATAGGGGTAGTAACTCCTCCGAAGTTGATGGCTATGACGAACCCTTCATGATCGAAAACCGGACTGCCGCTTGTACCGGCAAGGGTCCCCAGATTGTAGTGGATAAGCTGGCCGGTATTTGTGGGACTTGCAAAAAATGCCTCGTTGTATAAGGGCCTGATAGCGCCGATCGTACCTTCCCTGAAGTTGGCGACCGGGAGTAAATTGAAATAAGGAAGCAGTCCAGGGAAACCAAGGGTGCCGATCGGTTGACCTTCGCGCAGGTCGTCGGTAAATTCCCGGGGCAGAAACTCGGGCGAGTCGTGGGTGATCTCGCCGCCGATGAGTTGAATCAGGGCAATATCCGGTGACCAGAATTCTTCGGTATCGTATTCGTGATGGAGGACATAAGGCTCCCACAGATAGGTTTCGTCTCCTCCAAGCAATGTGCCCGTACGTGTAGCGAGAAGAAACCGCAGACTCTCCGCGTTTTCGGGATCGTTGTAAACCTCCAATGCGGTCTCCACCACATGCGCGTTTGTCCAGAGTTTGTCGGTAAAATAAGCGCTGAAGCCCGTACCGGATCCTTTTATTTCGCCGTCGACGACTACGGAGACGAGATAGATCGCGTCTTGCAGCTTGCCTTTCTCGATGACCTCCGCCCAGTTGAGCATTTCACCGGTTTCGCCCTGGACACCCTGCTCACCTTGCTCACCCTGCACACCTTGCTCACCCTGAACCCCCTGTACACCTTGTTCTCCCTGGACCCCCTAGACCCCCTGGATTCCTTGAATTCCCTGGGCGCCCTGAGGACCGACCGGTCCCGGGTCGCCCTTGCAGGAAACCAGGACAACAGCCATGGCCATCATGATTACTGCTCGCACGATTTCCACCCTTCTCTCGAAGGATACTTGACCGATTGACCACCAAGTACCCGATTCATGGATGACAGTCTGATCATGTTAAAACACAGATCAAAGGAAGCTACTTGAATGCAGTATTATTGCAAATGAATAATCGTTAATAGCAACATTAAAGGTTAGACACGTGCTGCGGGTGTAAGGTAGATTGTTCTGGACCGCACGCTCCCGCACGATTTTGCACTGCAAACTCTACGCATGGTGCAAATGTCGGGGTTGGAAGATCTGGAGCTACTACGAGGAGCCCACCATGCCATTTCAGGAATACCCTACCTACGATAGGATAGGTGTCCGCCCGCTCATCAACTGCAAGGGTACGCTGACCATGTACAGTGGATCGGTCATGCTGCCGGAAGTCCGGCAGGCCATGATCGAAGCGTCCAGAAAGTACGTGCATATCGAAGAATTGATGGACGGGGTCGGCCGGCGTATCGGTGAGATCATGAAAACGGAATTCGGGCTCGTGACCAATGGTTGCGCCGCGGCGCTTTGCCAGGTAACCGCCGCCTGCGTCGCCGGAGCGGACCCGGATCACATCGCCCGGCTGCCCGATACCACGGGCATGAAGCACGAAGTCATCACGCTTAAGACCCACCGGCATGCCTATGATCACGCGATCCGGATGGTTGGCATCTCGCTCGTCGAAGTGGACGACGACGCGGACAGCCTGCGGGCCGCCTTCAGCGAACGCACCGCCATGGTCGCGGTTTTCGGTGACCGTGCCGGCGACGGTGTGTTGACGGTCCGGAAAATCGTCGATATCGCACATGATCACGGCGTACCCGTCTTCGTGGACGCGGCCGCGGAACGGCCGGACGTACCAAACCCCTACCTGGCCGACGGCGTGGACGCCGTGGCCTACAGCGGCGGCAAGTGCCTCCGCGGGCCCCAGGCCTCCGGGCTTGTTCTCGGCCGGCGCGACCTGCTTTGGGCGGCCTTCATGAACGGCGCCCCGCATCACTCCATAGCACGACCGATGAAGGCGGGAAAGGAGGAGATCATGGGGCTCCTCGCTGCCGTGGAGCGGTGGGTGGAACGTGACCATGAAGCGGAATGGCGAGAATGGGAAGGATACCTGCAAACCGTAAGCGACGCCATCGCGTCACTGCCTTCGATCCGTGCGACCATCCGCCAGCCGGGCCGGTCCAACGTGGCGCCGGTTCTGCACATAAACTGGGACACGTCGGCGATCGGCATCGAGCCGGAGGAAGTCGTGCGGCAACTGTCCGAAGGCGAGCCCCGGATCGAAATGGGCGGGGGCGACGGCCTTTCCATCATGCCGTACATGATGGAACCCGGCGAGGACACCCTGGTGGCCTCGCGCCTGCGGGAGATTCTCGAACCAGGGATGGCGAACAATCGAGGGCCGGCCTTATGAAAGTCATCGTCGATCTGTGTGTCGTACCTATCGGGGTCGGTGTATCGGTTTCCGAATACGTCACGGCCTGTGAAAGGGTGCTGAGGGAGGCGGGACTCAAGACTTTCATGCACGCCTACGGCACCAATATCGAAGGCGAATGGGAGGAAGTCTTCGCCGCCGTCAGATCGTGTCACGAGGCGGTACACGCCATGGGCGCGCCGCGGATATCCACGACCATACGCCTCGGAACGCGGACCGACCGTGCGCAGACCATGGAAGAGAAGATCGAGAGCGTCGAGAAGAAGTTGAGGGACGAAACGTCGTGTTGACACGGTCAAGGCCAGCCATGAAAATCACGGCAGCCGCTAGTTGCCGACCGGTTCGCTTATGTGCCCGAAGAGCCGCTGAATGCGCTTCACGTGCATTTCGGGGAGCGGTCCCTTGGCGATGCTCTGGATATTCTGTTCGATCTTGTCCAGGGTTACCGCGCTGCAGACGGCGGTGGTGACACCCTCGGTGTAGACGACGAACCGGTACGCCGCTTCGACCAGCGATTCGATATCGGGATCTTCGAGCAGGAAATCGTAGGGTGAATGAGGGTCGACGGACTCGTCAAGCAGTTCCTGATCCTGCAGTTCTTCGATCGTGGCGGCAAGGCGCGCCGGGTCCTTGAAGATGTTGCGCACCGAGAAGATGTTCATGACGCCGACATCATACTCTACGCAATATGGAAAGACCGTGTGCCTGGCCGACTGGTTGAGCATGCTGTAGGCGATCATGATGACGTCCAGCATTCCGGTTGGCACCGCAGCCTGCAACCAGGTATGGGCGCCGTCCGTCAATGCAGTTTCGCTTGACCCAAGGAAACGGATCTTGCCCTGACGGCAAAGGCGTTCGAGCACGGGGAACAGCTCGTTGATCATGTAATCGAAATCCGCCTTTTCGGTCGCCGCAATCAGCGCCACGTCGATCTCGTCGACGCCCAGCCGGCGAAGGCTGGTCTCGACGGATTCTGTGATGTGCTCCGGAGTCATCAGGATCGGACCGCTTTCCTCGTCGAACTGCGAGAGAACTACCCGCGTGGCGATGTAGAACCGGTCGCGCGGAACACCCTGAAATGCCCGCCCGAGTATCGCCTCGGCTTCGAGGTAGCCCGGAGAGGTATCGAAGAGGTTGATGCCCAGGTCCAGAACCCCGTGGACGAGCCGGTGCATCTCCGGTTCGGTCAGCGGAGGATCACTGGTCTGGCCCAACCTGTTGTAGCCACCGGATCCCATGCTCAATGTCGAAACGTTCAGTCCGGTGCGTCCCAGGGGACGGTATGAGATCATTTCGGCTCCTGCCGGTTATCGGATGTGTTGAGAATCGCCTTTACAAAACGGCCGGTTTTGAATATCGATCTTGAATCGCAAATACAGCTTCAGAAACCGCCTTCAGTGATACATTGATACACTCTAAAAGGAAGGATCGGGCATGTCAACCGTCGAAGACCTGGTCAAGCGGATCAGAATCGAGGGCTGGTGTGTTGTAGACGACGTGATATCCCCCGAGGAAGTGGTGAAAGTCCGCGACAGCCTGGTCGCCACGGCGGATGGCCGGCCCGAAGACCTTGAGAAAGGCCGCCATGCCATCCGAGGGCTCATCGCCTACGACCAGGCGATCGCCCCGTACCTGTCCGATGATCGAATTATGGGCGTCACCGAAGCGTTTTTCGGCAACCACGTACGTATTTCCATGACCACGGGCGTCATTCTCCACCCCGGATATCCCCGGACGGACGATCCGGGTGGAGGACTTCACTCGGACTGGCCCTTCGGACAGGGCTACGATTATCGCATCCCGGCGCCTTATCCCGATGCGCCGCTGCTGTTGACCAGCCTCTGGATGCTTACGCCCTTCACCAGGGAGAACGGCGGTACGGTCCTGGTGCCCGGAAGCCACAAGGCGAACAACAATCCCACGGGTGACAGCAGCCTGGTGCGGGGAACAAGGCACCCATCGGAAATCCAGGCCGAAGGGAAACCGGGAAGCGTACTGCTCTTCGACAGCCGGACCTGGCATATCAACGGACACAACAACAGCGACGAGACACGTATGGCCGTCATCGCCCGGTACGCGGCGTGGTGGTTCAATCTCAACCCGCTCATTCCGGGTCTTTCGGACTTCGAACGCGATGCGGCCAACCGGGGATTCAGGCCTGACGACGTCGTGCCGCTGACCCCGGAGCAATATGACGCGCTGCCCGAACGCACCAGGCCCCTGTTCCACCACATCGTCATCGGCCAGCAGGTTCTTCCGTCCTAGACCAGGTTGGCCGGAACGTTCCACGACCCTGCTTAAGGAATCCATGAATCGCAACAGCCGCCCCAACGTCGTCCTCATCTGCGCCGACCAGCTTCGCGGCGACACCCTGGGCATCGCGGGCCACCCCGTGGTCCACACGCCCGGTATCGACGCCCTAGCCCATACCGGACACTACTTTCCTCGTGCGGTCTCAGAGGTCCCCTCTTGCGTGGGCGCCCGCCGGACGCTCTTCAGCGGGCAGTGGCCGGTCACCCACGGCATGGTCGGTTTCGACGACATGGTGTCGTGGGACGAACCGGATACGCTCTGCCGGGTATTCCAGCGCAATGGCTACAAGACCTACTGTATCGGGAAGAGGCACGTATACCCCCAGGACGAACCCTACGGCTTCGACCGGATCATCGCCCACGAGGAAGGCCGGTTTCTGTCTCCCGGATACCGTGACGACTATCTGGACTGGCTTGCCGAACAGGGCTGGGGCGACTTCGGCCTGTTCAATGCGGGCGTGACCAACAACGGGTACACGTCCCGCCCCTGTGTCTTTCCCGAGGAATTTCACGTGACCACGTGGACGGCCACGCAGGCCATCCGCGTCATGGATGAACACGTCAGGGACCACGGCCGGGACACGCCCTTCTTCCTGTTCGTGTCCTTCACCAAGCCTCATCCGCCCTGGGACCCGCCCGCGTACTTTTACGAGCGATACGCCAACGACCCCGACCTGCCCGATCCGGCCATCGGAGATCCTTCCGGGTACGTGGATAAACGCACACCCTTCGTCAAGGCCCACGGCCCGTTCCCGGAAGCCGAGTATCTCCCCCTGTCCCCCAGGAACGTCCGGCGGGCCCGGGCGGGCTACTACGGATGCATCGATCACGTGGACACCCAGATCACGCGGTTCACCTATCACATGTGGCGCATGCTGCAGCTGCGCAATCTCGTCTTCGCCTTCGTCGGCGACCACGGCGACATGATGGGCGATCACCATTACTGGGCCAAGTCGTACGGGTACGAGGGTTCGATCCGCGTGCCCTTCGTCCTGAACTTCCCCGCGCAGATGGAGCTCCCCGCGGGCGTCCGGTATCCTGAAACGACCGTGGGACTGGCCGACCTGATGCCCACGCTGCTCGACGTGTGCGGACTGCCCGCGCCCGGCCGCATGGACGGCCGTTCGCTCATGCCGCTGGTGCGGGGCGAAACGGACCGGCTGGACCGGGATCGCCTGCACGCCGAGCACCTCGAATTCGGACATTACCTGGTCGACCACCGGGAGAAGTTCATCTGGCACTATCGAACCGGGCGGTTCGAGTACTACGATCTCCAGGAAGACCCGCTCGAGTGCCGGAACCTGTACGACGATGATCATCCCCGGGCCCGACTTCTGCGCGACCAGTTACAGGGCCGGATCGTGGATCAGGGCAGGGAAAAGGATTTCATGCGCGACGGAAAACTAAGCAACGAAGTCGCGCGAAGTCACACACACAAGTTCCCGCCCTATGCCGTGTAATGGATATGCCTGTTGAGGTGCAGTATGGAAAAGCCGTTCAAGACCACCTATGACCGCAAAGGGCTGCGTCCCCGGTATCCCGAATCGATTCCGCCCGAAAAGATCCGCGAGAAACTGCTGGAGCTGTTCGGCATGGCGGACATTCCGGAACAGGTCGATTTCACGACGGGCGATTCCCGGGTGGAAGACGACATCCGGCTCACGGATCTTTCGTACGCGAACTCCCACAGGGAGACGGTCCCGGCCATCCTGATCGAACCCCTGGACAATCCGGACGAATATCTGCCGGGCGTGGTCTGCGTACCGGGCACGGGGGGATCGGCAGAGCGCATGGCACTTGAACGGTTCTACAAGGACGGTCCGAATGAGCCGCCCCTCTATGGCTGGGCGCGGGAATTGGCCAGGCGGGGCTACGTCACGCTGGCCATCTCGCCCAAGGGTTGCCACGGCCGGGGCACGAACGAGGTGTCCTGGTACATCGAGCTCAAGCACCTGCTCGCCTACGGCATCTCTCAGATGGGACTCCTCGTGGAGGAAGCGCTCAGAGGCGTCCGCGTGCTCCAGGTCCAGGAAAGGATTGGGCATAACAAGGTGGGATTGACGGGCATGTCCCTGGGAGGCAACGCAACGTGGTATGCCATGGCCTGCGCCCCGTGGCTGGCGGCCGGCGTGCCCATCTGCGGCGGCGTGGGACAGTTGGAGAGCGTCATACAAGGTGGCGACCTGTACCGGCACAGCGCATACTTCTACGTGCCCCACATGCTACGCTACTTCGACCATCCCGAGATCGTCGCCCATTGCATCGCGCCCCGGCCCTTCATGATGGTGGCTCCTACGTCGGACGAGGACATGCCGAAGTCCGGGGTCGACGCGCTCATACGCACGGTGGCGCCGGTATACCGCGACGCCGGCGCAGGCGACCAATTCCGCGTCTACCAGCCCGATGGCAACCACGTCTTCCGATTCGAGTACTTCGAGTGGATGGTGGACTGGTTCGACCGTTTTCTTAAGGGTGAAACCGGGGCGAATACGCTTGACGACAGGCGCAGTCCGTCCTAATTTTAAGTACGTTCCCTTGAACAGTTTGCAGGCAGGATGAAATCGTGGGCAAATCTGCCAAAGACCCCAGCGAATCGGGCGACTCCCCGGAAGTCGTCGGTCCGGATCATACCGTGCTTTCCGATGAGGAAGTGCTGACCGAGGGACCGCAGTACAACGCGCCGCCCCCGAAGAAGCGCGTGAAGTGGTACCGGTGCCGCGTCACGCGGGAACAATTGGCCAGTCTCAACAAACGCAGCGACTTCCTGGGATTCGTACAGACCCTGGGCTACCTCGCCGTACTGGCCGCCGGCGCCGGCGCCGCCATCTACTCCTCCCTCTACTGGCCGTGGTACATTACCCTGCTCCTGGTGTTCATCAACGGCCATTTCTGGCATTTCCTGGTCAACGGCTTTCACGAACTGGTCCATGATTCCGTCTTCCGGACCCGCTGGCTGAACCGCTTCTTCCTACGCGTGTATTCCTTTCTGGGCTGGCACAACCACCACCACTTCTGGGCGAGTCACACCGAACATCACAAGTATACGCTGCACCATCCGGACGACCAGGAGGTGGTCCTTCCCGCGAAGTTCGACATGCGGAACCTTTGGAAGTCGTCGATCGTAAACTACCGTTATCCCTACGACCTGGTGAAGGGCAGGCTGGCGGCCGTCGCGGGGAAGATACCTGACGATCGATGGTCACAGGAGCTCTTTCCGGAAAGCGACCCGGAGCGGCGCAGGGCCTATACCAACTGGGAACGGTTCATGTTCACCGGTCACATGCTGATCGCGGGCGTTTCGCTGGTCTACGGGCTGTGGGTCGTGCTCCTGGTCATCACCTTCCCGAAGATGATCGGCTCCTGGCTGCAGTTCCTGTGCAACGCGACCCAGCACGTGGGCCTGCAGGATGAAATCCCCGACTTCCGCCTGTGCTGCAGGACCTTCTACATCAACCCCGTCCTGCAGTTCCTGTACTGGCACATGAACTACCATACCGAACACCACATGTACGCCGCGGTCCCCTGCTACAAACTGGGCAGGCTGCACCGGCTCATCAGGCACGAAATGCCTTACTGCACCAGCGGGTTATGGGAAACCTGGAAGCAGATCATCCAGATCATGGACCGCCAGGCGGTGGAACCCGATTACCAGTTCATCGCCGAACTCCCGACGGCCGCGCCATCTCCCGCACCCGCGACCCCTCCCGCAGCCGCGACCTCTTCCCCTCCGCGGAATTCCGAATGAAAATCACCGGCATCAAGCTCTTCATCCTGGAAGACCCCGACCAGCCGCAGTACTACCATGTATTGAAGCAGGTCCCCGGCCTGAGGCGCACGCAGTATACCCACGGCAGCAAATCCCATCCCAAAGGCGGAAACCTGCGGCAGCACTTCATCCGCGTCGAGACCGACGAAGGCATCGAGGGCACGTGCACGACTACGATGGACCGGGAGCAGGTGGAGATCCTGCGGACGCAGGTGATGGGCAGGAACCCCTTGAACCGCGAAGAACTGTTCCAGCTGCTCCACAAGGGCACGCGCTGGCTCTACCAGAGACCCGGATGGTTCGGGGACTTCGACAATTGCCTGTGGGACATCGCGGGCAAGAAGGCGGGCCTGCCGGTATACGCCCTGATCGGCCGGGTCCGGGACCGGTTTCCGGTGTATCTGACCGGTGGAGATTCCGATATCGAGACCTACCTACAGATGATCGAAGACGGCAGGGAATACGGTGTGAACGCCTACAAGTTCCACACCTACAAGGGCGGGAAGGCGGACATCCCCATCTTCCGCGAGGTGCGCCGGATCGTCGGTCCCGATTACCTGCTGCTGAACGACCCGGTCTGTTCCTACACGCTCCAGGAAGCCATCGAGGTGGGGCGGGTCATGGAGGAACTGGATTTCGTCTGGCTGGAAGAGCCGATGCACGAACAGAAGGAGCACCAGTACCAGGTACTGTGCCGGGAGTTGACCATTCCGGTGATGGGCAACGAGACGCTGATGCACGACCTGGGCATTTCGACCCAGCGGCTGATTTCAGGGGCGACCGACCTGCTGCGTGCCAACGCCCGGTTCGGAACCACGCAGGTACTCAAGATGGCCCATTTCGCCGAGATGTACGACACCAATATCGAGTTGAACGCCGAAGGCGGCCTCTTCGGTCTCGTCCACGCCCACCTCGGATGCTGTATCGACAATACAGGCTTTTACGAAACCGGCGGCAACGGTTTCGTGGACACGGCCAGCACCTGGGGCATGATCAACAAACCGCTGATCGCGGACGGCCATATCGTCCCGCCCGACGGTCCGGGCTGGGGCGCGGAGTGGGATTCGGACCGCTTCGATGCCATGACCGTGGCAGCGTACTGACGGTACCAGCCTCTACAATCGTATTGAAGGCACCCCGCCTTATACGTCCAGGTCGACGATTTTCCCTTCTATACTCATTGAAGACACTTCGAGCCGGGCGACCGTCACCGGCAGCCCGAAGCGCCGTGGGCCGGCGCTCCCCGGGTTGAGGTACCACACCCCGCCGCGTTGTTCCAGCACCGGCTGGTGGGAATGGCCGAAAATCACGACGTCGACGCCCGCGGCAATCGGATCGACGCCCAGGTCCTCGATGTCGTGCACGACGTAGATCGACCTTCCGGCTACCTCGATGAGTTCGGAAGCCGGCAGCCGCGCCGCCCAGGACTGGTAGTCGGTATTCCCCCGAACCACCGTGACAGGCGCGATCGACGCAAGCGACTCCAGGATATCCTCACCGCCCACATCCCCTCCGTGAATGATCCGTTCCACCCCCGCCAGCGCGGCCAGGGCCTCCGGCCGCAACAGGCGGTGGGTATCCGAGATCACCCCGATCGTGACCGTCTGGCTCATGGAATGAACGGGCTCGTGATATGCTTTGGTTGGTAGCACCACGTATCCTGAGAATTAAGCCTGTTCGGCCTTTCTACCCGGCATCAGGCTGTACTTGCCCGGACCGGTAAACCACAGGGCTATGTAGACCGCGCAGAGTTCCATGGCATGGGACGCGCCACTGAGCCCCGAACCCGGGTCGTCCGCAGGCAGCGAAAGGTGACGCAGCATGGCCATGAGCATGGTGAGCGCGAGCAGCGTCGCCGCGGGACGGAAGAAAAGCCCGAGGATCAGAAGGATCGAGCAGAAAAACTCAGCGAACCCGGCCATGAATCCCCAGAACGCGGGGAGAAAGCTGATGCCTATCAACTCCATGTTCCCGCCGATCGCGGCCCAGCGTTCGGGATTGGATATCTTACCCCAGCCGTGAAAGGCCGCCATGCTGAAGCCGATCACGATGCGGATGATGAGCAACCCCAGATCGGTCATGCCGAGGTTGTTCATAAGGAAGCATTTTAGTCTGTTCATGACGATTTCCTTTTCTTAAGGTGTGAACGACTTCAATTGGCCGCAATCGATGAACGAGGACATCCGGTATCGGCGCCATGCCGAACCAGGCCAGGCCGTCACGTCCAGGTTACCTCGCGCGACTCGCCGCCGGGACCGGCCCGCAGGATGGTGTCCGCAACGGCGATGGCCTTGATGGCCTCGGTGCCCGGCGAAAGGCACGTGACGTCTCCCCGGACGCAGGACAGAAAGTGCTCGGCCTGATATGCGTACATGTCGGGCTCGGATTTCGACTTGATCAGCGTCTGCTCACCTTCCCGGTCCGTGAAGCAGCAGTACTGATGAGGCTCGTCGTCGTCCGGTTCCGGCAAGTCGCCGGTACCGAACTGGATAAACCCCTTCGGCCCGATGATGTCGTGCAGGCCGTTGCCCCGGACCGCCCAGCTCCATGACATGAGCAACTGGTTGCCGTTCCTGTAGCGGACGATGGCGGAGCAGGTGTCCAGCGCCGATGAATCGGGATCCATGTTGATCGAACTGGACAGGACGCTTTCCGGATCTCCAAAGAGGTAGTTGGCGAAATCATAGTTGTGGACCGCCCCGTCCATGAGGGGGCCGCCGCCCATATCGTGGTCCATGTACCATCTGCCCGGTCCGAAGCCTGCCATGGCGTTGCGCCAGAGGATGGGAGAGCCAAGTTTTCCTGAAGCCACGTAGGCGCCCCAGGACTTCCAGTGAGGATCGAAGCGGCGGCAGTGGGCGACCATGAGGACGGTGTTTCGCCGGTCCGCCTCTTCGTTCAGTCTTCCGCATTCCTCCACCGTGCGGGCCATGGGTTTTTCCACCAGCACGGGTACGCCCGCGGACAGGGCGGTCGATACGGCGGCATAATGCAGACCGGTGGGCACGGCGACCACGACCGCGTCCACCTCGCCGCTGTTGACAAGGGCTTCGGCGGAATCGAACAGCCGCGTACCGGGATAGGTCTCGGCAAAACGCGCCCGCATTTCGGGGGACGGATCGGCACCCGCGACCAGCTGGCAGCCATCGACCCCGTTAAAGGCCCTGGCCTGGTGCGACCCCATTCCGCCAAGTCCGATTGAACCCACTCTTATCATGGTCTGTCCTTTCGTGGATTGCCAGGAGAACTACCTGGGCATTCGCGGTTGCGGGTAATTCAGATTCCGCCATGCCCGGCGGAAATCGCCAGCGGAAAATCCAGTTTTACCTGAAACATTGACGAGTAACTGCTTGTCCAAAAAAGTAGATGGGTTAACTTGAACTTTGTCAAGTTCTCATGCCGTAAGCGAGTTTCATATCAGTGCGTTACGCGCGGGCACCTGCCCGCGACAAACCCAAAACCGGGAGAGCGAAGCATGTCCAGTGAACAGGAGATCCAGGAAGCGAACCTGGCGAGAAAAGAGCTGTCGGAAGACGAACGGCTGCAATTCGACGTACAGTACGGGACCCGGCGGAAAGATCCCACGACAGCGCTTGCCATCAGCATACTTTGCGGTACGCTGGGAATCGACCGGTTCTACATTGGCGATATCGGACTTGGGATCGCCAAACTGTTGACACTCGGCGGTCTCTTTATCTGGACGATCATCGACTGGTTCCTGATCATGGATGCGACCCGGGCGCAAAACAACCAGCTCATGCGCCAGGTCCGTGAAAGTATTGTACAGTCGAGAGCGTGAGTCGAACAATAAACCGGTCTGTCCTCAACCAGTCCCGCCGGCCCCTCACCACTTAGCCGTTTCCACCTTCGGGTCGGGTCCGAACCGGTTGTCGCCTTCGTTTCCCTTTAGGATCATAAACACGAGCAGCACAATGGCGCCAACTAGTGGTATCAACGCAATAAGAACCCACCATCCGCTGCGGTCCGTGTCGTGAAGACGGCGTATGATAACCGCGAGGTATGGTATGATTATGGCAATATGGTAGAGTGTACTGAGAAAGCCAAGATCATCGCCATCCATCTCCAGTTTCCACCCCATGAATTCGTCGGTCACCAGGAGGATCGCGGAAATGATCGCGGAAACAAGGAAGAACATCCAGTATTCCATTCTTCTCGCGCGACCGCTGAAAACCGCATACTTTCGAAGTACCTCAATATACCAGTGCATGTTCCTTCCTCGCTTTGTAAGTAAATGATCTCCCTGGACCAATAACCACGGATACTCAGGCAGGTTTGCTCACTGCCACAATGCTTCACCGTCTTTCAACTGCGACGCGAGAAACTCCTCGTTCAGTTCCACACCCAGTCCCGGGGCGTCCGTCAGCACCACGTGCCCGTCCTGGATGACCGAAGTATCCGTAGCGAGCACATCGTCCCAGGTCGGGTCGTCGAAGCGATGGTACTCGAGGACCAGGAAATTCGGGACACTCGCACAGACGTGGGCGTCCCCGACCGTGCTCAGGGCACTGGAATTGTTGTGCGGTGCGAAGGGCACGTAATAAATCTCGGCCATGTTGGCGATCTTCCGGCATTCCGACAGGCCGCCGCATTTCGAAATGTCCGGCATGATGATGTCCGCCGCCTGCTGCTGCAGCAGGTCTCTGAAACCGTGGCGGAGATAGAGGTTCTCCCCCACGCAGATCGGTGTTCCCGTGGCATGGGTGATCTTCGCCAGGGCGTCGATATTCTCCGGCGGTACGGGTTCCTCGAGCCAAAGGAGATTGAGCGGTTCGAATTCCTGGGCCATTTTCATCCCGGCGGTCGCGTCATACCGTCCGTGAAGATCTATAGCGAGGTCCAGGGATGGACCGATCCCCTCGCGAATCGCGAAGGCCTGGTCCACGAGAGACTTCAACTCGTCAGGCGTCACCGACCAGTTCCACGGATCCAGCTTATGGGGGTTCTGGGCGTCGTCAAGGTCGAACTTGATCGCTGTGAAACCCCGTTCCTTAACCTCCGCGGCGCGCTCGTTGTAGTCGTAGTGCGCGCTGTCCACGTACAGCCGGACCCGGTCCCGAAACTTGCCGCCCAGGAGCCGGTATACCGGGACGCCCTGGGCCTTTCCGGCCAGGTCCCAGAGGGCGATCTCGATCCCGGTGAGCGCCGAGATGGCCGTGCCGCCCGCCCCGCCCATGAAAATGTACTTTCGACGGATTAACTCGAAACAGGCGTCCACGTCCCGCGGATCCATGCCGATGATCATTTTCGCCATGTGCCGGGTCGAGTTCCGCCATCCGCCGTCGACGTGACTGGCTTCACCGGTACCGTACACGCCTTCGTCCGTGTATACGCGGACATAGTGGTATGTGTACCCGGTTGGTACGGTCACTTCGGCGGTCTTAATGTCGGTGATCTTCATTCGTTCTCCCGTGTGATTTCGAATCTGTCGAGGATTTCATCCGTTTTTGAGGTATTCAGTCCTTTATGCAATCTGCAGTGGATTTTGCGGATGCCACTCGCAGGTCCGGGCAGGTCGGCATCCCTGGTACGATGCTGGAACCCACATGTTCCACTACCGGCCTGCCTATGGAATCCCTGTTCAGTTTCCGATCCGGACCGCCTTCAACCGGTTGTTGTAGTGATCACTGACGAGCAGGACATCCTCACCGTAGAAACACAGGCCATTGGGCTGGTTCAACGGCGCATTTCGCGCTCCCACGGGCTCGTCGCAATCGCCGTATTCTCCGCTGCCGACCATGGTTTCAAGGACGCCTTTCTCCGAAATGCGACGCACCCGGTTGTTTCCCGTGTCGGAAAAGTACACGCGTCCCCGTGCGTCCAGGGCCAGGCCCCTGGGTGTGGATATCGCGGCCTGCGACGCCCTGGAACCGTCGGGGGAAAAGCCTTCTTCCCCGGTTCCTGCCAGGGTGGAGATGACCCCGGTGTCGCCATCCACCCGCCGGATCACATGGTACCGGTCGTCCGCGAAGTATAGATGTCCGGAACTGTCCACCCGGATGGCCGTCGGCGAACCGATCCGCGCGCTGTTTGCGGGACCGCCGTCCCCGGTATACCCATGCAGGCCGACGCCCGCGACCGTGGTGATGATGCCGGATCCGGCGTCGACTTTCCTGATGCGCCCGCAGCCGGCGTCCCCGATGTATATGTCGTCGTTGGGGCCGTGGGTCACCGAGAGGACGTGCATCAGGCACGCGCTCAGGGCTGGCCCGCCGTCGCCCTTGTCCCACTGAAAGGCCGCGCCCGCCACGTTATGGATCACACCGTCAAGATCCACGCGCCGCACGTGACCGTGCCGGGTATCGACAATGACGATTCTCCCGGCGCGGTCCACCGAGACGTCGTGGGGATTCCCCAGGTGGGCATCGACGGCCGGCCCGCCGTCTCCGCCATAGGCCCGCGCACCGGTGCCCGCGATTGTCCGGATCACTCCGGATTCCGGATCGATTGAACGGATGCGCTGGTTCCAGACGTCCGCGATGACGATCCTTCCATCCGGACCGGCCGACAGGCCGCCGGGTCCGTTCAGAAAACCGGCGGTCGCGGTCTCCCCGTCGTGGACGCTCGTGCCGCCGAGAACCGTGGTAACGATACCGGTAGGACCGTCGCAACGCCGCAGCCGGCCGGAGCAGTCGCCCCAGAACACCGTGCCGTCAGGTTCGGCGCAGATCCCCGCTTCCACGGAATTGCACCGCGTGACGACGCCCGGCAATCCCTCTTCGCCGACGCCCGGTTCGCCGGTGCCCGCCACCGTACGGACGATACCCGTCTCCCGCTCCACCTTTCTTACGCGAAATCCATACTTCTCGCCTACGTAGAGATTATCGTGGATGTCCAGGCAGATGGCGTCCGGCATGAGCGTGCTTGCTTCCACGGCGGGACCGCCGTCTCCGTTTGACGCGCGCTGACCGTTTCCCAGGACCGTGTCTATGATCCCGGACTGCATGTCGATCTTCCGGACGCGATCGTTCGAATTGTCGCACACGTACAGATCGCCCCGTGAATCGAAGGCGAGGTGTTCGGGATGATTGAATCCCGCTTCGCGGGCCGGCCCGCCGTCGCCGTGGTAACCGCCCAGGCTCAGCCCCCGCCCCGAGTACGGCCGGCTGTCTCCCCGCTCGGAGGGATAATGCCGGGCGTGATGGCCGAAGACGGTCTCGACGATCCCGGTCCGGGCGTCGATGCGCCGGATGTTGTTCGTCCACTCGCTGGACAGGTACACGTTGCCGTCCCGGTCCACGGCCACACCGCAGGTACAGTCCAACTCGGCGTCGACCGCGGGCCCTCCATCGCCGCCCCGGCCGACTCGGCCGTTGCCCGCGACGCGGGTGACGATGCCGGTCTCGTAATCGATTCGCCGGATGGTAAAGTTGCCCAGATCGGAAAGATAGAGGTTGCCGTGCCGGTCCTGGTACAGGTCATGGGGATGGCGAAACCGCGCCTCGGCGGCTGGTCCGCCGTCGCCCGAATCGCCCGCGATGCCGTCCCCGGCAAAGGCGTGGAGGATCCCATCGCGATCGATGCGCCAGATCCGATGCCATTGGTAGTCGATTACGATCAGATCGCCGTCTGGCCGGCGTGCCACGCCCATGGGCCAACCCGCGTCGGCTTCTTTCGCCGGAATACCGGCGCGCTGGCCCACACCGGCTATGACCAGGGATTCTCCGGCGGGCAGGTGCTTTAGTTTTTCGGTAATGCGCATGCGTGAGACGAGTAACCCGGCGACTTTCCAAAGTACCCGGTCGACAGGCGTCCATTGTACCCGTGCGACGGGCGTCCAAAGTACCCGTGCGACGGACGGTAGAGATCCGCCGATCGTGTAAACTTATTCTGCAGGTAATGATGTAAAGACGGCGGCTCAGACTGGCAGCCGCCGAGTCAAGATGGTACAGTTTCCGCTCATGCATGGCAACCGTTAAATGCAAATTGACAGCTACACGTCGACCGGTTAACATACGACCCGCACAGCCGGTTTCGTCACGTTACAGGACGTTCCCAATCCATTGGTAAAGGCCTTTCGCATGAACTATGATTTCGACCAGCGCATCAATCGCAACGGAACCAATTCGTACAAGTGGGACTTCGTAAAAAGGGATGGTGCCGTCGTACCGTGGGACGAGACCGACGCCAGCCGGCACGAGCGGCCCGTGCTTCCGCTGTGGGTGGCGGACATGGACTTCCTGTGCCCGCAGCCGGTGGTGGACGCCGTGACCGAAATCGCGGGCATGGGCGTCTACGGATACGCCTTCCCGCCGCCGTCCTACTACGATTCCGTGGTGAGATGGATGAAGCGGCGCCACAACTGGTCCGTGGATCCGGATACCATCTGCTTCACCCCGGGTATCGTACCCGCCCTGCACATGCTGGTTTCCGCCTACACGGAACCCGGCGACAAGGTGCTGGTGCAACCGCCAGTGTATTACCCGTTCTATAACGCCATTGAGAACTTGCAGACGAAGCCGGCGCTGAACCCGCTACACTACCGGGACGGCCGGTACTACATGGATTTCGACG
Organism: Candidatus Latescibacterota bacterium; assembly: GCA_012270975.1. Taxonomy (GTDB): domain Bacteria; phylum JAAXHH01; class JAAXHH01; order JAAXHH01; family JAAXHH01; genus JAAXHH01. The sequence continues at coordinate 104,878 of JAAXHH010000129.1, read as the reverse complement.
ACCTGAAAGTCAAATGCGCCGATCCGGAGGTCAAGATGGCCATCCTCTGCCATCCCCACAACCCGGTCGGCCGGATCTGGACCCGGGAGGAACTGCTGCGCTTCGGCCGGATCTGCATGGACAACGACGTGCTGGTCGTGTCCGACGAGATCCACGGCGACCTGATCCTGGGGAACCGGGGTTTTACGCCGTACGCCACACTGGGCGCGGAATACGAGGAGCGGTCGATCATCTGCACCTCACCCAGCAAGACCTTCAACCTCGCCGCGCTGCAGGCGTCGAACATGATGATCCCCGACCAGGAACTCCGGGAGGCCTTTCAGCAGACCGTCCGCAGCGCCGGCATCTTCACGCTGAATCCCTTCGGCATCGCGGCCGTCGAGGCCGCCTACGATCACGGTGAGGAATGGCTGGAGCAATTGCTGGACTACCTGGAGGGGAACTACCGGTTTCTCGAATCCTTTTTCCAGGAGCGGTTGCCTGACATACCGGTCATCGAAACTGAGGGCACCTATCTCGTCTGGGTGGATTTCACGAGCCTGGGCCTGGACAAGGACGCCCTTCAGCACCTCATGATGGAGGACGCGCGCGTCTTTCTCGATGAAGGGTACATCTTCGGACCGGAGGGAGAGGGCTTCGAGCGGATCAACATCGCCTGTCCCCGGTCGATCCTCGCCGAGGCGCTGGAAAGAATCGAGGCGGAGGTGAAGGGGCTGGATCCGCGATAGTATCCCTTTGGAGTATCCCGCTGGAATATCCTGCTGGAGCATCCCACCGATCATCCGTCCCACCGTAGCCTGCGAATACCAACCGGTTGTTCGGCTGAATCCTGATCGCGCCCCTTGAGTCCCCCCTGAAATCCCGCGACGTTCATGCGATGCAACGGTTTGATACAACTGTTGTTATCCCACCGGCATTTTGTATCTTCTTAGTTACGATTCGGTAACTATTTTGTATCGAATCTGTTATAAAGACGATATATGCGAAGGGATGCGCGATGATACAACCTGGCGCCGAATCTCTACGGAAGATCGCCGTTATCGGCCAGGGAACCGCGGGGTCCCTGGCGGCTGCCAGCGTAACGCGTCTTCACCCCGACGGCGATCACGAGTTGCACCACATCTATGACTCGCGCATTCCGGTCATCGGCGTGGGAGAAGGCAGCTGGCCGAGCCTGGTGCAGGAGCTGCAGAAGCTGACGGGACTGCCCCATGAGACCGTCCAGCAGCGCTTGAAGGGAACGCGCAAGTATGGGGTCGCCTTCGAGGGGTGGGGCCGGCGCGACCGTGATTTCACCCACTACTTTACCCCGCAGCAGGTGTCGTACGCCTACCACCTGTCCGCCGACCTGATGGCGGACCTGCTGCGCGAAGGCACGCGCGCACACCATATCGACGCGAAGGTGCTCGACATCACCAGGTTGGAGGAAGGCGCGCAGGTGGAATTCGAGGACCGGGCGCCGGAACGCTACGACCTGGTCTTCGACGCCCGCGGGTTTCCGAAGGAACTTCACCCCGAACAGCACATCGACATTTCCTTCATCCCAACGAATACCGCCGTCATCCGGCGCTGCCCGGCGGTCATCGACGGTGGGAAGGACGGACTGGTACTGCAACATACCTACACCCGGGCGGTGGCCCGTCCGCACGGGTGGATATTCGTCATTCCGCTGACGGTGCACACCTCCTACGGGTACATCTTCAACCGCGACGTTTCCGACCTCGCGGAAGTCGAATCGGACTTTGACGCGTTCCTGGAAGCCGACGGCGTGGCCGAATTCGAGCAAAGGGCCGTCATCCCGTTTCCGAACTTCGTCCATCGCCGGATCTACGACGGCGTCGTGGCCCGCATCGGCAACGCGGCGGCCTTCATGGAGCCCCTCGAGGCGACGGCGATCGTATCCGCCCAACTGCAGGTCGGGATGGTGCTCCACACGCGCCTCAACCGGCCGGCTGCGCATCTCGAGCGCGACGCTCCCGCGGTCAACCGGTTTCTCATCAACAACATGCTTTGCTACGGCCTGTTCGTCGGCTGGCACTATGCCTGCGGTTCGATTTACGACAGCCCATTCTGGCGTCACGCGCGAGAACGAGTCTGGCCCCGGCACCGCATGGCCATGGATCCCGATGCGGTGGATTGCGATGCACTCGGCAAATTCGACGGGATGCTCGAACTGCTGAACCGGCCGGTCATCGACAAAGCCGACTGGGACCGGATGTGCGCGGTGCCGCTCACCAGTTACGCCCAGATGTCCCAGGAACTGGGCTGGACCGGCTGACAGGCGCCGGTACAGGGCAACCTCGACGCGGATCGAAGGCTTATACTTTGCCACCGCGCAACGGCCCGCCGTGACGTCCGCAAGGTGACATTTCTTGATTTGAAACATATAAAACTTCATAATATATGCATCATACTGGCTGAAATTACCTTTCGCGAGCGCGCAAACCCGCTCGACCCGTGAGCGCGCAGACCTGCTTGACTGCCATGAGGAGACCATTAAAAGCCCGTGTTCAACAATCTGCTAAACTCATTTCATGACACCGTCGCGGAGGCGAAGGAAGACCGCGAGCAACTCGACCGGCTTCTGACGATATCCACGCCGCGGGAACGGCTGCTGGTCGCCGCGATCGCTGTTTTTCTGTGTGTCCTCCTGGCGTGGCTGTTCTTCGGCAGCGTGGCGCGCAGTATCGTGGTGGACGGCGTCATCGTGGCGCAGGGGGAACCCCTTCCCGATGGCAACAGCTCAGTGGAGGCTCTCGCCTGGATCAATAGCGCAATCGCGCCGGATATCTCGGCCGGGATGCCGGTATTGATCGAGCCGGAGTCGGCGGATGGAGAAACAGACGTGCCCGGCGGAACGGTCAGGGCCATCGCCGCCGAACCCGTCTCAGGTGGACCGGCCGCCTTTGAAACCGCGGCGCCGGTATCCGTTCACCGCATCGATATAGCGCTCGAGACCGCATTTCCGGAAGACCGGGATCCGGATTCCCTTGCGGGCATGAAATGCCGGATCGTCATCGAGCTTGGCCGGCAGTCTCCGATCGGGCTGTTCCTCATGAGGTGACCGCAGGATGACGGCGAGCACGACCAAACAAGCCGGCAACAAGAACGCTGCGGACGATTCGGCAAAGCGGATATCCACGCCCGTTCTGCTGCAGATGCACGCATCGGAGTGCGGTGCGGCCTGTCTCGGCATCGTACTGGGATACTTCGGAAGATGGGTGCCGCTCGCCGAGTTGAGGGAAAAATGCGAGGTGAGCCGGGACGGCAGCAGTGCCGCGAGCATCCTGCGTGCCTCCCGGCATTACGGTCTCGAGTGCAACGGCCTCAGCGTGCGCGCCGATCAGTTGAAAATGCTGGAGTTTCCGCTGGTGCTGTTCTGGCAGTTCAGCCATTTCCTCGTCCTCGAAGGAATCGACAGCCGTTTCTACTACCTCAACGACCCTTCCACGGGAAGGCGCAGAATCTCCGCCGAAGAGTTCGAGAAGGGCTACAGCGGCATTGCGCTACGCTTCAAGCGCGGCGAGAACTTCACGCCCGGCGGCGAGCAGCCCGACCTGTTCAGGCAGCTGAACGGCCTGATCGCGGGATCCTGGCGCCTGCTGACCGGCGTGGTGGCCTGCGGACTCATGCTGACGCTGTTGACCCTGGTCGTTCCCGCGTCGCTCGGCGTCTTCGTCGACGACGTCATGGCCAAGCACGGGACCTGGGGCGGATTGGTCACCGCCCTGCTGGGTGGAGGCGTCCTGGTTTATGTCCTGTCCCTGCTCAAGCACCGGTTCCTCAAGCGGCTCGCAGTCCGGGTATCGGTAGCTGGCTACAGCAACGGGATGTCACGGCTTCTGCGTCTGCCGGTGGAGTTCTTTGAAAACAGGCTGGCCGGCGACGTTACGGACCGGGTGTCGTCCACCGATCGAATCGCTAAAAACCTGGCGGACCAGTTCCTGGTGCTCGTTATCGACATGGCCATGAGCGCGGTGTTCCTCATTGCGATGTTCGCCTTCGACACCATCCTTACGTTGATCGTCCTCGTGCTGGCGCTGCTGCACGCGGTGCTGGCCCGTTTTCTCAACAATCTCCGGGCGGTACGCAGCCAGACGATGCGACGCGAGCAGGGATTGCTGATCGGTCTGGGCATGCAGATGCTGAGCCATGCCGACAATCTGCGCATGACGGGTGCGGATGACCGTTTTTTCTCGCGATGGAGCGGGCAACAGGCCCGAGAGTTGCGCGCACGGCAATTATACTCCGAACTGGGCTCCGTCAACGCCTCCCTGCCGGGGCTGGTCGACGCGCTGCGCAGTGCGGCGATCCTGGGCATCGGCGGCATGATGGTCATGCAGGGAGAAATGTCGCTGGGCATGCTGGTGGGATTCTATATCCTGGCGGAGATGTTCCTGGCCCCCGTCGAGCGCTTCCTGGAGTTCGCCGAAAACCGCCAGGCCCTCGAAACCGATCTGCAGCGGCTCGAGGACATTTCCAAAACCGATGAGGATCCGGTCTTTCGCCGCAGAAACCCGGAATCGGACGCGATCCACACGTTCAACGGCCGGCTCCAGCTCGCCGGCCAGCTGGAACTGCGCGACGTCACCTTCGGGTACAACCGGAGCCGCCCGCCCCTGATCAAGGACTTCAGCCTCGTGATCAAGCCGGGTCAGCGGATTGCCGTGGTCGGTCCCAGCGGTTCCGGCAAATCGACCCTCGCGCGGCTGGTCTCCGGGGTCTATCAGCCCTGGTCGGGCGAGATCATGTTTGACGACCATCTTCGGGATCAGATCCCCGAGGAAGTGCTTCGGCAGTCCATCTCCATGGTGGACCAGGAGATCGTGCTCTTTTCCGCGACCTTGCGGGACAATATCACGCTGTGGAATCCGGCCATCCCGGACGAAGTCCTCTTCGCAGCGACGCGCGATGCCCAGATTCACGAAGAAGTCCTGCTCAGGCCCCAGGGCTATGCGACGCTCGTCGAAGAAGGCGGGTCGAACTTCAGCGGCGGCCAACGCCAACGGCTGGAAATCGCCCGCGCGCTTGTGGGCAACCCCACGGTGCTCATTCTGGACGAGGCCACCAGTGCCCTCGATGCAGCCACAGAGGAATACGTCGACGATGCACTGCGGCGGCGAGGAGTCACCTGCCTGATCGTGGCGCACCGCCTGAGTACCGTGCGGGACTGCGACGAGATCATCGTGCTGGACGAAGGCGTTACGGTGCAGCGGGGCACGCACGACGAACTGATCGACGACCGGGACGGCGCCTACTACAAACTGGTCAGGTCGAACTGATGCAACCCAACGAACCGAAATACTCTACACTGGCCGAACTCGCCGATCGCTTCGGTGAATCCGTGCCCTGTGCGGGCAACCTGCCCGTCAACCTCGACGACCCGGACAGCGTCTGGTTCATCGACCAGGGCGTCGTCAATCTGTTCCTGGTCGAACTCAAAAGCGGGACGGAGCAGTCGGCGCCGCAGCACCTGCTGCGCCGGGAATCGGGCTGGCTGCTGCCGGGGGTCGCGCCGCACCGGGTGGGCAGTGAAACCGACACCACGCTCAGTATCATTGCCAGGGGACTGCCGGGCACCCTGCTCAAACGCCTGCCGGTTTCCCTGCTGTCCCGGGTGGATCCGGCGGAACTGGCGGAACAGACCGATACGTGGCTGACCGCCATTACGGAGACGCTGGCGCGTTTCGCCGTCCCTCCTCCCCGTCCGACCGCGCTGGCCGAACCGGGACTGACGCAGACCCTGGCGCCGTGTACGCTGTCCGTCCGGCGCGGCGTGGTGTGGGTCTCCGAACCGCCGTCCGGCGCGGGCCTGTTCATGGGGATCGTCGACTCCGCGGAACTTGCGGAGACGGGCAGCCCCCACGAGACGGTCATCCCGCTGTCCCGGACAAGCTGGCTTACCCTGGTCGACGAGGCGACTCTGACCGGCCAGTCGACGGAAACTCTGGCCCGGCAGGGCCGACTGCTGCCGGCACTCGCCTCGTTCCACGTGGTCGCATTCACCCTGGAGCGCCTGAACCGCCGGCTGGTCGTGGTCGATGCCGTCAATCTCGAACGGGCACGAACGGCTAGCCGCAGAACGGCCGAGAAAACCGCACGGCAGCGGCTCTACAATATCTACGACCTTCCGATCGACCGGGACGCCGGTGTCGAGGATACGGCACTGGCGGATGCCCTGCACCTGATCGGCCGTCATGAAGGCATCGATTTCAAGATCCCGGCGCGATCGGGTCAGTCCGAAGCGCCCGTCGGCCTCGTGGACATTCTTGACGCATCGGGCGTGCGCGCCCGTCGCGTGCGTTTCAACGCCGAAGACCGCTGGTGGCACGGCGACAGCAACGCGCTGCTGGCCTATCGCGCCGACGACGGGCGGCCCGTGGCGCTGCTGCCGGGCATGTTCGGACGGTACCGGCAGATCGACCCGGCCAGCAATCGCCGCACACGGGTCTCGGCGGCCCGCCTGGCCGGAACGGACGCGTTGGCGGAAGAGGCCTGGATGTTCTATCAGCCCCTGCCGGCGAGGGGCGTGAAACCGTCGGACCTGCTAGGTATCGCCCTGCGTGGCTCGACCTCGGACTGGGCGCGGATGGTGATCGCCGGGCTTCCATACGGCATGATCCGGCTACTGCCTGCGCTCGCCCTCGGGTTCGTCGCGAACCACATCACGGCAGGCGGAAGCGCGGGAATGCTATACGCGGTCGCCGTGGCGATTGCGGCCTTCGGCCTGCTCGGCGCGATGCTGCACCTCCTCCAGAACATGGCGATGATGCGGCTGGAGGGGCGTTCGGCCTCCCGGGTCGAAGCCGCTTTCTGGGACCGTCTCATGCGCCTGCCTCCCGCTATGCTGCACCGCAATCCGGCCGGCGACCTGGCCATGTCGGGCATGACCTTTCAGCAGCTCCGCGATGGATTGCGGGGTGTCGTCGCCAACTGTTTCCTTTCGTTGGTCTTTCTGCTTCCGGTTTTCGGCGTCATTTTCTTCTACGACGCCACCCTCGGGGTCGTCACGCTCCTCTTCAGCCTGGCTTCCCTGCTGGTCACCCTGGTGCTGGGATTGCGCCAGATTTCTCCCTACGGGTGGATGATCAGGGCGGCCCGACGCGTGGCCGGCCGGCTCTTCCAGATCGTGGGAGGCATTTCCAAACTGCGCATGGACAACGCGGAAGGATCGGCCTACGCCATCTGGGCGAGGGACTATCGCGCGCAGAAGCGTGCGGAGATCGAACTGGGCGCACTGGAGGGACATTCTCGGGCATTTGGCGCCGCGCTGCCATTCCTTGCCGCCGGCGTGCTCCTTTTCACGGTGATGGAGGCGGGAGAGCGCGCCATGCCGGTCGGCGATTTTCTCGTCGTCTACACGGTCTTCATCGTGTTTCAGTCCACCATCGCCCGACTCGGCGAGTCCATCGGCGCACTGGCCTCCATGCTGCCGGCCTTCGAGCAGATGCGTCCGCTGCTTTCGGCGGCGCCCGAAACGGGATCGGAAGGCGAACCGGTCGAATACCTGGGCGGGGACATCCTGTTCGACCATGTTTCCTTCCGCTACGACGCCGACGGACCGCTGATCCTCGACGACGTCACGATTCGCGCCCATCCCGGCGAATTCGTCGCGATTGCCGGGGAGTCCGGCGCCGGTAAGAGCACCCTGTTCCGGCTCGCGCTAGGCATCGACTGGCCGACGGCCGGGGCGGTGTATTACGACGGACGCGACCTGAGGCACCTGAATCTGAAACAGGTGCGCCGGAAGATCGGCGCGGTGCCCCAGTCGGTCGGGCTCCATCCACAGGATCTCTGGGACAACCTCGTCAGCCACTATGAAGGCGTGTCGACCGATGAAGTATGGGAGGCGGTCCGGACCGCGGAGGTCGAGGACCAGATCAAGGCCATGCCCATGGGCATGATGACCATGGTGGGCACCAGCGGCTCCGTCCTGTCGGGCGGCGAAAGCCAGCGCATCACGATCGCCCGCTCGGTGATCGGCAGCCCGCGTATCATGTTGTTCGACGAGGCGACAAATTGGCTGGACAACGAGAACCAGGCCAGCGTGATGCGGAACCTGGCCGCCCTGACTTCCACCCGCCTCGTCATCGCCCATCGCCTGTCCACGCTCGAGCAGGCCGACCGCATCTACGTGCTGAAAGCCGGCAAGGTCGTCCAAAGCGGCTCTTTCAACGAACTGAAGGAGGCCGACGGGGTATTCAAGGAACTGATCAGGCGGCAAATCGCCTGATCCGGGTGGACGGCGGGCGGAGCTGCGGCGGGTTGATGTGCAGCGGACAGATCGCCGCCAAGCCGCTAGAGCCACACGTTCGGACGAGACCCGTGAGAACGGAGCAGACGTTCATGAAGAAGTCCCCCACCGCGGCCGATTTACTTATCTTGAGAGCAGGCGACGACGACGACTTGCGGACACGTCTCCTTGCCAGGCCCAAAGAGACCATCGAGCAGGAACTCGGCGTGACGATGGCGGCAGACCACGAGATACAAGTACACGAAGATACCGCCGCCGCAACCCATATCGTCCTGCCCCCGCGCAGCCGATACACCAGGGAGGAACGGGAGGAGGCGCGAACCGGCGCGTCGTCCCTCGCGTTTCTGCGCAAGACCATGTACGATCCCGCGCCGCCCCTTCGTCCGCCGGGTGACGGGGCGGAATGCGTCCCAGGTAGCGATGCCGGCGCCGAGGTCCTTGCGGAAGCGAGCAGGGAAAGCATCCGCCGTGGTCTCGATTTCCTGGAGTCGACGATTGACGAGCACGGCGCCTGGCACTGCATCCGGTTCAACGTGGCCGACCCGAAGGTACCGCGGCATTTCGAAAGGCCTCCCTTCATTTCGGCGTTTTGCGTCCTTGCCCTGGAAAGTTGCCAGGAAGCGAAGGCCAGATCCATCTGCGCCGCGACTAAGGCGTATCTTGCTGATACCATCGAATATCCCGGATTCTGGCGCTACTACCGCCATCTGCCCCAGGATCTCGACAGCACCACGCTATGTTCCCTGGTGATTGGTACGCACCCCTGGATTCTCCTGGGGAGGAACATACCGCGGATACTGGCGAACCGCGACGGGGAAGGCCGTTTCATGACCTGGATGCTGGAGGGCGACGAACCCGATGTCGTGTCGCGTTTTCGCATCGAAGCCGACCCCGTGGTCAATGCGAACGTCATCGCCTGGCTCGGCGACTGCCCCGAAACCAGGGACGCCCAGCGATGGCTGGAGGAACTGATCGCCGAAGGCAATCTCAAGGACGCGTCCAAGTGGTACCCCGACGAGATCGCGATCTGCTATGCCGTCGCCCGTGCCGTGAGACGCGTGAGCCCCGCCCTGGATCGGCTGCGCCCGGTCCTTGCGGATCGTGTCCTGGGCTTGATGGACGAGCAAGGCAGTTTCGGCAACGTCCTGCAGACCGCCCAGGCCGTATCGGCGCTCTGCGACGCCGGACGCCTCGAGCGCATCGACGCGCCGGGCCAGTTGAGGAGCATCTTGAGTTCGCAGCGCGAGGACGGCAGCTGGCCGGAACTGCTCGCCTTTGGCGACCAGACGCTGAAGTTCGGCGCGGTCGGACAAATAGGCCATGGCTCCGAAGCCGTGACCACCGCGTTCTGCATCGAAGCGCTCGAGCGTCTGGCCGCCGTCCTGCGAACCTGAGGCTAGCGGTTCCGGGTATTCGGTTCAGGGCGTCCGGTGACAAGAAAACGCCCGCGCAGGTGCCAGGTTATGCTGACCAAGGAGGTGTAGCCATGTCACAAAATCCCGTTGAAATCGACAGCGCTGAAATCGACGGCGCCAGGCCGGACCAGTCCGATGCGACGCAGGAGATCGAGCCGTCCATCCTGACCGCCCTTCCCCATTACCTGCCGCTGGGCGTTTTCCCGTTGATCCTGCTCGCCGCGTTGTATGGCGGATGGTGGCTTCTGCCGCCCATGGTCTTCATGAGTCTTTCCTGGTCCTTCGACCGGGTGTTCGGCCGCGACGGACGCATCATGGATCCGTGGAAAACGCCGAAGCACCGACTGATCTGGCATAATCTGCCGGTCTGGTCGTGGGCGTTTCTTTGGCCGCCCACCCTGGTTTTCGGCCTGTGGCAGATCCTGGTGGCGGACCAGTTCGTCTGGTGGCAGGACGTTGTGCTGGCCATCATATTGACGATGGAAGCGCAGGCCGTGTTCGTCGTCGGCCACGAATTGATTCACCGGCGCACGACCTGGGAACGCCGGATCGGCGAGTTCCTGCTCTCCTCCGCTTCCTATCCGCAGTATGCCACGGAGCACGTATACATCCATCATGCCCTGGTCGGCACGCCGTATGACGTGGGCTCCGCTCCGAAGGGGGAGAGTTTCTGGCGGTACATGCCCAAGGAAATCGTCAGCAACCTCGTCAATTCCTGGGAAGTGGCGAGAGAACGCCTGGCGCGCCGCCGCCGGACCATGTGGCATTACAGTAATCCTTTCTGGCGCTACGGCTTCGGCGTCGCGTTCTGGTACGCGCTGGTATTCTGGATGGGCGGGATCTGGGCGGTCCCGGTCTTCGCCTTCCTCGGCCTGTCCTGCGTGTTTTCCATGAAGATCAGCAACTACTTCCAGCACTACGACCTCCGCCGGGTCCGTCTGGAAAACGGCCGCTGGGAAAAGATCATGCCCCGCCATTCGTGGAGCGCCGACTGGAAGTTCAGCAACTGGATGCTTTTCAATGCGCAGCGCCATGCCGACCACCACGCGGTGGCATCCCGCCAGTATCCGCTGCTGCAGGTCAGTCTCGACGAATCGCCGGAATTGCCGGGAACCTATTCCGATATGATGAACATCGTGCTGAAGCCCAGGAAGTGGTTTGAAAAGATGGACCCGCTGGTGGACCAGTGGCGCAAGCATTTCTATCCGGAGATTGATGACTGGAGCGTCTACGACAGTCCGCTCGCCGCGAAGCGACCCGATGCCTTTGACACGATCGTAGAAATCTTCGGCGCCGCGCCGCGGCTCGCGAAGTGGATCGAACGGAACCCGGAACTCCTGGATAACCTGCAGGAACAGGAGTTTCTCGATCTCGATCTGCCGAAGGGGTTCGAGCAGGACGAGGAATTCGAGTCGATCGCACGGCGTGGGCTTGCCCGGGTCTACTGGACCTATGAAATGGGCGTCCAGGAAATGAAAGACCAGATCGTCGAATTGCCCGTGGTCGATTCGAGGGAAACGGCCGAAATCGTGCGGAACTGGTCGAACGACAAGGCGTTTCAGGTCGGTATGCACGTGGTGCGCGGCAACCTGTTGCCGGCGGAAGCAAGGACGGCGCTGTCAAATCTTGCCGAAGCGTCGATTTCGACGGTGCTTGCCTCCGTGGTCGCGGATTTCGGCGAGCGGTACGGCACGGACAGCGTGGGTGAGGTCGCCGCCGTTTTCTTGGGTGACCTGGCCAGCCGGGAAGCCTATCCCGGCATTTCCATCGACATGCTGTTCGTCCATGACGGCGAGAGATCGCGTGAAAATGAGCGTTTGTGCCGGAGCTTCCAAAAGGCCCTGACCGACCTGGCACAGGACAACCTGTTGTTCTCCCCGGTCTCCGCCGGCGCAGATGCCATTCCCGCGTTGCCGCTTACCGAACTGGCCGAGCAAGTCCGAGATCCGGTCTCCGGCGGGGTTTCCGTCCTCACCCGGGCCCGTTGCCTCTTCGAGCCTGAGGGTTCCGGCATCGGAAGCCGCTTCGACGATGCGCGGCGCCGGATCCTGGCCGAATGCGGCGCGAACGAGTCGTTTCTCACCCAGTCGGGCGAACAGCCGGAAGACGGCGCAGAGACGAGTGTGTCCGCATACGCCCGCATGCGCGGCGGGCTGAACGATGTCGTGCATGCCGCTCGCTTCCTGCAGTTGACGCATGCGGGTGACTACCTCGACGATCCGGCTCCGTCCGCCGCGGCGGTATTCGAAGCCTCCGGCGACGAGTCGCTGGCGCAGGCCGCGAACCTGTGGCGTGACCTGCAAGGGGTTATGCGGCTGGTAGGAGAGGACGGATTTGACGCGGCGACGGCGGGGGCGAAGGTCAAATCCCTTGTTGCGAGCGCCTGCGGGCAGGAGGATTTCGATACGCTGGTGTCGGCGGTCGAAGGAACCGCATCCCGCGCCGCCTCTCGGATCGATACGCTTGCTACACACGCATGAAGGCATCCACACTGAGCAGACGCGGAAACGCCGGATGCCGGGGCGGTCGAACATGAATTCCCGCAGCGGCAAACTGACGAGAACGACTCCTGCCGACCGGGACCTCGTCGATCTCCCCGCGCTTACCCCGCACCTGAGATCCCACGTCATCGGCGAGCAGCAGACGCTCCTAGTTTCCGAATCCTTTGATACCCTGCTGCATGGCAAGGTGTACTGCGACCTGATGCCGCTCCTCGACGGCCGGCGTCCGCTGGACGGGATCGTCGCCGACCTCGAGGGCCGCCATGCCGCCGCCGACGTGCATGCGGCGGTCGTTTCGCTCTCCGACCGGGGCTATGTCATCTCTGCCGACCATGGCATGGACCGATCCCGGGCGGCTTACTGGACGTCGATCGGCGCATCGCCCCGATGGGTCCAACAGCGACTGGCGGAATCACGCGTTGCGGTCGATGGCGACGATGGCCGGCTGATCAGGTACCTTAAGATGAGCGGCGCCGGCGTAACGAATCGCGATGACGCCCGGCTCAAGGTTGTCGTCTGCGACGACTATCTCGACGCGCGATTTGCAGAGGTGAACCGGCGCCAGCTCGAGGCTGGAGTTCCGTGGACGCTGGTGAGGCCACGCGGCATGGAAGTGCTGTTCGGACCCGTCTTTCGCGCGGACAGGCAGGGCCCCTGCTGGGACTGCCTGGCCAACCGGCTACGCGGCCACAAGGAGGTCCACCAGTTCCTTCGGCACGTCGCCGGCGAGGATGCCGCCTTCAAGCCGTTCGCCGCCGAACCCGCCGTGCTCGAGGCGGTATACGGGCTGATCGCGGCTGAAATCGTCAAGTGGCTCGTACTGGATGAAGCGGCCCCGATCCACGACCACGCGATCTCGATGCAAGGAGGCGCATACGCCAGCTCGAAGCATACGGTCCTGCAACGGCCGCAGTGTCCTGCATGCGGCGACGAAGCGCTGTATCGGTCCGATAGGTCGCCGATTCCGCTGAGTCTTAAGGCGAGCCCCAAACCCCATCGCAACAGCGGCGGTGCGCGGACCGTTACGCCGGAAGCAACCCTGGCGAAGTACCGTCACCTGGTGAGCCCGGTCAGCGGTGTCGTATCCTGGCTGGCGCGTACCACCGATGAGAACGATTCCTGGCTTCACGTCTACTGGGCGGGAAGCAATCCCGGTATGCGAAGCCGGAGCCTGAGTTCGCTCAGGCGCAGCCTGCGTAGCAAAAGCGCCGGCAAGGGCAGTACGCGGGAACAGTCCGAGGCCAGTGCCCTCTGCGAGGCGATCGAACGTCATTCAGGCGCCTTTAGCGGAGACGAAATCCGTACCCGCGGACGACTCTTCGATTTCGCCGCGGAAGACGAGGCGATCCACCCCAACGACGTGCAGTTGTTCAGCGACGATCAGCTTGACAACGCGGAAAGTATCAACGCGAAAGGGCACCCATACAACATCGTCCCGGCGCGTCTTCATCCCGATACCGAAATCGACTGGACCCCCGTGTGGTCGTTCACGCAGGAGCGGCACCGGTATCTGCCGACGTCAATGCTCTACAGCATGGCGCCCGAACAGCGTGGCCCTGCTGACCTGATTGCCGATTCCAACGGCTGTGCCGCGGGGAACACCCTGGAGGAGGCCATCCTGCAGGGTTTCTATGAACTGGTCGAACGCGATGCATTCGCTATCTGGTGGTATAATGGACTGAGCGTGCCCGGGGTCGATCTTTCCAGCTTCGACGACGAGTTCCTTGCCTCGGCCGAGGACTACTACGGTCGCTGCGAGCGGGAACTGTGGATGCTCGACGTTACGTCCGATATAGAGATACCTTCGTTCGTTGCGCTCTCCCGCAGGCCGGAAGCGGAAACCGAGGACATCATATACGGCGCCGGCGCCCATGCCGACCCGCGACTGGCGGCCCTGCGGGCTATTTGCGAACTGAACCAGTGCCTGACCTGGCTGCCGCGTCCCGGCGGCGGTCAGCCTGGTCGGTCCGGCCGGCCCATGATCGACGATCCGATGGCGCTCGACTGGTGGAAGACCGCGCGTATCGCCGAGTGTCCCTGGCTCGCGCCATCGCTCGACGCGCCGCTTAAGCGAGGTGCGCAATATCCTGAAATCGAAAAAACGGACTCGCGCGATGACGTGGAATACTCCCGGGCGATGGTCGAAGCCAGGGGCATGGAGTTCCTCGTGCTGGACCAGACCCGGCCGGACATCGGCATGCCCGTCGCGCGGGTCATCGTGCCGGGCATGCGCCATTTCTGGGCAAGATTCGCCCCGGGGCGCCTGTACGACGTGCCTGTCGGCATGGGCCGTCGTAGGCACTCCCTGGCCGAATTCGACATGAATCCCGCGCCGGTAATCGCGTAAGGAGGTAAGGTGAATATCGACGAAGCCGTCCTGCTCACCCAGGATCGTCTTGCCGAAGAGGGCGGCACGATGGCCGAACTGCTAGGGCAATTGCGAAGTGGGATTTCTTCCAGGCTTATCGGAAAGCGGGAGTGGGGGCTGATACTTGAACGCGCGAGGCAGCTACCCATCACCATGGGCGCCCAGCCCTTCGGTTTCGAACTGCCGCTGCACGACAGCCGGCCCGTGGCGGATTTCGGCGTCTCGTTGGCAAGTGGGAACCGATCAGGCGATTATTACGAAGAGAAGGCGCGAACAGACGAGACGGACGAGACCGCAGGTGCGGTCAGCAGGCTGTTCAGAGAAATGGAAGTTCAGCACTCACCCCTGCGGGAAATCGTGGGGCGTAAACTGATGCTGGAGTATGACATCGATTCGGCGCCGGGCAGCGCAAACCCGATACCGGGCATGTTCCTGCGGCCCAATGAGCGCACATTGTTCGGCGGCGGCGGTCTTCAGCATGAAGTCGGAAGGGTTGTCGACGCACTCGTTTCCTGTGTCGGCTGGAAGAGGATTGCCGCTGAACGAAAAAACGCCGAGCGGGTGTACCTGGCGCAGCCGGAAGACACGCGCCTGGACTCCTTCGGCGTGTTTCCGTCCCGGGAACGCACGGTCCGCCTTGCGATAATGGGCTTTAACGCACAGGAGGGGATCTGCTCGTTTCTCGAAAACACCGGTTGGCCGGGACATGTTTCGGCGGTCGAATCTGTGCTTACACGCTTCAGGGAACGGGCGGATATCGTGAGCACCGGGGCGAACATCGACGTACGTTCGGACGGACTGGGACCAACACTCGGTCTTACGCCCATAGTCAAGCAAAGATACACCCAGGATTCACGTTACTGGATCGACGGTATGACCGATTGGGATCCCATACTCGAAGCGTTGAGCTACGAGGACTTCGTCGTAGGGGAGAAGCTCAAGGCGCTGGCTGGCTGGGCTTCGAAACCCACGACGCTGTTTGGAAAGACCGGGCCCTTTCTCATGCTACGGGGTATACATCACATCAAGCTGGTCATTTCCGCAAACAGACTGGAGAAGGTCAAGGCCTATCTTTACATGGTGCTTTCCGGCGCGCTCTCGAACTGAGCGACAGGCTCTCGAACTAAGCGCCACGTCAGGAAATCAAAGCAAAAATCCTCCTCGACCTGAGCGATCGGGGAGGATTTTCGATTTTACAATCATGCGAATGCAGGTATCCGCATGCTATCCGGTGTTTCTGTTCCGGTCTACCAGCAGCAGCAGAGACCGGCTGAGACGGCTTCGAGCTGCTCCTCGGTGATGTTCTGATCCGGGGGCAACGCGATATGTACCGTCTGCATATCGCTCTCATGGACCTGGATCGACATGGATTCAGGCATCGTAATGTCCAATTCTTCGCAAATGGTCGACTTCGGATCCGCGAGTAGCTTCTGCCTGAAATCTGCGTCCAAGGCGGACTTGTCTACAATCTGCCTCAACATTTCATCGCCACTTCTCATGACTTATCCTCCTTCGAGTAACTTTATGATCAAGGCAATTTCCGGTTATCGATAACTGCCTATATTATATGTCGTTTACTCCAAAATGTCAAGTGTTTTCGATGATTCACGCGTTACAACCGAACTTGATATCGACGTAGTGCGGCTTCGGGATTTGTCCCTTGCTCCCTGTGAATGGGACCGGTTTTCGTTGTCGGACTCAACCACCTGAACGCCGTCCCGCCCAACTCACCGCAACCCCCACGATCACGTTCAGCGCCAGACCGAGCACGCCGGCGTGCCAGCCCCATACCTTGCCCATGCCCGCGAGGGTCAACCCGGCCGCGAGCGCCGTGCCGGCGACCATGCCCGCGGCGGCGCCTGCCGCGTTGAATCTCGGCCACAACACCCCCAGCACAAACAGGGGCGCCGTCTGGATCAGCACCTCCATCTTGAGCTCGATGAGTCCCCACAGGGTGAGATTCGGCGTCAGCGCGATGAGGACCAGGATGACCATGATGACCCAGGACAGGCGCTTGCCCCACGCGGTAAGGCGCGCTTCCGGGAGCGACCCCATCCGGAAACGGCCCAGTACGTCCTTCACGAGCAGGGAAGAGAGACTGAGCAGGACGGAGTCGGCCGTCGACATGATGGCCGCGACGATGCCGGTGAGGACGAGCACGGTCATGACGTACAGCCAAAGCGATTCGGCGGCCCAGACCCGGAGCAGGCGGGGCATGACCTGGTCGGTGTCGACGCCCTCGAGGCCGGACAGCTGCGGGATGGCGAGAATCCCGACGAGTACGACCGCCGAGATGGTGACCAGGGGCATGAAGGCCATGAAGGTGAACGACCGCTTCAGGCTGCGGGTGCTCCGGGCCGCGAAGATGCGCTGTATGGCCTGGGGATAGACGGCGGCGGCGAATCCCACCAGCAGGATGGTGCTGATCCAGGTACGGATCGTCTCGCCATCAGGAAGCGCGGCCTTTGCCGGCTGGTGGACGACGATCCATGCCGTCGCTTCTGCGAGTCGGTCGCTGCCTGCGACCACGGCGGCCAGCATGCCCAGCAGGCCGACGAAGAGGAGCAGGCCCTGGATGCAGTCGGTCCACGCCACGGCCTGCATCCCGCCCAGGGTCTCATAGAACAGGATGATGACTGCGAGGATCACCACGCCCGCCCAGAATGGAATGGCCCCGCCGGAAAGACCGGAAACGATATGCCCCACCGCCAACAGCTGCGCGAGCAGGTAGTTGGCGATGGCGATCACGAACAGCACACCGGCGAAAAGGGTCAGGCCCGATCGGCCGCCGGTTCCGAATCGATGGGTGATCCAGTCGCCAGGCGTCACGAAGTGCCACTTGCGGGATGCGCGGTAGAGCGGCGGCGCGAAGAGCAGGTAGGCCGCCACGATGGCCATCATGAACCCGATGCTCATGATCCAGGCGTAACCCAGACGGTAGGCTTCCGCGGGATAGCCGATAAGCGTGTTGCCGCTGTACTGCGTCGCGTAGAGCGTGAAGAAGAGCACCATGGCGCCCAGGTTCTTGCCCGCCAGGTAGAAGGACGACATGGAATCGTCCCGGCGACGTGCACGGGCTACGTATCCCAGGACGAGCATGAAGACAAGGTAGGCGGCCAGGAACGCGAAAGCGCCGGTGCCGTAAGGTTGATCCGCCATGGGTTATCCATCCTCCCGCCAGTACCGGTGTACCACGTACGCGGTGAAGCATGCGATCGCCAGAGAGGCAACCAGGCAGATCACCACCCAGTACGGCACGCCAAGCCAGATGGGGAGCGGATGGATCTCGGGGATGTACCACGGTATGGAAAGGGCGAAGAGGGCTACGTAAACGGCCCAGATCCATCGGGGAAAATGGTCGGATGCGGGGCGATTCATAGATGTATGCTGAGGCAGTCCAGTCTGTGATATATGTAAAAATCCCAGTCCGTCACACGCGGACGTACTTGTGCACGAGGTTCTCCACGCCCACTTCGCCCACGTAGACATCGCCGTGGCGGTCGACCCATACGCTGTGCGCGCCGTGTGCCTGATCGACCGGTCCGCCCCGGACGACCCACTGGGCGATGAGCCTGCCGTCCATGTTCATGACGGTGACCCCGCCGCCCTCGCCCAGGAAGACCGTGTCCTCTTTATCGACGAACAGGCCGCAGGGCGCGGGGCGTCCGGGCCACTCCGCGAGGAAGGTTCCTTCGGAATCGAAGACCTGGATCCGGTTGTTGGTCTCCCGGTCGGCCACGAGCAGGCGGCCGTCGGACGCGGGAAAGATGTTGTGGGGCAGGGTGAACCGGCCGGGGTCGGTACCTCTTCCGCCCCAGGATTGGACCAGGTCTCCCGAGGGCGTCATCCGGTGCACGTAACACTGCCCGTATCCATCGGATACGTACAGATCCCCGGAAGGCCCTTTTACGACACGCGTCGGCATGTTGAAGGGTCTGCCCGGTTCGCCCGTCCGGTTCGGCTCGCCCAGCGTCTGCAGCAGCGCGCCTTCGGTCGAGAATACCCGGACGGTATGGTCCCGGCAGTCCGGAATGAAGATCCTGTCCTCCTCGTCGATCCATATCTCGTGGGGCAGGGCCAGTATGTCGTGGCCCCATTCGTTCAGCAGGTGTCCGTCCCGGTCGTAGACCACCACGGCGGGACTCGGCTCACGGTCGACGACATAGACCCGGTCCTTTGAATCCACGGCCACGGCCGTGGCGATTCCCAGCGTGCGCTCGGATCCCCATCCGGGCACCTTTTCGTAACAGTAATCTCCCGATCCCCAGATCATCGATACGTCCTCCTGGAAAGTGAGACAGAACTCCTGATCGGCGTCATGTGACAAATACCAATTGGCAAGACGGATCTGAATGGTACAATGGTTTTGTATCGGTTTTTAGCAATGTAGAATCTTTAAGTCTTTTCAATAGTCACCAGAACCGAAAGACAGGAGCCTGCTCATGGGCGTACTCGACAGTTTTTCCCTGGCCGGCCGCATCGCCGTGGTCACAGGCGGTGCCGGTCCGCAATTCGGCAGCAGCATCTCCGAAGCCCTGGCCGAGGCGGGCGCGACCGTGGTCGTCGCTTCCAGGAATCTCGAAAACAACCAACGGTTCGTGGCCGGCCTGAACGAACAGGGTTACGATACCCATCCCGAAGAACTGGACATCATGAAGACCGAATCGATCGATGCCCTGAAGCAACGCGTGACGGACCGCTTCGGCCGCGTGGACATTCTGGTCAACAGCGCGGTGGTCGGCCGGGGCGGCGGATTCGACGAGCAGACGCCCGACTACTGGGCCGCGAGCGCCCAGGGAAACATGGTGGGCCTCTTCGCCCTGTGCAAGGCATTCGTTCCGGTCATGGCGGAACAGGGCGGGGGCAGCGTCATCAACATTTCGAGTATCTACGGCGTCGTCGCCAACGACCCTGGCCTGTACGAAGAAACCGGGATGAAGCAGCCACCCGACTACACCTTCGTCAAGGGCGGCATGATCAATTTTTCCCGGTACATTGCGAACTACTACGGAAAACAAGGCGTAAGGGCCAACTGCATCTGCCCGGGCGGATATTTCAACGAACAGCCCGGACCGTTCGTGCAGCGGTACGAGCACCGCGTACCCCTCGGACGCATGCTGGACAACGAGGACCTGAAAGGGGCCGTCGTCTTCCTGGCCTCCGACGCGTCCCGGTACGTCACCGGGGTCGCGCTCATGGTCGACGGCGGCTGGACGGCGCTCTAGCCGGCCGGGGCTTCATCGCTCCGGGTCGACAACCGATTTGTCCTGGGGGTGATAGTCGATCGCCCGCCGCCCGTGGTCCAGGTCGTACATCCTCCAGGTACTGTCCGACACGCCGAAGACGACCTCGAACCGGATGCCTGGGTGAATGACCGCCCGCTCGAACACCCTGACCGCATCGCCGTGGCTCAGGTGATGGGGATGGCCGGGCAGGTCCCGTTGCGCCTGAAAGTTGCCGATGCGCACGCACACGACTTCCATGTCGAACCGCACCGCGTACATGTACCCCAGGCTTTCCCCGAATACTTTGCTGATGGAATAGTAGCTTTCCGGTCGCGGCGTCATGTCTATGGTGCGGAACACGTCCTGCGGATAGGGCGCCAGGAGGCCCGCACGGCTCGCGAAGGCTACCCGCCGCACGCCGTTGCGGCTGGCCGCTTCGAAGAGCGTGTAGGTGCCGATAAAGTTCGCGTTGAGGATCTCCTCCCACGATGCACCGCCGGACGGATTGCCGGCCAGATGGATTACCGCGTCCATGCCTTCGGTGGCCTGAAGCACCGCGTCCATGTCGGTGATATCGCCGACGACCTCGTCATCCATTCCCGGTGTAGACACCCGGTCGAAACAGCGGAGGGGGTATTTGTCTTTAAGTCCGTTTACGATAGTGGTTCCGATGACGCCGGCGGAACCGGTGACGAGTATACGGGGTGTTTCGTTCATTCCGACTCCTTGCGCATGAACGGTCCGTGCCGTTCGATCCAGTCGTAGGTTTCCTGCCACGACGCGCTGCCGTCCTCTTCCCAGATATCCAGCCGGATTCCCCGGATGTTGCCCTCGGTGAAACCCGTCAGCCGGTGGACCGAGGGATACCCGATGGTATAGTAGATGTTGCCGCTGGGCAGCCGGGTCTTTGCGATGTGCCGGGGAATCTCGGTGATCGGGTTCCCGGCGATGCGAACCAGTTCGTCTTCGTCGACGTCGACGCCGAGGCCCGGTCCCTCCGGCACGGGGGAACAGCCGTCCGCCACCTCGATCCGTCCCCCGGTGACGTCCTCGCCGTACTGGTCGTCCAGGTTGACGGTATGGGAAACATTGGGTATCACCGCGCCCAGGTGGAGCGCCATCGCCTTGCTGAGGGTCCCCCCGGTCAACTGGATCACGGTGGAGACATTCGCCTCGGCGCAGGCGAACCCCCGCTTTATGCTCATGCCGATGCCGTGTTCTCCGACCATGTAGAGGTCGGCGCACCCATGGACGATCTCCGGACCGCCGCCAAGCTGCGGCACGTGCATCAAAAGGGGAATCGAAGTCTTGTCGCGCAGGCGCTTCCAGCCCTCCACGTCCCGCCAGACCAGCGGGTCCTCGATCACGCCAACGACGGGCGATTTTTCGAGGTGCTCGACGATGCGCGTCACGTCGGCGGGCGAGCGGTTGTGGTTGAAATCGTAGTGCATCTTGAAACCGGGCGGGGCGACCTCCTCCACGGCGCTGTTCTGTTCGTATACGTCGTAGTACTCGCCGGTGTGCATCTTGAAGATCATGTACCCTTCGTCCACGGCGCGCACCACCTCGGCGGCCAGTTCTTCGGGGGACGCCACGCGGGTCCACGCCGCCACGGGCACCCGGTCCCGCACCTTCTGTCCCATCAGCTTGTAGGCCGGGATCTCGAGATGTCTGCCCATGAGATCGTACAGGGCGCCCATGAGACCCACGGGATGTCCGGCGTTGACGTGGTCGAAGGGACTGCTTCCCGTCAACCGCTCCACGTCCCTGATGTCCATCGTTACGTGACCCCGGCTGTCGCCGTATCCCACCACCCCGTTGTCCGCGGTGACCTTGAAGACCGTCTGGGTATCGATGGTCCTGAACTGGACCTTCTTGTCCACGTTCCGATCGGCAAGCCTCGGATTGATATGGGTAATCGCGATATCGGTGATTTTCATGGCCTGCTTCTTTCCGTGCGGTTTTCACCCACCGGTGAACGCACCTCTAGAGGTAATGTGTCACGGGTTCGCCAGCGACCGTGGCGCCCCTTCCTGGTTCGCGCCGTCCCGAACGGTGGTGGCAATGGGCCAGCACTGTCCGCCGCGCTTCCGATACTCATCCTCCGCGCCGCAGAGCCAGGTGAACATGCGCGCGGCCGCGATGGCGCCCTGAAACTGCTCGAACACGCCCGCCGGCGGATCGAATTTGATCGTGTTGAAATCGATTTCGTCCCGCGTGATCCAGTCTCTCCGGGGCGGGACCGTCCGCCAGTAATTGTACTTGAGCAGGTTGCGGTACTTGCTCTTTCCTCTCGGACCCGCAGTGGCCCTTGACCTTCGGTGCCAGATTCCGTAGACGGTGAGAAAGATCGTGCCGGCCGGACCGGCCGACGATACGGTTCCCCGGATGGAACCCAGATGGGCCATCATGGGCGCCTTGTTCCGCATGAAGTGCGACCCGGGCAGCACCACGGTAGGCCCCATGTCCTCGGTGCATTCTTCCGGGTAGTAGAAGACCTGCAGGTATTCCAGCTGGTCCGTGTAGATCGTGCCGCCGTCCCGGTGCCAGTTCTGGGGCTGGTCGAAAGGCAGTGGACCGCGGTGGTTGCTGATGATGAGCGGCAGGGTGAAGCCGCTTCCCAGGAGAGACCGGACGGCGCCCGCCGCCTGCGGATTCATGAGCACGCCGTCTACAAAGAACGATTCCTTCATGATGGGCGTGGGCTCGTAGGTGCTGTCGACGCGGTCCAGGTAGTCGACGACCTGCCTGTTGACGTCATCGGGCACGACGCCGGGGAGCATGAGGTAGCCGTTTCGGCAGAAATCGACCACCTCGCGGTCCGTCAGCGTCGGTGCGCAGTCCATCCTCTTACCGTAAGGCGTCCGGGCCGTCGAGGCCTCCATCTCCTACCTCCATCGTTCCAGTACGAACTCGTATCCGAGGCCGTAGGTATCCTGTTCGCGCATGGCGAGGGACGCTTCGGGAAACTTGATGATGCGCCAGCCGTCGTCCAGGGCTTCCTTGATCGACCGGTACCGGAACTCGCCGTTTTCATCGAGCCCGTCGGAGTCCGCCCCGTCTTCGTAGATACTGATGCCGACCACCGCCGAGTGGGGGTTGGTCGTGGGCGCCTGCAGATAGAGCAGGCTCTGTTTCAAGTCCCCTGAGACATCCCGCGCCAAACCCAGAGCGCGGTCGATGTCTTCGACGGTCAGCTCGCCGTCCTCGAATCGTTTCCTGATGCGTTTCAACTGTGCCGTCAGGTCGTCCATCGGTTCATCCTCAGGCGTGAAAGACCGGGAACGTCGTGGTCCGGTCCGCGGCGATTGGGTCCAGGTTTGGTTGAACTATGGTCCGGCCTGTGGTGATCACGGCCGGCCGCAGGTTCTCATTTCACAAAAAACATGACCGGAGTAAATATGACCAAACATAAATGACCGGCCGATTCGTGAAAAGAAGAAAACCTTAAGTCATCGCTGTGCCACTCGTACCATGAGCAACAGGCTGCATTCGCCGCAGACCAGCAGGGTGGCCAGGGTGAGATGCAGCACCTGGGCAGGTCTCGGCAGATCTCCGTAAGCGAGCGTGATGCCGAGCAGGATCTGAAGCACGACGCCGGCCAGGACGAACCGTGCGACCGGCATCAGCCGGCTGCCCGGCGCATGCCGCCTCACCGACCGGAAAACCAGCACGGCCGCCAGCAGCACGAGCCACGAAGACAGCCGGTGCACATGGTCCACTAAACCCACCTGGGCCAGCCATTCGCCGCGGGGCAGGCCGCCGGCGTCCTTGATGAAGGGGTCGATGCCCTCGCGGACCTGCGTGCCGAGGAGTAGCTGGAGGACAGTCACAGCGAGGAGGGCGAATCCCAGCCGCCGCAATGTGCCGTGTGCCTCGGGAGCCAGTTCGACCCGGACCCGCTGTTCCAGGGATTGAAAGGTCACGTAGAGCAGGGCGCATAAAATGATCACGGCCAGGGACATGTGCAGCGTGATGATCCCGGGCTGCAGGCCGGATCTGACCACCTGCCCGCCCAGCCAGCCCTGGAAGCCGACCAGCAGGAAACACAGGCCCGAGCAGTAGAAGACCGCCGGTTGTGTCCTTCGATATCGAAACGAACGGAGGAAGGTGACGAACACGAGGATACCGATCGCCACGCCAACGAGGCGATTGGCGTATTCGATCCACATCTTCGCCGGATTGAAAGAAGCGGGGTCGTACCCCTTTTCGCGGAGGTAATCCAGGTCCAGGTCTTCCACGCTCGACGGCGGCAGCCAGGAGCCCCAGCACCTGGGCCAGTCGGGACATCCCAGGCCCGCCCCGGTGATCCGCACCAGGCTGCCCACGGAAATCAGCAGCACCGTGGCCGCGAGGGTCGCCACGGCTGTTTTCTGGAAGGCGTTCATGATAGGCCATCTTAGACCCTGACGCCTTTTTCGGCAAGGGATATCGGGCGCGATGCCGCGCGGTTGGTTCAGGGCCCCGGAGGAGGTTTTGTAGTTGCCAATTCAGCCGCTGCAATGTATCTTGAGCGCAGCAGTACGAGGCAGCTTTCGTAGGGGTATAGCTCAGCTGGTAGAGCGGCGGTCTCCAAAACCGTAGGTCGCGGGTTCGAATCCTGCTGCCCCTGTTCCCTGCTACAGATCGCGTGCTTGTGCGCCGCCTCGCCGGAACGGATGGCCATGTCGTTTTTTGAAGTGGAAACCTGGGTGCCGAAGCCCGACCGCAAGGTCGATCATGACGAAATGATCCGCACCTGGTTCGCCTTCGTGGAACGCCACAAGGACAAACTTTTCCCCGAATGGCGGTCGGCCCGGTATTTCCGCGAGGTAGCGCGCAACACCGGACAGCCCACCGGACGCTACGTCATGGTGTTCGAGTACATTTCCCACGAAGGATTCCTCGCCTACAAGGAACGGCGAAAGGACTGGTCCGGACCTTACGCGGAGTACAAGAAGGTGGACCCGTACCAGTTCTTCGACCTGGACACCGTCACCGAGACCTGTTGGATGCCGGAAGAGCAGGACCGGTGGCTCGATTTCACCTGAGGACCACGAGAGACCACGACCTGCCAGGTACAACCATGCGCAATCAGTATATACTTACCCCCTACTTCCTGGACCGCCATGATCCAGCCCTGCTCGACCTCACGCGGGACGACTGGATCATAGTCGATCCCACGCTACACGGTGACGACGAAATGTCCCGTACGCTGTGCGTGCATCGTCCTCTCGCCGACCGGGTCGCCGGGGCCGCGGCGGATGGAAGGCGGCCGGTCAGCGTCGCGGGAGACTGCTGCGCGACCATTCCGGTCATGGCCGGGCTGCAGCGCGCCGGGATCCATCCGGTCTTCCTGTGGCTCGACGCCCACGGCGACTTCAACACCTGGGAGACCACGCCGAGCGGGTTCCTGGGCGGCATGCCGCTGGCCATGATGGTCGGCCTGGGCGAGCAGACCATGATAGAGAACGTGGGCATGGACACGTTTCCCGACGCGGACGTCATCATGTCGGATGGACGCGACCTGGATCCCGGCGAGCGAAAGCTGGTCGAAGCCTCCCGGTTGAGGCATCTGCCCGACCCGAAAGACCTGGTGGACTGCGACCTTACTGACCGGCCGGTCTACATCCATTTCGACACCGACCTGCTCGATCCTTCCGAAGCCCCGGCCATGGGCTATCCGGCCCCGGGCGGACCTGCCGCGGCTGACCTCGAGACGGTCTTCCGGCACTTGGCGGAACACTGCGACATCGCCGCCCTGTCCATTTCAACGTGGCGTTCCAACATGGATGAAGACGGCCGCAGCAAGTCCGTGTGCATGGGTCTCTTCGACATCCTTACCGGCTGACTGGCGAGTCCTGCCGTGCCTTCCACCGATTCCATCTTCACAGAACTGATCGTAATCGAGGCCGCGAACGTGCTGGCCGGCCCCGCGGTGGGCATGTTCTTCGCGGAGCTGGGCGCCACGGTGATCAAGGTGGAGAACATAAAGACCGGCGGCGACACGACTCGTCACTGGAAACTGCCTTCGGAAGACCGGGAAGGCGACGTCTCCGCCTACTTCTCCTCGGTGAACTGGGGCAAGCGGTCCATCGGGGTCGATTTTTCGATACCCGAAGGATACGCGGTCCTGCGGGACCTGGTGCGGCGCGCCGACGTGTTTCTTCAGAGTTTCAAATCCGGCGACGCGGAGAAATTCGGGCTCGACTACCCGGCACTGCGCAGTCTCAACGGCCGGCTCATCTACGCCGATATCACCGCCTTCGGTGAAAAGGACGTGCGGCCGGGGTTCGATGCGGTGTTGCAGGCGGAAACGGGTTTCACGGGAATGAACGGCACCGAAGACAGCGGTCCCGTCAAAATGCCGGTGGCCCTCATCGACCTGCTGCTGGCCCACCAGTTGAAAGAAGCCCTTTTGATCTCCCTTATCGAACGGATGCAGACCGGCCGGGGGTCTTACAATACGGTGTCGCTGTTCCACGCCGGGGTCGCGTCGCTCGCCAACCAGGCGGCGAACTACCTGGTCGCCGGTACCGTTCCGGGCCGTGCGGGTTCCGATCACCCGAACATCGCACCGTACGGAACGACATACGGCACCCTGAACGGCGAACCTATTGTGCTGGCCGTCGGTACGGACAGCCAGTTCCGGGCGCTTTGCGAAGTGCTGGACATGCCCGGAGCGGCATCGGATGCGCGGTTCAGTACAAACCCGCAACGGGTCATCCACCGCGATGCTTTGAATACACTGCTGGAAGATCGGATCGGTCAACGGGAGAGGAAATCTCTGCTCGCGGAACTCCAGGCACGAAAGATACCGGCCGGCGCGGTCCGGCGTCTGGACGAGGTCCTTGACGACGAATCCGCGGAGCCTTTACTGCTCCAGGGGCAGGCGACGGACGGTACCTCGATCAGCGGATTGCGTACGATCGCCTTCGATAGCGACGCCATATCGCCCCCGGTCAGACTGGGTGTGCCGCCGGAGTTCAACCAGGATCGCCAGTTTGTGCTATCGGAAGTCCTGGGCTATAACGGGGACCAAATCGAAGGGTTGAAAAAAGCGAGTGCGGTCCTGTAACCCGGTCGCTGCCGGGACGTGCGAATGAGCGGTCTCAGCCCGTCGTCCTGCGCCCGGTCCGGGCATTTCAGGTAGCAGCGGCTACCGTTTTAATGACCGGATTTTTGGTTGCCGGCACAAGGCGTATCGTCGTATATTACCACGTGTTTAAGGAGTGAGGGCCGGAAGCGCAATGTGCACTGTTAATCATATTCCATTTCGCGCCTCGGAATATACAAGGAAGCTGGATGGATATTGATATCGCAGCCTACTGCGCGCGCATCGGAGTCAGCGGTCCGCTGCCGACGACGGCGGCGACACTGCGCCGCCTGCACCATGCGCATATGCTGTCTGTGCCCTTCGAGAACCTTGACATCCATTGGGGCCGCCCGATTGTGCTGGAGGAAGCGAGGCTCTTCGAGAAGCTCGTGACGCAGCGCCGCGGCGGGTTCTGTTACGAGCAGAATGGCCTGTTTGCAGCGATCCTGCGCGAACTTGGCTTCACGGTTGACCTGCTGGAGGCGCGCGTGGGCGCGAAAACCTGGGAGGACAGCCTCCCTTGGGACCACATGACGCTGCAGGTCACACTGGAGGATCGCTGGCTGGCGGACGTGGGTTTTGGCGACGGCTTCCGCGAGCCGCTGTTGCTGGACGAGGCAGAGCCACAGCCGCGCGCGGATGGCATCTGGCGTGTGCAACTCGACGGCTGCAAGGGCCAGCATTCAAGCCAAACGGCGGCGGGTGACTGGCAGATCGAATATCGCATCCGGTTGCGGCCATGTCAGCTGGCGGACTTTACGCCCGGTTGCGAGCATCACCAGAACTCGCCGGAGTCCCATTTTACGCGGCAGCGCATGTGTTCGCTCGCCACGAAGACGGGGCGCATTACGCTGAGCGACCGGCGCCTGATCGTGACGGAAGGGTTCCCGTCACGGGCTACCGCCGCCAGCGGAATGACGGGAAACGCCCGGCGCCAGGAACGGGACCTGGAGGACGAAGCGGAGTTCCAGCAGGTGTTGCGAGAGCGCTTCGGAATCGAACCCTGAACCAGGAAGAAACATGAGCGAGTTGATTATTGTAGGCGACCGGGTACTGGTGGAACAGCATGACGGCGAGCAACTTACGAATTCAGGCCTGTACCTTCCCGCCACGGTAACGGAGAAGGAAAAGGTAGGGACCGGAAGGGTGATTCGCGTGGGGCCGGGGCACCTGATGCCCAATCCCGATTACACCGAGGGAGACCCCGTTACGCAACCGGCGGAATCCGTGCGCTACCTGCCCCTGCAGGCGCAGTCCGGCGATTTCGCTTTCTACCTGCGCAAGGAGTCCATCGAGATCAATTACCAGGATAAAACCTACATTATCGTACCCCACAACGCCATTCTGGCGCTTGTGAGGTCTGACGGAGACAATCTGCTACAGGGTCTCGAGGATCTGCTCGGTGAAGAATAGACCTGCGTTCTATCGATCAGCATCTCACCATCCAACCGGAAAGAAGGAGCATGCGCCATGAACAGAACGGCGGCTTACACGGCCCAGCGTGAGATCCCCGTCGCGCAACTGGGTGTCGACGTGCGGGGGGCGTTCATTACGCGGACATATACCCATCTTCTCGGGGCGGTGCTGGCTTTCGCCCTGATTGAAGTCTACTTGTTTCAGACCGGCATGGCCGAATCGATCGCCCGCGTGTTGCTCGGCGGGTCCTGGCTCATCGTGCTCGGCGGCTTCATGATCCTGAGCTGGATCGCGACCCATTTCGCGCACAGCTCGACGTCCATGGGCGCCCAGTACGGCGCGCTGGGCCTGTTCGTCGTGGGCGAGGCCATCATCTTCACGCCCCTGCTCTACCTCGCCGAGGCCGTGGCGCCGGGCGTAATCGAAAGCGCGGCCACGGTAACGCTTCTCGGCTTTCTCGGGTTGACGATCATCGCCTTTCACACCCGAAAGGACTTCTCCTTCCTCGGCGGCCTGCTGCGCTGGGGTTTCATCTGCGCCATCGTGCTGATCGTGGCGAGCGTGCTTTTCGGATTCCAGCTCGGAACCATCTTCACCGTGGCCATGATCGTCCTGGCGGGCGGCGCGATCCTCTACGACACGTCGAACGTTCTGCATCACTATCCCCAGGACCGTCACGTGGGCGCGGCGCTTCAGCTCTTCGCGTCCGTAGCGCTGTTGTTCTGGTACATCCTGCAGTTCTTCCTGGCCTCGCGGGACTGAAACGGCTGGGCTGGACGCGTTAGTCCACCAAACTGGGATGTACCGGGGTGTTCAGCTACAAGTGTGTTAATACCACGTTGTCCGTAGGCCTGATAGCTCTGGTCCCGTTGCTGTTCACACTGGCTTGCGAGGGCCCGGCGGGACCGACGGGACCGGCAGGTGTTCAGGGGCCGGCGGGATCACAGGGGCCGCCTGGATCACAGGGGCCGCCTGGATCACAGGGGCCGCCTGGCACGGACGGCAGTACGGGTCCGCAGGGGCCGCAAGGGCCGCCCGGCGAGGTAAGGGTCATCGATCTGGACCTGATCGGTTCGTGGCGATTCGAGAGCACGGATATCGTGGAGACGCTTGCTGAGAATCTCAAGAGCTACCTGATTAATGAAGCCGGGTTAGATTCGGCTACCGTGGAATCCCTGCTCGCCGAGTTTTTCAGGGAGATGACGGCGGATCTTCAGAACTCGCCCATTGCCACGCTGAAATTCGCCCCGGACGGAACCGCTGTGGAAGGCGAAGGCGCAACAGTGACCTGGTCGGCCAATGGCTCGACACTGGCGGTAAAGCAGGACGAAACCATTGTTTTCCTGGGTAACTACAGCGTGGATGGCGACGATCTGACCCTGACGCTTACCAAGGAGTTGATGCTGCAGATGATTACCAGCGCGTCGGAGGAACCGCTGGCCGAGGACGAAGTCATGTTGCTCGACCTCCTGTTCGGTGAGAACGGAACGGCCAACTACTTCTTCAAGCGGGTTTGACGGATACAACGGGTCCGTCGGGCCGACCCGGGCTATTCGATGGTGTTAATGTGACGAAAATGACGAAAATGACGAAAACGAGGCAATCGTGCACCCCAGGATAAAAACCATCGGCCGGGAAGCTATCTCCTTCGGACTGATTGCGCTGGTCCTGCTGGCCGCCCGTTCTACGCTGGCCGACCATTACACCGTACCGTCCGGGTCCATGGAGTATACGCTCATGCCCGGCGACCGGATTTTCGTGGCCAAGTACACCTACGGTTTCCGCGTGCCGTTCACGGACTGGAAGGTCACCCGGGGCAGCGATGTCGAGCGGGGGGAAGTGGTCGTGTTCGATTCGCCCGTGGAGGACATCCGCCTCGTTAAGCGGATTGTCGCGGTGGGAGGCGATACCGTTTCCATCCGCAGCGGACAGGTGTCCATCAACGGGCATCCGATGGGGTCGACAACGGATATGCGGGAGGAGTTCTACGGCGAACGCCGGGTCCGCCTGAACTTGAGTTACAGCGGGGGAGAGGACTTCGGTCCCGTGGCCATTCCCCCGGACTATCTCCTGGCCATAGGAGACGCCCGGGGGAACAGCAAGGATGGACGCACCTTCGGGTTCATTTCGAAGGATGCGGTTTACGGCAGGGCCGTGGCCGTCTACTATCGCAGCGGCGAAGGGCTCTGCTGGTTGAAGCTTTAGATTCTGAAGCCAAACCTGAAACGCTAACGAAAACTCCAGGAGAACGAGGGGTCAACCTCGCCCGCTACCGCGTCTCCGTCTTCGTATCCTGCGCTTCCTTCTCCTTCTCTTCAGCCCTGTTCTGCCGCTGCATCGGGTTCTCCGGCATCTGCCGGCGCTGCTTGAACAACTGGAACCGCGTGGGTTTCGACTGCGGCGGCCAGACGTTGTTGCTCAGGTCCGTGTCCGCGGTCTCCAGGAACGGGTCGAGGGTAATCCGTTCCACCGGCTGATCCATGACGAACACCTTGGTGACGCGGTCGTCCCTGAGCCGCCAGATCTCCGCGGGAATCCGCTGTACTTCCTTCGTGCCGTCCTCGAGTTCGAACTCCAGGATCACCGGCATGACCAGGCCGCCTACATTCTCGAAGGTCAACTCGTAGAAGTGCTTGCCGCTCTCCAGCAGGGCCAGGTCCTCGGCGTCCAGGCTCCTCACGTAGTTGTCGTACTCTTCGCGGTCGAGGATGGACACCTCGAAGGGATCGTACTTGTTATAGAAATCGACCAGCGTCGAATCCTGCCGCACCATGGGATCCGTGATGTCGGTCTGGTTGCGCGCGTAGCTGATTCCCCTGTTTTCTTCCGACCTGTTCGACCGCGCGATCTCCTTTTCCACGTCCGGATTCCGCGTGTTGATCTGGAACCATTTTACCTCGCCCAACCCGAGATCCACGTGGTCCGTGCTGTAGAACCAGCCCCGCCAGAACCAGTCGAGGTCCACCGCGGAAGCGTCTTCCATGCTGCGGAAGAAATCCTCGGGGGAAGGATGCTTGAACATCCAGCGCTGGGAATAGCTGCGGAAAGCATGGTCGAACAGTTCCCGCCCCATGACGGTCTCCCGAAGGATATTCAACGCGGTGGCGGGTTTCCCGTAGGCGTTGGGGCCAAGCTGGAAGACGGACTCCGAATTGGTCATGATGGGTGATATGTGCGCCACGTCGCCCTTCATGTAGTCCACGATCCGGTGGGCGGGGCCGCGTCGGGAAGGATACTCGGTATCCCACTCCTGTTCGGCCAGGTACTGGAGAAAGGTGTTCAGCCCCTCGTCCATCCACGTCCACTGCCGCTCGTCCGAATTGACGATCATGGGGAAATAGTTGTGTCCTACTTCGTGGATGATCACGCTGATCATGCCGTACTTCGTCCGTTCGCTGTAGGTGCCGTCCTTTTCCGGCCGGCCGCCGTTGAAGCAGATCATCGGGTATTCCATGCCGATTCGGTTCGTGTGCACGGAAATGGACGTGGGGTAGGGATAGTAGAAGGTGTACTTCGAATAGACGTCCATCGTATGGGCGACCACCTTCGTGGAGTACCGCTCCCACAGGGGATTGCCCTCCTTGGGATAAAATGACATCGCCATGACGTGCTGGGGGCCTGACATGACGCCCATGGCGTCCCAGATGAACTTGCGCGAACTGGCGAAGGCGAAGTCACGCACGTTTTCCCCGTGGAAAACCCACGTCTTCTTTTCCGTCGCGCGGCCTTTTTCGGCCTCTATGGCTTCCGCTTCGGTAACGATCATGACGGGTTCGTCCGCCGTCCTGGACCGCTCGAACCGCGCCTGCTGCCCGGCGGTCAGCACTTCCTTCGGATTCTGGAGTACGCCGGTCGCCGCGACGATATGGTCGGCGGGTACGGTGATGCTGACCTTGTAGTCTCCAAAGGGCAGGGTGAACTCGCCCCGCCCGAGAAACTGCTTGTGCTGCCAGCCCTCAACCTCGTTGTACACGGCCATGCGGGGGAAGAACTGGGCGATGGCGTACAGGTAGTTGTCGTCTTCCTCGAAGTATTCGTATCCCGATCGGCCGCCGATTTTCATCCGGTCGTTGATGTTGTACCACCACTTGATCTTGAAGGTAAAGGACTTGCCGGTGCGAAGCGGCTCAGGCATGTCCACCCGAAGCATCGTCTTGTTAATGGTGTGGGGCAGGGGATTGTCGCGCCGGTCACGGACCCACTCGATCTTGAATCCGCCGTCGAAATCGTTCAGCAGGCGCTGCAACTGGGCGAAGCTCATCCGTCCCGACACCCGGCTGCCCGCGATCTTCCGCGTATCCGAGTCACGGGCACGCACGTTCTGGTCGAGCTGTACCCAGAGGTAGGCCAGTTCATCGGGCGAATTGTTGTGGTAGGTGATCGTCTCGGTGCCATGGAGCCGCTGCGTCTCGTCGTCCAGCTCGATCCGCATCTCGTAATCCGCCTCGTTCTGCCAGTACTGGTGGCCCGGCGCGCCGGAAGCGGTCCGGTATACGTTGGGCGTCGGGGCTTCCTGCTTGATCTGGCGGAACTTGCTCCGGTTGATCGCTTCAGGCCGCTTTTGGGCCATTACGGTGGTTGTAGCGCACGCGACGGTCAATGCGCATAGAAAATACAATAGGCGCTTGGGCATGGATCGGCCTCCTGGTTTCCTTGAGTCTTGCGTCCCAGTCAATGCAGGGCGTTATGAACTATGGGAATATAGGGCGTGGTCGGGCACGTGTAAAGAACCATCCGGGCGACGGGTGTCGCGTACCGGAAGGCGGAAGGCCAACAAGAGCGGGAGACGCAGTCCGCATGGGAAACCCGGACTGCGTCTGGTATGCCGTGATCTGCTCAAATAAGCTGTTTACTTCTTAGAGAAATACATGGTCATGACCTCTATACCCTGAAACATGATCCTCAGCAGTTCCGCTTCCTCCTCGTCCTCTGCCTCAAGACCCACGGTAGCCAGCAACGCGGCTACTGGAAACTGGAGCGAAAGCGTGGTGTCTGTAACCGTGTAGTTCACACTGAAGGTCTCGCCGTCTGACGTGGTGATGTTGATACGATTGCCGGACACCTGAAATCGGTCAGGGGATTCGTTATCGACAACCACTGTGCCGTCGGACCTGAAGCTGATGGAAAGGGAGAACGTCTCGTCGGTGTCGCCAAGCACGTCAGATATCACCATGTCGGCCTGGCTCGCAGTCAGGCCCTCCCCGATCAGGTACTCCCGCAGGTTGGCGGTCAGTTTGGCAGCGAAATCGTTACCGGTGTATCTCCATGTGCCGATCAGTTTGGCGGCAGGATCCGGTTCCGGTGTCGGGGCCGTTGGCTTGTTGTCATCGCCACAGGCCAACGCGAGCATGACGGTCAGCAAAAGTAGAATACGCATATCATGCCTCCTTCAGTCAGGCCCCGCTATATGCTTGCTTGGCCGGGAGGATGGATCGTTGGATCTCTTGCTCAACGGAGAGAGCAAGTTTCTCATTTCTCTCTGGTCGCACGATCATCATAAGCGAGTTGCTCGGCACTGACCACAGCCTTCGAGTCCACTTTACCCCATTGGATGAACAACCATAGTTTTCTCAGGAATAATCGCATAGTACCTTACTTTCAATCACATATTCCGGTCAAGGAGAATGACCCGCGAATCATAGGTGGAATGCCAAAGCCTGAACCTGACGAGAGTCCAGATTAACACAAGATCAAAATATGATTGTTTAGCTTGATTTTCCAGCATAAAACCGGCCCGAAACCTTAAAATACCAATTCGAATTCGTAAAACGCCGAATCCCAAATTTATTTTATGATTTTGGTGTGATATTATCGAGATAATATGTGATTAATTGTAGACGGTCGGATAGGACGCGTACAGTCTTGCTTGAGGAGGAACTAAGTCGTACAGATGCTGGGTGGCCCGGGGGAACTTGACAGTCCTGGCCCACGAGTATACCCTGAATCGACTGCCGATCCAGCCCCGGACCATTACCTTCGCGGAAGAACCGCGGGAACCGTTCACGGAAGATTCGATGAAATCGAAAGACTTGTGGTTTGTACTGGCAAGTGTTCTCCTGTTAAGCATAGCGCCGGACGCGGGCGCTGTGCGAAAAGCGGCCCACCCGTTCTACATCAGCGTCTGCCAGGTCGATCATAACCCCGATACCGGCGCGCTGGAGTTGTCTTTTCGCATCTTCATGGACGACCTGGAACTGGCCCTCGAAACAATGGGGACAGACCGTTTGCACCTGGGTACGGAACGCGAAGCCGAGAAAGCGGACCTTTACATAAGCCGTTATCTCGCGCGCCACGTCGAAATCGCGATAAACGGCCAGCGCGTCAGCGCCGCCTTTCTCGGAAAGGAAATGGAATCGGATGCGATCTGGTGTTTCATGGAGGTCGAGCGGGTCCCGGTATTGGAAACGATGACCATGACGAATACGTTGCTCCTCGAGACTTTCGAAGACCAGGTCAATCTCGTGCACGTCAACGCCAACGGTCAGAAGAAAAGCCTGGTCTTCGACCGGCAGCAGGTCGCGCATACCCTGGATTTCTGAGGCGTACTTCGCGTCTGCTGTCATAACCTTCAGTTCCCGTACCATGCCGAATACACGAAATACAGCCCGCATCGTCGATCTGGACGCGTTTCCGGACTTGAGATCCGGCACGGGCACCATCGTCGCCACTTCCGGCGGGTACGATCCGCTGCATCCCGGCCATGTCTCCTGTCTGCTGGAATCATCCTCCTATGGCGATACCCTGGTCGTTATCGTCAACGGCGACGGATTTCTTCGCCGCAAGAAGGGCAAGCCCTTCATGGATCTCAGGGCCCGTTGCCAGGTCGTCTCCTGTATTCGTGGCGTCGACTATGTCATACCCTTTGAGATCGAAGACGACGATACGGTCTGCGAGGCACTGCGGGTGATCCGGCCCCACGTGTTCACCAAGGGCGGAGACCGGACCGACATGTCCAATATCCCCGAGTGGAGCGTCTGCACGGAACTCGGCATCGAAGTGGTATCGGGGGTGGGGATGGACAAGGCCTGGAGCAGTTCCGACTACCTGGAATCGTGGGGACGATTCTGGGCCGATCGCGCCGAACGCGGGTAGCGCCGGAATGTTGTAATTGTTGCTTGTCCCGGGTCCGGTGTCGCCTTATAATCCCGGTACGCGAATTCCGCCGCATCCCTTTGTGAACACGTAGTCAAATCACGCCGTATATTCGCCCTGCCGGGGAAACCACTCCGGTTTCGCGCGCATGGCACGGAGGAGAGCATGGCCAGCAGGTACCGCGCCGCCGTGATCGGTCTCGGCCGCATGGGGAGCACCTTCGACGACGAGATCGACCAGGGCGGTTCCATATTCCTGCCTTACTGTCATGCGCCGTCCTACCAGGCCGCGCCTGACGTGGATCTGGCCGCCGGGGCGGATTCCCACGAAGAGCAGCGATCCATTTTCGGTGAGCGCTGGGGCATCGAAGACGGTCATCTGTACACGGACTATCGCGAAATGCTCGAGAAGGAACGCATCGATCTGCTCAGCGTCTGCACCACCGCCCGGATCCGGTCGCAGATCGTGCAGGACGCCGCCCGGGCCGGCGTGAAAGCAATCTGGGCCGAGAAGCCCATCGCCCTGACCCTGGCCGAGGCGGACGCCATGGTCGAGACCTGCGCGGCACACGGCGTCGCACTGGCCATCAACTGCGCGCGGCGCTGGCATCCGTTCTTCTCACACACGAGGACCATGATCGAGGAAGACGAGCTCGGCGAGATCGTCCAGGTGACGGGCTACGGCCAGTGCGGTCTTTCCCACAACGGCAGCCACCTCATCGATATCGTCCGGTACATGGCGGGCGGAAGGATCGAATGGGTGTACGGCGAGATGGAATCCGACGAGGCCGCGGCGGGCGAGAAGGATCTCATGGGCAACGGATACCTGGCCTTCGACAACGGGGTCCGGGCCTTCGTCCGCGGCATGCCCTGCGGGATCGCGAACTGGGAAATCGACGTCTTGGGCACGAAGGGCCGCTTCCGCTCGATCGCGAACGGCCAGGACGCCGAACTGGTGAAGCTGCATCCCGGCGGTCCGCGGGGCAGAGGCGTGCCGGCCCGCATGCCGTTCCCCTGGCCGGCCCGATACCCGTCCATGGGGCTGACTATCGTCGCGGACCTTATTTCGGCCATAGAAAACGGCCATCCGCCGAAGTGTTCGGGGGTGGACGGACGGGAGGCCCTCGAAGTGGCCATCGCGCTCCGGGAGTCCCATCGCAGGGGAGGGCAGAAGGTCCACCTGCCCATGCCGGACCGGGATCTGGGCATCCTGTCCGCCGAAATACACCAGGACGACGTACCGGCGAGGGTCCGGCGCATGCAGGGTTAGGGAGAACGTATGAAGCTGGGGTTCGTGACCTACCAGATCGGCCGGGACTGGGACGTGCCGGCCATCATCGACATGTGCGCCAGGACGGGTTTCACGGGGGTCGAACTCCGAACGACCCACGCCCACGGCGTAGAATCCGCGCTGAGTGCGGGCGAACGGTCGGAAGTCCGTCGAAGATTCGAGGACGGCGGCGTGGACCTGGTGGGTCTCGGCACGGCTTTCGAGTACCACTCGGCCGATCCGGACGAGGTCCGCTCGAACGTGGAGGGCACTTTCGAATACGCGAAACTGGCGGCCGACCTGGGCTGTCCGGGCGTCAAGGTGCGCCCCAACGGCCTGCAGACCGAAGCGGGCATCCCGGAAGAATCGACCCTGGAGCAGATCGGAAAAGCCGTCGGGGAGTGCGCGGAAGCGGCCGACGGCCTAGGCGTGCAGATCCGGGTCGAGGTGCATGGTCGGGACACCCAGGAGCCGCGGCGCATGCGCGCCATCATGGACCACGCGGACCATCCCAATGCGTATGTCTGCTGGAACTCGAATTTCGGCGAGGTGGTGGACGGGTCCGTAGAAGACAATTACCGGCTGCTGAGCCACAAGATCGGCCTGGTGCACATCACCGAGATCTATCGTGCGGAATATCCCTGGCGGGAGCTGTTCCGGCTGCTCAAGGGGGATGGCTACGAAGGCTACACGCTCGCGGAAATCGCTCACAGTCCGGAGCCCGAACGGCTGATGGGGTATTACAAGGCCCTTTGGGAAGCGTACCAGGAGTAAACGTCGACGCGGTGCGTATGAGGGCTTTACGGCGGCCGAACAGCTTCCACGTGCCGCCCCCGCGAATTTGCGATCCAAGGCCATTTGAAAGGAATCACCAGTAAATGACAACGGCACAGAAGATATCGCAGGAGGCCATCTACCGCGAAAGGACGCCGGGATCCTGCGAAGCGTTCAAAAGCGCGGGTGAATTCATGCCCGGCGTGGCCAAGGGCGCCTACTACTACGCGCCGTACCCGGTCACCATCGCACGGGCGGAGGGCTGCCATTTGTACGACGTGGACGGCAACGCGTACGTGGATTTCGCCAACCACCACACGACGCAGATCCTGGGACATAATCACCCTGCCGTGATCCGGGCCGTGGAGCAACAGCTGGCGCAAGGAATCGCCGTGGCTGCTCCCATGGGGATCGAAACGGCATTGGCCGAAGCGCTGTGCCGGAGGGTGGAGTCCCTGGAAACGGTCCGGTTCTGCAACTCCGGGACAGAGGCCACGCTGCACGCGATCCGGCTTGCCCGGGAGTACACGGGCCGGCACATCATAGCCAAGTTCGAAGGGGGATACCACGGCAGCCACGACGCCGTCGAAATCAGCACGTCGCCCGACCCGGCGAAGGCCGGCCCCGCGGACCGGCCCGTGCCCGTGGCCAGCGCGGGAGGCATGCCCCCCAACGCCACAGACAATGTCGTCATCCTGCCCTTCGACGACGAGACGGCCGTCGAGGCGATTGTCGCGGAAAAGCGCAACGAACTGGCGGCCGTGATCCTCGACCCCAAGACGGGCGTCATTCCCCAGCGGATGGACTTCGTGAGAGCGGTTCGCGAGATCACCGAGCGTTACGGCGTGCTCCTGATCCTGGACGAAATCGTGGGATTCCGAGCGTCACCGGGCGGTGTCCAGGCCCTGTGCGGCATCGTCCCCGACTTAAGCACCTACGGGAAGATCGTGGGCGGCGGGTTTCCCGCGGGCGCCTTTGGCGGCCGCAAGGAACTGATGTCCCTGCTGGATCCCACCCAGGGCAAGGCGCGGGTGTTCCAGAGCGGTTCGTTCAGCGCCCACCCGGTCACCATGGCCGCGGGTCTCGCCATGCTGGAAGTGCTTACGCCCGACGTGTATGCCCGGCTGGACCGCCTCACCGATCGCCTCGTAAACGGCCTGGAGGACGCATTCGCCCGAACCGGCACGGTGGCGACAGCGGCCGCGTCGGGTTCCACCTTCAGTATTTACTTCACGCGAGGGCCGGTCCGAACTTACCGGGCCGTGGCGGCGGCGGACAAGGGTCCAGTGTCCGAGGTCTATCTCGGCTTGCTCAACCGTGGTTACTATCTGTCCAACGGCCTCGCCATGAACTGTCTTTCCGCGGCCATGGACGAGTCTCATGTCGACGGCCTCGCAGCGGCTGTGGCCGAAACGCTGGAAGAGATCTGACGGTCCGCACGGACTGAACGGGATGCGCCGAGGCGGATCGACTTCGCCAAGACGAACATCATTGTAGAACATCCATAAATCACAGGAATGGAACCATGTCTCATGTATTGAAGTGCGCTACGGCCATACTCGGAGCGGTTGCCGTCTTCTTTCTGATCCCTCTGCTGATTTCGGCGCAGGGCGGCTCCGGTGAATCGGCCGCCCGGCCCCTGCCTCCGGACGCCTCTCCGCGGGATCAGCAGGTCTTCCGCTACATGAGCCCGGAACCCCGCACGCTCGACTCGGCCATTAACGATTATGACACGGAAGATACCATCATCCCCTTCGAGCCCCTGCTCCGGCGCGATCCGAACTGGAATCCGGAACCCGCGGCCGCCGACAGCTACTCGTCATCCCCGGACGGCAAGATCTGGACCTTCAACCTGCGTCAGGGCGCCCGGTGGAGCGACGGCCGTCCCGTCACGGCCCATGACTTCGTATACTCCTTCCGGCGCATGCTGGACCCGGAGGAGGCCAATCCCTACGGGTTCTTCTACCACGATTTCAAGAACGCAAGGCCCATAAACCGCGGCGAGATCAAGGACCTGACCCAGCTGGGCGTCCGCGCCGTCGACGATCTCACACTGGTCATCGAGACGGAGAAGTCGGCCCCGTACCTGCCATACATCGTATCCTACGGGAACGCCCTGCCCGTCCCGCCGTGGCAGGTAGAAAAGTACGAAAGGAAATGGACCCGCCTCGAAAACATCGTCTCGAATTCGGGCTTCAAGTTATCCGAGTGGGTAACGGGGAGTCACATGACCCTGGTTCCGGACCCCATGTACAACGGTCCTCACAAGCCCTACCTGGAGAAGGTCATCCATCCCTTCCGCAACGCGGCCGTGGCCACGGTCCTCGCCTACGAGAACAACGAGGTGGACCGCGAACTCGTCGACGTGACCGACATGCCCCGTATCATGGCCGATCCCGAGCTCGCGCCGGACCTGGTCAAAGTGGCGGCCAGGGCGTCCTGGTATCTCTTCTTCCGCACGCGCCAGCCGCCCTTCGACGACATACGGGTCCGGGAAGCCTTCACTCGGGCGATCGACCGGGAGGTCATCACCAACATCCTGCTTGGGGGCACCGCCGTGCCCGCGTATTCCATGATCCCGCCCGAATTCGCGGAATACAACGGACCGGCGATGAAGTCCTACCAGTCTTACGATCCCGCAAGGGCCCGGGAACTCATCGGGGAAGCCGGTTATCCGCGGGGCAGGGGATTCCCCCGCCAGGAGATGTGGCTCCGGGCGCCAAACCCCACGATCAAGCGGATCAGCGAGGCCATCATGGCCATGCTGAAGGAAAACATCGGGGTCGATATCACCATCCGGGCCGCCGACCGTACCATGTATATGAACAACATGTACAACTGGCGCATGAACCTGGGCCTGATCGTGTTCTACGCCGATTACCTCGATCCGCGCAACATGCTGGACATGATCTGGCACTCGCAGCCGCAGGGGTACGGCAGGTCGGACTGGACGAACGGGGAGTTCGATCGACTAGTGGAGCAGGCGGCCTCCGAGCTGGACCGGCAGAAACGCCGCGCGCTATACGCGGAGGCGGAAGAGATCATGGTGTCCGACTACGCCGGCGCCTTTCTGTTCCACCCGGTGAACCTGGAGCTCAGAAAGCCCTGGGTGAAGGGGATGACGGAAAACCCGGACGGTACCGTCGGTGCCATGGACTATACGCGCGTCTACATTTCCCGCTGATGATGCTTCGTTGACGATCGTCCCGGGGGAAGCGACGTAACGCCTCAAAGCCCGTAGTGCCGCAGGCCCCGTAGTGCAATAAGTACTGTAGCGCCGCAGGGTAAATACAAAAAGCCTCCACGTGAATCCAAAACGCGGAGGCTTTTACTGCTTTAAACCGTGTAATCCGTCGTTTCCGGCGCTGCTTACCGGATCGCGTCCTTCATCTGGGCGACGATGTCCCGAATCGACTTGGCGTTACGGGCTCTAGGCGCCAGGCTCAGGTATTTCTCGTAGGATTTGATCGCGTTGGGATAGTCCTCCCGGGTCTGGTACAGGATGCCTAGGTTGTAGTGCCAGTTCGCCTTCCTGCCGTTGATCCGGATAGCAGCCTGGTAGGAGCGAATGGCGTTTCTGGTGCTCTTGATCTTCCGGTAGGCGCCGCCCAGCGCGGCATGGGCGTCGGCGTACCCGGCGTCGAGCTGCGTGGCCTTCTGGTAAGACTTGATCGCGTTGGACGTCTGGCGCGCCTTTTCCTGGGACAGCCCCAGGTTGTAGAAGGCTTCCTTGTAGTCCGCCTTCAGCTCGACGGCCTTCTGGAAGGCGCCGATGGCGTCCGAATACTGTCCCGCCTTGTAATACGCGATACCGAGATTGTAATGACGCGGGGGATCGTCCGGCATGGCATCAACTTTTGTCTTCGCATCCGCGATCGTCTGGGCCTGTACCACCGGCGCGGCGATCAGCGCGGCCAGAACAGTGAAAGCGAGAAGACAGTTCAACTTCCTGATGCGTGTCATCCTGGTTCCTCCGTTGGATAACTGAGACTGAATGGGCACTGAGTAGTAGTGGACAACTGGGATGTCAAAGCGTATATTGAGTCCAAGATGATTATAATACGGTACTTTAGTAAGAAACGCAAGCTATATTCTCGACCAACTGCGAAAGATACGGTGAGGGAAGATCGAGGGGGCCATCGATGACACGTTACACTGTCGATGAATTTCTGGCCGACGCACGGCGAATCGTGCGGGAAAGCGGCGTCAGAGACGGACTGGAATCGATCAGGAAGAACACCGAGCGGCTGCTCGGCCGGCCCGATCTGCTCGAAACCTACGTAGACATGGACGAATACAGCGGGCATACGGTAATCGGCCATGATCCGGAAACGGACATCCATGTCATCGTCCATGGCGGACGCAAGGGCGGTACTTCCCCGCCCCACGATCACGGCCCCTGCAGCGTGATTTACGGGAACTACACCGGGCATACCCTGATGCGGCGATGGAACCGGCTGGACGACGGAGGATCGGAAGGACCGGCCCGTCTCGAAGTGGCCAGGGAATACACCGTCGGCGCGGGCGAGGCGACCGCCTTCGCAGAAGGGGATATCCACTCCATCGACTATCCCGACGGCGCCTTCTTCGTCAGGGTGACCGTGGGGGACGTGGAAAAGCAGAAAACGCGCCGTTTCGATCTCGAACGGGGGATCGTGGAGATCGACGACCGGGCTGCCCGGACGGGGTAGCGGTCCGCCGGTCCCGGCCTGTACCAGCATGCAGCGGATCCGGACTACCTGTTACAAATCACTTTGACCGATGTCCGTCCTTGAAAACAGCACGAGACAACCCCCGGTAAAGCCCACCGACATCGTTCCGCCGGACCGGCTGAGTGCGCTGCTCCAGCGACGTAATCTGCCGGGGTTTGTTTTCCTCGCGGGGCACGCGGCGGCCACGTTTCTCACCGGATACCTGGTGTCGATTTCCCTGGGGACGTGGTGGCTGGCACCGGTCCTGCTGGTCCATGGCGCCATCGTGGTGCACTGGTTCGCGCCCTTCCATGAATGTTCCCACGGAACGGCCTTCAGAAGCGCGGCGATGAACCGGATCGTCGGCTGGATCACCGGCACCGGGCTGTTTCTCATCCCCGCGTACTTTCGCTACGAACACCTAGCCCATCATTCCCACACGCAGATCACGGGGGACGATCCCGAGATGATCCCCATGGCGGAAAGCCTGGGCGGCTATCTCTGGTACGCCACGGGCATTCCCTATTTCTACAGTAACCTGACCGCCCTGGGGCGGATGCTCTTCGGGGGATTCAACGCCGTCGAACGGAAGTTCCTTCCGGGAAGAGCGCGTGGTATCGTGGTGATGGAGGCCTGGAGCATGGTCCTGGCCTACGGCGCGCTGGCGGCCGTATCAGTATGGTTCGACACCACGGCCGTGATCCTGTACTGGCTGGCGCCCCGTCTTCTGGGCGAACCCGTCATGCGCCTCATCCGCATGTCCGAACACACGGGCTGCCCACGCGTGCGCCACATCCTGCTCAACACGCGGACCGTGCTGACCATCCCTCTGGTCCGGTGGCTGAACTGGAACAACGCGTACCACGCCGAACACCACGCCATTCCCACCGTGCCCTTCCACGCCCTGGGTGACCTGCACCGGATCATGGGCCCCCACTTCGAAGAAGTACGCCCGGGTTACGTGAATACGCAATTGCACCTGATGGCGAACGGAATGAAAAACAGCACCGCGAAGGGCGGCTGAGCGGCACGAAGGGCACCTGACAGGTGGATCTGTCTCAGGCGGTATCCGGGGCGTCTTCCTTGGGGGGCACGACACACAGGAATCCTAGGGGTTCCTCGCCGACGCTCTCGAACTGGTGCTGTTCGTTGGGGGCGATGTATACCACGTCGCCCGGTCCCACGTCGTGCACGTCCCACCCGATGAGGACCTTTGCCCGGCCCCGCAGTATGTAGATTCCGTGGTCGTGGGGATGGCGGTCGAAGGAAGACTGTCCGCCCGGTTCGATTTCGAAGTAGCGCACGGAGAAATTGTTCGCCCCGTCATCGGGACCGATGACCACCCGGACGGACCCACCCACCGCCCCGCCCTTGGTGTAGGGAACCATTTCCACGCCCGACCAGTCGTTTGCTCCATTCTGGCCGCGGTGCTTGTGTACTACGCCCATGGCAAGCCTTTCGCGGCGTCTCCACTACACGCGTAAGATATTTAACTACATGAAGTTGCGTACGCCGCTGCCGTGCAGTTCAGATATGCGTTCGGCGTCCGGGCGGTCGAATCCGATGGATACGAGCTCGCGCACACGCTTACGGTGCATTTCCTCATAGAGACCCATCACCGCGTCCCGGCCCCGGGCCAGTTGCTCCGGGTGCGATCCGCCGCCGGCCAGCGTCATCATGGCCTTCAGCACAAAGGGACTGGAACCCGAGGCCTGCTGAAGGAACAGGGTCCGTTCCTCGGCCGCCCGCATCAGATCGTCCTTTATCGACGGATCCTGCTCGATGTGGTAGGCGAAGTGGGATATGCCGTACCCGACATGCCGGCCCTCGTCCTGGCGCGCCAGCTTGAAGGTCCGGGCGGTCACCGCATCGGGCGCGACCTGCTCCAGGAACATGAGGAGTTCCATGAAGGTCCCCTCGCCCAGGACGTGCATGAGAAAGGAACCGTTCGAGTAGTCGTCCTGTGACAGCAGGCTGCGCAGGGACCATTCGGTCGCGGCCGAGACGTACTGCAGGCCGCCGCCGTTGGCGAGGGCGCGCTTGGTGAATACCTCCGCGTGACGGGCCTCGTCCATGACCTGCGTGGCCAGGAAGAGGACCACTTCGGAAAACTGGGGATCGATACGGTTCATGAACTTGGCCGGCAGGTACATGGCTAGGTATTCGTTCTGGATCAGGAAGGTCATGACCTGGCACACGGCCTGCTCCAGGTCGTCCGGCAGCTCGGGCAGTTCGTGCCAGGGGATGTCCGTCGTCGCGTCCCACTGCCCCGCCTTGCCCTGCTCGTACAGCTCCGCGATGTTATCGGCCCATACCAGTTTCTTCTCCCGGATGGTAAATCCGAACTCCGGCGTTCCGGGATCGACCACCGATCCGCGCTGCGCCAGCCCCCGGCCTTCGGGCGCCACTTCCGGCACTTCGCCCGCCCTGCCGACCTGGCAGTCCCGCATGCGAATGCCGCGGCCGTCCGCGG
This sequence comes from Candidatus Latescibacterota bacterium, assembly GCA_012270975.1. Lineage (GTDB taxonomy): Bacteria > JAAXHH01 > JAAXHH01 > JAAXHH01 > JAAXHH01 > JAAXHH01. Next base: position 60,325 of record JAAXHH010000129.1, on the reverse strand, counting down.
GTTTCACCCTGATTCCCCGGTCGGGCTCGCCCCAGTCGGACGTATCGGGCAGCGGTATGCTGAAATCTTCGGACATATGCGGTTCGTTCCCCGGCAGAACAGGTGCGGTTCGTTCCCTGGCAGAAATTGACTTACCCGCTATCGCCAAGTATATGTATGATACTGCGTTTGGCAACTGATGACAAGGCGAAGGTGAACCGGGAGACCCATGAATCTGTCGCGGTTGAGGGTGTTTCGTCTCTGGCGCGTCATGGTACGACGCTTCAGGCAACGCCTGCACGCCAATATCGAGCGCATGCGGACGACCGACCAGGTCTTCATGATCAGCGCCGCGGTGCTGATCGGCGTGCTGGGCGCGGGAGGCGCCATTGCGTTCCGCGAGCTGATCATGTTCATCGAATCCGTCGCATGGGGCGGCGGATTGTCCGACAGCGCTTCACTTACTACGTTGACGGTGCTCACCGTACCCACTGCCGGCGGGCTGATCGTCGGCGTTCTGATCTACTTCAGCACCCGGGAAGCCCGCGGCCTGCCCGACGTGATGGAAGCCGTGGCCCTTCGCGGCGGACGCATTAGGCCCCGGGTCGCGGTGGAGACCTCGCTGGCCACGGCCATCAGCATAGGCACCGGAATGTCGGTGGGCCGCGAGGGACCCATCGCCCAGATCGGCGCCGCCATCGGCTCCACCTTTGGCCGGCTGTCGCACGTCAACGTCCATCGCATGCGGACCTTCGTGGGCTGCGGTGCGGCCGCGGGCATAGCGGCGACCTTCAACACGCCGATCGCCGGCGCGCTGTTCTCCCTCGAAGTCATCCTGGGCAATTTCTCCTTCAGCCGGTTCAGCCCCATCGTGATCTCCTCGGTGGTGGCTACCGCCATATCCCGTCACTTTCTGGGCAACCAGCCGGCCATCATCGTGCCTCCGCACGGCGTAAACCACCCGCTCGAATTCGCCCTGTACGCCGTACTGGGCATCCTGGCCGCCATCGTGGGCACCCTCTTCGTTCGGGCGCTTTACGGCGTGGAGGATCTCTACGGAAAGGTGCCGCTTCCGGATTACCTGAAGCCCATGACCGGAGGTCTGCTCGTCGGCGCCCTTGCCCTGCTCTATCCCCAGATTCTCGGCGTGGGATACGAGACCATGGACCGGGCATTGTTCTCCGAACTGGACTGGAAGCTTCTGCTCATCCTGGTCTTCATGAAAATCGCCGCCACGTCCTTCACCCTGGGATCGGGCGCCTCGGGCGGCGTGATTGCCCCCTCTCTGTTCGTCGGCTGCATGCTGGGCGGCGCTTTCGGCGCGCTGGTCAACCACCTGCTGCCCGGGACGGGCGCCACCGACGGCGCGTACGCCCTGGTGGCCATGGGCGCGCTGGTGTCTTCCACCATCCGGACCCCCATGACGTCGATCCTGATGATCTTCGAAATGACCGGCAACTACGAGCTGATCCTGCCGCTGGCGATCTCCGTCATCGTCAGTACGGCGCTGTCCGCCTATCTGCTCAAGCCTTCGGTCTACACCTTGCGCCTCCTGAGGAGAAACGTGGACCTGGAAAAGGGCCAGGAGACGAACATACTCAGATCGCTGAACGTGGGGCAGGCCCGGGTGGCCTCATTCGAGACGATACCCCCCCAGGCGCCGCTCGAAGACCTGATGTCCCGCCTGGCCGAGAGTACGGACACGGAGTTTTACATCACGGACGATGAGGATCGCTACCAGGGAACGGTCACCTTCGACCGCATCCGCAGTCTCGTCACGTACGGCGAGGATCTCGAAGGCGTCATCGTGGCTCACGACATCGCCCAGTTCGACCTCCCGACGGTGACCGACGGCGACGCGCTGGACCGGGTCATGCTGCTGTTCGGCCAGCACCAGGTAGACGCCTTTCCCGTAGTCGAGCCGGACTCGGGGCGCCTGGTCGGCGTCATCAGCCGCGAGCACGTCATGGACGCCTACAACCGGGAGACGGCCAGAAGGGACCTGGCCGGTGAATTCGGGAGCATGGTCGACACGTTGAGCGGCGGACAGGTCGTGCAGCTGGGGGACGACTACGCCATGGTCGAAATCAACGCGCCCCGGCGGTTCACGGGCCGGAGCATCCGGCGCCTTCAGATCCGCAGCCGGCACGGGGTTCAGATCCTGCTCATCAGGAAACGGGAGCGGCGGACCGGCCAGGCGGATCAGGCCGGCCAACCGAACCAGGCAGGACTGACGAACCAGGCCGGCCAGGCGCACTTCGTACCGACGCCCGACTATGTAATTCAGGAGGAAGACATCCTGCTCGTCGCCGGAGAGCGCGATCGCGTAGATCGTATCGTCCGCCTGTAATGTTTAGTTGCTTAATGTTTAGTTGACATCATACTATTACATCCTACTTATACGGATCGCGCAATCGCGATGAATCGTTAACATCAAGAGGCACCTTTTCAATCACATCACATCATGGGAGCGTGAAAATGGGTACCTTTATGTTACGCGGATTCTCCGCCTGGCTGGCGGTCCTGATGCTCGCGGCCTTCCCGGCCGCCGCGCAGGAGAACGAAGACCCGGCCGTTTCCGGCCTGGTCGAAATTTCGGGATTCGTAGACGCGAGCTACACCTACTCCAATCTCGACGATTCGAATACCTTCGGCCTCGATCAGGTGGAGGTCGATCTGTCGAGGAACCTGGGCGGTATCGGCTCGTTGCGCGCGGACCTGGAATGGGTGAGCGACGGCGAAGGCGGGTTCACCCTCGACGCGGAGCAGGGTTACGTCACCCTGGATCTCGGGCTGGGCCGCGGGGAGGGGAACTACCCGACGCTGACCTTCGGCAAATTCAACGCGCCCATCGGGTTCGAGCTTCTGGACGCCCCGGACATGTACCAGTTCTCCCACGCGCTGGTCTTCGACCTGGGACTGCCCACCAACCTCACGGGCGCCATGCTCTCCATGGATATGGGCGGCGGTATCGACGTGGTGGTCCACCTGTCCAACGGGTGGGACCAGAATGTCGACGCGAATACCGACAAGATGATCGGCGGAAGACTCGGATACAGCCACGAAGATATGGGCGGGATCGGCTTCTCGGCCATGCGTGGCAACGAGTCGGGCTTCACGGGCAACCTGACGGTCTACGACATCGACCTGACCCTCACGCCGAGTCCCCGGCTGATCATCGGCGGCGAGTTCAACAACGGCAGGACGGACCTGGACGAGCTGCTCGTTGAGGAATCCAGTTGGAACGGCTACATGGTAATGGCCCACTACAGCGTGAACGACGTCATGGGGATTACGGGACGCTACGACTACTTCACCAGAGAGGTCGAAAGCGACTTCTCGAGAGCGCGGGTTGCCGCACGTCGCAGTGGATCGCTGGACCACCCGGTCAGACTGGAAGAAACCCGGCAGGCCCTCACCATCGCCCCGACCTTCGCGCTGACCGACGGCCTGGGATTCCTCATGGAACTCCGCCGGGATTTCTCCGACGATGCGATCTTCGGTGATCCGGATGAAGGTGAACTAGAGAAGTCGATGGTCAACTTCGCCTTCGAGATGACCTACTCGTTCTAAGTCGAAATTTACTTCGTGTTACGTGTCGTCCGGAACGACCCAATACAGGTAGCTAAAAACGGCCCATGGACTTGTTTCACTTAGAGTCCCAAGGGGTTTCGGGCAGGATGTCGTGCGCGCCCGTGGGTGATTCGAAAATCTGGCACGTTGTTTGCATTTAATAGGTACATCGAAACAGTTCCGCCAGATTCACCATCACATCATCGGAGCGTGAAAATGTGTACTGCTGTACTGCGTAGATTTCCTGCCTGGCTGACGGTCCTGACGCTCGCGACCTTCCCGGTCTCCGCGCAGGAGAATGGCGGGGGCGGCACGGAGCCAGGTGGAGACTCGCCCGTTTCCGGCCTGGTCGAAATCTCGGGGTTCGTCGACGCCAGCTACACCTACAACAATCTCGATGATTTGAATACCTTCGGCCTCGATCAGGTGGAGATCGATCTGTCGAGGAACCTGGGCGATATCGGTATGCTGCGCGCGGACCTGGAATGGGTGAGCGACGGCGAAGGCGGGTTCACCCTCGACGCGGAGCAGGGGTACGTCACCCTCGATCTCGGGCTGGGTCTCGGGGAGGGGAACTACCCGACCCTGACCTTCGGTAAATTCAACGCGCCCATCGGGTTCGAACTCCTGGACGCCCCGGACATGTACCAGTATTCCCACTCGCTGGTATTCAATAATGGACTGCCCACCAATCTGACCGGCGCCATGCTGTCCATGGACCTGGGAGGAGGTATCGACGTGGTGGTTCACCTAACGAACGGATGGGACCAGAACGTCGACACCAATACCAACAAGATGATCGGCGGCAGACTCGGTTACAGCCACGACAATATGGGCGGAATCGGCTTCTCCGCTATGCGTGGCGACCACGAGGATCCGATACTTAACCCGGGCGGCGAGGTAATGGTAATAATCAGCAATCCGAACGTATACGACGTAATAGCCAGCAATCTGACCGTATACGACATCGATCTTACCCTGACGCCGATCCCAAGACTCATCATCGGAGGGGAGTACAACAACGGTAAAAAAGAACTGGTTGTGTCTGACACAGTACTCAACTGGAACGGCTACATGGTAATGGCGCACTACAGACTCACCGACCTCATGGGGTTAACGGGCAGATACGACTACTTCAACACCTACTCCAGCGCTACATTACGAAGTGGCAGAGCGAAAATCTTCTCAACAACCCGTCAGGCCCTCACCATAGCACCGACGTTCGCGCTGACCGACGGCCTGGGGTTCCTCATGGAACTCCGCCGGGATTTCTCCGTCTTTGAGAGAACTCGGGGTTCCGGCGAACGTGAGGATGAGGAGTCGATGGTCAATTTCGCCTTCGAGATGACCTATTCGTTCTAAGTCGAAACTGATCCGTAAGTATGCTATCACATCATGGGATCGTGAAAATGGGTACCCTTTTGTTACGCAGAATCGCTGTATGGCCGGCGGTCCTCGTGCTCGTGGCCTTCCCGGCCTCCGCGCAGGAGAATGGCGGGGGCGGCATGGAGCCGGAAGGCGGTGGCTCCGCCATCTCCGGCCTGGTCGAAATCTCGGGGTTCGTTGACGCCAGCTACACCTACAACAGTACGGATGATGCAAACTCATTCGGCCTCGACCAGGTGGAGATCGATCTGTCGAGGAACCTGGGCGATATCGGCTCCTTGCGCGCGGACCTGGAATGGGTGAACGACGGCGAAGGCGGGTTCACCCTCGACGCGGAGCAGGGCTTCGTCACCCTCGATCTCGGGCTGGGTCTCGGGGAGGGGAACTACCCGACCCTGACCTTCGGTAAATTCAACGCGCCCATCGGGTTCGAACTCCTGGACGCCCCGGACATGTACCAGTATTCCCACTCGCTGGTCTTCGATTGGGGATTGCCCACTAACCTCACCGGCGCCATGCTGTCCATGGACCTGGGAGGAGGTATCGACGTGGTGGTTCACCTAACGAACGGATGGGACCAGAACGTCGACACCAATACCAACAAGATGATCGGCGGCAGACTCGGTTACAGCCACGACAATATGGGCGGGATTGGCTTTTCGGCGATGCGCGGCGACCACGAGGAACCAATCTCTAACTCCGACGTGGTACTGGTCAGCAATCTGACCGTATACGACATCGATCTTACCCTGACGCCGACCCCAAGACTCATCATCGGAGGAGAGTACAACAACGGAAAAAGAGAACTGGAGTTTGACAAAGAACTCAACTGGAACGGCTACATGGTAATGGCGCACTATAGACTCACCGACCTCATGGGGTTAACGGGCAGGTACGATTACTTCAACACCTACACCACCGCTACATTACGAAGCGGCAGAGCGAAGGTTCTATCACAAACCCATCAGGCCCTCACCATAGCACCGACGTTCGCGCTGACCGACGGCCTGGGGTTCCTCATGGAACTCCGCCGGGATTTCTCCTCCTTTGAGCGCATTCGGGGTTCCGGCGAACGTGAGGGGGAGGAGTCGATGGTCAATTTCGCCTTCGAGATGACCTACTCGTTCTGAGCCGGTCGATCCCCCGGTCCGGTTCAGTACAGATCGGCTTCGCCGGCGCTCGCCCGCAGGATCTCGGGCTCTTCGCCGGTCAGATCGACCACCGTCGATGGCTCCGCAACGATGACGCCGCCATCCACGATGACGTCGACGACCTTGCCGTACCGGGACGCGATTGAATCGGCGTCGTTCATATCGCTTCCGTCGCCTGAAGGCGCGATGCTGGTACTCAGCACGGGGCGCCCGAGAGTCTGCACGATTTCCAGGCAGATGGGGTTGTCGGGCACGCGTATACCGACCGTCCGCCGCTTGCCGATCATGAATTTCGGCACGTCCCGAGAAGCCTCGAGAATGAAGGTGTAGGGGCCGGGAAGCAAGCGTTTCATCATGCGGTAAGACGCGTTGGAGATGTTCTTCGCGTACCGGGCGAGGTCTTTCAGGTCGGAACAGACGAAGCTGAGGGGTTTCCCGGCGGGGGCCTGCTTGATCTGGTAGATCCGGTTGATGGCCTTGCGATTGAATATGTCGCAGCCCAAGCCGTAGACCGTGTCCGTCGGATATATGATCACGCCGCCCCGGTGCAGTGCTTCGACGACGTGGTCCACGTGCCGCTTCTGGGGATGTTCGGGATGAAGTTGAAGGATGGCGGCCATGGCTGCTCAGGAAACGCGGGTCAGCACCTTCCTGCAGACGTCGATGGCCCGGTCGATCTGCTCGCTGCTCACGTCCAGGTGGGTAACGGCGCGGATGACGCCGGGTTTCATGGCGAGCATCCTGACCCCTTCCTCATTTAGCCGCTCGACGGCCTCGAAGGGATCCAGGCCGTTCCGCAGACTGAAGAAGATCATGTTACTGTGTATCTCCTCCATGTCGATCTCGACGGTGTCGAGGTCGGCGAGCGCTTCAGCCAGCCTGAAGGCGTGGGCGTGATCCTCCGCGAGCCGGGAGATATTGTGCTCCATGGCATAGAGACCCGCCGCCGCCAGGACGCCCGCCTGCCGCATCCCGCCACCCAGCATCTTGCGGTAGTACCGGGCCGCGTCAATCGTGGCCCGGTCACCCGCCAGCACGCTGCCTACCGGGGCGCCCAGGCCCTTGGAAAGGCATACGGAGACCGTATCGACGTGCCGGGTATAGGTCTGGGCCGTAAGGCCCTTTGCCACGCAGGCGTTGAACAGCCGCGCGCCGTCCATGTGGATGCGCAGGTTGTTTGACCGCGCGCATTCACTGACCCGGGAGAGGGCATCCACGGGCCAGGGATAGCCCGCGGACTTGTTGTGCGTGTTTTCCACGGCGACCAGGGCGGTCCTGCCGTAATGCACGTTGTCGCCCAGCTGGATCACTTCCTCCATCTGCGCCGGCGTGAAAACGCCCCGCTCACCCGTCAGCAGCCGGACCTGTACCCCCGACAACGCGCCGAGGGCTCCGGCTTCCGCGTTGAATATGTGGCTGTACCGTTCCGCAATGATGTCGTTGCCGTGATGGGTCTGCGACCGGATCGCCACCTGGTTGCCCTGCGTGCCGCTGGTAACGAGCAGGCCGGCTTCCTTGCCGAGTACGGCGGCCATGGCTTCTTCCAGCCGGTTGACCGAGGGATCTTCTCCGAAACAGTCGTCGCCGACTTCGGCATTGGCCATGGCCCGGCGCATGGCAGGCGTCGGCCTGGTCATGGTATCGCTTCGAAGTTCGACGATACTCATCGAGTCCCTCACTGCCCGTACTTGATCAGCGTCACGCCCGTACCGTTTTCAGATATGTCGAACTTTACTTCATCCATGAGGGACTTGATCATCAGGATTCCCCGGCCGTTCTCCTTGAGCAGATTGTCCGGGTTTCGCGGATCAGGCAGGGATTCGGGGTCGAATCCGCCGCCACAGTCGCAGATGTGGATCCGGAACACGGTCGAAGTGCAACTGCAGGTGATGAGGACCTGCTTGGACTCGTCGCACCCGTTTCCGTGCAATATCGCGTTCTTTACCGCTTCGTTCACGGCGATCATTATGTCGCCGCGCGTTCCCTGGTCGTAGCCGACCTGCGCGGTCAGTTCCTCTATGCGGCGGTCCACCTCCGCAGTCAACTCGGGCTTGCTGGGAATCGTCAGTTCCAGCGTCACGCCGTTCCCGGCTGGGTCCTGCCGCCTCTCGACCATGTAGAATGCTCCATGAGGCCAGCACGCCTAAGGCCTGTGTGCGGCCGGTATCTCCCCGGGACAGGACGCGTCCCGGTACATCGCCTTCCTTTAATCAAAGTATCGGGTGGGAGATATCATGTCAAGTGCGGGGATGGGGTGCGAGGTTGGCGTGCCGCGGAGATCGACCGTCTTTTCAGGACGAGTCAACCGCCCCGCTCGGCGTCGCGGACCATTGTGAGGTAGGCATCGCGAACTTTGTTCTTGAAGGGCTTCCTCGCCTGCCGGGGAGCGCGCAGTTCACACGGCTCCCACCAGGCCAACTCGTTGAGGTGATCTGCGGGGACGGGAAAGGCTTCCTGGCGCACGGCCTTCGATCCCAGTTTGCCGGTCCAGGCGGCCGATGTCAACGGCACCAGTCCGTCGTTGGCTCCTTCGCGCGCGGCGATGATTTTCCAGGGCAGCTTAAGCGGGGTGAATATACGCGCATAGGATTGGTGCGCGGCGTAGGTGGTATAGCGGACGGGGTTCTGCGCCTCGGCGTCCAGCGCACGCTCATTGAAGGCGGCGGTGGCCTGGGTACTGAGATCGCGGAAGCCCTCGAGACTCAGGCCGAAGGTGCCGGCCAGGCCGATCAGCCAGTCCACTTTGGCGAGGCCGACGTCGGCGAAGGAGGTGCCGCGGTGCGGGGTGTTGATGGTCGTCAGCGTCGCTACGCGGTCGGCCATGTCGAAGTCGACGATCATGTGACGGGCGTCGAGACCGCCCATGCTGTGGGCGATTATGTGCACGCGGTCGGCACCGGTGCTTTCAAGGATGGCTTCGACGCGGCGCTTCAGGACCCGGGCGCGTCTATCCACGCCGGCGGCGAATGGGACACGGGGGGCGAAGACGGTGTAGCCGTGGTTTTCGAGGTGGGTGGCGATCCCGCTGAAGTAATCGTATTTGTCGAACTGATCCAGGCACTTGCGCAACCCTGCCTGGAGGAGCGGCCGGTAAAGCGCGTCGAAGGGGACGATGCCGTGGGCGAGGACGATCGGCAGTTTCAGTGCGCATCCTCCTCGCGGCAGGAAGGGGCTTCAACCCATGGGGTCGATGTCGATATCGTGATGGCAACGCTCCCGCCGGCGCGTGGAATGCTACGGGCTCCGGCTGAATCTGCGTTCGATCTCTTCAAGCGGCATGCGAACGACGATAGGACGCCCGCCAGGCGTCACATAGGGCATTTCCGTGGCGAACAGATCGTTGACGAGCGTGTCCATCTCCCGCTGGGACAACGGATCCCCCTTCCGGATCCCGGCGTGGGAGGAAAAAGTGAGCGCGATACGCTCCTCCGCCTTGAGATCCTTCGCAGGGAGATCCTGAAGGTTTTCGATCATGCGCTGGAACAGCGTATCCACCCCCTGCTTGTTCGCCGCGCAGGGAACGGCGTCCACGACCACGGTCCGTTCGCCGAACAGCTTCACATTGAAACCCAGCCTGCCGAACAGATCGAAATGTTCCCGGACGAGGGCGAGTTGCGGTACCATGAGATCCATGGTCACCGGAAACAATAGCTGCTGGGAGGGAGCGGATTCGCGGTCCATCGTTTGTAGCGCGCGTTCGAACAGCACACGCTCGTGGGCGCCGTGCTGATCGATCAGGATGAAGCCGTCCCTAACCTGGGCGAAGATGTAGGCGTTGTGCAGCTGCCAGAGCGACACCGGTTCCGCGTGGGCTTCCTCCCTGACTGCGCCCTGCCGCGCTTCGTCGCTGCCTTCCCGTTCCGGATTGCCCGGGGTGTAGGTCCAATCGCCCTCCGCCGCGTCGGTGCCGCGACGCGCGCGTCCGAATAGGTCGGTCTGCGTTCTGCGCTCCATGACCGATCCGGCTTCAGTTGCGCCCCCGTTAACCGGCGCCGTGGCCGGCATCATGGTCGATACATCCGGCGTATCCGTCTCGAAAACGGGGACCACGTCAGAATTCTGCAGCGCCAGGCGAATGGCCTGCAGCAGCCGCTTGTAAACGCTCGATTCATCGGAGAACCGGATCTCGCGCTTCGCGGGATGGACGTTGACGTCCACCTGGTCGAGATCCACGGCCAGGAAAATGATGGATACGGGATATCGTTCCCGGGGGAGGATGGAACCGTATCCTTCGAACACGGCGTGATTGAGCGCGCGGCTGGAAACCGGCCGCTGGTTGATGAACAGGTACTGGTGGGTGCGGGATACCCTGGTGGCGTCGGGGCGGCTGATGAACCCGTGTATCTTGACGAGATCGTCGTCGTACGTGACCGGTATCATCTGATTCATCAACGTGTTGCCCATGACGGCCTGGGCGCGGGTGTACGTGTTCGAGACGGCCGGCAGAGATAGGGTTTCCTTCCCGTCCATCGTCAGGGAGAAGGCGATCTCCGGATAGGCCATCGCCGTGGTGGAAACCACCGAGACGATATGTCGCGTCTCCGTGCCCGTCGTCCGCAGGAATTTCCGGCGCGCGGGCACATTGTAGAATAGCTGGGACACGGAGATCGTCGTACCCCGCGCATGGCCGGCGTCGGTTACCCGCGGTTCCGCACCGCCATCGATGCGGATCCGGGTTCCTGCCGCTTCCCCTGCCGTATTCGTAGCCAGATCCACCCTGGCCACGGAGGCGATGCTGGCCAGCGCTTCCCCCCGAAACCCGAATGTGCCGATACGATAGAGGTCGTCTTCGTTGTCTATTTTGCTGGTCGCGTGACGCTCGAAGGCCAGCGCCGCGTCCTCCCGGGACATGCCGCCGCCGTTGTCCGCGACGCGTATGAGTTGCTTGCCGCCCGCCTTGATCTCCACGCTGATGCGCGAGCCGCCGGCGTCGATGGCGTTCTCGACCAGTTCCTTGACGACCGAGGCGGGCCGTTCGATTACTTCGCCCGCGGCGATCTTGTTGGCCAGGTTTTCCGGTAGAACCTTGATTTTTTCGGACACAGGGTACTCTTGATTCCAGTCGTTCAGTTCTCGTGGGTGATCCGGTAGATCATCCCGGCGTAGTCATCGGATACGAGCAGGGATCCGTCGGGCATGACCTCCACGTCGGCGGGCCGTCCGTAGACCTCCTCGTTCTCCAGCCAACCCGTAGCGAAGTCCTCGTATCCGGTCGCCTCACCGCCTTCCAGCCGCACGAGGGTGACGCGGTAGCCGATCTTGTTGTCCCGGTTCCAGGAGCCGTGCTCCGCGATGAACACCTGGTTGCGGTAATCGGCCGGAAACATGCCGCCGGTATAGAAACGCATGCCCACCGCGGCCACGTGGGGACCGAGTTCCTGCGCGGGCGCGACCATGGTTTCCAGGGGGCGCTTTCCGCCGAACTCGGGATCTGGAATATCGAGGCCGTGGTGATAGGGGAAGCCGAAATGCTGACCCGGCTCGGTCACGCGGTTCAGTTCGTCCGGCGGGATGTCGTTGCCCATCAGGTCCCGCCCGTTGTCGGTAAACCAGAGTTCGCCCGATACCGGATGCCAGTCGAAGCCCACGGTGTTTCGCACGCCGCTTACGTAGACCTCCAGGTCCGATCCGTCCTGATTCATGCGCATGATGCTCGCGTAACGCGGGTCGCTGCGTTCGCAGACGTTGCACGGCGCGCCCACGGGAACGTACAGCTTGCCGTTAGGGCCGAACCGGATGAACTTCCAGCCGTGATGACGGTCGGTCGGGAAATTCCGGTTGACCACGACCGGCTCCGGAGGATCGTCGAGCCGGTTTTCGATGTCGTCGTACCGGAGGACCCGGCTGACTTCGGCGACGTACAGCGCGCCGTCGCGAAAAGCGATGCCGCTTGGCATCCTCAGTCCGCTGTCGAGGATCAGCACCTCGTCGGCGACGAAGTCCCGGTCCCGGTCCAGTACGGCGTACAGGTTCCCCGCGCGCCGGGAACCCACAAAGAGCGTGCCGCCGGGTCCCATGGCCATCGCCCGGGCGTTGCGGACCCCCCTGGCGTAGATACCGATCCTGAAACCTTCCGGCACCTGAAGGCGGGACAGGAGGGGATCGGATTCAGGGTTGCCATTTCCGGGCGCCGGTGTGGTTCCGCAGGCCGCGGCAGTGCACAGGACCAACAGGAGCAAGCGCAGGAATGAAAAGCGGATTACGGTCATTAAATGAGGCCGGATGAAGATCGTTGCGGGCTTGTAATTCGGCCGGAAGCGCGGTGATCCGCGCAAGGTCCTGAAGTCCGGACCGGCTCCACCCATAGTACAGTTCCCGGGGCCGGAAATCAAGGCCAAAGTGGTGCTTGCGTTTGTCCGTACCGACCGTTAACGTGTACCACGAGCCAGGAAGAACCCTTCATCCCGAAAAACATCAATGTCTCGTATCGAACACCTGCGCAACAAGGGTATTGAAACCTACCCCGCCCGGGTCGGGAGGTCGCATACGGTTCGCCAGGCCCGGGAATCCGGAAATGGCAGTACCGCCATTGCAGGCAGGCTGGTCCGGCTGGACCAGGACGCCCGGACCGGCGCGTTGAAGGACTGGTCCGGCACGGCCGGCCTGGAACTGGCCGACCCGGACCTGACCGGGATGCTGACTACGATTGCCGAAGGAGACCTGGTCGAGTGTACGGGCACCTGGGACCGCGACGTATGCATCGTAGACTCCATGAGACTCCTCGCGCCCAGCCTGCGCGATGCGCCCGAGCCGGCGGCGGCCGGCGCCGTGGACATCAGGTCGCGCCTCATGGCCCACACCCGTACCTTCTTCGAATCCCGCGGTTTCATCGCCGTGGACACGCCGACCTTCATGGCGGTGCCGGATCTGACTCCCGCGCTGCGCTCTTTCGGGACGGAATACCTGGACGACGCTGGCGGATCGCGCCTTCTCTTTCTGCAGACGTCGCCGGAACACTACATGAAGCGCCTGCTGGCGGCGGGATGCGAACGGATCTACCAGATTTGCCGGTTCTATCGAAACGGCGAGCGGTACGATACCCACCATCCCGAATTCACCGGCCTTGAGTGGTACGAAGCCTTCGCCGATTACGAATCGGTCATGACGACCACTGAGGATTACGTGACGTCCCTGGCGACGGAGCTTAACGGCTCCGGCAAACTGACCTACCAGGGCACCGAGATCGACCTTCAGCCCCCGTGGCCCCGGTACCGGGTGAGAGACTTCTTTCTGGACCGGACCGGTATCGATCTGGACGCCTGCGATTCCCGTGACGCCTTCGCTTCCGCGGTCGGGACCGGGGGATACGAGGTACGGGAAGACGACGGCTGGGACGATCTGTTCCACCGCGTTTTCCTGGCCGCCGTGGAACCGGCGCTGCCCGCCGGCCGTCCGGTCTTTCTGACCGAGTATCCCGCCCGTTTGCCCTCGCTGGCGCGCACGGTTCCGGGAAACGACCGGTACGTGGAGCGATTCGAGTTGTACATAGGGGGACTGGAACTGGCCAACGCCTTCTCGGAGTTGAACGACCCAGTGGAGCAACGGGCCAGGTTCGAGGAGGATCTGCGGGTGAAACGTGCGCGAGAAGGCTACGACGGCGGAGTCGACGAAGCGCTGTTGGCGGCCCTTGAATACGGAATGCCGCCGTCGGGCGGCATCGCCTTCGGACTGGACCGTCTGGCCATGCTTTTTGCCGACGCGCGCACCATCGATCCCGTGATCATGTTCAGGAACTACTGACCGTTACGCGAAGACTTACGCGATGACGCGAAGATTTACGCGCTGACTAAATGAAACCTTTAAATAGAGGAGACAGGAGGATGGCATGCGGGCACTGATGTATCTGGGAACGCGTCAGATGGAAATGCAGGAGGTTGCCGAACCCGGGGCTGCGTCCGGCCATGTCGTGCTGAAGGTAGGCGCGGCAAGCATATGCGGTTCCGATCTGCACGGCTTTCTGGGCAAGAGCGCCAAGCGCGTTCCGCCGCTGATCATGGGGCACGAATTCACCGGGGAAGTCGTGGACAGGGGCCGGGATGTGGATGACCTTTCCATCGGCGACCGGGTCACGATCAATCCGATCCTGTCCTGCGGGCGATGTGAGGAGTGCCTCCGCGGCCGCACGAGTATATGTCCGCACCGAACGGTCATCGGCATCGAGCATCCAGGCGCTTTCGCCAGCTACGTCTCGGTTCCCGCGGAATCGTGCTTCCCGCTGCCGGACCACGTGGGCGATCTCGAGGGCAGCATGGTTGAATCCCTCTCGAACGCGTTGCACATCTTCGACCGGAGCCTCCATGGTTTCATCAAGAGCGTGGCCGTCATTGGCGCGGGTACGCAGGGACTCCTCGCCCTGCAGGTGGCCCGCCACATCGGGGCGACGCGCATCGCCGTGACGGACATGGTCCCCTCCCGGCTGGCGCTGGCCTCGGACCTGGGCGCGACGCACGCCATTGACGCGAGCGCGGGCGATCCGGTGGAAGGGGTACTGGACATGACGGATGGACGGGGCGTGGACCTGGCGGTTGAAGCGGTGGGTCACACGGCGACGCAGGAACAGGCCGTGCGCATGCTGCGGCAGGGCGGCGAGGCCGTGCTGCTGGGCCTGGGCGCCGAAGCACCCATGGCTATCGATGGCGTGGCCATGGTGAACCGGGAACTGGCGGTCAGAGGATCCTACGCCTACACGAGCCTCGATTTCGCCTACTCACTGGAACTGATTTCCTCCGGACAGATCGACGTCGCATCCATGGTCGTCGCACGGGACCTCGAGCAGGGGCCCGGCATTTTCGAGAAACTGGTGGACGACCCGGGCGACCTGATCAAGGTGGCGCTGGTTCCGGGTTCCTGACGCGCATCTAAGGCGGACCTGAGCCATGCAGCCTTACGGCGGCTCGGAACCCCGCCTGGGAAACCCAGCGCGTGTTGTAACCGTCCCGGTATTTTCGATGATCGGCACTGTCCGGGTACTGGGATTCGACGCCGTACGGGTAGCGGTCCATGCCGTGAAAGGGCAGGGGTTCGATCGTGGCCGCGGTCGCCGTGTTGAGGTCGCCTTCCTTGAGCCATCCGTCGGTGTGCAGTACGAAGTCCCTCGTCCAGCCGGGCGGGGGGTCGGGCAGGTCCGCGGCCACGAAGGCTACCGTAATTTCCTCTCCCGAGCTATAGATGACATAACGATCGTCGGACGTCTTCAGGAGAGGCATCACGTCACCGTAACGCGTCCGGTATCCCGCGAAGGGCAGCCACTGGGGTTCGCCGCTCAGCGTCTGGTAATCCCTTATGAAGGGCCCGTAGGGCGCGGCCTGGTACTCCCGGGAGTAACCGCGGTAGTGAAGTTCGGCGGCGGCGGGAGACAACCGGGTGATTCTCCGATCGGCGCGCTCGGGTTCATCGACGGTGAAAAAGGCCTCGCTCCAGTACAACTGCAGGTTCGTGGTGAGCCTGACGCGGTAGTCGTCCGAGGGGAACCGGTCCGTCAGATCGATGAAGATGGTCTTGTGTTCCCCCGAGGGAAAGCCCGTGTATGGGATGACGGTCCGCCACCGCCCCTCGCCGTCCGGCGTTTCCAGGTACGGTGGGATCACGGCGGCGTTTCCACGCTGGGACAGGGCCAGGTTGGAACTGGGTTCGATCGGCATGATCCAGCCGCAGAGGTACAGGTGGATCCGCTGCGCGTCTTTCAGATCGCCCAGGTCCAGCGTAATCGAATGCGGTTCGGGTACGCCCTGGTAGTCGCCGAGCCTGTAATCACCGACATACAGACTGTCCCGGGCGATGAGAGCGGGCAGGATGTCGTTACCGTAGTGGTCGTGGGCTGCTGCGGGAAGGCGTGGATCGGTCACCGTATGGATCTCCAGCTCCGGGTAGGGAGGCGGGAGGTACTTTTCATCCACGTAAATGTCCGTCTCCGCCGGGTGGTCTACGACCAGGAGCTCCATTTTGTCCATGTACACCGCGTCCCACAGCTCCTCCACGACGCGGACCTCGTATTTCCCGTCCCGCTCGATCAGCTGGTCGCCCCGGATTTTCACGTAGTCGTTCGCCGCGTCCGGCCAGGCCGGCGCGCCGGTTTCGGTCAGGGCGCCTATGGCGCTCCGCGTCATCAGGTGCGTGACGAAAACGTACCGCTCGCCGTTCCAGGTGTACAGCGACGGGCACGAACCCTTGAGCCGCTGGGGTTCGACGATGAGCGTACGGGATTCCGGATCGATCCTGTTCTGGGGAACCCCGTTGCTCCAGATCACGCGGATGACGTCGGCCTGTGCCCGGCTGCCGAGACCGACGTGGGTGACGGGCGCGCCGACGAGCAGAGACTGATAGTGCGCCCCCGCGTTGATCTCGATCGTGGACCCTATGCCGTGGAAATTGTTCTTCCCGCTTCCTTCCAGCGCCGCGGCGAGCTGAACCTTGAGCCAGCCGTTCCTGTTGCCGCCGTCGTTCCGGAGCGTGACCACGCGGCCCCCGGTCAGCAGTACGAGGTCCACGTCGCCGTCATCGTCCAGGTCACCGGTTTCCACGTCTTCGACAGCAGACGGCAGTCCGGGCAACAGGGACGACTGGGCCTCGAAGCGGCCGTTCCCCAGGTTTCTGATCAGCCGGAGTCCGGTCTGTTCCGGGGCCGCAGCGCCGGCCAGGGCCAGGTCGATGAACCCGTCGTTGTCGAAGTCGACGGTCCGGACGGCAGCGGCATCGAGGCCTTCACACGCATCGCTTAAGGTCGAGGGCGTTGCCTCCCCGTCGAAACGGCTGCCTGCTTCGTTCCACAACATCCGGCATCCGCCCGCTCCGGTTCCCGTCATGAACAGGTCCAGCGTGCCGTCGTTATTGAAATCGGCCGCGGCGACCGTCTTTGCCCCACCCCACGCCATGCCACTGAAACGTTCGGTCCAGTCCACCCATCTGCCCTGACGCACGTTTCGGTACATCCGGTGCGTGCCGTCCTCGAACAGCGCGACCACGTCCACGGCCCCGTCCAGGTCGAAATCGCCCCAGGCCAGAGGCTGGACGGGCCAGACACCAGGAACGGCACCGCCCGTTTCGGGGAAACCCGCAGAGGAGGTGGCCTCTTCGAAAAGCCCTTCCTCCGTGTTTCGAAAGAATCGAAGCACGTCTAAATTGGACGCCAGAATATCCAGGTCCCCGTCGTGGTCGAAATCCGCCTGGGAAACGGAGGCTGAAAACCACGGACTTACCCCAGGCTCAAGGGTCTGAACAAGATTGAATTCCCCATCCCCTTCGTTGTGGTACACCTGTGGAAGTAACGAGCCGGCACTTAGGAAGTCCATATCGCCGTCATTGTCGAAGTCACCCGGGATCAATCGAAAGATCGGGCTGCCTGTAATCGCCGCGCGATCGACTTCCCATGGTTTGGCAACGGTCTCCCAACCACTCTCCCGGTTTTGCATGACGAGTAGTCCATCCGGGCCTGCCAGCAACATGTCCAGCCGGCCGTCCCCGTCCAGATCCGCCAGTGCCAGGTCCGTCCATCCCTCCCGGGCCGGAAGTGAATCCCCTGTCCATTCACTTGCCGCGTCTACGAAACGCATGTCGACCAGGGTGTCCGCGGTCACGACGGCGAGATCAGGCGGCGCCGTCCTGAATTCGTATAGCGGGGGCGACTGTTGCGAAGGATCCCCCAGGCGGTCCCGCGACGCCCGGTAGGCCGGGTCCACCACGAGCAGGTTGCCCAGGATGCCCGCGCTGGACCCGGCTTCGGCCGCGTCACGGCGGTCCAGCGCGTCCGTGGTTCGATCCAGCCAGGTCCGAATATCATCCGGAAGGGGCACGAGCAGCCGGGACATTCGTTCGTAACCGGCCGAGGCTTCCTGCAACCGGTCCATTCGAACCAGGGTTTCGTTCAGCTCGACGAGCACGGCCAGGTTGTCCGGTTCGTATTCAAGCATGGCCTGCAGTTCGCCAAGCGTGTCTTCGTCCCGATGAGCCGGTCCCCGAAGTCTTCGCATTTCCGTGAGGTATTTGTACCGGAGCGCCACGTCGGGCCTGTTCTGCTCGACGGCGCGATCGAGAATGGACAGGGCGCGTTCGCGGTCTCCCAGGGCCGCCACGATGTCGGACTGGATGGAAAGGACGGCGCCGTCCCCCGGAGCGAGATCCACGGCCCGGTCGATGACCGCGCCGGCTGCCTGGTAATCCTGAAGCCTGAGAAGCGCCAGGGCCCGGTTCGCGTGGCCGAGCGGTTCTCCGGGCACCAGCCGGGCGACCGCCTCGAATGAATCGGCCGCGCCTTCCAGATCGTTCCGGTACAGGTAGGCCAGCCCGGTGTTCTTTTGCGACAGGGCTTCCACCCACACGTCCCGGGAGGGAGGCGTATCACCGCATCCGGCGAGCAGGCATATGGCCAGAAACATCACAGTAGCGCCCGAAGGCATCCGCATCCGCGTCACCTCTTGGTTGGGTTAATACCTGTTGATGGCCATGAGTTCGCTGCTTCCGTCCGGGGCCACGCGTTTCAGGGCGATGGCGATCCGGTTTTCCCTGTCGAGGGCGTTCCAGTACGTCCGCATGACTTCCTCCGCCCCGCCTTCCAGGGGCAGGACCAGGGGATCTCCCGAAAACCCCGGCAAAGGGTCCCCGTCCCCCGCGTACGTGGTCAGGCACAGTCCGAGTCCGGGCGGCGGTGGCGACGGGCGATAGGTCACCCGGTCGGTCCGGGCGGGATCGACGGGGTTCGCCTTGAGGATGTTGAGGGTAACGGCGGGCGGTCCCGACAGGTCCAGCATGCCGCTGATTCGAGGCGTGTAGTTCGGGGCGTCGGGCTCACGCTCCCGGGTGGCCAGGGCGTCATCGAAAATTCCGCCGTTTCTCAACGCGTCGTAAATGGTCTGCGACTGGTCGCCGTTGGTGACGATGTATACCTTCGGCAGCTCGAGCATGGCCGGATAGATGATCAGTTCGGGCGCGTCCAGCCTGGATGGGTCGACCGGTTCGGTCCGCAATACGGGACCTTCGATCGTGAGCCGGCGGTTCCGGCTGTGCGCGCTGCGGCCCATGATCCAGTAGAGCATCAGCCAGGTTTCGTCTTCGGCCGACCGTCCGATGATCAGCCCCCGTCCGGGATAGCTGTTAGCGGCGATATGCCGCGCGAGGTTCTGTTCCGGGACCTGCATTCGATTCCTTTGGCATTTCTGGCGACGGACTCATTATTCGAAGAGGTTCAATTGATCCTGGTTGTCGGCGTGGGTCCTTTCGAAGGAGCCCCGGTCTTCCGAGGCATCCCGCTCCAGTAGAAAAAGGGCGTCCCGCACGTTTCCGGTCGCCCCCGCTGCCGATCCTTCCGGGACGGGTTTCAGCAGCAGGACCTCCTCCCGCTCGATATCGGGGTCGGACAACAGCGCCGCGCTGTGCGTGCTGATCAGCACCTGTCTCCCGGTGTTCCGCTGCATGCGCTGGATCAGGGCGGCAAGTCGGTTGACGATGCCCGCGTGCAGACAGAGTTCGGGTTCTTCCAGCATCAGGAGCGAATCGCCTTCAAGAAGCGCCCACAGCATGCCGATCAGGCGCAACGTGCCGTCCGAGAACTGGTCCTCCCGCTGAATGCCGGCCCGCGGCCGCCAGTGGGCGTAAAGGGCCTGCAAATGGGGACGGCCCGTATCCTGGTCCCGTATGAACTCGAGCTGCTCCAGTTGAGGCACGGCCAACTTCAGCACCTGCTCGATCCGGGACAGCCGGGCCCTGCGAGACCGCTCATGCTCCCGGGCTATCTTCTCCAGGAAATCCTGCCCGTACGGATCGCCTTCGAGGGTCCGGCCGCGAATCAGGTCCGTATGGCGAAGGAGCGGCGGCACCAGGTGATGGTAGGTGATGGCCTGAAAGAACCGGGCGACGTCCCGGAATTCCCGGTTGGCGGCGATCTGCTCCAGGTAGGTCTGCGTCAGCCGCACGATGTCTTCCTGGTCGCCCTCGTTCGGCCGGTCGAGCAGGACGACTCCATCCCTGCGCACGCGTTCGTAAGTAATCAGCGTATGCCGGTTCCCCCGGGCCTGCTGCTTGAGACCCAGTTCGTAGCGCCAGGTCTCGCGTCCGTTCAGCGGGTCGGAGAATCGGACTTCGATGGCGATATCCGGATCCCTGCGCGCGGCGAGATTCCGTATCTTGGTCATGCCGCCCCGGTCCGCGACGGCCTTCTGCAGTCCGCCGCCCTCGATCTTCGCGATATCCCGCAGAAACCGGAAGACGTCCATCAGGTTGGATTTGCCGGACGCGTTGGGGCCGACGATGAACTGCCTTTTCTGCAGGTCGACGTCGATCTGCGGGAAATTGCGCCAGTTTCTGACTTTCAGGTGACTCACATACATGGGTCGCTCCGGGAATCCGCGGCGGCTAGTCGAAGAATCCCTGGTCGTCTTCCTTCAGATAAGGAACGGTCTTGTCCGGCACCAGGTCGACGCCCAGGCCGGGGCTGTCCCAGACCTCGATGAAGCCGTCTTTCACGACGGGGTCCGGCAGGCCCTCCACGATGTCGTACCACCAGGCCGGGTTCCCCACGGGATATTCGAAGGCGATGTAGTTGGGCGGCATGGCGGCCGAGGCGTGTACCAGCGCGGCCAGGCCGATCAGTCCGTCGATGACGCCGTGGGGCGCCATGAGCACGCCGTGGAGATCGGCGTATTCGGCGATCCACTTCAGCTCCGCGATACCGCCCACGTCGGCCGGATCGGGTCCCACCACGTCTACGGCCCGCTTCTCGATGAGATCGACGAAATTCTCCCGGAGGTAGATCTGCTCCCCGGTGTGAATCGGCGTGGAAGTCCTCGAATTCACCTCCCGGTAGAGGTCGGCCAGGACGTAGGGCGTATAGTCGCCGGCGATCATGTCTTCGAGCCACATGATGTGCAGGTGCTCCACGGCCTTGGCCAGGCGCAGGGCGTCCGGTACGAGCATGCCGGGGCCGCAGTCGAGGGCCAGACCGACTTCATCACCGAGGACCGCCTTCATGGCCTCGATGCAGGCCACCAGGTGCTTCAGGCCCTTTTCGGTAAGCGGCCCCCTATTGCCGTGAAAGCCGTGCTTCTGCAGGTCGCCGTAGAAGAAGTCGGGGACCTGCGACGGCATCTGGCTGTGGAAACTTATGCCCTGCTTGATGATGGTGAACCCCTCGGGTGCCGCCTTCATCCGGGCCATGTCCTCCGCGTAGTCTTCCACCGTGGTGCCCTTCATGGGAAATCGGACCGCGCCGTTGTAGACCCGGACCCGGTCACGCATCTTCCCTCCGAGCAGCTTGTAGACCGGCAGGCCGGCCGCCTTGCCGGCGATATCCCACAGGGCCATTTCGATGGCGCTGACCGCGCTGCCCCAGGGCTTGAAACTGCCCAGCCGCCGAATGCTCGCAACGACGCGGTTCACGTCCGTGGGGTCCTGGCCGAGAATGTGGTCCCGGTAGAACAGGACGTGGGGTTTCATATAGGGTTTGGAGTTCTCGATCTCGCCCAGGCCGTGAATACCCTCGTCCGTGGTGATCCGGACCACGGGATTCTGTCCGATCACGGCGCATTTCAGGTCGGTGATTTTCATGAAGCATCTCCATTTAGTTCCGCAAGCAGGCGCTCGACGACACGCTTCGGTCCCTGGAATCCGCCCTGGCGTTTCATCTCGCAGACGCCCTCTGAGAGCAGATCCTGGTGTTCCTCGATGGGCCCCGCACCGGGCGTCCAGGACGCGTAGGATGTGCAGTACCGCTGGAACATGGTGCGCCGCGGCCGATCGCGCCAGGGCCATGGCAGGGCGCCGTGGCACAGCGCCTCGGTGAAAACGACGGCGTCCCCGGCGTTGACGGGCACGTTGACTACCGTCGGGGGACCCGAGCGGATGTCGATGTGCCCGGGCCGTTCGAAATAGGTCTTGTGGCTTCCCGGTATGCAGACGAAGCCGGCGCCGTCTGGAACGTCCACCAGGGAAATGGCCGCGTTGATGAAGGTGGCGAAAACGTCGCCGTCCGCGGCCTGGTAATCGTTGGCCGGGTTCCGCCACGCGCCGGAAGCACCGTTGTGCAGCGTGATCTCGTCGCTGTCCGGTATATTTACCGTGAGGGCGGACAGCAGATGCTGGGGACGTTCGCGGGTCAGGGCGAGCACGACGCGCATGATCGGCAGGTTGAGGATCAACCGGTCGAAAACCGGGTCGGCGTACTCGGCGTGGAGAATGGCCCGCGCGGCCGTCGGTTTTTCCACGGGATCATCATAGGAACAGAGTGGCGGCGGCAGTTCGTCCTCATCCATCCCGTGCCACTCGTCGCACCGTGCGATCATGTGTTCCAGGTCCTCCGGCGACACCACCTGGCGGAGGACCAGGTAACCATGCAGATCGAACAGCCACTTCTCCCGGTCTGTGAGCATGCAATGCGCCTCAGTCAGTTCACATACGCGTTATGGAACTCGATCCACATCGGAAGGACCTCTTCGATGACGTCCCTGGGCGGCAGAAACGCGATCCTCAGGTGACTGGTGCCCGGCATCTGACCGAATCCCGCGCCGTTGACCGTGACCAGGCCGGTTTCTTCCAGGAGTCCCATGCAGTAATCGAAATCGTTCTTCCCGTCCGGCAGCCTGTCCAGACGGGGAAACAGGTACATCGCGCCCGTCCGCCCGAAACAGGATACGCCGTCCATGTGGTCGAATCCCGCCCGTATCATGGCCGCCTTGCCGTGGAGGTCTTCGAGGATCTTTCTCCGCTCGATCGTGAAACGGCGATAGGGCTCGGCGTTTTCAGGCGGGGGGCTGACGAGTAGATACATCATCAACTGCCCGACCGTGTTGGAACAGATGTTCACCGACGCCTGCTTGAGCACGAGGTCCGTAAAAGACAGTCCGGTGCTTCCGACACGCGGAGCGTTCCTGATCTCGAGGTATCCGCCCCGGTGGCCGCACTCGCCGTAGAAACCCTTCGAGGTGCTGTGCACGCTGAACAGTGGGACATCGCTTTGCCCCAGTACGCGGGCGAAGGATACGAATTCCGCGTCCGCGTCGTAGACATTCTCCTGGTAGACCTCGTCGGCGATAATGGCCAGGCCGTTTTCCCCGGCGAAGGCAATGACCTCGCCGACTGTCTCTTCGTCCAGTACCGCGCCGGTCGGGTTGCCCGGGTTGATGACCACAATGGCCTTGACGGCCACGCCGCGTTCCCGCGCGCCTTCCAGGGCAGATTCCAGCAGATCCCGGTCCATGGCCCATCCCGATTTCTCGTCGAGGTAATAGTCGACCTGTGCGCCGCCGCACCGCCTGATGGCCGCGGAGTACAGCGGATACTGGGGGATGGGGATCATGATGCCGTCGGAATCATCATCGATCAGCAGGTCGATGACATACCGCACCGCCTCGCTGGCGCCGTTGGTGATGAATACCTGTCCGGGGTCGGAACGGGGAAGGCGTACATCGTCCGCTCCGTCTCTCCGGTCGATGTACCCGGCCACGGCTTCCCGGATGAACTGCGGTCCGCTGCTGTCCGAGTAAGCGCCCATGCCCGTTTCCATCCGTTCCAGGTAGCGCTCGCTGAGATCGAGCACGTAGTCGGAGTGGAAGTCGTCCTTTTCAAGTCCGTCCAGGGCGTGTCTGTCGAACAGTGTCTTGAGTCGCCGCTCGCGCTCGATCCGAACCGGGTGTTCCACCAGGCTCAGCACCTCCCGGTAGAAGGAGATGGGCTGCTGGCCGAGCGCCTGGGGATTGCCGAGATTGCACGGGATGATCCTTCTGCCCTGCTGCTTCAGCTCGGCTGCCCGCTGGGGTATCGGCCCCCGCACGGCATACTCCATCTCGAGAATCCGTCGGTTGACCTTCATGTCCCAGGGCGTGTTGACGTGCATGGTGTCGGGTTCCGTTGGTCAGAGGGACAGGCGCCGCATTCCAGCGTGATGCGTTGTTGCCTGCGTCGCCGAATCCATCCGTTGAATTCAACAAAGTACCTTTTGGAATCATTTAGATTATAGAACCCCGCCACGTGTTTGTCGATGTATAAATGACCGGCCCCGCGACCATATCCGGCGAATATTGCTTGACCCCCGTTCACGCGCGGGGTAACTTCGCCCTATACCGAACAGGAAACCTGATGGCTGTAGAACCAACTTTCCATCTTTGCCTGCCGGCAGCATACCGCAATGCCAGACCAACTATCGTTTGACGGCGGCCGTATCGCCGCATGCGCTTTGCGTGGCGCATGCGGCGATACGGTCCGTACGGGGTAAGCGGATCGAAGGCCGGAGCAACCCGGGAGGAATCATGATACGAAGGTCAATCGAGCGGATGGCCGCAGCCGCCGTGTTTGCAACCGGATTCCTGATCATGGCGTCCGCGTGCGCGGACATGGAGGTGACTGAGCAGGCCTCCGACGCCGTGATGGCGCCGGTATTCGAGGTGGATCCCCTGTGGCCCAAGCCGCTGCCCAACCACTGGATCCTGGGTTCCGCCATCGGCGTTACCGTCGACGCCAACGACAACATCTGGATCATACACCGCGGCAACGGCAACCCGAGCACGGAACTGGGCGCCGCGCAGGACCCGCCCGTGGCCGAATGCTGCATTCCTGCCCCGCCGGTACTCCAGTTCAGTCCCGAAGGCGATCTATTGAACCATTGGGGTGGACCGGGAGAAGGATACGACTGGCCGGGTTCGAATCACGGGATCACCGTCGACCCGATGGGTAATCTCTGGATCGGCGGCAACGGGGGCGACGACGCCCACATCCTGGTTTTCGCCCAGGACGGCACCTTCCTGAAGCAGTTCGGCGAACCGGGCGCGCGAAGGGCCGATTCTTTCGACGAGGCGGATCCGGCGTGGACCGGCAACAGCATGGATCCGGGGAATTTCGGGCGGGTGGCCAAGATCTCCTTCGACGCCTCCGCGAACGAGGCCTACGTGGCCGACGGCTACCTGAACAAGCGCGTCGCGGTGCTCGACATCGAGACCGGGGCCCTGAAGCGGTACTGGGGCGCCTACGGCAACGAGCCGGATGACGCCAATATAGGTAGATACGACCCCGAAGCGCCGCCGGCGCAGCAGTTCCGCAATCCCGTCCACGCGGCCGATCCCTCGAACGACGGTCACGTGTACGTCTGCGACCGGCCCAACAACCGTATCCAGGTATTCCGGACGGATGGCACTTTCGTAATGGAAAAAGTCCTCTCCGGCAACACGCTGGGTGCCGGGTCGACCTGGGACGTCGCCTTTTCGAAGGATGCGGACCAGAAATACCTGTACGTGGCGGACGGCCAGAACATGAAGGTGTACGTGCTGTTGCGAGAAACCATGGAAGTGCTGACCACTTTCGGAGACGGCGGCCGCCAACCGGGCCAGTTCTTCGGCACCCACAGCATCGCCACCGATTCGAAGGGCAATATCTACACCACGGAGACCTACGAAGGCAAGCGCGTGCAGAAGTTCACCTACATGGGTGAGGGCCCGGTCGAGCAGCAGGACCAGGGCGTGATATGGCCCTCTGCCTCCCGGTAGGCACGACGGATCGGGTCTCTCCTCTTACGGGACGACGGGCGGCGACTGGCCGGGTTGCCGTCCGCGTCCTGCTCTCGCTGGCCATAGCCGGGCTTACGGCAGCCGTGCCGTCGACCGGGGCATTCGGCCACGACATCCCCTCCGACATCACGATTCGCGCTTTCATCAAGCCGGAAGGTCAGCGCCTCAGCATGCTCGTGCGTGTGCCGCTCGAGGCTATGCTCGATGTAAACTTTCCGTTAGTCGGACCGGGCTACCTGGACCTCGCGCGCGCGGAAGAATCCCTGAACGACGCCGCCATGCTCTGGATCGGCCAGGAGGTGTCGCTCTACGAAGACGGCATGCGTCTGCCCGTACCTGAACTGGCCGCCGTCAGGGCCTCCCTTCCTTCCGATCGATCGTTTAACGCGTACGATACCGCGCTGGCCTCCACCCTGGGGCAGCCCCTGCCCGCAGACACGCGGATCTACTGGCAGCAGGTCATGTTGGACGTGCTGTTCGAGTACCGGATAACGTCGGATCGTTCGGAGTTTTCCATCCTGCCCGGCCTGGAAAGACTGGGCATGCGGGTCTCGACCGTGCTTCGGTTCCTGCCTGCGACTGGAGACGAGCGTCTCTACCAATACACCGGGAATCCGGGACGAATCGTACTCGATCCCCGCTGGCACCAGGCCGCGTGGCGGTTCATGCAGCTCGGGTTCACCCACATCCTCGACGGCATGGACCACCTACTGTTCCTGCTGTGCCTGGTCATCCCATTTCAGCGATTGAGGGTGCTCGTGATCCTCGTCACCGCCTTCACGGTCGCGCACTCGGTCACGCTGATCGCCGCCACACTGGGCCTGGCGCCCGCCGCGCTCTGGTTCGTCCCCCTCGTCGAAACGCTGATCGCCGCTTCCATCGTCTATATGGCTCTGGAGAATATCGTGTCGCCCGGACTGCGCCGCCGCTGGATGGCCGTTTTCGGTTTCGGCCTCATACACGGGTTCGGTTTCGCATACGCCCTCCGGGAAATGCTGCCCTTTGGGGGAGAACACCTGGTGACCTCGCTCCTGGCCTTCAACGTAGGAGTCGAGATTGGCCAGTTGCTCGTGATCCTGATCTGCGTCCCGATACTCAGGTTACTCTTCAGGTATATACCGGGTGAAGGCACCGGTCGGACGGGCGCCATCATACTCTCGGTACTTGCGGGGCATACGGCCTGGCACTGGCTGGTAGAGCGGGGAGGTACGCTGTGGGAATTCGATATACTGACCTCGTCTCCGGACGGCGCGCTCTATGGCGTGGCGGGGCTCCTGGCACTGATGCTGGTCATCGCCGCTTTCGCCGGCTGGGCGCTCACCCGTCCCGGCCGGGCACTTGAATGAAAGTCTCGGACAGAGCGAACACGCAGGAGCTGCGTTCGCCGCCGAGACTGGGTTTCCAGATATCGACGGCATAGGGATCGCCGGCGATGAGATGGCCGTTGAACAGAATCTGCGCGGAACGGGCGAAGAACAGGCAGGAGCTTACATCCCATCCATCCCGGAGTTTCGGCGCGGGCGCTTCGAGCAACTCCGGGGGCTGCAGATCGCTCCAGCGGGCGATGATCTGGTCATCTCCCGCATCGATCGTCCAGGAAGGAGTATCGAGGACGCTTCCGCCTCGTGTAAAGACGGCCGGCGTAGTCTCCAGCTCCATATCGTACATGCCGCCCCGGCCGCGCATCCACCCTTGAATGAAATCCGCTACTTCCAGGTTGTCGGTACAGATTCTCCGGTAGGCGGCACCGTCCTCGATCAGCACATACGCCACGGTCCCTTCGCCAGCAGAACTGTAATGCGTATGCCAGAGGCTGACCATCCCGCTGTTCTCCCCGGAGTTTCCAGGTCGCACATAGTTGATCCAGTGCTGTCCCGTCCAGTACAGCCTGCCCTGGTTTACCATAGGCCTTTCCATCCATACCCCCGATCAGAGCTGTCCGTGCCGTCCGTGCTGTCCGTGCTGTCCATGCCGGCCGTCATGCGCGTAAACCGTCCACTATCCGCGTTCGGGTAAACTGACCGGCACGGGAACTGCCGTCAAGAACGATCTGGAAACCCGTTCCGAGCGGTCTCTGTGGACGGGTTCCCCGCATTATTCGCTTGCCCGGCGATGGCTTGCCGTGTACATTTTCGGCATATTGCCTTGCTTTCAAGGAAGGGTTGCGAAACGCGGTCGTTGAATAGCAGCATGCGATCGTCCGTCACTCCAGGAGTGTGGCAACATGATCGGTGACATCGGGATGCAGGAATTGATGGTGATCTTCCTGATTGTCCTGCTCCTGTTCGGTGCGGACCGGATACCGGCCCTTGCGAGGGGACTGGGCAAGGGGGTGCGGGAGTTCAAACGAGTCGTCAACAACGCGAACACGGAAATCCAGCGCGCGATGGACATCGACGAACAGGAGCCGCCTCCCCGAAGACCGCCGCCGCCAAAGGAACTGGACCGGTCATAAGACAAATGGGCAGTCGATCTGTCGAATGGGCGTGCCGGCCGGCTGGCGGTGCGCCCGTTTTGCTTGATTCGCAGCCGATGCCGCTCCGCGAACCCCCGGCCATGTCCACTGCTGATCTTCGAACCGATGCACGTTGCATATTTGACGCGGCCCTTCGGGCCGTCGATCCCGCGGCAGCTACCAGGCGTCACGTTGTGCGTGAAGGGAACAGCCTGAATATCGGCGGCATCACCTGGGACCTGGACCAGTTTGACGGGATCTACGTCGTCGGCACCGGCAAGGCGGGCGCCATGATGGCCGGCGCCATGGAATCGATTCTGGGCGACCGGCTCACCGGGGGAGCCGTCAATGTCAAGTACGGTCATACGGCACCGCTGACGCGCGTAGAGCTGATCGAAGCGGGGCATCCCATCCCCGATGCCGCCGGCGTGGAAGGAACGAAGAGAATCGTCGAGCTCCTGGAGCGCCTAGGGGAGGACGACCTGGTGTTCTGCCTGCTCTCGGGCGGGGGTTCCGCGCTTATGCCGCTGCCGGCCGAAGGGGTGACGCTGGCGGAGAAGCAGGCGGTGACCGGCCGGCTGCTCCAGTGCGGCGCGACGATCAACGAGATCAACACGATACGCAAGCACATCTCGCGCGTCAAGGGCGGCCGGCTGGCCAGGCTCGCTTCGCCGGCGCACGTGGTCGGCCTGGTCCTTTCGGACGTCATCGGAGACCCGCTCGACGTCATCGCGTCGGGCCCCACGGTGCCGGACGAGAGCACTTATGCCGACTGCCGGACGATTCTGGGAAAGTACGGCCTGCAGGATGAACTACCCTCTTCGGTGGTCCGCTACCTGGACGCCGGGTTGAAGGGGACTGAACCGGAAACGCCCGGCCCCGGCGATCCGGTCTTCGATCGCACGCTGAACGTGATGATCGCCAACAATCGCCAGGCGCTTGATGCCGCCCGGATGGAGGCGGAGACAAGAGGCTATAACGCCCTGGTGCTGTCCAGTTCTATCGACGGCGAGACGCGGGAGATCGCCCGGGTATATTCGGCCATGGCCCGGGAGATCGTGCGGCATGGAGATCCGGTGCGAAGTCCTGCGTGCGTGATTTCCGGGGGCGAGACCACGGTAACGCTGAAGGGCGCCGGAAAGGGTGGGCGGAACCAGGAATTCGTCCTGGCCGCCGCTGCGGGCATCGACGGTCTGGAACGAACCGTCGTGTTCAGCGCGGGCACGGACGGTACGGACGGCCCCACCGACGCCGCCGGCGCCGTGGCGGACGGACAGACGCTGGCGCGGGCGGCCGGGAAGGGACTGGCCGCCGCTGCCTGCCTGGACGACAACGACGCCTATCATTTCTTTGAACCACTGGGCGATCTCGTCATTACGGGACCTACCCATACGAACGTGATGGACCTGCGCCTGTTGCTCGTCGGCCAGGTGCCTCAGAAAAACCGGGATCGATCATGATGACCGAAGAGCAGAGATACCTGTTCGACCTGACCGGCTATCTACATCTGGAAGGCGTCCTCGGTAAAGCGGAGCTTTCCGAGGCGCTTGCCGCCGCCGAGCGGTATATCGAGACGCCTTCCGAAGACCTGCCGCCGGATTTCGGGAGCAGGGACGGTCGTATTTACGAAAACGGATTCGCCTTCGACAAGGCGCTGGAAAGACTGGTATTCCAGCCGGGCTACTGGCCCATCGTGAAGGAATTCACCTCCGGAAAGCCGCGTTTTGTCCGAGGTTCCATGCTCGTAAACCAGGCGGGCGGAGTCGTCGAAGCCGGATCGCTCCACTGCGCGCGGGAGTCCTACGGGTGGCAGAGTACACGCTATGAATGCCGGGACGGCCGAATCTACTGTGACGACTTCGTCGTATTCATCTATCTCACCGACGTGCATCCCGGAGACGGCGGACTCGTGGTCGTGCCCGGGTCCCACAAGTGCAATTTCGACCGGCCCGATACGATCTTCGACGGGGGCGACCTGGAAGACGACGCGCCGCTTGGCACGGTAAACGTCACGCCCCGGGCGGGAGACGCTGTAGTGATTTCCGAACTGCTCACCCACGGGACGCTCCGATGGAAACCGGCCGACCGCAAGCGCATCGTGCTCGTGCTGCGGTACGCGCCGCAGTACAGCGGCGGGGGACCGTGGACGACAGACACGCTGAAGGCCCGGCTTTCGCCGGAAACCAACGAACTGATGGCCCTGGCCTCGTATACGGAAGTCAAGGACGTGGCCCGTATGGACTCGGTCACGTTGACGGTGTAGTCCGCACGCGTCTCCGGCAGCCGGGATAGCCCGGCATCGGCCCGGCGCTTCGTTCGGGTAAGGTACATGGACACAGCCTGGCAGGAACAGATCGGGAAGGAAATCGACTGCGCGTTCCGTTTCGACGAAACGGCCAGGGTCCTGTACAGCACGGACGCCAGCATCTACGAAATCGAGCCGCTGGGCGTCGCGTATCCCGCCAACGCGGACCAGGTCTCCCGCATCCTCCGGTTCGCCTACGAACGGGGCATTCCCGTCACGCCCCGCGGTGGAGGCACCAGCTTGGGCGGCCAGGCGGTGGGCTGCAGCATCCAGGTCGATTTCTCCCGGCACATGAACCGGATTCTCGAGGTCAACGTCGAGGAACGCTGGGCCCGGATACAGCCCGGCGTGGTCCTCGACGAACTCAACGCCCACCTGAAGCCGATGGGTCTGCTCTTTGCGCCGGACGTCTCGCCGAGCAACCGGGCGAACGTCGGCGGCATGATCGGCAACAACTCCTGCGGTTCCCATTCCATCATATACGGGAAGACGATCGACCACGTCCTGGAACTCGACGTGGTCCTGAGCGACGGCACGCGGACGGTCTTCAAGCCGGTCGGCGACCGCGAGTACGGCGAGAAGGCCGCACTCGGCGGCCTGGAGGGCCGGATCTACCGCGAAATCCGCCGCATAGCCCACGAAAACCGGGACGAGATCGAGGCCCGGTATCCCCGGATCATGCGGCGCGTGGGCGGATACAACCTGGACGAATTCACCGGTGACGGCCCCTTCGACCCCTGCAAGATCGTCGTCGGATCCGAGGGCACCCTGGCCGCCGTGACCGAGGCGCGCGTCAACCTGGTGCCGCTGCCCGCGCACAAGGCCCTCGGAATCTGTCACTTCTCGGACCTGATCGAATCCATGGAAGCGACGGTCGAGATCCTGAAGACCGATCCCTCCGCCGTGGAACTCACCGACAAGACCATTCTGGACCTGGCCAAGGAATCTCCCGCGGCCGCCCATCAGCGCGACTTCATCGAAGGCGACCCCGAAGCCATCCTCATGGTCGAGTACTATGGTGAAACGGACGAAGAGGTCTCGGACCGTCTGGGCGCCCTCGAATCCCTGCTCCGGGAGAAGAACCTGGGCTACGCCTGCGTCCGGGCCACGACCCCTTCCGCCCAGTCGAACGCCTGGGCCATCCGGAAGGCGGGTCTGGGACTGCTGATGGGCATGAAGGGGGATACCAAGCCGGCGACTTTCGTGGAGGACACGGCGGTCTCGCCGGAGAAGCTTCCCGACTACATCCGCGACTTTCGCGCCATCGTCCACAAGCACGGCACAGTGGCGTCCTACTACGCCCACGCCAGCGTGGGCACGATCCACATCCGGCCGCTTATCAATCTCAAGGAATCCGAGGGCATCGCGCGCATGCGGGCCATCGCGGAAGAAATCCGCGACCTGGTCCTGGCCTATGGCGGCGCGGTCAGCTCCGAGCACGGCGACGGACTCGTGCGGAGCGAGTGGAACGAAAAGGTGTTCGGGCCGAAGCTATACGAGGCCTTCAAGGCGGTCAAGGCCGTGTTCGACCCGAACGGCATCATGAACCCGGGCAAGATCATCGCGAACCAGAAGATGACCGACAATCTGCGGTTTGGCCCGGCATACCAGGCAGAGGAAATCAACACCTATTTCGATTTCTCCGGGGACGGCGGACTCTCGCGGTCCATCGAGCTTTGCAACGGAGTCGGCGCCTGCCGCAAGAAGCTGGTGGGAACCATGTGCCCTTCCTATATCGCCACGCTCGACGAGGAGCACAGCACCCGGGGCCGCGCGAACGTGCTCCGGGCCGCCCTGTCGGGCAAGCTGGACGGCGAGGGGTTCACGAGCCGACGGGTATACGAAGTCCTCGACCTCTGCCTGGAGTGCAAGGGCTGCAAGGGCGAGTGTCCCTCCAACGTCGACATGGCCAAGATGAAGTACGAATTCCTCGCCCACTACTACGATAAACACGGGCTGCCTCTGCGCAACCGCCTGTTCGGCCGCATCGAAACGCTCAGCCGGCTCGGTTCCGCCTTCGCGCCGCTGAGCAACCGGATCATGAACCATCCCTGGCATAAACGGATCCTGGAGCGGACCATCGGCGTGGACCGGCGCAGATCCCTGCCGGAATTCGCCGAGGAGACATTCGAACAGTGGTTCTACCAGCGCGCTCCCGGACGCGCCGATGACCGTGATCGACCTACGGTCGTATTCTTTCCGGACACCTTCGTCAATTACAGCGAGCCCCACATCGGAATAGCCGCCGTGGAAGTACTCGAAAGCGCCGGATACCGCGTGGTGCTGGCCGAACCCCGCGCGTGCTGCGGCAGGCCGCTGATCTCCAAGGGCATGCTTCGTCAGGCCCGGGCGGCCGCCCAATACAACATCGCGCAGCTTGCCCGGTACGTGGATCGCGGATGGACCATCGTGGGATGCGAGCCCAGTTGCGTCATGACGTTCCGGGACGACTACCGCGACCTCGTGGACGACCCGCGGACCGACCGGCTCGCTGACGGCATGCTCATGATCGACGAGTTCCTTGCCCGGGAAAACGCGGCCGGCCGCCTTTCGCTTCCAGTCAGGTCCACCGGCCGGTCGATCAGCCTGCACGGACACTGCCAGCAGAAGGCCATCGCCGGCACGGCCTCCACGGTGGCCGCTCTGGAACTGGTGCCCGGGTACGAGGTCACGACGCTGAACACCGGATGCTGCGGCATGGCCGGCAGCTTCGGCTACGAACTGGAGCACTACGACCTGTCCATGAAAATCGGGGAAGACCGGCTCTTCCCCGCCATCCACGCGGCCGATGAGGGGACGGAATTCGCCGCGACCGGGACCTCCTGCCGGCACCAGATCGCCGACGGCACGGGAAGGATCGCCTTCCATCCGATCGAACTGATCAGAAAAGCACTCGGCGACCAACGGAGCATCCAGCGTTGAACCGCACCCCCTGTTTCTCCACCTTTTCCATCGTCGCCCTGGATCCCGATTCGGGAGATCTCGGCGTGGCGACGCAGTCGAAGTACCTCGCCGTGGGATCCGTGGTCCCCTGGGCGAGGTTCAACGCCGGCGCCATCGCCACGCAGGCCTGGGCCAACGCGTCCTTCGGCCCCAGGGGACTCGACCTGCTCGAACAGGATACCGGTGCCATCGACACCCTCGAGCGCCTGATCGAATCGGATGCCGGCCGGCAGTCCCGCCAGGTCGGCGTGGTGGATCTCGACGGAACGGCGGCGGCCTTCACGGGGGAGGACTGCCAGGAGTGGGCGGGACACGTAACCGGTCCGGGCTACGTCTGTCTGGGCAACATCCTGGCGGGTGAAGAGGTGGTCTCTGCCATGGCGGAAGCCTTCGAGGCCCCCGGCGAGGAGGATTTCGCGACAAAACTGCTCTCGGTAATCGCGGCCGGACAGGAAGCCGGCGGCGACCGGCGGGGCATGCAGTCGGCCGCCCTGCTCGTGGCACGGGAAGGCGGCGGCTGCGGCGGCACCTCCGACTTCCTCGTGGACCTCCGGGTCGATGACCATGCAGAACCCATCGAGGAACTGAAGCGCCTGTACCTGCTCCATGGAAGGCTCGATCCATGAAGTCCGACATGCAGCGCGCCAAGCTTGTCCTGCTCACCGTGGTTCATTTCCTGGTGGACCTCTTTTCTTCCCTGTTGACCCCGATTCTTCCCGCGCTCGTGACGCGCCTGCAGCTCTCCCTCACGCAGGCCGGCATACTCGCCGGCCTGCCGGCCATGACCTCCTCCCTGGTCCAGCCCCTGATGGGCATTCTGGGGGACCGGATGGAGAAACGCTATTTCATCATCCTTGGTCCGGTGTTCTGCGCCGTCTTCATGTCCGCCGTGGGGCTGGCGCCTTCGTTTTACGTGCTGCTGCTGTTCATTATACTGGGTGGATTCGGCACCGCCAGCTTTCACCCCCAGAGCGTGTCCATGGCCGGCGACGTCAGTGGTTCGCGACGCGGATACGGCGTGTCGCTGTTCATCGTCGGCGGGACCGCCGGACTGGCGGCAAGCCCCTTTGTCGTGCCGCGCATCGTGGAGCGGTTCGGAATCGAAAGCCTGATCTGGCTTGCGGTGCCCACGGTAATCGCCGTACTGGCCATGGCCCGGGTCATCCCCATCCGAAACGAGGACCGGCGGGTCACCCGCCTGGCCGACGTAGGCGCTTCATTCCGGCCGAACCTGTGGCCCATGGTGAATCTCACAGTAGTGGGCATCATCCGGACCATCTCCGGGGTCGGTTTCGCCACTTTTTTCGTATTGCTGCTCAAGGACCGGGGCCTTACCCTGCAACAGGGGGGCGATCTGCTCTTCGTCTTCCAGGGCGGCGCGGTGATCGGCGGTTTCGTCGGCGGCTGGCTCTCGGACAGGTTGGGACGGAGCCGCGTGATCTGGTCGACGATTTTGCTTTCCACGCCTTTCCTGCTCGTTTCACTCTACGACACCGGACCGCTGCTTCCCGTCTGGCTGTTCCTGGCCGGCTTCATGAACATGGCGTCCAATTCAGTTTCCGTGGCCATGGCCCAGGAACTCGTCCCGGACAGCGCGGGCACGGCGTCCAGCTTTCCCATGGGCTTCAGCTGGGGCGCGGCGGGTGGGGCACTGATCGTCATCGGCGGTATCGCGGACCGCATCGGCATCGTGGCAACGCTCGAAGTGCTCGCACTGATACCGCTGGGTGCCGTGGCGCTGGCCTTGATGCTGCCGCCGGACCGTGAATTCCGACGGGCCGCTACCCGCGTGCGCAAGGAGGCCGCGGCCGTAGAGAAAGTAACCTGAGCCTTTCAGGCTGCGCGGGTCGTGATCGTTGCAACGTCGCGACCGTTGCATCATCGTTGCCGTTGCATCATCTTGGAATCCAGGATTCACTGGTATGGCTCCATGATCCCAGGGAGGTTGATTGATGTCGGATCGTGTCGTGCGTCTCACGAAGATGGAGGAACTGGACGAGGCCGTGGGTTCGTCGTCGGATCGTCCCGTGTTTATTTACAAACACAGTACGGTGTGTCCGGTAAGTGCCAGTGCTGCCGGCCATTACCACGATTTCGCAGAGGAGGATTCATCCTCTCCGCCACCCCTATTCACCCAGGTCCAGGTCATAGAAAACCGGGACCTGTCCAATGAGATCGAATCCCGCCTGGAAGTTCGGCACGAGTCGCCGCAACTGCTCCTCCTCAGGGATGGGAAGGTCGACTGGCACGCCTCCCATTTCTCCATTACGGGAAAGGCCATAGCGAGCGCGTTGGAGGACTGGTAAATGTCGAGACACGCCGTCATCGTAGGCGCGGGGGTGACCGGGCTCAGCACGGCTTACCATCTCGCCCGCAAGTCCTACGGCGAGATAACCGTCATCGAGAAGGGACGCGTCGGAGACGGCGCCAGCAGCCGCGCCGCCGGGATCATCACCGGCCTGCTCTGGTCGGAAACCGGCGTACGGGCCCGCAAGATCAGCCTGACCCGGTTCAGGGAGCTTTCCGACGAACTGGATGGGTACGAATTCCAGGACGTGGGCTGCCTGAATCTCTTCGACGCCGCGAGCTGGCCGGAACGGGAGCGCCTGTTGCCCCTGTATGATCGCCTGGGCGTGGAATACGAGATCATGGACCGGGAAGAAATGGCCGCGGCGTGGCCAGACCTGGTCCTTGCGGGAGAGCCTGTCGGGCTCTTTGATCCCCTGGGCGGATACAGCGAACCGGACCACTACCTCCCGGCCCTGGCGGAAGGCTGCCGGGCGCTGGGTGTGCGGATCAGGGAAGGATGCATGATCACGGACTTCATTACGGACTCGGGACGCATGGCGGGTGTCGTCGCGGCGGGCGAACGAATCGAAGCCGATGCCGTGGTGAGCACCGTGCACGTTTGGACCCTCAAGGTACTGGAAAGCATAGGGCTGCAACTGCCCCTGAAGTCCTTTGTGCACCAGCGATACGTCACGGCGCCGCTGCCTTCGCCGGTCCGGATCCCGGCGGTCAACGCCAATCCCTACGGCGGCTACCTCAGACCGGCCTACGGACAGCGCCTGCTTGCGGGAATCGAGAATCCATCGGCGCCCGAGTTCCATGTCCCCGACCGGTCTTTCGAGATGTCGGCCATCGCTCCGCCACCGGGACTCGACGCCGCCGCGCGGGACGATTTGCTGCCGCTCGTCCCCAAGGCGGCCGGGGCTGATCTGGCGGACCGGACGGCCCGGACAACCCGGACGGGCTGGGAAATCGAAAAGGCCGGGCTGCTGTCCTTTTCCCGGGACGGAGAACCCGTACTCGGCCCCGTAAACCGGTTTCCGGGACTCTACGTGGGGGTCGCCTTTCATTCCGGAGGATTCGCCTACAATCCGGCGGCCGGCGTGCTGCTGGCGGGGTGCGTAGCGGACGGAAGACCTGAAATCGATATCGAGGACTTCTCGCCGAACCGTTTCGATCCGGATGAAACGGACGCCTACAACCGGACCATGATCACCCACGGTGAGTACAGCATGCCCGGCCATTCCCGCCGGCATTGAAGCTTTCGCGTCGATGTAGGCCGGGTCTACCCGCAATTCGCGCCGGCCATTCAGTCTTTCGCTGCGCGGGCGTGGCGCGAGGAATCTGGATAATCATGCGGACTGAATCGTGAAAAACATCCTGGAATCCGGACGGGTCGAAGCGTTTCGGCACGCCCTGCTCACCTGGTACGAGGCGCACAGGCGGGACATGCCCTGGCGGCAGACACGGGACCCATACGCGGTCTGGATATCCGAAGTCATGCTTCAGCAGACACGCGTGGACCAGGTCCGGCCCTACTACGACAGGTTCATGAGCCGTTTCCCAACGGTTGGCGATCTGGGTGAAGCGCCGCTAGAGGAAGTGCTGAAGGCGTGGGAAGGCATGGGATACTACGCCCGGGCGAGAAACCTCCATCGGGCCGCCCGTCAGGTTGTCGCGCTGCACGGCGGGAGGATCCCCGACGATCCGGCGCAGATCTCAGCGTTGCCGGGTGTCGGACCCTATACGGCCGCAGCGGTATTGAGCATCGCGTACGGCAGGGACTGTCCCGTGGTCGACGGAAACGTAGTCCGCGTGCTGAGCCGCCTGTTCCACCTGACCGATGATCCCGCTGCCGCCGCCGCGAAGAAAAAGACGGCCGGCCTGGCCGAAAGACTGCTCCTGAAAGGCCGGGCGGGTGATTTCAACCAGGCCATGATGGAACTGGGCGCGACGGTATGCACCCCGCGACAGCCGGACTGCGGCGGCTGCCCCGTGAGCAGCCTGTGTCTCGCCCTCCAGGAACTGCCCGACCCTTCGGTTCTTCCACGCAAGCAGCCGCGGAAACAGCGCCCCCACCATCATGTCGCGGCGGGCATCGTGCGCAAGGGAGACGAGATGCTGATCGTGCGGCGTCCGCTGGAGGGTCTGCTGGGCGGACTGTGGGAGTTTCCGGGCGGGATCTCGGAGGAAGAGGCAGCCAGGGAAGAGTTCCTGCGTCACGAACTAAAACGCAAACTGGGCATCGACATCCGTGTCGACCGCGCCTTCGCAGCCGTCAGGCACGCCTTTACCCATTTCGAAATCACGCTGCACGGATACCACTGCACGTATCTCAGGGGCGAAGCGCGTCAAGGGGACGGCAACGACTGCCGCTGGATTCGATCCGACGAACTTGAACAATACGCTTTCCCCAGGGCGCACCATCGCCTCATCGAAGCCATGGCAGCGGCTGAAGAAAGTCCGCAAACCACCTTGTTCCCCTGACCCGGGACGCTCAGCCGGGGCACATCCCGGGTCCTGAAACCACAGGCGGTCACCGCCCCTTGGCCGGGGGTGCGGACCTCGACACCGGTTGCTCAGCCGTCCCGTTGTTTGCGGCGGCGTCCTGTTCCGAGGGTGCGAAAATCGAACGGACCTTCCCTTCGATTTCCCCGGCAAGCTCCGGCCGCTCACGGAGCAGCTGCCGCACGTTCTCGCGACCCTGTCCCAGCCGCTCGTCGTCATACGAGAACCACGTCCCGCTCTTTTCTATAATCCCGTTGTTGACGCCGAGTTCGATCAGGTCGCTTTCCTTGGAGATCCCTTCGCCGTAAATGATATCGAACTGCGCCTCGCGAAAAGGAGCCGCCAGCTTGTTCTTTTTCACGGTGCCCCGGACCTGGATGCCGGCCGAAGCGTCGTCGCCCTTGATGTTCCCGATCCTGCGCACCTCGATCCGGACCGAGGAGTAGAATTTCAGGGCCAGTCCCCCCGTCGTCGTCTCGGGGTTGCCGTACATGACCCCGATTTTCTGGCGGATCTGGTTGATGAAGATCAGGCAGGTTCTCGACCGGTTGATGACGGAGGTCAACTTGCGAAGCGCCTGCGACATCAGGCGAGCCTGCAGGCCGACGTGGGAATCGCCCATTTCACCTTCGATCTCGGCCCTGGGGACCAGCGCGGCCACCGAGTCGATGACGATCACGTCGACACCGCCGCTGCGGACCAGGATCTCGGCCACGTCGAGAGCCTGCTCTCCCGTGTCGGGCTGATGGATGAGAAGTTTGTCCATATCCACGCCGAGCGCCCGGGCGTACCGGATGTCCAGGGCGTGCTCCGCGTCGATGAACGCGGCCATTCCGCCCAGCTTCTGGGCCTCGGCCACGATGTGCTTGGCCAGCGTAGTCTTGCCCGATGATTCGTTACCGTATATTTCGACCACGCGTCCCCGCGGGACGCCGCCGATGCCCAGCGCCAGATCGAGGGTCAGGGATCCCGTCGGTATGGACTCGACGGACAGCTGGGGGTTCTCGTCTCCCATCCTGATTATCGACCCCTTGCCGAACTGCCGCTCGATCTGCATGATGGCGCCGCTGAGCGCCTTCTCCCTTCCCGGATCGCTATCATTCATAGCCTGGATCTCCCTTTCGTTGATCTCATGATCAAATCTCATGGCATATTCGCTGAATATACCAAACAATTGTATAGTGTCAAGCGGTTTCGGACCGACTGATTGAAATAGTCGGGTTCAGGCGAGGATTCTTGGAAAAAAAGTACCTTCGAGCGGCTGTGCTGTAAAGTAGTTTCGATTCGATGCCTCCTTTCGTGATACGTACCGAATAAAAACGGGCGGACGGTACTGGAAATGCGATATATTACAAGAGTACGCGAAGCATCTTCGCTTCTCGAGAAAAACTTGATTTGGAGCGAAACAGGATGTCCGTCCGATTGAAAACCTGCATCGGTATGGCCGCTCTCTCCATCCTTTGGGCGGGCGCGGGCTGCTCGAGTACGCCGAGACCCGTTACCGACGACACCGACGCCGGAAGGCTTGTCGCGGCCGGGAATGCATCCCTGCGCAACGGCGACTACGCGAAAGCCGTCACGTACTACCGCCGCGCGCTGGCCATGGACATGACGGATTCCGAAGCCTTCGGAAACCTGAGCGTGGCCTACTACTACATGGAAAGATACGACGAGGCGGTCCGGGAAGCGCTTCAGGCGGTGGTCCTCTCGCCGGATGAGATCAACTGGCGGCTCAACCTGGGCGCAAGCTACTCGCGCAAGGGGAACCACGAAGGCGCGGCAAGAGCCTATGGCGCCGCCGTCGATATCGCCCGTGGCCTTGCGGATGAAAACCGGTATCAGCTTCGGAACGCGCTGATCGGCCTGGGCCGTTCATGCGAACTGGCCGGCTGGTACGACCGTGCGATGGACGCCTATAACGAAGCATTGGTATTCGCCCCCGAAGATACGGAACTGCTGACCGGGGCGGGCAACATCCATTTCCGCCAGGGACGCCTGGCCGAGGCGGAAGCCCTGTATCACCGTACACTGGCACGGGATTCCACACACACGGTGGCGCGGTACAACATCGCCCTCATCTATGCCAGGACGGGACGTTACGACGAGGCGATCGATCTTTTCGCCGACATTCCCGCACTGGACCGACGCCTGGAAGGCGCCCTGGAGAGCAGTTCCGTGAGCGCTGTGGACCGGTCAAGGGCCCGCAGCATCGCTGCCTACCGGGCAAGGCTCGGGAGAATGGGCGGACCGGGTGCGCCGCCGGGCGTCGGTAGGGGACGCCGTCCGCCGCCCTACATATACATGATGGGGCTGACCTATTACGAGCAAGGAGCGGAAAACGAGGCGATGCGGGCTTTCGAACAGGCCCTGGAAGAAGATCCGGGATTTGCGGAGGCCCATCTTTACATCGGCAACATCCACGCGCGGCAGGATCGCTCGGCGGCGGCGGCCGAAGCCTATGAAAGAGCGATTGAGATCGACCCGGAGTTCGTCGAGGCCTACAACAACCTGGGCACGATGTTCGCCAACCTGGACCGGACGGAAGAGGCCATGGAAGCGTATCGCGAGGCGCTTTCGCTGGACGACCGCTTCTACGACGCCCGCACCAACCTCGGACTGCTGTACGCGGAGGCCGGCCGGCTCGATGACGCGATTGACGAATACATGAAAGTCATCCGGGCCGAGACGGGCATCGCCGAGGTACACAACAATCTCGGCATGGCGTACCTCGAGCAGGGAAGGCACGAAGATGCCAGGGAACAGTTTCAGAAGGCTCTCGCGCTCCGGGACGATTTCGCGGAGGCCTACAACAACCTGGCCCTGTCGTACAGCAGAGACGCCATGCTCGACGACGTGATCGGTACCTGGCGCGTTCTCGCGGCCCGGTGGGCGGGGCATGATACTACAGCCCGGCTGGTTTTCGACTGGTTGCCGCTCCGGCGCGTACCCGCCCGTTCTTCCGCCGTGGGCGGCGAGGCCAGGTCCGCCTACCGCCGGGGCGTCGATGCCGCCTTCGCCCACGAGCTGGACAACGCGCTTTCGCACTTCGAGGACGCCCTCGTCGCTCGGCCGGGATGGAACGCCGCGCGCCTGGCCCGGGGCGCCGTTCTGCTGGCCCAGGGTAAATGGAACGCGGCGGAATCGGCCGTGGGGCAGATCCTTGACCCGGAGTCCGCAGACCCGTTGCCCAACGCCATGCTGGCCATCGCGCAAGTATCCGGCGGCGACTACGAGTCGGCATTGAAATCCTGGGAAGAAGCGGTCCGGCTGGCCGGCGCATCGGATGGAACGGCCGCGCGGGAGGCTTTGGAGACCATGCGGGCCCGTACCGAGGCCGCGGACCGGGTTCTGAACGCCCTTGAACGGGCCAGGACGCTGCGGCCGGGGTTTACCACCGCTTATTTCAATATTGGTCTTGTCAACGATCTTCTGCACCGTTACCATCAGGCCATTCGAAGCTACGAAGAAGTCGTCCGCCTCGCTCCGGAACTTCCCGCCGGTCATTTTCGCCTGGGTATCGCGTACTACCGGCTCGGCGACGACGAAAGCGCCCGGGATTCGATGCGGGAGTACATACGCCTATCCACGGATCCCATGCTGCTTCCCCAGGTGGAGACCTTTCTGAATAAACCGCGGTGAACCGGACAGCCGGTTCGCCAGGCAGCGAAGTTGAACACCCATGACTGCAAAACCGCTCGATCTCGTCGTTCAGGAACGTCCATTTCCGGAATATGAGGCGTGGTGGCAGGTCGGCAGCGAATTCACCACGTTCATGTCCGACGCCATCGTCACCGAATGGCGGAAGCTTGGCGAGCACGACGGCGCATTGGATGACGTGCAGGAGTATATAGACACATACATCGAGGCGGTGTACCACAGACCGGCCAGGAGCGGACTGCTTGAGTCCTTTGTCCATCGCGGCGGTGACAGCGCGCCGCAGCCCAGGCGATCCGCGCAGCCCTTACAGCCCATGCAGCCCATACAGTCCGGAGAGTTCGACGCCCTTTCCTACGCCTTCTACAGATCGGCCTTCGAGCGCATCGAACGGCACATCGATCGCTATGACCATGCGCTGGAGCGCGAACGCCGCCTTTTTACCGTCCGCGTGGGTAAATCGTTCTTCGATCAGCTGCGGGACCACCTCGCCCTGGACCTGCCCGGCGACCTGGCCGACTCTGACAAGCTGAGGCAGCTATCCGAAGGGATCGGCCGCGTCGGCCGCTTCCTGCACGACCAGGGATACCTGCGCAGTCACTTCGCCTTCCGTTTCGACGTCGACATCGAGCACGGGGGCAAGCGAATCGCGCAGCGCGCCGACGACGTCATCGGGCGTTTGCACGCAGATCAGCCGGCCTACGCGCTGTACGAGATGGGCTATCCGATCATACTTCCCTCGGCGGTCTATCTGTACCACACCATCGGCGAGGCGCAACATCATTCCTCCCGGACCATCGAGAACCTCTTCGGAGAGGTGGGTTGCGACGCGCGGGAAACAGACGACTTCGATCCCATAGGCTATCCCGCCGATATGGTGGTGGAACTCTGGGAGATCCGAAAAGACTGAACGCGGCCGCCGATGGATCGCGCTGATAGAGTAGCCCGCGACCGTGAGAGGATGAACGTGGCCGCCGGCGGTCCGTGTTGGTTGAGCCGGCGACCGTGAGAGGATCGGGACGATGAAACCCGCAAGTCCGGACACCCTGGTAAATACCGGCCGGTACCCGCTGGAAGACCTCGAAACCCCTGCCGGGCAGGAGTTTCTCGCTTCCTGCCGATCCGAGCTCGAGGCGAAGTCCATCTGCGTGCTCGAAGACTTTGTGCAGCCGGACGCACTGGCCGGCATGGTGAAGGAGACCAGCGCCCTGACTCCGCTGGGCTACTACTACGACCGGCCGCGCACGAGTTACGAGGGGAACGACTACGACGACCGGATCTGGCCCGTGGGACATCCGCGGACCATAGAGCACGTCAACCGATACCGGCAGGTCCTGAACTACCAGATCCCCAACGACAGCCTCGTGCGCAGCGTGTTCCACTGGCCGGCGCTGACCGGGTTCGTGCGCGGCGTGCTCGGATTCGATACGCTGTACACGAGCGCCTGTCCCCATCTGGCCCTGACCCTGCAGATCGCCCACGCGGGCGACAGCAACGGGTGGCACTTCGATTCCAACAACGGCAACATCACGCTGCTGATCCAGCAGCCCGATTCCGGCGGCGTCTTCGAGTACGTCCCCGATCTCCGGGAAGATCACGACGAGCACTACGACGACGTCCGCGCCGTCTTCGATACGCCTGAAAGACAAACCCGCCGCACCGACATCCGGCCGGGCACCCTCGTCCTGTTCAACGGCAAGTACGCGCTGCACCGGGTTTCGCCGGTCGGCCCGACGAAACGGCCCCGCATCATCGCGATCTTCAGCTACGACAGGCGTCCGGACCAGCTCTTCTCCCGGGACTACATCGACATGGTGCGCAGCTTCAGGCAGGACGCGGTCGCGAGCTGAGTCCGCATCACTGATCCATGGACTTCATAGAACCCTACGTAGTCGCCTTTTCCGACCTGGCCTGGTCCTACGTATTCTACCTGATCATCGGTGGCGGAGCGTTGCTGCTGCTTTACAGCCGCTTCATGCCGTTCCGGTACGTGAAGCACGCTATCGACCTGGTCCGCGGCAGATACGATGATCCCGACGACCCCGGCGACGTCTCCCATTTCAAGGCGCTGGTCAGCGCCCTCTCCGCCACGATCGGCATGGGGAACATATCCGGCGTGGCCATCGCCATCACCACGGGAGGCCCCGGTGCGATCTTCTGGATGTGGGTCAGCGCGTTCGTCGGCATGGCGACCAAGTTCTTCACCTGCTCGCTGGCCGTCATGTACCGGGGACGGGATACCGCGGGCCGCATACAGGGCGGGCCGATGTACGTTGTTTCAGAAGGACTGGGGGGTGTCTGGAAACCCCTGGCCGTCCTCTTCGCCGTCGCCGGCGTCATCGGCTGCCTCCCGCTCCTGCAACCCAACCAGTTGATCCAAATCGTCCGGGACGTCGTGTTCGCGCCGTACCTGTCTTTCGAAGGCGGCCACTTCCGATTCGATCTCGTCGCCGGGGTGATCCTGTCCGGTCTCGTGGCCGTCGTGATTTTCGGCGGGATCACCCGTATCGCCGAGGTCGCTTCCCGCGCCGTACCGCTCATGGTGGTCCTGTACATGGTTTCAACCCTGTGGATCATCCTGTACAACCTGGGCGATGTGCCCCGGTATCTGTCTCTCATCCTGACAGACGCCTTCACCGGGGCGGCGGTGGCGGGCGGCGTGGTCGGCACGACCATCGTGACCGGCGTCCGCCGCGCGGCTTTTTCAAACGAGGCCGGCATCGGGACGGAAGCGCTCGCCCACGGCGCCGCCAAGACCGGCGAGCCGGTCCGCGAGGGTCTGGTCGCCATGATGGGACCGGTCATCGACACGATGATCGTCTGCACCTGTACCGCGCTCGTGATCCTCATGACCGGCGTATGGCAGACCACACCGGACAATGGAGTGACGCTTACCGCCGGCGCGTTCGAAGCAGCCATGCCCGGTTACGGCGCGTACAT
The DNA here is from genome assembly GCA_012270975.1 of Candidatus Latescibacterota bacterium. Classification (GTDB taxonomy): domain Bacteria; phylum JAAXHH01; class JAAXHH01; order JAAXHH01; family JAAXHH01; genus JAAXHH01. Next base: position 15,661 of record JAAXHH010000129.1, on the reverse strand, counting down.
CCTCACCGTGTGCGTGTTCTTCTTCGCCGTTACCACGCTGTTGACCTACTCCTACTACGGCGCCAAGTGCCTGAGCTTCCTGATCGGCGCCAGGTACGCGAAACTGTACAACGCGGCCTACGTGGGTTTCGTCGTGGTCGCCTCTGTCGCCTCGGTCGACGCGGTGATCAGCTTCGCCGATGGCCTGTTCGCCCTCATGGCGATTCCGACCATGGTCTCGACCCTGCGCCTCGCTCCCCGGGTGATGGCCGCTTTCAGGAGGTACAGCGGGTCTTCACAGTTCGGTGGAACCCGTTCTGACCGATCGGCAAACGTAGTGCGACCGTAATGGCGTCAACGACATAATCAGTGCATCAATCCACATTCTTTCGTTTCTTGTACAAAATCTTTACAAATTCAACATTTGGTGTTTACAACTGTACGGGAATTCGACATATTGTAATTACTCTGATCCACCACACAATTCACTCATATCATCTCAACCCCCACAAAGAGGAGGGAGGAGTAATATCGATTCCACCACTCACGCGTAAGGAGATTTGCCATGAAGCGCAGTAAATTCCTTTCCTTGCTGGTGGTTGCCCTGTTTACCCTGCCGGCAACCGATGCATTCGCCCAGGAAGCCCAGGAACCGGATGACGAGGTGGATTTCGTCGCCGAAGAAGTGACCGTAACCGGTTCCCGCATCAGGGGCGAAGCCGCAGAATCCACCGCACCCGTTGTAATCCTCGCCAAGACAGAGATCCAGGAGAAGGGCCTCGCGTCCATCGGCGACGTGCTCCAGACCCTCACCGTCCAATCCAACGCCATCAACACCCAGTCCAATAACGGCGGCGACGGATCCACCCGGATCAGCCTCCGCGGACTGGGCGCCGGCCGAACACTCGTTCTGGTCAACGGCCGCCGTTTCGTGCCGGGCGGGACCGGCGCAAACTCGTCCGTCGATCTGAACTCCATACCGGCTTCCGTCATCGAGCGCATCGAGGTGCTCAAGGACGGCGCATCGGCCGTGTATGGTTCCGACGCCGTCGGCGGTGTCGTAAACGTGATCACACGGTCCGACCTGGAAGGCGTGGAATTCGAGTACTACCAGGGCGTCTCGGGCGCGGGCGATGGTGACGTGATCGATGCAAGCATAACCGCCGGACTGCGCAGCGGCCGGGGCAGCATCCTGTTCTCCGCGGGGTACCACAACCGCAAGCCCGTCTGGACCGGCGATCGTGATTTCAGTAAAGCGGACAAGGCCTACGACTGGGAGGCGAACGACGGTACCTTTGCCACGAACGGCAGTTCAGCGACGCCTCAGGGAACCATTATCGACCGTTTGGGGCAGGAGGGCAACGCGGTCTGGCAGGGTATCGTGCAGAGAGCCGGGGAAGACGCAGGTATTTACTACAACGCACCATCCGGCGGATGGCGGCCTTTCAATCTGGGCGGCAACTCGGACGATGGCTCTGGCGACCTGTACAACTACCAGCCGGAGAACTACCTGTATACGCCGCAGACCCGGTACTCCGCTTTTCTCAGCGGCAACTATCTGTTCAACGACAACCTGACCGGCTTCTTCGAGGTATCCTACACCAACCGGCAATCGGACCAGAAGCTGGCCCCGACCCCGCTGTTCATCATCAGCGAAGGGATCTCGGTATCGGCGGAGAACCAGTACAACGATTTCGGCCGCGACTTCATCGACGTGCGCCGGCGGTTCGTCGAGGCAAGCAACCGCAACTTCCTGCAGGATCTCGACACGTACCGGATCGTCCTGGGCATGGAGCACGAGTTCCAGGGATTTATCGGGGACCTGGCCTTTTCCTACGGCCGTACCAGCGGGACCAACGTCAACGAGGGTCGGTTCATCCGTAGCAATATCGAAATGGCCCTGGGACCCGATGCGGATTGTGTGGGAGGTTGCGTACCCTTGGACATCATGCACGGCCCCGGTACGATCACGGAAGACATGCTTAAGTACATTCAATACACCGGTATCGCCAGGGGCTATACAACGCAGCGGATCCTTCAGTACAACCTGACCGGCGACCTGTACGACTTGCCGGCGGGTCCCGTTGGCGTAGCCGTAGGCGCCTCGTCCCGGTGGGAAGCGGGCGGCTCGATTCCGGATCCCATCACCGCCACGGGCAACACCACGGGCAACAAGGAAGAAGCGACCGAGGGCGACTACTCGGTCCGCGCGGTCTACGCCGAAACCAGCATTCCGATCTACCAGAATGATATGGGCGGCCTGAACGTTACGGCCGCGGGCCGGCTGTTCAATTACGACACCTTCGGGTCGGACTTCACGTACGAAGCGGGCGCCCGTCTCGAACTGCCGCGAGGCCTGGCCTTCCGGTCGACCTACTCGAAGGCTTTCCGCGCGCCAAGCGTCGCCGAGATGTTCCTGGGCCAGAGCGACAGCTTCCCGCTGGTCAGCGATCCCTGCAGCGTCATTGACGAAGCCGGCAATCCGCGCAACCTGACCTCGCAGCAGATGCGCAACTGCGCTTCCGCGGGCGTCCCGGCTGATTTCGAGGACTCCAGGGCGCAGCTCAGGGCCAGGGTCGGCGGTTCCACCGATCTCGAGCCGGAGCGAGCCAACACGGTGACGGCCGGCCTGGTGTATCAGCCCGAATTCATGGATAACCTCGACATCGCCGTCAGTTACTACGCCACCAAGATCGAGGATGAAATCGGCGCGCTCGGCGCGGGTCTGATCCTGAGCAACTGCTATTCCCAGGACAGTCCGTCGGACTGCGAGAAGGTACAGCGTGACGCGAATAACCTGATCACCAATATATTCTCGACCGCCACCAACATCGGCGAGACGGAAACCAACGGGCTCGACATCGAACTGAATTACATCGACGACACGCCCCTCGGCCTGCTCTCGGCGCGGCTCGAGTCCAATTACCTCTTAGCCTACGACGTGATGCTGCCCGTAGCGGGTGGTTTCGAACTGGTACAGGGCAAGGGTTATTACGACCTGGGCGTGTTTCCGAGCTGGCAGCACAACGCCAATGTCGGGTTGAAGTGGAACCGGTCATCGGCGGGTGTCTCGTGGCAGTACACCGGCGGTTTCCAGGAGTGCGAGGACGATGACTGCAAGGGCCTGTACCGCGACGACGTGGGTACGAACCCTGCGGTCCGGGACGTGGATGCACACCACCTCTTCGGTATCCAGGGGTCCTACCGGTTCTTCACTGGTGCTGGAGGCTCCGTGATCACGGTCGGTGTCAACAATGTGTTCGACACACCGCCCGCAGTGATCTACAATGGATTCCTGGGCACGTCGGACGCGGCGTCGTACGACTTCCTGGGCAGGTACCTGTACGTGCGCCTTTCCCATTTCCTGTAGCAGGCGCACCGGTTTGAAGGCGAGACTTCGGTAGTGACCAACCGTCTTGTATTGCTTGGCTTATTGAGTACATTCGTCGCGGTTGGCACTACCGGCGTTTTCGCCCAGGACGCTGAGTACCCGGACGACGACCAGATCGATTACGTCTTCGACGAGGTCACCGTCACGGGGTCCAGGATCAAGAGTGAAGCGGGACTGTCCACGGCCCCGGTCGTCATCCTGTCCCGTGCGCAAATACAGGCCAGGGGCCTGGCCTCGGTCGGGGACATCCTCCAGACCCTCACCGTACAATCCAACGCGACCAATACCCAGGCCAATTACGGAGGCGACGGGGCCACCCGTATCAGCCTCCGCGGCCTGGGCGCCCAGCGCACGCTGGTACTGGTCAACGGACGGAGATTCGTGCCGGGCGGCCTCGGCGCGGATGCCTCTGTCGATCTGAATTCCCTCCCATCCACCGTCATAGAACGGATCGAAGTGCTCAAGGACGGGGCATCGGCGGTCTACGGCTCGGACGCCGTGGGCGGAGTCGTCAACGTCATCACGCGGACGGACCTGGACGGCATCGAGGTCGAGGCATACCAGGGGATTTCGGGCGCCGGCGACGGGGGATCCCTCGATCTTGGCTTGACCGCTGGCCTGAGGAGCGGCAAGGGCAGCCTGATGTTCTCCGCCGGTTTCCACGAACAGCGACCGGTCTGGACCTACGAACGCGGTTTCAGTGAATCGGACAAGAACTACAACTGGGCGAAGAACGACGGGTCTTTCACCACGAGCGGCAGTTCAGCGAACCCGGAGGGGCATATCGTCGACCATTCCGGCGAAGCGGGCAATGCGGCATGGCAAGCGCTCAATGCGGCCGCGGGGGAAGATGCGGGGGATTATCATCGAGATCCCGTATCAGGCTGGCGGCCCTTCAATTACGCCGGCAACTCCCTGGACGGCACCGGGGACCTGTACAACTACCAGCCCGAGAACTACATCTACACCCCTCAGACGCGATACACCGCCTTTCTCAGCGGCAACTATGCGTTAAGCGACCGTCTGAGGACCTACTTCGAGGTTTCCTACGCGAACCGGCAGTCCGAACAGAAACTGGCCCCGACGCCTCTGTTCACGATCGAAGAGGGCATCGCGGTATCGGCCGGCAACCGGTATAACGAATTCGGGCGGGATTTCAAGGATGTCCGCCGCCGGTTCGTGGAGGCCGGCAACCGGATATTCAACCAGGATATCGACACCTACCGTATCGTGCTGGGACTGCAGACGCCCGTACTGGGCTTCGATTCCGATTTATTCTTTGCCTATGGACGCACGGCGGGCAACACGGTCAACCGGGGCCGGTTCATCCGAAGCCGTCTCATGCGCGCGCTGGGTCCGGACGGCGATTGCAGCGGCGACTGCGTGCCCCTGGATATTCTGCACGGCGCCGGAACCATTACGCCCGAGATGCTGGCCTACATACAGTATACCGGCGTTGCCCGCGGATACTCTCAGCAAAAGATCCTCCAGTGGAATCTGACCGGGAACGTGGCGGAACTGACGCATGGGCCGCTGGCCGTGGCCGCGGGCGTGTCCGCGCGGTGGGAGTCGGGCGCGTACACGCCGGACCCGATTACCGCCTCGGGCAACACGACCGGATTCCGGTCCGAAGCCACTGAAGGCAGCTACGCGGTCTCGGCGGCCTACGGTGAGACCAAGCTGCCGGTCTACCACGGCAACGGGGTCGGTATCCACCTGACGGCGGCCGGTCGGGCCTTCCACTACGACACGTTCGGTTCCGGCTTGACCTACGAAACGGGGGCCAGCTTCGAACTGCCGAAGGGTCTGGTCCTGCGCGCCACCTATTCCAATGCCTTCCGGGCGCCCAACATCGCCGAGATGTTCCTCGGGGCCAATGACGTGTTTCCCCTCGTGAGCGACCCATGCAGTGCGGTGGACGAAGGAGGAAACCCCCGGGAATTGACGGGGCAGCAGAAACAGCACTGCGCCTCCGCGGGCATACCGGCGGGTTTCAGGGACTCACGGGCGCAGCTTCGCGCCAGGGAGGGTGGTTCGACCGACCTCGATCCCGAGAAGGCGGCCATGGTCACGGGAGGCTTGAGCTATCAGCCGGACTTCGCAGAGAACCTCAACATCAGCGTGAACTATTACCGCAACAGGATCGAGGACGAGATCGGATCGCTCCCGGCGGGCGTCATCCTGAGCAATTGCTACTCGCAGGTCAACCCCGCGAACTGCGAGCAAATCGTGCGGGACGCCGATACGCGCCTGATCTCCCACATCATTCAGACCAACACCAACGTCGGCGAGACGGAGACGGCGGGACTGGACCTGGAGGTCGATTACAACGGAACCACCCCTGCGGGCATACTGTCGGCCCGGCTGGAATCCAACCTGCTGTTCAGGTACGACCAGTTTCTGCCCGCGGCAGGCGGTACGGAAGTGGTCAAGGCCATGGGATACTACGACGTGGGCGTGTTTCCCCGGTGGCGGCACGCCGCATCGGTGGATCTCAAATGGCGGCGCGCCTCGGCGGGACTGACCTGGGAGTATGTTGGCGGTTTCGTGGAGTGCGAGGACAATGACTGCAAGGGGCTTTACCGTGCGGATATCGTCGAAAAACCCGCTTACCGGGATGTGGGAGCCAACAGCGTGCTCGGTCTCCGGGGTACGTACAGGCTTTTTTCAAGAGCCGGCGGCACGGTACTGACCGTGGGGATGAACAACGTATTCAACCAACCGCCCGCGGTGATTTTCAACGGCCTGCTGGGGACCTCGGATTTCACCACCTACGATTACATGGGCAGGTACCTGTACCTGCGGTTGTCGCACTTTATCTAGACTGAAATCGGAAGTCCGATCGTCGATAGAAAGCCGTCATTGGGAAGTCGGCTTGTCGTCCTGCTTGCTATTCGCATCATCTGAAGCCGAAGGCGGGTCGCCTTCATCCCCATTCGAGCCGCTGTCTTCTGTATCGTCCTTGTCCGATTCCGTCTTTTTCTGATCTGCCGCGTCACCACTCGCAGGGCCACCCTTGCCTTTACGGTCGTCCTGGTCCGACTCGTCAGCCCTGTCCTCCGGCTCTTCCGAGTACCCCATCTCCGTATCGTAGTCGTAGATGAACTCGTCGTCATCGGGCCAGTACGCCCGGCCGGTGCGTTGCTCGTCAGTCGGAGTGGACGAGCCGCGGGGGAGCGTCGGGGTATCGGGCTCGCCCGTAGTCAGCGCGGGTTGCTCCTCGTCGCCTCCATCATCGCCACCACCACCGGCGTCGCCATCTTCCTCTTCTTCAGCCTCTTCAGCTTTCCTTCTGCTCCTGCCGATCAGTGCGGCGATGCCCATGCTGATGAAATACAGCACCACCAGCGGAATCGCCACGAGGGTCTGCGTGTAGGGATCGCCGGTAGGCGTGATGACGGCGGCGGCGATGAAGATGACCACCAGGGCAATCCGCCACACCCGTTTCAGCACCCCGGCGTTCAGGATGCGGAGCCAGGTCAGAAAGGCCACCACGGCGGGCATCTGGAACACGACGCCCATGATCAGGACCATCTTGTTCACGAGTCCGACATAGAATCCGATATCCCACTGGGGCTTGATGTCCGGAACGTGCAGCTGGACGAAAAACCGGACCATGACCGGTATCAGGATATAGAAAGCAAAGGCGGCGCCGACGAGAAACAGGATGCAGCAGAAGAAGATGACGATAGGGACATACTTCTTCTCCTTGTCGAGCAGACCGGGTGATACGAATGACCAGAGCTGGTAGAGGACGTAGGGCAGCGCGAGGGCGAATCCCAGCAGCAGCGAGATGTTCACCTTGGCCGTAAACATGCCGGCCGGCCGGATGGCCTGGATCTCGATCTCGGTCTTCAGGTTTTCCTGGAAGGTCGGAGAGAGCAGGAAATTGATGATGTAATCGGCAAAGGTGAAGCAGAGGACCATGCCGACCAGGATGGCGAGGACGGATTTCAATATGGCCCTGCGAAGCTCTTCGAGATGTTCGATGAAGGACATCTCGCCGCTGCGGCCTCTCGCTGGGGACATGACGTATCCTCTCGCCGGTAAGTACCACCGATAACGCGCGGTAAGTAAGCCCGGCCAACGTTTCCTGTCAAGCAAATCCCCCGTATCCACAGCCTCCAACGGCCTTGACGAAGCGGCGCGCAGAGCGTAGTTTACGCGAGTCTTTACGACGGCGTGTTTCGGGCCGCGGCGACCCGTCCGCACGGGACTACGGCAGGGAATGACGCCTCTTTCGGGAGCCGTTGGCGCATGGGGATTACCGGGACACTTAAAGGAGTCATCCTGGCCGCGAACCCCGGTGAAAGCGATGCCGCCGGATGGTATCCCGGCACGGGCATGCTCCAGCCCATGGCCAACGTATCGATGATCGAGCGGATCCTTGATGCGTATGAACGCGCAGGCGTGACGGAAACGCTCATTGCGGCCGGCAAAGACACCCGCGAGGCCGCTTCAATCTGTGGCAGCGGCGCGCGCTGGAACATGGTCCTGACCTGCCATGACCAGCCGGAAGCTCGCAGTCCGCAAGAGATCATGAAGGAAGTTGCGGCATTCGCGGGCGAAGCAGCATTTCTCGCTACCCACGGCGCCGTGCTACTGAACGCCGAGGCCTACCTGCGTGCGGTTCAGCTGTATGATGATGACGGACTCCACGGCATTCGCCTGTGGGAAAGAACCGGAGAAACCTCCGGTGACGCCCACGGGAGCGATGGGGGCGATGGAATCTATCTTTTGGCACCAGACGTCTGCGACGTCATGGAAGAAAGCGGCAGCACCGGTGAGCGTGCTTGTTCTTTCAGGTCAATCCTGGATACACTGGCCAGCCAGGGAGACCGCGTGCTGACCCTTGAACCGGAAGACCAGTCGTACGATACAAGCACACCCGAAAACTTCCTCGAATCGAACGAACGCCTGCTTGGGTCCGCCGCCCGGGATGCCGAACCGCTGGAGATCATGGCCGACAACTTCTCATCGCCCAATCTCGTGCTCCGACCGCCCGTGGCCATAAACGATACGGCCGAACTGGAGCGTTGCCGGATCGGGCCCGGGGTCTGTATCGGTCCCGGAGTCCGCATAGGGCACGGCGCGGCCATCGAACACAGCGTGATCATGGAGGGCGCGGATATCGGCGACGGCGCCTCGATTTCCCGCGCGATCATAGGGAAAAACGCCAGCATAGCAAACCGGTCCGTTATACACGGCCGGAAGGACCGGGTGACTGTCGTATGTCCCATCTCACCATAGGTACGGCAGGCCACGTCGATCACGGCAAGAGCGCCCTGGTGGAAGCGCTGACGGGCGTTCATCCCGATCGTCTCCAGGAGGAACGGGACCGGGGCATGACGATCGATCTCGGCTTCGCGTTCCTGCCGTTAAGCGACGGACGGGAGATCCCTATCGTCGACGTCCCGGGCCACGAGCGGTTCCTCAAGACCATGGTCGCGGGCGTGAGCGGCATACACCTCGTCCTCTTCGTCGTGGCCGCCGACGAAGGCGTCATGCCCCAGACCGTCGAGCACTTCGGCACGGTGAGATACATGGGGGTCGACGCGGGTATCGTCGTCCTGACGAAATGCGACCTGGTCGACGAGGAATGGCTGATGCTCGTCGAAGACGACGTGAATTCACTCGTAGCCGGTTCGTTCCTGGAGGACGCGCCCGTCGCGCGGGTTTCATCGACAACCGGCACGGGGATCGCCCAGTTGAAGGAAATCATCGAGAACCGGTTGACCGGAATGCCGGTCGACGGCGACGCGGGATACTTCCGCATGCCCATAGACCGGGTATTCAGCATGAAGGGCTTTGGTACGGTCATTGCCGGCACCGTCCTTTCGGGGAGCCTGGCATCGGACGGGGATACCGAACTCCTTCCCGCCCGGACGCCGTTGCGGATCAGGGGCATGCAGACCCACAACGACACTGTCGACCGCGCCGTAAAGGGACAGCGGGTCGCGCTGAACCTGTCCAACGTCAGGACGACCGATATCCAGCGGGGCGACGAGCTGTGCACGCCGGGCTACCTGCTCCCGACCTCGATGACCGACGTCCGGCTGCAATGCCTGGAATCCCTGGATGAACCCCTTAAGAACCGGCAGCGTGTCCGCCTGCACAAGGGCACGAGCGAGACCATCGGACGGCTCTATCTGCTCGACCGGGACGAACTGGAACCCGGTGAATCCGGATTCGTACAACTACGCCTGGAGAAGCCCATTGTGGCGGAGCGAAACGAGCGCTTCATCATCCGGGGGTTTTCCTCCATGCGACTGCTCGGCGGCGGCCGGTTCGTGGAGGTGTATCCACAGAAGAACCGCCGGTTCCGGCAATCCGTACTGGACTACCTGGAAGCGGTGACCGACGCCGAACCGGAGGTCCTGATCGAACGGGTCATGCGGCACGCTTACGGTGAACAGCGGGTGAAATCCATGCAGGACCTGGTGCGATCCACGAACCTGTATGGCGACGTCCTGGAGCAGGGCGTGGCCCGGCTGGAGGAAGAGGGCGAACTCGTCCGGTTCGCGGACCAACGGTTGCTGCACCGCCACTGGCATACAGGCTTGAAGGACGAACTGGTCTCCGTGCTTGAAAAGATGCACCGGGTTCAACGGCTGAAGGAAACTTTGCCCAAGGACGCCCCGAGGCTACAGCTCTCCTGGGAGGCGCCGGATACTGTCTACGATGCCCTGCTGAGGGACCTCGACGACGAATCCCGGATCGTGCTGTCCGGCCGGGCGATCCGGTTGTCCTCCCACTCGGTCGAACTGACCGGCCAGGAGGAGCACGTGCTCACGGCTTTCGAGGAATTGGGCGACGCCGAACCCCCCGCCGTTTTCACTATGAACGATCTGATGCAGGTCATGGAAGACCGGTCGATTTCCGTGAAGGATTTACCGGTTGCTCTGAAGGCGAACGCAGATATAATCAGGAGCATGGCCGGGTATGCCATGGACCAGGAGATCTTTGTCGAATTTGCGGACCGGCAGATCATGCATCGCCGGGCGCTCGAGTCGGTCAGGGAGAACCTCGTGGCCTACCTGAAAAACCACGGTACCGTCCGCGCTTCCGAGTTTCGCAGTCACCTGGGCATCTCCCGGGCGCACGCCACCGCATTGCTGGATTATTACTGCGACCTCGGCGTAACAAACCGGGAATCCGGAACGCACCGACTGGCTGAGGGGGAGAGCGGCGGCGATCCGGCGGGGGATGACAGTTCAGCGGTGAATGGTTAGACGCGACTTTCGCCTGCCCATTTCGGTGTATCCGCGGGCTGAAAGAGGAAAACAGGAGCAGGATCCAGGGGAGTGTATGGGTTGCTGGTGCGCCTCACGGACTTCAAATCCGATGGCGGGCCCTAAACAGGTCCGTGGTGGGTTCGATTCCCACACGCTCCCCCCAATTCAGGCTCGTATCGTTTCACAAAACCAATAAACATCTCTATAATTTCCACTAAATGGAGACCAGATCTGTTGTGGTAGGTTAGTTTTTGATTAAATGATGCGAATCCTAAAGAACATATTTTAGATACTAAACACGGAATTTCGAACGGGGGTTCAAAGTACAATTTCGTTGACATGACAATAACACAGGGTAGAATCGATATGTAGGTGTAGAGAGCCCAGCCGGCTACACTGGTTTCATATTGTAACATTGCCGTCTACCAATATGGGTGAAAACTTAATCGAAACTACATACAACCTATCACAGGCGAGTTTACTTCGGCTCGAAGGGCTTGATGCTGAAGATGAGCAGTGTCCATCGCTTTGATAAGTCACATAGTCAGACCGACGACAATCTTTGAGTGGGTTGTAGCATTCGCACTTTGGCAGATGGTTCTCAAAGCAAGGCCTAAACGTATAGTTACTGGGGCGACTACGGTATCCCGGTCATCTTGAAGCATGCCCGATAAGACTAACTAGGCACATACCACAGCACTGGTACCAAACACATTAATTGGTACCAGATCGAGTACTCTATCGGACTGACGTACGGGACCTGCTCACAGTATACAAATGATCAACATCGCGTGACGCTTCCGTGGGACGGTGGTTACTCTATCGGGACTTCATCTTCAGAAGGCGACGGTCAATATCTTTGAAGTGACGGCTTCTAAATCCATGGAGAGAGAGATGGCGGAGACCGAAAGCAAAACAGGGGAGAAATCGCCAAGGGAAGACAGGCGTCCTGCACACGCAAGTGGAGGTTTCTATGAGTCTTTCCACCAGACCGATCTAGGCCAAATCATCCTAGGTGACAGCCTATCTGTACTTGCGGACTACACATCCCACTCCGTAGACCTAATTATGACTAGTCCCCCTTTTGGGCTGGTGCGTAAAAAAGACTACGGAAATGTTGAGGCAAATGAGTACTTGGAATGGTTTAAACCCTTCGCAGCAGCATTTAAAAGAGTTCTCAAGAAAAATGGCAGCTTGGTCATAGACATTGGAGGAGCTTGGAACAAAGGCTATCCCACGCGTAACCTTTACCACTTCAAGCTTCTCGTCATGCTGTGCGAGGAGTTTGGATTTCATCTCGCACAGGATTTTTATTGGTGGAATCCTTCAAAACTTCCGACGCCTGCTGAATGGGTTACGGTCCGTCGCATTCGAACTAAAGACGCCATCAACACTGTCTGGTGGCTCTCCCCTAACCCGTGGCCACGAGCCTGTAACCGACGTGTTTTGCAACCCTATAGTCCAAGTATGAAAGATCTTCTTGAAAAAGGATACAAGGCAAAAAAGCGACCGTCTGGGCATGATATCAGCGACAAATTTAGTATAAACAACGGCGCGGCGATCCCGCCCAACCTGATTGCCATTCCGAACACCGAAAGCAACAGCTACTATTTGCGCTATTGTGAGGAAAAGGGATTGAAGCCACATCCCGCTCGTTATCCTGCGGAGCTACCGGAATACTTTATACGTATGCTCAGTGATTCGAATGATTTGGTCGTCGATCCCTTCGCAGGCAGCTGTGTGACTGGAGAAGTCTGCGAAAGACTAAACCGCAAATGGGCTTGCATTGAGATCTTACGCGATTATTGCGAGGCTGCGCTTGGAAGGTTTGAGCGCGACATCGGTGAATCCGCCAAATCCAGGATCAATCACGACAACCCCGCGAACTACTACCGCGTCCCGCGTCCCGGAATCCTGTGGAAAAATGAAACTGTCGATCCGCTACCCGAGGACGGCGGAAAAACCCGTCCAAATCGCTAGGATCTGGTTTAAAGCATAACGGAATTTGTGTCGGTGCGGATGATTGCTAGCCTGCAGCCGTGAGACCAAGGACTAGTTAGTAATGCCGCCTGTCCCTTCTTCAATGCTAGTCGATGTTGTGCTGGATGGGATTCAGCAGTCCGGTGCAGCCGGCTACTTCGAATCCGATTCGGACAGCCTACATCCCAGACGGTTTTTCGTCGATCATTTAGACAATGGGTTTTCAGTGTGGGTCTATGTGTGGAATCTAACGCACGGAGGTCGCGAGACACTCCCAAATGAGTATCGAATTCAGATGACCTCGGTGGATTCTCCGCTTGCTATTAATCCTAACGGGTACACGGTCCTTATGGGCTATTACTCCGATATGTGTATGTTTGCAGGATTTGATCTCGTTAAACACCGAAACTTCACAGCGGGCTCGCCATCTATTCAGATCGATATAAGCGCGCTTCATCGAGCTCTTCAAACCGGACTATCTTTCCACCACAAGAGTAACGATGAAATTGCAGTCGGCGTCAGACCTGACCAGATGGTAAACTACATCGTTTCATCTAGCATCCTTCATACTCACGGTGCGGATGAGGAAGTTAAGGATCTCCTCGACAGTGCGGTCGATCCTTCTAGGGTGGTCAGCCCGGCAATCGAACAACTAAGCACTGAACGCCGGCAAATCGTCACTAACGTCAGTCGCTACGTCCGGGATGGGAATTTCCGATTGGCTGTCCTAAATGCCTATGACAACAGATGTGCCGTCACCAAAGCGCAAATGAAACTGGTGGACGCCGCCCATATACTTCCAGTTCAAGCAGAAGGCAGCAGCGATCATGTCAGTAACGGAATTGCTCTTTCACCTACACTGCATCGAGCCTATGACAGAGGTCTGATTTATCTCGATTGCGATCTTTCTATGCGCATCAATGAGGAAAAAGCCTCTCAGTTAGCTAATGAAGGCCTTGATGCGGGGTTGGCGTCCCTTCGTGGGTTGCTCGATAACTCTATATACCTTCCCTTAGATGTCGACCAACGCCCACGTCCCGAGGTTGTTGTTCAGGCGAATACCTATCGCAGAATTCCAGGATACACCTGATGCTGGAACCGATCCCATTTAGTGGCATATCATCTCTGATTCGCCCTCAACACTAAAATTGTTGGTACACATGATGGTATACAGATTGATTCTGTAACAAGTTTTGTGTAACTGGCAATAGCGTATATCTTGCTCACAAGGAGGAAGTGCTATGGCCAGAGACAAAAACCCGCGAACAAAATCGACCGTCTTCTCGACGATCTGATGGAAGATGGGATGGACGCCGAGGATCTGTTCGGCGAAGACGGCCTGCTCAAGCGCATGAAGAAGCGCATGGCCGAGCGGATCCTGGAAGCCGAGCTCACCGATCACCTCGGCTATGAGAAGCATGCCCCCGACGGCAGGAACCGCGGCAACTCTCGCAACGGCAAGACGACCAAGACGCTCAAGGACGATAGGGGCGATCTGCCGGTCGACATACCCCGGGATCGCGAGGGCTCTTTCGATCCCAAGCTGATCCGCAAGTACCAGACGCGCTGGCCGGACTTCGACGACAAGATCATCTCCATGTACGCCCGGGGCATGAGCACGCGCGATATCCAGGGCCACGTCGAAGACCTCTACGGGGTGTCCATCTCGCCCGAGCTGGTCTCCCGGATCACCGACACCGTGGCCGACGAGGTGACGGCCTGGCAGTCGCGGCCCCTGGATGAGATCTACCCGATCCTGTTCCTGGACGCCCTGTTCGTCAAGATACGCGATAGCGGCAGCATACAGAACAAGGCGGTCTACCTGGCCTGGGCGTCAACCTTGCCGGCGACGAGGAACTCCTGGGTCTGTGGATCGACCAGAACGAAGGGGCAAGTTCTGGCTCAACGTCTTGACCGAACTGAAGAACCGCGGGGTCAACGACATCTACATCGCCTGCTGCGACGGCCTGTCCGGCTTCCCGCAGGGCCATAGAGACGGTGTATCCCGGGACCTAGGAGCAGCTCTGCATCAGCCACATGGTGAGAAGCAGCCTGACCTACGTCTCCTAGAAGGACCGCAAGCAGGTGGCAAGGACCTCCGGACGATCTACCAAGCCGCTACGCTGGAGCAGGCCGAGACCGCGCTGGATCGCTTCGCCGAGCGCTGGGACAAACAGTATCCCACGATCAGCAAGCAGTGGCGCAGAAACTGGGACCACGTGAGCCCGTTCTTCGCCTTCCCCCAGGAGATCAGAAAGGTCATCTACACCACCAACGCCATCGAATCCATGAACCGGAGGCTGCCGCAAGATCATCAAGACCAGAGGCGCCTTCCCCATCGACGAGGCGGCCAGGAAGCTGCTCTACCTGGCCCTGCTCAATCTGTCCCGAAGGTGGACCACGGCCCCTTGCCAACTGGACGGCCGCCATCAACCAGTTCATCATCATGTACGAGGACAGAGTGCCCATCACATGAAACAGTCAGTTACACAAAATACGGGACAGACCCGTTTCATGGGGAGCATCAAGGGGTAGGGGGGTTCCACAAGTTCAACAACCACTTTACACCACTTACAATCTCGTCAGTCGCAGCCACTGCTGCAGCTATAGCTGCAATCCATAAACCAATCTGAGTGTACCTGTAGCTTTTCCTTAACTGTCGATTATCGTTTTGTATTCTATGAAGTTTCTTTGCAGCTTGAAATGTCATCCCTTGCTGTTGCTTAATGAAAAAACAGGATTCCTTTCTATCCATTGTTATCGTCTCTACTAGTTTTTCCTTAAAGCTGGGATCAATTCCTACACTCCAAATTCCCCTGCGACATTCAGCTGTTCCATGTTCGTCAATTTGAAGATTCTCCCTCTCTGCTTCTGTCCAAGTAAACCGACTAACTCCATCACGATCCACGTAGTACTTCGATAGAAAATGGCAATTCCTACAACTTCTATCAGGTATTTTCCCCGTGTGACGATCTCCCATTTAGATGCCCCGAGTTTTAGATTCTCCTGGTCGATGGTTTAAGAACATCAGAAAGCGGGATTGCTTGTACTTGAAGTTACCCCGTTTTTGTGGACG
>JAAXHH010000032.1 GCA_012270975.1 Candidatus Latescibacterota bacterium | reverse complement strand
CGCCAGCCTGGAATGCGAACTGATCGATCGCAGGCGCTTTGCCACCAGGGCCGAGGCCAGACTCGACCTGTTCCAGTACATCGAGGGCTTCTACAACACGCACAGACGCCACTCGTCCCTCGGATACCTCTCACCCGTAAACTACGAAAGGAGGCTCAAGAACACAGCCTGAATCCCAAATGGTGAACCGTCCACAAAAACGGGGTAACTTCAGTGGAGTAATTGCTTCGGTAATTTTAAGAATCTCGTCCAAACTTCCCGCCTTTTTGCGATTTACTCGTTCGATCTGTTTAGTTTATCCCAACTACATAATGTGTATTTATAGTACGACAGACCAAAGATGATTTGCTGGGAATTTACTGCTACATAAAACGGTTCCATACTACAACTGGAACGGCTAGCGACAGTGGGATTGTCCGGACTTTAACTTCAGATCAACAAAGAAACCGACGCCAGATCGCAGATCCAGCCAGTTTCTTACATCGCCTTAGTCGATAGCTTGAATCTTGGTAAACTGACAATAAAGTATACCTTGTCCTGACAGACGGTTCAACCCATTTAGCCCAGGACACATGGTTGCATTGATTCTTGATACGATGCTCTATACAGTGTACGTTAGACCTACATCACCATACAAAACGCCAACAGACAAACGGCTTTGTTGTACTTTGAATTCAACATCCAGAAAGGACCCCCAATGGCCCACCACAAAGCCCTGCTGAAGAGCGGCTTTCTCCTTCCCACCTGCGAGAAGCATTTCCACGACCACGACGAGACCTGGCTGATCCTGAAGGGAAGCGGGACGGGTTTCTGGATCGATCACGACGGAAACCGGGAGGATTTCATCCTGGAAGCGGGGGATGTCTGGATGATCCCCGCAGGCTTCGAACACGGCAGCGACGGGACGAACAGCGAGGACTTCACGATCAATGTCGTAGACGGAACGAAGCCGCCGGGGTGTCACGAACACGCCCATTACTATATCGAGAAGGAAGGGTACATCCCCTCGCTGAAACTGGTCAAGACGCCGACGGACCGATACGGAGCGTCGTAGGCGCACCATGGACCTCAGTTTTTTTACAAGCGCGGGAGGGGATGCCTGGTCCCTGGCGGAATGCGCCCGGTGGGCAAAGGAGAACGGATTCGACGCAGTGCGGCTTTCGGCCGGCGGCGCCGTTGATCCGGACCGCATACTTGCCGACGGACCCGGCGAAGTCAACGACACCCTGAAGTCTCACGGCGTCTATCTCGCCGCCCTGTCAGCCCACAACAACCTCCTGGACGATGACAAGGAACAGGCGGACGCGGCGGAAGACCGGTTGCGCAAGGCCATCCTGGCGGCTTCAGCCCTGGGCGCGCCGGTGGTCGTCACCCATGCGGGCAGTCCCGTGGGCTGGCATTTCTATGGGCAGTTTTCCTCTCCTCCCGGAAACCCTGGCGACCGGTCCATGGAATTGGTGGAACGGTTTCGGGCGCGTTATGAGCCCATCGTAAAGCTGGCCGAAGACCACGGCGTCACCATCGCCCTGGATGGGGCGGTGCGCATGGGAAATATCGCCTGCAACCCGGAGATGTGGGAGCGGGTGCTCGACGCGGTTCCGTCCGATCACCTGGGCCTTTCCTGCGATCCCTCCCACTGGCTGTGGATGATGATCCTGCCCGCCGAGGACGCTATCCGCATGTTCACGGGCAAGTGGGTCTACGCGGACGTCAAGGACGCCGAGGTGAGCAGGCACATGCTGTTCCGCCAGGGTATCATCGGGAACTGGTGGTGGCAGTACCGGGTGCCGGGGCGGGGCCAGCTGAACTGGGGGACCGTCATCGGCGCGCTGGTCGAGTCGGGGTACGACTACGTGCTCTGCGTCGAGAACGAGGACCGCGGCATGCCCGGACTGGCCGGATTCGCCCTGGGCGGCCGCCATCTTCGCCAGTTCCTGCCGCCCGCTGGCGCGGAATACCAGCGCCCTGGCGGGCCCTGGAACATATCCTGAGCGTTTCGCGCGCGCACTCGAGGTGAACGCTCGCGGCGGGTACGCACGCATCACACCGCCCGGTTTCTACCTCTCGGAGCCCTCCATGTACAGCTTTGACCCCCTGCCCCCCGTCGATCGCCGCAGGACCGAGATACGCCACCTGAACCTGCCCTGCGAATTCGTCGCGCCGGCCACGAAGGAAGCCTGGGAGAAACGGGCCCGGTCGCTCCGGGAGCATATCCTCGTCAGCATGGGGCTTTGGCCGAACCCCACCCGGAGCCCGCTGAACGCGGAGATCACGCACCGGGTCGAACGCGAAGGGTACAGCATCGAAAACGTGCGGTTCCAGAGCCTGCCCGGTTTCTACGTGACGGGAAACCTCTACCGTCCTACCGGCGACGAAGGCTCCGGCGACGAAGGCTCTGGCGACGGAGGTCTCCGCCCGGCCATCCTCAATCCCCATGGCCACTGGAAGGAGGGCAGGCTGAATCACGAACCCGACGGATCGATCCCCGCGCGGTGCATCAATTTCGCCCTCCAGGGTTACGTGGCCTTCGCCTGGTCCATGGCCGGTTACAACGAGAGTACGCAACTGGCGCACCGGACGTTCGGCGACGACCGGAAGCTGCTCTGGGGACTCAGCCTCATGGGGCTGCAGCTCTGGAACGGCATGCGTTCCGTCGATTTCCTCCAGTCGCTGCCGGACGTGGACAACAGCCGTATCGCCTGCACCGGGGCTTCCGGCGGCGGCACGCAGACCTTCATGCTCACCGCCGTGGACGAGCGGGTGAAGGCCGCCGCACCCGTGAACATGGTATCGGCGCATATGCAGGGCGGATGCATCTGCGAAAACGGCCCCAATCTGCGCATCGACACGAACAACATGGAAATCGCCGCCCTGGCTGCGCCTCGGCCACTCCTGCTGGTGTCCGCCACCGGGGACTGGACGATCAATACGCCCGTGCTGGAGTACCCGGCCATCCGCGCGGTCTACGCGCTCTACGACGCTGAAGACTGCCTGGCGGAGGTTCAGATCGACGCGGGCCACAATTACAATGCCGCCAGCCGCGAGGCCGTGTACGCCTGGTTCGGCAAGTGGATGCTGGAGGAAAAAAGCGGCGATCGGTTTTCAGATCGACCCGTAGAAGTGGAACCCCCGGAAAGGATGCTGGCCGTTACGCCCGAAGCGAAACCGGACGGCTGGATCGACGAGGACGGGCTCACAGACGGCTGGATCGAGCGGGCTCGTAAGAAGCTCGATCAGATGGAACCTGCCGACGCCAGATCGCTGCGCAGATTCCGGCAGGTCATGTCGACCGGATTCCGATCGATCATCGGATCGCCCGACCGGACCGACGACGACCTGGTCGTAACGCCGCGGGGCAGGCAACTCGCGGATGCCTGTACCATACGCTCAGGGTACATGGGACGGAGGAACCACGGCGACCGGGTACCCTATACGGAGTTTCTGCCGCCGGGCCTCCCCCGGGGCGCCGCCCTCGTCGTCCATCCCGGGGGGGCGCCGGCACTGACGCAGGACAATGGACGAGATCCCGGGCCGCTGATTCAGCACCTCCTGGGAAAGGGCCGGGTGGTTCTGGTGGCGGACGTGTTTCTCACGGGTATGGCGGCCGGTGAAATTGACGCCGCCGAACCGGACGCCGGGGACCACACCTATTTCACGACGTACAACCGCACCCCGACCGCCAATCGCGTGCAGGACATCCTTACGGCCGTCGCCTGGCTCAGGCGTTCGAGCGCGTTTACGTCGGTATCCCTCGTCGGTATTGGCGCGGCCGGACCGTGGTGCCTGCTGGCCTGCGGGCTTTGTCCGCAGATCACCCGGGCCGTGATCGATGTCGATCGTTTCGATACGGACAGCGATGAGGAGTACGAGGAGAAACTGTTCATACCCGTGTTGCGCCGGCTTGGGGGACTGTCCGCGGCGGCGGCGCTCGCGACCCCCGCCGAGCTGTATCTGCACAACACCGGAACGACGTTTCAGGTCGATGAAATAGAAGCGGCGTACCGCGCGGCGGACGCGCTGGACCGGCTCAGGGTGCAACCTACCCCGGCGGATATGAGCCAGGTCATCGTATGGACAGTAGAAGGCTCACGGGGATAGCGCTATCTCCGTGAGTTGATATTGTACAATTGTACAATATGGAATCGTCGAGGTATCACCCGATACCTCATCGCACGGCACGTCCCTACCCGGCACGGCCGGAACCGTGGCAACCACCGTATGGGGCTACGATGGGCTGGCGCCGGTGGCCGTCTTCGCCGATGCGAGGGCGTCGCAGGCCAGAGCCTACGTCTTCGACGACTACCGGGACGCCGCGGCGCTCCTGGCTTCGCCGGACTGGTCCGCACCGAGTCCCGCCCGGATATCGTTCGCAGACGGCGTGGTCCGCGCGCTGGGCGGCGCAGCCGATCAGTCCCTCAGATTGAACATCCCGGCGCTCAAGGCTGGCGTATTCGAATTCGACGTGATGTCGGACAACGTCTCGGACTATTCTGCCGTTACCCTGGCGGCGGGTGCCTCCGCGGTCGCGGGGTTCGATCTGAAAGCCGGCGGCACCTTCGGCGTACACGACAACGGAAGCCTGGCGTCCCGTCCGGTACACACCGCCTGGCGCGTCAACCGCTGGCACCACGTCCGCCTGGAGTGGGACGCCACCGCCACCGCCCGGCGCTGGTTCGCCCGGGTCAACGGCGTGCGCTACCCGGAGACCGGATACTACGATCTCACCTCCGGCAACACGCCCAGCCGGGTGCTCTTCCGTAACGGTGCAGCCGCCGGTAGCCTGTTCATCGACAACGTGCGCGTGTATCCCGCGTCGGCGATGCCCACCTCGCTCGCCGCCTACGACCCGGCGACCCTGGCCGTCACGCAGGCGCAGGACGCCAACGGCGTCTCGACGCGCTACTACCGGGACCCCCTCGGCACGGCCTTCCTCTCCGAGGACGCTGCGGGCCGGATCACCGCGCGGCGGATGACCGCCTGGTCCCGTCACGAGAACGCGGACGCCTACGCCACAACCGACCCCAACCGGATCGCGTCGGCGACCTACGTGGATCCGCAGGGGTATCCCCTACATAATCAGCTCATTCCCCGGCTGAACTTCGACGCCCAGGTGACGGTGAAGGACGGGGAGCAGATGGACTACGAGGCGGGTGTCGTCCGCTTCGACGCCGGCCTGACGGCCGAACCCGGGGCCTCCGTGACGCTCCGCGCCAAAGAGCGCATCGTCTTGGGCCCGGGCACGGACCTGAAGCCCGGCGCAAGATTCAGGGCCGGCGTCGATCCCGACCTCGGCGTAGCCGCGGTCACCTCGGGCACGGTCGAAGAAGACGTCCGGTTCAACGGCCGGCAGGCCATGAAGATCGGCACGGACGGGACCTACGCCCTGCCCACCTCCGGCGCGCCCCTGACCATCCGCGCCGACGTATACATCACCACGGAAACGGGCGGCACACCGGTCGTCCTCGGGGTCCGCGATACGGCCCGGAGCGCCAAGGGCTCCTTCGAGATACGCTACGACAGCGGCGCCGACCGCTTCAGGATCTACGAGGACGGCGTGCTAAGGGCGAGCGACCTGGACGATTTCGTAGCGCCGAGCCTGGCGTGGTACGTCTGCGATATCGACGTCACCTCGGGCGGCGATATCTTCGCGGCGGTTATGCGCCATGACAACTTCGCGAGCGGCAGGAAGACGCAAGGGGCCCGCGCCAGCCGCACCGGCTTCCCATCCGGCTGGCGCCCCGAACTCACCCTGCGCGGCAGCGGCGGCAACTTCCACGTCGCCGGTCTTTACCTGGGCGCCTCGACCCAGACCCTGGCCTACTTCGACGCGAGCAGCCGGCCCACTCAGCAGCGCGTCGTCACCGGTAGCCGGGACCTGGTGTCGCACACCGCCTTCAACGGCCTGGGACGGCCCGTGTCGGCCACCCTGCCCGTGGGCGTGACCGCCACGCGCACCGGAGACGTCTCCGTCCCCGCGACGAACCGGACCACGCGGACCACCTACGCCGCCGATCCCCTGATGCGCACGGCCACCGTCACGGCGCCCGGACAGTCCGCCTCGTCCAACCTCCGCTACGGCAAGGGCGACCTCACCCGCGTGAGTCACGAGAACCGCTACGATGCGAGCGACCTAGTCGCGTCCTACACCCTAGACACATACGGCACTGGCACTTCCGGCTCGGTCGATTCAAACTGTTATCGTTGTAGCCTCGCAGCTGTAAATTGGTTATATTGTGCTATACTGAAACTGTGAGGCGGTGACTATGATAACTATCACCTTATCCTTCGACACTCAGACTCACTGTCTCGCACATGCCCACATTGAGATCTGCAATGCATACCGATTCCTCAAAACGAGGCTTGAACACCAGATTAGCACGGTACAGGTTCATGCCATAAAAACTCTGTTTTTATACAATGAAAGTCCGGGTGTTGTTGAGACAGTTGCGTGAGGATGGATGGTTCGAAGTCCGTCGTCGCGGGAGTCACCGGGTGATGCGACACCCTACAAAGCGAGGCATTGTTGTAGTAGCTGGAAATGCAAACGCAGAGATGAAAGCAGGTACGCTCAGCCAAATGCTCAAACAAGCTGGTTTGAAGGAGCACGATACGGGGGATGAAGATGGCGCAGACTGAGTACCTGATCATTGTAGAGAAATACGGCCCCAGAGCGTACGGCGCATACGTCCCTGAGCTTCCGGGCATCGGGGTTGCCGGGAAGACTGAAGATGAGGTCCATGAATTGGTCGCCGACGCGATCAGGCTGTATCTCGAAGAATATGATAGGGATGATGCCCGGACGGAAAACCCCGTTGTGGTGAATCACTACACCGTTACGATTTGATTATAGGCGCTGGAGGTTTGAACGCACAGACAACAGTAAACAAATCATAACCCTCTTGACACCCGCCCCAAACATACGTATAGTATCTTAATCCGGCTCATGCGACTCACATGGGCGTAAGAATCAAGTAGTTCCAAATCAGAATACTCTCGCGTCCCTAAAGCGGACCCGCACCCCGCGGACCTTCAAGCGTCCCCGTGCTACTTCTGATCGACACCCGGCACGGGGTTTTTTCGTGCCTTTACCCGACACATTCAGTGCGCGCGGACGCGGGAGGAGCGGATCATGGGTTGTTCTGTCACGAAGCAGGGACGCTGGGTCGAACTCGGGAAGAGCGACGCCCGGCGCAGGATGTTCCGAAGGGAGTACAAGTACCTGGTGATGGAGGAGTACGTCTTCCGGCTCGCGCATGCGTACCCGCCCGTCACCGTGTACAGGCAGAGCCGCCTGCAGGAGGAGGCGAGCCCGCTGCCCATGTTCCGGTTCGACGGGAACCTGCTCGTGGTGTATCCAGGGTACTCCTGGGACGGCGCGTCGGGTCCGGCGGTCGACACCGCCTCGTCCATGGCCCCGAGCCTGATGCATGACTGCGCCTACCAGTCGATCCGCATGGGGCGGCTGAGCGAGGATTACCGGAAAGCCGCCGACCGCGATTTCCGCGAACTGCTCCGGTCCGAGGGGATGGGCCGGATGTGGAGCCGCGTCAGGTACTGGGCCCTGCGCGCCTTCGGCGGCCGCGCCGCGAAACCGTAGCGTTGTAAGCCTTTCACGTCGGGAAAACCGGCCACTCCGGCGGCGCTTCACGTCAATAGCGTTTGCCCGAATGCGCCTCATTACCTATATTACGGGGGTTCTACCGTTGCGTCGAGCGGACCAGGCAGCCGAAAGGACCGATCCCCAATGACCAAGCCCCCCGACATGGGTGACATACAGAAAGACCTCAAGGAGTTCTTCTCGAACAAGTACGGCGCGCAGGTACAGTTCGCCCAGCCGGAAAAGGAAGGCGTGCCTGCCGACCCGCCCGCGGAAGAAGTCCCGCTGCCCGAGATCCGGTTCGACATGAAGCCGGAAGAGCTGGAAGCCTTTCTGAACGAGTATGTCATCCGCCAGGACGAGGCGAAGGAGATCCTGGCCACCAAGATCTGTACCCATTTCAACCGCATCCGACTCCAGGAAGAGCAGGAACCGGTCGGCAACATCAAGAACAACATCATCCTGATCGGTCCGACCGGAGTGGGAAAAACCTACCTCATCAAGCTCATCGCCAGCAAGATCGGCGTGCCCTTCGTCAAGGGCGACGCCACGCGGTTCAGCGAGACGGGCTACGTGGGCGGGGACGTGGACGAACTGGTCCGCTCGCTGGTCCACGAGGCCGACGGCAACATCAGGCTGGCGGAATACGGCATCATCTACATCGACGAGATCGACAAGATCGCCTCGTCGGGCAACACCATAGGGCCCGACGTGTCGCGGACCGGGGTGCAGCGCACGCTCCTGAAGCTGATGGAGGAGACGGACGTGGACCTGCAGGCGCCTCACGACCTGACGTCCCAGATGGAGAACGCCCTCCAATTCCAGAAGACGGGCAAGGTGGAAAGAAAACGCATCAATACGCGCAACATCCTCTTCATCGTCAGCGGGGCTTTCGCCAACCTGGAAGAGATCATCAAGAAGCGCATGAGCGTGCAGACCATGGGATTCGAGCAGGGCGACGGCGCAGAAAAGCCGGAGGACGGCGAATGGCTGCCGCACGTGACCGCGGAGGACCTGATCGAGTACGGCTTCGAGTCGGAATTCATCGGTCGGCTTCCGGTAACCGCCGTGCTCCACAAGCTCAGCGTCGACGACCTGTTCCAGATCCTGCGGAACCCGAACAGTCCGGTCATCATCGCCAAGAAACTGGATTTCAAGGCCTACGGCATCGACGTGGACTTCGACGAGGAATCGCTGCATCTGATCGCGGAACGGGCCCACCAGTCGGGTACGGGCGCCCGCGGCCTCATCGGCGCTATGGAGCGGATCCTGATCAGGTTCGAGAAGAAACTTCCGTCCAGCACGGTGAAGCAGTTGGACGTGACGGCCTCGGTAGTGGAGCATCCGGAGCGAGAGCTAGAAAAGATCCTCGCCGAAGCGCCGCCCGAGCCCGCCACGGAGTTGCAGGTGTACTTCGAAGAACACGACATAACCCTCACGTTGGACCAAGGCGCGTCCACGGCCCTGGAAAAACTGGCGGAGCAGCATGGCCAGACCCCCGAAGCCATGGGGATGGAGCTGTTCAGGGACTACGTCCACGGCCTGAAGCTGATCCAGGCCAGGGAACTGAAGATCACCAAAGCGGCGATCGAGAACCCCGGCGCGTACCTGGACCGCCTGATCAAGAAGTTCTACGAAAACCAACCCAAGACGACCTGACGATTATCCAACCGAATCACCGCCCATGATCCCGGTAGCACTCACCATCGCGGGTTCCGACTCCGGAGGCGGCGCCGGCATCCAGGCGGACCTCAAGACGTTCTCGGCCCACGGCGTGTACGGCATGTCGGCCGTAACGTCCGTGACCGCCCAGAACACCCTCGGCGTGCAGGCCGTCTTCAACCTGCCGCCCGAGGCGGTGGCGGCGCAGATCGATTCCGTCCTTTCGGATATCGGCGCCCGGGCCGTCAAGACGGGCATGCTGGCCAACGCGGAGATCATCGCCGCCGTGGCCGACGCGCTGCGGGCGTATCCCGACATTCCCCTCGTCGTGGACCCGGTGATGCTCGCCAAGAGCGGCGACGCGCTGCTGGAACCGGAGGCGGTCTCCACGCTGATCAAGCGGCTCGTCCCCTTCGCCGCCGTCGTCACGCCGAACCTGGACGAGGCGAAGGCGCTGACGGGCAGCGAGGCGTCGGACGTGGACGGAATGAAGACGATCGCCCGGAAGCTCCACGAGATGGGGCCGCGCCACGTGGTCGTCAAGGGCGGCCACCTCGAGGGGCCGGCGGTCGACGTGTTGTTCGACGGCGCGGAGTTCCGGACCTTTGAGGCCGAACGCGTCGACACCCGGAGCACCCACGGGACGGGGTGCACCTTCGCGTCCGCCATCGCCGCCGGACTGGCAAAGGGAGCGAGCGTGGCCGAAGCCGTGGAGTCCGCGAAGGCCTACCTCACCGGCGCCCTGCGCCACGCGGAACCCCTGGGCGGGGGGCACGGGCCGGTCCATCACTTCCACGAACTCTACCGCGACGCCGACCGCCTCTCGGTCCTGGACCAGTTGTCGGTCGCGACGCGGCGTCTGGAAAACGCCCACGCGGGGGACCTCGTCCCCGAAGTGCAGTGCAACCTGGGCATGGGGCTGGAAGGCGCGCAAACGGCCGACGACGTGGCGGCCTTTCCCGGCCGGCTCATCCGCGTGCGCCGCGACATCCGCTCCGTGGCACCGCCCGAGTTCGGCGCGTCCTCCCACGTGGCCCGGATCATCCTCACCGCCATGCGGAAGGACCCGTCCAAACGGTCCGTGATGAACATCCGGTACGATGAATCGATCCTGGACGCCTGCAGGGGGCTGGGACTCTCGGTCGCCTCCTTCGACCGGCACGAGGAGCCGCTCGAGTCAAAAAGGCGGGAGGGTTCGTCGCTGGAGTGGGGAACGGCCCGGGTTATCGAGGAGCAGGGCTTCGTGCCGGACATCGTCTACGACCTGGGTGACGAGGGGAAGGAACCCATGATCCGGGTCATCGCCGAAACCCCGGAACGGGTCGGGGATATCGCGCTGGCTGTGCTGGAACGTATCAGAGGGAAGTAATTCGGGCGATTTACGACCGCGGGAGGCTGGCACCGTGCAGGTTTCGGCCGCGCACAGTGCGCTGACCGCCGGCCGTCGAGCCGGTCAATACCCCAGTTTGCGTAGATAGGCGCGTTCCAGCTTCATCTTCTCCGTATCGGGCAGGTCCGACTGGCTGGGACACACGGTCACCCACCGGTCGTAACCGATCTCCTCCAACGCCTTCATGGCGGCGCCGAAGTCGAGCAACCCGCCATCCCCGAGCTCGACGAAGCGGTAATCCTTGTAATCCTGCAGGTGCACGTACACCAGCCGGTCCCTGAAGTCCCGGATGGACTGGGCGGGATCGTAGTGCCAGAAGGCCGAATGGGACACGTCGATGCAGAGCTGCGCCCGTTTCATCAGGCGCATGAGGAGTTCCCATTCCTCGCGGGAATCTACCGTGGTGCTGGTGTGGATGTGGTAGCACACGTCCAGGTCGTACTGCGATGCGTAGTCGGCGAATTCATCCGACAGATCCGCCAGGGCCCGGATGTCGTCCGTTGTCGACGAGCGTCCGTAGGGACGGTTGGCGCCCATGAACATGAAGGTGTCGGCCTCCACGTCGGCGGCGAAGTCTATGCGGCGCTTGTTCCGCTCCTTCATCTCGTGGCTGCCGTCGATCGTAATGCCGGTTCCGGTGACCACGGCGACCTGGACGCCCGCACGATCCGAAATGGTCTTCACCCGCTTCGCCGACCCCAGCCAGTCCAGCGACTGCCGGATCTCCCAACCGTCCCAGCCGGTTTCCCTGAGCTGCCCGAGGATTTCATCCAGGTCCGGGGTCTGCCACCGCAGTCCGCTGAATCCCAGTTTGAATTTCAACGCGGGCTCCTTTACGCTGCACCGTTATTTACGTTACGCCTATATCTGTGTTACGCCTTTATCCGGCCACTTCACCCGATATGGCGATCTTGCGGACCTCTTCGCCGTCGAGCCGGTAGTTGGTAGACAGCGCGTCGATGGCCTCGCCGACCCGGCTCAGCGGCAGGGTGTGGGAGACCATTTCCTCGAAGGGATAGCGGCCCGATTCGAGGATGGGCAGGCCGCGCACGAAATGCGTGATGGTGCTGGCCCAGACGCCGACGAGGGTAATGTGGCGGAACACGAAGTGGTTGAAGGGGTTCATACGGACGTCCCCCGCGTCGGTGAAGTGACCGCCTTCCACGTAAGTTCCGCCCCGCCGCAGCATTTCCACGCCTTCCGGGATGGCCGGCGGCACGCCGGTGCACTCGAAGACCACGTCGGCGCCGTAACCGCCCGGCGTCTCCGCCTTGACCGCTTCGATGCGTTCCTGCGCGTCCGGCACTTCCTCGATGTTGATGGTCACGTCGGCGCCGAAGGCCTTCGCCAGTTCCAGGCGCGACGCAGGCGCCCCGACCACGATGGTGCGGTGCGCGCCGGCCTCGATGGCCGCGGCCAGGCTGAACAGGCCGATGGCGCCGGCGCCCTGGATCACCGCCGTGGACCCGAGTTTCATCTGGGCCTTTTCGGCGAAGTGCAGGCCGACGGTGAAGGGTTCGAGCAGCACGGCGACTTCGGGGGAACTCTGAACCTTGAGAAACTTGCTGCGGGGTATGTTCAGCAGGACGTATTCCGCGTACCCACCCTGGAAGTGGGGCTTGATGTCGGCATAGGGCCGGAATCCGTAGGCCAGCACGTTGGGACAGAGCCCGGGCTCCCGGACCACCGCGCAGAAGTAGCAGGTCCCGCACTGCTGCCCCGGGATGATGGCGATGAGATCGCCTTCTTTCACCGGCCTGTCCATGGCGTCCGAGTCGACGCCAGACCCCAGCTTCTCGATCACGCCGACGATTTCATGGCCCAGTACCAGCGGAAAGGCCTTGCGCCGCGCGTGGCCGTGGTAGATGTGCACGTCCGTTCCGCAGACGCCGCACATGGATTGCCGCACGAGCACCTCGCCCGGACCGGGGTCGGGAACCACCGCCTCGCCGACGGTGAACGTGCCCTTTTCCCCGCTCAGGATCGCCGCTCTTCCCGTTCGCGCCATTCAGCCTCCAGGATGCTTGCCGGCCGCACCGGCCACCCGCCCGCGCCTTTAGCCGTTGAAGCGTCTTTCCGCCTCCGCCCAGTCGACGACGTTCCACCAAGCCTCGATGTACGCGGGACGCAGGTTCTGGTAATTCAGGTAGTAGGCGTGCTCCCAAACGTCCAGCCCCAGGATCGCCGTCTTGCCTTCCATGATCGGGCTGTCCTGGTTGGCCGTGGAGTAGACCTCGAGATTGCCGGAGCCATCCTTCGCGAGCCAGGCCCAGCCGGAACCGAAGCGCGTCGCGCCCGCCGCTGCGAACTGCTCCTTCATCGCGTCGAGACCGCCGAAGGTACTGTCGATCGCCGCAGCCAGGTTGCCCGTGGGGTTTCCGCCGCCGCTGCCGCTCATGATCGTCCAGAACTGCGTGTGGTTGGCGTGGCCGCCGCCGTTGTTGCGCACGGCGGTCTTTATGGCGTCCGGCACGATGGCGCAGTTGTCCGCCAGCAGCTCGTCCAGGCTCTTGCCGGCCAGGTCGCCGTGGTCGGCGAGGGCGTTGTTCAGGTTGGTGATGTAGGTGTTGTGGTGCTTGCCGTGATGGATTTCCATGGTGCGCGCGTCGATGTGGGGCTCGAGCGCGTCATGGGCATAGGGCAGATCGGGCAGCGTGAATGACATGGTACTCTCCTTTGGGGATGGATCCGCACAACTGTTGAGAACCGCGGTGCCGGCCAGTCCGACCAGGGCGCCGCCTGCTATTTTACCGATAAAACTCCGGCGGGAAAGGCCGGAGCCGTTTCTCGCCGCTTCCGGGTTCGAATCCGCTTCGGGGAACAATTGCTTTTCCTGATCTGTTGGTTTCATATTCAAGGCCTTCCTGCGATTGTCTGGTTCCGGCCCTACGCCGCCACGACGTCTCCGAACAGCGTGAAGGGCGTGGATCCGTTTACGCGCACGGGAACGACCGCGTTGGACACGATCTCCCCCTGCGCGGGGAACACGACGGTCTTGAAGGTGTCCGTTTTGCCAAACAGCTTGTCGGCGTCCCGCCTCGACCGGCCCTCGACGAGCACCTGCACGGTCCGTCCCCGGTACGCCTGGTTCCGCGCATCCGAGATCGACTTCTGCATATCGATGATATCCGTCAATCGCCGGGCCTTGACTTCTTCCGGCACGTCGTCGGCCAGCCTTCTGTGGGAAGCGGTCCCGGGCCTCGGAGAATACTTGAACATGAAGGCGCTGTCGAATCGCACGGCACGCATCATCTCGCAGGTCGCCTCGAATTCTTCTTCCGTTTCGCCGCAGAACCCCACGATGATATCCGTCGTCAGGGCGATGCGGGGAATGTTCTCCCGGAGCCTGCGGACCACGTCCAGAAAACTTTCCGGGGTATAATCCCGGCGCATGCGGGACAGGGTCGTCGATGCGCCGGACTGCAGCGGCAGGTGCGTATGCGGACATATCTTCGGAGAAGCCGCCATGACCTCGATCAGCCGGTCGGGGAAATGCGCCGGATGGGGCGAGGTAAACCGGATGCGTTCGATGCCGTCGATTTCCGCCGCCCGGGAAAGCAGGTCCGCGAAATCGACCCCGCCGTCCCGGTACTTGTTCACCGTCTGACCGAGCAGGGTCACTTCCCGGTACCCTTCCGCCGCGAGGTGCTCGATCTGGCGGATCACTTCGCCGTGGGGCGTGCTCCGTTCACGGCCGCGCACGAAGGGCACGATGCAGAAGGTGCACATCTTGTCGCAGCCGCGCATGATGGTGATCCAGCCGTTCACGCCGGCTTCCCTGACGGGGTCGATGTCGAGGTAGTGTTCCGCCCGGTCCCAGGTCAGGTCCAGCGCCGGTTCGTCTTCCGTGGACAGGGTACGGAGCATGGCCGGCAGCCGCCGGTAGCTGTCGGGACCCGCGACCAGGTCGATGTATGGCGCCTTGTCGATGATCCGGTCGCCGAGGTGCTGGGACATGCATCCGCACAGACCCAGGATCAGACCGGGATTGGCCGTCTTGAACCGGCTCAGTTCGGACATGCGTCCGATTACCCGCTGCTCCGCGTTCTCACGAATCGCGCAGGTATTCACCAGGATCACGTCGGCCCGGTCGACCCGGTCGGTGACCCGGTATCCTTCGCGGGCGAGCAGCCCCACGATCAGCTCGGAATCCGCCTTGTTCATCTGGCAGCCGTACGTCTCCACGTACAGGGATCGCGGCTGTGCTCTGGCAGACACCTCGGGCGGCTCGAGAACCGTACTGTCCGTGCTTTCGGTCACTGTGAATCCCCGTCTTCAGACGCGTTTTTAAGATTCCGCTAATCTAAAAGCCCGGCGAACTACCGTCAATCAAAAACATGCCCGTGCCGGCGTATCCGACACCGCAGTTGTTCCCGTCCTTCCCGGACTTCATCGCGGGGCAGTCCGCCCCTCTCCAGGCGGTCGTCCGCCATGGATTCGAGCCGCTCGTAGAATCCCAGGCCGAGCTCGGCGATTTCGGGCTCGGCCGGGTGGTCGTCCATTACGTGAAACAGGGTGTCTTCGGCCTTGCCGAACTGGCCGTACCGTTCGTAATACCTGAACAGCAGCAACGTGGTCCGCATCGGGAGCGCCGTGTCGGCCAGGAGCGCCAGCAGTTCTCCGATCGCTTCGCGGGGATCCGTCACGAGACCGGACCGGTCGATCTCTTCGCTGATCCAGCGGAAGTCGTCTGCGCCGACGGACGGCTCCACGGCGATCTCAAGGTAACAGTTCAGCGCCTTCAGGTACAGGCGGCGGCCGTCCTCTTCCTGTCCGACCGCCATGGCCAGTACACCGTCTTCTTTGAACAGGCGCGCGGCCATGAGGGCCGTGTCGACTGCCCCTCCGCTCCGTTTCAGCAACATGGACAGCAGGGTCCGTTCCGACAGCGCCATGACCGATGCCGTGGAGAGGCCGAAGAGATCTTCCCAGGTCTGGGCGATAATCGAGCGGGCGCGGGGATAGTCCTGATCGCGGCGCGACCGGATCAGCAGGATCAGCGCATCGATGAAAACGCGGATGGTTCTCATGATGTAGTCCTGGCGGAACATCGAACCGGTCCTCCCCTCTTTGCCTGGGGATCAGGATTTCGCGGCGCGGAATAGCACAAACAAGAAAAGGCAGGGAACAAACGGCGCCCCTGCCTCTAGTCACTCTTCGTGGTCGGTACGGATCAGCAGTCGTTTTCGGACTGGATGAACTTTATGGGATTGACCCGTCTCCGGTCCTTCTGAACCTCGTAGTGCAGGTGGTGTCCGGTGGTTCGCCCCGTCATGCCCACCTGGCCGATGATATCGCCGCGTTTGAGTTCCATGCCCTTCGTCACCAGGATGGCGGAAAGATGACCGAAGCGGGTCTTGTATCCGTTCTGGTGGTCCACGTCTATGAACAGGCCGTACCGGGCGTCAACACCGGTCTTTACCACGACGCCGCTGGCCGGTGACTTGACCGGCGTGCCGGGGGCGGCGGCAATATCGATCCCGTGGTGCATGGCCAGGAGACCGGTGAAGGGATCATTCCGCGGTCCGTACCGGCTGGTGATCACGCCGGTCACCGGCGTGATCGAAGGTACGAATTGCCAGCGGTCGTCAATCTCCCGGATCTGTCGCTCGATATCCTCCATGCTCTTGAGCGAGAGGCTCGACTTGCGCTTGGAGGTTTCCATCTCGGTGTGCAGCCTGGAAGCCCGGTAAAAGGGAGAATCGGGGCTGAAGCCCGGATCCGGCAACCCGGCTCGTCCACCCACCCCCACCTGGCGGACATCCGGATGAATGCTTGGAAGCCCCGCGATGAGACGCGCGGTTTCTTCCGACGCGATGAGCGATTCCAGCCTGGCCGTGTTCGACCGGCTGGACTGTTCCAGGCTCCTGATCTCTTGGTGGATACTGCTATGCCTGTATTCTGCCAGCCATGACCTCGCACCGGCGTACACCACGCCGGTTACCAGGACCAGCGCGCCGAGCACGACAGTAATCAACGATCCGGGTACACGAAACGCCCTGCCCCCGAAACGCAAAACCATGAGCCTGGTCGGCATCCGGTATTTTATCAAAACTACGCTTCCCTGAACTAATTGCCGAACGAATCTTAGTCTTTGCGATTAAACCAGTTACCGCGACAATATGACAAATAAAATGAGGCGGATGGAGCCACGTGTCAAACTTTTTTTTGCAGTTTTCCCATCAACCGGCCGGCGACTCACAGGTCCTGTTCCGGGAAAATCCACGTCGACGGATCGAGCACGCGGCCCTCATGATGAATCTCGTAGTGAATATGATATCCGCTGGTCTTGCCGGTCATTCCAACCCGCCCGATGATCTCTCCACGTTCCACCCGTTTCCTTCTTTCGACCAGCACTTCAGAGAGGTGGCCGTAACGCGTGACATATCCATTCTGATGGGTGATGTCCACATACCGGCCGAGGCTCGCGCTCACTCCGGTTCTCGAAACCACCCCGAAAGCGGTCGCCCGTACCGGCTCGTCCCGGTTCGCGGCGATATCCAGGCCGCTGTGTACGCGCTGATCGTCGCTCAACAGGTTGCGCGATGAGCCGAAGGATCTCGAAACCGGACCGCGTACCGGCGACACGATGGGGATGCCGTGCCAGTAGGTCTCGTCCTCCCTGGACTTTGCTTCGATGGACTGCAGGCTGGCCAGTTCCGCGCGGGTTTCGACCAGCAGCCGGTCGATCCGTCCGCCGATCCTGCGGACAGCCGCGCCGGGCGATTCGAGCCACGCGATGGTTGCCTGGGACGACGCCGAATCAACGGCTCCCGCTACCGGACTGGGCGCATCGGGTCCGTGCACGATCTTGCTGATGTCCGCCGCCCGTTCCGACAAGGTCGATATCTGCGATTCGAGCGTGCCGTCCAATGCATGGAGGGCCCGCATCTGGTCCTGCAGCCGGGCGTTTTCCCGCTCCCTTTCCGCCAGGGATCCGCCGTCCATCAATGTAATCACATAGGGCGCGCCGAAATGCCATCCCGCCAGCATCAGGAGCACCAGGGCGGAGAGGCCGGCCAGGATCGACAAGATGCCGTATTCCCTGGGATCGTCCTTGGCATTGGCCGGCATATGGATGAATGAAACGAGTCTGCGTCGCGTCATATTCGACTCCGCGCCCGGCGGCCGGTGCGTCTGTGTAGCAGGCAGACTAACGGCGGGAGGTCCGGGAGTGGATCCCGCCGCGTAACGGATGGGGATCGGTCAGTTCAGATAGGCCCGAAGCTTCTGGCTCCTGGAGACGTGGCGAAGTCTGCGCAGCGCCTTTTCCTTGATCTGGCGCACGCGCTCCCTCGTGAGATTGAACCGCGATCCGATCTCCTCCAGGGTATGGGATTTCTCCATGTTGATGCCGTAGTACAGCGCGATCACGGCCGCTTCCCTTTTGGTCAGGGACCCGAGCGCCCTGAAGATCTCTTCTTTCAGCGAATCCACCATGAGGGCTTCGTCCGGCGCGTCCTGTTCATCATCCTCGATGAGGTCCAGCAACCGGTTGTCTTCGCCCGCCTTGAGCGGCGCGTCCAGCGATACGTGGCGGCTCGCGATGCGCATCGTGTCTTTCACGTCGCCGGGTTTCATATCCAGTTCCTGCGCGATTTCCTCGGTGCTGGGCTCACGTCCGAATTCCTGCTCGAATTCACTGGACAGCCTGCCGATCTTGTGGAGCGTGCCGACACGGCTCAGGGGCAGCCGGACTATGCGGGACTGCTCGGCCAGCGCCTGGAGGATGGACTGCCTGATCCACCAGACCGCGTACGAGATGAACTTGAAGCCCTTGGTTTCGTCGAATCGCTTGGCCGCCTTGATCAGTCCGATATTGCCTTCGTTGATCAGGTCCGAAAGGGAAAGTCCCTGGTTCTGGTACTGCTTGGCCACGCTGACCACGAAACGGAGATTGGACGCCGTAAGCTTCTCCAGCGCCTTCTGGTCGCCGGCCCGGACCGACCGGGCCAGTTCGGTTTCTTCTTCGGCCATCAACAGCGGCACGTTGCCGATCTCCTGAAGGTAGAGATCGAGCGAACGGTCTTCCGACGCCGCCGACTGGGTTTTCGTTAAGGTACTCACGCGCTGCGACTACTCCTGTTTGACTGTTGACATCGGGGCGGTATTCGCCCCACTTACGCCGGGATCTTCCGCCCGTCAAGGTGTTCCAGGCGGACCGGCATATACTATCAAAAAACCGACAAGTTTACTAATATACTACATAATCGGCGTTTTGTCAACAATAAAACAGGCAGCGTCCAGTGGCCGGAATCAGCTCGGCAGGGCGGCCAGGGTACCTTGGTCGTCGAATTCGAGCGGGGCGCGCCCGCCCGAGATTTCGATGTCGTCCCGGTCGGCAACTTCTTCCGCCAGGGCGTCTGAAACCGCAATGCGGCCGAGGGAAAGCGTGTTTTTGATGCGAACGGCGCGTCCGTCTCCCGGCGGTTTCATGCCGATGGTGGAAAAGGCGGCTTCAATGACTTCGCGGTCGGTGTCGAGAAACACGGGGATGCGGGATTTCTGCGGGCTCATGCCCGTGATGGAGTTAACATAGGTGTACCGGTGATTGATCTTGTCCACCAGGCGGCGGGTGGTGAAATCGGCCAGCCCGATGCCCACGGCGTTGCCCTCGCTCTCCGGGGTCAGGTCGCGGACGATGATCCGCAGGATCCGCGGGATCGCCGGCTCGGTCTCGAAATTCTGCATGCGCCGGCCGATGATGTTCGTGTCCATCCCGGTCCCGCTGATGTTCTTGCCCATCTCGTCGACGATCAATATGTCGATGTCGTCGGACGGAAGGCGGGGCATGAGGCGCTGCGCCTCCTGGAAGAGCCGGCGTTCTTCCCGCTGCAGGGCATGCGCCGGAACGCCGACGATGTGCGCGGTCTGATCGTAGGCGTTCTCGATGATGGCCACGCCGAAGGCCACGGGCGCGTGCCGCAGCACGTGGTCCGACACCGTCGTGATCATGTGTTCGAATCCGTACTCGAACACCGCGCCGTGGTAGTAGCTGGCGCCCTTCTGCTTGCCCAGTCCGATGGCCAGCATCTTCATCAGGCCGCTGCCGACCGATCCCTTGAAGTCGGTATGGGGCTTCACCCGGTTGACCACCACGATATGGTCGGCGCCGAGGGCGTTTCGGTCCAGGTAGACGGGCAGCCCGTCCGCGGTCTCGCCGAGACTCGCCGGATCGATGTCGGAGCGTATGGGACACCCGGTCGTCGCTTCGCTGATGCCGTAGTTTTCCAGGACCCGCCGCTGACCCTCGGAAGTCGCCCCGCCGTGGCTGCCCATGGCCGGGACGACAAAGGGTTTCAGGCCGGCCCTGCCGAGTGCGGAAACGACGCTTCCGACGATGGCCGCGATGTTGCCGATCCCCCGGCTGCCGGTGGCGACGGCCACCTTGGACCCGGGACGCAGGCCCGTCTCTTCGATCATGCGGGAGACTTCTTCCCCTGTCGTTCCGGCGATGTCCTCGACGACGGGCGCATCGAACCGTTGCCGTATCTCCCTGAACTCAGGCAGTTTCATATGGGTTCCCCCGTTTTAACAGCCGATATGTGTCGTACCCCGGCGCGGCGCGCGTATCCCTGCGCGGCGCGCGCGACGCACGTATCAAACATGCATTTCCCCGGAGGCCGTCTCCATCAGATTCCGTCGACGAACCGGCCGGGATTCAAGGTGCCTTTCGGATCGAAACGGTGTTTCAGCATCTCCATGAGGTGCCGGTTTCCGTGGGTCGAGCCCCACACGCCGACCCGTTCCTTCAGGGCGGCCGGGGCGTGTTCCACGACGAAGGCGCCATGTAGCTCCGAAGCGGCTCGCAGTTCCTCGATCAGGGCCGCAAGCCCGTCGAAATCCACCTCCCTGAAAGGTCTTTCGCCGTAGAAGACGAAGGCGGCATGGCCGCTGGCGAAATGGGAGAGCATGCCACAGCCGATGAACAGGCGCCCGCAGCGTTCATCCGCCAGGCTGTACAGCGCCTCCACCTCGTCCGGGGTAACGCTGGCCCGGCAGGTCACGAGGGACCGCATGCCCCCCGGCGTGAGCCGGCCCGCGGGAAACGACTGCATCGATTCAAGCACCCCTCGGTACGCGTCCCCGTCCAAGTGCGTGACGCCGGCCGCTCCCGCCCCCTGCAGGAGCCGTTCGCATTCCCCGATCTGCCACTCGACCGTCTCTTCCGGACCGAACATGCCCGCGATGAGCGCAAAGCCCGGATCGTCCCGGTCCTCGCCGCCGCGGACGCCGTTGCCCGGCTTCCCGCCTTGCTCCCGAGCGAGCAGGGAACAGGTTACTGGATCGGCCAGTTCCAGGAAGGACGGCATAATCTCCGAATCCATGACGCGGAAGGCACATTCCGCCGCCGCCGATATCCCCGGCAGGCGCCCGACGATCATCCTTCCCGATACAGGAAGGGGCTGGAGCTTGAGGTTCACCTCCGCCAGAATGCCGAGTGTGCCGAGAGAACCGATGTACAGCTTGTTCAGGTCATAGCCCGCCACGTTCTTGACGACCCGGCCGCCGGATTTGACGATCGTGCCGTCCGCCTGGACCACCCGGATCCCGATGACCATGTCCCGGGCCGTACCGAAGGCGGTCCGCAGCACGCCGGAGGCGTTGGTGGCAAGCACTCCTCCGAGGGTGCCCGCGTCGCCGTGGGGCGGGTCCAGGGGAAGATACTGCCCCCTTTCGCCGAGGCCGGCCTGCAGCCCGGCCATGGTAATGCCCGCCTCCGCGGTGGCCGTCTGGTCCGCGGGTTCGTGGGAGACGATCCGGTTCAGACGCGCCAGTGAAACTACGATATCCGCCCGGGAGGGCGGCTGGCCGAAGTCCATCTTGGTGCCGCCTCCCCGCGGAATCACGGTGTAACCCCGTTCCGAGGCCATTTTCACGATGGCCGAGAGGGATTCCACGCTGTCCGGGGCCACGACGGCCGAGGGAACGACCCCGTCCACGGCATGGGCGGCCAGGGCTTCTCCGCTCGCGGGCGCATAGCCTTCCACGAGGGAACCGAGCCTGCTGTGCAGCACCTCATCGGGCATGGGTGGACCTGTGTTCCATCGAATCTAAAGCTGTTCCGTCGAATCTAAAGCAATGCGGCCTGTCGATTGGTGTATTTCAGTTCCGCCGTGCCGCATCCGATGCAGGAGCGGTTCGTGGGGAACATCTTGCCGGGATTGCTGAGGTTGTTCTCGTCGAACACCTCTTTGACCGTTTCCATGGCCTGGATATCCGGTTCGTCGAAAATCAGGGGCATCAGGTCGACCTTTTCGTATCCGATCCCGTGTTCCCCGGTGATGGACCCCCCGAGGTCGACGCAGGCCCGCAGGATCTCATTGCTGGCTTCCACGGTCTTCCGCGCCTGTTCCTCGTCCCGGTCGTCATAGGCGATACAGGGATGGATGTTTCCGTCGCCGGCGTGGAATACGTTGCCGATCAGCAGTTCGTATTTTTCCGCCGTCGTCTGGATGACCCGCATGATGTCCGGAATCTTCGTTCGGGGGACCACGCCGTCCTGCACGTAGTAGCTGGGACTCAGGCGCCCCATGGCGCCGAAGGCCCGCTTGCGGCTCATCCACAGCAGGGCGCGTTCCTTCTCGTCTTCCGCGGTGCGGATATCGCTGGCCCGGTTCTCCCGGCAGACTGCGGTCACCGCCTCGGCCTGGGTGTCCAGGCCGGCTTCGTGTCCCTCGAGTTCGATGATGAGCACGGCTTCCGCGTCCAGGGGAAAACCGAAGTGGTAAGCCGCCTCGATGGCGCCGATGGCGACCTTGTCGATCATCTCGAGGGCCGATGGGACGATCCCGCGGGCCACGACACCGGCGACCGCGCGGGACGCGTCCTCCACCGTGTCGAAAACCGCCAGGAAAGTCCGCCAGGCCTGCGGAAGGCGGGTCAGCTTGACCCAGGCCCGCGTGACGATGCCCAGCATGCCCTCGGAGCCGATCAGGAGCCCGCGCAGGTCGTACCCCACGGCGTCGTCCGCCTTGCCGCCGAACCACGTGACCCGCCCGTCCGGCAGCACCACTTCCACGCCCAGGGTGTGGTTGGTCGTCACGCCGTATTTCAAGGTGTGGGGACCGCCCGAGTTCTCGGCGATGTTCCCGCCGATGGTACAGGCGTACTGGCTCGAGGGGTCGGGCACGAAATGATATCCCCGCGGTCCGACTTCCTTCGACAGGTGCAGGTTGACCACCCCGGCCTCCACGAGCGCCCGCTGGTTCCGGAAGTCGACCTCTACGATGCGTGTCATTTTGGTCAGCGCGATCATGACCCCGCCGTCCGGCGGCAGGCTCCCGCCGCTCAGCCCGGTGCCCGCGCCGCGCGCCACGAAGGGAACCCTCGCTTCGTGGAGTATCCGGACCACGGACGCCACCTCCTCCGTCGTGGTCGGGTAGACCACGGCGTGGGGGGCGTTCCGGTCAATGGTCAGCCCGTCGCATTCGTAGACGATCAACTGGTCCGGGGCGTCGATGACGTTCTCCCGGCCCAGCGCGTCCGCGAGTCGATCCACGAGTTGGTCTTTGTCCATCAGGGCACCCTGTCGGTCTGAGCGGTCCGGGAGACAAGCGCCGCCGGGCGTGGCGCTACCCGCTCTGTTTCGATCTGGTCAGGTCGAGGAATTCCATCCGGGTACTGCGATCGTCCCGGAACACGCCGAGCATGGCGCTCGTCGTCGCCTTGGAGTGCTGTTTCTCCACGCCGCGCATCATCATGCAGAGATGGCCCGCTTCCATGACAACGGCCACCCCCAGGGGATCGAGACAGGTCTGCAGGGTCTGGGCGATCTGGGAGGTCAGGCGTTCCTGAAGCTGGAGACGCCGCGAGAATACGTCCACGATGCGGGGGATCTTGCCCAGTCCGATGATCTTGCCGTTGGGAATGTAAGCGATATGGCACTGGCCGAAAAACGGCAGCAGATGATGCTCGCACAGCGAAAAGAACTCGATGTCCTTCACCAGCACCATCTCATCGTAGTCTTCCTCATAAATAGCGTTATTTATGACGGTTTCAATGCTTTTTTGATAGCCCTGGGTCAGGAACCGCAGGGACTGGGCCACGCGGTGGGGAGTCCGCCTCAGGCCGTCCCGGTCCGGGTCCTCGCCGATTTCCGCGAGCAGCGACCTCGTCAATCCCTCGATAGGGTCCATCGTGGCTACCGCTCCTCTTCGCCGAAGTACTCGAAAGCGTTCTTGGATGTCTCCACCAGGCGGAGCCTGTACAGCGGGGGATGCTCGAAAAACGGCAGAAGCCGCTTCCAGATCGCTCTGAGCAGCTCCTCCGAGGTCGGGTTTACCGTCCGGAATTCCTCCAGGTCGTGGTTCAGATGCCGATGATCGTAACGATCCACCACTTCCTTCTGAAGGATGTCATCGAAACGCCCCATGTCGATGACTGTCCCCGTCGCTTCGTCCACCGGTCCGCGGACCGTCACGGCCAGCTCGTAGTTGTGGCCGTGGCCGTGCGGATTGTTGCACTTACCGAATATACGCACGTTCTCTTCGTCGCTCAACCTTATACTGTGCAGACGGTGGGCGGCGTTGAACTCGACGCTTCTCGTGACATGGACCATGCTGTCGTCTCCGGTGTATTCGATGTTTCTGGTTCGGCTTTCGTGAAGCCGGATGCTCATAAGCCTGCACCGCCCGGTCCCGCTTCCGAGCGCATGCCAGAGATGCCGGGCCAGTCTTTCGCTGGTTGGCGCCGGACCTTCCAGAACCCCGTGGTCATGGTTCAGGTGGCTCAGGTCCAGCGGTTCGATCACCTCGCCCAGTCGCCGCTTGACATCGGTCAGGTTCAGAACGACGCCGGTCCGGGGATCGACCTGCCCCCCGAAGGTGAATTCCGCCACGTAGTCGTGGCCGTGGCCGCTGCCGTTGGCGCAGGTACCGTATACCCGCCTGTTCCTGGCTTCCGGCCACTCCGGGATACGGCACTGGTGCGCCGCAGAGAACCGGGCTTTTCGGGTGAGGAGCATCATATTTAGAAGGACTCGGACGGACGGTGGACCGGCGGGGCCCCTACGGGGAACTACGCGCTAGAGCGCGGCGACCGCCGCCGCCGTGACGGTCTTGACGGCCTGCTCGAGCGTACCGTCGAACACGGCGCCCGCGGCGTTCTTGTGGCCGCCGCCCCCCAGGCCTACGGCGACCTGGTTGACGTCGATTTCCGGTCGGGACCGCAAGCTGATCTGGACCGACCCGTCTTTGGCTTCGACGAAAATGATCCCGATTCCGATTCCGGCGATGGTCATGGTCACGTCCACGAAACCGCTGGTATCCGATGACAACGCGCCGGTTTCCTCGATCATGGCCCGCGTTACCGTCAGCCAGGCGACGCGGCCGCACCCGGTGAACCGGATATCCGAAAGCGCGCGGCCCATGAGACGGGTACGGGCGCCCGTATTGCGATTGTATATCTGGTCGTAGACCCGGGACGGATCGACGCCGGTGGACAGAAGCCGGGCCGCCACGATATGGGCGCACGGCGCGCTCCGGGCGAAACGGAAGGACACGGTGTCGGTCAGTATGCCCGTGTACAGCGCGTCCGCCGCCCGTGCCGTAAGCGGCGCGCCCATGGAGTCGATCAGATCGTAGACGAGTTCGGCCGTCGACGAAGCCTTCGTGTCGATCACCGAGACCGGCGTAATCAGTTCGCTGTAGGGATGGTGGTCGATCACGACCTTGGCCGCCGCCGATTCCTCGAGCGGTTTCCGCAGACGGCCCAGCCGGTCCCAACCGTTGGCGTCCACGACGACGACGACATCCGCGGCACCCAGGCGCGCGATGTCCGCATCCGAGGCGGGCGCGAGGATATCCCCGTCGGGGTCCAGCCAGGTGTAGGCATCGGGGATGGCGTCGTTCATGGCGACGACGGCGTCCTTCCCCAGGGCCTTCAGACAGTCGTAAACCCCCAGGGCGGACCCGATCGAGTCCCCGTCTGGATTGACGTGACTGGAGATTACGAAGGACTGGTTCGCTTCGATGACTGACTTGACTTCATCCCACATGGCCACTTTCCATGGGTCGGACCTGGCGACGCCGCGTGACGCGTCGTTGCCGAACTCCGGTCCGATGAATCGGAGGACCTGGCGACCGGTAAGAAACGCCGAAAATAACTTCCAATCGCCCTCCGTGTCAAGGCCAATCGTTGGTCTGAAGCAGATCGGGAACAGGTTAAATGATTGATAAATAAGTGTTTTAATTGACACCCCGCGGTCCGCCGCGTAGTATGCATGAAACCTGCATAAGCCCATGGTTTCAACGCCTTGCCGCCTTCCGCGGATCCGGCCTACCCTTCAGCCTCCTGTCCGGCACGTGCCCATGTCGAACGCACTCGTCCTGTTCATGAAAGCCCCGAGGCCCGGGACGGTGAAGACCCGCTTGACTCCGCGGGTTTCGACGGGCGAGGCGGCGGAACTCTACTCGGCCTTCATCCTCGACACGCTTCATCTTGCCCAAAGGGTCTCCGGCGCGTCCCTCTTCGTGGCCTGGACGCCCGATGACGGGCTGGCGGAACTCCAGTCCGCCCTGGGCGGTCCGGACGGTCCAAGCGGTCCGGGCGGTCCAAGCGGTTCCGACGTGAAGTGGTTCCGCCAGCGAGGCGGCCATCTCGGGGAACGGTTGTCGAACGCCTTCTCGGTATTCCAGCGAAAGAAATGGGACAAAACGGTCGTGCTGGGTGGCGACAGCCCCCTCCTCCCCCACGCTTTCGTGGAAGAAGCCTTTGATTCGCTGGACCGCCACGACGTCGTTCTGGGTCCCGCCGCCGACGGAGGATACTACCTGATCGGACTGAGCGAACCGCCTGGACCGGGCGGACCGGGCGGACCGGGCGGACCCGGACGCGGGGGGAGCGCCGCCGGCCATTACACCCGCCTGTTCGAATCCATCCACTGGGGCACGGACCGTGTTTTGCGGCAGACCCGGGCGGCAATCCGGGCATGCGGGCTGTCCTGCCACGAGCTTCCGACCTGTCACGACGTGGACCGTCCCGGCGATCTGGACCGGATCGCCCGTGAAATACGATCGCTTCGCGCCGGCGGCGACCAGGAAACGGGGCGCCACACGGAATCCGCGCTGAAGGCTGTAATCCGGGGAAGGAATCCTGCATGAAACCCGGCCGGGAAGACCTGAGGCTCCTGCTCGCCCGCCTGCCCTCCGTGCACGCGCTGCAACAACAGCCCGGCATCAGTGAACTGCGCGACCGCTTCGAGGACGTACAGATCGATGGCGCGATCCGCAAGGTGCTGCGCGACACGCGGAACAGGCTCCGGTTCCGTCCACAGGAAGCGGAAGCGTTTCGGTCGGCCTCGCTGTCGCCGTATGACCTCGCCGCGGGGGTCGCCGCGCTCCTGGAGGACGAAGTCCGCTCGGCGGACGGGGATCTGATCAATGCCTCCGGCATCCTCTTTCATCCACGGACGCGGGACCGGTACGCCGGTACGGCTGCCCGGAGGGCTTCGAGGCTGGCGCTCACGCTCGCGGCATACGAGGACGACGGCCGCACCGCCAGGCTGGTGCGCGAATTGACCGGCGCCGAAGACGTGCTGGTGGCCCGTTCCGTCTCCGCCGCCTTCCTGCTGGCGGTCCGGTCTCTCGCGGAAGGAGCGGAAGTCGTCATCAACCGCGGCCAGTCGGGATTGATCGACGCGCCTTACGACGAACGGCCCGTGAATCCGGTGGCGGTCTGCCGGCTCGCGGGTGCCAGGGTGGTCGAGACGGGCGCAACCAACAAGACCCGGTTGTCCGACTACCGTTCCGTCCTGGGCGAACGGACGGCGCTGATCATCACGGTCCGTCCGTCAACCTACGCCCTTCGGGGTTTCATCGAGGAAGCCGGACAGGAAGAGATCGCTCGGACCGGCGCGGAAGCCGGCGCCACGGTACTTCACCTGGCCGGCGATACGACGTTGCGTCCGGTCCGGTCCGCCGGGTATGCGTCCACGAGGTCCGTCGCGGAAGCCGTGCGATACGGCACGCAACTGATCGTCGCGGCCGGCGGCGGCCTGGCCGGCGGACCGCCCTGCGGCCTATTGATCGGAAGCCACACCGTCATTGCGCGCATCAGAAGGCACGGCCTGTGGCCCGCGGTGCGGGCTTCCAGGCACGTGCGGGCGGGGCTCGACGCGAGACTGGCGGAACTGGCCGACAGCTCCTGCGACCTCGAAAGCCATCCGGCGGCCCACATGCTGGCCGCGTCACTCGAGGAGGTAGGCTTCCGGGCACGGCAGCTTCTGGATCGTCTGTCGGAAAACGGCCGGCACCGCGCG
This sequence comes from Candidatus Latescibacterota bacterium, assembly GCA_012270975.1. Classification (GTDB taxonomy): domain Bacteria; phylum JAAXHH01; class JAAXHH01; order JAAXHH01; family JAAXHH01; genus JAAXHH01. The sequence goes on along the minus strand of JAAXHH010000032.1, from coordinate 56,819 downwards.
GACTGTTCCCTGGTCGAAGGACAGGCGCATCTTACGACGTACCGCCTCCCCGGCGACGGCATGCCCAGTTTCGCGGTATCGGTCCGGCCGGTGGGGGTTCGGCCCGAAGACCTGGCGGCCCGCTGGCTGAAAGCGACGCCTGCGCTGCTGGTCGACTGCTGCCGGGACCGGATCCGGATCGACCTGCGCGGTGTGGAAAAACGCCGGGTTCCTGATGTGGCGCGTATCGTGAGGTCCGACTTATAACTTATGGAAATAATAATACTTGTACGGGAACGGCGGGCCGAATATATTCGAAATCGTACCGCTGAAGTTCTGTAATCATTTACCTGGAAATGAACTATCTTGCACTCTGAGCAAGCCATCTCCGACGTGATTCATGTCGGCAAGCGGATGTATGACCGGGGGTACGTAGCCTCGAATGACGGAAACCTCAGCGTAAGGCTGTCAGAAGACCGGCTGCTGATTACGATGACCGGGGTCAGCAAGGGGTTCCTGACCCCCGAAAAGTTAATCGTCGTCGACTATGACGGAAGGGTGATCTCCGGAAATTACGCGCCGTCGTCCGAAATGAAAATGCACCTGATGGTGTACCGTGAGCGTCCGGACGTACACGCCGTGGCCCATGCCCATCCACCGACGGCGACGGGGTTTGCCGTGGCTGGCGAGAATCTGCCCGATACCCTGTTGCCCGAGGTGATCGTCTCCCTGGGGTTCGTGCCCATTGCGCCGTACGGGACGCCGGGAACGATGGAACTCGTCGAATCACTCAGGCAATACGTACGGGACTACGACGCGGTCCTGCTGGAAAACCATGGCGCGCTGACCCTGGGACCGGACATCGTCGCGGCATACCACAAGATGGAAACCATGGAACACTGTGCACGGATCGCCCTCGTCGCCCGCATGCTCGGCCGGGTCAACACCATAGACGAAGAACGGGTGGACAAGTTGCACCAGCTGTACGGCCGGCCGTAATCGCACGCCGGAATCGAAGGATTCCGGGCTGAGGAACCCACATGACGACGACGCGTAGAGAACTGGTCAATGAAATCAGCGAGACGCTGGGTCTGAAGAAGACGCAGATCTATCCCGTGATCGACGCGCTCTTTGAGATCATGCGGGAAAACCTGGTTGAAGGCAACCGGATCGAGATCAGGGGATTCGGCGCGCTGGAGATCAAGAATACCCGCCCGAAGCCGGCGGCCCGCAATCCGCGGACCGGGTACACCATCGAGGTTCCGGCCCGGCGAAAAGCCAAGTTCAAGCCCGGAAAGATATTGAAAGAAGCCTTGCGCGCCCAGAGGAAGCGACGGGATTAAACCCGGCCGATCCCGGCCGCGGCCATCTGAACCGCACAAGGCGCGCTCAGCATCGACCCCTCCACTCCAATCAGCGAAACATGCCTCCCTATTACCCGGTCGGCAAGCTGCCCGCGGAAGATCTGGACCGAATACTGCGCCGCCATGCTACCGGAACCGACCCGAGAGTGCTCGTGGGCCCGGGGATCGGCCGGGACGCGGCGGTCATCTCATTCGGCTCCAGCGTACTCGTTACGAAAACAGACCCCATCACCTTCGCCACCGAAGAGATCGGCTGGTACGCCGTCAACATAAACGCCAACGACGTCGCCGCCATGGGCGCTGCGCCCCGGTGGTTCCTGACGACCATACTGCTCCCGGAAGCGAAAACGAGCCCCGAGATGGTGGACCGGATATTCTCCGGGCTGTCCGACGCCTGCGAGGAACTCGGCGTGACCCTTTGCGGGGGCCATACCGAGATTACTCACGGCCTGGACCGGCCGCTGCTGATCGGGCAGATGCTGGGGGAAACGACTCCCGACGGCTACGTTTCCGGTTCCGGCGCCCGGGCGGGCGACCGGATCCTGCTGACCAAGGGGATCGCTATCGAGGCGACGGCGCTGATTGCCATGGAAAGGGGTGACGAGATCAGGAACCGCTTTTCCGACGACTTCCTCCAGACCTGCCGCCGGTACCTCAGGCGGCCCGGCCTCAGCGTAGTCAGGGAAGCCCGCATCGCGATGGAAACCGGAGGCGTCCACGCCATGCACGATCCGACGGAGGGCGGACTCGCCTCCGGCCTGCGGGAAATCGCCGTTGCCTCCGGGGTCGGCATGCTCATCGAGGAGGACCGGCTGCCCCTGCTGCCCGAATCGGACGCCCTTTGCGCGTTCTACGGCCTGGATCCCCTCGGAGTCATCGCGTCGGGCGCCCTGCTCATCGTGGTGGACCCAGACCAGGCGGAGCCTGTCGTCGCCCGCCTTTCGGAAGCCGGGATTCCGGTCGCCGTGATCGGGTCCGTACGGCCTCCCGATTTCGGAATTCGACTCAGAAGAAAGGGGTCGCTTGTCGATCTTCCGGCCTTCGACCGGGACGAAATCGGCAAGGTATTCGAGGCCTCGTAACCGCATCCCGCTCCGGGAAAAACACTTGCATGCAACCCCCCGGAAGATTAGATTTGGACATCGAAAACCGGAAGTACGGTGTACGGCCAGGGGTCGTTCTTCGGCCCGGTACTGATCACATCTTCGCATTCCTTCAGGAGAAAATCATGGAAAAAGTGATGGAAATCATCGTTTTCCTCATGAAGCACATGCAGGATGAAAAAGGCCGCTTCAACGACATCGCCGATGTTTCCCAGACACTGGTCGGTCACGGCTACACCCAGCAGGAGGTCAACACGGCCTTCGCCTGGCTGTTCGACCGCCTCCAGGCCCAGGCGGAAGTCGTGGTCGATCCGACCAAGCCGCTCCAGCCCAAACCCAACCGGATCCTGCACGCGGTGGAACAGCTTATGATCCAGCCGGACGCGTACGGCTACCTGCTGGAACTCCGCGAACTGGGCCTGATCAACGATACGCAGACCGAGCTGATCATCGAACGGGCCATGCTGACGGGCGCCCGTTCCGTCACCCGGGAAGACATCAAGACCATTGCCGCCCCGATCCTGCTCGAATCGGAATCCGGCCAGGTCATGATCTGGTTGCCCGACGACTTCGAAGACGGCTTGATCGGGAACTGACGCCGTCCCTCCCTCATCCCCAGCGCGACTACGCACAGACATGTCCAAATCACTTGTTATCGTGGAATCTCCGGCCAAGGCCCGTACGATTAAAAAGTACCTGGGCAAGGATTTCGAGATCATGGCCTCCGTGGGCCATGTCAGGGACCTGCCGCCCAAGAGCCTGGGGGTCGACGTCCACAACGACTTCAAGCCCGAATACGCCACGATCCCGGGGAAGGAAAAGGTCGTAAAGAACCTGCGCAGCGCGGCGCGGTCGGCCGATCACATCTTCCTCGCGACGGACCCCGACCGGGAAGGCGAAGCCATAGCCTGGCACGTGGCCAGCCAGCTGGGCAACAGCAAGAAAGAAGTCGGACGGGTCCTCTTCCACGAAGTAACGCCCCAGGCGGTGCGGACGGCGATCGACAAGCCCGTCCCCATCGACATGCAGAAAGTCAACGCCCAGCAGGCGCGCCGGGTCATGGACCGTCTCGTCGGATACCAGGTCAGCCCCTTTCTCTGGAAGACGATCACCGGAGGACTGAGCGCGGGCCGGGTGCAATCGGTGGCGCTGCGGCTGATTTGCGAGCGGGAAACGGAAATCGAGAAATTCGAGGTCGAAGAGTACTGGTCCATAACGGCCCACCTCCGATCGGAGCGGGACGACGTTTTCCCGGTGAAACTGATCCGAATCGACGGGGAGAAGGTCCATATACCCGACGAAAAGTCGGCCCGGGGCCTGATGGACGACCTGCGCGGGAAAACCTTCGGGATCGAGGGCATCACCAGGAAGCACACGCAGCGAAATCCATATCCGCCCTTCATCACCAGCACCCTGCAGCAGGACGCGGCCAGGCGCCTTCGGTTCACCACCCAGAAAACCATGATGATTGCCCAGCAACTCTACGAGGGCATCGAACTGGGGGACGAGGGGGCCATCGGGTTGATTACCTACATGAGGACAGACTCGACCCGTATCGTGGATGAAGCGGTGGAAGCCGTACGAGGCCTGATCGCCGAATTCTACGGTGCCGATTACGTACCCCCCAAGCCCCGGAGATTCAAGACCAAGCCGGGCGTCCAGGACGCCCACGAAGCGATCCGGCCCACGGCGGCGGACCGCAGCCCGGAAAAAATGAAGCCCTTCCTGACGCCCGACCAGCACAGGCTGTACGAACTGATCTGGCTGCGCTTCGTGGCCTCCCAGATGCGGGCGGCCCGTTTCGACGTGACTACCGTGGACATACAGGCCGGGAAGTACCTCTTTCGCGCCACGGGTACCGTGCCGACCTTCGCGGGGTTCCTGAAGGCGTACGAAGAACCCGTCGACGAAGACGCTGAACAGAAGGATGACGAGAAATCCCTGCCCGAGCTGCGGAAAGACGATAATCTCGCCCTGGAGAAACTCGAGCCCAGGCAGCATTTCACCCAGCCTCCGCCCAGGTATACGGAAGCGAGCCTCGTCAAGGAGCTCGAGGTCCGGCAGATCGGCCGGCCCAGCACGTATGCCCAGATCATCAGCACGCTGCGGATGCGCAAGTACGCGGCCATGAAGCAGGGCCGATTCACGCCCACGGACCTGGGCATGGCCGTAAACCGTATCCTGGTCATGGCCTTCCCGGACCTGTTCGACGTGGCCTTCACGGCCAAAATGGAAGACGCCCTGGACCGCATTGAAACGGGAGAGCTGGACTGGACCGGTACCCTGGTGGATTTCTACCAACCCTTCAATGAGCGGCTTCAGTCCGTAAACGCCCAGCGATCGGAACTGAAAAGCACGCTGACGGAGGAAACGGACGAGACCTGCGAGAAGTGCGGAAAGCCCATGATTATCAGGTGGGGCCGCAACGGCCGTTTCATGGCATGCGGCGGATTTCCCGCGTGCAGGAACACCAAACCGATTAACGAAGGCGAGAACGCCGTTCTGAACTCCGACGAAGAATGCGACAAATGCGGTCAGAAAATGGTCGTGAAAACCGGACGGTACGGTCCGTTTCTCGCGTGCAGCGGATATCCGCGCTGCAGGCAGACGCGGCCGGTCAACATCGGCGTCGACTGCCCGGAAGAAGGTTGCGAGGGTTTCCTGACGGCCCGCCGCTCGCAGAAGGGCCGCAGTTTCTTCGGTTGCAGCAACTACCCGAAGTGCCGGTTCGTGGTGTGGGACTCCCCGGTCAATCACCGCTGTCCCCGCTGCGACTATCCCCTCATGGTCGAAAAACAGGAAAGGTCCGGCCGGTCGGCCCTGCAATGTCCGAAATGCAAGCACCGGACCCGGTCCGCCGAGCCGGCGGTTGCCGGTTCGAGCCAGGCGGACCAGGCAGACCAGGCGGACCATGCGGACCAGACGTTCCAGGAGGCGTAACCGATCATGGACAAAGAGGTCGGCGAATTCCTCGAGCATCTCGAGATCGAGCGAAATTACTCCCGGCATACCCGGTCGGCCTATGGCGGAGACCTGGCCCGGTTCCAGTCTTTCCTCTCCGACCATACCGGCACCTCCGCGCCGGCGCCGGAAACCATCGGCAAGTCCGATGTGCGGGCATTCCTCCACCATCTGCACCGGGAAGGGTTCAGCAGGCGGACCATCGCGCGCCGTTTCGCGGCCGTGCGGTCCTTCTTCCACTTCCTCTGCCGGGAAGGGATCGTTACCTCGAATCCGTGCGTCTATCTGACCACGCCGAAATGGGACCGTCACCTGCCCCGGTTTCTGGACCGGAGCCAGGTGGAAGCGCTGCTGGGCCAGCCCGACCGCGGCCAGGTGCTCGGACTGCGGGACGCGGTCATCCTGGAGCTGCTCTACGGGGCAGGCATGCGGCTGTCGGAACTCGTCGGACTCGACCTCGGCGCGATCGAACTGACGGAAGAACGAATCCGGGTGATCGGGAAGGGGGACAAGGAACGTATCGTACCGCTGGGCGGGCAGGCCCTGTCCGCACTGGCATCCTATTTGGAAGCCCGTCCCCTGCTGATAAAAAGGGAACGGGAAGATACGGCCGCGCTGCTGCTGAATCAACACGGCCGCAGGCTGACGGGCCGCGGAGTCCAGTATATCCTGGGAAGATACGGACTCAGGATCAGCCAACAGGGGCTTACGCCTCACGTGCTCCGTCATACGACCGCCACACACTTGCTTGACGCCGGAGCGGATCTGCTGGCCGTCAAGGAACTCCTCGGCCACGAACGGCTATCTACCACGCAGGTCTATACCCACGTCGCCCTCGACCGCCTCAAGAAAGCGTACGAAGAAGCGCATCCCCGCGCCTGATTTATGAACCGGACCCCGGTCATTCTCGCTTTGATGCTCTCGGTCGGCATGACCGTACTGGCCTGCGCGCGCGAAGGGCCGCCGCGCGGCGGTCCCCGGGACCGTTTGCCGCCCTACGTAGTAGAAACCGAGCCGCCATCGGGCTCGACCCAGGTACCGCTGGACGTTTCCCCGAAGCTTACCTTCAACGAACGCATCGAACCCCGTTCCATCGAGGGCAACCTCTTCATCGCACCCATCGTCGAATTCGAAGCCGAAGCAAACTGGCGGGGCAACGAGATCACGGTCCGGTTCGAGGAGCCCATTCAAAGCGAAAGGACCTACATCATCACGGTGGGAACCGGCATCAGGGACGTGGGAGGAAACCGCATGGATTCCACCTATGTATATGCGCTGTCGACCGGCCCGACCATCGAGCAGGGGGAGGTCAAGGGCATGGCGGTCCATGACGGCCTTCCCGCCAGGAGCGCCTACATCTGGGCCTACAGCCTTACCGGAAAGCCCGAACCCGATCCGGCCCGCATGGCCCCGGACTACCTGACCCAGGCCGGCAGAGACGGTACGTTCACGTTCACCCATCTCTCGGCCGACCGTTACCGTTTTTTCGCCTTTTTGGACCAGGGCAGAGACCGCCTGTACGATGCGGACGTGGACCCCGTCGGGGTACCCGCCCGGGACGTTGTCCTCTCGGAAGAAAAAATGGATGACGGTCCCCTGTCGTTTCGGATGGCCGTAAACGATACCTCGGCCATGCACGTGGTTTCCGCCCGGACGTCCCATATGCGTGAACTGAGTGTTTTCCTGAGCGAGGCGCCCAGCGGGGACCTGGTCCGGGACGTGGATTCCTACGTCATAAGCGGCGTGGAGGACGAAGAAAGCCTCGCGGTCGAGTCCGCGTATCAGGACCCGGCCGATCCGGCGACCATCGTGCTGATCACGGCGCCCCAGGTCCGCGACAAGGTGTATCTACTGACCGTGGCCGGGCTCGAAAACACCTGGGCGGAACCTATCGACTCGACGGAGAACTCCACCGAGTTCACCGGATCGTCCACTGAGAACCCCGCCCCGCCCAGGCTGCTGGAAGTGCATCCGGGCGACCGTTCGCGGGATATCGCGCAGTCTTCCGAAATCCGGTTTTCTTTCAGCGAACCCGTTACCCTGGAGGAGCACGCCGTGGTCCTCCGGGACTCCACGGACCAGGAGGTCGGCGGGGATCTTCGCTGGCTTTCTCCCACGGTCGCCGCAATGCGGCCCGATACCCTGCTATGGCCCAGTGCCGAGTACGAGATCCTCGTACTGGCCGACCTGGTCAGCAACGTGTTCGGCCAGTCGCTGCAGACCACGGGCGACCGTCCCGATACGCTGGCATACACCTTCTCCACCATCGATCCCGCGGAATACGGTTCGTTGTCAGGCCGGTTCGAAGATGAAGACGTGGAGATGGCGGGACCGGTGGAGATTAGCCTTTACCGCGAGCGGAACTCGGACGCCGTGTCGGAAATCAGGCTGGCCGGCCCCGGCGGATTCCGATTCGACCAGGTCCTGCCCGGCCGGTACATCCTGCAGGCCTATCGCGACGCGAACGGAAACGGACGATATGACTTCGGATCCGCGATGCCATTCATTCCCGCCGAGCGGTCCATGGTCCACCCGGATACTGTAGAGATACGAACGGGGTGGGAGACGGAAGACGTAACGCTCAGGCTGAACCGTTAGCACCCCGACGCATCACAAGAAGGAGCTGCCCGTGAACCTGAGCGACACCGTCCTTACTTTGCAGGACGCCGTGGATGTCCTGAAGACCCAGGGCATCGTGACCGTCGAAGGCGTGTTTTCGCCGGAAGAAATGGCGGAGTTCCGGACCCACCTGGACCGGACCATAGAAGAAGCGAGCCGCGTCGCGACGTACAAGGGGCGGCCGACCGACAAGCTCCTGGGCAAATCAGGAGATACGGTCTGGCTGTTGTGGGAACTCTACGCCGTGTGCGAAGGCGGACTCCGGTTCTCGCGGCATCCCGCCATCGTCCGTGTGCTGGAACGCGCGCTGGGCGAACCGGTCAGGCACGCCAGTATCGGCACGATGTTCGACAAGGTGGCCGGCGGGGATGCCGAGATCGGCTGGCACCAGGATACCTTTTTCATCGTAGACCCGCCGGACGACGGGGACACCGACCTCACGGGATACTGGACCCAGTTCGGCCACGTGCACGTCCGACCCGGCGATATCGAATGGAAGGAAGACTATTTCAGGAAGACCATCATCGTCCGCATCAACGTGGACCCGCAGACCATCGAGAACGGCGCCATGAAGGTCCTCCCCGGCTCCTATCTCGAAGGGCCACTCGAACTGGCGGCCGTCGAGGACGGCCAAGGCGGTCCGGGCGGACTGGCGGACTATGTCGCCTCCCACGAACACGAGGCCATCGACTGCACGGCGGGCGAGGGAAGCGTCACCTTCTACTACCCCACCATGCTCCACAGCTCGGAGGTCAGCACGGCGCCGCCGGGCGAGCACCGCCGGGCCGCCGCGCACCGGGTTCGGGCCGAAAGCCTGGAGATTCCAGGATGGAAATGGCCCGTGGACTGGCCGGAAGGCGCGGAACGGATCCGGCCGGAATCCGGCTTCGACCTGGATCCCTTTGCCTGATCGCTGCCGGCAACCAGAACCCTAACGCCGGCCCGAATCCTGCCCCTGTTCTCCGATGTACAGCGTTGCGAAGGACGGCGCGAAACCGCTCCACCTTCGGTCGCCGTACCGGTTCTCCCCGATGCCCATGACCCAGGGCTTGACCAGGGTCGCATTGACCATGTTGTGCAGGAACACGCCCGCCGCTTCCTCGGCCAGGATCACCTCGGCGTCCTGGTACATGGCCACGCGTTTTTCCTCGTCGAATTCCCGCGCGGCGGCATCTACCAGACGGTCGAAACCATCGTGTTTCCAGTCCTGCCGGCCCGATCCCGCGGGCTGGGAGCGCCAGGGCACGGCGATCATGTCGCTGGGATCCGGGTAGTCCATGTTGAACCAGAGAAATCCCCACGGGATCTCGTGGTCGCGCATGAAGGCGTTGAAGGCGTTGGTGGACTGCTGGCGGAGATTCACTTTGATCCCCAGGTGCTCCTGGAACATCTGCTGCATGGCGACCACCACGTTCCATTCGTCCGGCGTCGGCGGCTGTCCCCGCACCCAGAGTTCGAGCGGGGGAAGTCCCTTTCCGTCGGGATAACCCGCTTCCGCCAGTCTCCGCCGGGCTAGTTCCGGGTCAAACGCCTGAAACTCACGGATCCGCTCCACCTGGTACCCGGGAAACCCTTTCGGCAGCATGCCGTAGGCCGGCGTGGCGCCGCCGCCCAGGACGACGTCGCAGATGGCCTCGCGGTCGATGGCGTGGGCGAGGGCCTGGCGCAGCCGGATGTTGTTGTAGGGAGGCTCAGTGGTCTTGAAAATCGTATAGTACGTTCCGAAGTTGGGATAGGTGATCAATTCACGGCTCAGGACGGGATCCATGCGCGCGTGATGGTAATCGGGACCCAGGACTGCGATCCGGTCGAATTCGCTGTTTTCGTAGGCGGGCAGCCCGCGCCAGCCCGGCAGGATGAAAGTGAACTCGATGCGCTCGAGATATCCCTTCCACGGTCCGTTGTAGTGGGGATTGAGCGTATACGTCATGCCGACGCTCTTGTCCCAGGTCGCCAGGCGCCAGGTGGAATTCGACACGCAGTATTCCGGTTCGGACCACTGGATCCCGTACTTTTCAACCTGCCACCGGGGCGCCGGAACGGAAGTGAAAAAGGTGAGTATGTAGGGGAAATAGGAACAGGGCTCTTCGGTTTCGATCACCAGCGTGCGGTCGTCCACCGCCCGGACGCCGACGGTCGATGCATCGCTCGTCAGCCCCGTGTTGAAAGCCCGGGCGCCCTTGATCGGGTAGTAGAAGTAGGCGAAGATGTTGGCGTGAGCGGGATCGAGCAGCCGGCGGAAGGACCATTCGAAATCGTGGGCGGTCACCGGCCGGCCGTCGCTCCACTTCGCGCCGGCGCGGATCCTGAATGTCCAGGTCACGTGGTCGTCCGCCACGGACCAGGACTCGGCCGCCGCGCCCCGGATCTCCATGTCTTCGTCGAAGACCAGCAGGGATTCGAAGAGGAAGGCGTTGAACTGGGCGTCGAAGAGGGAGATGCCCACGTCCAGGGTGGACGGCTCCAGCATGCTCAGCCGGATGAACTGCTCGCTGAGCGGGGCGGCGTCGGCCGGCAGTTCCCGGTCCACCGCGTTGACGCGCGACGCCTGGGTTCCGGTGCCGGCTCCGTCACCTGGCGACCCGCAGGCCCCGGCGAAGAACGCGGCGATACCGATAAGGGCGTGTATCCATCGACGCATCGAACCCTCTTGTCTACCGTGAGCCACTACGCCGCGACGCTATCCTGCCGTTCGGTCATTCTTCCGCGAAGGCGGCGTCGAAGGCCACGTCGGAAGGCGGAAAGTCTACACCCTTCGTGAAGGCACAGGCCTCCTCGGCGCCGTGCTCGCGGTCCATGCCGCTGTCCTCCCACTCGATGGAGAGCGGACCCTGGTACCCGATCTCGTTGAGCGCTCGGATGATCTCCTCGAAATCGATGCTGCCGCGGCCGAGGGACCGGAAATCCCAGTACCGGTCGGAATGGCCGAAGTTGACGTGGCCGCCGAATACACCCGCACGGGTCGGACGTTCCGACCACCAGACGTCTTTCATGTGGACGTGGTAAATCCGGTCCCTGAAGGTCCGGATGAACTCGACGTAGTCCACCCCCTGGTAGCCGAAGTGGCTGGGATCGTAGTTGAAGCCGAAGGCTTCACGGTTGTCCAGGGCGTCCAGCGCTCGTCCGGCGGAGGAGATATCGAAGGCGATTTCCGTTGGATGCACTTCCAGGCCGAACTTCACGCCGACCTCGTCGAACACGTCCAGGATCGGATTCCAGCGCGCCGCGAAGTCCTCGTACCCCGCGTCGATCGATGCGGAATCCACGGGCGGGAAGGAGTAGAGCAGGTGCCAGATCGACGAGCCGGTGAACCCGTTGACCACGCTGAGGCCCATGTTGGCCGCGGCCCGTGCGGTCAGTTTCATCTCTTCGGCCGCGCGCTGCCGCACGCCTTCCGGATCCCCATCCCCCCAGACATGCGGCGGGAGAATCGCCTCGTGGCGGGAATCGATCAGGTCGCAGACCGCCTGCCCGGCGAGATGGTTGCTGATGGAGAATATCTGCAGGCCGTGCCTGTCGAGCAGTGCCCTTCGGTCTTCGCAGTACGCCCTGCTTTCGGCGCCCTGTCGCACGTCGAAATGGTCACCCCAGCAGGCCAGCTCGAGACCGTCGAATCCCCAGCTCGCCGCCTTCCCGGCGAGGGTGTCCAGCGTGAGGTCCGCCCACTGGCCGGTAAATAGCGTTACGGGACGGGACATGGTTGCTTGCTCCTTTCGGTTTCATGTTCGGCACGTACGGCGCGGGCGCCACCGGTTGACGACGAGCTCCCCGCGCCGGCATCTTGTCTAAAGGTCGGCGATCCTGACCCAGGCGCCGTTTTCCGCCGATAGCGAAACGGCTTCCAGCACGGCCTGATCCCGGACGCCTTCGTCGAAGTCCGGATGGAGGTTGTCGTCGGCGCCGGCGATGGCCTGCATGAGATCGTACACCTCGTGGATGAAGGTGTGTTCCCAGCCGATGATGTGCCCGGGCGGCCACCACCGGTCCATGTAGGGGTGGACGCCTTCGGTCACGATGATCTCGCGGAAGCCCTGAACGTGGTCCTCGTCTTCCCGGTTGTAGTACTGAAGCTCGTTCATCTTCTCCAGGTTGAAGGCGATGGAACCCTTGCTGCCGTTGATCTCGAAACGGTTTCCGTTGCGGCGTCCGCCGGCGAACCGCGTGGCTTCGAAGGAGCCCACGGCGCCGTTCTCGAACCGGGCGAGCGCCAGGGTCGTGTCATCCACGGTCACCGGTCCCGTCCGCGTGGAAGTCCCGGCGCTGGCGCCGAGGGCCGAATCGATCTCATCGACAATGGGGCGCTCCTTGATGAAGGTCTCCTGCATGCCGGTCACCTCGGTGATCTCGCCGATGAGATACCGGGCCAGGTCGATGATGTGGGCGTTCAGGTCGCCGTGGGGCCCTGAGCCGGCCTTTTCCTTCTGCAGACGCCACACCAGTGGGAAATCGGGGTCCATGATCCAGTCCTGCAGGTAGACGGCGCGCCAGTGGTATACCTCGCCGATGCGCCCTTCTTCGATGAGCCGCTTGGCCAGCGCGACGGCGGGCACCCGGCGGTAATTATAGGCTACCATGCTCTTCACGCCCGCCCGGTTGACGGCTTCGGCCATGGCGCGGGCCTCCGCCAGGCTGTTGGCCAACGGTTTCTCGCAGAATACGTGCTTGCCCGCCTCTGCGGCGGCGATGGCGATCTCCGCGTGGCTGTCGCCCGGCGTCGAAACGTCGATGAGGTCGATGTCGTCCCGGGCGATCAGCGTCTTCCAGTCGGTCTCGTATCCTTCCCAGCCGAACTCGGCGGCCGCGCCCCTGACATTCTCCTCGTTCCGGCCGCAAATGGCCTTCATGACCGGCACGCCGGCCGCATCCGGAAAGAAGAAGGACATGTCCTTGAAGGCGTGGCTGTGCGCCTTGCCCATGAACGAATAACCCACCAGACCCACGTTGATGTTGCGTGCCATGTAGTACTCCTTTCTCATCTCTAGCGCCGCCGGGGCGGTCCGTTTACCGCCGGGGCAGTCCGTTTACCGCCGAGGCGGTCCGTTAACCGCCGGGGCGGTACGGCTCACGAAGCGAGCTTTTCTTCCACGTATACCTTCAACTCGTCGATGGCCACCCGGTCCTGCGCCATGGTATCCCGGTCGCGGACCGTCACCGTCCGGTCGTCGATCGTCTGGAAATCGACCGTGACGCACAGGGGGGTGCCGATTTCGTCCTGGCGACGGTAGAGTTTTCCAATGGCGCCCGTGTCGTCGTATACCGTGCGTATCCTGCCCCCGGACTGCAGCGACTTGCGGATGTCCCGGGCCGTGGACGCGATCCGGTCGTCGGTCCGCTTCAGGGGAAAGACCGCCACCTTGACCGGGGCCAGGTGGGGCTTGAGCCGCAGCACCGTCCGGTAGTGGTCGCCGATGACCTTCTGGGACAGGTTCCTCAGCGTCTTGCCCTCCTTGATCCGGTCGGCGCCCGGCATGGCCAGGAGCGCGTCGATGCGCGGCATGCTTTCGGGCAGTTCGCTCGAAATGGACTCACCGAAGGCAAGCAGGGCGTCCCGCGCGTCGGCCGGCAGCTTGGTGTTCCCCGAGACGGCGGCGTTGAACGCGTCGAGCCCGCTGGCGATCCCGGAGGCCTTGTCCTCCGGCGGTGCCTTCACCATGGATTCGTCGTAGGCTTCGCTGAGCACGGCCAGCAGGCAGCGGCCGACCCCCGCCGACGGCTCGACCACGAAGGGGATCACGTGGCGGTTCGCCTGCGGATCGAAATAGGAGAGCCGCGTCGTGCTGGATGGGTTTTCCGGGACCTGCGCCGTGAGGTCGTACTGCTCCTGGTACCGCGTGTGGGCGCCCAGGTCGAAGTCCGTCCGGCTCGCAATGCCCTCCAGTTCCTCGAAACCTAGGGAGGGATACCGGTACATCAGGTCGTAGGTCTTCTTGGAGTAGTGGGCGAGATCCTCCCGCGGAACGTCAAGGATCTGGATGTTGTCCCCGCTGACGCCGATGTGTTCCCACCAGGCGAGGCGGTCCTCCAGCCAACGGTCCTGCCATTCGTCCTCGGTACCGGGATGGACGAAGAACTCGATCTCCAGCATGTCGAACTCGCGGACGCGGAACAGGAAGTTGCGGGGATTGATCTCGTTGCGGAACCCCTTGCCCACCTGGGCGATGCCGAAGGGCAGCTTGCGCGCCGTGGTGGTCAGTACGTTGTTGAAATTGACGAATATGCCCTGGGCCGTTTCCGGACGCAGGTACGCGTAGGCGTCCTCTTCAGAGACCGGACCCACCTGGGTCTTGAACATCAGGTTGAAGGGCCGCGGTTCGGTCAGGTCCGTGGAACCGCACGCGGGGCAGCTTCCCCCAACCTGGTCGGCGCGCCAACGGCCCTGGCACTTCCGGCAGTCCACCAGGGGGTCGACGAAGGTTTCCTCGTGGCCCGAATACTTCCAGGTCAGCGGATTCATCAGGATGGCGCTGTCGAGTCCCTCCATGTCATCCCGTTCATAGACGTTCCTCCGCCACCAGGAATCCACGATGTTGTTCTTCAGTTCGACGCCCACCGGGCCGTAGTCGTACAGTCCCTGCAGCCCACCGTAGATTTCGGAGCCCGGGTAGATGATTCCGCGGCGCTTGCAGAGCGATACGAGTTGTTCCAGCGAGACGGCGGGCACCGCGGTCCTTTCCGATCTTGATGAAGGGGAGATATCGGATAACGCGGCACTTCCGGCGTGCCGCGCACAACGCGTTCAGCATAACGAAAACCCGGCGAAGTGTCAACCTTAAAGGCCCCTGCCACGCCGAAAATATAGATTGACAGGAGCGGGGGCCCCGCGCATTGATACATAGCGTTTTCACGGTGCATTCCTTTCTTTCGGGACCCTGATTCAACACCCGGTGCACAGATGCTTGAAACGACCATAAGCCACGACGATCTCGGCGCGGTCGCGGGCGACTTCCACGGCCGGCCGGCCGTGCTTCACTACGGGGACGCCGCCGCCGAATACCGGTCGGTCCGGACCGCCGCCGGCGCGTGTGACCTTTCCCACCGCGGCAAACTGCGCATGACGGGCGGAGACCGTCAGAACTTCCTGCACCGCGTGGTGACCAACGACGTGGCGCAGCTAGGCCCCGGCGAGGGCGTCTATGCCTGCATGCTGACGCCCCAGGGAAAAATCATCTCGGACATGACGGTCTATGTACGCGAGGAGGACCTGCTCATCGACGTGGAACCCGGAATGGCGGGTGTCCTGCGGGACACGCTCGACCGTTACGCCCTCATCGACGACGTCGAATTCGAGGAGGTCACCACGCAGTACGGATTGATCGGCGTGTACGGCAGGAACGCGGAGGCCTGCCTCCAGCGCGTGACCGGCCCCATGGACCCGCTTCCCCCCTGCGGACATGCCGAGATAGCATGGAACGGCCTGGCCGTGACCGTGGCGCGGTCCCACCGGACGGGCGAACGGGACTTTGACGTGTACGTCCCCGCCGAAAGCGCGGACGAGATCTGGAAGGCGCTGCTCGGCGGCGAGGGAGATGCCTCCTGCGTCCCAATCGGTTTCGATGCGCTCGAAGTGCTTCGCGTGGAAGCGGGCATCCCCCGCTGCACAGCGGAACTGGACGATCGCATCATTCCCAACGAAGCGGTGAAGGACCGGGCGGTCAGTTTTACCAAGGGGTGCTACATCGGCCAGGAACCGGTCGTGATGATGGAGCACCGGGGACGCCCCAACCGAATGCTGTCGGGCCTTACCATAAACGGGGAAATGCTGCCCGAACGGGATGCCTTGATTCAGAAGGACGGCAAGGACGCGGGCTGGATCACCACGGCGGTCCATGGACGGGCGGTGCGTGGCATCATCGCGCTGGGATTCGTCCGGCGGAGGTACAGGGAGTCGGGCGGACCTGTGGGTGTAGCGGTGGACGGCGGCCTGGCCGGCGCCGAAATCGTGGATCTGCCTTTCGTCGATCCCGGCTCTTGATGTACGACCCCGGCACTTAACGTCAGAAGGCGTTGTTTCGAACCCTGCTCATCTCATGTCGAACACTACCATTTCCCTGCATTCCCCCCTGGACATGCACATCCATTTCCGCGAAGACGCCATGCTCAGGCGCGTGGCGCCGCTGAGCGCGGAGACCTTCGCGGGCGGCGTGATCATGCCCAACCTGGTGCCCCCCGTGGACAACCTCGACCGGCTGGAACGGTACGAGCGGGAAATCAGGGAAGCCGTGGACGGCCATGCCTTCGAACCCTACATGACCCTGTTCATGCGGCCCTACACCGAAAGCGAACTGGCTTCGATGAAGGACCGCATCATCGGCGTCAAGCTGTACCCGGAGGGCGTCACGACTCACAGCGATGAGGGGGTCGGTGAACTTCGCGACGTGGAGGACACCCTGGCCCTGATGCAGGACCTGGGCATCCGGCTGATGGTGCACGGCGAAACGACGGATTTCGTCATGGACCGCGAGCGCGCGTTTCTTCCCGTCTACGAAGACCTGGCCACGCGCTTCCCCCGGCTGGCCATCGTCATGGAACACATCACGACCCGAGAGGCTGCCGCGCTCCTGGACCGCTACGAGAACCTGTCCGCGACCGTCACCCTGCAGCACCTGATTATCACCCTGGACGACGTGGCGGGCGGCCTGTTCAATCCCCACCTCTTCTGCAAGCCCATCGCCAAGCGGCCGGAAGACCGCGACGCGCTCCTCTCCCTCGCACTCGCAGCCCACCCAAGGCTCGTCTTCGGCAGCGATTCCGCGCCCCACCCGGTCGATAAAAAAGAGTCCGCCGGATGCGCCGCGGGGGTCTTCACTGCCCCCATCGCCTTGCAGATGCTCGTCGAACTCTTCGAAGAACACGGCGCGCTGGACCGGCTGCAGGCCTTCGTCTCGGACAACGCGAAGCGGATCTACGGGGTCGCGCCCCCGGAAAAAACCGTTGTCTTCGAGAAGACCGGCGCAGTTATCCCAGAGCGGTACGGCGACGTCATCCCCATGTATCCCGGCCGGGAATTGGCCTGGAAAGTGGCAGAGGTAAGGTAGGGCGGAGGTAGGGTAGACCGGAACGGTCGCCGCCGGGTTGCGGACCTACTCCACCCGGATGGCGTTCGAGATGATCCAGAGTCTCTGACGCTCGCCGCGCAGCAGTGTGCTGCGCATCTGGTAGACTTCGGTGTGATAGACCCCCGGACCGGGAATCTCCACGAACAGTTCATGACCTTCGGTCTCGATCAGCGGCACCTCGTCTCTGTACAATCGAATGCGCACCGGGCCCGATGACGGCGCGGTCACGTGCAACCGTTCTCCTGCCTTGAAACCTACGCTGGACCCCATGGAGACTCTATCCGGCCCCATGGTAAGCTCGAAGGAAAAACCGGGAGCCGGTTCGTACCCTTCCAGCACCACGTAGCAACTGCCGCGGCGGAGCGCTTCCACCAGGGCCGCTTCGTCGGCCCCGGCGTCGCCGGTCAGTTCCGTACCGGTGATCACGTAGGTACGGATCAATCCGAACATACGCTCATAGGTGGGGAAGGACAGGTGGCGCTCACCCCAGAGTGGTATGCGCTCGTGGGCGTCCACGCTGCCGATCACGGTCACCGGCTGACGCCGCGCGCGATGCATCCAGAGGCGGATGGCTTCTTCGGGACGGTCGACGAGGCTGTTGAAGACCCCGTCGGGCAGGAAAGGCAGGAAGACCAGGGCCCGCAGCAGTTCAAGCACGCCGTCGTCGCGCCAGTCGCTGTTCGCGTTGAGCAGTTCCAGGCCATCCATCTTTTCAACGGTCCAGTCGGTCCAGGGACGCCTGCCCGTGG
The DNA here is from genome assembly GCA_012270975.1 of Candidatus Latescibacterota bacterium. GTDB lineage: Bacteria > JAAXHH01 > JAAXHH01 > JAAXHH01 > JAAXHH01 > JAAXHH01. The sequence continues at coordinate 38,988 of JAAXHH010000032.1, read as the reverse complement.
GATGAGCCGCGATGGAGACCCCGCCCGCTTCCGAAATCTCTTCGATCAGCGCGGGCAGCCCCAGAGGGCCGTCCTGATCCACGTCCTTCCCCACGCCGAGAGCCAGCAGATGGCCCGCGCTGGTGTTGACTTCCTCGCCGACGAGCAGCAGCAGGCCGTCATGATACCCCTGGTGGCCGTCGAACCGGGGCTGCAAGGTGTCGTGATCGGTCAGGAACAGAAAATCCAGTCCGGCGTGCTGTCCCGCCCGGACGATCTCCGCGACCGTGCCGCCCCCGTCGGAGTAGGTGGAATGAACATGTATGGCGCCGGAATAGCGCGGCGGGAGTTCGGGACCCGGAACCGGAGCGGACCCGGCAGCAGTGGGCGCCGCGGAACGGGGGGATTCAGACTGAATGAGCAGGCAACCATCGACTATCCAGAGGAGGAAGCAGGCAGCTGCCAGGACTTTCAACGTGTTTCGGAACTTCAGCATGACGTGCCGCCTGGCGCGTGCTTGCCCGTGCGGCTACGGGCCGCGCGCCGAAAACCAGCGCTCGCCGGGAAAGGAGCGTACCGCATCACACCGTACTCCAGAATGCGCGCTCTATATGGGTTATCCGGGGTGGATTCCCCGACAGGTCGATCCCGATGACATCGAACCGGCACGGAAACTCGTGCCAGTTGCGTTCCTGCAGAAAACGACGGGCGGCCCGGGTGACATGCTGTTGTTTCCGCGCATCGACCCAGGACTGCGGATCGCCGAACCGCCGGCCCGTCCCGGCCTTGACTTCCACGAAGACGAGCTCCTCTCCATCCCGGGTCACGATATCGATTTCATACCGGGATACGGCATCCCGGTAGTTCCTGGCGAGAATGGCATGGCCCTTCCGGCGGAGAAACGCTTCCGCGATGGATTCGCCCCGTGAACCGCGGGTATGCGTGGATTCTGACATGGCGCTTCAGGATTGCTGCCCAGGATAAATGCGGATTGGTCCGCCGGCAAAAAGAACAGGGGTTGATCGGTTTTCAGGCCGTGGCGATCCGGCGTCTCTTGCGGAGGAAGGACCGGCGATGCACGTCGGACGGACCATGGATTTCGAGCGCGGCCAGGTGCGCCGCCGTGCCGTAGCCTTTGTGCCTGGCGAATCCGTATTCCGGATAATCCGGGTCGCACGCGATCATGATGCGGTCACGGGTAACTTTCGCTATGACGGACGCGGCGGCGATGCAGAGGCTGCGCGCGTCTCCTCCCACCACGGTGGTCTGGGGACCCTGCCAGTCGATTGTGTCGATCCCGTCGATGAGCAGATGTCCTGGAGCCGGTGCAAGGGCTTCCACGGCTTCCTTCATGGCGAGGAGATTCGCGCGGCGGATGTTGACCGTGTCGATCACGACCGCCTCGGAACGGCCGACTCCGATTGCCGTGGCCATGCTTGTGATTACGCCGTAGAGCGTGTCCCGTTTCGCGGGAGTGAGGCGTTTCGAATCATCGAGGCCCGGTATCAGCGCATCATCAGGCAGAATCACGGCCGCCGCGACCACCGGACCGGCCAGGGCGCCTCGCCCAGCCTCGTCGACCCCGGCCGCGTATCGTACGCCGCGGTCACGCAGGGATCGTTCGAGGACGGCCAGGGAGCGGAGTCTTTCCCGCTCCGCATCGCCCGTCGCCATGCTCAATTGCGCCGCTCGGCTATGCGGGCGGCCTTGCCCTTCAGCTTCCTCAGATAATAGATCCGCGACTGCCGTACCTTGCCCCGGCGCAACACCTGGATTTTTCCAACCGAAGGCGAATGCAGCGGGAAGATGCGCTCGACGCCAATTCCCTGCGAAATCTTGCGGACCGTGACCGTCTCGCCAATGCCGTGGCCGGACCGCTGGATGACGACGCCCTGGAACAGCTGTACGCGTTCCTTGTCGCCTTCGCGGACCTTGACCTCCATGCGGATGGTGTCACCGGCGCGGAATTCCGGCAGGTCGGTCCGCAGCTGGTCCTGGGTGATCGTGTCTAATGCGTTCATGTTTTAAGCTTCCGTCCTTTCGAACGATCGCGGGCCTTAGCGCTGCCCGTTCCCGTTCCGTTGTAGGGTTTTCAGATAAGTCAGATCCTCTCCGGTCAATTCCACGGTTTCCAGCAACTCGGGACGGTGCTGGTACGTCTTCTTCAGGGCGTCCTGCCTCTCCCATCTTACGATGCGCTCATGGTGCCCGGAAAGCAGTACCTCGGGCACGCTCCATTCCTGGTAGTTCTCCGGTCGCGTGTACACGGCGTTGCCCAGCAGTCCTTCGTAGTGCGAATCCGTGACGGCGGAGGCCATTTCGCCCAGGGCCCCGGGAAGGAGGCGGATCACGGCGTCCGCGATCATCATGGCCGGAATCTCACCGCCGGTGACGACGAAATCACCCACGGAATACTCCTCGGCGCCCAGGCCCGTCGCCACCCGTTCGTCGACACCCTTGTAGTGCCCACAGATGAGGACCAGTTGGTCGAGTTCCGCGAAGGATCCGGCGGTCTCCTGCACAAACGGCCTGCCCCGGGCCGAAAGCAGCACGGTTCGCGACCGGTCCTTCTCGGAAGAAGGACCCGCCTGCCGCCGAATGTGCCTTACGCCCCGGAATATGGGCTCCGGTTTGAGCACCATGCCCGGGCTCCCGCCGTAGGCGTAATCGTCGATGGTCTTGTGCCGGTCCATCGTAAACGCCCGGAGGTCGTGGATGAAGAGGTCCACCACGTCCCGCCTGCACGCCCGGCCCACGATGCTCTCGCCGAAAGGACCCGCGAACACACCCGGAAAAGCCGTTAGAATGTCGATACGCATAGTCTATACCGCTAAGTGATCAACCCCGGGATCTTTCGTATGACGATTCTCGATTCCTCGGGATTGAGTTCCACCACGATGTCCCGGACCACCGGGATCATCGCCTCCCCGGCCGGAGTATCCACGACGAACACGTCATTCGCCGGCATGGACATCACTTCCCGGACCGTCCCGATCTCATCGCCCTCCTCTGATACGATCGCGCAGCCCTCGAGCTCAAATACGTAGTACGCGTCCTCGGGCAGCGGGGCGACGGCTTCTTCGGGCACCTGGATGTACGCGCTGCGAAGGCGTTCCGCGTTTTCCGTCGAGTCGATACCAAGGAACTTCATCAGCCAACTGTTCCCGTCCTGGCTGCAACGTTCGATCTCCAGCGACTCCCGGCGGCCGTCCCTGAGCTCCACGCCGATCCGGTCCAGGCCCCCGAACCGGTCCGGGGCGTCCGACAATCCTTCCACCCGCACGTAGCCTTTGAGGCCGTGGGGTTTGCGGATGAATCCGATATTGATCCAGTCTGCGCTCACGTACACCCCGCCCCGCACGCCGGCGGCCGGTCCGCTTCAGTACACTCGTCCGCTTCGGTCTACTCGTCCGCTTCGGACGCCGCCTGATCGTCGCCGCGCCACTTCTGTATCGCGCCGCTCTTCACCAGCAGCGACCGGACCGTGTCGCTCGGCTGGGCGCCGCGGTTGAGCCAGTCGACGGCCTTGTCCACGTCCATCTCCAGCTGTTCCGGCGATATGGGATTGTAGTAACCCAGGCTTTCGATATACTTGCCGCCCAGGCGGGTTCTGTCGTCCGTCACGACGATACGGTAAAAAGGTCTTTTCTTCGCTCCCGTGCGGCGAAGCCGAATGGCCACTGCCATGTTTCGCTCCTTTAGCTACCTGAACGGCAACATCCTGTGGCCGAGCTGCTCGAGGGCGCCCGGCCGGTTCAACTGTTTCATCATTTTCTGCATCATGTTGTATTGTTTCAGTAACTGATTCACCTCCTGCACGCTCGTTCCGCTTCCCCGTGCGATACGCCGGCGCCTGCTGCCGTTGATCACCACGGGACGCGCCCTTTCGTGCCTGGTCATGGAACTCAGAATGGCGTCCATGCGCACGAGCGCTTTCTCATCCATATCCATGCCCTTCAACGCCTTCTTGTTGACCCCGGGCATCATCTCGACCAATTCCTGCATGGAACCCATTTTCCCCAACTGCTGGAGTTGCGACCGGAAATCTTCGAGGTCGAAGGTCTGCTTGCGCAGCTTCGACTCCAGCTTGCGCGCTTCCTCCACGTCTATGGCGGCCTGCGCGCGTTCGACCAGGGACACCACGTCGCCCATCCCCAGGATGCGGGACGCCATCCGTTCGGGATGGAACACTTCCAGGGCGTCCAGCTTCTCGCCGACCCCCACGAACTTGATGGGCTTGCGGGTAATCTGCCGGATGGACAGCGCCGCGCCGCCCCGGGCGTCCCCGTCCATCTTCGTCAGGATGCAACCATCAATGTCCAGGCGCCGATCGAAAGCCTCCGCCACGTTTACCGCGTCCTGGCCCGTCATACCGTCCACCACCAGCAGGATCTCGTGGGGATGGACCGTTCCGCGAATGCCGCACAACTCGTCCATCATCTCGTCGTCGACGTGCAGGCGGCCCGCCGTATCCAGGATGACCACGTCGCAGTCCTCCCGCCCGGCCCGGTCCACGGCAACTCTGCAGATCGTCTCGGGAGACCGGCCGTCCCCGAGGGATACGACCGGCACGCCAAGCTCTTCGCCCAGCACTTGCAACTGTTTTACCGCCGCGGGACGGTAGACGTCGGCCGCGGCCAGCATGGGACGGCGGCCCGACTTGAGGAAGTGATGGGCCAGCTTCCCCGTGGCCGTCGTCTTTCCGGATCCCTGCAGACCGGCCATCATGACGATGGTCGGGGGCGTTTCCGCGAAGGCGATCCCGACAGCCTCCTCTCCCATCAGGGACACCAGTTCCTGGTGGACGATCCCCACCATCTGCTGTCCCGGGGACAGGTTTCTCAACACGCCCTGCCCGAGCGCCTTCTCCTTGACCGTGTCGATGAAGGTACGGGCCACCTTGAAATTCACATCGGCTTCCAGCAAGGCGCGGCGCACCTGCCGGAGACTGTCGTCGATGTTCGTTTCCGTCAGTTTCCCCTGGCCGCGGAGTTTTCTGACGATCCCCTCCATGCGGCCGGAAAGTTCTTCAAACAAGGTCCCCTCCGATGCGGTCAGCCGTCTCTTCTCAGCCTCGCCGCGAAACTCCCGTCGACGCCGTGCGTGGACGGCAGCGTGGCGATCCTTCCCGCCCCGTCCAGCACCCCGGCAAGGTCTCCGGGCCAGTCTCCGGGTTTCTCCAGCCGGAACCCGGGATGCCTGCCGCAAAACGCGGCCACAATCTCTTCATTCTCTTCCGGCTCGATGGTGCACGTGCTGTACACCAGGACGCCGCCCGGCTTCACGAGCCCGGCGCCGCCTTCCAGCAGCGCAAGTTGTTCGCCGCGGAGCCGGTCCATGTCCTCCGCCTTGCGCCGCCATCGCAGATCGGGCCGGCGCGCAATGGTACCGAGTCCCGAACACGGGGCGTCCACCAGGACGCGGTCGGCCGCTAAATCCACTCCGGGCGACCGGCCATCCATGCCGACGAGACGCACCTGCCCCAACCCCAATCGCCGCCGGTTTTCCTCCACCCGGCGGAGTCGATGCGGTGACGTATCGCAGGCGATTACCCTGCCGCCCGCGCCGACAATTTGCGCAATATATGTTGTTTTTCCCCCCGGAGCGCAACATAAATCGACAATGGTCTCGCCCTGCTTCGGGTCGAGCAGCCGCACCGCGAGGCCCCCGCTCTCGTCCTGTACCTGGAACAGACCCGCTGCGTGGGCGGGCAGACGGCGGAGGTCGCCCGCGTGCCGGATCGACAGGTAATCATCCAGCCAGCGGCCCGGTTCCACGAGGATTCCATGGCGTTTCAACGTTGCGGCGAGATCCAGCGGCGCGGACCGCGATGTGTTGACCCGGATGGTAAGGGGGGGCGGCCGGTTCCCGGCCTTCATGAGGGCGGCGGCGTCCTCCACGCCGTAACGCTCGATCCAACGCTTCGCCATCCACGCCGGGTAGGAATGCGTGACGCCGAGTTCCGTGACGGGGTCTTCTCCGCGTACCGGCCGCTCCAGCAGGTCCCGCTTGCGGATGGCCGTCCGGAGGATGGCGTTGGTCAGCCGGACAGTGCCCGCGTGTCCGTACCGCCTGGCCAGCTGCACGGACTCATGGGTGGCGGCGGCATCGGTGACCTGGTCCAGCATCATCAACTGGTACAGGCCCATGCGGAGGATATGACGAATCCACGCCGTCAGCGACTCCGGGTCTCCGCGCAGCAACTGACCGAGCATCCAGTCCAGGCGCCGCCGCCAGCGGATCGTGCCGTATACCAACTCGGTCGCCAGGGCCCGGTCCCGGTCGCCGCATGCGTACCGCCGGAAGAGGGCGTCGAGGGCGCTGCGCGGCGGGACGTCCCCGGTGTCCGCGTGGTACAGCGCCTTCAGGGCGATCTCGCGGGCACCGGGCGTATTCCTGTCCGGCATGGCAGCCGATTCCTCTTGTAATTGAACCATGGTCTCATCACCCGTGCGCGGCCCGGCACGCGGTCGGCGACCAACCGCGTCAGACCGTGCCCGTCAACCGGACTCCGCGTCCGGATCGCCGAACCGGTCTCCGACCGCGGGACGGTAACCCCGCAGGAAATCCGATCCGTCGATCCGGCTTCGTCCCTCGGGTTGTACCCTGACCAGTTCCAGGCCACCGTCTCCGGTCTGAACGGTGACGCCCCGTCGTTCGTCGGCGTAGACGATCCCGCCCGGTTCACATCCACTTTCCCCTTCGAGGCACACGGGCCGGCTTGTAATGACGCGGAGGTGCTTCCCCCGCCAGGTGGTGAAGGCCATGGGAACCGGGTTCAGGCCCCGCACCCTGTTGTTTATGACACGGGCCGCCAACCGCCAGTCTATGCGGCCGTCCTCCCTGGCAATCCTTGGCGCTGGCGTCGCATCGGCCGCCTGGGACCGCGGCCTGACGCCGTCGGCCGCCATCAGGTCCAGCGTACGCAAGAGCAGATCCGCGCCGATGCGGGACAGGCGATCGTGCAGTTCGCCCGCGGTTTCTTCCGGTCCGATCGGTACGGTCTCCTGGCAGAGGATATCCCCCGCGTCCACCTTCCTTTCCACCAGGAACGTGGTGACGCCCGTTTCCTCGTCCCCATTCATCACCGCCCACTGGATGGGCGCCGCGCCGCGGTACCTGGGAAGCAGGGAAGGATGCAGATTGACCGTGCCCTTCGGAGGTATATCCAGCAGTATGGTGGGCAGGATGCGAAAGGCCACGACCACAAAAAGATCGGCCTCCAGGGCGCGCAGGGCGTCCAGGAATTCCGGATCGCGCAGCTTCTCCGGCTGCCAGAGCGAAATGCCATGCCGCAGGGCCGCGTCTTTCACCGGCGACGGAACGGTCTTCAACCCGCGGCCCTTCGGCCGGTCGGGCCCGGTGACGATGCCGGCCACCTCGTGTCCTGGCCGCCCGATCAGCGCTTCCAGGCTCGGCAGGGCGAAATCGGGCGTACCCATGTAGACCACGCGCATGTCAGTCCGCCTGACCGCCCTCCTTCAGTTTCCTCAATTTGCCGCGGAGGAACTGGAGGCGGAACTTGCTGAGGTGATCGATGAAGAGGATGCCTTCCAGGTGGTCGTATTCGTGGACCAGGACCCGGGCCAGCAGTCCGCTGCCCTCGATTTCCAGGAGACGGCCGTCCAGGTCCGTAGCCTCGACGCGCACGACGTCGGGCCGCGTCACCTTGTCATACAGGTCCGGAAAGCTCAGGCAGCCCTCGTCGCCCGTCTGCTCGCCCTCCTGCTTTACGACGCGCGGATTCACCAGCACCAGGTGGTCCGGGTCTCCCTCCAGGGAAGGCCCCCCGCGGTGCCGAAAGAGTTCCGGACGCATGGCCCCGAGGTTGACTACGTAAACGCGGACGGGCTCGCCGACCTGCGGAGCGGCGAGCCCGATACCCTCCGCGTCGACCATGGTGTCGACCATGTCCTCGGCGAGACGGCGAAGCGCCGCGGTTACCTCCCCTACCGGACGCGTTTTCTCCCTGAGGACCGGATCGCCGTAAATACGTATGGATCTGACCGCCATACCCGCTTCCTATTCTTCCTTGTTGCCCTTCTTGCTGCTGATCAGACGGGATATGGCGCTCCGTTGCAGGTCGATCCGGACGTCATCGGCGATGCGCACCGTGACCACGTCCGCCTTCAGGCCAGTAACAACGCCGATGATCCCGCCCTGCGTCACCACCTTGTCCCCGTTCTGCAGGGCGTCCAGCATGGCCTGGTGTTCCCGCTGTCTCTTCTGCTGGGGCCGGATCAGCAACAGGTAGATGATCGCGAACATCAACAGGATGGGGATCATGGAGATCAGGAAACCCGGTCCGGAAGCGTCTCCTCCGCCGCCGGGACCCATGGCAAAGGCATCTTGAATCACTGGGGATACTCCTTTCTTTCTGTCTCACTGCGATACGCGGTCAGAAACGAACGGCTCCACGCGGGGAACCGCCCTGCCAAAATGGCTTCTCCCATCTCGGCGGCCAGGCCCGCGTAGAAATGGATGTTGTGCAGGGTCCCCATTCTCGGACCCAGTATTTCTCCCGCGCGGTAAAGGTGCCGGACGTACGAACGGCTGAAGGTCCGGCAGGCATAACAGGAACAGGATGGATCGATCGGTCCGGCGTCTGCCCTGAAGCGGGCGTTGTAGATGTTGATGCGTCCGGAGCGCGTGTACAGCGCGCCGTTCCGTCCCTCGCGCGTGGGAATGACGCAGTCGAACATGTCGATGCCCCGTCCCACGGTGTCGACGAGGTCTTCCGGCGTCCCCGCGCCCATCAGGTAACGGGGCCGGTCTTCCGGCAGGTGCTCGACGGTGGCGTCGATCAGGTCCGCCATGGCCGCTTTCGGCTCCCCAATCGACATCCCTCCGATGGCGTAGGCGTCGAATCCCCGGTCGACCAGCGACCGTGCGCAGTCGACCCGGAGGTCTTCGTACACGCTTCCCTGCACGATGCCGAACAGCGCCTGGGGATGCGCCCTTTCTCCTTCCAGTTCGTCGAAACGCTTCCGGGACCGCTCGGCCCACCTTAGCGTCAGCGCGGTGGAATCCTTCGCGTAACCGTAGTCGCAGGGATAGGGCGGACACTCGTCGAGGGGCGCGATGATGTCGGCGCCGAGGGCGGTCTCGATTTCCATGACGGACTCCGGCGTGAACAGGTGCCGCGAACCGTCGATGTGCGATTGGAAAGTCACCCCCTCTTCCTCGATGGACTTGAGGTCCGAAAGACTGAACACCTGGTAGCCCCCGCTGTCTGTCAACAGGGGCCGCCGCCAGTTCATGAAGCCGTGCAGCCCGCCCATCTCCCGGATCAGTGCATGCCCGGGCCGGAGAAACAGGTGGTAGGTGTTGCCGAGTATGATCTGCGCGCCGGCGGCTTCGAGTTCCTCCGGCGTCAGCGTCTTCACCGTCGCCTGGGTCCCCACGGGCATGAACACCGGCGTGCGGATCTCGCCGTGGGGGGTCTTCATGCGACCGGCCCGCGCGTTGGAAGCCGGGTCCCGGGCGAGCAGGTCAAAGGACAGCGATGCCATACCGCGAGACCCGTAGTCCTCCTGTCGAGTTATCCATGACTATTCCAGTGATTTTATGGGACCCTCGCCGCGGCCGAGAATGAACTGCTGGACCAGCGGATCGTCGCAGTTTCTGATTTCATCCGGCGTCCCCACCATGTGAATCACCCCGTCATGCAGCATAGCGATCCGGTCCGCGATCTTGTACGCGCTGATCATGTCGTGGGTCACTGCGATCGCCGTTACCGACAGCCGCTGGTTCATGTCCAGGATCAGGTCGTTGATGATGTCCGCCATGATGGGATCCAGGCCCGTGGTGGGCTCGTCATAGAGAATGTATTCCGGATTCATGGCGATCGCCCTGGCGAGTCCCACTCTCTTGCGCATGCCGCCCGAAAGCTCCGCCGGCTTCTGTTCCTCCACGTCGGACAGGCCGACCATCTGGAGGCAGGTCCGCACCCGTTCGCCGATCTCCTCCTCGGTCCGGTCGGTGTGTACCTTCAGGCCGATCCCCACGTTCTCGCCCACGGTCATGGAATCGAAGAGGGCGCCGCCCTGGAACAGGAAACCGAACCGCTTCCGGACTTCGTCCAGTTCCGTTCCGTACAGCCTGGTCACGTCCCTGCCGTCCACCAGCAGCGTGCCGCCGTCCGGATGCAGCAATCCCGTGATGTGCTTGAGCAACACGCTCTTGCCACACCCGCTGCGGCCGATGATGACCATGGTCTCTCCGGATTCGATGGTCAGATTGACATCCGTCAATACCGATTTTCCGAAGGCCTTTCTCAGGTGGATGATTTCGATCATGTGTGGGTAACGGACGTACGGCGCAGGAACCGGTCAATCCGAGTCTTCGTGGAACAGATCGGGGTTTTCAAAGCGGGCGAATCGATCCACGAAAACCAGGTTCACCGTACCTACGGGGCCGTTGCGTTGTTTGCCGATGATGACTTCCGCGTGGTTCTCCTCGTGTTCCTCTCCTTCCCCGTAACGGGCGGGCCGGTAGATGAACAGCACCACGTCGGCGTCCTGCTCGATCGCGCCCGATTCCCTGAGATCCGACAGCTGCGGCCGGCCGTCCCCGCCGCGGGTCTCCACCGCCCGGGAAAGCTGCGAGAGGGCGACGATGGGTACATTCAACTCCTTTGCCAGGGCCTTCAGGTTTCTGGAAATGGCGGAGATCTCCTGCTGCCTGTTCTCCGCGTTATTCGGGCCCCGCATCAGCTGCATGTAGTCGACGGCCAGCAGGCCGATGTCCTTGTGCTCGGACATGAGTCTACGCGCCCGGGAACGCATTTCGGTAACCGACAGCGCCGGCGTTTCGTCGATATACACGGGTGCGGTGGCGAGGGCCCCCACCGCGATGCTCAGGTTCGACCAGGCGTCTCCCGGCAGCCGGCCGGTACGCATCAGGTGGGAATCCACCCGCGCTTCGCTGCACAACATTCGCTGGGCGAGCTGGTGGCTGGTCATCTCGAGGCTGAACAGGCCGACGCCGACCTGGGCTTCCACCGCGACATGGCGGATGATATTCAGGCAGAGGGCCGTCTTCCCCATGGCCGGCCGGGCTGCGATGATGACCAGGTCCCCGCGTTGAAAACCCGCGGTCATTTCATCCAGCCGGGTAAACCCCGTGGGAACCCCGGTCACGGTGCTGTCCTGCTCATGAAGCTTTTCGATGTTCTCGAAGGTGTCGTGCAGGATGGGATTGAGCTGGGTGAACCCGCTGCGGGCGTTACGCTGGGACAGGGCAAACACCATCTGCTCGGCCTCATCCAGCAGGTCCGCGGTGTCTTCCGACGATTCATACGCCCGGGAAGCGATCTGGGTGGACACGTTGATCAGCTTGCGGGCCTGGGATTTCTCGAGCACGATCCGGGCATGGTATTCCACGTTGGCCGCCGTCGAAATGCTGTCCACCAACCCGGCCAGGTAGAAGGATCCCCCCACGGAGCCCAGTTCCTGCCGCTTCTCCAGCTCTTCGCTCAGCGTGATCATGTCGGGAGGTTCGTTCCGGTCGTACAGGGCGATGATGGCGTTGTAGATCTTGCGGTGCGCTTCCCGGTAGAACGCCGTATCGTCGAGGAGCTCGAGGGCGATCGAAATGGCGTCCTGTTCCAGCAGCATGGCCCCCAGAACGGCCGCCTCGGCTTCCACGGCCTGCGGCGGAAGTCGTTCCGCCCCGTCGCTCCGGCTATTCATGGGCTCTCGCTCCTAGGTCGCCTTCACATCAGACTGGACGATGCGGTCGTATTCCTTCCGCAACATCTGCACATCCTCCCAGGTCGGCCGCTTATAGGCCGGATTGTGCAGGAGGCCGGACGGGTGGTACGTCACCAGGAGCTTCACGCCGTGATAGTCGTGAAACCTGCCGCGCAGGGATCGAATCGAGCCGTTCTGCTTGAGCAGGGCCTGGGCGGCGACCCGTCCGAGTGCACAGATCAGCCGGGGCTGGACGAGACGGATCTGTTCCTTGAGAATGGCGTCGCAGGCGTCGATCTCATCGGGCTGCGGGTCCCGGTTGTTCGGCGGACGGCATTTCAGGATGTTGGTGATGTACACCTCGTCCCGGGAAAAGTCGATGGCGTTGAGTATGCGGGTCAGCAGTTTGCCCGCCGCCCCCACGAAGGGCTGGCCCTGTTCGTCTTCATGGGCTCCGGGCGCTTCGCCCACGAACATCACGTCGGCGCTTTCGTTGCCGGAGCCGAATACGAAGTGTTTTCGCTTGTATCCGAGGGCGCAGGCCGTACACCGGTGGTACTTTTCATACAGGGCGTCGAGAGATCCGGCCCGGACGTCGAGAGATCCGGCCCGGGCATCCGGATCGGACCGGCGATCCCGCTCCGGCATCGGGAGCGACGCTTCCAGTCCTGCCGGCATGTAGAGCGACTCCAGCCCCTGCTCCCCCTCCTGTTTCACGACCTCGGCGGTCTTTCGTATCAGGTCGGCCAGCAGCGCTTGTCGGCTCATGCGGGAACGCCTTCCCGGTTTCTCAGCAGCGCGGCGACCTCGTCCATGATACGGTCCGCCACGCCGGACTTGGCCTGTTTGGGCAGCGTCTCCTCCCGGCCGTCGCGGTGGATGAGGGTGACGATGTTGGTATCCGTACCGAATCCGGCGCCTTCCATCGTGATGTCATTATAAACCACCAGGTCCAGGTCCTTCTCCGCCCGCTTTCCGCGCGCGAAATCGAGGCCGTCATGGGTTTCGGCCGCAAAGCCGACCAGCACGGGTGGTCTGTCGGCGGCCACTTCCTTCAGTATATCCGCGGTCCGCGTCATCTCCAGGGTAAGGCGTTCGTCCGACTTCTTCATCTTCCTCCGGCCCTGGACGCCGGGCCGGTAATCCGCCACCGCCGCCGCCATGATCACGGCATCCTGTCCTTCGCGGTTCCGCAGGACGGCTTCGTGCATTTCATCGGCGGACCGGACGTGTTCCACGGTGACCCCGTACGGATCCTGGAGACTCGTCGGTCCCGAGACCAGCGTGACCGACGCGCCGCGGCGCGCCGCGGCCCGCGCGACGGCGAAACCCATCTTTCCGCTGGATCGGTTCGTAACGCAACGGACCGGGTCGATATCTTCCTCGGTGGGTCCCGCGCTCACCAGTACGTTGCATCCGGCCAGGTCCGGGTCGGGATCGGCCAGGATGGCGATCGCTTCCACGATACGGTCCGGGGCCGCCAGCCTCCCCTCACCCATTTCGCCGTTGGCCAGCATGCCGAATTCCGGTTCGATGACGTGAACACCCCGGCTTCTGAGCCGTTCGAGATTCGCCTGGACGGCCTCGTTCCTCCACATGCGGAAATTCATGGCCGGCGCCAGGCAGCAGGGGGCTTCGCAGGCCAGCATCACGGTGGAGAGCAGATCGTCCCCCAGGCCGTTCGCCATCTTGCCGATGATATTGGCCGTGGCGGGCACGATGGCCACCGCATCGGCCCAGACCGCGAGATCGATGTGCTCTTCACCGGACGCGCCGGCTTCGGGAAACTGCTCGATGGCCACGGGATGCGCGGTCAGGGCGCTGAACGTTACGGCCCCTACGAAGGCGCCGGCTTCGCGTGTCATGACCACGCGGACGTCCGCATTCTCCTGAACGAGCCCGCGGACCACTTCCGCCGCCTTGTAGGCCGAAATACTGCCCGTCACCCCGAGGGCGATCCGGCGACCTTTCAACCTGGACATCGGAAACCCCTGTTTTTATTCTTCGACCTCGTCACTTGGGGGCGACTGGTAATCATAGTGCAGCTCGTCGCCGAGCAAGCGGTCCAGCGCGATGGTCGTCACCTTTTCGGCACGGTCTTCCTGGGTACCCAGCATCTTGTTGTGGAGATTGATCCGACGGGCTTCCAGTGCGGTAATCATGACGGCTTCGTAGATGTTCTCGGCGACGTCCCTCATGCGTTCCTGGGATATGTACTGCGTTGATTTTCTGGTATTCATTGCGGCTCCCATCGACTGATGCGACGCCGTTCGGCGGCTATGATCCCCCGTATGGCGTCAACGGTTGACTGCTGCTTCCCTTCGTCGTTCTCCACCCCGTAATCATATGCGGGCAGGTACTTCATTTCGGTACGCGCTTTGCTCAGCCTCTTTTGTATCTCTTCATCCGTTTCCAGGCCCCGTCGTTTCAACCGCGTCGACAGGCTGTCGAGGGAAGGCGGCACAAGAAAGACGAGGACGGCTTCGGGGAATATGGCCTTGACGGCCCGGCCGCCCTGAACGTCAATGACCAGCAGGGCCACGTCCCCGGATCGAATGACCCGCTCTACGGCCTCCCGCGGAGTGCCGTACAGTACGCCGTCGTATACTTCCGCCCATTCGAGAAAGGCGCCCTGGCGGATCTTCGCCTTGAATTCGTCGGTACCGACAAAATGGTAATCTACTCCGTCCTCTTCGTTCGGCCGCTTCGTCCGGGTCGTCATGGACACCGACCGTACGATGGTCGAATCCCCGGCGGTGAGCAATTCGCCAACCGTGGTTTTTCCCGTGCCCGACGGCGCGGAAAGAACCAGGCAGAACCCCCTGGAAGCCACAGGGCGAAGCGGAACGGAATCACTCAATATTCTGCACCTGCTCACGGACCTTCTCGAGTTCTTCCTTGGCCTGTATGACGGAATGACTGATCTCCGTGTCATTCCCCTTCGACCCGATGGTGTTGATCTCCCGGTTCATCTCCTGTATAAGGAAGTTGAGACGTCTTCCCGGACTCCCATCGGCATCGAGCGCTTCCATGAACGCATCGCAGTGCGCTTTCAGGCGGACGCATTCTTCGGTCACGTCGATGCGCTCCGCAAGCAGGGTAATCTCCGCGGCCACCCGCTGCGGGTCGACCCGTGGCTCATCCAGCAAGTCGACGAGCCGGTTGTTCAAGCGTTCCCGGTACTCGATCACCCGGTCCGGCGCCCTGCCCTCGATCGCGCGCAGTATGGCCAGTATGGCTTCGATCCTGGTACGCAGGTCTGTTTCGAGGGCCCTTCCCTCGCTTCTCTTCATGTCCTTGAAGGCGGCCAGCGCTTTCACCAGGGCGGCTTCCATCCCCGTCCAACGCTCGGCCGGATCGACTTCTTCGTTTTCCGGCGTCACCAGACCCGGAAATGAGGCGACCATATCGAGGGACACGTCGCCCGAAACGCCGAGTTGCTCCTTGAGATTCCTCAGTGCGTCGCAGTACTTCTTCCCGGCCTCCACATCGATCCGCACCCCATGCGCGCCCGTTTCGCCGTCGTCGCAGCGAATGGAGACGGAAACGTTGCCCCTGGTCACGTGTTCCTGCACATAGGCCCGCACGCGGCCCTCCAGCGACCCCAGAGACCTGGGCAACCTTACCGCGATGTCGCAGAATCTGCCGTTCACTGAGCGCAGTTCGGCGACGGTGCGGACGCCGGCGCGGTCCGATTCCCCGGCGCCATAGCCGGTCATGCTGCTTATCATTCGAAGCCCCTGAACCCCCGGTTTCAGCCCATTTTCAAGAAACATGAAAATACACGCTAAGCAACGATTTGTCAATAACATATTGGGGTCTGTCCGGTGGTGGTTTTGCTACTTTCAGGTACGCCGAATCGAAGATTCACGACGCTTGACGCGCCGGTCCGGTTATATTATGCAAAAGAGAGAAACACGGATAGCTCCGCGTCGTGGAACGCCGTTGAACCCGGAACAACCGGACACCGGAACAAAGGATTGAATCGTCATGGACGCCCTGGCCTTACAGGCCGTGATGGATGAATGCAGGGACCTCGAAGGCGCGCGTATCGTGGCCATCGACCAGTACGGGCCCATGGAAATAGGTCTCGTGCTGAAGAACGGCGCGGACAGGCGGCTGCTGTCTCTCTCCGTGCAACCGGGTTTCGCCCGGATACATTTGTCGGATCCTGAGAAGAAGAGCGCGGCTTCGTCCGCTCTGCTTACGGCGCTGCGTGATCACCTCATCCCCGGAAAGCTGGAGAAGATCGCGGCGGCGCCCTTCGAACGGGTGGTGGACATTCGCTGCCGGGGCCGATCTTCGTCCGGATCTCGCGGCTACCGGCTGATCGCCGAACTCATCGGAAACCGGGGTATCCTGGTGTTCCTTTCCGAACCGGACCGGGTTATTCTGGAGACCCTCAGACGCATCCGCGACACCGGCAGGTCGCTGGTCCCGGGCGAGACCTATACGTTTCCGCCGCCCATGAAGAAAACGCCGCTGAGCGAAGCCGCGCGCGAACAGTTGGCTGGAACGGGTGACCTGTCGACTCCGGAAGATCTGGCACGGCATCTGGCCGGCACGTTCGCGGGGCTTTCCAGGGAAATGGCCCTGGAGGTCCTGGCCCACGCGGGCCTGACGGGACCGTCGGACCTTGCCGGTTCGGACGCGGATGCCCGCGTCAGCCGCATCTGGCGCAGCCTGCAGGACCTTGTCCACCGTGTTCAGTCCAGGGACTGGACACCCTGCCTCGGCAGATCGCCGGACGGCCGAGTACGTTTTCTTTCTGCGGTCCCGATCCATTCGCTGCCAGAGAATCTGGTCGAACGCCACGAATCCATCAGCGCCGCCGTAGTCCGGTTCTACGAAGAGCGGATGGCCGACGAAGCGGCGAAGCAGCTTGAGACGAGGGTCCGGCGCGCCTTGCGGGACGAAATACGGCGCCTGGAACGGCTGACGGGAAACCTGGCACGCGACCAGGAACACGTGGAGCGGGAGGAGGAATACCGCAGATACGGTGATTTGATCACGTCTCACATGGGCCGGCTGAAAGCGGGCCTGACGGAAGCCGTTGTCGAAGACTATTTCAGCGGTAGCCGGGAGGAAGTCGCCATACCGTTGAAGCCCGGCCTGTCCCCTTCGGAAAACGCCCGGTGGTACTTCCGGCAGGCGCGAAAAGCCAGAGACGGCCGGAAGTCGGTGGAGCACCGGATCGCCCGGGCGCGAAAACGCCTGGAAGAAGTTACGGGCATCCGCGATATGCTGGAGCGCGACACGGACGGCAAAACGCTGGAGCAGGTCCACAGGGCCTGTATCAAGCTGGACCTGGTCAAGGCGCCACGCAAACCCGAGGCCGCGAAACGACGGGGCAAAAAGGCCAGGGTGGACATTCACCCGAGGAGGTACCTGACCTCCAGCGGGCACCTGCTGCTCGTGGGCCGAAACAGCCGGGAAAACGAAGCGCTCACCAAATCGGCGGCGCCGGACGACATCTGGCTCCATGCGCGGGACCTCGGCGGTTCCCACGTGATTCTGCGGCGGGTGGATAAAACGCAGATGCCGAGCCGGCGGACGCTTTATGAGGCGGCCTGCCTGACGGCCTATTTCAGCAGGGGCCGGGGATCCACCACGGTGCCGGTGGACTACACGGAGCGCCGCTACGTTCGCAAGATGAAGAACGGCGCGCCCGGACAGGTCATATTCACCCGGGAGAAAACGCTCTTCGTAGAACCCAAACTGGAACTGAGGCAAGCCGAATCGTCCGGAGCCGCTGACCGCGGATGATCCGATCCTTCAGCCCCGATCCACGATCCTGCCTTCCGCGTAAGATCCCAGCAGCTTGAAGTTGGTGGCGATCTCCCGGAGATGGTTGAGCGCCCGGCTGCAGAGCAGGCTTTCCGCATGGCCTTCGAAATCCAGGTAGAACAGATATTCCCAGGGGGATCCGACCAAGGGACGTGATTCGATCTTGTTGATGGAGATATCCCGCAGCGCAAAGACGCTCATGGCCTTGAACAGCATGCCGGGCTCGTGGGGAACCGAGAAGACGATGGATGTCTTCAAGCGCTCGCCTTCCGATGGTTCCGCGTCCCGGGCCAGGACCAGGAAACGGGTGTAATTCTGGGTGTTGTCCTCGACCCCGCGCTCCAGGATTTCCAGGCCGTAGCGCTCCGCGGCCCGGGTACTCGCGATGACGCCGACATCCCCGGCCTCTCCTTCACACAGCATCTTGGCCGCGCCGCCGGTATCGTATACGGTTTCGGGTTTCAACGAAGGATGCTCCCGGAAGAACCGCACGCATTGTTCCAGCGCCTTGGGATGGGACTTCACCGTCCGGAGTTCCTCCCGCCGGACACCCGGCTTCGCCATCAGATTGTGGACAATGCGCAGTACGATCTCGCCGACGATCTGCAGATCGTGTTCCTGCATGAGATCGTAATTGACGTGAATGCTGCCCGCCAGCGTGTTTTCGATAGGCAGCATCCCGTAGTCGCAGCGGCCCTGCTCCACGGCGCGGAAAACGTCGTCGAACCACCCGTGGGGCACTGGTTCCGCCGCGCCGCCGAAATACTCGAGCACCGCCATCTCGCTGAAGGCTCCCAGTTCGCCCTGGAAGCCGGTCCTGTACTTCTTCAATCGGTTCTCCTTTCACCGGACACCGAGGCCCGGCCGTCCTTCGCCCGCGTCAGCATCCTCACCAGTTCCGTTTCGTTTCCCTGTTCGATCTGCGCCGCCAGGTCGTCCAGCAGCCGCCGGGCTTCCTCGACGGCACGCAGCAAGGGCCGCCTGTTGGTCAGGCAGATGTCGGCCATGACGCGCACGTTGGACGCGGCCAGGCGGGTGGTGTCCCGGAATCCGGAGGCGGTAAACGCACCCAGCCGGTCTTCCCCGCGTGCCATGCTTTCCGCGGCGAGCGCCAGCACGACGGACAACAGGTAGGGAAGATGGCTTGTGACAGAGACTATACGGTCGTGGCGCTCGGCCGAAATCACGACGGGATGGGCTCCGATCCGGCGAACCAGGTCCGTGAGCAGATCGACCGCCCCGTCATCCACCTCGGGCGGCGGAACCAGGGCGAAAGTCGCCCCGCGCAGCAACCCGTCATCGGCGTGTTCGATGCCGGAATGCTCAGTGCCCGCCATGGGATGGCCGCCGACGTACCTCGTGATGCCGGCCAGACCGGCGGCGGCGCAGACGATGGCTTCCTTCGTGCTGCCCAGGTCGAAGAGGATCGTCTCCCGGCCGAGTACCGGTGTCAGGACGGGCAGCATCTCCAGAATGGACCGCACCGGCGTGGCGAGGACGACCACATCGGCCGCGGCCACGCCCTCGGCCAGATCGAGAAAGCCCTCGTCTATGGCGCCGCGCTCACGGGCCCGTTCCAGCGTGACCGGGTCGAGGTCGACACCCGCGACGCGATCCGCCACTCCCGCCTTCCGGACCGCCATGCCGAAAGATCCGCCCAGCAGGCCCACGCCGATGATGGAGATTCGCATAACCGAACTCAGCCGATGGTACGGTTCACTGCCGCCGCGACCGCCTGCAGTTCCGGGACCAACGAGGTAAACGCTTCGGGGGTCAGGGACTGGTCTCCGTCCGACATCGCGCGCTCGGGACTGGGATGCATCTCGATCATGAGCCCGTCCGCGCCGACCGCGACGGCCGCCCGTGACGCCGGTCCCACGAAATCCGCGTTGCCGGTCCCGTGGCTCGGGTCGATGAACACGGGCAGGTGGGTGTATTTCTGCAACACGGGAACGGCGGAGATGTCCAGCGTATTCCGCGTCCACGTTTCAAACGTCCGTATGCCCCGTTCGCACAGGACGACGTTGTGGTTCCCCGCCGCCAGGATGTACTCGGCCGCCAGCAACATCTCCTCGAGCGTGGCGGACATCCCCCGCTTGAGCATTACGGGCCTGGAACTCTGTCCCACTGCATTCAGCAGCGGATAGTTCTGCATGTTCCTGGCGCCGATCTGCAACATGTCCACGTACTCCGAGACCATGGGTTCCGTCTCCGGTTCCATTACCTCCGAGATGGTCGGCAGACCCGTTTCCTCGCTGACCCGGGCCATGATCTTGAGACCTTCCTCTCCGAGACCCTGGAAGCTATAAGGGGAAGTCCTCGGCTTGAACGCTCCGCCCCGGATGATGTGCGCTCCTCCTGCCCGGGCGTGCTGCGCAGCGGTCTGAAACTGCTCGTAGGATTCCACGGAGCAGGGCCCTGCGATGATGGTGATGCCGTCGCCGCCGATGGTCACGTTGCCCACCTGGAACCTGGTCTTGTGCGGCTGCACCTCCCGGCTCACCAGCTTGTACGGCCGCTGGATACGCTGGACGCGGTCCACCCCGTCCAGGATTTCAAACTGTTCCGGTGACAGGCTCAGGGTATCGCCGATGACACAGATGATGGACATCTCGTCACCCTGTATGTCCCGTGGTTTACAGCCGAATGCCCGGATTGTTTCCCGGACGTGCTCCTTCTGTTCTTCCGTAGCCCCGAGTTTCATTACAACCACCATTTCAACCTCCCTCGACAATGTCCGGCCGGAGCACGACGGCGCCGTCCAGGTACACATGCCGTATTTCACCCTGCGGTTTTTCCGTGTTTACATGAACCAGCACCCGTATGCATCCGGGAAGACTTCCGGGGACCTCCATCTCCTGCGTGCAGAACAGGGGAATCGATGTCCAGCCCATCTGGCGTACGCCGAAAGCGGGGGTCTGCGCATCGAGATCCTTCGTCGATGAAAAAAACACGCTGATGATCTGTTCCAATTCGATGCGGTTTCGTTCGACGATCGTTGTAAGCAACCGGCGCGATGCCTCGCAAATAGCTTCGGAAGTGTTCGATTCAACGGTTATCGCGCCACGAACGCCTCGTACCATGATCCCTCCAGGGATAGTGGATGCCGGACTTTACCAGGCGAAAGCATGAAACGGGAGGTGAAATACGTGGGAGTCGCGAAGACCGGTACGGCCTCCTGGACTCCCACACGCATCCCCCGGTTTGGCTGAAATCTCTATCATCGTCATTCCCCGAGCTCTCCTGCGACGGACGGGATCCGCACGCGCCGCGGTTACCCCGGCAAGGTGACCGGAGTCTTTCCGTCGATGCCGTCTCTCAAAGAAGCCACGTATTCGCCCACGATCCGGAGCAGTTCCGGCTCGCCGGCGTGTTCTTCCATTACGTTGATGATGGCGCTGCCCACGATGACCCCGTCGGCCAGCCGCGACGCCTCACCGGCCTGTTCCGGCGAAGATATGCCGAATCCCAGGCCAAGGGACCGGTCCGTGTGGGACCGAACCAGCGCCATAAACCCGTCCACTCCGTCCGCCAGTTTTCCCCGGGCCCCCGTGACGCCGGTCAGGGATACGCAGTAGACGAATCCCGTGGTGTGGCGGTTCACCAGCTCGATCCGGGTCGACGTGCTCGTGGGCGCCACCAGGAAGACGACGGTAAGTCCGTGCCGCCGGCAGGCGTCGGACAGTTCGGCGCCCTCTTCCGGAGGAAGGTCGGGCACGATCAGACCGTCCACGCCAGCGCGGGCAGCATCCCGGCAGAGGTCCTCGATCCCGTACGCGAGCACCGGGTTGTAATAGGTCATCAGGACGATCGGTATACCGGACCGATCCCGGATGGCTCCGACCGTATCGACGATGTCCCGAAGGGTCGTACCCTGGTCCAGGGCCCTCAGCCCGGCGCGCTGTATCGTGGGGCCGTCCGCGATGGGATCGGAAAAAGGCACGCCCAGTTCGACCAGGTCGGCGCCGCGGCGATCCAGTTCCACGACCAGCGCGGCGGTCGTCTCCAGGTCCGGATCCCCGGCCATGATATAAGGGATCAGCGCTTTGCGATCCGAGGACTTAAGCGATGCGAAAGTCTCTTCAATGCGATTCATTCAGCACCCCATCCGCTCCCGGTCCATAAATCCGTACACCTGCTGGACATCCTTGTCCCCGCGGCCCGACAGCCCGGCGACGATGACCTCCTCCCGGCCCATTTCCGGAGCGATCCGGGCGATATGGGCGACGGCGTGGGCACTTTCCAGGGCGGGTATGATGCCTTCGACCCTGGACAGCAGGCCGAAGGCCTCCAGCGCCTCGCCGTCGGTCACGCTGACGTATTCCGCCCGGCCGGAGTCCTTCAGGTAGCTGTGCTCGGGCCCCACACCGGGATAATCCAGTCCTGCGGAAATGGAATGGGCGACCTGGATCTGGCCGTTGGCGTCCTGTCCCGTATAGCTCATGGCGCCGTGAAGCACGCCCGGCGATCCCGCGCCGAGCGTCGCCGCGTGCATACCCGTATCGAGCCCGTGCCCCGCGCCTTCCACGCCGACCAGTCGAACGTCGTCGTCGAGAAAGGGATGAAAGAGCCCTATGGCGTTGCTGCCTCCTCCCACGCAGGCGACGAGCGCATCCGGCAGCCGGCCTTCCTTTTCGAGGATCTGCTCGCGTGCTTCGCGGCCGATGACCGACTGGAAATCACGTACCATCATGGGGAAGGGATGAGGCCCCGCCACCGATCCGATAATGTAATGGGTATGGCGGACGTTCGTCGCCCAGTCGCGCAGAGTCTCGTTCAGCGCGTCCTTCAGCGTACGGCTTCCCGCGTCGACGCCGATGACCCGGCTCCCCATCAGGCGCATGCGGAATACATTCAGCGCCTGGCGTTCCATGTCCTCGGACCCCATGTAGACATCGCATTCCAGGCCGAAACGTGCCGCCACCGTCGCCGTGGCCACGCCGTGCTGTCCGGCCCCGGTCTCGGCGATGATCCGGGGCTTCTCCATGCGCCGGGTCAGCAGGATCTGGCCGATGGTGTTGTTGATCTTGTGGGCGCCCGTGTGGTTCAGGTCTTCCCGCTTGAGATAAACTCGCGCGCCGCCGAGGGTCTCCGTCAGCCGTTCCGCGTAGTAGAGCGGGGAAGGACGGCCTACGTAGTCTCCCAGGTAATAGCGAAATTCGTCCTCGAAGGCCGGATCCCGCTTTGCCGCTTCATACACGTCGAGAAGCTCGTCCAGGGCCGTCATCAGCGTTTCCGGGACGTAGCGGCCACCGAAGACCCCGAAATGCCCTCTTTCGTCGGGCAGTACGGTTGCTGTCACGCTTCGCTCCTGTTCGCGACGTGATTCACCAGGGCTTCCAGGCCCAGCCGATAGCTGTCGCTGCCGTGTCCGCAGATCTGACCGATCGCCACAGCCTCGATATAGGAATGGTGCCGGAACTTCTCCCGGGTGTGGATATCGGACATGTGGACTTCCACGACGGGCAGGCCCACGGCGACGATGGCATCGCGCAGGGCGATGCTCGTGTGGGTGTACGCGCCGGGGTTGATCAGAATACCATCCGCCCATTCGAGGGCCTGCTGGATCTCGTCCACCAGCACGCCTTCGTGATTGGACTGAAGAATACGCAATGCGACCCCCCGATCCGCCGCGGCCGACTGGAGGGACCGGTTGATGTCATCCAGCGTATCGGTACCGTAGACCTCCGGCTCCCGTACACCCAGCATGTTCAGGTTCGGACCGTGCAACACGAGTATTTCCATGATCCCGTACCGTTTACGCGTGAAAACGCCTTTGTTCAGGTTCCCGAGGTCAGGACAGTCCTGATGTACTCGTCGGGAACGTCGTCGCGGATGGCCACTTCGCCGATGCGGTTCGGCAGGATGAATCGCAGGCGGCCCCCGACCGACTTCTTGTCGAACTTCATGGTTTCGATTGTACCGGAGACGTCCAGCCTCTCGCAACGTTGCGGCAGTCCCGTACGTCTCAGCAGTTCGCTCAGCCTTTGGACGCTCCCGCCGTCCAGCATGCCCAAGCGTTCCGCCACGCGGGCCGCGTAGACCATGCCGATCGCAATGGCCTCCCCGTGCAGCATGCCGGTCCGCGTCTCGATGGCATGTCCCATGGTGTGGCCGAAATTGAGAATGGCCCGCCGTCCGTGCTCGCGTTCGTCCCCGGCGACGACGTCGGCCTTGATCTCGCAGGACCGGGCCACCAGGTGCGCCAGCACGCCGTAGTCGCGCCTGAGTATCTCGTCGAGGCGACCCTCAATATAGGCGAAAAAGGTGGCGTCTGCAATGACCCCATACTTGATCACTTCCGCCATGCCCGCGCGCAGTTCCCGGTCGGGCAGGCTGTCGAGCGTATCCAGGCTGGCCAGTACGAGCAGGGGCTGGTAGAACGCGCCGATCAGGTTCTTCCCGTGACGGTGGTCCACGGCGACCTTGCCGCCCACGCTGGCGTCCACCTGGGCCAGGAGCGAAGTGGGCGCCTGTATGAACGGTATGCCGCGCAGGAAGGTGGCCGCGGCGAAGCCGGTCAGGTCCCCGATCACCCCACCGCCCAGCGCGATGACGGGTGAGCGGCGGTCCATGCGGTGGGACAGCATCGCGTCGTAGAGCTTGTCGGCCCATTGCAGCGATTTCTGTTCTTCGCCGTCCGGCACCTCGATCAGGTCCGGTTCGTATCCGGCCGCTCGCAGCGAGTCGGTCGTCCGTTCTCCATAAAGCTGCGCGATGCCCGGATGGGTTACGACCAGCGCGCGATCGGTCAGGTCGAAGCTTCTCATCATGGGACCCAGCCGGTCCAGGCAGTCGGGTCCGATGACGATATCGTAGCCGTCGGCCCCCAGGTCCACCCGGATTACGCGCTCGGTGTTTCCAGCCCATGCCATGACCATCTCCACGGTCTCGTCTACGGTATGCCGTGACGTATCTACTTCGTGGTCCGCCCGGCCGTAGACCGGTGCGCGCTCCCGTTGAAGGGACCGGATCCGTTCCAGCGGGTCGTCGCCGGCCAGCAGGGGCCGCACCCCGGCGTCGCCTTTCGTGCGTGCCAGGATCGTCGACGCCGGCGCACTCAGGTGAATGACCGAACCGAAGGATTTGAGCACATCGAAGTTGTCCGGATCGAGAACCGCGCCGCCGCCCGTGGCGATCACCCGGCGCTCCCCGTCGGCGAGGCTGTGAATGACCTCTTTCTCGATCGCCCGGAAGCCGGTCTCGCCCCGCGTCTTGAAGAGCGTCGGAATACTCGTCGCGGTCTTCTCCTCGATCAGGGTGTCGGTATCCACGAAGGGCACGCCGAGGGCGCCTGCCAGCCGCCGTCCCACCACCGTCTTCCCGGTGCCCATGAAGCCGATCAGGACGATACCGCCTGCTTTACCGCGTTCTGTTTTCCCCACGTTCCGCCTGCCTTACATGCGCGCCTCGATCAGTGTAAGCCGGGGTTGCGCGCGCTATCATAGAGATCAGGTTTATCCACTAGTACCGGTCCAACTGGTCCTTGTAGCCCAGGTAGTTTCGCTTCATTTCCTCCAGGCTGTCACCGCCGAATTTCTCCTGCATGGCGTCGGCGATGACGAAGGCCACCACCGCTTCCCCGATCACGCCGGCGGCCGGTACGGTGCAGACGTCCGATCGCTCCTTGGCGGAATCGAAGGCTTCCTTGGTCTCTATATCCACAGACATGATGGTACGCATCAGGGTCGCGATGGGCTTGAGGGCGCCGCGAACGACGATTTCCTCGCCTTCGGTCATGCCGCCCTCGATGCCGCCGGCCCGGTTCGTCTTACGGTAGAAGCGGCCGTCGCCGTAGAAGATCTCGTCATGGACCTCGGAACCGAGGACCCGGGTCACCCCGAAGCCCAATCCGATCTCGACGCCCTTCACGGCCTGGATGCTCATGACCGCCTGGGCCAGTCGTCCGTCGAGCTTGCGGTCCCACTGCACGTGGCTGCCCAGGCCGGGGGACACGTTCAGCACCTTGACCTCGAAGACGCCGCCGATCGTGTCCTTGAGGGACTTCGCGCGGTCGATTTCTCCGATCATCTTCTGCGCGGCATCCGTATCGGCGCAACGCACGGGCGACGCCTCGGCCCTATCCCGGATTTCTTCGTTCGAAAGACCGCTCACATCCGCGTCCACCCGTCCGATGCGGACGACGTGGCTGAGCACCTGGATGTCGAACTCCGACAGCAACGAACGGGCGATCGCGCCGACGGCCACCCGCATGGTCGTTTCCCGGGCGCTGGCCCGCTCCAGGATATCCCGCAGGTCGCGGCGGTCGTATTTCAGTCCGCCCGCCAGGTCGGCATGTCCCGGCCGGGGCCGCGTCACCTGGCGCCTCACCGGACCGTCGGCCTCCTCGATCGACATTACGTCCGTCCAGTTCTTCCAGTCCCGGTTCTGCACGACCAGGGAAACCGGGCCGCCCATGGTCTTTCCGTGGCGCACGCCGCCCCGGATTTCGATCGTATCGGTCTCGATCTGCATTCTGCGGCCCCGTCCATATCCGCCCTGGCGCCGTTTCAGGTCGCGGTTGATCTCGTCCGCCGCGACCGGGACCCCCGCGGGCAGTCCTTCGAGGATAGCGGATATCGCCGGTCCGTGAGATTCTCCTGCGGTCAGGTATCGTAACATGCCGTCTCCAGATTTCGAGGTTCCCGGTCCGATCAGCGCCGGACCGTCACGCTTTTCAACGCCGCCGGCCGGTGTATCCGGGTGGGCGGCCTCCGGGCCTCCGCTCGATCGCTATAGCGGTTGCCCCGTATGACCGTTTTCTTCCCGGCCTGCCCGGCGCCGCAACTGGTCTTCCAGGGCGCTTCTCATCACCTCGACGGGTGCCGGCCGGCCGGTCCAGATTTCAAAGGACGCCGCGCCTTGAAACAGCAGCATATCGATGCCGTTCGACGCGCCCGCACCCCGGGACCGGGCGCACCTGATCAACGCGGTTTCCTCCTGGTCGTAACGTGTGTCGTAGACGAACTGGTCCGCTTTGAACCAGTCCCCGTCCAGGGTCAGATCCGTGGGGATCGCGTTGATGACCAGGTCGGCGTTCCCGAGCGCCGGACCCAGTTCGTACGACGCCAGAGAGACCACCGAAGCGTCTCCCACCTGCGCGGTGTCACGGGCCCGTGACGCGTTGCGCGCGGCTATGGCAATCGAACCGGCGCCCGCCTGCTTCGCCAGATCGCAGGCCGCGCGGGCCGCACCGCCCGCGCCCAGGATCAGCACCCTGGAACCTTCGACGGATACCCCCTTTTCCCCGAGCGCCCGCAACAGTCCCGCGCCATCCGTCGAAGCGCCGGCGAGCCGGCCCGAACGATTGACGATGGTATTGACCGAACCGATCCTCCGGGCCTCGTCGGACACCTCGTCCAGGTAGGGCAGCACGTCCGTCTTGAGCGGCTTGGTCACGTTGACGCCCGCCAGTCCGAGTCCCCGGATCCCGTCTACCGCCTGCCGAACGGCGGTTGTCGCGACTTCAAAGGTTACATACACGTAATCCAGGCCGCAATGTCGAAAGGCGGCGTTGTGCATGGCCGGCGAAAGGGTGTATCCGATCCCCTGGCCGCATACGCCGACCACGCGGGTCGAACCGGAAACAGCGGGTCCCGGGGATCCTGCTTCTCTCGAAGTGGTCATGTCGCGCCCCTCGCGGCCCCCACGAAGGCCCGGATCTTACCGTGGTCCTTCAGGCCCGGTTCCCGTTCCACGCCGCTTCCCGTGTCCACGGCGTAGGGCCGCACGCTCCGCACGGCCCCGGCCACGTTGCGGGGGTTCAGCCCGCCGCTCAGTATGATGCGGTGGGGACTGCCTTCCACGAGGCGCCAGTCGAACGGAACGCCCGTACCGCCGTACCGGTCTTCGGCGAAAGTATCGAGCAACACCGCACCGACGGCATAGGCCGCGGCATCGGACTTCCAGGATTCGTCCCTGACGCGAAGGGCCTTGATGACGGGCCGGTCCAGTTTGCTGCAAAAGCCCGGCGATTCGTCGCCGTGGAGCTGTGCGACCTGGATGCCCGTGTTCCCGCAGACTTCGTCGACCTCGTCGACCGTCGCGTTCACGAATACGCCCACCGGGACGACGAGCGGCGGCAGGCCGGCCACGATTTCCGCGGCCCGCTCCGGCTCCACGCATCGGGGGCTGCCTGCGTAGAATATAAAGCCCAGTGCGTCCGCGCCCGCGTGGACGGCCGCGGCGGCGTCCGCGGCGTTCGTGATGCCGCAAATCTTGATCTTGACCGTGTTCATGGTTCTATCCGCGGGGAGGTAACTCAAGCCCCGCTTCCTGTACGCACAGGCGCCCGGCCCAGCAGGGCGTCCAGTTGGCTGCCTATCTCGTCCGCCGCCATCAGGGACTCGCCCACGAGTACGGCGTCGAATCCCGCCTGCTGCAGGAGCAGGACGTCCTCACGCGTATGGATCCCGCTCTCGCTGACAGTGACGATACCATCGGGAATGCGTGGTCTCAGTCTCAGGGAAGTATCCAGCGAAACCGTGAAATCCAGCAGGTCCCGGTTGTTGACGCCGATGATGCGGCTGCCGGCTTCCAGGGCCCGGTCCAGCTCCCGCTCGTCGTGTACTTCCACCAGACAGTGCAGACCGTATGCCGCCGCGGCCTGCTGCAGGGCCGCCAGGCGGGCGTCGTCCAGGACCGCAACGATCAGCAGCATGGCGTCCGCGCCCATGGCCGCGGTCTCGTGGACCTGGTATTCGTCTATAATGAACTCCTTGCGCAGTACGGGCACCGGCACGCTCCGGCGAAGCGCCACCAGGTCCTCGCCGCACCCCTGGAAGAACCGCCTGTCGGTCAACACCGAAATGGCCGAGGCCCCGTGAGCCGCGTATACCGGTCCGATCTCATCGGGTACCGCGTCGGGACGTATCGCGCCTTTAGACGGCGAAGCCTTCTTGAATTCGGCAATGACCCCGACGCCGTCCCCCTGCTTCAACGCCTGGTCGAAGGGGCGGAGGCCCACGCGGTGTCCGGGCTCGACAAGAGGCAGCGGATTCCGGCTCTTTCGGTCCTCGACTTCACCTGTCTTGTGCTTTACGATCTGGTCCAGGATATTCATGGCTGCCACGCTTTACCCGTCATGCTCCTGTCTCCCGCCGGTCTCCAGGTACCTACTCGTTGGTCATCCTGATCAACGCGTCGAGCTTTTCCCGGGCCGCGCCGGAGTCGATCGCCCGGGCCGCCCGGGCGATACCTTCGTCGAAATCCTCCGCACGCCCGCCGGCAACGATCGCCGCGGCGGCATTCAACAGTACGATGTCCCTGC
This sequence comes from Candidatus Latescibacterota bacterium, assembly GCA_012270975.1. Classification (GTDB taxonomy): domain Bacteria; phylum JAAXHH01; class JAAXHH01; order JAAXHH01; family JAAXHH01; genus JAAXHH01. The sequence goes on along the minus strand of JAAXHH010000032.1, from coordinate 10,260 downwards.
GGGGACCCTCTTCTCCGGCCAGGACGGACCGGATGATCGCTGCGTTCTCATCCACCTCGCCGCCTTTCAAATCCTTGATGGAAGCCCGCGGCAGACCGAAGTCTTCCGGCGCGACATCGTAGGTCCTGACCGTGCCGTCCCTGACTTCCGCCACGTGGGTGGAGGCCGTGGTCGTGATCTCGTCCAGCCCGTCCGCGCTGTGCACCACGAAGGCGCGTTCCGCCCCCAGATTGTTCAGTACGTGCGCCGCGGTCTGGACGACGCTTCCGTCGTACACGCCCATGACCTGCGCCGTCGTGCCGGCCGGATTGGTCAGCGGTCCCAGGAGGTTGAGCACCGTCCGCACGCCGAGTTCCCTGCGCGGACCGCTCGCGAACCGCATGGCCGAGTGGAGAGCGGGGGCGAACATGAAGCCGATGCCAATCTCGTCGATGCACGCCGAGACCCTTTCCGGCGGCGTCTCGATATGCACGCCCAGGGCCGTCAGCACGTCGGCACTGCCCGCCTTGCTCGATGCCGCCCGGCCGCCGTGCTTGGCGATGAAGGCGCCGCCGGCCGCGGCCACGAAGGCCGCCGCCGTCGATATGTTGAAGGTATGCTTGCCGTCTCCCCCCGTACCGCAGGTGTCCACGATGGGGTACGCCCGGCAGTCGATCCGGGTGGCCCTGGCGCGCATGACCCTGGCGAAGCCGGTGACTTCCTCGATCGTCTCGCCCTTCAGCCGGAAGGCGACCAGCAAGGCGCCGATCTGCGCAGGCGTCGCGTTTCCGGACATGATGCCTTCCATGACCTCCATCGCTTCCGCTTCGGTCAGCGAGTTCCCTTCGATGGTTTTCGAAATGGCCTGTTGTATCACGAATGCCTTGCCTTTCTCCGTTGCGTTTCCTGAAGCCGTTCCTCCGCTATCTTCCTACAGCCTGCCGCACCTTTTCCAGGGTCGGACGGGCCAGTTCCCGCGCCCGGCCGGCGCCCGCTTCCAATATGCGATCGATCCGGGGCCGGTCGGACATCAAATCGTCGTACATCGCCCTCGGGCGGTCCAGGAAGCCGTCGACGAGGTCAAACAGCGCTTCCTTCGCTTCCTTCCAGGTGATACGGCCCTGCCGGAGTCCATCCCGCATCGCCTCCGTCCGCTCCCGGTCCGCGAACTGCCTGAAGATCCGGAAGACGAGCGACGCGTCGGGATCCTTGGGTGCGCCTGGCGCGCTGGAATCCGTCCTGATCCCGAAAATAGCCCTGCGCAACGCTTCCCGCGGTCCGAAAAGCGGGATGGTGTTGTCGTAGGCCTTGCTCATCTTCCTGCCGTCCGTACCCGGAATCTCGGCAGTCGACGGATCCGATATGAACAGGGGAAGCGTGAAAACCTCTCCGTAGCTCCGGTTGAAACGGGCGGCGATGTCCCTGGCTATCTCGATGTGCTGTTCCTGGTCCCGTCCGACCGGTACGTATTTCGCCTGGAACAACAGGATGTCCGCCGCCATGAGTATGGGGTAGGAGTACACCCCCATGTTCACGCCCGCGTCCGGGTCCCCGTCACCGCTCCGCGTGTTCTGATCGACATGAGCCTTGTACGCGTGGGCGCGGTTCATCCATCCCTTTGACGTGGAGCAGGACAGGATCCAGGACAGTTCGAACACCTCGGGCACATCCGACTGGCGGTAAAAGACCTGCCGGTCGGGATCCAGGCCGCAGGCGATCCAGGTGGCGGCAAGTTCGTGGCACCGGTCTCTGAAAAGCGTGGGATCCTTGATGAGCGTGAGGGCGTGGAAGTCCGCCAGGAAGTACATGGCGTTCGCGTCGGGGGATCCCCTCGCAAGATCCAGCGCGGGCTTGATGGCGCCGACGTAGTTTCCAAGGTGCGGACTGCCCGTCGGCTTGATTCCGGTCAGGATGACATCAGTCCGGTTCACGGGCCGTCCTCCCTGCCGGCGTCTACCGTATCGGCCACGGGGACCAGCTTTCTGAAGAGGTTGCCGATAAGACGAAGGCCGATTCTGTCCTTGAGCGTCATAATGGATTCGGGATGAAACTGAACCGCGGCTACCGGCAGCGAGCGGTGTTCGACGGCCATGACGATCCCGTCTTCCGACTCCGCCGTGACCGAAAGATCCAGCGGCAGTTGTTCCCGCTCGGCGAACAGCGAATGATAGCGGCCTACCGTGAACGATGGTGGGATTCCTTCGAACAGCTCCCCGCCCCGAACGATCACGCGCGATTCTTTCCCGTGCATGGGATAAGGCAGTTCCCCCAGCGTTCCGCCAAAATACTCGACGATGCCCTGAAGCCCGAGGCAGACGCCGAATACGGGCAGCGCCCGTTCAAGCGCGACGTCGATGGCCAGCGCCACGTCGAAGTCCGCCGGCCGGCCGGGGCCGGGCGACAGAAACACCAGGTCCGGGCCGCAGGCATCCATGAGTTCCGCCAGACGGGACCGCGTGAACCCGGTTCGTACCGTCATTACTTCGGCGCCGGTCTGACGAAGGTAGTTGGCCAGGGTATGCACGAAAGAGTCCTCGTAGTCCACCAGAAACACCCGTTTCCCCGCGCCCGAGTCTTCCGCGGAACCGGGATGCTGCGAACCCCCGCCCGATCCCCGGGGGCGACGGATCGCGTCGATGAAGGCCATGGCCTTGAGTTCCGTCTCGCGTTCCTCGTCCTCGGGGCTGGAGTCCATCAGCAGCGTGCTTCCGGCTCTTACCTCGGCAATACCGTCCTTGATGCGTATGGTCCTGAGCGTGAGCCCCGTGTTCATGTTCCCGTCGAAACCGAGGAAGCCTATCGCCCCGCCGTACCACGCGCGGCAGGACCTTTCGTTTTCTTCGATGAACCGCATGGCCCAGATTTTAGGCGCACCCGTAACGGTGACCGCCCAGGCGTGGGAGAGGAAAGCGTCCAGCGCGTCATACTCCGGCCGCAGAATGCCTTCCACGTGGTCGACCGTGTGAATGACCCGCGAGTACATCTCGATCTGACGCCGGCCGATGACGCGGACGCTTCCGGGCACGCATACCCGCGACTTGTCGTTCCGGTCCACGTCCGTACACATGGTCAGTTCCGAGTCCTCTTTCTCCGAACTCAGCAGCTTGAGGATCTGGTCGGCATCGCTCAGCGCGTCGTTCCCCCGGCTTACCGTGCCTGCAATGGGACAGGTCTCGATGCGGATTCCCTCGCCCCGGACGAACATCTCGGGCGAAGCGCCCACCAGGTATTCCCGCTGTCCCAGGTTGATGAGCGTGGCGTACGGCGCGGGGTTTCGTTCCCTGAGGCGCCGGAAGATCTCCGAAGGCGGGTCGGGGCATGATTCGTAAAAGGTCTGGCTGGGGACGACCTCGAACAGATCGCCTCTCCGGAAGTATTCGTGCGCCTTTCGCACGACATCCCCATACGCGCCCTTCTCGAATTCCCTGCCCGTCGGGGCGCGACCGCCGCGATAGGGTTGAACGTCACCCTCCCGGGGCAGGTCCTGCGTAGATCCGTCGCCCGTGTCGAATTCGTAATCGTACCGGATGCCCGACTCGCGATTGTGATCGACCGTCACCAGCCGGTCGGGCAGGTACAGCACCAGGTCCCGCTGGTCCGCCGGCCGGCGCTGGCGGTAGTCCATCGGTTCGAACTGAAAAGCGAGATCGTAACCGAAGGCGCCGTAAAGGCCGAGGTGATGCTCGTCCGGGCAGGAGAACAGACCGATGATTCCGCGCAGGATCGAGAATACCGAGGGTTGCCGGCTGCGCTGTTCCTCCGGAAAATACGCGCCGGGCAGAAGCACTTCGCCGCTGACGCGGTCTTCCTGGCGAGAAAGGGAATCCGTCACCTGCATCCCTTCTATCCGCGCATGAATCGCAGGCAGCAACACCTTTCCCCGCGCGTTCAACGCCAGGATGTGAAACACGTTCTCGCGGGTTTCGATCCGGATCGGCGGATCGACGAACCCCATGTCCCACCGGGTATACCTTCCGGGATACTCATATCCGGACGCGAACAAGGCGCCCGGATGCGAATCGAGGTCGTCGATCACCGGCTCGATGGCTTCGTCCGGCGAGAGGTGTTGCGCGTAACGCTTGACAGAAAGGCCGCCATCGGTCTGGTATTCGATGGCTTCGAGATGTATGTGGGTAACACGCATCGTCAAATCCCATTCTCCATGGTTCGGTGATGAAGCATCCCCAACCCTGTGCGGCCGCTGATCAACCCTATAAAACAAAAAAGGCCGCTACCTTTTGAGGGTAGAGGCCGGTCAAATCAACGAAGGATGAATCTACTTCAATCAGGCGCCGCTTCGCATGACATGCCGCCTCGTCCCATAAAAAGGCCACCAGGTAAACAGATCGCTCTGCTTCCGCCAATAGTAGAATCGGGATGACCGGGAGGAGTTAACGGATGTCATTTCGGTCCGGTGTCTGATGTGGAACCACTTCGACTGCCAATTATAGATTGCGCTAATATAGAGCGGTCTGCCGTTAAAGTCAAGGTTTTTTGTTACCAAGAAAACAGTTGCGATTTCAAGGGGGTGCCTGTACCATGCAGGCGTTGTCGAGCGGTCCGAGTCGGCCTGTGGAATCGGGCTTCGTGTACCATTGCGGCAGTCCGAGTCGGCCTGTGGAATCGGGTTTTACAAGCCGAAGGCGCGCGGCCGATAGCCGCGTGACAGGGTACGCCGTTTATGCCGGACAAGGAACCCGGACTGTTCAGAAAGTGGTTCTGGAATACCTATGACTACCTGGGAACGCTGATCGTGATCAACATCCTGTGGCTTTTGTTTGCCCTGCCGCTGGTTACCCTTCCTTTCGCCTTCGCCGGACTGTTCCGCGTCACCGGACGGATCGCCGCCTACGAAGAAACCGGCATACGGGATTTCTTCGCCCATACGCGGGCCGACCTGACCCGGAGTTTCTGTATCTGCGGTCTGTACGCGGGCGTTCTGTTGCTTCTTGCCGCCAATGTGCTATTCTACGTGCGGCTCATGGACGAATGGCCGTGGGTGGGCGCGATCCTGGGCGGCGTGATGATGTGGCTGATCGTGTTCGTCTGCATGACGGCCGTTTACGTACTGCCGCTCATGCTGCGCAGCGAGACCCCCGTTTGGCAGATCGTCCGGTCGGGTGTATACCTGGCCGTAGACAACCCGCGGCATGCCTTCATGCTGTTGTTATGCGGATCCCTCACCATGGCCTTCAGCCTGGCCAGCGGCGTCGGCCTGCTCTTCCTGGGCATCGGGGCCGTCGGCGTGCTGTGCAGCACCGGACTGAGAGAGACGCTGAAGCGATACGATTCAGCGGACGGGAACGTGCTGGAAGAAGCGCGGGGATGGCGGGACCTGCTCCGCCCATGGGGGTATTCATGACGGGGAAGGAGGTCCGCGGTGATGGCGGCGACGCCACCGCGCCATTCATCGTGATCGAAGGGATCGACGGCGCGGGCAAGACGACCCAGCTGAAGCAGCTTCACCAGTGGATGGAGGCGCGTTACGGATGCCCCGTGCATACCACCGGGGAACCCACCAACCGCCCCATCGGCAGGCTGTTGAAAGAAGCCCTTCAACGCCGGGTGGAACTCGACGGCATCTGCCACGCGCTGCTATTCGCCGCCGACCGGATCGACCACGTCAAGACGGAAATAGAGTCCAACATCCAACGGGGAATCCCCGTGCTGTGCGATCGTTACTTTCTCTCGTCCTTCGCCTACCAGTGGCGGGAGATGCCCGGCGAGCTGGACTGGATAGAGTCGATCAACGCGAGGGCGATACACCCCCACCTGACCCTGCTGATCGATGCGCCCGCCGAGGTCTGCATGGACCGCATACGCCGGGCGCGTTCGGATACCGAACTGTTCGAGGATCTGGTAACGCTCCGCGCCATCCGGGAGAATTACCTGGAGTTGGCGCGCCGGAGAAAAGACGTGGATCGCATAGAGATCATCGACGGCGCGCACGCGCCCGGCGAGGTGCAGCAGGCCGTGCGCGAGCGGGTGGAAACGGTCATGCAACCCTACAGCGACGGATAAAGCCATGCTGACATACCTTTTCAGGTTCGTGATGAGGTTTCTGGCGGGGATCCTGATTCAACAGGCGCTCCGGTTCCTGGCCGGCATGATTACCCGTCCCCCCCGTCGTCCACGGCCGGTGCCCGAACCGAGATCCAGGACGCCGAAGAAACCAAAGACGACCATCGATCCGAAGAACATAGAGGAAGGCAAGTTCGAGGACATCCCCGGGAAGTGACACCGTGAGCATCGGATGCTGAGAAACTTTACCTGGGTCATACCCCGGCGGCTGGCCGGCATGGCCCTGCCCACGAGCGCCTATCGGACACGCGCGGGTGGTCCTGCGGACCCGGCTCTTGAACGGGACCTGATGAACCTGAAATCGATGGGGGTGAACGCCGTGGTTTCCCTGACGCGCGAGCCGCTCCACGAGAAGACCCTCGATCGCTGCGGATTCCGGCGCCTGCATCTCCCGGTGGAAGACATGACCGCGCCTTCACCGGAACAGATTCGCCGGGCCGCTGTATATATAGATGAACATATAGAGACGGGCGGCGTGGTCGTGCATTGCATGGCGGGCATAGGCCGGACCGGGACCGTATTGGCCGGGTATCTCGTCTGGCGGGGATACACGCCGGAAGCCGCCATCGAAGAAATCCGCAACGGCCGTCCCGGATCAGTGGAGACCTTCGACCAGGAATCGTCGATCTTTCGATTCGCCGAGTCCATGGCCGAGCACGAAGCGTAAAAACGCGCGTAGGAAAAGACGCGCCAGGGAGGCAACCAGCCCCATGTTCACGATCGCCGTAATCACCGACGAAGTGTCCCAGGACCTGGACAGGGTCATCGCATTCGCCCGTGATTTCAACCTGGACGGGATCGAGATCCGATCGATCTGGGATAAGCCGCCCCAGGATCTTGACGACGACGAGATCGCCCGGATCAGGGACCGGACCGGTGAAGCCGGACTTGCGGTCGTCGGAGTGGCGCCACCATTCTACAAGTGCGACATAGACGACGACGCCTCCTGCAGCGAACATCTCGATATCCTACGCAGGAGCATTCGGGTCGCCCGGGGATTGGACACGCCGCTGGTCCGCGTCTTCGCCTTCTGGAAACAGGATCCCCTCGATAAATACTGGGACCGAATTGTCGACCGGTTCCTTGAACCTGTCCGTATCGCCGAGGGCGAGGGCGTCGTGCTGGGACTGGAAAACGAAATGTCCACCATGATCGGCACCGGCGCGGAAACCCGGCGTTTGATCGACGTCCTGGATACACCGGTCGTCAAACCCCTCTGGGATCCCTGCAACGAGCTGTTCGACGACGACGGTCACGCGCCTTATCCCGACGGCTACGATCACATCCGGTCGGACATGTATCACATGCACATCAAGGATGGGGCACGGGGCACGGACGGGGCGTATGTCAACGTGCCCATGTGCGAAGGCGAAATAGACTACCGCGGTCAGTTCGCCGACCTGGTCGAGCAGGGCTACGAGGGTTGCGTATCACTCGAGACCCATTGGCGCGTCGGACCGGAGCAGATCGAACAGACCCTGCTTGAATTGCCCGGGGGAAAACAGTTTTCGGAGGCAGGGGAAGCGGCCTCCAGGGTATGCATGCGGAACACGCTGGAACTCCTGGCCGAACTGGGCGTGGACCGGTCCGCCTGACCCGCGTAGCGCACCGATCCGCGTAGCGGTTCAACCGGAAAGGGAAGAAAGGACCCTTAGATGAAAGACCACCCGTACAGGACACACACCTGCGGCGCATTGAAGCAGACCGACGAGGGAACGCGGGTGCGGATCGCCGGCTGGGTTCACCGCAAGCGGGACCACGGCGGCCTGCTCTTCATCGACCTGAGAGACCATTACGGGATCACGCAGGTCGTCATCACCCCGGAAAGCGGATTCCACGAGGAGGCGGGGGACCTGCGGTCGGAGAGCGTCGCCACCTTTACCGGCGAGGTGATCCTGCGGGCTGACGATGCGATCAACGCCAACCTGCCTACCGGGCACATCGAAGTGAAGGCCGATTCCATGACGGTGCTCAGCGCCGCGGATCCCCTGCCCCTGTCCGTCGCGGACGAGCGGGAGTACCCGGAGGCCACCCGGTTGACCTACCGCATGCTTGATCTCCGGAGGCAGCGGCTGCACCACAACATCATCATGCGGTCGCGCATCATCGCGAGCATTCGGCGCCGCATGACGGACCTGGGCTTCAACGAGTTCAACACGCCCATCCTCACCAGCAGTTCGCCCGAGGGCGCCCGCGACTATCTGGTCCCGAGCCGCGTGCACCCGGGCAAGTTCTACGCCCTGCCCCAGGCGCCCCAGCAGTTCAAGCAACTCCTGATGATCTCGGGGTTCGACCGGTATTTCCAGATCGCCCCGTGCTTCCGGGATGAAGACGCCCGGGCCGACCGGTCGCCGGGCGAGTTCTACCAGCTGGACGTGGAGATGTCCTTCGTCGAGCAGGACGACGTCTTCAAAGCGCTGGAAACCATGTTTTACGGCCTGTTCACCGAGTTCAGCGACTGGGAGGTCACCCCGCCGCCCTTCCCGCGCATCCCCTATCGCGACGCCATGCTCCGGTACGGGACCGACAAACCCGACCTACGGTTCGGCCTGGAGATCGAGGACGTCACCGAAGCCTTCCGGGAGTCGGAATTCAACGCCTTCCGCCAGATCGTGGAGAAGGGAGGCATCGTCCGGGTCCTGGCCGTCCCTGGCGTGGCCGATCGGCCCCGCAGCTTCTTCGACAACCTGGACCGGACCGTGAAGGAGGAATTCGGGGGACGGGGCGCGGCCTACATCTCCTTTACCGAGGACGGGGTCAAGGGCTCCATCGCCCGTGTACTGGACGAACAGACCCTCGAACGACTGAAAACCGTCATCGAACCCGAAACGGGGGCATCGTGGTTCTTCGTGGCCGACACGGAGGAGCGGGCCGTCGACGTGGCGGGCCGGCTCAGGCTGCATTTCGCCGACCTGCTCGATCTCAGGGAACCCAAGGCCTACCGGTTCTGCTGGATCGTCGATTTCCCCATGTACGAGTACGACGCCGAATCGGGCAAGGTGATCTTCTCCCACAATCCCTTCTCCATGCCGCAGGGCGGACTCGAAGCCCTGGAGACCACGCCGCCCCTCGAAGTCCTGGCCTACCAGTACGACATCGTCTGCAACGGTACGGAACTGTCCAGCGGCGCCATCCGGAACCACCGTCCCGACATCATGTACCGGGCCTTCGAAATCGCCGGTTACTCCACCGGCGAGGTCGACGCGGAATTCGGCGGGATGATCAGCGCGCTGAAGTACGGCGCGCCGCCCCACGGCGGCATCGCCCCGGGGATCGACCGCATCGTCATGCTCCTCACCGACGAGACCAATCTCCGGGAAGTCATCGCCTTTCCCCTGAACCAGAACGCCCAGGACCTGCTCATGGGAGCGCCGGGCGAAGTCAGCGAAAAACAACTCCGGGAACTCCACATCCGCCTGCGGCGGTAATGCGGGACCGCCCGGCCCCGCCTTCATTATTATTTTACATTACACCCTTGACATGGACGGGGATGTTGATTATATTTACCTGTCTGTGTTCTTGAGCTGCTTCAGACGCGGATCCGTACTGATTATAATGGGCCACCATAGCTCCAATGGCAGAGCGGCTGATTTGTAATCAGTAGGTTCTCGGTTCGAATCCGAGTGGTGGCTTCCTGGCAGCCAGGGGAGGTTCCAGAGCGGTCAAATGGGACGGACTGTAAATCCGTTGGCTCAGCCTTCGCAGGTTCGAATCCTGCCCTCCCCATGTTCAACCGCAGAGGGCCGACGAGGCAGACCGGACGGATCAGGCGGACCAGGCGGGCAGCATCAGAATGAAGACCGGCGGGAATAGCTCAGTTGGCTAGAGCATCAGCCTTCCAAGCTGAGGGTCGCGGGTTCGAGTCCCGTTTCCCGCTCTTTGAAGTCCCGCGTCCGGGGTTCGGAAAAACTGAAGGTTTCGGCCGTTAAATGGTAAGAGTTTATCTGAACCTTGAACGAAAGCGCCCTTGTAGCTCAGTTGGTAGAGCAACACCATGGTAAGGTGTAGGTCGCCGGTTCAAGTCCGGCCGAGGGCTTTGGCTCTGGCTTTTACTGACTTTATGCTTTCATCGTTTTCGTTCACCTAACCGGTTCAGGAGAAAGGCTCCATGTCGAAGGAACGATTCGAGCGTACCAAGCCCCACGTGAACATCGGCACGATCGGTCACGTGGATCACGGCAAGACGACCCTGACGGCGGC
>JAAXHH010000007.1 GCA_012270975.1 Candidatus Latescibacterota bacterium | reverse complement strand
GGGGACTGGCGAGTGACCGGCTGGCGCGGCGGCGCGTTTCCTGACCGCAAGGTGCCCCGGAACGACATGTGGTCTGCGACCACGCCCCTTCACAGCATGGTTACTCATATGCTCATATGCTAATGGCTGCGCGGTTTCGTGGTCTGTACATTTGGGCCTTCCGAGCAAACGAAACCTCAGTGAGGGTGGTTCAGGGCCGTGACCGTGCGCCGAGATCTTCACGACTCCGATCTGGGTAATGGAGGAGGGGGCAGTGAACACCTGCTGCTCACGGTACTGGGCACGAATCCACGGGAAGCCCTCTATGGGCTTGATGGCCGGGAATCCAAGGCACGGATAGCGCCACTGGCCCTTCTTCGCCTCCTGCCCCGCGAGCGGCGACCGAACCATGTGCTGGCGCTCTGCACCACCCAAGCCAGGGAATCGAGTTGGCCGATCATCGAGGAGCTTCACAGGACCGGTGTTCGGCAAGTGCCCGTAGAGTGCTCGCTCCGATGCTACTTGAGTTGAGGTTGAGGTTGAGATATGCTTCCGTCTCGTTATCTTATCTTGTCTCGTCGCGGCAGCGACCCGGCCGTAGCTCATCCCCGCTCAAACGCCCCGCCATGGAGAAGTTAGCCTACACCGTACGGTTCACAACACCCTCCTTCCTCGGGAATGCTCAGCAGAGCGGCCAGTGGCGGACGCCCCCGTTGAAGGCACTGTTGAGGCAGTGGTGGCGCGTGGTATGGGCCGCCAAGCACCGCTATCCGACGGATGTCCGGGACATGCGACGTGACGAGGGGTTGTTGTTCGGCGATGCAGGACGGGAAGGCGCCGCCTTCCGAAGTTCCGTGCGAATTCGCCTGTCCCGCTGGAGCAACGGCAAGGTCAACAGCTGGCACGGTCGCGAAAGCGCGAAGGTATTCCATCCCGAAGTGCAGAAGACTAGCCCGCATTTCTCACACGGCAGCCGAGTAACGTTTCGCAAGGGGGATTTGGGGCGTGGTTTGGGGAGGTATCGTGATCTGGGGGAAGAAGTAGGCCGAGGAGTTTACCGGATGGAGTCGTTTGTACCGGGGATTCAGGCGACCGAAGGGGCGCGAGCTGCCTTGGGACGCACCGGTGCCCGGGAGCGGACCTGAGAAGAAGTAGGAAGTGGGTGGAAGGTCACCCTCGTCGTCGGGCGTGGACGCGTGCGAAGGCCGCAGC
>JAAXHH010000136.1 GCA_012270975.1 Candidatus Latescibacterota bacterium | reverse complement strand
GTTGAGCGGCAGGGCGACGATGGCCTCCAGCCAGTCGTTTTCGATGATCCACCGGCGGATGTTGCTTTCGCCCTGTCCCGCGTCGCCGGTGAAGAGGGAACTGCCGTTGTGCACCTCGGCGATGCGGCTGCCAAGGGGCGTGTCCTGCTTCATCTTGGACAGCTTGTTTGCGAGGAAGAGCATCTGTCCGTCGCTGGACCGGGTGACCAGGGAGTACTCCGGATCGCCGCCGTGGTCGATCAGGAAACGCGGATCGCGCATGCCCTTCTTGCCGCCCATGCGGTCCAGGTCGGTCTTCCAGCTCTTCCCGTAGGGCGGATTGGAGAGCATGAAGTCGAATTCATCCGAAGAGAAGGCGTCATTGGAGAGGGTGGAATGTTCGGGCCCGCCCACGATGTTGTCGGCGGCGTCGCCCCCGCCCTTCAGCAGCAGGTCCGCCTTGCAGATGGCATAGGTTTCGGCGTTGATCTCCTGTCCGTACAGGTGGGTGGACACCTGCTTGCCGCGTTCTTCGGCCAGTTCCTTCAGGGTTTCCTCGGCCACGGTCAGCATGCCGCCGGTCCCGCAGGCGCCGTCGTAGAGCAGATAGGTGGATGACTGGATCCGGTCCGCGATCGGAAGAAAAACCAGCCTGGCCATCAGCTTCACGGCGTCCCGAGGCGTCCAGTGTTCTCCCGCCTCCTCGTTGTTCTCCTCGTTNNTTGAAGCGCCGGATCAGTTCCTCGAAGATCGTTCCCATGCCGTGGTTGTCCAGGCCGGGACGCCGGACCGTGCCGTCGGTGTTCATTACGGCGTCGGGACTCAGGTTGATCTCGGTCGAGGTGAGTTTCTCGATCAGGGTGCCGAGGGCGTCGGCGCGGGAGAGGCGGGAGATCTGGTTGCGGAACTCGAAGTTTTCCAGGATTTCCTGCACGTTGGGCGAGAATCCGTCCAGGTAAGCCGTGAAATCGGCCGTCAGTTGCTGGCGATTGGCCCGCGCCCTGAGGTCGCGCAGGGTGAACCTGGAGGTGTTGTAGAAGGCTTGACCGGCTGCCTGGCGAAGGGCGAAATCCTGATCCACGACGCCCGCTTTGTCGAGCATCGCCTTGGTGTCCAGCACTTCCTTCTTCGTGTCCTCCAGCACCGCGTCCAGCCGGCGTAGCACCGTCATGGGAAGGATGACGTCGCGGTACTTACCGCGGACGTAGAGGTCGCGCAGCACGTCGTCCGCGATCCCCCAGATGTAGTTGGTGATCCAGTTGAGGTCAGTATTGACAGTCTTCGAGTTCATAGGGCCAGGATTCTGTCGTATCTGCGTCTACTAAGCGTTCGTGTTTTTGTGAAAAATGTATACCTCGTTGTAAAATAACTATGAAATCTTACAGCAAGGTATACTCATTTCACATCTGCTACCGCCGACTACTTGCTTCGAATCATCAACTTTCTCCACACTCAATTCACCGTTGTACTGTCCATTATCGAGTTATCGCCTTTCAAGTTTCCCGCCTTACCGACTGATTTACTTCCTACCTTCTCCGACTGGTTATTTCCTACCTACCGCAAAAGTTCGCCCGGGATTCTGGATCCGGGGTATTCCGCCTCGGGGTCGCGCTCGGCGATGATGGCCGGCACCGGATCGGTCCAATAGGCCGGCACGGTGTCGGGGCGCCGGTGCCAGGCCAGTACCAGGGTGCGGCGCTCGTCGGTCAGGTTACGATGCGCCGAGTGCAGCACACGGGCATCGGCCAGCACCAGGTCGCCGGCCTTGACGCAGACCTCGACCTGGTCGGGATGGTCGCTGAACATGGTGGGGTGGTCTTCGGCAATGAAGCGGGCGCCCTGTTCATGAGCCGGCACCAGCTGGTCGTGCAGCGGGATGCGCTTCAGGTGGGTGCCCGGGATGATCTTGAGACATCCGTTCTCTCGCGACGTATCGCTCAGGTAGTAGGACACGAAGATGATCTGCGGCCAGGGCGAGCAACTCATCGGATCGTTCCACTGCATCCAGTCCTGGTGCCAATACAGTGCCGGTTCTCCGGGATCCTTGGTGAGGAGGATGACACCACCGGTGCTGGCGAAGTCGCCCAGGCCCATCTGTTCAAGGGCGCGCCGCGTGGCGGGCCAGTCGAGCAGCTTCTGGATGGTCGGGTTCTCGGTCCCCTGCGCGGTGACGTGCTGTCCCTGGTACTTGTAATCGGGCGGCGGCACCCAGTTTTCCATCATCCGTTCGGTTTCGATGCGCAGTTCCTGAAGGAAAGATTCGCCAAGGATATCGTCGACCACGCAGAAGCCGTCGCGCATTAGTTGTTGGCGCTTTCCAATAGCTTGTTCGGGGGACATGGGATCCTCGTTAAGGTGTGGAGAAGCCGGTGATCACTAGAGCAAGATACCTGTCGTAGGGCAGCTGAAAAGGTATACAAAATGTAATTGCGAAACAAGATCGTCTAAAGATCCAATCGAAGTTTCCTTCTGCCGGGTCCCCGCGTGTCGTCTTCGGTTGATCTGCCAGTGCCATCCTTGATCTCCAGCAGTACCTCTCCCCTGTTTCCGTCCTCTGATTTGCCTTTTGCGTTCGTTTGAAATTCGGCGCGACTACGCAGTGCTGCACATTACATTTCGTCGTTTTCTCAGATAGTTTCCGAGATTCCCCGCGTTTTCTCCGACTGGTATTAAACAGATCAGTGGTAGCATACATCGATTCGATGCGCGAAAGTGACCATTCACCCGAACTACATCGAAGGCATAAAACCATGGAACTTGCTCAGCTTCTCATAACGCCTGGTACGATGCTGGCGGCCTTCATCTTCTTCTGGAAACAGACCAGAACCATCTGCGACGAACTGAAAAGAGAGTTAAAAGAAGAGATCAAGTCCGTTCGCAGCGAGGTTACATCCATCCGGGAAGAAATGCACGACATGAACGGACGCCTCGGCCGCGTCGAGGGGCTGTTGATGACCCTGGACTTTGAAAAACTGCGTAAGAAGTAGTCAAATCCCAACTTGTGCAATGGGCGAGACGAGAGCGTCTGGAACAACTGTCGAACGAACGCCGAACTGCATCCTTTACAATATCTGGAGGAAAGACTATGGAAATCGCACAGCTTCTTGTTACACCAACCACCTTGCTGATGGCATTCATCTTCTTCTGGAGACAGGCTAAGACGGGCAGAGAAGAACTGAGACGGGAATTGAAATCGGATATGAGGGAACTGAAAACAGATCTGAAATCAGATATGAAAGAACTCAAGGAGGCATTTAAGGAAGAAACAACATCGATACGCAAGGATGTCGCTTCCATTCGTGTAGAAATGCACGACATGAACGGACGCCTCAGCCGCGTCGAGGGTCTGTTGATGACCTCCGGCGTCGCACGCACGAGGAAGGAGTAACTACAATCAACAAGGTGTAAATAGTAAGACTAACAACTGGAATAACCGCCGGACTGCGTCCCCGATCTAAGAAGGAGGAAGACTCTGATGGAACTTGCCCAACTGCTGATAACCCCGGTTACGCTGCTGACGGCCTTTGTTTTCTTCTGGAAACAGACCAAGGCCATCAGCAACGAACTTAAGTACGATATGAAGGAAATGAAGGAGGAGTTAAAGGGAGAGATCGCGTCCGTGCGCACGGAAGTAACCGCCATCCGGGAGGAAATGCACGATATGAACGGGAGACTCGGCCGCGTCGAGGGTCTGTTGAAGATTACGGATTCCGGTTGACTCCGGCGAGAAGACAGTCTCAATCCCCAGCCAGCTTCTTCCGGAGCAACTCGTTCACCATCTTCGGATTCGCCTTGCCCTGGGTCGCGCGCATGACCTGGCCCATGAAGAAGCCGAGGAGCTTGGTCTTGCCGGCCTGGTATTCGGCGACGTCGTCGGGATGTTCGGCGAGGATGCCGTCGACGACGCCTTCGAGTTCGCCGGTATCCGAGATCTGCACGAGGCCCTGTTCCTCGATGACTGAGGCCGGCGCCTTGCCGGTTTCGGCCATGTTGTCCAGGACGTCCTTGCCGATCTTGCCGCTGATCTTGCCTTCCTTGATCTGTCCCAAAAGCTGGGCGAGGTGGTCGGACGGTATACGGGCTTCGAGGGTCTGTTGGTCCATGCGGTTCTCGTGCTGAACGCGGAGCAGTTCGCTGAGCATCCAGTTGCTGACGGTGCGCGCTTCGTTGGCGGCTCCGTCAACTGTTCTGCCGGATGCTTCGTCGGCCGCATGGGAGACGCATGCCTCGAAGTAGTCGGCGCGGGCCCGGTTCTCCGTCAGTTGCCGCGCCATGTCCTGCGGCAGTCCGTACTCGTCGACGAAGCGCCGCATGCGCACGTCGGGGAGTTCCGGCAGGGTTTCGCCGATCTCGTCCACCCAGGAACGGGCGATCTCGACGGTTACGAGATCGGGGTCGGGGAAGTACCGGTAGTCGTGGGCTTCCTCCTTCGACCGCATGGGAAAGGTCTCCCGTTTCTCCTCGTTCCACAGGCGGGTCTGGCGCACGACGGTACCACCGTCGTCGAGCAGCTCGGACTGCCGGTCGATTTCGAACTCCAGGGCCCGTTCCATGGACCGCATGGAGTTCATGTTCTTGATCTCGACGAGTTCGCCCAGGGGATCGCCGGGCTGGCGGATGGATACGTTGGCGTCGCAACGCAGGCTGCCTTCTTCCATGTTGCCGTCGCAGACGCCGATGTACTGCAGGATCTGCCGCAAACGGGCAAGGTAGGCCGAGGCTTCGCGGGGACTGCGGATATCCGGTTCGCTGACGATCTCCATGAGGGGCACGCCTGTCCGGTTGAAGTCGATGTAGCTCAGGTCCGGATCGTACCCGGGTTCGTTGTGGATGGACTTGCCCGCTTCCTCCTCCAGGTGGATCCGCCGGAGCCGGACGAAGCGGGGGCCGTCCTCGCCCTCGATCTCGATGCCGCCGGCCAGGGAAATGGGCTCGCCCGCACGGTCGTACTGCGAGATCTGGTAGCCCTTAGGCAGGTCCGGATAGAAGTAGTTCTTGCGGGCGAAGGCGCTGGTTTCGGCCACGCGGCCGTCCACGGCCAGGGCCATGCGGATCGTGTATTCGACGGCGCGTCGGTTCAGGACGGGCAGGACGCCGGGCATGCCGAGGCAGATGGGGCAGACGCGGCTGTTCGGCTCGCCTCCGAAGGCCACCGGGCATCCGCAGAAGATCTTCGAGTTGGTCAGGAGCTGGGCGTGCACTTCCAGCCCGATCACGGATTCGTATTTCATCACGGCATCGCTCATGTCCGCGTCGCCTCCTCGAAGGCGTATGCCGCCCGGAGGATCCGCTCCTCGCCGAAATGCGGTCCGATGATCTGCAGGCCGATGGGCATACCGCCGGGGTCCCGGCCACAGGGCAGGGAGATGGCCGGCACGCCGGCGAGGTTGATGGGCACGGTATATACATCGGACAGGTACATCTGCAGCGGGTCGTCGATCTTCTCGCCGATCCTGAAGGCGGTGGTGGGCGTGGTGGGCGCCACCAGGAGATCGACCTTTTCGAAGGCCTGGTCGAAGTCATCCTTGATGAGCGTGCGCACGCGCTGTGCCTTGTCGTAGTAGGCGTCGTAATAGCCGGCGCTGAGTACGTAGGTGCCAAGCATGATGCGGCGTTTCACCTCCAGCCCGAACCCCCCGCTGCGGGTCGATCCGTACATGTCGTCCAGCCGGTCATCGGGTGCGAGCGCAGGCGCGCCGCCTGATCCTCCGGCCGTCGCCTCCGCTGCCGTCCCTCCACCCGCTCCTTCAGTTGACGTTCCGTCGGCTTCGCCCCGGTACCCGTACTTCACGCCGTCGTACCGGGCCAGGTTGGACGACGCTTCCGCGGTGACCAGGATGTAGTACGCGGCCACGGCGTACTCGGTATGAGGCAGATGAACGCTTTCCACGCGCGCGCCGAGGGTCTCCATGCGTTCGATCGCGCGATTTACGTTTTCTTTTACGGCGGTATCGAGTCCCTCGGCCATGTATTCTTCAGGAACGCCGATGCGCACCCCTTCGATGTCCTGCTTCAGGGCGGCAGTGTAGTCCGGCACCGCTTCCGATGACGACGTGGTATCCATGGGGTCGTGGCCCGCGATGACGCCCATGAGCCGTGCGCAGTCCTCCACGTTTCGGGCCATGGGACCGACTTGGTCGAAGGACGAGCCGTAGGCGATGATGCCGTAGCGGGAGACCCGCCCGTAGGTGGGCTTGAGACCCACGACGCCGCAGAAGGCCGCGGGCTGGCGGATCGATCCGCCGGTGTCCTCGCCCAGGGCCAGGACCGCCGTGCCCGCCGCCAGGGCCGCGGCGGAACCGCCGCTCGAGCCGCCCGGGACCCGGTCGGTGTCCAAGGGATTCCGGCAGACCTCGAATCCGGTGTTCTCGTTGGAGGACCCCATGCCGAACTGGTCCATGTTGGTCTTGCCGATGATCACGGCGTCCGCCTCGCGCAACCGGGCGATGACCGTGGCGTCGTAGGGTGGCACGAATCCCTCGAGGATCCTGGACGCGCAGGTGGTTTCCAGGCCTTTCGTGCAGATGGCGTCCTTGATGGCGATGGGGACGCCGGCCAGCGGACCGGTGGGTTCGCCGGCGGCGACGCGACGATCCACTTCCCGGGCATCTGCGATCACCGCTTCCGGCTGGACGGCGAGATAGGCGTTTATGGCGGGGTCTTTCTCTTCGATCAGCCGCAGTACATCCCTGGCCACCTCTTCCGCCATCACTTCGCCCGACTTGATCCGCGGCGCCAGTTCGTGGGCCGTCATCTCGTTAAGGTGTTCCAAGCGTCACTCCTGAACCGTCGGTGTTTGATGCGATCAGCAGGGTCACACGATGGGGTTCGACCCCCGGCTGCTGCGCCGGCGCCCCATGCGCATCCCGCTGCTCGAAGGGATGATGCAGGACGATATCCTGCCTGCCGTCCCCATTCAAGTCCGCCATCCAGGCGTATTCCTCGTCGTTGGGCAGTTCAACCGCCACCTTCTGGGGCTGTCCGGCAAAGAGGTCCGGCCCCGGCACGCCGGCGTAGACATGCATTTCCCGGTGGGTCCACTCGATCAGCAGGTCGGAGCGGCCGTTTCCCATCACGTCCCCGATGAACAGGTTCTTGTTGAACGCCCGCCGGTATTGCTCACGGTCTGTTCGCCGTATGTGCTTCCCGCCCTGCAGCACGACGTCAAGGGGGACCCAGCCCGGTTCGCGGGGACTTGGCGCACCGTCCAGCTGAATCTTCCGGATGGCGGTGGGCCGGTCCGGGATGCGTCCCTCGCTCACCCGGTAGAACGCGAGATTCAGCCACACGTCATCGCCCATGAAGCCTTTGATCCGCTTGAAGAAGCTGCTTTCGAGGTACTTTTTCTCGATCATGGTGACGATCAGGTCCGCTTCACCGTCACCGTCGAAATCGCGTTGGACCATGGCAAGCTGAATGTTCCCTTCGGACTGGATCGAGATGTCGGCTTCGGGTGCGAACTTGGTGGAGCCCCCGGAGACACGCGAACCGTAATGCACTTCGTACGCGGACCGCTTGTCGGCAATGCTGTCGCCTTCAAGGGCATAGACCGCCATGTCCGCGACGCCGTCCCCGTTCAGGTCGGTGAATGAATGCAACACCCTTCCGGACTGGTCTCCGTCAGTGAGCGTGGAAAGATCGTCGGAGTCGAAACGCACGTCAGTCGTGAAGGTCACCGGAACGGGATCGAACAGCCCCTGGCCGTTCTGGGTATGGACTTCGAAGTGATCCCCGTTCCAGGACACCAGGTCGACGCGGCCGTCTCCGTCGTAGTCGAACCGGTGAATCCTGCTCACGCTCCAGGGGTCGTATCGGTACCCGTCGGCTCCGTAAATACGGTCCAGTACAGCAGGGAGACCGACCGACACGGGATCGGCAAAAGAGCCGTCGCTCAACTGTACAAAAACCTTGAATCCATCGTCGCCCGGCAGGACCAGGTCGATCCGTCCATCGCCATTCACGTCATGGGTGACGTCCACGTGCGGCACTTCGCCCGGGTGAGGGGAATCGAAACTGGACATGGCGGCTGCGAGGACTACTTCTGTAGACGATTCGGGTTCCCACACGTCGAGCCGTCCCTCTCCGTACGTGATCAACCGGTCCCGGCTTCCGATACGGTCCAGGTCGACGAACGATACATCGGGACGAAGCGGCGTGCTCGTATTCAGCGCCCAGGTCCCGTCCTCATAAACGTATACGCGCAGGTTGCGGCCACCTTGCTCGTCCACGTTCACCACGGCGAGGTCCGCGACATCGCCGCCAAGCAGGAATCCGGTCAGTACGGTTTGCCTGACTGCCGGCCCGATGACGACTTCCTGTTTTTCGAACGTGACTGCCGGGACGGTCTGTACGGTGGATTGTGCGGCGGCGGGGCTTACGACGCCCGTGGAGGCGAGGAGGCCCGCCAGGAATGCGGCCGTTGCCAGAAACAGGGTCAGCGCCGGGCTGATGCGTAAGGAGGTGTATCGGGATCGGCCTGGATATCGAATCGTCATCTTGTGATAGATACTAGTACCACCGGTAGTAGTAGGTGGCGAAACCGATGCCGAGGATGCTGATGACGTTCACTTTCAGCGTGAAGCCGAAGGTGACGGAGAATATGACGAGGGGGAGCGTAGCGGGCGGAAAGGTGTAGACAAAGGCCTCGAGGAAGAACTTCTCCACCATGCTGCCGGGCATGAAGTATCCGAAGAGGAGCGCGATCAACTCTCCGACGCCGCCGCCGAGGATGGCGCCTACCAGGAGGTAGAGTACCAGTTTAGCCATCCCTTTACCTTGGGCCATGGACGGACTCTCTTTACTCTTCCACGGAAAGTGCCACGTCCTCGTCATGCCGGACCATGTGGATGCCCCATGCCGCGATGCCGGAGAGGATGTACAGCAGCACGATCGGGAAGATCGTGAGCTGCGGGTCCCAGACCAGGGCGACCAGGGCGACGGCGATGGCGATGAGCTTGAGGATGGACCACTTGCTCTTGAAGGCGAGTGAAGGAAGGGTCCGGTAGGACAGGGGGCTGACCATGAGTATGGACAGGAGGAGCATGAACCCCATGAACGGCCCTTCCAGGTGCAACTCTTCCCAGCGGTCCCAGCAGAAGATGACGTAGGAGGCCACGGCGATGGCCGCCACGGGGATCGGCAGGCCCATGAAGTTGTCCTTCTCCTGGTTGATCCGCTCCACCCGCCGGAGGGTCATCACGTTGAACCGGGCCAGGCGGATCGCGCCGCACATCAGGAAGAGCAGGCAGAGCATCCAGGTGATCTCGCCGAAGGGCTTCAGCGTGTAGACGAGCACCATGGGCGCCACGCCGAAGGAGACCACGTCCGCCAGGGAATCCAGCTCGATGCCAAAGCGGGTCGCCCCCTGGCTGAACCGCGCCACCTTGCCGTCGATGCTGTCCAGCAGGGCCGCGGCGATGATGAGCCACGGTGCCCGGCCGGGATCGCCGGTCAGGGCGTTGAACCCGTCGATACAATAGAAGATGGCGGCAACCCCGCAAAAGATGTTGCCCAGCGTGAACACGTTCGGTAACGCGACGCGCACCCAGTTTTTCATTTCAACACTCCCAGTATCGTTTCGCCGCCACGGACCCGGTCGCCGTTCTTCACCCGGATTTCCGTGCCGGCCGGCACGACTACGTCAATCCTTGAACCGAAGCGTATCAGGCCGAACCGGTCGCCGATACGCACCTCGTCGCCCTCGTGGACGTTGCAGACGATGCGCCGGGCCACGAAGCCGACGATCTGCTTGATCAGGACGCGGCCCCTGTCCCCTTCAATGCCCAGGACCATCTGCGCGTTGTCACCCGAGGCCTCGTCCTTGAAGGCCAGCTTGAATTCCCCTTCGATCCGCTCGCGCAGCTTCACCACGCCACTGATCGGTATCCGGTTGACATGGACGTTCACGATGGACAGGAACACGCTGATCTGCGTGGCCGGTCCGCCGATGAAGGGGTCGTTCCCGATCTCTTCGACCGTCACGACCTTGCCGTCGCCGCCGGAGATCACCAGGTCTTCGCCCGGGGGCACGCGCCGGGCCGGATCCCGGAAGAAGAACCCGATGAACAGGGCCAGCGCGCCAAAGACCGCCGCCAGCACGTTCCAGATGAGACCGGGGGCCAGGTAGCCGACTACCAGGCAGCCAACGGCAAGCGCCGCCAGGGGGATGACCATGACCCAGCCGTCGCGTACCATGCCTTTTCCTTATAACTCGGCGATGTGCAGGGTCAGGGGCATCAGCCGACCTTCCCGCTCGACCTCGAGTTCTATCGAATCGCCCACCAGGCTGCCGTACAGGGCCTCCCGCGCGTCCGGGTAGCTGGCGATCGCCTCCCCGTTGATTTTCCGTATGACGTCCATGACCCGGATGCCGGCCCGGGACGCCGGGCTGTCCGGATCGATCTCGTTGACCAGCACGCCCATTCGGTCGTCTATGTTCAACTCCTGGGCCACGTATTCCGTGATGTCGATCACCGACAGCCCCGTCCATCCCCGCCTCGGCCCGCCGTACTGGATCAGTTCATCCGCCACGCGCCGGACCCGGTCGATGGGAATGGCGAAGCCAACCCCTTCCGAGCCGCCGCCTTCGGAGAGGATGAAGGTGTTGATCCCGATGACCTCACCGAGGGCGTTTACGAGCGGACCGCCGCTGTTGCCGGGGTTGATGGTCGCGTCGGTCTGAATCATGTCCCGGTAGACCGTCCTGGAGCCCTGCTCCCGGCGGAAATTGCGGCCCAGCGCGCTGACCACGCCCACGGCCACCGCCGGCTGGGCGTCCTCGATGGCCAATCCCAGCGGATTGCCGATGGTTATGGCCCATTCACCGGCCATGATGTCATCGGACCGGCCCAGCGCTGCCACCGGAATGTCTTCGCCTTCCACGTGGAGCACGGCCAGGTCCGACATGATGTCCACGCCGACCAGGGTGCAGGCCAGGCTGCGTCCGTCGGTCAAAACCGCCCGGATCCGCCGGGCCCGGTAATCTCCAAGTTGCACCACGTGGGCGTTCGTGACGATGTAACCCGCCTCGTCGATGATCACGCCCGAACCCGTGTTCGGCTCCTCGCGGGTGTACAATTGCGGCACCACGAAGTGGCCGAAAAAGGGATCGTCGAACATCCGGGTGAATCCGCGCCGCTGCATCTGGAAGGTCGCGACGATGCTCACGACCGCGGGCCCCGCCCGCTCCACCGCGGAAACGATGGTCGTCCGGCGGGACAGGCTGATGGCTTCGTTGGCGGCCATCAGGCCCGACGGCGAAACTCCGCCTGTCAGCGGATCGACGCGTCCGCCTGTCCTGTTCGATCCGGACGAGCCAGGCCGTGCAGACGATCCGGCCAGGCCAGGCGATTCGAACGTCTCGGCCGATTCGGATTGGATCGCGCCTTCTATAGGCGGCCGGTCCGACGTCCCGTCTCCGCCCGCGGACCCCCCGCTGATCATATAAAGCGCTTCAGGATAGGCCACTACCAGGATAACGATGCCCAGGAGCGCGCCCCCGAAGGCCGCAAGTATATACCACACCGCCATCGGGGTCCGTCTTGCGGCCCGGAAGCCCCGGTGGGATCTTTCGCTGTTCTGCATCATTCGGCACCGGGCATCCGCACCGCAGCCATGCAGAATCTAAGGCAACGCTGATTTCAGTCGGAATCGCCGGGAGAAGTCTTGCGCCTGAATGACCCGGAGCAACCTTTTCAATCCGTTGCTCCGGTCCTGAAATAGTTAACCCATATATACGGGCGAGGGCCCTTCGCGTCAATACATTTTCCGTGGGAAGGCGTGCCGTTTGACGGTCGCGAACCCGATATGGAAGCCCGGGATTTCAAGGGGGTTTCTTCCCGAAAATGTCGATACACAGTCCCGTGGTCGAACGAATCGATCCATATCCATCCAGTCAGGAGATTCAAAAAGAAATTCGACGATTTAACAAGGATTTAACTTCGGGGAAACACTTGCGAAACAATGACGGTATACATTAAGTTTGCTGAATCCGATTTTTTGGCAAAATCCATAGTTGCTGCGACGATGGGACCTGTCGCATCCGTCTTCGTGGTCGGTCGACAGTCGGTCCGGATCTTTTCATCGTCGATTCAGACGGACCCCAACAGGGAGGAGCAATACTCGTGACCCCAATCGAGGTAATCGCATTCGCCAGGGATAATGGCGCCGAAATGGTGGACTACCGGTTCATCGACGTGCCTGGAACCTGGCAGCACTTCTCAGCGCCGATCGAAACGCTGGAAGAAGAGACTTTCGAGGAAGGCGTCGGTTTCGACGGTTCGAGCGTCCGTGGTTTCCAGACGATCGACAAGAGCGACATGATCCTGATCCCGGATCCGCAGTCGGCCAAGATGGATCCCTTCACCGAGGTGAAGACGCTGATCATGGTCTGCAACGTCAAGGACCCGGTGACGCTTGAAATGTACACGCGCGACCCGCGTTACGTCGCCCAGAAGGCCGAGGCCTACATGCAGTCCGTGGGCATCGCCGACACGGCCTACTTCGGCCCGGAAGCCGAGTTCTACATCTTCGATGACGTACGGTTCGCCCAGAAGCCGAACGCCAGCTTCCACCGGATCGACGCCGGCGAGGGCTGGTGGAACACGGGACGGAACGAAGGTCCCAACCTCGGCAACAAGATTCCCTACAAGCGCGGGTATTTCCCCGTGCCGCCGACCGACACCCACCAGGACCTGCGTACCCGCATGGTGCTGACGCTCCGGAGCATGGGCATCGAGTCCGAAGTGCACCACCACGAGGTGGGCACGGCGGGACAGGCCGAGATCGACATCCGCTTCAACACCCTGCTGCGCATGTCCGACGACCTGCTCATGTACAAGTACATCGTCAAGAACGTCGCCAGGCAGGCGGGCAAGACGGTGACCTTCATGCCGAAGCCCATCTTCGAGGACAACGGGTCGGGCATGCACGTGCACCAGAGCCTGTGGAAAGACGGCAAGAACCTCTTCTTCGAGGCCGGCACGTACGCCGACCTGAGCGACATGGCCCGGCACTATATCGGCGGGCTGCTCAAGCACTGCGCCTCGGTCCTGGCCTTCGCCGCGCCGACGACGAACTCCTACCGGAGGCTCGTCCCGGGTTACGAAGCGCCGATCAACCTGATCTATTCGCAGCGCAACCGCAGCGCCTGCGTGCGGATCCCCATGTATTCGAAGAGCGAGAAGGCGAAGCGGATCGAATTCCGGACGCCCGATCCGGGGGCCAATCCCTACCTGGCCTTCACGGCCATGATGATGGCCGGGCTGGACGGCATCGAGAACCGGATCGAGCCGCCTGAGCCCATCGACCTCGACCTCTACGATCTCGAGCCGGAACAGGCCGCGGAAGTGGCCCACACGCCGCAGGATCTCGGCGAGGCGCTGGATGCCCTGGAGGACGATCACGACTATCTCCTCAAGGGCGACGTGTTCACGCCTGACCTGATCGAGACCTACCTCGATTACAAGCGGGAGAACGAGCTGGACCAGATTCGCCTGCGTCCGCACCCGTGGGAGTTCGGTCTCTACTACGACATCTAGATCGTACGGCGGTAGAGTTTCATTGTAACGCGCGCGCCTCCTCCGTTTCGACGCGGGGAGGCGCGGTCTTTTTTCAGACGGATCGCACCGGTGACGGGCAGTTCGGTCGCGCCCGCCGGACGTGAAGCATCATGAACGTTAATCTCGACAGACCACGCCCATGACGACCCTCAACATCGATTGCGAAGCGCTCGCGTCGCCGGTTCCGGACGCGGTGACCGGCCATCTGCGGTCCGTCGGCTTCGGCGATCCGGCCGATGCCTGGCGCCTGCTCGGACAGGTCGAAAAGCGCCTGGCCCCGCTGGCGATTCCGGGGAATCCCTTCCCGGCGCTGGTCGAAGCCGCGGGGACCTCTCTGCAGCCCGACCGGGCCCTCATCGGTCTCCAAACGCTCTTTGCGCGGTGCGGTGACGATCACGTCCCGGCCCTGCTGGACCTGCTGGCCGTCCCCTCGGAATCCCGGGACGCCCTGCTCACGATCCTGTCCTGCAGCCCGTACCTCAGCACCGTGCTCTTCCAGGACGTGGGGTTCCTGCTCGACACCTTCGCCGGAGACGCGTGGCGGAAGTTGCAGGACGCCGATGAGCTGGACGCGGAACTGGCAGGTATGCTGAGGGGCGTGTCATCGCCCGACGAGGCCATGAAGCCCCTGCGCACCTTCAAGAAGCGGACCTACCTGCGCATCGCCGTGTGCGACCTGATGAAGCAATCCGGGACGCCGGCGGTCCTGGAACGGCTCACGGACGTGGCCGACCTCTGCCTGCAGGCCGCCCACGATGTGTGCGGCATGAAACTGGAGGCGCGGCACGGCCGGCCGTTGCTCGAAGGATCGAAGCCGAGCGGCTTCGCCGTCATCGGCATGGGGAAGCTCGGCGGCCGGGACCTCAACTTCAGTTCGGATATCGACCTGCTCTACGTGTACGACGCCACGGACGGCCGAACCGAGAAGGACGGGACATCCACCTACGAGTTCTACCCGAAGCTCGCCCGGGCGATCACCGACCTCATCAGCCGGCTCACACCGGACGGGCAGGTGTTCCGCGTCGACCTGCGTCTGCGTCCGGAGGGACGGGCCGGCGACATTGCCAATTCGATCGACGGCTACCGGTGGCACTACGAAATCCAGGGCCAGGCCTGGCAACGGCAGGCGCTCCTGAAGGCCCGGTGCTCGGCGGGGAGCAGGGAAGTGGGCGGCCGGTTCCTCGACACGATCCAGCCTTTCGTGTTCTACCCCGCCCTCGACCAACCGCTGATCCTGGAAGATATCAACCACATGCGGGAACGGATCGCGAAAGCGCTGGTAGAACGGGGGAGCGGGGACTACCACGTCAAGCTGGGAAAAGGCGGCATCCGGGAGATCGAGTTCATCGCCCAGGGATTCCAGCTGGTGTACGGCGGGGTCCAGGGCTGGCCCTGGGAACGGGGTACGCGCAAGATGCTGGCCGCGCTGGCGGAAAAGGGATACCTGTCGGATGAGGAAGCGTCCGACCTGGACGAGGCCTATCTCTTCCTGCGGGACCTTGAAAACCGCATCCAGATGACGTCGGGCCACCAGACCCACGAGATTCCCCGGGACCGCGACGCCCAGGCCGTCCTGGCCGGCATGATGGGCCTGTCGGGCGTTTCCCTCGAGGCGAGGGAGGCCGCGCCGGACAGGATGCTGGAAGCCTACGGGAAACACACCGCCCGCGTCCACCAGATCTACGACCGGGTGTTCCATTCGGCGATGTGATAACTGAAAACGCCCGGCCCTGGTTTCTACGATTCCAGGACCGGGCGTTTCTGTATTTTGCGCGTCACCTTACGGTGCGCTTTACCTTCAGACCGCGCTTGTGCGCTATCCCTTCCGCTTACGCCCAGGCCCGCTTCACGCTCGACGTGACCCACCGGCTCAGGTCCTCGAAGATCGTGTAGACCGTCGGCAGCAGGATCAGCGTCAGGATGCCCGAGGTGGTCAGGCCGCCCACGAGGGCCAGGCTGACCGGGCCCCACTGGTTGGCACCGCGGTCTTCCACGGGACCGAAGATCTCGGGAAAGAGGATGGGGGCCACCATGGGCAGCAGGCCGAAGATGGTCGTCAATGACGTCATCAGGATCGGCCGCAGCCGGTGCCGGCCGCCCAGGAGCAGGGCCTCCGTGCGGGTCTTCCCCTCCTTGCGCAAATGGTTCACGTGGTCGATGAGCACAATGGCGTTGTTCACCGCCAGTCCGGACAGTACGATGACGCCGAGATAGGAGTTTGTGTTCAGCGTCGTTCCGGAAAGGTAGAACACGACGAAAGCGCCCACCAGTCCGCAGAGCACCGACAACAGGATCGTGAAGGGCTGGATGAAGGACTCCGATATGGCCGCCATGATCAGGTAGATGAGCACGACGGAAAGCAGGATGGCGAATAGAAACTCGCTCTGGGATTCGCGCATCATGTTCCAGTTCCGGCCCATGCTCCACGAGTAACCCGGCGGCAGATCGATGCCTTCCATCATCTCCGTCACCTGCGCGTTGATCCCGCGCGTCCCGGCCCTTTCGGTGTTGCCGCCCACTTCGACCTGCGATTCCCGGTCGTGCCGCTCGATGACGTCGGGCCCTTTCTGACGGGAGAAGCTGGCCAGGTTCCCCACGGGGATCATGCCGCCTTCAGCCCGTTCGAAGGTCATGTTCTGCAGCTTCTGCATGCTGGCCCGGTCCTCTTCCTCCAGGTGCAGCAGGATGTCCACTTCGCGGTCGTCGGCCTTGAATTTGCCCCGGGCGCGGCTGCTCAGCGCCGCCTGCACCGTACGGGCCGCCTGTCGCGGCGAGATGCCGTAGGTCTGGGCCATGGCCCGGTCGACCTGTACCTGGATCTCTTCGTCGCCCCGCTCCAGGCTGGTATCCACGTCCTTGAGGCCCGGGATGACCTCCATCCGGCCCCGGATATCCTCGGCGATGTTGGAAAGCACCGCCATGTTGTCGCCGCGGAGTTCGACGTCCACCCCCGACTGCCCGCCGCCGTAACGGCGCATCCGGCCGGGTCTCCACCGCACGCCCGCGATCTCGGGCAGCGCGCTGGTGATCCGGGTCTGAAGCTGCGTGGCAGACTCCTGCCGTTCCTCCGGCGGGGTCAGCACGATGCGGATGTTGGCCCGGCGCAAGCTGCCGTAAGACGAGATGGATTCGATGTGGAAATCCTCCTTGCGGTCCAGCAGGAGTTTCTCCACGTCCGTGAAGACGGCCTTGACGTCCTCGATGCTGTAGCTGCCCGGCAGATCCGCGGCGATCGTGATGTCCCGCGTCGGCGCCATGGGCTGGAACTCCGTCTCGATGTTCTGGTACAGCCAGTAGCTGCCGTAGAGAATCGCGGCGAAGGAGACCACGGTGACGAACCGGTGCTTGAGGTTCCAGGCGAGGACCGAAGTGTATAGCCCCGACAGCCTCGCGAAGAACGCCGATGGCTTGCCCAGCGGCCGGTTGAACAGTCTCGAGGAAACCAGCGGGATGAGCGTCAGGGCGATGAACACCGCCGCCACCATGACGATGCAGAAGGTGACGACGAAGTCTTTCATGAAGAGCATGAACCGGCTGCCGCCGCCCATGAAGACGAGGGGCATGAAGACGCACAGGGTTGTCGCCGTCGCCGCGATGATGGCCATGGTCACTTCACGGGTGCCCACGACAGCCGCGATCCGCGCCGGCAGGTTGCCCTCCTGGCGGTGCCGGTAGATGCTCTCCAGCACCACCACGGCGGCGTCCACGAGCATGCCCACCGCCAGCATCAGCCCCATGAGCGAGATCAGGTTGATGGAAACCGTGGATCCGGCGCCCTGCCGCAGCAGGTACATGAAGGTGAAGGTGCAGATGATCGATATGGGGATCGCCAGGCTGATGATCAGGGTGCTCCGTACGTTCCGCAGGAAGAGGAACAGCACGATGACCGCCAGCATGCCCCCCAGCAGTCCCGTGTTCCGCAGGTCCGAAAGCCGGTCCGTTATGCTCTGCGACTGGTCGAAGAAGACCCGCGTTTCCAGGTCGGCGAACTGGGGCTGCGTCTGGAGTTCATCCAGCACGGACTGGGTGCGCTGCGCCACGTCCACGATGTTGGCTGTGGACGTCTTGTACACCCTGATGGTGACCGCGTCTACCCCGTTCAGGCGCTGGAAGCTGTCGTCCTCCGGGTAGTCGAATTTCACCTCCGCCACGTCGCTCAGCGACAGGGTCGTACCCGGTATCGGCAGGTTCGCCACCTCCTCGGCCGCCCGGTACTCGTTCACGGAACGGACCGAGTACTTCCGGCCGCCCTCGGTGACCGTCCCGGCCGTCAGGGTAACGTTGTTCTGCACCAGGGTCTGGCTGAGATTGAACAGATCCAGGTTGTGGGACTGCAGCTTTTCGGCGTCCACGTGCACGAGCAGCTGCTTTTCGATCATCCCGCTGATTTCCACGTTCGCCACGCCTTCCACGCGCTGGATGCGCGGCTGGATCACCTTGGTGACGATGTTATAGAACTCCGCGGGGTCCCCGCCCCATGCCACGCTGAAGTTGTAGATGGGCATATCGTTCGGGTTCCAGCGGCGGATGCGGACACGTTCCACGTCGCCGGGCAGGTCGCCCCGGACCTGGTCGATCCGGTCGCGGACCTCCATGGCCGCCATGTTCATGTCCGTGCCCGTCTCGAACTCGATGCGGACCCGCGCGTTGTCGTCGCTGGAATGGGACTCCATGCTCTTCATGTTGCTCAGCGTGCCGAAGGCGTCCTCCAGCGGCCGCGTGATCAGCCGTTCCACTTCCTCGGGCGACGAGGACGGGTACGGCACGCTGACGTTCAGGGACGGGAAGGACATGTCCGGCAGGAACATCAGCGGCAGCTTGGTATAGGAGATCACACCCAGGGTGACGACGCTCACGATGATCATGATCGTCGTGACCGGTCGGTTTACGGAAAATTCGGCTATGCTCATGCCTCTGCCACCTCCTGGGACACCGGTTGCCCGGCTGTTCTGGTAAACAGGCTGTATACCCTTGCCATGGCCGACTCTATCGTCATGTAAATGAGCGGTACCAGGACCAGCGTCACCATCGTGCCGGCGATGAGTCCGCCGATCACGGTTATGGCCATGGGCGCCCTCAGTTCGGCGCCCTCGCCCACGCCGATGGCCATGGGCAGCAGGCCGAGGACCGTGGTCGCCGTCGTCATCATGATGGGCCAGAGGCGCGTCTGGGCCGCCTCGACGATGGCCTCCTGCAGTTCCGAGCCCCTGCGGCGCAGTTGGTTGATGTAATCCACCAGCACGATGGCGTTATTCACCACGATCCCGGTGAGCATGATCACCCCGATCAGCACGACGACACTGATGGTCTGGCCCGTGAGTACCAGCGTCGCGACCACGCCGATGATGGAAAAGGGAAAGGTGAACATGATCACGAAGGGATGGAGCAGCGATTCGAACTGCGACGCCATGACCAAGTAGACGAGAAAGATCGAGAGCAGAATGGCGAACTGCAGGCTGGCGAAGGCCACCTGCATCTCCTCGTTCTGCCCCTTGATGCCCACGATGAAATCGATGGGCAGGCTGAAGCCGTCGATGATGCCCTGGATGTCCTCCGCCGCGTCACCGAGCGAACGGCCCGACAAGCCCGCGGACACGATGGCCACGCGCTGCTGGTTGACCCGCCTGATCTCGCTCGGTCCCTGGGAGACGCGGACGTCGGCCACGGCCGACAGGGGGACCGGCACGGTCCCCTCCGGGTTGACCACGAGCCGACGGATGGCCTCCAGGCTCAGCCGGGTCTCGTCCTCGGCCCATACGCGGATATCGATCTTCCGGTCCCGGCGGGTGAGCTCCGTGGCCACGTTGCCCTGGACCTTGTTCTGCACGATCTGCGTGACCGTGCCCAGGTTGAGTCCCAGGTTGGCGAGCTTCCGTCGGTCGAAGAGGATCTGGACCTCGGGATTCCCGCCTTCCATGCTGGCCTTCACGTCGGTCAGGCCGGGCACCGTGGACATCTCCTCCGCGAGTCCCTCGGAAACCTCCGTCAACCGGGTCAGGTTGTACCCGCTGACTTCCACCTCCACCGGGTTCTTGAAACTGAAGAGCGCGGGACGGGCGAACTCGGGCGCCTCGATGCCGGGAATGGATTCGAAATCCATCCGCAGGCGGTTCATTACGGTCTCTTCCACCTCCCCGCGCAGTCCCGGTTCCAGCCGGATGTGCAGCTGGCCGATGTTCTCCCGCTCCTCGCCCGCGTTGCCGCCGGACTGGCCCATGGTCCCCGCCAGCACGTACACGGTGCTCACTTCCGGGTAGTCCCGGGCGATGTCCGACATGCGATTCAACGCGTTCTCGGTCACGGGCAGCGGCGTGCCCACGGGCAGCTTGACGTTGACGAAGAACTCGCCCTGGCTCATCTGGGGAATCAGTTCGACGCCGATCGTGGGAATGACATACAGGGAACCGGCCAGCAAGGCGGTCCCGGCGAACAACGTCAGCACGCGGTGGACCAGGGCCCAGCGCAGGAACGGCGGGTAGGTCCGCTGGATGACCGGGAAGATCCGGTCGAAAACCCAGCCCACCGGCCAGAGCGCGACGCGCACCAGTCCCCAGGCCGTGAAAAGTACCCACCTGACGATATAGAATACACCCGTTACGACGTATCCCAGCCCACTGGAAAATGCGGTCCAGACGGTCCCGATCACGGACCGGATCTTGCCCAGCGCCGTAGTCGGGTCCTGCGCGGATCGGTCGTCTCCGTCGTCCGCGTACTGCTCCCGGTCGCGGTGCAGGATCGACGAGATCACCGGGATCAGGGTGACGGCCACCAGGGTCGCCACGATTAGCGAGAAGGTGACGGCCAGCGCCAGGTCCCGGAACAGCTGTCCCGCGATGCCCTCCACGAAGACGATGGGCACGAAGACGCACACCGTGGTCAGCGTCGCGGCCACGACGGCCTGCCCCACTTCAGATGCGCCGAGGCGTACCCGCTCCGCAATGGGCAGGTCGCCCCCTCGCCTGCGGTGCCGGTCGATGCCCTCCAGCACCACGATGGAGTTGTCCACCAGCATGCCGACCCCCAGGGCCAGCCCGCCGAGGGACATGATGTTCAGCGAGACGTCGAAGGCATAGAGGAAGAAGAAGGTGGTGACCACCGAAATGGGGATGGACACGCCGATGATGAGACTGCTCGAACTCCGCAGGAACAGGTACAGGACCAGGATGGCGAGGATACCGCCGTACATGGCCGTCTTGAGCACCTCGTCCACCGACTGCTGAATGAAGATCGACTGGTCGAAGACGACCTCCAGGTTCACGCCGGACGTGAGGCCCGCCACGGTCTCCCGCACCGAATCCAGCCGTTCCTTGACCACCCGGCCCACCTGGATCGTATTGGTGCCGGCTTCCTTGTAGATGGCGATCTCGATGCTCTCCCGGCCGTCGATCCGCGCCGACAGCTTGCGTTCCTTGTGGCTTTTCGTCACCGAGGCGACGTCGGAGAGCAGGATGGGCACGGTGTTGACCTGGCCGACGATGATGTCGCCGATCTCGTCCACGGCCTGGAACTCGTTCAGGATGCGCACCAGGTATTCCGTCTCGCCGTCCTTGATGGTGCCGCCGGCGACATTCACGTTCTCCTGCTCGAGCCGGGTGGCCACCTGGGTGATGGGAATGCCGAGGCTGGCCAGCCGGGATTCGTCCAGCTCCACGTGGATTTCCTCTTCCAGGCCGCCGCTGATCTTGACGGCGGCGACGCCCTCGAGGGCTTCCAGTTCGCGCTTGATCTCCTCTTCCGCCATGATCCGCAGGGCGGTGAGGCTCTCGTTGCCGGACAGCGCGATGCGCAGGATCGGATCGAGGCTCGGGTCGAACCGGAGCAGGATGGGTTTCTCCGCCGCCTGAGGCAGGTTGAGCAGGTCGATCTTCTCCCGCACGTTCAGGCTGGCGAAATCCATGTTGGTGCCCCACTCGAACTCCAGGATGACGTCGGACCGCTCGGGGCGGGAAATGGAGCTGACGCGCACCACGCCGGTGACCACGCCCACCGCCTCTTCGATGGGCTCGGAGATGAGGTTCTCGATCTCGTTCGGCGCGGCGCCGACGTACTCGGTGCGCACCGTCAGGGTCGGGTACGTGATGTCCGGGAGCAGATTGATGGGCAGCCGCGAGAAGGCGATGGAGCCGAAGAGCAGCATCGCCGTCATCAGCATGATGATCGTTACGGGCCTGCCGATGGAGAAACCGATGATTTTCATGTATGGATTACCGTGTTGCCTTCCGAAATGTGTATAGGTCCGCGTTCATCTTCCGCGAAGAGCCGCCGTGCTAATGCTACTGCTACTGCGGCTGTCCCCCTCCGCGCTGCGCACGCATCTGGCGCATCTGCTGGATCAGGAACGTCCGTTGCCGTTCTTCGTCACGCGCGAAAGCCGGGTCTTCCTCCACCTGCTTGTCGTATGCCGCCTTGATCTGGGGGTTCTGGAACATCCGCTCCTTCATCTGTTCCAGGTCCATGGCCATCATCCGGTTGCCGCGTGCGCCGGCATTGCCTTCCTGTGCCGCCGGGCGCTGTACCGAACCTTCCCGGCTTTCACCCGAGGCTGCCGGACTCGCCGCCGGCGCGTCGGCTGATCCACCGCGCGATCCTCCCATGCCCGCGGGACGACCGCCTGGTCCGCCGCCCATGCCTTCGGCACCTCCGCCCATACCGCCTGCCATCCCTTCCGCGGCGGGCGGGGACTGCCCGGCAATGCGGACGGGCGCCCCGTTACGCAGTCCCTCCTGACCCACGGTGATGATGGAATCCCCATCGGACAGGCCGGACAGCACTTCCACGTAATCCCCCTCCGCGATACCCAACTCGATGAGCCGCTTCTCGGCCGTGCCGTCCTGGAACAGGAACGCGTAGGATCCCTCGGCTTCCGCCACCAGCGCTTTCTTCTCGATCTGCAATACGTTTTCGTTGATCGCGATCACCAGGTTGACCGTGGTGAACATGCCCGGTCTCAGCGTGCCCCTGCGATCCCGGATTTCCACCGTGACCTTGACCGTACCGCTCTGGGGATCCACGATGGGACTTATCCGGGCGACCCGTCCCGTGTGGGTCTGGTCCGATCCTTCGACATTGATGCGCACCGACTGTCCCGCGCGGACCTGTCCGATGTCCTTTTCGGGCACGTAGATGCGGGCGAGCAGCGGGTCGAGATCCGCCGTGCGGAACACCACGTCATTCGCGTTCACCAGGTTGCCCACCTCGATCAGTCGCTCCGTGATGATGCCGGCGAAGGGGCTTCGGACCGTGGCGTAGGCCAGTTGCAACTGCGCCGACTCGTACTGCGTCCGGGCCGCCTCGTACTGAAACTTGGTCTGTTCGAATTCCTGGCTGCTGAGCAGTTCCTGTTCCAGCAGTTCCTGGGATCGATTGTAGTTCGATTCCAGGCTGTTCATGTTCACTTCCCGCTCCTGCAGCGTCAATTCCAGCGCGTCGGTATCGAGCTGAGCCAGCGGCTGGCCTTCCTCCACGCGGTCGCCCTCCTCGACCAGGATGGTCTTCACGAGCCCCTGCGTTCGGGATACGACGTCCACGTGCCGCTCCGCCTCCAGCGACGTATAGGTAAGCAGGGTCGCGGCGATATTGCCCCGGCCCACGGTTTTCACCTCGACCGGTATGGAGGCCCCGGTGCGCGCCATGGCGCCCATGCCGGGCCGTCCGCCGCGCTGATTCTGCGCAGCGTTGTCTTCCGCTTCCTCCTCGCCGCCGCCGCAGGCGAAGGTCCCCGCCATGGCCAACGCCACCGACCAGGACGCCAGTTTTCTCATTCCGAACCGCTTGAACATGAACTGCTCCTTCAATTGTAAGATCCGGTGCACTCCGGTCTTGTCTACTCGCTGCCCGCCTGGCAGGCTATTCCATTATACCTTACCTGGATCGGGTCGTTCCTGCGCACCGGAATAAACGGCGCGCCTTTCCGCGGGCCCGTCCCGCTATCTCCGCCTGTATCCGTTCCGGAACCGCTCCTTGACCATGGTGAAGAACTTAGTCTGTTGCTCGGGAGTCAACACTTCCTTGTGCGCCAGGATGTATTCAAATACGATGGCTTCCCGCTCCGCCTGCAGCGAATCCATCTGCGCCTTGATCCGGTCTACCTCTCCGCGGTCGGCATCCGGCGCCATGAGCAGATCGTACAGCCGGTCCCGCCTGTCGCGGTACGCTTCCCGGTAGGGGGTCATCCGTTCCCCGAGTTCGGCGCGCATCGCCCTGACCTGTTCCGCCTGGGCTTCGGTGAGCCCCAGGCGTTCGGTTACGGACATCCGGGCCTCGCGCCGGCTTTCCCGGCCGCGCCGCTCGTCGTCGCCCCAGCGGTGATATGCGCGGGTCGCCAGCGAAGCGAGGTTGATGACCGTCAGCAGGACCACGCCCCATATGATCAGCTTTTTCTTCATCTGTCCGGACCGTTCCTTGCAAAAGGCTTCAAACTACCTGTCAATCGCCTCGAAGTTAATCCTTACCATACAGCTACCGTCCGGGATCGTCCAGGGGGGCGTCCCAGTCCAGCAACAGGTATTCCTGGCCGACCGATTCGGCAGTGACGTCCTGCAAGTCTTCCGCAAGCGAGAAAGCCAGCACGTTCGAATCCGCCGCCGGTGTTTCCACCTGCGCTGTTTCTCCGTTGGGACCGCTTCCGAGATAGGCGCCGATCACGATACCCACGGCCAGCGTGGCGGCCATCAGCGCCGGCCGGACGAGCCAGTCCAGCTTCGTGCCAGCCGCCAGGCCGGATTCGACGGACGCTTCGCCCCGGAGGGCCGCTTCGAAACGCGTGCGAAGCCGCAGGGTGGGACCGGATACGCGCATAAGCGTGTCGGAGTTCCAGGTCGCACGCAGCGCGTCGACCCGCTCCCGGCACCGGGGACAGGTACGCAGGTGTTCCTCGCACCGTGCCTGATCTTCAGATGGCAGATCCCCGTCGATATAGAGGAAAAGGCGATCTTCAAGGAAACGATGATTCATTGTAGGCACCCGCCTGATTTGGGTCGCTGCGTTCTATACGTCGTTCGAGTTCCATACATCGTTTGCGTTTGTGTCGTTTAGACTTTGCGGACGGATCGCAGGGCCATCGCGCGTTTCCATCTTCTTCTTATACGCTTAGACAACCCGTCAGTCCAAACCATTCGGATTTTATCGTTTTTTATGCTGCGTGACGGGGTATGTCGTTCCCACTGGATTAAAGTTCGTCCAGGTGCGGCCGAAGGCGCCTGCCCAGATTGGTCTTGGCCCGGTGCAGCAGGGACTCCACCGCGGAAGGCGAACAGTCCATGGCTTCGGCGATGGCCTTGTAGGACATGCGCTCGAAATGGGAGAGGATCAGGGCGGTGCGCTGTCGCTCGGGGAGCGCGTCGATAGCCTTCCCGACGATGCGTTCCCGGTCCGCCTGCTGGATATCCTCCTCGACGCTGGCGCTCCGGTCCCGGAGCACCGCCGAATCGTCGGCGCCCTCGTTCCAGAAATCCAGGGTCAGCCACTGCAGCCGGCGTTTCCGGCGCCGGACATTGAGGCACTGGTTGACGGCGATCCGGTAGAGCCATGTGCCCGGGTCGGCGTCCCCTCGAAAACGGTCGTAAGCCTGCATGGCGCGAACGAAAACATCCTGGGTTATGTCCTCCGCCTCCTGTGGATTTCCCATGAGCCGGTAGCAGGTCTGGTAGATGCGCCCGTGCCAGGCATCGAACAGCCTTCGAAAGATCTCCTGCCTGTTTTCCGGCGCATGCTCCCTGAGCTCACCGGATCGATGGGTATCGGGCATTTTCACGGCACCTTCGGGTCATCTTGGCGGATCGGACATGACGCGGGCGCCGCCAACAAAAACCTGGTAACATTCAAGAAAACCACGGGTTATCTTACCCTTGCGCGCGGTCCGAACGGTCGCTATAATAAAACTGGCTTACAACGCCAGGTATTCAAGCCCATGTTTCGCGTACTGCCGAACCTGACTGAACGCGATGGAGCGCGGACCGTCCGCGGAATCTCCCGTTTCGTCCGGGGCTTTCGCCGAACCCGGTTTCCATCCACAATATACCGCTGAAGCGCCGATTTCTTGTCTATATGTTGACGCAACCGAAAAGCGGACGACGCACAAAAAACCCCGCCTGAAGCGATAGGGAGGTTGTGATGTCACCCATTACCGACGAACAGATGGCCTTTTTCGAAGACCAGGGTTACCTGATGGTGCGGGGCCTGCTGGATCAGGAAGAAGTGCTGGACCCCGTGATCGAGGAGTACGGAAACGTGCTCGATCAACTGGCGGAAGAGCTCTTCCTGGCCGGCAGAATCGAATCGAAGTACGAAGACCTGCCTTTCGGCGAACGCATCACGAAAGTCTGGGGTGAAAGCGGCATGGTCCACGCCCAGTACTTCGATTTCACCCTGCCCCAGGGAAATATAAAGGAAGACACCCCCTTCTGGTGCGGTCCCGCGGTGTTCAACGTCCTGACCAACCCGCGGCTCCTCGATGCCGTGGAGGCCTTCATTGGTCCGGAGATCTACTCCAATCCGGTCCAGCACGTGCGCATCAAGCTGCCCGAGCACCTGACGCCCATCAACCCCAGCACGGGCCGCATTCAACTCGGCATATCCCCGTGGCACCAGGATAACGGAGTGGTTACGAAGGAAGCCGACGACACCGACATGCTGACGGTCTGGTTCTCCCTGAAGGAGGCCACGGTCGAACAGGGATGCTTGACCGTCATCCCCGAAAGCCACCGCGACGGCCTGCTCCACCACTGCCCCGATATCTGGGGTCTCGAAATCCCCGAGAAGGTGAAGGACCGTTCCGCCGCCGTACCCCAGCCGACCCAGCCCGGCGACGTCCTGTTCCTGCACAAGCACACCTGCCACTCGTCGCTGCCCAACCAGAGCAACGAGATCCGGTGGAGCTACGACCTGCGGTACAACCCCATCGGCCAGGCCTCGGGCCGGGGCGCCTTCCCGGGGTTCGTAGCACGCAGCAAGGCCAGCCCGGAGCGGATCCTGACCGATCCCGTCGCGTGGAACCAGATGTGGGTGGATGCTAGGGACGCTCTCGCCGGTCTGCCCAACCCGTCCTTCAACCGGTGGAGCAGGGACCACGAGCTCTGCGCGTAAGGCGCAGGGGTAGCGCGTCAGGAATCGATTGGTGCCGCTTCACGCGCGCCGCGGGTGCTTCCGTATGGGCGCCTGATCCCGCGTCTCACCCGAAACGCACTCCCGCCTTTGCGGCTGATTCCATCAGGAACCGCCTGACCTCCGCCACCTGGCCATAGTCGGTCAGGTGCTCTATGACCACGCAAGTCCATTCCGGAAGGGATGCCGCGCGGCGCAGCAGGCGTTCGTAGTCCAGCACACCCTGCCCGGCGGGTTGCTCCTCGAGGTGCACGATAAGGGGCACGTTTCGAGGCGCCGCGTCCTTGGCGTGGACGTTCACGACCCGGCTTCCCAGGCGGTCGAAGGCGTCGTCTATCAATGTCCCGGAATCGTAGAGGGACAGCGGATTCAGGATGTTGGCGGGATCGAAATTGATGCCGACGCCGGGGTGGCCTATCTGTGCCGCCAGCGTCTCTGCCCGGGCCACCGTGGACAGGATCGTCATCAGCGACAT
Source organism: Candidatus Latescibacterota bacterium (assembly GCA_012270975.1). Lineage (GTDB taxonomy): Bacteria > JAAXHH01 > JAAXHH01 > JAAXHH01 > JAAXHH01 > JAAXHH01. The sequence goes on along the minus strand of JAAXHH010000136.1, from coordinate 61,531 downwards.
CTCCGGCGTGACGGTCACTCCGTGGTCCGCTGCGTACGGCGCGACCTCCTTCAATGCTTCTATGAGGCGCTCCAGCGCCGCTTCGCCGTGATTCTCCGGATGAGGAAACCATGGGTTCGCGGGGTGCAGGCCGCCGGCCTCTGTAAGGAGCACGCGGCAGCCGAGGGCCGCGGCCAGGGGAATGCGATCCCGCAGGAGCCGCAGATGGGCCGCGGATTCACCTGGGTCCGGGCGCACCAGCGGGGTATCGACGCTCCACACCTGTCCGATGGATACGCCTTCCGCCTCCAGAATCGCCCGGACTGCGCGGCATCCTTCCACATCGACGGACACGGCCGGTTCCAGGTCCACGCCGACAACGGAGAAACCCAGTTCCCGGACCCATTTGGCCGTACCCGTGGTTATCCGGTCCAGGGGCGGGACGAAACTATCCAGACAGAGTCGCATTGATTGTCCACGTGGTTCAATTAGTCTAATGATTTGAGTAAATTAGGGGTTTGAATAACCCACTGCGTGAAGAAATTGACACTTTTGGATGTAATTTCATATATATGTATACCGAACGAACGTAATTACAAGGCGATCCTGCGACAAGGGCACAAAGGACAGCACACCAGTGAGCAGCAAGGACTTCTTCGACCGCGTCGCCCCGGACTGGGACGAAATGCGCGAAAACTATTACTCCGATGACGTCAGGGTGGGCGCCCTGGCTGCCGCCGAGGTCGAAAGAGGCTGCGTCGCCGCGGACATCGGCGCGGGTACCGGCTTTATATCACAGGGCCTGGTCCAGGCGGGGCTGCGGGTCATCGCGGTCGATCAGTCCGAAGTAATCCTGAACGAAATGAAGCGAAAGTTCGCCGACATCGACGTGATCGACTATCGCATCGGGAGTGCGGAGGATCTGCCCATTCCCGATGAAACGGTCGACTATGCGTTTGCCAACATGTGCCTCCACCACGTTGAATCCCCGCCGGACGCCATCAGGGAAATGGCCAGAATCCTGAAACCCGGTGGCAAACTAGTGATCACGGACGCGGACGAGCACGACTTCGAGTTTCTGCGCGAAGAACACCACGACCGCTGGCTGGGGTTCAGCAGATCAGATATAAAGAAGTGGTTTGAGGCCGCGGGACTGACTGGCGTAGGGGTCGACAACGCCGGATCCTGCTGCGAAGTGCAGTCGACCTGCTGCGACGATTTCGCCCGTATCGGGATATTCGTGGCCGCGGGTGAAAAACAGCCGTGAGCCATAGCCACGATACGCGGCCACCGGTCCTGTAGTCGTACAATCTTGGAAATCAGTACATAACTTGGGAATCAGTACATTCGGATACCGATAACATCGTTTTCAGGACGCCCCTTGCATCCCAGCACCGAACATATCCCCATCGTAGTCTGTCCGGACCACAAGACGCTGTCGAAGACGGTCGCCCGCGAAATCGTCGATTACGCCAGGGGCCGCGGCGAGCAGGGCCAGTTGGCCGTACTCGGCCTCTGCACGGGCTCCACGCCCATCGACGTATACGGTGAACTCATCGCGTTTCATCGCGGCGGCGTCAGTTTCGAGAACGTCGTCACGTTCAACCTCGACGAATACTACCCCATGTCGAGACAGTCGGCGCAGAGCTATCACCGGTACATGCGGGAATACCTCTTCGACCACGTCGACATACCGGACGACCAGATCTTCGTTCCCCTGGGCGACCTGGCACCGGAAGAAATCGAGGAACACTGCGACTGGTACGAGGAACGCATCCGTGCCGTGGGCGGCATCGGCATCCAGCTTCTGGGCGTCGGGCGAACGGGGCATATCGGTTTCAACGAGCCCGGCTCGCTGCCCGATACCCGGACCCGCCTGATCCGGCTGGACGAGATCACGCGCAAGGACGCGGCCTCCAGTTTCCATGGCGAAGAGAACGTGCCCATCGAGGCCGTGACCATGGGCGTCGGCACCATCCTCGACGCGGAGCGGATCATCCTCATGGCCACGGGGGAGCACAAGGCGCCCATCGTCCGGGAGGCCGTCGAAGGCGAGGTGAGTCCCCTCGTCGCGGCCAGCTACCTGCAGAACCATCCGAACGCCACGGTTTTCATCGACCCGGCCGCATCGAGCGAACTTACCCGCGTCAAGCTGCCCTGGCTGAACAACCACGCGGTGGACTGGACCGACCAGCTTTCGCGGCGGGCCGTGCTCTGGCTGTGCGAGCGGACGGACAAGCCGGTGCTGCACCTGCAGCGGCGGGATTACAACGCCCACGATCTCTACTCCCTGGTCGACACCGTCCAGTCGGTCGACGAGCTGAACCGGAAGACCTTCGACGCGGTCCGCGCCAAGATATACGGGCGCCAGGACCTGTTCACCGGCAAGCGGTGCATCTGCTTTTCGCCCCACCCGGACGACGATGTCATCTCCATGGGCGGCACGCTGTTCCGCCTGTCCGCCGTCGGAAACGACATCACCATCGCCTACATGACCAGCGGCAACATCGCCGTATTCGACGAGGACGTGAAACGGCTCATCGACTTCATCGGGTTGACCTTCCGCGACCTGGGCTGCCCGCACGAACGGTTCGACGGCATCGTGGACACGGTCCGGTCCTTCCTCGCGGCGAAACAACCCGGACAGGTCGACATCCCCGAGGTACAGGTCATCAAGACCAACATCCGCCGGTCCGAGGCCATCGCGGCGGCGTCGACGGTGAACATCCCACCGGAGAAGACACGGTTCCTGGACCTGCCCTTCTACAAAACCGGACAGGTGAAGAAAAACCCCGTCTGCGAGGACGACGTCGGCATCGTGCTGAACCTGCTGAATGAAATCCGCCCCGAGGTCGTCTTCGTCGCCGGAGACCTGTCCGACCCCCACGGCACCCATCGCGTGTGCAAGGAAGTCATCGACCAGGCCCTCGCCGTCTACGACGGGACGAACCCGGAAGTATGGCTGTACCGGGGCGCCTGGCAGGAGTGGGAAGTGGACGAGGCGGACGTTTTCATCCCCCTTTCCTATGAAGACCTCCAGCGCAAGATCCAGGCCATCTTCCGACACGAGTCCCAGAAGGACACCGCCATGTTCCCGGGGGCGTACGACGACCGGGAGTTCTGGGAGCGCGTGCAGGACCGCAATACCCACACGGCACGGCGCCTGGACAAGCTGGGATTTCCCCAGTACTACGCCATGGAAGCCTTCGTCCTGGAACGCGGCGAGCCGTAAAAACCCGCGGCCGTTATCTTCGAAAAGCTGTTGATCTTCCGATCATCATTCCATTATATTGGCCTGCTTGATTGACGGCGCCGCGCAGTGGGCCCCCGACGGCTCCTGGCCTGAAGTGGGGTCTGGCAGAAATCGATTCATCGACCGGGAATCCCGGACTATCGGAGGCACATGTGCGCATAGCGGTATTTGGTACTGGTGGCGTAGGTGGATATTACGGGGGGCGACTCGCCGAGGCAGGGGAAGACGTCGTCTTCGTAGCACGCGGTCCGCATCTGGAAGCGTTGCGCGAAAACGGCCTTCGCGTGGAAAGTACGAAGGGCGATTTTACGCTGCCCTCGATCCAGGTCACCGGTGATCCCGAGAAAGCCGGCGACGTGGACGTGGTCATGCTCTGCGTAAAGTGCTGGCAGGTACCTGAGGCCGTCGAGGGACTGCGTCCCATGCTCGGACCGAATACCTGTATTCTGCCCATGGAAAACGGTGTGGAGACGCCGGAGCAACTCGCCGCGGAGTTCGGCTGGCGCCATGTGCTTGGCGGTGTCTGCGGAATCGTCTCCTTCATCGCCGAACCGGGACTCATCCGACACGTGGCCTACGAACCTTTCGTCAATTTCGGCGAATGGGACAACCGTTCGAGCGAACGGGTAGACCGGCTGCGCCAGGCGTTTGAACGCACCAGGGGGCTCATCGTCGATACACCGCCCGACATTCAGGCCGCCATGTGGCGCAAGTACATCCTCATCGCTTCGTGGAGCGGGATCGGCGGCGTTACCCGCGCGCCGATCGGCGTCGTCCGAAGCCAGCCCGGTACGCGCCGCCTCCTCGAGGGTGCCATGGAGGAGATCCACGAGGTGGCCACTGCGCTGGGGGTCGGGCTTCCGGACGACATCGTCGCCCGGACCCTGGCCATCCTGGACAGCGTCGAATACGGCGGCACCGCCTCCATGCAGCGGGATATCATGGAAGGACGATTCTCCGAGCTGGAAGCACAGACCGGCGCGCTGGTCCGCATGGGAAAGGAAGCGGGCGTGGCCACGCCGGTAAACGATTTCATCTATCACGCGCTGCGGCCCATGGAACTCCGCACCCGGGGACAGGTGTCCTTCGAGGCCCCCTGAGGTACGGTCCGGGGCGTTTCCGGCGCATGCCGGTGCGAAAGTCTGAGAAGCCCCAATGAAACCCTTTCTTGAACGCATCGCCGAAGACCGGCCCCTCCTTTACGACGGCGGATTCGGCACGGAACTCTTCGCCCGCGGCATCGAACTGGCCAACAGCGCGCTGGCCAACGAGCTCCACCCCGACATTGTCAGGGCCATTCATTTCGACTATATTGAAGCAGGTTCGGAAGCGATCGGCACGAATACCTTCGTGGCGTCGCATCCCCATCTGGAAATGGCGGGGAAGGACGCCTCCGAATCCGACGGGCTGATCCGGCGATCCGTGGAACACGCCCGTGCCGCCATTGAGCGCAGCGGCAGGGAGGTGTACCTCGCTGGTTCCATCGGTCCGCTGCCTGGCGCCATCGAGGCCGACAGCGGCGACACGGAGTTCGGTATCGCGAACAGCATCGCCCGGGACGCCCACGAGCGCGTGGGCACGGCGCTGGCGGAGGGCGGCGTGGATTTCTTCTGCGTCGAGACCATGTTCTCCGCCAACGAGGCGGCCCTGGCCGTGAACGAGTTGAGACAGTTCGGTATACCCATCGCCGTGAACCAGACGTACAAGTACACGAAGGACCGGACAACGGGCGAGGTCATCTACAAAACGGACTGGGGCCATTCGGCGGCGGATCTCCTGGAGATCCTCGCGGGCGGCACGCAGGCCGCTGGGCAGGACTTGCTCGAGCACGTGCAGATCGTCGGCCTGAACTGCGGCGCGGAATCCCGGCGCGACGAGCATACGGGAATGCCCTACGCCATCAACGGCATCGGCCAGTTGAAGCGCGCCATGGACGCCCGAATGGATGCGCCGAAACGCATGATGGCCTACCCGAACGCGGGGAAGGCCCGACTGGACGAGCAGCACCGGACCTATTACGCGAACACGCCGGAGGAAATGGCCGCTTTCGTGCCGGGCCTCCTGGAAGCCGGCGCCTACTTCATCGGCGGATGTTGCGGCACGGGTGTCAGTCACATCCGGGCCTTCCGCGAGGCGATGGACCGGGCGGCGGCGTGAGCATACGGGAGTAGCGTGCGGCCGGACAGCCTGCGGCAGCGGAGGGCCGGAGAGCCTGCGGCAGTTTAGGCGAAGCGCTTGTCGCCTGAGCACGGGATCGGTCGGCATGGCAGTGTACCAGGTACTGTACTGGCGGGATATCCCGGCGCAGGTGCGCGTCTACGGAGGCCGGCGGCCACTGTCGCGCCAGATGCCCGACTGGTTCCAGCAGGAAATCGACCGGGTGGCCATGCGGGACGGCCTGACCGGCACCGACGCCTACCTGGACGAGTGGCACTGGTCCGAAAAACGGGAATGGACCGGGGAAGGAAACGACGCGGAAACGGTCGCGGCAGCCGTTCTGAAGCTACTGGAAGAAGAGTACGACAAGGGATAGGACCAGCCGCGAAAGGTCAGGAGATGGGCCCGCGGCAAGCGATCAGGCGAAAAGGACGGCCGCGGCGGTGGCGTTTAGGACCAGCCGCGAACGGAGAAGGCTATTGGGCCAAACGGTCGACATAGGCCGGCGCATCGAACTGGTTCCGCTGGATCCCCATTTCGGGGACATTTCGATCGGCCTGTACCGCCAGCGGGACGACGCGGGACCGGTATACCGGGTATTCACCTACAGCCGGCGGGAAGGCGTCGAGGACCGGATCGCCTTCGTGATGAAGGCCATGGAAGTCCTCGGAGGCATGGAGCCGGCCACCGCCGGCCGCCTGCGTTTTCCCTGCGGCTATGAACACAACCTGGCGGTAAAGCGCGTGTTCCTCGAAGCCTGCAAACTGGATCCGGCCGGCCCAGTCGAACCGCGGCCGTTGCAGATCCTGGACAAGAAATCCGGATTGCAGATCCAGGTCCTGAGCGAGGGCGACGGCGTCTACCGGGTCACGGCCCACGGCGAGGGCAAGGACCGCGACCGCCGTATATCCTTCATCGCGGGTGGCCTGATGAAGCTGGCCGAGATCGACGAGGTAAGCGGCACCCTGGACCAAGTGGTTTTCCCCTGCGGATTCGTTCACGACGCCCTAGTCGGGCTATTGCTGGTCCGTGCGCCCAACGTCCGGGCCGTCCTGCGCGAACAGGAGGCGGCCGCCAGCCGGGGCGTCCTGGCCGCGCCCAGTCAGCAGGATGGATGAGGGCCGGCACTGGCGGGGCAGAAAAAAATCGATCGTTGGATGCGCAACGCGCGACTGACGCATGCGCGATCGACAAGGAGGCCGTAATGGAAACGAGCGTCATCAAGCAGATGAAGGGCCGGGACCGGGTACTGGCTGCCCTGAGGGGAGAGCCCGTGGACCGCACGCCCGTGTGCAATCCGACGTCCGTCGCCACGGTGGAACTGATGGATCTCGTTGACGCGCCTTTCCCGGACGCCAACCGGGACCCGGAGCTCATGGCCCGTCTCGCGGCCACGGGCTACACGGAACTCGGATTCGACACCATCATGCCGGTCTTTACCATCATCCAGGAGTCCTCCGCGCTGGGTTGCAAGATCCAGTGGGAGCAGAAGGACAACTGGCCTACGGTCAAGATGCGGGAACCCATCTGGACCGACGTGGACGACATCAAGATACCTTCGGATTTCCTGACGCACCGGGACACGAAGTGCGTCCTCGACGCCATCAGCAAGCTCAAGAAGGAATACGGCGACGAAGTGGCGGTCATCGGCAAGACCATGGGCCCCTGGTCCCTGGGATACCACTGCTTCGGCGTGGAACCCTTCCTGCTCATGTCCCTCGACGACCCCGGCAGGACCCATCTCGCCCTGGACCGCATGAAGGAGGCCACGGTGGAGTTCGGCATCGCACAGATCGAGGCCGGGGCGGACGCCCTGACCCTGCCGGACCACGCCACGGGCGACCTGGTGAGCGGCGAATACTACCGCCGCTTCCTGCGGGACCTGCACATCGAGATGGCCGAACGGATACCCATCCCGCTGATCATGCACATCTGCGGGCGCACCGTGGACCGCATGGGCTACATCGCCGAGACCGGCTTCGCGGCCTTTCATTTCGATTCGAAAAACAAGCCCCAGGAGTCCATGGAGGCCGTCGACGGCAAGATCTCCCTCGTGGGGAACATCAACAATCCCGAGACGCTTTTCGCACGTGGTCCCGAAGAAGTGGGGCAGGAAGTCTGCCAGAACCTGGAACACGGAATTCATATGGTGGGACCGGAGTGCGCCGTTCCCCTGCAGGCGTCCGTCGAGAACCTGAAGGCGATCCCGCAGGCGGTGAAGGACTGGCACGTCCACCACGCGGCATAGCGGTCCGCCTGGCCCACGCGAGTAGACGTCAATTTCGGCATGAAACGGGAGGACCGGACAGGAGAGCATGGCAGAATTAAACGATATAGCCAATGACTTTCTGAAGGACGAAATAGAAGAGTTCATCGAAAGGCCCAACGAGCGGACGCGGATCATCGACGCTTTCGCCCGGGCGACGCCCGCCATGCAGGAAATTTCCGCGGCCCTCATCGATGGGGACAACGGGACGGTCGACACGCTGACCCGGGCGGCGCTGGACGGCGGCACTGAAGCACTGGAAGTGATGGACGACGGCTTGATCGCCGGCATGAGCGTCGTAGGCATCAAGTTTCGCGAGAACTTCATCTTCGTTCCGGAAGTTCTCGCCTGCGCCCGGGCCATGAAGGCCGGGATGGCCCACATCGAGCCCATCCTCTCCGCTTCGGGCATCGAATCCGTCGGCACCGTCATCATGGGCACGGTCAAAGGCGATCTCCACGACATCGGCAAGAACCTGTGCATCATGATGCTGCGCGGCGCCGGGTTCGTGGTCCACGACCTGGGGGTGGACACTTCCGAGGACGAGTTCATGGACGCGGTGGAGGAACACGAGGCGCCCCTGCTGGGCATGTCGGCGCTGCTGACCACGACCATGCCCAACATGGGCAAGACCATCGACGCCTTCATCGACAACGATATGCGGGAGGACGTCAAGATCATGGTGGGCGGCGCGTCGGTCACCCAGGAGTTTGCCGATGACATGGGCGCCGACGGCACCGCCGAGGACGCGGTGGGATGCGTGGAACTGGCCCAGCGTCTCCTCGAAGAACTCAAGCAGGAACAGGAAGCCTGACCGAACCGGCAGGCGGCCTCCCCTACCTTTCCCATGAAAAAGATCGACAAGGCGGCGTACCAGGAGCGGCTGGACCGCATCACGGCCATCTTCAAGGATATGATGGCCCATGCGACCGAGCAGGCCACCTACCGCTGCCCCTACAAGAACCGCTTCGACGAATGCACCGCCCGGTTCGGGTGCCGCAACCAGCGCAAGCCCCGTGAAGCCGGCGGCCTGCTCGTGTGTGGCGGGGACGACAAGCTCGATTACCGCAGCGCCTGGGAGACCGATGAGGCGCCCCGCGAACGGGCTGAAGCGGGAGGGCCCGACCAGGATGCACCAAACCTGAATACCGGAAATACCACAGACCCAGCCGGCGGATCGGTGACCGACGGCACGACGACCCAACCCTCGGTCATCGGCAAGTCCATCTTCGACTACGCCGACGACCTCGCCGTGCAGGTGCCCACCTCGTGTTTCCGCAACGGCATCTGCCACGAGTGCATCGTGGAAATACAGGAGGGGATGGAAGGGCTCGTGCCACGGACGAAACCCGAGTCCTTCCTGCGGGAGAACTACCGGCTCGCCTGCCAGGCGCGCGTGATCGATCCGAAGGTGGACATCGCCTTCTCCCCCCTGCGCCGTACGCCCAAGATCCTGACCGTTACCGAAGAAAAGGAAACGCCGCTGGACCCCATGGTCACCCGCAGGGGCGATGCGGTTTTCTACGACGATGAGCAGGTGGACCAGTTCCGCGGGCACCTGTACGGGCTCGCGATCGACCTCGGCACGACCACGGTGGTCATGGACTTCGTGGACCTGGAGACCGGAAAGAGCGTCCACGTCTGCTCCTTCGAGAACCCCCAGCGATTCGGCGGCAGCGACGTGATGCACCGGATCTCCTACGACGGTTCGTTCGAGGGTGAACTCTGGAACGCCATCATCAACGCCGTCAACCACGAGATCATGGACTGGTGCGAGCGGACGGGAACCGCGCGGCAGGAGATCTATGAGATCGTCGTGGCGGGCAACGCCACCATGCGGGACCTCTTCTTCCGGCTCGACGTGCAGAGCATCGGCCAGAAACCCTACAAGTCCCTGATCGAGAACGAATACCTCGCGGGGGAGCGGGAGACCACGGCGCTCACCATCGGCACCCGCCGCCTCGGACTCCGCGCCAATCCGAAGGCCCGGGTCTACGGCCTGCCCCTCATCGCCAGCCACGTGGGCGGCGACGTGGCGGCCGACCTGGCCACCGTCGAACTCGCCGCGCAACCGGGCGTATCCATGCTTGTGGACGTGGGCACCAACACCGAAGTGGTCGTGGCGGGCAACGGGCGCATGATCACGGCTTCATGTCCCGCCGGTCCCGCCTTCGAGGGCGGCGGCATTCAATACGGCATGCCCGGTTACGAAGGCGCCATCGAAACGTTGAAGTGGGAAGACGGGCGGTTCGCCTGGAGCACCATCGGCGATACCACGGCCCAGGGCATCTGCGGTTCCGGCCTGATCGACCTCCTCGCCGAATTGCGCCGCCACGGCATGATGTCGCCCAAGGGCGTCTACGCCGACCGTAAACAGTTCGAAGTGCCTGTCGTGCCGGAGTCCGGCATCACCCTGTCACGCCAGGACGCCAGCAACCTGGCCCAGGCCAAGGCCGCCAACTACTGCGGGCAGTACATCGTCCTGCGTACGTTCGGCGTCGCGCCCGGCGACGTGGACCGCCTTTTCCTGGCGGGCGGTTTCGCCAACTACGTGGACGTCCGTAACGCCATCGACATCGGGTTCCTGGCCCCCGTGCCCGAAGACCGCATCGTCAAGGTGGGTAATGCAGCCGTCCAGGGTGCACGCGAGATCCTCCTGTCCCGCTCGCGCCGCGCGGAGCTGGAGGCGCTGGTCAAGGACATCGAGCACATCGAACTTGAGACCACGCCCGACTTCTTCGAGGTCTTTGTCGAGGCCTGCCAGTTCAAGCCCATGCCGGGGGTGCTGGTGTAGCCGGTTTCACAGCACGCACCTGCTTTTCAGATCGCCACACATCGTTCGGGTCTCCCATGTTCCGCCTCCGCCCCGCCCGTCCCTCCGCCGATGAAGCGGGCATCGCATCCGTCGTCAATGCCTTCGAGCAGAATCCCGTCTCAGTAGATACGGTGCACGAGTGGTTGACTCACACCGCTCCGGGCAGGATCAGCTATCGCCAGGTAGCTGTGACGGAGGACGACATTGTGGTGGGCTACGCGGTGTCGGTGCACGAGACCTGGGATCCGCCGGGACAGTTCTACGCCTGGGTGGGCGTGATTCCTTCGGAGCGGGGTGGCGGCATCGGCGCCGCGCTGTACTCCGATATGATGCGGTTTCTGAAGCGCCACGAGGCGGGGACCATAACCAGCGAAGTCCGGGATAACTGTGAGATTTCTCAGGCATTTGCGAGAAATCGAAGATTCGAGTACGACCGGCATCTGTTCCAGTCGAGCCTGGACCTCGAGACCTTCGACGAATCACCCTTCAAAGGAGTTCTATCGAACGTCGCCGAGTCTGGAGTACATATATACTCGCTCGCCGATTTTGGCGATACGCCTGAAGCACGCAAAAAACTCTATGAAGTCAACGCGATTACAGACCGGGACGTGCCGGGTTGGAGCAGCCCCGGGCTTTCCTTCGAGGAATTCAACGAGTGGGTATATGAATCGGGCTGGTACCGGCCGGATGGCCAGTTGCTTGCAGCCGATGGGGATGATTGGGCGGGCATCTGCGCGGTACGCCTGTATCCCGAATCGCAACAGGCTTTCAACATGCATACCGGTGTTATCCGAGGATATCGAAGGCGCCACATCGCCATGGCGCTTAAGCTCACTGCGATTCGCTATGCCACGAAACGCGGTGCGCGGTCACTAAGCACGGAAAACGATTCGGCGAACGGGCCCATGCTGGCGCTCAACAGGAAACTGGGCTATGTCGCGGCGCCAGGAAGATACACGGTTCGCAAGACTATAAAGTGAGTAAGGGTCTACCCACCCATCATGGCGATACGCCGCGCCATCCACTCTACGTAGGCTGTTCGTGTCATTCCTCGCCTGTCTGCCTCGCTGTCTATAAACACCGCTACGCCTTCGTCAATCGCCATATGAATACGCACGCTTCGGCCGGACTGACGGATTAACGGCACGGTCGTCAGTGCTTGTCCCGGTTCGAGACTTACCTGCTCCAGATCGCTTGGCTGAACGATCGAATCACCATCAGATTCTGTTTCGATAGCATAATCCCTCAACACCTCTTCGGCATTCAGCAAAGCGTCATCAATGGTGTCTCCCATGGCGACGATACCCGGAAGATCGGGGAATGATACGCCATAGGCACCTTTCACGCCATCGATCAAGGCGGGATATCGGACTGAGTTATATTTGGGCACACCCATTACTCCTGTATCCTATTTCGACCATTTTGCCTTGGATGCAATTGACCGTGCCACTGCCAATGACACCTTCCTGTGCCTCGGAAGTGTAATCACACCCCGAATAAACGGGTGCCTGTAAATGTCATGCCTGGCCCCATGCCGGGACAGGTACCAACCTTCCTTCTTCAATCGTCGCCTGAGCTTGGTCGTGTTGGATTCCATTAAGCCAAGATATTTTGTGCAAATATATGCACATATCAAATTCTTCGTCAACGATTTATTATCCAGTCGAGATTCTTCCTCTGAACCTCGACTAATGGAACAACAAGCTCAAGTGTATACATCCCGCCAGGTATGTATACCCATCAAGTATATCCAGTGTCTCTATAGGAGGCGTGCATGAAATCCCGTACCAAAATGTGGGGCAACAGTCTGGCGCTGCGCATCCCGAAGCCGATCACGGTCCAGATGGGCGTCACGGACGATTCACCGGTGGTGCTGGTGCTGCGCGGCAGGGAATTGACCATCGTCCCGGTGGAACGTACCCGGCAAAGGCTCGCCGACCTGCTTCCGGATGTCGCGAAGCACAACCTGCACGGCCGGATCACGGTCGGAACCCCGGACCGCGGAGAAACGTAATGCACAAGGAGAACTATGTCCCCGGACAGGGGGAGTTGGTATGTATCCGCGTCCGAACGGGGAAAGGATCAAACCTGACTCCCGGGCGTCCAGCCATCGTGATTTCACCCGAGCCCTACAATCGTAAGGTCGGCCTGGCCATTTTCTGCCCGGTTGCCGACATGGAAAGGGGATACCCCTTCGAAGTCCCGATTCCCGCGGGAATGCCGGTTTCAGGCGTCATCCTTGCCGATCAGCTGGAAAGCGTGGCGCGGCAGTCCTGCGCGCTGAAACTGATCTGTCGTCTCCCGTCGGAAACAACAGAAGCTGTCCTGCAGAAGGCCGCGGCACTGCTGGAAAGAGAAGACGGCTCTTGACGGTTGCGCGTTAATCAGGCAAACTTTTCAGGTAGAAACGGAGGAAGACATCTTGGCGATTCTGAACTCCATCATGGGCAACGCCTCGGAGGTCGAAGTAGCCGCGATAGAAGAGGAGTTTTCGAGCATCCTGATCGAAGACGAAAAACTGGTCCGGGTCTTCAAGCTGGTGAGAGACCTGTTCGCCTTTACGGACAGACGGCTGATCGTGGTGAACAAGCAGGGGATATCGGGCCGCAAGGTCGACTATCACTCCATTCCGTACAAATCGATCACTCATTTCTCGTTCGAGACCGCGGGGAAAGTCGATCTCGACTCCGAGATGAAGATCTGGATTTCCGGAGGCAACTTCCCTGTCAAAAAGGAATTCAAGCGGGGTATAGACGTCACGGACATTCAGCGAATCCTGGCCGGGTTCATTCTGGACTGATACCGGTACCGGTCATACGGACGTTGATACAACGGGGCGGTCTGCCGGTTCTTTGCCCTGACCGCCCGGGACGGATCCCGATGTCTCAGCCAACCATGAAACGCGTCATCAAGCCCGAAGGCCTCCACCGGATCGAGATCGAGGAGGTACCCATACCCGAACCGGGTCCCGGCGAGGTACGGATCAAGGCGGCTTGCAGCCTGATCAGCCGGGGTTCCGAACTCGGTGGCCGGTATACGCGGGAACACGCGGTAAGTCCGGACGTCATGGGCTATTCCATGGCGGGGACGGTGGATGCGCTGGGGGAAGGGGTCGAACACCTGGACATCGGCGACGGGGTCGTCGCCCTGGCGCCCCACGCCCAGTACACGGTCCGGCCGGCCCGCCTCGTATTTCCGTGGGACCAGACCATCGTCATGCCCATGCCGCAAGGCCTTTCCTTCGACAGCGCTCCGTACTACCCGCTGACCGCGGGTGCGGTCACCTGGGTGGAAGTGGAGAATATCAAGTCCCAGGACACGGTTGTCGTGCTCGGCCAGGGGCTCGTGGGCAGCCTGATCCTTCAGGTCATCAAGGTGAATGGAGTCGGCAGGATAGTGGCCGTAGACGCGCTGGAAAACCGGTGCGCCATGGCGGCGGAATTCGGTGCCGACATGGTGATCAACGCCCGCGAGGAGGATCCCGTCAAGGCTGTGAAGCGTCTGACCAACGGCCTCGGGGCCGACGTCGTGGTCTACGCCGTGGGCGGTCCGGCGGGGCCGGCGCCCTTCGGGCAGGGACTCGACATGTTGGCCCTTGGCGGGCTGATCCACCTGATCGGGCTGTACGAGGACCAGCCTCTTTCGCTGCCTTCAGACAAGATTCAGGGGCGCAAATTGCTGGGTGGTTACTTCCGGACGCAAGCGGGCGCCAGCCAGTCCCGCCGCGCCATGGAACTCCTCGCCTCGGGTGCGATTCGCACCGAACGAATGACCTCCCACCGATTCCCCTGGCACCAGGCGGCAGACGCCTTCGCCCTGCTTTACCAGAAGCCGGGCGATGCGCTGGGGGTCCTGCTCGACTGGCGGGATTGAACGCTCGTTCGCCTTCCACTTGCCGGGCTCTAGCTGATTCCCACCGAATTTTCCTAACCGCCGCCCACACGTACCCTCTGGATCACTCCAACCCCAGTCTCGTCAGTAGATCGTTCAGATCCGCCAGGGTTTCGTCGTCCAGGGGGACGAAGGGCTGGCGCGCCCGGGCGGTCTTGATGGCGCCGCGCCGCCGGTAGACGTTCTTGCGGATGGACAGCCCGATGCCGGGCTGGCCCTCGAAGCGGATCAGCGGGCAATACCGGTAAAAGGTCTCGGTGGCGCCGTCGATGTCGCCGGACATGTACTTCGTGTGGATGTCCTTCAGGATATCGGGGTAGGCGAAGCCGGTCATGGTGCCCATGCACCCGTGGCGCAGTTCCTCCAGGAGCATGACCCCGCCCAGGCCGCCGAAGATCTCCACGTCGGGATTCGCCGCGAGCACCTGGCTGGCCTTCCGCGGCGACGGCTCTTCTTCCAGCTTGAGAAACCGGCACTGCGGAGACCGGTCGGCCACCGTCGCGATGAAATCGATGCTCATCAGGACGCCGCTGCTGGTGGGGTGGTCCTGGATAACGAGGGGTATCGATACGGCGTCGGCCACCTTGAGGTAGTGGGCGAGCAGCGCCTCGTCCGTACCCTTTGCCAGCTTCGGCGGCGCCACCATGAGCGAAGAGGCGCCCAGTTCTTCGGCGCGCCTGCTCAGCGCGACACACCCATCCGTCCCCGTATGGCTGGTTCCGGCGCAAATGGGGACGCGGCCGTCCGCCGCCTCGACCACGCCGGCGATGACCTGGTCCCGCTCGGCTTCTACCAGCTTGCTGGTCTCGCCCATGACGCCGAGTACGGTAATTCCGTCGATCCCCAGGTCGATGAGGAAATTGGTCAGGGTCGACAGGCTGCCCGTGTCGAGGCTGCCGTCTTCTTCGAAGGGCGTCGGCGCGATGGTATAGACGCCCCGGGGTTCTTGCACTGCCATGCTTGTTCCTTTCGATTGACTGGGTTTCAGCCAGCGGCCATATCCCGGTTTGCCCATCAATTGGGCTTCAACCAGCGGCCGTGTCCCGGTTTGCCCGTGATCCTGCCGTCCTCGTACACCGTCTCTCCCCGTACCATGGTTCGCTGGATGCGGCCCTTCATGGGCATGCCGTGGACGATGCGCATGACTTCCCGCGCCTTGGAGAAGCATGTGTTCCGGTCGAAGGTCCATCGTGCGTCCATGTCCACGAACGTAAGATCGGCGTCGCATCCGATGGCGATACGGCCCTTGCCCGGGAGCCGGAAGACTTCGGCCTGGCGGGTCGACATCAGCCGGACGAGGTCGGTGATCGCCAGCCGGCCGTCGTTGACCGCGGTCAGCATCAGGGGCACCATGGACTCGAGTCCGGGCAGGCCGGGCGGAATGGCGAATATGTCTACGCCTTCTTTTTCCTCGGGCCGGAAGGGAGAATGGTCGCTTCCGACGAAGTCCAGCGTGCCGTCGTGCAGGTAGGACCAGAGCGCCTCGACTTCTTCGGCGGGCCGCAGGGCGGGATTGCACTTGGCGAAGCCGCGGTGGACCGAAAGCACCTGGTCGGTCAGAAAGAGGTACTGCGGGCAGGTCTCGGCAATGACGTCGAGTCCCCGCTCCTTGGCCTCCTTCACCAGTTGTGCGGCCCGCGGGCTTGAAAGATGCACCACCTCAACGGGGCCTCCGGCCTCGGCGGCCAGGCTCATCATGACGGCGACCGACGTGTCCTCCACGATGGATGGCCGGCTTTCGGCATGGGCCAGGCCGTCGTTGCGTCCCTGGGCGGACAGCCGCTCGATGAGCGTCTCGATCATGGGCCAGTTTTCGCAGTGGAAGCTGTGGCGCAGGCCCGTGGCCGCCGTGGCGGCCATGACGTCCCGAAGAAGCGAGTAGTCCAGGCACCAGAGGCCGAAGAACTCGCCCTCCCGGTGGGTGGGCGGCGCGGTCAGGAAGGTCTTGAAGGCCACGGCGCCCTCCTCGGCCACCTCTGCGATGAGGTCCACGTTCTGATGGCCGGCTGCGCCGTAGAGACCGAAGTCGATCAGCGCCTGTGCCCCGATGGCCTCGCCCCGCTTGCGGAGCCC
This sequence comes from Candidatus Latescibacterota bacterium, assembly GCA_012270975.1. Lineage (GTDB taxonomy): Bacteria > JAAXHH01 > JAAXHH01 > JAAXHH01 > JAAXHH01 > JAAXHH01. Next base: position 45,097 of record JAAXHH010000136.1, on the reverse strand, counting down.
TTCCGCCGAACTGGCGGATACCGGCGAGATGGGCATCTCCAGCAGCGTGGTGATGCCGCCGGCCGCCGCCGCGCTCGTTCCGGAGACAGGATCTTCCCGCTCCTCGTGGCCGGGCGACCGGAGATGGACGTGAGGGTCGATCAGGCCCGGCAGGACATGCAGACCCTTCGCCGACAGTTGCCGCGCGCTTTCGGGTCGGGCATCGGGTTCGAGCATACCGGCGATTCGCCCGTCCCGCACGGCGATCGTGGCGGCCATTGCGCCGTCATGGTTGACGACCTGGCCGTCGGTAACGATGAGGTCAAAGGTGGAAGCCATGGATTACTCCCGAAAAGCCGCCCGTGAGGCGGGTAAGGTACGGTGAACTGGAGGATCCCAAACTTTTACGCCCGTTCTCCAGCTTGCTCGTGCTCCAGCGCTATGGAACCCACCGTCTCGACCAGCAGTTCGTGCTCGACCACGAGAACCCGTTCCGCCAGCGTTTCGGGCGTGTCGCCAGGCTCCACGGGCACGGTCCGTTGTGCGAGCACGGTCCCGCGGTCGTATTCCGTTGTAACGTAGTGAATCGTTACCCCGGTGACCCGGTCGCCGGCCGCCAGGACGGCTTCGTGCACGCGCAGTCCGTACATGCCCCGCCCGCCGTGCCTGGGCAGGAGGGATGGGTGGATGTTGATCATGCGGCCCTTGAAAGCGGCCAGCGTTTCCGGGCCCACCCTTTTGAGGTACCCGGTCAGGACGACCAGGGCCACCTTATGCAGCGTAAGTGTTTCAAGGATCGACCGGTCGAGATCTTTCGGCTCGGGATGGGTATCGCTGTTCAGGCAATATCCCGGAATGCCCGCCGACTCCGCGCGCCGAAGCACCTGCGCCGACCGGTTGTTACTGATCACCACGGCCGGCAGTGCCCGGATTCGTCCCGCTCCGCACGCGTCGACGACCGCCTGCATGTTGGACCCGCGATGGGAAGCGAGGAACCCGAGACGAAGCATCAGTTCAGCGCCCGGTCCCGGCCCCGATCATACATCCGATCCGCCGTCATTCGTCCATGTCCAGGATCATCACCCACGCGGGCGACGGTCCGACGTCATATACGTCAAGGGGTGCAAGAGCGCCTGTATCCTGGTCTACGCGATAGGCCGCCAGCCTCCCCGATCCCTGTCCCGCGGCGTAAAGATACCGGCCGTGCGGATCCAGGTTGAAGGCCCGCGGCGTCTCCTCCGTAGGCGCCTGGCCGATCGGGTCGAGCAGACCCGAAACCGGATCGGTCGCGAAACCGGCGATGCTGTCGTGCCCCCGGTTGCTCGCGTACACGAACCGGCCCGACGGATGGATATGGATCTGCGAACAGGTGTTCTCGCCGGTGAAATCCGAAGGCAGCGTCGATACCGTCTGCAGCGCCTCCAGCGTTCCCCGGCCCGGATCGAACCGGTAGGCCGTCATGCTGCTTCCCTGTTCGTTGTCGGCATAGAGCACATCCAGCGCGGGATGGTGACAATAGTGACGCGGTCCCGTATCCGGCGGCTGGGACACGCGGGGCGGATCGTTCGGCGTCAGTTTTCCCGAGCCTTCGTCAAACCTGAACTGGCAGATCATGTTCGATTCGGCGACATGGGGCACGAAGGCGAACCGGTTCGATGCGTCCGTCTGTATGTAGTGGGCGCATCGGGCCGTCTCCCGGCGGTCCACGGGCGGTGCCTGGACCAGACCGTCCGCGCCGATGGCATGGACGCCCGCCACGGCGTGTCCATAGGACGCGGAGAGCAGAAAACGACCGGTGTTGTCCAGGGCCATGTAGGTCGTGTCCCAGTCGAAGGGCGTGGAACCCAGCAGGGAGATTCTACCGGTCGTCCGGTCCAGGCTGTAGGTCTGCACCGATGGCTCGCCGCGCAGTCCGGCGTAGAGATGCTGCCGGGCCGCGTCCACCACGAGGGGCATCACGCCGGCGCCCGCGGCGACGTCCTCTCTGAAGGTCAGGCCTCCCGTGTCCGGGTCCATTTCGTATATGGCGATTTTGCCCTCGCCGGTGATGGACAGGTACATGTACGAGGCCATCGAGCGCTCCCTTCCAGCACGGCCACAGCCCGTCGCGCCGTGTTATTCGATCACATGGTCAGATTGAAAAACAGGAAAGACAATGTGCAGGCCGCCCGGCTAACCGTCAAGCCTCATTTGCCCGTATCAACTGCCCGGATCAGCGCTTCCTGGCGGTAACGTCCTGGCACGTGGTACTGGCGGTGGTCACCACGACGTTTTCCGCGGACCAGGCCTCTGTTTCCTCCGTGGCCGGACTGAACATGGCGTAGGATCCGGCGGGCATGAAGTGGGCCGAGTACCGGCCGGCGTCATCGGAGTAGACGGTTACCGAATCCGTCCTTCCCGGCTGAAAGAAGGTGACGGGGTAACCGCTCAGCGGCTGGTCGTCCCGGAGGACCGCCGGTGTGCCGTTGTCGTGCTTGACGCTGCCGGAAACCTGGCCGGAACTCGCCAGGTCGACCAGGCGGCCCACCGGCGAGATCCTTATCCCGGTAATGTCGTGCACCCGATCGGTATCGCCCTCAAACGCAATCGAACGCATCAGGTCGAAATCGATCACCGCATCCGCCTTCCTGCCGCGCTCGACGACCACCGGGGTGTTTGCTTCGACGATCAGCTCCCTGCCCTGCGGGTCCGGATAAACCTCGTTGTATTGCACGCCGTTCAACAGCGTCACGGTGACTTCGTGAATGTTCAGGCGCACGGCGTCGTATCTGCCCTCGGCCAGGGTGAGAACTTCCAGGATCCGCGTGTTGCTTCCCCCCAGTTCGACCAGGTCGATGATATGGGGCAATGTGCCGGGGGTTCCGAACGCGCTGTTCGCAGTGGAGCGGACGGACGTCCCCGACATATTCACTACCACCGACTGGACGTGCTGCCGGATCGGTGTCTGCGCGGCCAGACGCAACTGCAGTTCGCTGATCACGCTGGACGTCGGTTTACCGCAGCCAGTCATCGACGTTACCAGGAGAAGGATCAGCAGGCATGGACGGATTCGTATTTGCATGGTCCTGAGGAGCTCTGAAATCCGGATCGAGCTGCTTTTCCAACCTGTTCCGTAAACGGTTCAACCTGAAAAGTACAGTGCCTGGACGTCTGTGTAAACCTTTTCTTTTTAAGCAGTTAACGCGATTTCCAGGAGCTTCGGCCACCGTATAGCCGATCGCTGGCGGGTTAGATGCCTGGTTAGCAACAGAAGCGTTTAGGGGACTGCCGTATCAGATAGCCGGGGGTATTCTTTTCTATTGCCAAAGCGTTCGTTTTTACCTATATCTTTCGAATCGAGGACTTCACAACCGGAGTTTTCCGATGATCGAAGCCGGCCGCAGACTTCTCTCCACTACCGCCGCCATGCTGCTGGTGGTTACCCTTGGCGTCGCGGGCTACGGCCCGGAGGCCGTCCCGGAGCCCCCGGTCGACGCAATACCGGTCGACACACCTCTGGACGCACCGGCCAACGAACCCATCAAGGTGGGCTGGCACCTCCTGGCCAGCCTTGACTACCGCACCGGCAAGCCGGGCGAGGAGTTGGCGGCGCTCGACGGCAAACTCGTCAAGGTCCCGGGATTCGCGGTACCACTTGAAGACTGGGCGTCCTCGGTGACGGAGTTCCTCCTCGTTCCCTATGTCGGCGCCTGCATCCACACGCCGCCTCCCCCGCCCAACCAGCTCATCTACATCGAGATGGAAAAGGACAAATGGGCGTTTTTGAACGGGTGGAACCCGGTGTGGGTTGAGGGCGTACTCAAGATCGAGATGACCAAGAGCGTGTACGGTTACGTCGGCTTCACCATCACCGGCAAGCGGGTCTATCCGTACGAGTACTGATCCGTGACGCGGATGCCTGCAAGGCACGACGCAGTCTCCATCATGCACTCAGCGCGCGCACTCGATTTTACCGGGACGCGCGGTTTTTTTTGAACGACGTTTCGCAGGGATAGGCTATAAATGAGCCTTGCCATCGACATCCGGAACCTGCGCTTCCGCTACGGCAAAGGCCCCTGGGTGCTGGACATCCCCGAGCTGACCCTCGAGCGGGGGACGCGCGCGTTCCTGTTCGGCCCCAGCGGCAGCGGCAAGACGACGCTGCTCGGCGTGCTGGCGGGGGTCCTGGAAGCGAACGAGGGCGAGGTTACGGTGCTGGGCGAAGACCTCGGCTCACTTTCGGGCCCACAGCGGGATGCCTTCCGGGCGGAGCACATCGGCTATGTCTTCCAGATGTTCAACCTCATCCCCTACCTGTCGGTGCTCGACAACATCACCCTGCCTGTGCGTATGCACGCGGGGCGCCGTGCCCGGCTGGACGGCGCGGGCGTGAAGGAGTCGGCCGCACAGCTAGCCGGTCATCTCCACATCGGCGATCTGCTGAACAAGCCGGTGACCGAACTCTCGGTGGGCCAGCAACAGCGGGTGGCGGCCTGCCGCGCACTCATCGGGGCGCCGGAACTCATCGTCGCCGATGAGCCGACCTCCTCCCTGGATTTCGATCGCCGCGAGGACTTCCTCGAACTGCTCTTCCAGGAGTGCGAGCGCGCCGGCGCAACGCTGGTGTTCGTAAGTCACGACCGCGCCCTGGAGGGCATGTTCTCCCGCGCCATCTCGCTCCCCGACGTCAACAAGGCGGTGCTTTAATGCTGGTTTTGGACCTCGCGCTCAAGTCGCTTCGCAACCGCGTCTTCAGCACCTCGCTCACGGTGGGCTCCATCGCCCTCAGCGTCGCCCTTCTGATCGGCGTTGAAAACGTGCGCGTGGGCATGCGCGAGAGCTTCTCCAACACCATCAGCCAGACCGACCTGATCGTGGGTACCAAGGGCGGCACGATCCAGTTGCTGCTGTATTCGGTCTTCGGCATGGGCGCGCCGACGGAGAACGTCTCGTGGGAGGCCTACCGGCAGTGGGCGGATCATCCGGCCGTCGCGTGGACCATCCCCTACAGCCTGGGGGACAGCCACAGAGGATTCCGGGTCATCGGAACGAATGACGACTTCTATCACCGCTATCGCTACCGTGGCGGCCAGGAAATCGCACTGGCTGAAGGCCGGGCGAGCGAAGGCCTGTACGACGTGACCCTGGGCGCAGACGTGGCGGAAGAGTTGAACTACGGGCTGGGCGACGAGATCGCGGTGACCCACGGGATCGGCGAGGTGGGCTTCCTGGTCCACGACCACATGCCCTTTACGGTCGTGGGCATCCTCGCCAAGACGTTCACCCCCGTTGACCGCGCCCTCTACGTGACCCTCGAGGGTATGGAGGCTATCCACCTGGAGGAAGGTGCGTCGCCGGCAGCGGACGACGGGCACGTCCACGAGAACGAGGCAGAGGCGGAGGTAGCCCCGGCGGACGACGGACACGTCCACGAGGACGTGACAGAGCAGACAGACGATGGACACGCGCACGAGGAAGCGGAAGGGATGGCTGTCGCGGTTGACGGACATGCCCACGAGGAAGAAGCGGAGGCAGACCCGGCCGACGAGAACGACGGACACGTCCACGACGAGGAGGAGGAGGCCGAGGCGGCCCCGGTGGACGACGGCCATGTCCACGAGGAGGCGGAACTCTCGATCGAGGATGTCGAAGTTACCCAGGTGACCTCGTTCTTCGTGGGTACGACCGACCGCCGGGACGTGCTCATGCTGCAGCGCGAGATCAACGACTTCGAGGATGAGCCGATGATGGCCGTGATCCCCGGCGTCGCCCTGAACGAGATGTGGCGGAGCCTGGGTAACGCCGAGACGGGCCTGCGGCTGGTGACTATATTCGTCGTGCTGGTGGGGCTGCTGGGCATGCTCGTTTCGCTTTACACGTCGCTCAACGAGCGCCGCCGGGAAATGGCGATCCTTCGCGCCGTCGGAGCCGGTCCCAATCGGATCGTCGCCCTGCTGGTACTCGAGTCGGTGTGCCTGGCCGCGGCGGGGGCCATCGCCGGGCTGGCCGTGGTGTATGTTTTGCTCTCAGTAGGACAGTCCCTCGTCGAAGCGCAGATAGGGCTCTTCATCCCGATCCGGCCCCCCGGATCCGTCGAGCTGCTCTTCATGGGCGCCGTGGTGACGGCCGGGTTCCTGATGGGCTTCGTCCCCGCCCTCAAAGCCTACCGCACCGCCCTCCACGACGGGCTAACGGTACGGGTGTAGGAAGGCGCTCAGCTCGAAGCCGGCAACTAGGTTCAAAGCCAGTCACCAGGTTCGATGCCGGGCTAGAACTGCGTACCAGCCAACCAACCGCAGCTGGTTAGCGACGACTTCGAATACCTCTCATTTCCCTATAAAACTCAGCGTACTTCGTTTTTTTATTGACATGAGCGCCTGGATACTCTATATTTCAGAGTAATCTCTTGTTAATAGTACTCATTGTTAAGGAGAATATCATGACAAACATCGATAAACTGAGGGAAGACGTGGCTTACGTCCGTGCCGCGACGGACCGATCGGAAAGCGTCCCCTTCAGTTCCATTTATGCACTTTGGGCAGTCATCATACTCTTCGGTTTTCCCATATCCGATTTCTTCGACGACAAGAGTTGGAATAGGTGGTACTGGCTGGTCGCGACTCCAGTCGGATTCATCCTTTCCATGTGGCTCGGTTCACGGGCCAGCGCACGCATCGGCCAGGCGGATATGGAAAGAGGGATGCGTTGGGTGAAACACTGGCTGGCTTATGTGGTCGCGGGCGTGCTCGGCGGTTTGTTGGTCACGAGTGGAAAGTTGAGCGGCTCCGGCATAGGCGCCTTTTCGGTGCTTCTAATCGCCTTGTCCTACTTTTATGCTGGTTTGCACCTGGATCGACGTCTTATACCGGTCGGTATTATAATTGGGATCTGTTTCCCCATCATCCTGTACCTTCCGGGTTATGGATCAACCGCCTCGGGTGTCGTCATAGCGGGAGCCCTCTTTGTGGTAGCCTTACGCGGTAGGGATAAATCTGATGCCACCGACTGATCCCGACATTTCCTCCATGCAGGAACTTGAAGCACTGGCTGGCCTCCTTGAGCACCGCGTCCGTCTCGCTATCTGCGTACTTCTGTCTAAACACGAAATGATGTCCTTCAGCCGGCTGAAGCAGGTACTTGATGAAAAGGACGGAAGCATCGGTACGCACCTGCGCAAGCTCGAGGACGCCGGGTACCTGACGATCGAAAAGACATTCAGGGACAGGCGGCCCGTGACCTGGTACCAACTCACAGACGAGGGCAGGCGCCGCCTGAAGGATCATGTGTCGAATCTGATGCGATTGATTGAGAGATCCGGCTGAGGTATAGAAACCAGCTTCTATCAGAAGTCAGCAAAATGGATTGACAGGAGGATTCACAATGGAGATCTCAGCGTAACCACAGGATCCCCTTCCTGATGAACACCTCGCATTCCTTGGACCCGCATCGCATTCGGTAGTCATCCCTGTCGACATTCCTCCACTGCATCCCGAACTTCTGGTGCTTCAGATTGTAGGTGTTCTCGTCGCAGCACCGCCAGTAGGTACCGATCCTGGCGTCGATGATCCATCCCAAGTTCCGTCCGTCGACGGACAGACGTCCCTGAATGTCGAAGTGATACAATCCGGAGTTGTGCTGTGCTCCGTCCGACCTCCACACCTTTTCAGGGTAGTAGTGGATCTGGTCGCTGTAAGGATCACGCGTAAAGTTGATCGCGATTTCACCGACTTCAGTGCGCACGCCGAAGTCACCGGAATGACTCCTCGGGACCGTCAGCACATGAATGAACGTCTCGGGTCGTAAGCTGTTGAAAGCGGACCTCCATTCCGCACGCGATGCCGGCACTTCGTTTTCAACGATCCGCAACGCGTGTATCCGGTCCGCCCGTCGTGCCAGTTCCGCCTCGATGGCCGGTACCAGTTTGTCTGAATTCGTCACGGCCACGGGAGACCAGGCAAGCCTGCAGATCTTGTTCACTTCACGCTCGACGCCCGCAACGGTCACCTGGCTATTGATGAAGTACACCGTCCTGAACAACTTGTTCGAGTAAATCCCTTCGTTCCAGTCGCCGTCCGAATCCAGGAAGCGCGAACTCCACGCTCGGAGCTTCGTATTGGAGCCGATGCGCCAGCTCGACGCTTTTACCACATCAATGAATACCGCTTCGTTCCCAACGGTCGTCATCACGTCGAGCAGGCCCTCCCTCGCGCCCTGCGCATAGTGACTGGCGTTCGTATCGCTGTCCCGGTCGTAAAAGAAAAACGCAAACTCTTCGGACACATTGATACCGACGGCGACGCCCAGGACGTTCGCTTCACCGCGGAAGTCCTGGATCAGAGAGTAGTGTCCCTCGGCGCCGACGCCCTTTCTGCCGTCCACTATTCTCCAGTAGTTTCGGTTCGGCCTGGTCGACTTCGGAAAGTACCTGTCCGTCTCGATGCCCACATACACGTTGCTGACCCGACGATAGTAGGGATACGCATCGATGTACTGGAAGACATGGCGAAACCGGTTGTTTTCAAGCTTCCCGCTCGAGTCCCCGAAGTCGATGGACGCGATCTCCGCGTAACAGTCTTCATCGCCCGGCGCGGCATCCGCAGATTTCGTTCCGTCCGCAGGGATAAGGTCGTCCTTGTTCGTTGAATCACTTGGCGATGCGTAGTGGGAAGCCGGGTACGTACCTATGAACAGGGAAAACAGTACGTAACAGGTGAATCGCCAGATTCGCTTTTTCATGGAACTCGTCTCCAGTCACAGGCGTTTTTCACGTTCACTGTGGACATCCCGCGTCGATTCCGAATCCAGGCCAGGTGCGGTTCCGCCCGGAGTTTCGCAATCGATGCGCCGCAGAAAAGGACTTTCAGTTGTGTTAATGGTTAAAAATGTAAACTAAAGAGACCTTTAAATCAGATCAAGCGCTCCAAGGGGCCGCGGTCGTACTTCCAGGTCCGCCGACAGGCGATGCTGACCACCGTTTTAGTTTGACACATGTCGTTTCATAAGCCTATATTGCCGCCTGTCAGGTGGGGTGTCTGAGTGGCCGAAAGAGACGGTCTTGAAAACCGTTGTACCTTTGCGGGTACCGTGGGTTCGAATCCCACCCCCACCGTCCAGCGGTGCGGAAATCTCTTGGGAGAGGTGCGAGAGTGGCTGAATCGGATCGCCTGCTAAGCGATTGTGGGTCAAAAACCTACCGAGGGTTCGAATCCCTCCCTCTCCGTTCGTAGTCAATTCGCTGTTCTTCATCGGCCGAATGACGGCCGACGCCGGGTTCCGGGCCGAACCGGGAGCCCCTTCCACGTATGCCACCGGGAGCATCATTTATGAGGTACCAGCTGAAGCGTATCGACCCATGGTCCGCGTGCAAGATTACCTTTCTCATCGCCGGCGCCGTGGGGTTCGTTATCGGAGCGCTTTACGCCGTGGCGATCACGATGATGGCGAGTTTCATGGGTATGATGGGGATGTCCGAAGGCATGCCCGACGAGATGGGTTATATCGTGGGGGCCACGGGCCTGATCGCGGTCGTTGCCTGGATCGTGCTGACCATCCTGTACGCCGTGCTCGGCGCCCTGGTGGTCTCGCTGGGCACCTGGCTGTACAATCTGCTGGCCGGCGCGATGGGCGGTGTGACCATGACCCTGGAGACCATACCTTCCGTCATACCCGCGCCGGCGGATGCACCAGCGGACGCCACGCCTCCCGCCACCGATACTTCGACCCCGTCAACAGACCCTGCCGGCCCAGACTCCCAGGCATCCTGACGATCCATGTCCCGTCCCGTCCGCGTTCGCTTTGCCCCCAGTCCCACCGGACTGCTCCACATCGGTGTCGCCCACACGGCGCTTTTCAACTGGCTTTTCGCACGAAAAGAGCACGGGTCATTCCTGCTGCGCGTCGAAGATACCGACACGGAGCGTTCCCGCCAGGAATGGGTCGAGGTGATTTTCGACGGGTTGCGGTGGCTGGGCATGGACTGGGATGAAGAAGTCGTTTACCAGTCCCACCGGGTCGACCGTCACCAGTCCCAGGCCGACGCCCTGGTCGAAGCGGGCAGGGCCTACCGCTGCTACTATCTTCCCGAAGAACTCGAAGCGACGCGGAAGGAGGCCCTGGCCGAGGGCCGTTCCTGGCGTAACGACCGTCGATACGCCGATATTTCGGACTCCGAGGCCGAAGCCCTGGAAGCCGCGGGCCGCCGTCCGGTCATACGGCTCAAGATCCCCGAAGGGAGAACCGTTTTCCAGGACCGCATACTCGGCGAGATCGCGGTGGAAAACGAGACCATCGACGATTTCGTCATCGTCCGATCCAACGGCACGCCCCTCTATCATCTGGCCGTGGTGGTCGACGATGCGGACATGAACATATCCCATGTCATCCGCGGCATCGACCACGTAACGAACACCCCCAAGCATATTCAACTGTTCCGGGCGCTGGGCGCGGAAGTGCCCGAGTTCGCCCACCTGCCCAGCATCCTGGGGGAAGACAAGAAGAAGCTGTCGAAGCGCCACGGCGCCGTGTCCGTCACCGAGTACCGGGACGCGGGATACCTTTCCGATGCCGTGGTCAACTTTCTCTCGCTTCTGGGATGGCAGACCGGTGACGACCAGGAATACTTCACCCGTGCCGAAATCATGGAGCGCTTCTCGTTGGATCAGGTCCACAAGCGGGACACCGTGTTCGACCTGCGGAAATTCGAGTGGCTGAACGGACAGCATATCATGGCCAGGTCGAATGAAGAGCTTTGGACGCTGGCGCAGCCATACTTGAGCCGAGCGGGCCTGGTCGCCGGCGGCAACGGCAGGGACGGGGATCACGACTATGCGTTGGAGGTCGTCGGCCTCCTTCGCGAACGGTGCCGCACGCTGGCCGATTTCGCGGTGCAGGGCCGTTTTTTCTTCACGGACGATTTCGCCTATAATCCGAAAGCCGTGCGGAAGCATTGGGCGAAGGAGCCGGAAGCCGTGACCGAGCGTTTGGGATGGCTTCGCGCCGAGTTCGAAGCCCTGGACGAATTAGATACGGAAGCGGCGGAGGGTGTAATCCGGGGTCTATCTGAGCGCCACAGACTTAAAGCCGCCCAATTCATACATCCCTGCCGGGTGGCACTGACCGGCGAAATGGCTGGACCGTCCCTGTTCCACCTGATCGCCGTCCTGGGAAGAGTGACCTGTGTCGAGCGGCTGGGAAAAGCACAGGATCGCCTCCCGGCTATCGTTGATCAAGCGGCAGTGGCCGAAGGGTGAACCCTCGCCGCGGATTCGGGTGCAGGATGGGCGGAGCTGGTGCCTGTTGTGATCGGTGATCCCCGTGTCCCCGGCGATCCCACAGAAAGGAAATCCAATGTCTGAACAACATGCCACAGAGAAACTCACCTACACAATCACCATAGGTGCTTCGAGGGAACAGGTTTGGCACGCCCTGTTCGACGACGAACCGTTCAGGAAGTGGTCGGGTGTTTTTGCCGAAGGCTCGCACTACGTGGGCGACTGGAGCGAAGACAGCGAGATACGGTTCCTGACCGAGGATAACGACGGCATGATCAGCGCGATCGACAAGAACCGCCCGTACGAGTTCATGTCCATCCGCCACCTTGGCTACATCAGGCAGGGCGTGGAAGATACGGAAAGCGACGAGGTGAAATCGTGGACACCGGCCTTTGAAAACTACACGCTGAAGGACGTGGACGGCGGCACACACCTTACGGTCGAGACCGACACGTTTAACGATTTTGTTGAGTACTTCAACGAGACCTGGCCCAAGGCGCTGGTTGTCGTCAAGAAGATGGCGGAGGGTTGAATAGCGCTTTTCCGATTCGAACGAACCCCTGGCTGTTCGTCGCCTTCAAAGGTATTTCATCATACCAACGATCAGCGCGGACATGCTGATCATACATACCAGCATCTTGTTGACGGCGCTGCTGATCTGCTTTTCAAGGTCCGATTTCATCGCGGCCATTTCGGCCCGTAAAACAACCAGATCTTCCTTCGTGGCGCATCGCTCAAAGTCCTCCTTTGTGGCGTATCGTTCCAGGTCTTCCTTCGTGGCGTACCGCTCCATCTTCGCACTTAGTGAATCCACACGGATCTTAAGTTCCTCCAGATCTTCCTTCGTGGCGAAACGCTCCAGGTCCTCCTTCGTGGCGAATCGTTCAAAGTCCTCTTTCGTTGCGAACTTTTCCAGATAAGCCTTCGTGGCGTACCGCTCCATTTTCGCACTTAGCGAATCCAGACGGGTTTTAAGTTCCTCCAGGTCTTCCTTCGTTGCGAACCCGGCCAGGTCTTCCTTCTTCGCGAATTCTGCGAGATCTGTCTTCGTGACCAGGTCGTTCCGGCTCCACGCCATCGCTTTGACGATGGCTTCCGCCTGCTTGGTCTCAATGCCCGCGGCTTCGAATTCGCGAACCGTGGCGTGGGTATCAATGGGATAATAGGACACAAGGTCACCTGCACCAGGTGGTTTCGGTAAATCGGATTGTTATCGCATTAGTCGAATAAGAGCGTAGACATCTCGACAACTATTTTCAAGGGATCGTGATTGCCGAGTTCGAGCAATCCCCAGTCCCTACCCTCGCTTCCGGTACCACCGGTATTCGACGATCATTCCCGCGATCAACACGACGCAGCACAGCACGTAGGGCATGCGCAGTCCGATGAGTTGCGCCAGCAGGCCGCCGACGAGGGGTCCCGATACCATGCCCATGCCGACGATCATCTCGTTGCGCGCGCCCTTCTCCCCTTTTCTTTCTTCCTGAAAAAAGGAATAGAACTGGCTGGCCGAAAACGCGGCGCCGACCAGCAACCCCACGGTTCCAAAGGCGAAGGCCAGCACCACGGTAGCATCCTGCGTCGCGACGACGACCATGCCGATCACGGCGGCGATCTGGGGAATGATGAGGGGCCTGAGCCGGAACTGCCACCACGTCGTGTACCGCGCGACGAGGAAGACCGCCATCTGCAGGAGCCGGGGGATGGCCAGCAGAATGCCGAGCGTGTCGGGACGGATGAGGAGCTCGACGGCGAGCTTGGGAAACTGGTTGTTTAGCATGCCGATCATGAAGAATGCCGTGAAATTGGCCGTCCAGGCGATCCAGCGGAAACGCGCCGTGTCCACGCGCACGTGCTCCCGCGGCTCTTCTGCCGGATCCGCTTCCCGCATGGTGACGGGCTTGAAACGCAGAAGGAGGATCGCCAGCGTGAGCAGGACCATGCCGGCGGTGCCCGTGGCGAACGGAACCTGGGGACCCGCGAGGTACAGGTAGCCCCCCGCCAACGGGCCCAGCATGAACCCCAGGGTCCAGAACATGTTGAACGTGCCGAGGGTCTTGACAAGTTGTGTCCGGCTGCGGCCCTCGGCCAGCATCGCCTGCACCGACGGCCAGAAGAGGGCCAGCAGGCCCCATCCGAGGGCCGTGCCGGCGAGGAGCATCCAGTAGTTCACCGCCAGAAAGAGCATGCCGAAGACCAGCGCGGTCAGTCCGGAGGCAATGGCCAGGATCCGGCGCCGGTCGAAGCGGTCGGCCAGTTTACCGGTGAACGTGCAGGCCAGGGTGAAGCTGAGGGAGCCCGCGGTGCCGATAAATCCCAGCTCCACCACGGAAGCGCCCATGTCGAGGGCCCTCAGGGGCACGGCAAAGGATACCATGCCCGTGCAGAAGTCCATGACGAACGCGGAGATGAAGAGGAAATAGTCGGAACGCTTTAACACGGGTTACCAGGGGCTCCGCTTGGTCTGGGTTAAGGGAGACGTTCGCATCAGGGGTCTACGACAGGCTCCGCTGCGCCGTACCGCGGGAGAAGTAGTTGGAGCCCAGCAGCACGACGGACACGAGGAGCAGGAGCAGGACGGCGTAGGCCGCGGCGCTGCCGATGTTGAACTGGCGCAGGTGGGACAGGATCTCCATGGCGATGGGCCGGTTGTCGTATACGTACAGCAGGATGGAGGCCACGAATTCGCCCAGGGCGGTGACGAAGGCCAGCAGCGTCCCGGCGAGCACGCCCGGACCGATGAGGGGCAGGGTGACACGGCGGAAGGCATAGAACCACCCCGCGCCCAGATTGCGGGCCGCCTCCTCGAGGGAGTCGTCCAGCTGCCTGAAGGCCGCCGAGGACGCCCGGAACACGATGGGCAGATGGCGGACGAAATAAGCGATGGGCAGCAGCCAGAAGGAACCCACCAGCACCTGGCCGAAGCTGAAGGGCGTGCCCTGGCTAAAGGCGACGATCAGGTTGATGGCCACTACCGTGCCGGGCAGCGCCCAGGGCACCATCACGAGGGCGTCGAGCATCTTGCGTCCCCGGAACGTGGCCTTGACCACCAGGTAGGCCGCGGTGACGCCGATGGCCACGTCGGCCGCCGTGGAGAGCACCGCCATGTTCAGACTGTTCCGGATCGGCTCCCAGAAGGTGGGATCCTGGAAGAGACGGCCGTAGTTGTCCGATGTATACACCTGGGGCAGGATCTGGTGCGTCCACGTGCCGTCCTGCACGAAGGACAGCAGGAGGATGGTCAGGTGGGGCAGCAGCAGCACGATCACCATGGCGATCCCGGCGGCGCCCGCGAGCAGCCGCGCCCAGCGTCCCCGGATCTCGCGGCGGACGTTCGCCGTGCCCTTGGTGCTCATGGCGTACTGCCGCCGACCCTCGTAACGGCGCATCCAGAACAGAAAGGCGATGGAAAAGGCGGAGAGGACCACGGTCTGCGTGACCGCCATGGCCATGTCGCCGTTCAGCTTGGATGTGTAGATGTTGAGGCTGAGAAAGCGGAACCCACCCGCGAAGATGAAGGGCGCGCTGAAGGAGTTCATGGACGTCATGAAGACCAGGAGCGTCGCCCCCACCATGGCGGGCGTCAGAAGGGGCAGGGTGACCGTCCGGAAGCTGAACCAGGACGACGCGCCCAGGTTGCGGGCCGCCTCCATGACCGCGGGATCGATGCCCCTGAGCGCCGCCGAGGTGAAGAGGTAGAAGAATACGTACATGGTGTAGCCATGCACGAGCAGCACGGCCCAAACCCCGTTCAGCGAAAAGGGCGGCCGCTCCAGTCCCAGGGCCGCTTGGATGAGACGCGGGATCATACCGCTTTCGCTGTAGAGAAACAGGAAAGCGAGCACGCCGACCAGGGGCGGGAGGACAATGGGCAGCGTGGCCAGCGCGGAAAACACGGACCGGCCGGGAAACTCGTAATGGGTGAAGATGAGGGCCAGGGGAACGCCAATAAGGGCCGAAAGCAGCACGCTCCCCACGGAGACCATGACGCTGTTGAAGAGGCCTTCCATGTAGGACGGGTTGTCCGGATCGAAGAACTCCCCGTAGTTGCCGAAGCCGAACTGCCCGTCCCGGAACAGGCTTTCCCACAAGACCAGCGCGGCGGGATAGACGATGTATCCCAGGATGATGAAGCCCAGGGGGATGAAGACGAGGACGCGGGGTTGCCGGAGGGCGGCGTACAGGTTCATGGTCCGGTTCAATCCCTCAGGATGATCGCCTGTTCGCCGGGGATGCGGACGCGTACCGTATCGCCGGGTTGACACGCGGCCATGGGACTTTCGGCATTTTCGACGACCTGGATGGTGACGCCTCCGGCATCGACGGTGAACTCGACCGTGGCGCCCTTGAAACGCCGGGTGGTCACGACGCCTTCCACCGTGCCTTCCGAGTCGTCTTCGGTCAACCGCACGGCCTGGGGATGCAGGGCCAGGTAAACGGAACCGCCCGTCGCCGCGGCGTCATCTGTCAGTTCGGCGCCGTCGGCCGGCTCGGCGTCATCGGCCGGCTCAGCGTCATCGGCCGGCTCAGCGTCATCGACCAGCACGGCGTCATCAGCCGGCGCGGGTGGAGAGATCGATGAGGGCAAGGCGACAGTCAGTCCGCTCGCGTGCCGGAACACCGTACTCTCCCCGTCCGTCGCCAGCACGCCTTCCCAGAGGTTCATGTTGCCCATGAAGGCGGCCACGAACCGGTCGGCCGGCCGGCGGTAGATCGCGTCGGGCCGGTCCAGCTGCCGGCACTCGCCCTCCTCCATCACCGCGATTCGGTCGGAAACGGCCAGCGCTTCCTCCTGGTCGTGGGTGACATAGATGGCCGTGATGCCCAGCTTGGTCTGCAGCTCCCGGATCTGGTCCCGGGTTTCTTCCCGCAGCTTGGCGTCCAGGTTGGACAGCGGTTCATCGAGCAGCAGCAGGTCGGGTTCGATGATCACGGCCCGGGCGAGGGCGACCCGCTGCTGCTGTCCGCCGGACAACTGGGGCACGGGACGCTCTTCCAGTCCGGCCAGTCCCACCAGGTCGAGGGCCCGGGCGACGCGATCCGTCATCTCCGGTCCGGCCACCTTCCGCGTCCGCAGGCCGAAAGCCACGTTCTCATACACGGTCATGTGGGGGAATAAGGCGTAGTTCTGAAACACCATCCCGGTGTTCCGCCGGTTGGCGGGCACGTGGGTGACGTCCTGGCCGTCGAAGAGCACGGTGCCTGAGGTGGGGAAGGTGAACCCGGCGATCATGCGGAGGATGGTCGTCTTGCCGCATCCGCTCGGACCGAGGAGACTGAAGAATTCTCCGTCGGCCACCGTCAGGCTGATGCCCTTCACGACCGGGGTGTCATCGAAGTGCTTGGTGAGGCGATTGAGGGTGACCTGGGCCATGGGCGGAGTTCAGAATGGGGCGTGGATCAGAATGAGGCTTAGATCAGCACGGGCCGCGACGGAAGGCGGTAAGGACTAACTCCGGTCCTTGATGTTGTCGTCCCAGTACTTCATCCAGGTTCTGGACTGTTCGGAGAAGACTTTCCAGTCGATGTCGAAGGGGGCGACGGAAAGATCGGCCATCCACGCGGGCATACGGTCCTTCGGAATATCGCCACGGGTCGGGATCCGGTAGTACTCCGTGGCCTGCAGGACGGTGTTGTCCACGTTGGTGACGAATTCGTAGAAGAGCCGGGCGTCCTCGGGGTTCTTGCTGTTGGCGATCAGCGCGATGCCGTCGGTCAACACGGGCGCGCCGCTCCTCGGCACCACGAAATCGAATGGATAGCCGTACCGGTCCACCTGCAGCATGATGTCGCTCATCAGCCAGATGGACACCAGTCCTTCCTTGCGGGCGAGCTTCTGGAACATCATGTTCGGATCGGCGGCGTAGTCCTTCGTGTTGGCATCGAGCCGCGTGAGCCACTCGTACCCCGCGTCGGGGATCCGGGTATCCCGGTACGTGCGCCAGATCATCCCCGAGTAGACCGTCCGCATCGTGCCGGACGCGAGCGGGTACCGGATCACGATCAGGTCCCGCCACCGGGGATCGAGGAGTTCGTCCCAGTCTCCGGGCGCCGTCTCCTTCGTCAATTCGAGATTGTTGAAGGCGATGACCGGAATCAACTGTGCCGTGCCGTACCAGTGGTCCGTCTCGTCCCTGAACTCGGGAAGCAGGGCATCCGCCCAGGTCGGCCGGTAGGGACTCAGCAGGCCTTCGTCGGCGGCCTGGATGAAGTTGGTCGCCGGCGCGCCCCACCAGACGTCTCCCTGGGGGTTGGCCCGTTCGGAGCGCACCCGGTCTAGCACGTCCTGCGAGCCCATGTCGAGCCAGCGGACGTCAACATCGGGATGCGCGGCCTCGAAAAGCTTCTCGAACTCGGGTAGGATCGGCTTGCCGTGGGGCGAATAGACCGTCACGACGCGCTTGTCCGGATCGCCTCCGGCGCAGCCCCATGCGAGGACGGCCGTACAAAGTACGACTACTAAAAGGGGTAATCGAGCCATAAAACGATCCTTCTGAAACGCGAATAGAGTTCAAAACGCTTCATCCGCGGCGTGGGTAGATATTACCACGGAGCGCGTCGAGTGTCAACGCGGATTTAGTGAAGTGCCGGGACGCGAGGGACCACATTAGGCAGGCTGCCCTGTGTCTCGTGAGCCGACTCAGGCGAGCCGGGTAACTACCGCCTCCGACCGCTGTATATCCCCGCCATAGATGCCCTCGAAAACCGAGCCGGGTACGGCCTCGACAATACGGTGGGCCACGTCCAGGCTTTCCCTGTCATCGGCGCAGGATAGGTACAGGGAAAGGGGTACGGATTCCGGGAACGCCCGCCTGTACGCATCAGGATGACTGACGACCCCGGCGATGACCTCGGGCGTTACCGGCTCGTCCCCTGCCAAACCAGTCAAACTGCCCACGCGTTCCGGCCGGTGCACCTGCCGTTCGTCCAGCGGGATGCCGACGGACTTCAGGCTGGCGACGACCACGCCCCGTGTCGTCCTTTCCGGCACCACGGGCTCGTGGTCTCCGGGCGCCTTGAACAGCCGGGCGCGAGCGCCGTCTGCCTTCATGAGCAAAAGGTCGGGCGCGCAGACCTCCCGTAATTTCTCCAACTCCTCCGCGCCCAGTCCCTTGAGCTTGTCGGGCCGGGGCCGGGCGCCCAGGACAGTCACGTGACGGCGCGTTTTCAGTTCACCGGGAACAATCGCCGGCCAGTCCGGTGTCTCGCCGGTCACGTAGAACGCGCGTGTCTGCTTCGACGTCGGCGGATGCAGATGCGTGGTGGACGTCGTAATGACGGCGTAGCCCCGATCCACGGCCTCGCCGGCCAGACGGTACATCAGCGTGGCCTTGCCGCCGCTGCCGACGATGGCCACGGCGTCTCCCCGGCAGATCCCGAGCGTGTCGAGAAATGGCGTCTCCGCCGCCGGTCCGCTCACCATTCGCCCCCCGGATTGATGTGGATCGTCCGGGGCCGTCGCTGCAGGAAGCGCCGCACGAGGACCATTCCGACGAGGAATCCCCCGATGTGGGCGTACCAGGCCACGCCGTCGCTGCCGATGCCCAGGATCTGCCGCAGGAACCAGATCCCGAGTACGATGATCGCGGGGACGTGAATGATCTGGATGAAGATGAACAGCAGGATGAAGGTCTTGATGTAGGCCCGGGGATACAGGATGAAGTAGGCGCCCAGGATGCCCGCGATCGCCCCGCTGGCGCCGATCATCGGGATGGCGGAATCGGGCTCGGATATCACGTGCACCAGGGTGGCGCACAGGCCGGTCAGGAGGTAGAAGAGCAGGTAGCGGCCCGCCCCCATGGCGCTTTCCACGCTGTTGCCGAAGATCCACAGGTACAGCATGTTGCCGGCGAGGTGCATGAAGCCCCCGTGGACGAACATGGCCGTGAACAGGGTCAGGGGGAAGGGCACGAGGGCATCCGGATAGAGCAGGGAAGTGCCCGGGATGGGTATCTCGTCCCGGTCTACGAAGCGGGTCAGTTCGTAGGGAACGGCCGCCGTCTTGAAGATGAATATCTGCTCGCCCACCGGACCCAGTACCCACTGGAAGAGGAAGACGGCCACGTTGACTGCGAGCAGGGCGTAGGTAATGACGGGCCGTGCGAAACTCGGGCTTTCAGCCTGGAGAGGTAGGAGCATGGGCAGGCGGACGGGTCGCGGCCGGCCTGGACGGGAGTGATCCGGGCGGGCGGGGCATGACCCGTCTCATTTCACGGGTTGGGACTCCAGCCGGTTGATTTCGTCGCGCAGCCTGGCCGCCTTCTCGAACTCCAGGTTGGCGGCGGCCTCGTACATGGCGTGCTTGAGTTCTTCCACGACGGTGCTCTGGTCCATCTTGGCGATGGTATTGAGGATCGGCATGTCGTCATCCACCGATTTCACGTCGGCCACGGCCGTGGTCTTGATGATCTCCTCGATGGACTTGTACACGGTCTCGGGCTCGATCCCGTTCAGTTCGTTGAACTCCTGCTGCAGCGTCCGGCGGCGGTTGGTCTCTTCCATGGCCCTCCGCATGGAGTCCGTGATGTTGTCGGCGTAGAAGATCACCTCGCCGCGCACGTTCCGCGCCGCCCGTCCCGCCGTCTGGATCAGCGAGCGTTCCGACCGCAGGAACCCCTCCTTGTCCGCGTCCAGTATGGCGACCAGGGAGACCTCGGGCAGGTCGAGTCCCTCGCGAAGGAGGTTGATACCCACAAGGACGTCGAATTTGCCGAGGCGCAGGTCGCGCAAGATCTCGACACGCTCGATGGAATCGATGGTGGAATGGAGATAGCGCACCCGGACGTTGAGCTGGCGGAGATAGTCGGTCAGGTCCTCGGCCATCCGCTTGGTCAGCGTTGTCACCAGCACCCGCTCCTGCCGTTCCGCGCGCTCGCGGATGCGTACCAGCAGATCGTCCATCTGGTTTTCCACGGGCTGCACGCTGATCTCCGGATCCATCAGCCCGGTAGGCCGGATGATCTGCTCGACCACCACGCCCTGGCACTGGCTCAACTCGTAATCAGCCGGCGTCGCCGACACGTAGATCACCTGGTTGACCATGGATTCGTATTCCTCGAAGGTCAGCGGACGATTGTCCAGCGCCGACGGCAGGCGAAAACCGTGCTCGACCAGGGTGGTCTTCCGCGAACGGTCGCCGTTGTACATGGCCCTGAGCTGGGGCAGGGAGACATGGGACTCGTCGATGACCAGGAGGAAATCGCTTGGGAAGAAGTCGAAGAGGCAGAAGGGACGCTCGCCCGGGGACCGGCCCGAAAGGTGCATGGAGTAGTTCTCGATACCGGCACAGAACCCGATCTCCCGCATCATCTCCAGGTCGAAGCGGGTGCGCTGTTCCAACCGTTGCGCCTCGAGCAGCTTGTTTTCGTCGTACAACACCCGAAGCCGTTCGTCCAGCTCTTCCTCGATGGCCTTCATGGCCTGCTCCAGGCGCGGCGCCGTGGTGACGAAGTGGCGGGCCGGGTAGATGGCGATGCGGTCCCGTTCGGCCAGGACTTCGCCCGTCAGGGGATCGAACTCGGTGATGCGGTCGACCTCGTCGCCGAACATCTCTATGCGGAGACCCTTTTCCTGGTCCGCCGGCAGGATGTCGAGGGTGTCTCCCCGCACACGGAACGTGCCCCGCGCGAAATCGTAGTCGTTCCGGTTGTAGTGCATGTCGATCAGCTTCCGCATGATCATGTCCCGCTCGTACGCCTCCCCCTTTTCCACCAGGAGGATGAACTCTTTCCATTCGTCGGGGGACCCCAGGCTGTAGATAGAGGATACGGAAGCGACGATCACCACGTCCCGCCGTTCCAGCAGCGCGCTCGTCGCCCGCAGACGAAGCTTGTCCAAATCCTCGTTGACGGACGAATCCTTCTCGATATAGGTGTCCGTCACCGGCATATACGCTTCCGGCTGGTAGTAGTCGTAGTAGCTGATGAAGTACTCGACGGCGTTCTTCGGAAAGAACCCCTTGAATTCGCCGTAAAGCTGGGCGGCCAGGGTCTTGTTGGGCGAAATGACCAGGGTCGGCTTCTGCAATTGGGCGATGACCTGGGCCATCGTATAGGTCTTTCCGCTGCCTGTGATGCCGAGAAGGCACTGGTGCCTGTCCCCCCGGTGCACGCCCTGGACGAGTTCCTCGATCGCCCTGGGCTGATCGCCCCGGGGCTCGTAATCGGATACGACGGTTAAGGGAGGCATTTGAAAGTCCGTCGAGAAGACTGCCGTAATTTCGACTGGATAAAAGGGTGCCGTGACCCGTATAATATATGTCGAAACAGCCTTAAATGCAAAGGGGGAGTGGCAATGTCTCATCCATTGTTTGACCTGAGCGGACGCGTGGCCCTGGTCTCCGGCGCGGCCGCCGGCATGGGCCGGGCGACGTCCATCGGATTCGCCGAAGCGGGTGCGGATCTCATGCTGGCCGATATAAATGAAGAAGGCATGCAGGATACGGTAAAGGAGATCACGCGCCTGGGCCGCCGCGCCGAACCGGTGGTGTGCGACGTCTCCAACGGCGCGCAGATCCGGGCGATGTTCGCGAGGCTGGACGAAACCTACGGTCGCATCGACGTCCTGGCGAACATCGCCGGTGAAGGTGGCATAAACCAATTGCCACTGGAAATCACGGAAGCCGGACTCATCCAGACCCTGAACACCCTGGTCGTCGGAAGGTATGTCTGCTGCCAGGAAGGCGCCCGGCGCATGATTGAGGCCGGACGAGGCAGCATCATCAACATCGTGTCCATCGCCGGGCTGTCGGCCCTCGGCCGCGGCCACATGTCCTACAGCATCGCCATGGGCGGCGTAGCCCAGATGACGCGGGAGATGAGTACCGAATGGAGCAGCAAGGGCGTGCGCGTCAACGCCATCGTATGCGCCCAGATCATGAACGAAGGCCTGCGCAAGCGCATCGACGCCGACGCCAAGCTGGGCGACACCTACCTACGGGGCATCCCCATCGGCCGCCTGGGAAAATCGGAAGACATCCAGGGACTGGCCATCTTCCTCGCCTCCGACGCCTCAAGCTGGGTCACCGGGGCGCTCATGCCGCTGGACGGCGGCAACACGGCCAAGAACGCGGGCGGATCCCATCCGGGCCAGCCGAACGCGCCGGATGAGCAGAAGTATTGAAGATCGATTAATGCGACGCAATGATCGGATGCAGCGCTGTCACTGATTTCCTAAAGTCCGGTCCGGTCTTTAATACACTCGACAAAGTCATCCGGCCTGTCCGGTGAGACCACGACGGTCTGATCCTGAAACTTCAAAACGACTGACCGTTTCGGGTCGGTCGCATAGGCGCGATAGGCGCCTAGTTTCTTGTTCGTGAACCGGCCGTAAAAACAGAACAACCCGCCGATTCCGAACGTCCTGTGAGAACGAGCCATCGCCTCCGGATCCACCTCTGCGGACACTAATTCCTTCAAGTCCAGCATCGATTGCCATCCCAGGCGTTGGATCGACAGCGTCTCGCCTTCCAAGACGTAGCCCCGGATCATCCAGAATGCCGACGCGATTGGGATCAGTACGGGTATTACGATCGTGGCCAGGGCAATCAGGATGCTTGAACCGGATCCAACACCCACCAACAGAAATATCCCAACAGCCACTACGAATCCGAGTGTTGCAATTACCAGTATTGTGATAGTTTTTACAGACGTACTCCACGGTGCGCCGAATCTCATTTTGACATCCTCCCCACCATATCGACCACCACGGTAATCAGACCCGATACGACGGCGAATGTACCGATCCACAGCCATTGGATGGGTGAATCACTCAGATTAAACGCCAGGACCTCCCAGAAAACACCGATCACACCCCCGTAGAACAAAAAGAAAACGTATATAACTACAGCGGGCAAAATGTCACCGACCTGGTGGACCATGCGATGGAAGATTCCGGCATCGACAGCTATCAACAGGGCGGTGGACAATATAAACACATCGCGACCCAGCCACAGGTTCGGTTCACCATCCAGGCTGAATTGAATGGCCGTGTCAGCGGGCAACTGGTTTCTGAGCGCCATGCAACAGATCAGCCAGCCGCCTACACAGGTCCATGCCAATACCACCAATACGCGTTGTGATACGGCTGTCATTTACCGCCACGCAGTTTCGAAACGGTGTAAAGTAACTTCTCCCCGGATCTGCACCAGGACGTCTAGGTTTTATCCTTCAAGGGCCAGCGCCGCCCCGGTCTGGCCATCGAACAGGTGGATCTTCTCCGGTTGGAAGGAGAGGTCCAAGCTGTCTCCCCTGTCCGCTCGGATATCCGGCCGGGTGCGGACCTTTACATTACTGCCTCCCACGTCAATCGTCAGGTACAGATCGCTGCCCATAGGTTCGCGCACGACGACGGAAGCCCGTGCCGCGGCCCGCGAACTGGCCGACTCGGAACCTGACGCCTCGCCAACCCCGATATCCTCGGCCCGGACACCCAAATATACCTCCCGCCCTTCCGGCAGTTCCATCCGCTCGATCATCGACGCAGCCACGCCGCACGCGTAACCCTCGCCGACTACCCGCCAGTCACCGCCATTCGTCTGCTCCAGCGTGCCTCGCAGCAGGTTGATGGGCGGACTCCCCACGAATCCTGCCACGAAGGTGTTGGCGGGGCTGTCGTAGATTGACTCGGGGGTGCCGATCTGCTGGATCTTCCCGTCCTTCATCACCACGATCCGGTCGGAGAGAATCAGCGATTCGGCCTGGTCGTGGGTGACGTAGACGAAGGTCATTTCCAGGTCGCCGTGGAGGCGTTTCAACTCCGTGCGCATCACCACGCGCAGCTGCGCGTCTAGGTTGGACAGGGGTTCGTCGAGGAGGAACACGCCCGGATCGCGGACGATGGCGCGCGCTAGGGCGACCCGTTGCCGCTGTCCGCCGCTCAGCGCACGAGGCTTACGGTCCAGCAGGCGCTCGATCTCCATGGTCTTCGCCGCCGCCAGCACGAGCCGCTTCCGTTCCTCCGTCGGTACACCGCGCATCTTCAGTCCGAAGGCCACGTTGTCGAAGACGCTCATGTGGGGATAGAGAGCGTAGGTCTGAAACACCATGGCGATATCCCGCCGCTCGGGCGGAATGGCTGTAACATTCCGGTCGTCGAACCACACCTCGCCCGCCGTTGGTGATTCCAGTCCTGCGATCATATTGAGCAGGGTGGTCTTGCCGCAGCCCGACGGTCCTAGGAGCGTCAGGAACTCACGGTCGGCGATATCGAGGGAGACGTCGTCCACCGCCACCACGTCGCCGAAGTGCTTCGTAAGGTTTTTTAGCCGGACTCGTGCCAATGAAATCGTTCCTCAATTAAACGATGGTCGGTCTGCAGATTCATCTGAACATCTGTCACCCGGTCACCGAACCGCCGATGCCCTGGATGATGAGCCGCTGAAAGATGAAGGACAGGACCAGGGGCAGGAGGATGACCAGCACGCCGCCCGCGGCGATGATGGTGAAGGGCACCTGCAGTTCTTGGGCGAAATCCGACGCCAGCACCGTCACCGGCCTGGAGGCGATGGTGGTGGTGAAGAGCAGGGCGAAGAGGAATTCCCCCCAAGACGCGATGAAGGCGAAGATGCCCACGGCGACCAGTCCCGGTGTCGTAACCGGCAAGAATACCCTTAGCAGCGCGCCCAATGGCGTGCAGCCATCGACCCGCGCGGCCCGTTCCAGGTCTAGGGGCACGGTCTGAAAGTAGCCCTTCAGGATCCAGATGGTGAACGGCAGAGTGAAGGTCGTGTGGGACAGGATCACCGACAGGTGCGTGTCCAGCAGTCCGTAGCTCCGCATCAGCAGGTACATGGGGATCATGATGGCCACGCCG
The DNA here is from genome assembly GCA_012270975.1 of Candidatus Latescibacterota bacterium. Lineage (GTDB taxonomy): Bacteria > JAAXHH01 > JAAXHH01 > JAAXHH01 > JAAXHH01 > JAAXHH01. The sequence goes on along the minus strand of JAAXHH010000136.1, from coordinate 20,057 downwards.
GGCACGCTCCGCGAACCGAGATAGAATAGCAGGAGCAGCAGGTTGCCCCGGAACGGCAGGCGCGCCAGGGCATAGGCCGCCAGGGAGCCGCAGGTCAGGTTGAGAAGCATCACCGCCGTGCCGATGATCAGGCTGTTGACAATGGCCCGGGGGAACTGCCGGGCGATGGCGGCGCCCACGTCCGCCGACCGGCCTTCCACCTCGAAATAGAGGCTGTAGTTCCCGATGGTGGGCTCCTCCGGCCACCAGCGCTGCTGCGTCACCTCCCGTTCGGGCATGAAGCTGACGGCCGCCACCCAGGCGAAGGGCAGGGTCAGGTAGATCACAGCCGCCAATGCGTATATGTAGAGCGAGGCGCGTCGCCACATGGCAATCCCCTATCCCTGTACGAGTCCGCGGCGGTACAGCAGCCGGATGTAGATGATGGCCAGGGTCATGGTTATCAGCGTGATCAGGTACGAATAGGCGTTGGCGCCGCCGAAATCGAGCCGGGCGAAGGCCTCCTTGTAGGTCTGCCAGGCGATGACGTGGGTCGCGTCGCCGGGACCGCCGCCCGTGAGCGCGTAGATCAGGTCGAAGGCCCGGAAGCCGTTCATGGTCTCGAAGATGGCGACGACGAGCACGGCGTGGTAGAGCCAGGGCAGCGTGATGAAGCGGAAGCGGTTCCACGACGTGGCGCCGTCCACCCGTGCGGCCCGGTACTGTTCCGTCGGGATGGCCTGGATGGCCGCCAGGAAGATGATGCAGGCAAAGGGAACGCTGCGCCACACGTGGGCGCCGATGGCGGCGTTCAGCGCGACGAAGGGCGAGGCCATGCCTGTATATACAATGTTTAGACCGAACAGGTAGTTGACAACGGCGACCGAGTCCTCCACCATGGCGTTGAAGGCGCCGTAATCGCCTAGCAACCCCACCCACATTAGGCCGTTGACCACGCCCGGAATGGCCCAGGGAATGAGAAGGAGGGCACGGACGGCGCCGCGGCCACGGAAGGACTCGTGCAGCAGAAGGGCGATGGCCATGGCGATCACGATGACCAGCAGGACGGCCATGAAGGTGAAGTACAGCGAGATCCACAAAGCGTTCCAGAACTCGGAGCTCGCGAGGATGGTCGCGTAGTTCTCCAGACCGTGGAAGTACACCTGGTCCGGCCGCCGAAGGTTGTACCGGTGCAGGCTCATCCAGAAGGAGATGCCGATGGGATAGGCGATGAAGGCTAGGAGCAGGATCACCGCCGGCAGGTTCAGCAGCAGGGGCAGGAAGTCCCGTGTCCGCGTCATGAAAAGGGAGGGTCTCAGTACGGTCATAGCCGTGTCTTCAACTCCAGTCCGCGATCAACTGTTGGCAGCGCCGCGCAATTTTGCCGAGTCCGTCACGGGCGGACTGCTGTCCCAGGAGGACCTTCTGGATCTCTGGCTGGTAGTAGATCTTGAAATCGGGGAACCACGGCGCCTTGATGTTCTCCCGCGGCCGGACGTGCCGGGACTGTTCCCGGACCTTGTCGATCTCGCCCCACTGTTCCGTCTGGGCGACGATGTCCGGATCGTCCAGCAGCGACCGGTAGGCGAAACCCAGCCCCCGCAGGCGGAACCAGCGCCGCGCCGTGTAGTACTTCCCTTCCGCGTCCTTCGCGCCCAGGAACTTCATCAGCGCCCAGGCGTCCTGCATCCGGTCTTCCCGGCACCTCGACGTCAGGCAGTACATGCGCGTCCAGCCCAGGGTGCCGTTCTGTTCCGCCGAGATCGACGGTACCGGCGCCATCCGGTACACCTTCGCGTGCTGCGCGTCGGAACCCCGCCGCTTCAGCTCATCGTCCGCGGCTACCGAGTTCTGACGGTTGTTCACGTACTCCAGGTCGTACTTGTTGAGGATGCCGTACACCTGCCGGCCGCTGGCGACATGGTCACGCATCTGCCCCGCGGTGAGCGACGAGGGGGAGATGATGCGGTGACGGTGAATCCCGTCGGTGAGCCACTGCAGAATCGTCTCGGCCCGCCGGTCCTCGTCGTCCGGGAACATGGGATTGAAGTCCTGATCGAACAGCGACGCCTCGCTGGCGTAGTTCAGCGTCCACCAATCGAGGAATCCCAGCACGCTCTGCCGGAAGTTCAGCATGATAGGATATTCGATGACGTCCCCGTCCGGCGTTTGGACGCGTGCCTCCCGGACTTTGATGGCCTGTTCGGTCAACTCGTCCAGGGTACGGGCCGGGGCGTCGAACCCCGCCGCCTCGAGCATGGGGGCGTTGTAGATCCAGATGTTGAAGTCGGTATAGTAGGGCAGCCCATATCGTTTGCCACCGTACGTCATGGACGACAGGTTGTAGGGGAAGAGGTCCGCGGTCGCTGCCGCCGTATCGGGATCGGCGGCCAGGAGGTCGTCGCAGGGACGGAGCCAGCCGGCTTCGACCCATTCCGCGAAATCGTCGTCGCGGACGTAGCAGCATTCCATGGGCGCCCCGCCCACGTGCAGCGCCACCATCTTGTCGTGATAGTTGCCCGACACCGCGTTGTAGTCCACCCTGATGCCGGTCTGCTGTTCGAAGTAGTCGAGGTTTTCTCGGACCAGATCGGGTTCGTACACCCAGCCCTTGAAGATGACGCCGGGCGACGGCGCCGGGCTGCAGCCCGCTGCCAGGCCCAGGCCCGCGACAGTCGACGACTGCAGAAATGCGCGGCGCGTCATCCGGATTTTCACGGGGAAGAGGTCCCTTCGGAAGCGGGTCCTGTTTCAAGTGATCAAGCTACCGGGCGAGCGATTCCTTCAGATGAAAACCGCCCAATGCGGCCAGCGGGCACGATTGCATACAAGCGCACCTCGCTTCACCCCGAACAGGCCGGACACAGGTCCGTATCCGGATCGTGAATGGGACTACCGCACGCGGAGCACGGTCCGAGGGGATGTTCGTCGGGTCGTGTGCGCGAACCGTGTTTATATTCGATAGTCCGCCAGACGGTCTCGCCGTCCTTCTCCGAGTAGCATAGCCAACGGCCCTCTTTCTTACCGTCGTAGGACTTGCCCACGTGGGGACCGTAGTCGCCTTCCCATTTCTTGTGGCCATTCTCGTACCAGCAAGTGAACCAGCCTTCATTGAGGCCGTTCCTGAAGCGTCCCTCGCTCGTCTTGTTGCCGTTCCGGTAGTACTGGATCCAGTTCCCGTCCTTCACGCCCATCCGGTAGTTCCCTTCGGATCGCTTGTTGCCGTTGGCGTAATAGGTGACCCAGTAGCCGTCTTTCTTGCCTTTTACGGTTTTGCCGTCGGAAAGGGCCATCGTCATTTCATCCTGTGAGAAGTAGGCCATGCTTGGGCCGTTGCGCCGCGCATGGGTCGGTCGCGCCGAGCAAGGTACGTGCCTTATTGAATTAGTCTTGCGGTCCGCAATGTTCCCATGTTATTAAGGATACGGCTATTGTTCAAGACCTTCTTGCGACATCACGAGGCCACGTAAGTCACCATCAGGCAGGATACCGCGATGCTCACGGAAAATCAGATTCATCAGTTCCGCGTGTTCGGTTTTATCGTGCTTCGGCAGGTCTTCGATACCGGGGAGATCGAGGAGTTTGGCCGCCTTGCGGACGAGATCTGGACGGCGGAACTGGGCCACGCGCCTGAAGGGGAAGAGCAGGTGTCCACAGCGCCGTTCCTCGAGTTGCGCTCCGCCACCTTGCCGCTGATCGAAGATGACCGCCTCTATACGCCCATGACGCAGTTGCTGGGGCAGGACATGATGTGGATGGGATCGGAAGGCGTGCGAGGCACCATGACCCGGCGGCCCCATCATCACTGGCACGCGGACCGTCCCGGACCACGAGAACTCGGCTACCTGCGCATCAAGATCATGATGTACCTGGACCCGATGCGGAAGGATGCCGGAGCGCTGCGCGTCATTCCAGGTTCACACCGCTCGCCATTTCACGAAGAGTTGTCACCGTTCCAGCAGAGGCACGGCCTGGAGGATCCGGCGTTCTTCGGCGTTACCGGCAGCGAGGTCCCCTGTCACCCCGTGGAGACGGACCCGGGCGACGTGGTGGTCTTCAGCCAGAGTCTCTATCACGCCGTGTACGGGAAGGCCGGACGCAGGCGTTACATCGCACTGAAATACGCATGCCGGCCCACCACGGACGCTCACCTGACGTCGATCATGCAGTACAGTCCTGACGCGCTAAAGCCCCACGAGCGGATCCTGCAGTCGGAGCGTCCGCGCTTGCAAGCCATGACGGAGGGTGTTGGCGACCTCAGGGCGCGGGCTGAGGCGCTGTAAGTCTTTTCTGAACGGAATGGCAAGCTTGCGAGACAACTCACAGTCCCTGCACCGTAGACCCTTTGTTCAGTGTATTGTGTAACATTCTTGAGCGCTAGAAAGTCTTTAGAGTACAATGGCTTCATGTGATCTTGTCATAGAAACCAAATCACTCACCAAGCACTTCGGCACGATCGTAGCTGTGGACGGCCTGTCGCTGGAGGTCCCGCGCGGTCATGTATTCGGGCTTCTGGGGCCAAACGGTTCCGGCAAAACGACGACCATGGGCATGCTACTTGGACTCGTGAGACCGACTCAAGGGGATTTCAGCCTGTTCGGCGGCAACACCTCGCATCAGGAAGCACTCACCGGTACCGGCGCCATTGTCGAATTTCCTTCGTTTTATCCTTACCTGACAGGTCGTGACAACCTCGCCTACTTCCAGGAAGTATCCGGCAAGAGCGATGCGGACGAACTGGATATGTTGCTAGACAAAGTAGGCTTGGCGGAACGCGGAAAAGATTGCTTTCACACGTACTCTCTCGGCATGAAGCAGCGGCTGGGACTGGCCTATGTCCTCCTGGGCGATCCCGAACTCCTGATCCTGGACGAACCGACCAACGGGATGGATCCAGACGGCATGGCCGAAGTACGCGAACTGATACGCAGCCTCGGGGACGGCGAACGCACCGTGCTGCTTTCCAGCCACCTGCTGCATGAAGTCGAACAGGTGTGCGACAGCGTGGCCATTCTTTCGCATGGCAGGCTCGTAGTCCAGGGTAGAGTTGATGAATTGGTCCGCTCTCTGGCCGGGGAACAGATCCTGCTTCGTACAACCGACAACGCGAAGGCGATCGAATTGATCTCGAAACTGGACTGGGTGGGTGACGTGACCTCGAAAGATAAATCGATCCTGATTTCGGCACCGGCGGAAAGATCGGCGGAGATTTCCGAGGTCCTCGGCAGGTCGGCCGTGTACATCGCGGAAATGACCTCCGGTCAGATGTCGCTGGAAGAGTACTACTTCAGTATTACGAGCGGTACGTATGAGGACCGAACATGATGCGGCAAATCCTGAACCTGGCGCGTTGGGATGTGATCAAGCTCCGGCGGCGATGGATGCCCTGGGTGTTTCTGGCTTTCATTGTGTTAAATTCGCAGTTGTGGCTGTGGGATACGTACGGCAGTTATCGAAACGTAGACGTCGGACGGATAGAGATCCGGGCGGGATCACCGGACGCGGAAGGCGGATATCCCAAAATAGACATATCCTGCCTGGACGTCCGGGAAGGCGTGGTCGAATCCAGGCTGTCGAGTGTACAGGGCGAGTACAGGCAGGTGGCGTTACAAGAAATTGAATCGCTGAAGGAGCGATGTCCGGACATTCTAAAAAACTATGATTCGACCCTTCAGATTTTTCACGACGACGCCATTCTACCAGGCAGCCTGTCTTTTGGCAGGGTAACGCTGGCGGTTTTAGGCAACGTGTTCGTCATGGTCCTGGCAGCCTTGGCGATGGGGGTGGAATACACCTGGGGCACGGCGTGGCAGGTGCTTTCAAAGGGATGCGGACGCGGTACATTTCTAGCCGCCAAAATCCTCTCGCTCATGACTGTTGTCGCCGCCGGTTACCTGGTTGTAATGCTTGGGACGGGTACTAGCAGCCTGGTGATTTCGTACGCAATGACGGATACGGGAATCTCTACCGATCCGGTTCAGTGGTTAAAGGTGGGAATCTATTTCCTTCAGACGATGTACGCGATGCTTCCATACGTCATGCTCGGGATGTTCTTCGCAATTCTGACTACCTCGGCGTCATCCGGCATCGTGATCTCGGTCGTGTTTTTCCTTATCGAGGTGATACTAAGGCAGGTCATCGGCGCGAACCTGGGTCCGGACGCAGCCCGGATTCTGATCTCGGTCAATGTTTCGATGTGGCTGGGAGGCCCGGATTTACCGGAGTTTAATGATCCTTCGGCGATTTACAACTACCTTATGTTCTACACGTCGGCCTCTCTTCCCATTCTGGCTTACATCGTCGTATTTGGCGGCGCTTCGCTCTGGCTGTTCCATCGCAGGGATATGCGTCCGTCCAAAAGCGGTTAACTATAATTACTAACTGTCAACCAATCACGCTTCGATACATCGCGCACCTTCTGTCAGGCGTCGTAGGTTGGCGAAAACCGCCGGCCCGATAACACCACCGGACCGGCGGGCTCAAAACATATTCCCCTACGCCATTTCCCCCAACGCCCCGCTCCCCTAAACCGCGTCCTCGCCCCGTTCCCCGCTGCTGATGCGGACGCTCTCTTCCACGGGGACGACGAATATCTTTCCGTCCCCCGTTCGGTCGCCTCCTGATCTTGCGGCCTGCCAGATCAGGTCCACGATCTCGTCCTTCTGGTCATTCGTGACCGCGATTTCCATGCGGATCTTGGCCGCGAGGGGGATGTCGATTTCCTGTCCCCGGTAGAGTCCCCTGCGGTGGGCGGTGCGGCCGTGCCCCGACACCCTGGACAGGGTCATGCCGGGGATGCCTTTCTCGACGAGGGCGTTACGGACGTCGTCGAGCTTCTCGGGTCTGATGATGGCTATGATCAGTTTCATGGGTCTGACGTCTCCTGAAGTAATAGTCCTTTAGGTAGAATCGGGCAGCTTTCGCACTGCCCGCGCACCGCGCTGATTCCGTGGCCGACTACAGGTGAGTCAGACCGTAACCGTCCTCGCCGTGCTGGGAGTGGTCCAGGCCGACCAGTTGGTCCTCGTCCGTGGCGCGGAGCCCGATCGTCCGATCGATCAACCACACGAGCACGCCGGTTCCGACCGCGGAAAGCGCGATGGCGATGACCACGCCCTTGATCTGGATCAGGAACTGGGACCAACCGCCGACATCCGTAGCGACCAGACCGACCAGCAGGGCGCCGAACATCCCGCCGATGCCGTGGATGGCGAAGACGTCGAGGGTGTCGTCGTAACCCAGCTTGCCCTTGAGCTGCACCATCAGGAAGCAGACCACGGCGGCGCCGAAACCGAAGACCAGGGCCCAGGCCGGCGTCACGCTGCCCGCTGCCGGCGTGATGGCGACCAATCCGGCCAGGATACCGGAAACGATACCGAGGCTCGAGGCCTTGCCGTGATGTATGAGCTCCGTAACGATCCAGCCTACCGCGCCTGCCGCGGCGGAAATCTGGGTCACCGTCAGCGCTTGGACGGCTGTTTCACCCGCGGACACGGCCGAACCGGCGTTGAAGCCGAACCAGCCGATCCAGAGCAGGCCGGCGCCGATGAGCGTCATGGTCAGGTTGTTGGGCTTCATGGCCCGGGAAGGATAGCCGAGCCGGGGACCGAGCACCATCGCGGCCACCAGACCCGCCACGCCCGACGATATATGCACCACCGTTCCGCCGGCGAAGTCAATGGCGCCGTCCTTGAAGAGCATGCCTTCCGCGTTCCACACCATGTAGCACAGGGGTTCGTACACCACGAAGCCCCAGAGCAGGATCAGCAGGCAGTAGGCGCCGAACTTCACGCGCTCGGCGATGGCCCCGGCGATCAGGGCGGGGGTGATGATGGCGAACATGCCCTGGAACATGGCGAACAGATAGGTGGGGATGTTCGTCCCGTCCCAGAGGGTCCCGGGACCGACGCCGTTTAACAGAAAGTAGTCGGAACTCCAGCCGAGCACGCCCGGAATGATCGTGCCCGCGCCGAAAGCCAGGGCAAATCCGAAGATCACCCACTGCACGCCCATGATGCCCATGGCCGCGAAACTGTGCATCATCGTGCCCAGCACGTTCCGGGTGCGCGTGAGCCCGCCGTAGAACATGGCCAGGCCGGGCAGCATGAGCAGCACCAGGGCGCAGCTGACGAGCATCCAGGCGGTATCCCCGGTGTTCAATACGGCCGCCGGGGCCGCCGCCTCTTCCTGCGCGAGGGCCAGGCCGGGAATAGCAAGCGCCAGGCACGCAGCGATACGTAATATGCCGCTAAGGGACATACGGAAGTCCTCCCTGTTGTGATGGAAATGATACGATCATTCGAAAATGAAATCTTAATATAGTCCCCGTCTGTTACAGGGATATTTCCCGGAGGTTAAATCCGTGTAAAATGTGATGGAATTGTAAAGCAGGCCGGACTAGAAGGGAAAATCGCCCGTAGGGTCATTGGCGTACCGCGACGTGCCAATCGTAAGGCGTGCACCGGCGCCGGGTGCCAGATCCACGGTCAGGACCCGGTTGTCCACGGGCAGCGATTCGCCGCCGTCGACCCGGACGGTCGTCCACTGGTGCTCACCGTAGGCGCCGCCCTGGACCACGACCGTCCGTGGCTCGAGCTGGTGGACGTTGACGAGACTTACCCTCGTTTCGTCCGCCGTTAGCCCCTCCACCAGGGCGCCCACGTCGGGCGGCAGGCCCGGCCGGGCGCGGCGCGGGTCGAAGTAGCGCAGCCGGGTATGGAGCGGCCGTCCCACCCGGGGAATGACGCCGCCCATCGTCAGTTCAACAAGGGCGTCGACCGTGGCCGGCCGGAATGCGTTCGGGTTGTCGGAAAGGCGCGTATCGGGCGTGGTGGGATCGTCGTACATGTCCTGCACTTTCTGGCGGACTGCGCCGATGTCCCGCTGCAGGGCTTCGACGGGATAATCGGGATTGTTCCCTTCGAGAAAATCGATCCAGGGGCTCTTAACCCGGCCGCGGTCCGCCTGGTCCATGGACCAGTAGTAGATCTCCAGGGCGCCGTCGTTGTAGGGCTCGGGCATCCACTCGTACCAGCCGTCGTCGTTGTGCATGCGGGGATACATCTCCACGCCGTCGATCACCTTGCTGTTCGCGTTGACCCCGTCCAGGGTCGTGCGCCAGGGTTCGAGATAGCGCCGGTCGCCCGTCAGAATGAGCGCGTTGCCGAAACCGTCCAGGCAGCGGGCGATCCCGAGGCGGCTCTTGGGCTCGCCGAAGTGGGGCGTGATCGTCGTATGGGCCCAGCCGTATACGCCGCCCCACCAACGGCCGCCCGCGGCGCCGCCGATCGTCCCGTCCAGGCCGATGTTCGACGGGATGATCCCGCCGTTCGCCTGCGTCCGCTCCACCCAGGCGTTGGCGTACTCGAGCAGCCAGTCCCGGTACTTCGTATCCTTCGTGTGGACGTAGGCGTTGAAGGCCATGCAGGTGGCGGCCAGGTTCAAAGGGTGATCCCCGGCCACGTCGTCATAGCCGATGTAGTGGTCCAGCATGTCCTGGTAGTGCCGTTCACCGTGGGCCAGAATGAACCGGCCGTCTTCGATGCGGTCGCCGGCCCAGTCAAGGGGCGTGGTCCTGCGCAGAAGCGACCCGCGGCTGCCGTTGAACATGCTGCGGATGAGCTTGTGCTCCGGGTCCCAGTTGGGCACTTCGATTTGTCCGGGCAGTTCGTCGCCTTCCATGAAAAACCCCGCGAACCGCTTGAGCCGCCGGATATGCCGGTCGTCGCCGGGATCGCACAGCCCGATGGTCCCCGTCACCGCGTTGCCCTCCTGGTGATGGGCCCAGTCGAACATCACGGGGAACTCCCGGTAGTACATGCCCTCGCGGGCGAATTCCACTTCCTCGGTCCGGGCCTCGGTGTACTGCCGGAAGTGGCCTTCCTGGGCTTTCTGGCAGATGGGCACGAGGTCGTCCGACCCCCCGATCAGGTAAAGCGCCGGCACGTTGGTCAAATTCTCTATGGCGTCATCGGGCCCGTCCAGGGCGCCCCAGCGTTCGACGCAGAGCAGGTATCCCCGTTCGTCGAAGTACCGGTCGAAGAACACGCGTGTGTGCTCGCTGTTGGCCCGGATCAGTTCGCGCTCGAGCAGGGCCCACGGCGGTGGCGGCATGGGGGTGGTGATCGAAAGGACGTCGTTCCTCGACATGGATCGCTCCCGGTCTGGCAATTCGGTTTAAAGTATGGCGCGGTCGCCTGGGGTTTGGGGAAACCGAAAGAACATATACCCGCCGGTACAGGGTGTCAACGGCAGCCGATGGTGTCAACTACCTGCTGGAAGGCGGCGGCGCGGTTCGGGAGCCGGACGAAGGCGACCCGGAAGGTTGGCGGAGTCGTTTGGAAAGGGGAATGTTGACGGGCTATGCGCCGGCTTCTATATTTGCCCATGCCGACGGTAAACAACCGAAGTACTGCGGGTTATCATTATGGATTTTACCCCTCTTGCTCCTGAGCAGCGGGAACACTTCCGAAAGCACGGTTACCTGATCGTCAAGAACGCCCTCGACGACGATTTCCGCGACCGGGTGGTGGCCGTCGGCGACCGGTTCATGGAGACGGCCGGTCCGATCCACAACTACTACGCCAACCGGTATATCGACCTCACGCTGGACGAGGCCCTGATCGAACTCACCACGAACAGCCGCACGGTCTCCCTGGTGGTTCAACTGCTCTCCTACAACATCCACCTCATGCGGGGGCATCTTATCTACAAATATCCCCAGCCCGCTTCCGACGCGCCGCTCTATCCCGACGGCGACGGCCGGTCCTTCCGGAACTGGCACCGGGATCTGAACAACTTCACGCCCGACCATCCCATCCGCGGGACAGTGGCGATCCGCGTGGGCTATTGCCTGACGGATTTCCCCTCCCCCGACGCGGGGGTGACCATGCTCGTGCCCGGCAGCCACAGACTGAACGAGGCGCTGCGGTTCAAGAAGGGTTCGCTCGACCCGCCGGAGTTCATCGAACCGGCGCTCGAGGCGGGAGACGCCTACATCTTCAGTACGAGCCTTTATCACACGCCCGCTGTCAACTTCACCGCTGACACCACCAAGGTCCTGCTCATCAGTTACGCCTACCGCTGGTGGGCCCAGCAGCATCCGACACCCCCTGAAGAGGTGCTCGAAAGCATGGATCCCATCGCGGCGCAACTGTTCTGCCAGCCCTGGGAAGGCGACGACGTGCCCCTTCGCGCGTGGGCCGCGGAACATGGCCTGGCGGTCGAAGATCCGCCCATGCGGGCGTTTGAGTAAAGGAGCGATCATGCCCACATCAGACTGGCCGGAACTGGCCGGTGAAGTGCAGAAAAGATGGAACCGGAACGCGGCGTTCTGGGACGATTACATGGGGGAGCACAGCAACGATTTCCACAACCTGCTGGTGCGGCCGGCCATGGAAAGGCTGCTGGCCGTACGTCCAGGCGACGAAGTGCTCGACATAGCATGCGGAAATGGAAACTTCTCGCGGTATCTCGCCGGGCTGGGCGCCCGGATCACGGCGATCGACGGCAGCGCCGGGATGATCGGTCGGGCTCGTCAGCGAACCGAAGAGCTGCTGGATGGGGCAACTGCTTCGCGCATCGAATACCGCGTGATTGACGTGACGGACACGAAGGCGCTTGCAGCACTGGGGACGAGTGCCTTCGACGCCGCCGTCTCAAACATGGCCATCATGGACATGGCCGAGGTCGGTTCGATGTTCGGCGCGGTTCACGGCCTGCTCAAGCCGGGCGGCGTTTTCGTATGCAGTCTCACGCACCCGTGCTTCCAGGCGCCCTACGCGGTTCGCTATGCGGAACAGGTAGACCAGGACGGGAGAATGGTTCAGAAGGCCGGGATGAAGATCGACCGGTACCTGACGCCGCAGCCCTTCGAGGGACTGGCCATCGTGGGCCAGCCCGTACCGAGTTTGATCTTCCACCGGCCCCTGTCCGTGCTGCTGACCAGGTGCTTCGAAGCGGGGTTCGTCCTGGACGGACTGGAGGAAGGCACCTTCGACGAAAGCGTGGAGGCCGACCGCGAACTTTCCTGGGCGAACCTCAAGGAAATACCGCCCATGATGGCCATGCGGCTGCGGCGGCTGGACTGAAGAAGGCTGCGGGATTGCGGCCATGGCGGTTGGATGAAATCGGTGGTGAGGTTTGCTTGACCGCTCGATTGACGCGCCGCGACGTTCCCAGGTTTTCCGAATCGCCTACAACCCGACCGATTCGCCCGGCTCCAGTACGACGCAGCGGGCCAGGTCGCCCACCTTCTCCGCAAATTCGGCCGGATCCTGCTCGATTACCGGGAAGGTATTGTAGTGGACCGGGATCACGGTTCCGGCGCCGATCATCCGGACCGCTTCCACCGCGTCGTCGATGCCCATGGTGTAGTTGTCCCCGATGGGCATGATCACCACGTCCGGCTTTTCCATCCGCCCGATCAAAGCCATGTCGCCGAAGAGACCCGTGTCGCCCGTGTTGTAGTACCTCTTCCCGTCGAAGTCGACGATGATACCCGCTGGATTGCCCAGGTACACGATGGTCCCGTCGTCCGTGGTGATCGACGAACTGTGGGTCGCCTGCGTGAGCTTGACCCTTCCGAAGGGAAAGGTGTATGAACCGCCGATCCCCAGGTCGTGCGTGGCGGCGCCCTGGGCCTCGCAATAATTGGCGAGTTCGTAAGAGGCGATGATCGTCGCCCCGCTGCGACTGGCGATGGGCACCGCGTCGGCGATATGGTCGCCGTGTCCGTGGGTCAGCAGGATGTAGTCGGGATTCAGTTCGTCCGCCGATATAGTCGCCCGGGGATTGCCCGTGATGAAGGGATCGAACAGCAGGTCATGGCTGCCGTCCGACAGCGAGTAACTGGCGTGGGCGTGATAAGTAAGTTCGGCCATGATTCAGTTCCTCGACTCAGACGGCTGCCCGGGCTGCCGCGAGCGCGGCATTGTAATCGGGTTCCTCGGTGATTTCCGTCACGTACTCCACGTAACGCACGGTATTGGAAGCGTCGATGACGAAAACGGCACGCGACAACAGGCGCAGTTCCTTAATTACCGCGCCGTAGGCCACGCCCAGGGAGGTGTCCCGGTGATCGGAAAGCGCCGTCACGTTGTCAGCGCCCGCGTCGCCGCACCAGCGCTTCTGGGCGAAGGGCAGGTCTGTGCTTACCGCCAGCACCGCGATGTTGTCGCCAAGGCCCGCGGCTTCCTGGTTGAACCGGCGGATTTCGGTGTCGCAGACCGGTGTGTCGAGGGACGGAACGAGGCAGATGACTTTCACCTTTCCTTCGTAATCCGCCAGGGTAACGGCGGAAAGGTCATCGCCCAGCACGGAAAAGTCCGGCGCCGCGTCTCCAACCTTCACCTCGTCACCTACCAGGGTCAGCCCATTGCCTTGAAAGGTCGCCGCACCGGCTCTTTCGGTCGCCATGATGTCTACTCTCCTTGATCGGATCGGTTAATCGAAACAGTTTTTTGTCCGGCGCAACCTACGTGCGGACACCACCGCTGTCAAGGGATTATGCCGTCCCGCTTCAGCAGCGAAATCGCGCCGTCGAAGGCCTCCGCCGTGCGCTCCACATCCTCGGTGGTATGGACCGATGAAGTGAGCCCGTCGACCCCCATGCAATCCACGCCATTCAGGAGCAGGGCCTGCCGTATGGCATGCAGCAGGTCCGCGTCGCCTCGGCGGTCCGCGGTGGCCGTTCCCGCCGACAGGATCTTGAACCCTGAGAAAGAACCATACACGCGCCAGCGGTCCAGCCGGTTGGCTGCCAGCACCTCCGACATGCGCTTGCGTAACTCCGCCGCCCGTTCGTTGGCCACGGCGATGTCGCGGCCATCGGCGATGTGCCTGAGCATGGCGATACCCGCCGCCGCGGACAGAGGGTTCGCGTTGAAGGTCCCGTAGTGCAGCATCTTCTTGTCGGTTTGCCACTCCGCGTCGTCCCGAAGCTCCAGCAGTTCCATGATGTCCGCGCGGCCCACCAGGGCGCCGCCGTTCAACCCCGCGGCCACGATCTTGGCCAGCGTGCTCAGGTCCGGCTTGACTCCGTAGTACTCCTGCGCCCCACCCGGCGCGCACCGGAATCCCGTCACGACCTCGTCCATGACGAAGATCACGCCGTACCGTTCGGTGAGTTCCCGCAGTCCCGGGACGATGTCGTCGGACAGCTCCACGCCGCCGAACATGGCGCCCGTCGGTTCCAGGATGAGGCAGGCGACGTCGTTGTCGCGCTTCAGTACGTCCGCCACGCGGTCCAGGTTGACCTCCGGCAGGCTGATCAGCGTATCGAACACCTCCCACAGCACGCCGGGCATAGGCTGGTTGTTCCCCGGTCCGACTCCGTCCAGCACCTGGTCGTGCCAGCCGTGGTAGTGGCCCCGGAACTTGATGACCTTGCGCCGGCCCGTGAAGGTACGCGCCAGCCGGATGGCCATGAGCGTGGCTTCCGTGCCGGAGGACACGAAACGGACTGTCTCCGCGGAGGGCATCAGCTGCCGGATCATGTCCGCCCATTCGATCTCGAGTTCGTGGCAGGCCCCGTAGTGAGTGCCGCGGGCCGCCTGCTCCGCGATCGCCTCTACGATCACCGGATGACTGTGTCCCAGGATCAGGGCCCCGTGCCCCATCCAGTAGTCGATGATCTCCCGGCCCTCCACCGACCACTTGCGCGATCCCTGCGCCCGGTCTATATACACCGGGAAGGGGCGCATGAACCGGCCGTCGTGGGTCACCCCGTTGGGGAACCGCTCGAGCGCCCGCTCATACAGCGCGGCCGACTGGCCGAAGGCCTGCCGGTAGGTCGATTCGAGCATCGTCATGGATACGCCTCTCAGAACCTGGTGTGTGCCGGATCTGCTGGAATTCCGGGAGTGTAGCAACCATGCTGCGGCGATTGGTTTGCCGCAACTGTCGAAATCCGTCGAATCCCTATAATATGGGGGGATACGGGGGGATGACAAGACCTATCTCGTCGGTACGGGGGAGGGGTTTCGGCTTGACTTTCGGTATGAAATTGGTAGGTTTAGTGGCAAATTAATCCAATAACAAGAAGATCAGTGACTTGCCCATCCGAGGTCCCGGTTCATGCCGTCCAGCGAAACTGTAGATATCGAAATCCAGTCTACGAAGCGTTCCATCGGACGTCGGCTGGGCACCGTGTTCACGGCCTTCCTGCTGGCAGCCTTCTGCCTGGCAATCGCGGTTAGTGTGACGGTTGGTGTACCTCCAGCGTCGGCCGGAAATGGCGACGAGAAAGAGGTAGCAGAACCCGACTGGCAGCGGCTCGACAAGGCCCTGTCGCTGGCCAAAGGCTCCGGCAAGCTCATCATAGTCAATTTCTATACCGACTGGTGTCCCAACTGCAAAAGGATGAACGAGAAGACTTATCGCGACGCCGCCGTCCTGAAGCAGCTGAGCAAATCCTTCATCCCCGTGAAGCTGAACGCGGAGTCCTCCCAGCCGCTGATCATCGAGGGCCAGACCGTGACGGAATACCAGGTGGCCCTGATGTTCCGGGTGAACAGCTATCCCACCACATGGTTCCTCTCTTCGGAAGGCCGCCCAATCATACCCGTCAGAGGATACTACGGCCCCGATCTCTTTGCGCCCATGTTGCGTTTCGTCGAAGGCGGATGGTACGAGAAGATGGATTTCGACATGTACATGGAGCGGGAGAAACGCGACAAAAAGTAAGTAACCCAAAGAAAAAGCGACGCCGGTGAACTCCCGCCGGGGCAACGGCAGACGGATCAAGTCAGTTCCGCTCAAGAGTTCGCGCGACGCCGCCATTTCTTAGCGTACGGCCGCTATATCTTTTTCCGTTACCAGTCGGCCATGTCCCTCGCCAACCGGACGCGTATTACCATCACTCCTGTTCTTTCTTAGTCCGCGTAGGCGGCCAGGCGCGTGCCCTTGCGGGTGTGACGCAGCTTGTTGATGGCCTTCTGCTTGATCTGGCGGATCCGTTCCCGCGTCAGGCCGAAACGCAGCCCGATTTCCTCGAGGGTGTAGGTCCGGTCCGAATTCAGGCCGAAGTACAAGTTCAACACTTCGCTTTCACGGTCGCTCAGGGTCGAAACCGCGCGCCTTACCTCGCTCCGCAACAGCTCTTCCTGCAGTTCCTCGTCCGGCATCTTGCTGTCCTGGTCCCTGAGCCGGTCCATCAGGGTATAGGCGTCCTGGTCGCCGACGGGCGCGTCCAGCGAAAGCGGCGTGCTCGCCCATTCCGGCATGGCGGGATGGCGGCCGAGATCCGCGCCGGCCTCCTCGTCCTCTTCGGATCCTTCGTCGGAAGCGGTCCTGGCGTTCGCCCGCTCGATCTCCTTTTTCTTGATGGATCGCTCGATCCGGCGCAACTCCTCGATCTTGTTGACGGGGAGCCGGATCAGCCGGGCCTGTTCGGCCAGGGCGTGGAGAATGGCCTGCCGGATCCACCAGACGGCGTAGGAGATGAATTTGAATCCCTTCTTCTCGTCGAAACGGCGGGCAGCCTTCATCAGGCCGATGTTCCCCTCGCTGATCAGATCGGAAAGGGCAAGGCCCTGGTTCTGATACTGTTTCGCCACGGCCACGACGAATCGCAAGTTCGCGTGGACCATGGTCTCCAGGGCCTTCTCGTCGCCATCCCGGATGCGCCGGGCCAGATTCTCCTCGTCCTCCGGGGTAAGCAGTTCCGTGTCCCCGATTTCCTTCAGGTAGATGTCCAGGGCCTGATCGTCTCGAACCTGGATCTTCTTGGTCAGCTTCATCTGGTATCACCTCCCTGCCAGCCATTTTGTTCGTGTTTCCTGTTGGCAGTCGCAATATGCCAATTTGTCATGTTCTGCCAATTTGGCATATCAAATGTGTTCTTACTCATGTAGTCGAGTTTTCCGGATTTTTCTCGAATTCCCTCAAATTTGTTCTAACCGTCTTCAACTCAACAGGTTACACTTCTTTTTCTACATTCCAGCGGATGCATTTCTTCAAACTGGCACGCTCTTTGCGATATTTATGCTTCAGGATGCCGGTTCAGTCGCATCGCCCGTGTTGCTTAACTAATGTACGCCGGCGAAGGCCATTCGGTTCCGAAAGAGGACAAAGAGTTTTCAAAGCGTTTTACCGTGTACCTTTCAAAGGAGGAGCATCATGAGAACGACAACCATTTTCCCGCTGCCGAACCTGCGCAACCTGCAGACCGAACTGGACGGCATGTTCCAGCATTTCCCGTTCCGGCCGGGTTTCGCGACTCGCTGGTCGCCCCGGGTGGACACGCACGAAACCGAGGACGCCTTCCTGGTCGCGGTGGACCTGCCGGGCGTGGCTTCGGAAGACGTGTCGATCAACCTGGAGAAGGGCGTGCTGACCGTGAGCGGCGAGCGCAAGAGTCCCTTCGGTCTCAACGGCGACGCGGAGCGGCAGGCCGCCGGCAAGTTCGAGCACGCGTTTCCGGTGCCCGACGCGGTGGATACCGAATCGATCGACGCGACCTACAAGGACGGCGTCATGACGATCACGCTGCGGAAGTCGAAAGACGCGCAGCCCAGGCAGATTCCAATCACCGTGGCCTGAGGCCGCGGCCGGAAGCGGACGAGCCCCGCCTTGCCGGGGTGAATCCGCTTCATCACCGGAGCGGGCAGAGCTCGCCTCAATGCAGGGGCGGGCCTGTCCCGTTTCTACACGGGCCGGCCGGACTTGACCTTGACCTTCTGATGGGTCGAGCACGGCTCGCCTTTTCACGAGGCCAGCCGGACTTGTCTCTTACATGGGTCGAGCACGGCCCGCCTTTTCCTGTTCAAGCGTGACATTTCTTTATTAGGAGCAACAACTCATGGGTAAGATCATTGGAATCGATCTGGGCACGACCAACTCCTGCGTGGCGGTGGTCGAGGGCGGCGAGCCGACCGTGGTGCCGAACGCGGAAGGCAGCCGGACCACGTCCTCCGTCGTGGGCTTTTCGAAGGACGGCGAGCGGCTCGTCGGCGCCACGGCCAAGCGGCAGGCGGTGACCAATCCCGACGCGACGGTCTACTCCGTCAAGCGGTTCATGGGACGCCGCTTCGAAGAGGTGCCCGACGAGCGCACCCGCATGCCCTACAGCGTGGTGGAAGGATCGAACGGCCAGGTCAGCATAAAAATCGACGACAAGTCGTACTCGCCCCCGGAGATCTCCGCGGCGGTCCTGCAGAAGATGAAGCAGACGGCCGAGGACTACCTGGGCGAAACCGTGGACGAGGCCGTGATCACGGTGCCGGCGTATTTCAACGACAGCCAGCGCCAGGCCACCAAGGACGCCGGCCGCATCGCGGGCCTGGACGTCAAGCGCATCATCAACGAGCCGACGGCCGCGTCGCTGGCCTACGGGCTCGACAAGAAGAGCAACGAGAAGATCGCGGTCTTCGATCTCGGCGGCGGCACCTTCGACATTTCGATCCTCGAAATCGGCGACGGCGTCTTCGAGGTCATGGCGACCAACGGCGACACCCACCTGGGCGGGGACGACCTGGACGATGCGGTCGTGGACTTCCTGGCGGACGAGTTCAAGAAGGAGGCCGGCATCGACCTCCGCAACGATGCCATGGCCCTGCAGCGGCTCAAGGAAGCGGCCGAGAAGGCCAAGTGCGAGCTGTCGACCGCGGGACAGACGGAAGTGGCCCTGCCCTTCATCACGGCGGACGCCTCCGGTCCCAAGCACCTGAACCGCACCATGACGCGGGCCCAGCTCGAGCAGCTCGTGGATCCGCTGATCCAGCGGGTTGTGGCGCCGTGCCGGCAGGCTATTTCCGACGCGGGACTCTCCGCTTCCGACATCGACGAGGTCGTGCTCGTGGGCGGATCGACGCGCATGCCCAAGGTGCAGGAGATCGTCAAGGAACTCTTCGGCAAGGAGCCCAACCGGGGCGTGAACCCGGACGAGGTCGTGGCCATCGGTGCGGCGATCCAGGGCGCGGTGCTCTCAGGCGACGTGAAGGACGTGCTCCTGCTCGACGTCACGCCGCTGTCCCTGGGTATCGAGACCCTTGGCGGCGTCTTCACGCGCCTCATCGACCGGAACACGACGATCCCCACGAAGAAGAGCCAGGTTTTCTCCACCGCGGCGGACAACCAGCCTTCGGTGGAAGTGCACGTTCTTCAGGGCGAGCGCGACATGGCCCTGTACAACCGGACGCTCGGCAAGTTCCACCTCGACGGCATCCCACCGGCTCCTCGCGGCCTGCCTCAGATCGAGGTGACCTTCGACATCGACGCGAACGGCATCCTCCACGTCTCGGCCAAGGACATGGGCACGGGCAAGGAGCAGCAGATCCGCATCGAGGCATCCAGCGGACTGTCGGAATCCGAGATCGACAAGATGGTCAAGGACGCCGAGGCCCACGCCGAAGAGGATTCGAAGAAGAAGGAAGAGGTGGAAGCCCGCAACCAGGCCGATCAGCTCGTGTACTCGACGGAGAAGTCACTGGAGGAACACGGCGACAAGCTTTCCGATGAGGACAAGGGCGCCATCGAAGCGGCGCTGGCCGAGTTGAAGACGGCCCTCGAGGGCAGTGACCCGGCGGCCATCAAGGCGGCCACCGAGAAGCTGACCCAGGCTTCCCAGAAACTCGCGGAAGTCCTCTACCAGCAGGCCCAGGCCGAGCAGGCGGCCGCCCAGGCTGCCCAGGCGGGCGCGGCTGGCCCCGACGGTGGACAGGACGGACCGCAGGGGCCGCCTCCGGGCGCTCAGCCGGGCGAAGATCCCCAGGCGCAGAAAAAGAAGAAGGAAGACGGCGCCATCGACGCGGATTACGAGGTGGTGAACTGAGGGAGGGATTGCCGCAGGTCGAGGATCAACTTGGCCAGGGCTTTAGTAGTTGAAGTACAAAAAACGCGGGGCTCGAGGTGAGTCCCGCGTTTTATGAAGTTACCCCGTTTTTGTGGACGGTTCACCATTTGGGATTCAGGCTGTGTTCTTGAGCCTCCTTTCGTAGTTTACGGGTGAGAGGTATCCGAGGGACGAGTGGCGTCTGTGCGTGTTGTAGAAGCCCTCGATGTACTGGAACAGGTCGAGTCTGGCCTCGGCCCTGGTGGCAAAGCGCCTGCGATCGATCAGTTCGCATTCCAGGCTGGCG
>JAAXHH010000073.1 GCA_012270975.1 Candidatus Latescibacterota bacterium | reverse complement strand
TCCTGCTCTCGAGTGAGCAGTTACTTTTTCAAGGTGGCCTCTGCGGCTGCCGACGTCAACTGCGAACATTGCGGCGACTACGGGATGGAACGGATCATGTCTTCCTTTTCCCGGGGCAGGACCGAAGCCGATACCTATCGGGATCTCGACCCGCGCTACTACAAAATGGTTGACGACGCTTTGGGCAAGGCGCCGTCCACCACGCATCCGGACCATTACCTGCGTAAAATGGCCCCGTTTTCGTCTACGGAAAAGACGGGAGATCCTTACTTCCACGAATAGCGTGACCGCCGGTCCCGTATCGTTGGGACCGGTGTTTGCCGCTCCCGGAGGCAACCCCTGAATGACTGCTGAACCGATCGTGTTCCCGTCGGTCGCCTGGTTTGAAGAACTGCGGCGACTGGTAAACGATGACCCCGGCTACCGCCGGATCGGCACTGTCGATGCGTCCATGGGCGTCAAAGTAGGCGACGAGGTATTTGTGGTTACCTTTGAGGCGTTCGAGTGCAGCTCGGTACGTTCCGGGAACGAGTACGATCTGATCAACGTTGACTTCTTTA
Organism: Candidatus Latescibacterota bacterium; assembly: GCA_012270975.1. GTDB lineage: Bacteria > JAAXHH01 > JAAXHH01 > JAAXHH01 > JAAXHH01 > JAAXHH01. The sequence continues at coordinate 624 of JAAXHH010000073.1, read as the reverse complement.
TCGAGATGGATTCCGATGCGTGGAAAGCCATGCTCGAAAATATCAAGGCCAACGGCGGCGCCGACGCCGGCCAGACGCTGGTCAGCCTGGATATGCTGAATGAGATTTCCAACAACGCCACGGGAGACCAGCTTCGGGCGGACATGTTCTTCCGGTACAACCAGAGTCTGCAACACTTTTTTGACCTGTCAGCGAACCTGAACACCGTTTTCTCCGACTGATCCGTCGCATCGACCCGGGATCGATTTGGTCGGCCGGCAACCGCAAAGGACTATTGATGACCACGACTACAGTTTTGGAAGAGGTAGGAATGGACCCGGCGGCGGTACAGGAGCTGGAATACCTGTTCCGCCGGCAAATTGACCAGGGGTTGCACCCGGGCGCCGGCCTTGCCGTCTACCGGCACGGGCGCCTCGCGGTCGATCTGTGGGGCGGATTGGCCGACGATGCCGCCGGCGCGCCGGTCGCCGCCGACACGATGTTCATTCTCTATTCTTCGACCAAGCCGCTGGCCGCCGCATGCCTGCATGTGCTTTGGGAGCGGGGCCAATTGGACTGGGATGACACGGTAGCGCAGCATTGGCCGGAATTCGCCAAGCACGGCAAGGACTCGGTTACGATCCG
>JAAXHH010000037.1 GCA_012270975.1 Candidatus Latescibacterota bacterium | reverse complement strand
CGGTTGAGGGTCACCAGGTCTCCGGCCAGTTCCTCCGGCTCCAGGGTCGCGGCTGGAATGGTGCCCACCGGGTGCCAGCCGTCGCCGATGGTGGCCGCGCGGCGGATGGCAGGACGGCTCTGGCCGCCCACCCAGATGGGCGGATGTGGCTTCTGGACGGGCTTGGGCAGGAACTGGATGCCCGAGAACTGGACGTACTTACCGTCGAACTCAGGGTTGGGGCTGGTCCACAGCTCCTTGTAGGCGTGCAGGTACTCGTCGGTTACCGCGCCCCGCTCGGCGAAGGGCGGGGTGTCCAGCGCCTCGAACTCCTCTTCCATCCAGCCCACACCAACGCCCAGGATCAGGCGTCCGCGGGACAGGACGTCCAGCGTGGCGAGGATCTTCGCGGCCAGGATGGGCGGGCGATAGGGCACGATCATCACGCTGGGAACCATGCGGATGTTCTCGGTGACGCCGGCCAGGAAGGTAAGCAGGGTCAGCTGCTCGAAATATTCTCCGCTTTCGCCCGTGGGGAACTCGCCGCCCACGGTATACGGATAGGGCGAGTCGATCCGGCTGGGCACCAGCACGTGGTCGCCGGCAACCATGCAGTAGAACCCGAGTCGGTCGCCGGTCTGAGCGATCCGGGCCAGCGGACCGGGCTGGGCGTTGGGGCCGTGATTGGGCAGGTAGAATCCGAACTGCATACTATCTCCAGGGGAAGCGGCGCCGGTAAGGTTGGTTACAGGCTGATGATCGCGCGATTACCGAAGACCAGCCAGATGACGATCAGGGCGATGATCAAGCCGGCCATCACGCCAAGAACGCATCCGCAGCCCTTATTGAACGAGTTGAAGAAACCGAACATGGTGGAGCGTATCCCGTAAACCGGCGGGGTGCCCACATAGCGCGGTGGTTGGGCCGGCTGCGCTGCTATAATAGCGCAGCCCGTTGAACTCACTCAACCGGAGCCGTGTGGAGCGGAACCATCACACAACCTGATCGTAGCGTCGAACCCAGAGCGAGGACGGGCCAAAGCAGAGAATCCATCTGGGCCATTCCGCCGCGCTGGAGGTTGCCCTACATCGCACTGTATTGGGTACAATGGTTCCTGGCGATGTACGGCGTTGCGGAGTTTCTCAGTTGGCTCCACCCGGACTATGGCAGGGGCGAGGTGGCGGAAGCGGCGATGGCGCACATTCCTGCCGTCACGGCATTGGGAATTCCCGCTACGTTCACCCTGATGGAGGTTATTCAACGTCTTATGGTCACTTACGATTACCTGATGAACAAGTACGTTCGGCCGCTGCAGGAAAGACAGAGAGCGGAAGGGCGTGAACAAGGTCTTGCGGAGGGTCTTGCGGAGGGTCTTGCTAAGGGGTTGGTGGAGGGCCGTGCGGAGGGCCGTGCGGAGGCCGAGGCTGAGTTCCGCGTGTTGGTCAGTGAGTGGAATCAGCGCCGGCTGGCTGCCACCGCACGCAACGAACCCTTTGACGAACCCCATCCGCTGCTGTAAGACGACAGCATACAAGATAATTGGCGATAGTGCGGTTCCGCACTACTCAACAGAGGAAATTCCGCTACTCGAGGCAGAACCGCGCGGCACCCGATTCCGGGCAACTATGTGACGAAACCCACTCATACGATTCGGATGTCCACATT
>JAAXHH010000147.1 GCA_012270975.1 Candidatus Latescibacterota bacterium | reverse complement strand
TCCATTAAACCGGGTCAACTCCAAGGGCGACCAGAGCGAGATTGTCGGCGTTAAGGACCTGCTGCGGCTGCTGACGGGAGTACGCTGGCCGAATTTCGTCGGCGCAGCCAGAGTCGCGGCAAGAGTCGCTGGGGGGGCGGGTGATCCGGCTACTGACAAATAGCCTCATGTCGAAGGCAGCCCTTTTCGGTAGAAGGTGGTGACACCGAAGTGAATGGTTCCAGTTTAACCCGTGGTGTTTCTCAACATGTTAGTCGTAAAGGACTTGCTTCGTTCGTTTTTGCGATTCTTCGTCCCAGTGACGCAAACCGTGCCACAGTATCGATGGACGGACTGATTCTAAGACGCCGGTCCAGATCGGCGAGGATACCCTTTCAAAGAATCGAGAATACTGAGGTAATTTCCGGGTGGATCTGGACCAAGATTAGAATCCACCTTTCATCAGGAAACAAAACGGTTTCCGGGCTGTCTCGTCGCCCAGCATTTGTGTTTGCCAATGCACTAGAGAGTGCACGGATTGACTGGTGGCGGATGATGCTTGCCTCACACGAGGACGAACTCAGTACAGTCTACCACCGACTTATGGAACTTGCGGATCCTCCCAGGTACGTGTCCCGCAGCATCTTCAACGTTCTTGAAAGCGAAGCCAAAGACGTAGCTGCTGGATTCCCTTCTGACTGGCCCGGTGTTTTGTCTAGTAGTACCGCGATTCTCAAGTATCAGGCCATAAAATCTTTCTTGACTGATCCCGAGAAACGAAGGGTAGAAGCCAATAAGGTTTATGTTGAAAACGAACTCGTTCGGTCAAAGTTGTTCTTCGACCAGATAGGGACACATTCTCTCACCGATGAACAAAGGAGAGCAGTCGTAGTCGATGAAGACCGAAATCTGGTTATCGCCGCGGCTGGTAGTGGGAAAACTTCCGTCACAGCGGCCAAGACTGCTTGGTTAATTCACAAAGGTTACAGGCAACCATCTGAGATACTCCTGCTGGCTTTCGCGAGAGACGCTCAGCAAGAAATGGAGGAAAGAGTAAATGCCTATCTCGGCGTATGCGATGGGAGCGGTGTAACGGTTCGAACGTTCCATAGTCTGGGAACATCCATCTTAGGTGAAGTCGAGGGTAAACGTCCGACTCTTTCAAGGGTGGCTGAGGACGAAAAGGCCCTGTTTGACCTCCTGAAAGCCATTATTGCTGACTTAGTCATCGACCCTATGTTCTCAAAAACTATGCTTAGGTGGTTTAGGGAACATTTTGCACCATATCATAGCGAGCACGACTTTGAAACCATGGGAGACTATTGGGATTACATCCAATCACAAGAGATCCGGTCAATGAAAGGCGAATTGGTAAAGAGTTTCGAGGAATGCGAAATTGCCAATTTCCTATATCTAAATGACATACCCTATAACTACGAACCACTTTACGAGCACAGCACCGCGACGCCTGAAAAACGGCAATACCAACCGGATTTCTACCTTACAGATGCAGAAGTGTACATAGAACATTTCGCACTATCTGCTTCGGGAGACACTCCACCGTTCATTGACCGTAAGGAATACCTTGAGGCGAGAGACTGGAAACGGCGACTGCACGCTGAACATGGAACTGTACTCATCGAAACATATAGCCATGAGAAGGCTGCTGGTAAACTGACAGCAAACTTAGCCGAGAAACTAGCTTCCCACGGTGTTTCACTTTCTCCAATACCTCAGAACGACGTGTTTTCTCTTTTGGAACAGCAGGGACGCATTGATCCGTTTACACGCGTCGTTGGCACCTTCATCCAACACTACAAGGGAGCACATCTTTCAGTAGAGGAGCTGACCAACCGGGTAGCTAGAGCTTCCGATATCCAGAGGGCTCGGGCTTTCGTTTCTGTCTTCCTGCCAATATTCGAGCGGTATCAGGCATTCCTGGACGAAGAGGGTCAGATCGACTTCCACGACATGATTAACAAAGCGTCTGGACATGTGGAAAGTGGACGATTTAAGTCTCCTTACAGCTATATTCTTGTAGACGAATTCCAAGACATATCACCAGGAAGGGCACGGCTCCTGAGAGTTTTAGTTGATCAATCCAGAGCGGCACAACTGTTCGCGGTTGGTGACGACTGGCAGGCGATCTATCGATTTACCGGTTCGGACATCTCCATCATGCGCGAGTTTCAACATCGCTTCGGTGAAACAGAACGTATTGACCTAGAAACGACATTTCGATGTGTCGATAGCATTGCCGACGTTGCAACTGAATTCGTATTGAAAAACCCAGCTCAGATTCACAAGACTGTTTCCACTGTACTGCAGGCAGACAAGCCATGTGTGCAAGTAGGTCTACCCGGTGCGGGTCATAACGATTTACTAGGAGAAGCTTTAGAACAGATATCGGGCGATGCGGCGGAATCACATACCCAGTCTACCGTATTGATGCTTGGGCGATATTGGCACAATCAGCCCAACAATCTAGACGAACTTGTGGAACGATATTCCAATGTTAAAATAATCTACAAGACTATACACGCCTCGAAAGGCATGGAGGCCGACTACGTCGTAGTGCTTAATTTGAGTTCGGGCAAGTACGGCTTTCCTTGTGAGATCGCAGATGAGCCGCTACTTGAACTCGTTCTTGCGGATTCAGAACAACATCCTAATGCAGAGGAACGTCGTCTATTCTATGTTGCCATAACTCGTGCCAGATACGGTGTCTATCTTCTAGCAGATGGTGAGACTCATTCGTCGTTCGTTACAGAATTGCTGCGTGGCGGATACGATATTTCGGTTTTGGGCCAATCATCGGAAGAGACCGTCGCGTGTCCAGAATGTTCGACAGGATGTCTCAGGTGTCGGACTAGCTCACGAACCGGAAAAACATACTACGATTGTTCGCATCAGCCTTATTGTACATACCAACAGCTCGCGTGTCCCTACTGTAGAATTGGATTACCAGTTAAATCAAAGGACGGTTTCTGTTGCCAACAATGTGGGCAACAAGCCAAGAAATGTCCGAACTGCGACGGATGGCTGAAAGTGAGGAACGGCAAACACGGTCCATTTCTAGGTTGCTCGAATTGGCCTAGTTGTAATCACACTGAACGCATCCCAGGTTCGGACGTCACAAAGGGAGTTGTTCAGAGGTAGAAGCAGGTCAGATTCCCTTACTACTGTGTTTTGAACCTTAAAACCTCACTCCTTAATCAAATTCAGTACCGGCACGACTCTCCGCGGCGATACTGACTCCCGCATGAGCGAAGCCAGCCCCGTTGGAGCGTTTTCGTCGACGTCGAACTCACTGACTTCCTCCTCATCTTCATTCCCGACCGGCGATGCCATCCCTGTCACCGCATCCAGGGTGTACAGTTCAGCAGTCCACGCGCCGGCCATGTACAATACGCCTCGGTGTGACGTGAGCCCGGTCGGCAGGTCTTCTCCGACGCCGAATTCGGCCGCGTCGCCAACGGGTGACGCGGTCCCGGTGGCGGGATTCAATACGTATAGCCGGACCGAGTTGTAGCCGACCATGAACAGGTCGCCCTCGTGGGATGCGAGGCCGAAGGGCTGGTTTTCACCGACTCCGAATTCCACGGCGCCGCCGACCGGGGTGGCTTCCCCCGTCACGGTATCCAGCGTGTAAAGCCTGGAATCCGTTCCGCCGGCCATGTATAGCGTTCCGTTGTGGGACGCCAAGCCGAAGGGCTGGGACTCGCCGACCCCGAATTCCGTGGCGTTGCCGACCCGTGTGGCCACGCCCGTTTCCGGATCCAGCGTGTACAGGGCCGCGTTCCATCCGCCGGTCATGTACAACGTTCCGTGATGCGCGGCCAGGCCGTAGGGCTCGTACTCGTCGACGCCGAATCGCACGGCTTCTCCCACGGGTTTGGCTTCCCCCGTATTCGGATTCAATTGGTACAGCCGGTCGGCGCCTTTGCCAACCATGAGCAGCCCCTCGGCGAAGCCGGCTTCGTCGCACCGCGACCCGTTCCAATCATCCAGGCCGTCGACCCAGTTCAGCAAGGCCGGGGTGCTCGGCAGGCACAGACCGTCATTTTCTTGAAAGAAAAAGTGGGTGACGTCCGAAAGGCCCGAGAACGATTCGGGTATCAAGCCGGTGAGCTGATTGTCATGGAGGTACAATTGTTCCAGATCGTCGAGTTGTCCCAACTCGGACGGAACGGGCCCGGACAGCTCGTTGCCGTGCAGCGCCAGCCCTTCCAGGTCTTGGAGTCGTCCCAGTTCGGATGGAATGGGTCCGGACAGCTCGTTGTCATAGAGGTAGAGAAACTCGAGATTGCTCAGTTGACCCAGTTCAGGCGGCAACGGTCCGGATAGCTGGTTCCCACGCATGATAAGCAGACGCAGCTTGGGAAGTTGACCCAGCGCCGCCGGGATCTCGCCGGAGAGTTTGTTGGAGTTCAGGTAAAGTATCTCGAGGTTCTGGAGCTGCCCCAGTTCGGCAGGTATCGGTCCGGACAACTGGTTTTCATCGAGATCCATGCGATGCAGATTGGTCAGTTGACTCAATTCGACCGGAATCGTCCCTGACAACTGGTTCCGCCACAGAAGCAAATCCTCCAGGTTGGTCAGGTCGCCCAATTCCGGCGGGATCGAACCGGTCAGCTTGTTTGTGTCCAGGTGCATTATTTCCAGATTGGACAACTGCCCCAGTTCGGCGGGTATCGATCCGGCAAGTTCGTTTCTGTGCAGGTTCAGGAACTCGAGATTGGCAAGTTGGGCCAATTCCGCCGGAATCGTACCGGTCAGACTATTGCCACCCAGGTCCAGTCGCTCGAGGCTGGTCATCTGTCCCAGGACCGTGGGAATCGATTCCGACAACTCGTTGTTTGCGAGATTCAGTACTTCCAGGTTGGAAAGCGAAGCAAGCTCCTCAGGCACGGTGCCCGACATCTCGTTGGCGCCCAGATCGAGGATCCTCAGTTCGTCCAGCTGGGAAAGATTGACCGGGATGGCGCCGGAGACCTGGTTGCCCGCCAGATCCAGTTCCCTCAGCAGGGCAAGATTGACGAGGTTTGCGGGCAGCCTGCCCGACAGATTGTTCGACCGCAGTTCCAGCCGGATCACCCTTTCGTTGGCGTCGGTCGTTACGCCGTGCCATTCGGTCAGGGGTTCTTCACTCAGCCAGTTTTCGCTCTCATTCCAGTTCACACCGTCCAACGCATGGTAGAAATCGGTCAGCGTGGCGCGATCGCTGATATCGATAGATACCGTAACGGTCACGCTGGCCGAAGCCTCGCCGGAGGTAGCGGTAATGACCGCGCTCCCGCTCCTCACGGCCGTGACAAGGCCGTCGTCGCCTACGGTCGCCACCGACGCGTCGCTGATCGTCCACTTCACCGCCGCGTCTTCGATGACGCGGCCGTTTTCGTCCAGAACCGAAGCCTTCAGCCTGGCAGTCTCACCAGCCTTTGTAAGCGTTACCGACGAGGGTTCGATCGTTACCGTTCGCGCCGACTGGGATACTGTAATCGTAGACTTCCCCTGCTTCTGTCCCACGGTGGCCGCGATATCCGCCGTGCCGTTGCTGATCGCGGTGACGAGTCCTCCGCTGCTCACGGACGCCACAGATGGATTCCGGCTCGACCAGACCACCGCCTGTCCCGACAGGGTCGCTCCGGCCTCGTCCTGCACTTGCGCGTCAAGCTGCACGGACTGTCCTATCGCCGCCAGCGTAACCGAGTTTGGCGTCACGACAACTTTCGCCGGTCCAGTCGACCTGGTGGGACTGTCCTTACCGCATGAGGCCAGGGCAAACAGGGCGAGAAAGCAGAAGAGATGGATCGAATTCCGTCGGGTAGTCTTCTTCACGTGTCGAAGATCATCGGCAGGCGGTGGTGAAACCGTTTGGCAACTGGATTGATGGTGGAAAAGCATATGAGAATACCTCATTCCTTAATCACATTCACTACAGGTACGGTCCTCCGCGCAGATACTTCCCGCATGAGCGAGGCCAGCCCCGTTGGAGCGTCTTCATCGACGCCGAACTGACTTACTTCCTCATCTTCATTCCCGACCGGCGATGCGATCCCAGTCTCCGCGTCCAGTGTATACAGTTTAGCGGTCCACCCGCCGGCCAGGTACAACACGCCTCGGTGTGAGGTCAGCCCGGTCGGCAGGTCTTCTCCTACGCCGAAGTCAGCCGCGTCGCCAACGGGAGTCGCGATCCCGTTGGCGGGGTTCAACACGTATAGCCGGGCCGAGTTGTAACCGACCATGAACAGTCCGCCTTCGTGGGATGCAAGGCCGAAGGGGTGGTTTTCGCCGACCCCGAACTCCAAGACGTTGCCGACCGGGGTGGCTTCCCCCGTCACGGTATCCAGCGCGTAAAGCCTGGTGTTCGTCCCGCCGGCCATGTACAGCGCACCGTCGTGGGACGCGAGACCCATGGGCTGAGATTCGCCGACCCCGAATTCCACGGCGTCGCCGACCCGCGTGGCCACGCCCGTTTCAGGATCCAGCGTGTACAGGGCCGCGTTCCATCCGCCTGTCATGTACAACGTGCCGTTATGCGCAGCCAGACCGTAGGGTTGGTATTCGTCGACGTCGAATCGCTCGGCTTCTCCCACGGGCTTGGCTTCCCCTGTGTTCGGATTCAGTCTATACAGCCGGTCGGTGCCTTCACCAACCATGAACAATCCTTCGGCAAAACCGGCTTCGTCACAGCGTGACCCCATCCATTCCTCCAGGCCGTCGACCCAGGTCAGCAAAGCCGGGGTGCTCGGCAAGCACAGACCATCGTTATTGTGAAAGAAGAATTGGGTGACGTCCGAAAGACCCGAAAACGTACCGGGTATCATGCCGGTGAACTGATTGTCCTCGATACGTAATACTTCGAGATCGTCGAGCCGTCCCAGTTCGGATGGGATGGGCCCGGACAGTTCGTTGTCAGAGAGATACAGCGCCTCGAGATCCTGAAGCCGTCCAAACTCGGATGGGATGGGTCCGGACAGCTGGTTTTCATGGAGGTAAAGGAATTCGAGATTGGGGAGTTGACTCAGTTCCACCGGCAATGGCCCCGATAGCTGGTTTTCAAAAAGACTCAGCAGACGCAACCTGGGAAGATCACCCAGGACCGGCGGGATCTCACCCGAGAGTTTGTTCTGGCTAAGCCAAAGTGTTTCGAGGTTCTGAAGCTGCCCCAGTTCGGCAGGCACGGGGCCGGTTAGCTGGCTCTGATCGAGATCCATACGTTCCAGGTTGGCCAGGTTGCCCAGTTCCGGCGGGATCGTACCGGTCAGTTTGTTCCTGTCCAGGTGCAGGTTTTCCACCTGAGACAGTTGTCCCAGTTCGGCGGGAATCGTTCCAGTGAGTTCATTCACACCCAGAAACAGGTGCTCCAGATTGTCGAGTTGGCCCAGTTCCGGCGGGATCGTACCGGTCAGCTGATTTTGACCCAGGCTCAATCGTTCCAGGCTGGTCATCTGCCCCAGTACCGCGGGTATTGATTCCGACAATCTGTTGATCCCGAGATTCAGCACCTCCAGGTTGGCGAGCAGAGCCAGCTCTTCAGGGACGGATCCGGAAATCTCATTGGCGGCCAGATCGAGGTACCTCAGTTCGTCGAGCCGGGAAAGCTCGACCGGGATAGCGCCCGATACCCGGTTGCCCGCTAAATCCAATTCCCTCAGCTGGGCAAGATGGACGAGATTTGCGGGCAAGCTGCCTGATAGTTCGTTCGATCGCAGTTCCAGCCGGATCACCCTTCCGTTGGCGTCGGTCGTTACGCCGAGCCATTCGCTCAGGGGTTCGTCACTCAGCCAGTTTTCAGCGTCCTCCCAATTCGGTCCATCCAACGCATGGTAGAAATCTATCAGTGTGGTGCGATCGGTTATCACGATGGACACCGATACGGTCACGCTGGCCGAAACCTCGCCGGAGGTGGCCGTAACGACCGCACTACCGCTTCGTACGGCCGTAACCGTACCGTCGTCGCTAACGGTCGCCACCGTCTCGTCGCTGATCGCCCAATTCAGCGCAGTGTCTTCGATGATTCGGCCGTTTTCGTCCAGCACCGCGGCCTTCAGCCTGACGGTCTCGCCGGCCTCAGTCAGCGTTACCGACGAGGGCTCAATGGTAATCGTCCGCGCCGACTGGGACACGGTAATCGTAGACTTTCCCTGTTTCTGTCCCGCGGTGGCCGTGATATCGGCCGTGCCGTTGCTGAGCGCGGTGACGAGCCCACCGCTATTCACGGATGCCACGGATGGATTCCGGCTCGCCCAGACCACTGTCTGTCCTGATGATGTCGCGCCGGCCTCGAACTGAACCTGCGCGTCGAGCTGCACGGTCTGACCTATGGCGGTCAGCGTGACCGTGTCCGGCGTCACGACTACTTTCGCCGGACCGGTTGGCCCGGTTGGACTGTCCTTGCCGCAGGAGCTGACCGCGAAAAGCGCGAGAAAGCAGAAGACGTGGATCGAATTCCGTCGTGTGGCCTTCTTTTTGGGCCGTATGTTTTTGGCAGAGAAGGGCGAAGCCGATTCGTGACATGATTTACGGTGGAAACACATGTAAGAATACCTCAAATGGCGGATTCCCTGACGATGCAAACGTCATGCAGACCGACTTCAGTTAGCACCGACGTATGTTATATTGAATGTATGAAATATCAATTGATTTACCGTAGAAGCTTCATGGCCGGAGAAAGATCACTACATTACTTCCGACAGCCGCATGCCGCGTTGCTTAGTTACGTGCCAGCCTTCGGCGTCTGTTCCGCCACGTGTGCCGCGAATCCCGAGCCGGCCTCCGCGTAGAGGTTGTATACGCTCGACGCGCCGGCCTTTTTGAGCACCTCGATTTCGTCAGGGAACCTCGCCGTGGCGGCGACCCGGCAGTAGGACGAGGAAGCATTGAGCTGATCGAGGACGGCGAGGTTGGAGGCCAGGTTCGGCAACGCCAGCAAAACCAGCTCGAGGGAGTGTGCAGCCTGGACGCGGTCCCAGAAGTCCGCGTCGGTGGGGTCGCCGAGCAGTACGTGACGGCCGCTCGACTGCTGCCGATCCACCTTTACCGGGTCGAGGTCCACGCCGACGACGGTATCGCCGAACAATTGGCGCATATTGTCATAGGCCGCGGTGCCGACGCGTCCCATGCCAATGATGGCGATCGTCGCGCCGCCTATGTCGAGCGGCTGGTCATCGGCAAGACGCTCGGTCTTTTGAAGCCGGTCCCACACCGTCCGGTGCCGGGCGTAGATCTGGTGGGCGGCGACGTTCAGACCCGCGGAGATGGCACAGGACAGCGTCAGCGCCATCGCAATGACAATCAGCCAGAGGCCGTCGATCCAGCCATTGGCCACGCTGATGGCCGCAACGATGAGTCCGAACTCGCTGAAGTTGGTCAGGTTCAGCGTCGCGAGCAGCGAGGTGCGGGCACGCAGCTTGAACGCCGTCAAGAGTCCGAAGAACAGCGCCGACTTCAGGAATACGAGCGGCGTGAGGGCCGCGCCGATAAGCACTGCATCGAGCGTCAGCGGTCCGGAAAGCCCGATGGACAGAAAAAAGGCAACCAGGAACAGGTCCTTGAATCCGAGCATGGTCTTCGCCATTTCGTTGGCTTTTGCACTATTGGCGATCAGCGCGCCCAGGGCGAGCGCGCCCAGGCCGCCCTTCAGTCCGACTAGCTCAAAAACTTCCGAGCCGCCCAGGGCGAGGAGCAGTCCGGAAAGAACCAGGAGCTCACCATGGCCGACTTTCTGCAGGACGAAAAGCAGCAGCGGACGCGCCGGTATGAGGAGCAGAACCAGCAACGCCCAGAGGGAAGGCCACGTGCCCACCGAGATGGCAATAAATGCAACGGCAGCCAGGTCCTGCACGATGAGAATCCCGACCGCGATGCGGCCATGCAGCGAGGCCGTCTCCCCCTTGTCCTCCAGGACCTTCACGACAAAGACCGTGCTGGAAAAACACAGCGCAAAGGCGATCAGCAGAGACTGGTAAATCCCATTACCTGAAAAAGAGGGAGCATTCAGAAGAGCGAGGATGAGAAGGATCGTTCCCAGGACCGGAACGATCACCGCCATATGCAGGCCGGTGACGGCCCAGACCTGCGGCCGCGCGAAGGTTCGCAAGTTGAGCTTGAGGCCGACGACGAACAACAGTAGCGTAATCCCGAGATCCGCCAGCTTCTGGAGCATTTCCCCGCTGGCGATACCGAACAGGTTGAGGACGAAACCGGCGGCGAGGAATCCGACCAGGGGCGGCAGTCCGATGGCCCTGGACAGCAGGCCCATCGCGAACGCCACGGCGATCCATGCGATGTCGCCCAGCGCAATGGCGATCCACACGAAATCCATCATGCCACCTTTCGTCTCTTCGTCTCAACGGTTCGTTGTGTTCGGAAGTCGTATTGTTTGTCTACGTGCGCGTTCCCTCGCGCACAGGCATTCACTCAATAACCAACCACGTTCTGCGGGTGTCAACGCAAAACCACGGTCGGCCGGTATCCAGTTCGGCTAGCGCTCACGCGATCATGCCGACTGGTGGTATGGCCGCACCGCCGGAAGTCCGCTTGACGCCGCTTCCGTCACCTGTTTCCTTGACGGTAAGTTGTCGGAAGTCAGCGCCAACTGGCGTCATCGCGGTGTTACCGCACTACGCGTTGAGCGAATTATGCGAACAGCCCAAGGGCGCGGATTGGAGTAACCTTTATGGCAGGCAAGCCATCCAGGAAGTCATCGAAGTCGGCATCAAAGACCGGTGCAAGAGGTGACGCCGTGAAGGATCGCGCCGAAGGAAGCAGCACGAAGCCGGTGCTCCTTTCGGGCGGCAACCCGCAGATCGCCAAAGCCGACGGCGATGCCCCCGTGCAGGCCTACATCGCGGCCATGCCGGGCTGGAAGAGCGACGTAGGACGCCAGCTCGACGAACTGATCGTCCGCACCGTGCCCGGCGTGCGCAAGGCCGTGCGGTGGAACTCGCCCTTCTACGGCGTCGAGGGCCAGGGCTGGTTCCTGAGTTACCACGTATTCACGCGCTACGTGAAGGTGACGTTCTTGCAGGGCGCGGCACTGAGACCCGTTCCGCCCGGTTCGGGCAAGGACAAGGACTCGCGCTGGATCGACATCTACGAGGGTGAACTCGACGTGGAGCAGATGGCAGTGTGGATAAGGCAGGCGGCCGCCATACCTGGTTGGCGCGGATTCTGAAGGCCGGTGAAGTTCTATGTTTGCTCGGTGTGAGGCCGGTGAATCACGATACGTACTGTTCCCTTCCTTAGCAGCACGCGCGAGCCTGCTTCCGGGCGACGTCGTACCATGCCTGCATTTTCAACAGCATGTCCATGTTTACGCCGAAGGCCTTTTCGACACGCAAAGCCATGTCCGGCGAAAGCGAGGTGTTGCCTTTAAGCAGCGCGTTAAGCGTTGCCCTGTTGACATCGAGTATCTCGGAAGCCTTCGTGACGCTGAGACCCAGTTCATCTAGAATCTCTTTGCGTATAAAGTCTCCCGGATGAGTAGGAGTCATTTTCACGTTGATCCCAACGGTGGCCATCGGTGTTAACCCTCCTGGTTCAACTTGACATACTGTTGCCCGGTTCTCCTACGTTCTATCGTGTTATTCTCCGGGAGTCAGTGGACAGCCACAGGGCTTCTCACACAGCAGCTTGTACTGCTCATCCAGTGAGTCGACGAGCGACTCCTGTACCTGGCTTCCGGTTGCTAGTCGTACGTCGAGCGGCGTCTTGTGCTGATAACCACGCCGATGCATCTCCGCAACTAGAGTTTCGTGCCGGTTATACAACGCCGCTAGCCGACCGACCCACCGCTTCGTTTCCGGATGCTCCCGGTATCCTGTTTTCCCCAGCGTAATAACGTTCCAAAGCCCGTGCAACTCCCGGTGTTCACCCAGGAGGTGCTGTCGGCAGAATATCCTGGGAGGAAGGTCCCAGATTCGCATGGTGTCAGGCTCCGAATTCGACGGGTCGACTTCTTTCTGAAACCTACACTGATTTCGATTCTCTGGGCAAGCATTTCGGAAATTCATGTCGTTATCTGAAATGTTGATAATGACGCAGTTGGGAATTCTGGTAAAAACACCGACATCTAGTCAACATTCCAGGCATCGCACTTGACAATCTGAAAGTATGACATATTATCATACCAGGAGGATTATGTTATGAAATCCAAAATCGCAATTACAGTGGACGAGGAAATCGTCAAGCAACTCGACTATCTAATCATGCAGCAGTCATATAAGAACAGAAGCCAAGCGATTGAGGAAGCCGTGTCGGAGAAGCTGGATCGTCTCAAGCGGGGACGGCTGGCGAGGGAATGTGCGAAACTGGACCCGGTAGAGGAACGGGAACTGGCTGAAGAAGGAATAGAGGAGGATGTGGATAATTGGCCCGAATATTGAGGGGTGAAATCCGCTGGGCTGATCTGAGTCCCACACGTGGCCGGGAGCAAGCTGGACGACGTCCTGTCCTTGTCTTGAGCCACGAGGTTTTCAATCAACGATCCGGTACGGTGATCGCTATGGCGATTACGAGTCAACCACAACGCGCCGGTTTCCCTCTGACCCTTCCGCTTGATTCGGCGGATCTTCCGAAACGATCTTGGGTTAAGATCGGCCAGGTTCGAACCCTTTCAACTCACAGAATCGGTAACAGGTTGGGCCAGGCCACCGCCGATGAATTGGATCGGATCGTAGAAGGACTTTGTGAGATTATTGGTCCGTAACGACCGAAGGAGTGAACTGCCGACGCCCGGGGGTTTTGGCTTACGGTCACGGACCAATACGTCTGCGTTTACTATATTGAGTAATTTCACTCAATAGCGTAATTGCCGTTAAATCTGGTTGGAGTACTCACCGCTCATTCATCTCTTCCCTGGTGAATTTCCTCCCGCCTGAATGTACACTGCGCTGTGCCTCACGAATGGTTTCCATGGCTTCGGTGGACTGTTCTACCTGTTCAGCATAACTCTCCAGCCATAACCGGAACTGCTCGTTCAACGTCGTGTTTTCCGATGACGCCCTGCGCCGCGCGGCTTCAATCAGGTGCTCATCCGCACTGAATGTAATGTTCTTCATAGTCGTCTCCCTCTCACATTGCCGCCGCCTACCGGCAGAAGCAGGACGTTTCGATGGGGATGTCGGCACGGGCCTTGGCGAACGCCAGCCGCTGTCGCAGGAGTCGGAGCTCGTTGGCGTCTCCCGCGTGTTCGACGCATTCCACCAGTCCCTGGAGCGCCCAGACGTTGTCGGGATGCTGGCAGCAGCGCGGCAGGCCTGCGTCATAGCCGAGGTCGGCGCGATACACGGCTTCGGCTTCATCGTATTCGCCCTGCTCGGCGAGCAGCGCGCCGAGGGCGTGGCGCGGCGGATGCATCCAGGCCCAGGGTTCGGTGTAGTTGAGCGCGTCGTCCCGCGAGACGGCGAGACGCAGGCTGTCGAACGCCCGGTCGTAGTTCCCCTTGCGGTATTCCAGCTCGCCGTCGAGCATGGCCTCGCCGATGCGGAGCATGTCGCGCACCGTGTTGCTGAGAAAGATCGCGTCCTCGGGAATGGCGGTCGCGGCCTGATCGAACGCTTCACGGGCGGTTTCCGCCTCTTCGATCTGACCGAGGGCGGCGTGCGCCACACCCTGTCCGTAGGCGTGCATGGCGGTTTCGATCGGTCGCAGCGCAGACTCCTCCGGAACGGGCGATGCGACGAGGTCGTGCCAGCGGCCGAAGCGCACCGAAACATGGATGGTCATGGCGGAATAGCCGTCGAGGATGGAGGCCATGAAAGGCGCGCTCCCGGCGATCAATTCGGGCGTGGCCATCGCGCGGATCCGCTCCGCGGCATGGGTGGCTTTGCCGTACTGCCCGAGAAACATGGCCACGTACATGTAGAGATGGAGATCGTGACACCGCATGGTGGTGTAAAAGTTCTGGTCGCCGGCGTAGTCGAGGTACTTGTCGTCGGCGGCAACCGCCCGTTCGCTCTGGACCACCGACTGCGCCCAGTCGCCGCAAAGGACGTAGATGTGCGCCGACATGTGCTCCAGGTGGCCGGCGTCAGGCAGCAACCCGCGCAACAGGTCGGCCGCGTTGAGCCCGCGCTCCGGCATGGGCGACATTTCCAGCATATGGATGTACAGGTGGCAGATCCCCGGATGGATGGGCCCGTCACGGACGATTCGCTCCATCCAGGACTCCATCACCGGCAACACCTCGACCGTGTGGCCGCGCGGGTTGGGTTGCCCGGTGCGTAGATCCCAGAGCTGGCGGGGCGTGCAGTTCAGCGCCGCGTCGAAATAGAAGGCGGCGATGTCGGGATCATCCTCGTGCGCCCGGCGGGCGTCGCGCATCGCGTCGGCGAAGTCCCGGTGCCAGGCATCCAGCACCCCGGTATCGCGCTCATCGCCATTTCGGTAACGCTTCGTCAGTGCCTCGATAAGGACTTGCTCGGTCGGCGTGCCGTCACCGGCGAGCGAAACCGCGGTCGTCACCGCGTCGTGGCAGACCGGCAGGACCCGGGCGATTTCGGCTTCGGTGTATCGAATCCAGGCCCGGTTGTAGTGGGGGCCGTTCGCATAGGCGATCCCCCACCAGGCCATCGCGCATCCGGGGTCCGCGTCGGCCGCGCACCTGAAACAGTCCACCGCTTCTTCGTGATTGAAGCCGTAGGTCCAGTTCAACCCGCGGTCGAACCAGCGCTGGGCGGCATCCGAGTCCGTCGTGATCTTCCGGGACCAGGTTCCGAGATCGAAAGGGTAGCTCATGGCGGCTTGCTCGTGGTTGATCGGCGGACGGTTGATCGGCGGCCACCGGCGTTACCCGGGCCGTCGATCGGCAGAATTCACGCAGGTCATCGGGTCACGTGGCCTACGGTCGCCGGCGTTACCCGGGTTCCAGGTAACCCGCGGTCTCGGCGGCTCGCGCCCATTCCAAGGTACGAAGAAACGCCCCGCGCGTCACTAGCTCAAATCCCTCGATCAGGAGCGATGCTCTGAACGGGGCGAACCAGGGACGAGTATGGGCGGCCGCAAATGCCTCGCGCAGGCGATCGACCGTGTGCCGGGGCATCGCCGGGACAGTGACGAATGCCGGCATCGGTACGGTCTCGGTCGATTCCAGTATGCGGACTTTCTCCGTCAGTTGGGGCAAGTACTTCCTGACCAACATGTGCCAGTAGGCGTCCAGCGGCCCGATGTCGATACTCCCGTTCGCCACGCTATCGAGGATCCGCCGGGCCGTGACGAGATGGCCGACGGAACGGCGGTAGAGGCGCGGGCGGTCCTCGCTGCGATAACGCAACAGATGATAGCGCAAGGCATTGAAACCCGACTGCGAGTGGGCGACGGTCCAGCCCACGGTCCCGCCAAAGGTGTCGGACAGCGTGCGAAAAGGCGCATCGTCGCGCACGATCAGGTCGGTCCGGGAGAGCGCTCTGCCTCCGGCCCAGGAGGCGGCGGGAATGGGCGATGCCAGTGGAACGACGTCGGCCAGGTCGAGCGCGATCGGGTATCCGCACATCTGCACGCACCCGAGATCGTCGCGGCGCCAGAGGTCCTCAAGCGGCCGTGGTGCCGGGTAGGTGACGTAATCGAATGCCGTGCCGGCATCCTCGGCGACGCGGGCGAGGAGATCCTTCCAGGCCGTCTCGGCTTCGGGGCTCACGGCGTACATGCGGGCGTTGGATACGAATGGCATCGGCATCAGTATTGTCTAATCCCCTTGCCCTATATAGAAAATGAATGATGCATTGGCGGCAAGCCTCATCCCTGACGAGGTTTATTTTGGTTGTGTTGTTCAAATTTAGGATATGTTACTTTAGATGTTGAAGTAAGTGAATCCGTCGTTTAAACTCCATAGTCAGCGGGCAAAGCGCAGTCGATAACCGATCATGAAACACCGCTGCCAGTTGGAGACCGTATCTCGATGAATTCCAACACTAAAATGACAACACTCAGCCGCCGGAACTTTCTCGTCCGGGGAAGCGGCGTGCTGGTCCCTCTGTTCCTGGGCACCGGTTGCTCGGACAACGTCATGGGCCCGGACGACAGTGAACCGACCGATCCGCAGCCCGAGACGCCGACGCCGACGCCACCATCCCCTGAAGATCGGGTCGACGTGATCGTGGTGGGCGCCGGCCTGTCCGGGCTGGTCGCCGCATACGAGTTGGTCCGGGCGGGGCACGATGTCCAGGTCCTGGAAGCATCAAACAAGACCGGGGGCCGTGCACAGACGCTTCGCGAGCCCTTCGACGACGGGCTCATCGCCGAGACCGGACCTGCCCGCATCCCGCCCGATCATGATCTGACGCTCGGTTACATCGACCACTTCGGCATCGAGACATCGCCCTTCTATACGCAGGAGGGTGAGTACCTCGTCGTTACCGATCAGGGAGTCCGCCAACGGCAGACACCTAGCGAGTTCCTCCGGGGGCGGGACGCGTGGCTCAAGATTCCGGCCGGGATCGATGCCTTGCCGAATGCCTTCGTCGAAGCGCTCGGAGACCGTGTACGGACCGGCTCGCCGGTGACGAAAGTGGTCCGGGATGCGAACGGGGTGGTGGCCACCCACGGACCCGGCACGAAGGAATTGCGGGGCAACAAACTCATCTGCACGGTCCCCCTCCCCGTCATCGACAAGATCGAGTTCGACCCCGTCCTCTCGGCATCGAAGCAAGCGGCCTTCGAAGCCACATCCTACCAGGACGTCACCCGGGTTTACGTCCAGTATTCGGAACGACGCTGGGAGGACGACGGCTTGAACGGATGGGGTTTGACGTTCGCGGAGGGGTACTCGGAGTTCTGGCATCCCACCTGGAACCAGGAGGGGCCCCGGGGTATTCTGATGTCCTATATGTTCGGAGAATTGGCACGCAGGATCGCGGCGACGTCTCCCGGCGCCATTGTACCCGGCTTCATCGGTCGCTTTAATGCCCTGTTCCCCGGCACGCGCGAGGTTGCAGAAAAGGGAACCCACTTCGCGTGGGCGCATCAGCCCTGGATCGGGGCGGCCTTCGCAAATCACAATCCTCCGTTCTCGGAGCACCCGGAACTGGCATCGCCCGAGGGCTCCATTCACTTCGCCGGCGAGCACGCCTCGGGGCATCGGGGGTGGATGCAGGGCGCCCTCGAGTCGGGCCTGCGGGCCGCCAGGGAGATCGATTCGAATGTGACCGAACAGCGCGCCCGAGTGACCGTGGCCATCTCGCGGCGCCAGATGGTGCGCCGTCTTGCGGGCACCCCGAATATGCCGGGGTGGTTGGTGCCGTGAACCGTCGCAAGGTGAGTGCCCATCAAGGGGTTGTACGAGATCATTGGATCTTGACGCACTTCATCTGTCCTCCTACCTTCTCACCATAACTGAATAGCCAAAACACCACGGAACGTCCCCCGGAGGCTTGTATGTTCACCCCGGATCAGATTGATCATTACAACCGCGAGGGCTACGTCGTCTACCCGGATTTCATATCCGGTGAAGATCTTGCGGTCCTGAAGTCAGAAATAGACCGGGTTTCGGAAGGAAACACGAAGACGAATCACGATAGCACGCGCATGGAGATGGAACCGAACCAGGGACCGGACGGCGTGCTGGTGCGGCGCATCTACGAACCGTGTACTTACTACCAGCCCTTCCGGGATTTTTCGGAATCGACCGCCCTGCTGGACTGCGTCGAGCAACTTTTCGGTCCGAACCTGCTCTTCCACTACAGCAAGATCAACATGAAGCCCCAGAATATCGGGTCCATCGTGGAGTGGCACCAGGACCTGTCCTACTATCCCCTGACCAACCGGGACTCGGTGTCCATCCTGTTCTATCTCGACGACACCTCCGAGGTGAACGGCTGCCTGAAGGTCATTCCACGGTGCCACACGGAAGCGCTGATGAGCCACAGTACGGAGGGTTACTTCCGGGGCAAGGTCACCGAGGACGTGGACGATTCCGATGCCGTTCTGCTGGAGGGCACCGGGGGCACGGCGATCTTCATGAGCGCCATGACGCCCCACGCTTCGGCCATCAACTCGTCGGACAGGCCGCGGAAGACGCTCATCTTGAGCTATCGCGCGGCCGACGCATTTCCCATCCACTGCGGGGTCATGTCGGACAAGGTCGAGGCGCACAGCCGACTGGTCCGCGGCGAACGGGCGTCACAGGCCCGTTTCACTATGTCGGATTTCCCCATTCCGCGTTATGAAGACGAGGTCGCGTCGCTGTACGATTTGCAGGAGAGGTCTAGGAAGTCGGCCTAGAAGCGGTACAGTTATTACTCCTTCATACCAGACGGTGAACTATCTGACGGTCCTGTATCAGATCTGTACTTTAGGTATCCTATTACCTCATCGATCTTGGTCTCTACCCGGTCTAGCTTGGTTTCTATCCTGTCTATCCTGGCAGACAGCGTAGACTCTACGCCGTCTATCCTCGCCGACAGCTTAGCCTCAACCCGGTCGATCCTGGCTGACAGTTTAGCTTCAACCCGGTCGATCCTGGCTGTCAGCTTAGACTCCATCTGGTCAATCCTGGCTGTCAGTTTCGTCTCTACCCGGTCTATCTTATGTTCCATTCTCGACAAATGATCCCGTGTGCCGGTCTCCACGAATACATACACGGCAATACAGCCCGATATCAGGGCGGCTTTCATGACTACGTTCATCCAGGATTTCCTGGCCAATTTCAACCTCCCGCGAAATCAACCTGCTATGGATGTCATCCGTTCCTGTAGTCTTTAGTCAGAAATTGTCTTACAAATATCGTACTTTCTTTTTCGTAATGGAAAAAACTCCGATAAAGTAGCATCGAAGTAGCATGGAAAGTTGGGCTGGAGTCTGAATAGGGAGGATTTGGTAATCTTCAGCGGGTGTGAGAATCCCGCGAGAATCTTCAGTTGGAGCGGGTATCTTTGCTCGCGACCTACGGCAGTGCGGCCTACGGCAGGTCCGTGGTCCCCATGAGGTAGCGGTCCACTTCTCTGGCGGCGCCCCGGCCCTCGTGGATCGCCCAGACCACCAGGCTCTGGCCGCGACGGGCGTCGCCGGCCGCGAAGACGTTCTCCACGCTCGTGGCGTATTTCCCGTATTCGGCCTGGGCGTTGGATCGGGCGTCACGCTCGACCTCGAGCTGCTCGATCACCGGATCCTCCGGGCCCGAAAACCCCATCGCCAGTAGGACGAGGTCGGCGGGCCACTCTTGCTCCGTGCCCTTCTTCGGGCTGAAGGGCGCCCCGTTGCTGGGGACCGACCAGTCGAGGTCGACGGTGCGGAGGGCCTTGACCCGGCCCTGGCCGTCGTCGATGAATTCCACGGTGCTGGTGTCGTAGCGCCGTGGGTCGTCGCCGAAGAGGGCCTTGCCTTCTTCCTGGCCGTAGTCGAGCTTGTATACCACGGGCCACTGGGGCCAAGGGTTGCTCGGCGCGCGCTCGGGAGGCGGCTTGGGGATTACGTCGAACTGGTTCATTGTCCTGCAGCCGTGGCGGAGTGCCGTACCCACGCAATCCGTTCCCGTATCTCCGCCGCCCAGCACGATCACGTGCTTGTCCTTCGCCGAGATGTAATCCCCGTCCTCGTGACCCGAATCCAGCAGACTCTTCGTATTCGCGTGGAGGAAGTCCATGGCGAAGTGGACGCCATCCAACTGGCGGCCCGGCGCATTCCGGACGAAATCGTTGGGCTTCGTGGCGCCGGTGCAGATCACCACTGCGTCGTTTTCGTTTCTCAGATCCGCGGCAGGGACGTCCTTGCCGATCTCGACGCCCGTCACGAACTCGACACCCTCGGCCGTCATCTGGTCGAGGCGGCGCTGTACGACCTTCTCCTTGTCGAGCTTCATGTTCGGAATGCCGTACATCAGCAGGCCGCCGGGGCGGTCGGCCCGTTCGTAGACCGTCACGTTGTGGCCGGCGCGGTTGAGCTGGGCGGCGCATGCCAGGCCGGCGGGCCCCGATCCTATGACGGCCACCTTCTTGCCGGTGCGCTGCGGCGGGGGTTCGGGCTGGATCCAGCCTTCCTCGAAACCGCGGTCGACGATGGCGCACTCGATGTTCTTGATGGTGACCGGGTCGGCGTTGATGCCCAGGACGCAGGAGCCCTCGCAGGGCGCCGGGCAGACGCGTCCGGTGAACTCGGGGAAATTGTTGGTCTTGTGCAGCTGCTGGAGAGCTTCTTTCCAGTGGTTCCGGTAGACCAGGTCGTTCCAGTCGGGGATGAGGTTGTTCAGGGGGCAGCCCGACGCGCCGGGCCCCTTGCCCATCGGTACGCCCGTGTGGCAGAAGGGGATGCCGCAGTCCATGCAACGGGCGCCCTGCTCCCGCAGCGAATCCTCCGCCATGGGCAGGACGAATTCTTCCCAGTCGCCGACACGCTCCAGGGGGTCCCGGTAACCTGCCGTTCCCCGCTCGTACTCCATGAAGCCGGTTGTTTTACCCATAAATCAGTAAATCCGTCCTGATCCCGTTATCGCCGTCTCCGCGCCGTCCGCTTGCTATCGCCGTCTCCGCGCCGTCCGCGCGTTATCGCCGTCTCCGCGACGTCCGCGCCTTATCCCTTGCCGCCGTTGACGCCCACGGGTACCGCTTCGGGCACCGCCTCGGCGGGATGGCCGTTGGTCTTGGCTTCTTCGGCCGCCCGTTCCGCCATTTCCTGCAGCGCGCGGCGGTAGTCCACGGGCATGACCTTGACGAAGGCGTCCTGGAGTTCGGACCACCGGGCCAGCACGTCCTCGCCCCGGTCGCTGCCGGTAAGGCGCACGTGGGCTTCGATCAGCTCCCGCACCTCGGTCACGTCCTCTTCCTCGATCAGCGGTTCCAGGTCCACCATCTCCTGGTTGCACAGTCCCGGGAAGACGCCCTTCTCGTCGAGGACGTAGGCGACGCCGCCGCTCATGCCCGCGGCGAAATTGCGTCCCACCGGGCCGATGACAACGACGCGGCCGCCGGTCATGTACTCGCAGCCATGGTCGCCGACACCTTCAATCACCGTCCGTGCGCCGCTGTTCCGCACGGCGAACCGTTCCCCGGCCCGGCCGCGGAAGTAGGCCTGCCCGCCGGTGGCGCCGTAGAGGGCCACGTTGCCGATGATCACGTTCTCGGTAGGCACGAAGCCCGCGTTCTCGGGCGGGAAAATGGCCATGATGCCGCCGGACAGACCCTTGCCCGTGTAGTCGTTGGATTCGCCTTCCAGGAGGAAGGTGATGCCCGGCGCCAGGAAGGCGCCGAAGCTCTGGCCGGCCGACCCGTGCAGCCTGGCCCGGATCGTGTTTTCTGGAAGGCCTTCCTCGCCGTGCCGCCGCGATACCTCCGCGCTGAGCATGGCGCCCGTCGTCCGGTCGATGTTGTGGATCGCGTGCCGCAGCACGACGGGCTGGCGGTCCTCCAGGGCCTCCGTCGATAATTCGATGAGCCGTTGGTCGAGCTTTTTCTCAAGGCCGTGGTCCTGGCTCTGGCAGCAGTAGCGGGCTACGCGGTCGGGCGCATCGACGGGCGCGAGCATACGGGTGAAGTCCAGGCCCTTCGCCTTCCAGTGTTCGATGGCCTTGCGCGTGTCGAGGCAGTCGGTGCGTCCCACCATCTCGTTCACCGTCCGGAAGCCCAGTTGGGCCATCTGCTCCCGCATCTGCTCGGCGATGAACATCATGAAATTGATGACGTGCTCGGGCTTGCCCGTGAACCGCTTGCGGAGCTCCTCGTCCTGCGTGGCCACGCCCACGGAGCAGGTGTTCAGGTGGCACTTGCGGAGCATGATGCATCCGCTCACCACCAGGGCGGCCGTGGCGAAGCCGAACTCCTCGGCGCCCAGCATGCAGGCGATGATCACGTCGCGGCCCGTCTTGAGCTGGCCGTCGGTCTGCACCACGATGCGGCCCCGCAGGTCGTTCTGGACCAGCACCTGCTGCGTTTCGGCGACGCCCAGTTCCCAGGGCACGCCCGCGTGTTTCATGGACGATTCCGGCGAGGCGCCGGTGCCCCCGTCGTACCCGCTGATGAGGACCACGTCGGCCTTGCCCTTGGACACGCCGGCCGCCACGGTGCCCACGCCGACCTCGGCCACGAGCTTGACGTGGATGCGGGCCCGGTCGTTGGCGCTCTTCAGGTCGTGGATCAGCTGCGCCAGGTCCTCGATGGAATAGATGTCGTGATGGGGCGGCGGCGAGATGAGCCCCACGCCGGGGGTCGACTTCCGCACGCGCGCGATCTCTTCGAAGACCTTGTGACCCGGCAACTGGCCGCCTTCCCCGGGCTTCGCGCCCTGGGCCATCTTGATCTGCAGGTCCGTGGCGTTGACCAGGTAGTTGCTCGTCACCCCGAACCGGCCCGAAGCCACCTGCTTGATGGCGCTGTTCCGCCAGTCGCCGTTCTCGTCGGGGTAGTAGCGGTCCGGGTCCTCGCCCCCCTCGCCCGAATTGCTCCGGCCGCCGATGCGGTTCATGGCGATGGCCAGCGTCTCGTGGGCCTCCTTGCTGATGGAGCCGTAGGACATGGCGCCGGTGGAGAAGCGCTTGACGATCTCCGAGGCCGGTTCCACTTCCTCGATGGGCACCGGCGTCTGCACCTGCCTGTAGTCGAACAGGCCGCGCAGCGTACCCAGCAGACGCGTCTGGTCGTCGATCTGGTCCGTGTACTGGCGGAAGAGTTCATAATCGCCGGTGCGCGTCGACGTCTGCAGGAGCGCGATGGTCTGGGGGTTGAAGAGGTGGTGCTCGCCGTCGCTCCGCCACTGGTAGTAGCCCCCCACGTCCAGCGTGTGACCGTTGGCCACGGGACGTTCAGGATAGCCCTGGTGGTGATGCTGGCGGTACTCGGCTTCGATCTCGGGCAGCCCGATGCCCTCGATGCGGGACGCGGTCCACGTGAAGTACTTGTCGATGACCGCCTGTTTCAGTCCGATGGCCTCGAAGATCTGGGCGCCGTGGTAGGACTTGATCGTGGAGATGCCCATCTTGGACATGGTCTTCAGGACGCCCTTGCACAGGGCATTGATCAGGTTCTCCCGCGCCTTGTCCGCGCCAGCTGGACCGGCCGCACTGGCCGGGCTGACCGGCGGTTCGATCAGGCCGTCGATGCTCATCCATTCCACCGTTTCGAGGGTCAGGTAGGGATTGATGGCATTGGCTCCGTAACCGATGAGCAGGCAGAAATGCATGACCTCCCGCGGTTCGCCCGATTCCACGACGATGGCCGCACTGGTCCGTAGTCCTTCCCGTATGAGATAGTGGTGCACGGCGGCGGTGGCGATCAGGCTCGGGATCTGGATCCAGTCCGGTCCGACTTTCCGGTCCGACAGGATGAGCAGTGTCGCGCTCCGTTCACGGATGGCCCGGCCCGCCTCGCGGCAGAGCTCGTCCACGGCCTCCTCAAGGGCGCCGGCCGACGCGGCCCCGCCTGGTCCCGCTGACCCGGCAGATTCCGCGGCCCCGGCAGTCCGCCGGAACACCGCCGGAAGCGTCTCCGATTTCAGCCCGGGTAGGTCGAGCTCACGGATGCGGGCGAGTTCCCCGTTGGACAGCACGGGGCGGGGGATCCGGAGTTGCCGGCAGTGGTCGGGCGTTTCGGCGAAGAGGTCCTGCTCGGACCCGATCGAAGTATCCACGGACGTGACCAGCTCTTCCCGGATGGCGTCCAGGGGGGGATTGGTGACCTGGGCGAACAACTGCTTGAAGTAGTGGAACAGCAATTGCGGCTTGTTGGACAGGACGGCGATCGGCGCGTCGTTGCCCATGGACCCCACGGGTTCGTACCCATGGGCCGCCATGGGGCCGATGAGGATCTTCAACTCCTCGCTGGTGTATCCGAAGGCCCGCTGCCGTTCTTCCAGCGTCGCCAAGTCGAGCTCGGGCACGTCGTCCGGCTGGGGCAGGTCGTCCAGGTTCTCCATGTGCTCGTCCAGCCAGGCACGATAGGGCTTGCGCGAACTGATCTCGTGCTTGATCTCGTCGTCGGTGACGATGCGGCCACGGATCGTGTCGATCAGGAACAGGCGTCCGGGCTGCAGCCGTCCCCGCGTGAGGATCCGTTCGGGCGGGATATCCAGCACGCCGGCTTCCGACGCGCCGACGACGAAATCATCCTTCGTCACCACGTACCGGAAGGGCCGCAGTCCATTGCGGTCCAGCGTCGTGCAGATGCGGTCCCCGTCGCACGCGGCGATGAGGGCCGGACCGTCCCACGGTTCCATGAGGCAGGCGTGGTATTCGTAAAAGGCCTTCTTCTCGTCCGACATGGACTCATGGTTCTCCCAGGCTTCCGGGATCATCATCATGAGAGCGTGAGGCAGCGACCGTCCCGTGGAGACCAGCAGTTCCAGCGCATTGTCGAACCCCGCCGTATCGCTGGCGCCTTCGCGGATGATCGGGCTCAGCTTGGCCATGTCGTCGCCGAACAGCGGGGATGCGAAGAGCGCTTCCCGGGCGCGCATCCAGTTCTGGTTCCCGCGGATCGTGTTGATTTCGCCGTTGTGGCAGAGCAGCCGGTAGGGATGGGCGAGGCGCCACGACCCCAGCGTGTTCGTGCTGTACCTGGAATGGACCAGGGCCAGGGACGTAACGATGGACTCGTCGGACAGGTCGCGGTAGAAGGAGTCCAGCTGATCGGCCCGAAGCAGTCCCTTGTAGACGATGGTCTTGCTCGAAAGGCTGGCGATGTAGAAGTCGTCGCGGTTGTCTTCGGGAAGCTTCGCGTCGACGGCGTTTTCGATGACCTTGCGGATGACGTACAGCTTGCGCTCGAAGCGGTCCTGATCGGACACCTGGTCGCCGCTACCGATGAAGAACTGCCGGATCAGCGGGGAAACCTGGGTCGCCAGCTCCCCGGCTTGGGAGAAATCCACCGGCACGTCGCGCCACCCCAGGAAAACCTGATCTTCCTCCCAGACGGTCTTCTCGATCGCCCGTTCGCACCAGCGGCGGTGTTCGGCGCCCCTGGGCAGGAACACCATGCCCACGGCGTACTGGCCGGCGTCCGGCAACGATATGCCGGAGAGCCCGCACTGCCGCTTGAAGAAGTCGTGGGGAAGCTGGAACAGCAGGCCCGCGCCGTCACCGGTATGAGGATCGCATCCGCAGGCGCCGCGATGCTCCAGGTTGACCAGCACCCGGATGGCGTTGCGTATGATGGCGTAGGACTTCTCGCCGCTCAGATTCGCCACGACACCTACGCCGCATGCGTCGTGCTCATAAGCCGGATCGTAGAGACCCCGGGGTTTTTTCATATAAAGATCGCCCCTTTTTCGCATCCTTTCGGTTGCGAAAATCGAATATGGGAACGCGATTTCCAGTTTCTCAATTCAAACCGGAGTACTGGAATACCGTTGATTCGCAATAACAGACACGGTTTCTTGAAGGAGGAAAAAGAGAGGATAGTCCGTTATTCGCACTTGTACCAAATTCCGGTTGAAACCCTGTATATAACCTGTGCGATCAACTAAGTAAAGTAGAAAATCACCTAATTGTCCTAAATTGAGGATATTAGGTGAGTGCCTGAAGACCACTTACTCGATCAGGATAGGTTGTTTTAGGAATAGTTGAATGTCTGATGTCATATTCTTACTCGTTGCGATCTTGTTTATCCTCTTTGCGTGGAGAGTGTTGCGCAAAGTCGGGCACTATGACGGAGCACTTTCGGGAAGGGAGTTAATCGAACGTGCTGATTGGAGAGAGTTTGAGCGACTGACTGCCCAAGCGCTAAGGGGATCTGGATTCTCGGTCAGAGAGACCCCAGGTGAGGAAGTAGAAGCCGACGGTGGTGTAGATATGGTTGCTGAACGAAACGGATATCGATATGTGGTTCAGTGCAAACGTTGGAAACAAGAAGTAGGCGTTGATGTCGTGCGTGCGATTTACGGCGTGATGGCGGCGCGGGGTGACCACGGATGCATGGTGGTGAGTTCTGGAAGATTTACAAAGAGCGCATGGTCTTGGGCTCGGGGGAAGCCTATCACCTTGATTCATGGTACAGCCCTTGCACGTATGCTGGATGGCGAAACTTTGGAAAGCGTAGTCTCTGCTCCTAGTATAGCTGAGCAACGTGAGATTCGACGGCGGGAAAAAACGGGACGGGGATTGAAGTGTCCTGAATGTGGAAGGGACATGGTTTTACGAATAGCAAGGCAAGGCACTTTTGCGGGACAGGAGTTCTGGGGATGTATCCGATATCCAAACTGCCGTGGGATAAGAAACGCATAACAACACTAAGACAACAGTGATCAGTATCCGCCCCCTCACCGACCTAGAACTGCGCGGCCGGCGCGTGCTCGTTCGCGTGGACTACAACGTGCCGCTCGACGAAGCGGGCAACATCACCGACGACACGCGCATCCGGGCGTCGCTCCCCACGCTGCGGCATATCCTGGACCATGGCGGCCGGGCCATTCTGATGACCCATCTGGGCCGGCCGAAAGGGGTCACGGAGAACCTGCGGGTGCGGCCGGTGGCGGACCGGTTGTCCGAACTCCTGGGCCAACCGGTCGGATACGTGCGGGAGACGGTCGGGCCGGTCACGGAACGCGCGGCGGCAGACCTGGAGAACGGCGAATGCCTCCTGCTGGAGAACGTCCGGTTTAACGACGGTGAGACCCGAAACGATCCGGATTTCGCAAGCGAACTGGCTGCGCTGGGGGAGGTTTACGTGAACGACGCGTTTGGTACGGCCCACCGCGCCCACGCATCCACCGAAGGCGTTGCGCGACTGCTTCCCGAACGCGCGGCCGGTTTCCTCATGCAGAAGGAACTGGACTACCTTTCGGGGGCAATCGAAAACCCGAAAGGGAAGTTGGTCGTCGTACTCGGCGGCGCCAAGGTGTCGGACAAGATCGAAGCGACGCGCCGGTTCATCGAGATCGCCGACGGGCTGATCATCGGAGGCGGCATGGCCTATACCTTTCTCGCGAGCCGTGGGGAGGCCATCGGAAGGAGCCTGCTGGAGGAAGATCGACTGGTTTTTGCGGCAGAGATCCTGGACCGGGCGACCGACCAGGGTAAATCGATCCTGCTGCCCGTAGATCATGTTGTCGCCGACTCAATCGACACCGGTGCGACCGCGCTGCATGTCGACAGGATCCCCGACCAATCAATGGGCCTCGATATCGGGCCGGAAACCCGGCGTCAGTTTGCCGAGACCGTAAGTGAAGCGGGTACCATCCTGTGGAACGGCCCCATGGGGGTCTTCGAGATCGAGGCGTTCGCGGAGGGCACGCGGGAGGTCGCTCAAGCCGTCGTGGAGGCAACGGACCGGGGAGCCGTGTCCATCATTGGGGGCGGCGATACGGCGGCGGCCGTCAACGTCCTTAGTCTCGCCGACCGCATGAGCCACGTTTCCACGGGCGGCGGTGCTTCGCTTGAACTGCTGGAGGGCAAAGTGCTTCCGGGGGTTAGCGTACTGGAAGTGGGTTGAGGCTAGGATTCTATATCGAAGGATTCAATATCTAATGATTGAACAAAACGCATTCTCGCTACGCATATTCTTCCCTTCCGGTGATCCTGAAGGGTTGCGTTTCATCACTAAACCCCTATGGACAGGCCAGGGAATTGTATTTCCCCGAGCAAGCTTCGACGAAGTTCGAGCATTGGAAGAGCTCGAAACCTCTGGCGTTTACATTCTCTGGGAACACGTACCGCAAGGATATCTGCCCCGAGTTTACATTGGTGAGAGCGACAGTCTGAAGACGCGCCTGAACCATCACCATAACAACAAGGACTTCTGGACCCACTGCGTGGTGTTTTTCAGCAAGGACAAGTTTCTGGACAAAGCTAATATCCGGTATCTGGAGGCCAGGTTGGTAGAACTGGCAGAGGAAGCCAAACGATGCGAGTTGGCTGGCGTCGCTGTGCCTAAGGTTCCCACCCTCGATCTGGCTGACCGGGCGGATGCCGAATCATACTTGCGCGATATGCTGTTGTGCTTGCCGGTGATTGGTATTCAGTTCTTCGAGAAATCAGGCAAACCAGGTAAAATAACCAGCATCCTTCACCTTAGTGGGAAAGGCGTCGAAGCGAGAGGGTTTGAGGGATCAAGCGGGTTCACGGTACTGGCGGGTTCGCAAGCCGTCAAAGAAACTGCACCGGCAATGCCAGGTCACCTTCTGGAAATCAGACGCGATCTTCAGAAGAAGGGGGTTCTCGAAGATACGGGTGCTTTCTTCGAATTCGGACAGGACTACCCGTTCGGTTCACCTTCCGCGGCCGCTGGAGTCATTTTGGGACGGGGGGCAGGTCCTAAGGAATGGAAGAAAAAACGTCCGAGCTAATCCGCGATTGCCAATCCTGCCGGCCGATTCAGGCCACCGACAGCGAACAAGCAAACATCAATTCCCTATAAAACTGATGCTCCCGAGGTTGTCCGGAAACCGGCCGAAATGCTGGGGCATTACCTCGTAAGCTCGCCAGTTGCGTTGCCAAGCGTATCGAGGCGTACCTATCCTGGCGGCGACCGGTCCCGCGATGGATTCGATCGTCGTAGTGTTTCCTCGAAAATCGGTGACGCGGATGTTTATCTCACCCCGACTCTTCGGCGTGTCGCTGGTCAGAATCAGCCGCAGGCTGCGGAACTGGGTGAACCGTTCGCCATAGATGCTTCCCCACAGGTCTACTTTGATGCCATCGGGCGTCGTCTGCTGGGTGATTTTGATTTCCTCGGGCAGAGCGAGCACCTTGCATCCCTCCAGGTCCGGGGAGATGAATTCCACGCTCGTCAGGTACTCGGCGTTTTTCGTTTCGACCGTGTACAACCAGTTCTTTGGGCCTGCCGGCATGACGGATACCGCCACCAGGTCTTTGGATTCCACGAGTGCCGGTCTGCGGGCGGCGCAACCGACGACAGAGACCAGGACGAAGGACAGCATAACGGCGGAAATAAAGAAGAGGGACAGGTTGCGTCGCTTCACGATACACCTCCTGGCGTGCGCTGCATTCTTCCTGGGAATATCAAGTATCTATACAGGTATACGTCCAAATACAAGTACTGTTCCCGTTTTCAGCAACCCTGTGACTTCATACCGGGTCGTTTCGGACCGCCAGATCGGGCCACCGTATAGCCTCGTCCCGCCAAGGCCCAATCAGGCCGCCGGCCTTCCGCGTCCCGCCGCGATCTTCCGTCCCGGCCTGAAGTACGCCTGCAGGGCATCGAGAAAACTCCGGGCCGCCCGCGACAGATATCGCCCCTTCAGGTAGATCGCCCCCATTCTCTGGCGCGGCCGATTCCGGAAATCGCCGATCGTGACCTGCGCGAGTGTGCCGTTTTCCAGTTCCTCCTGGATGGCGACGGAGGGGACGATGGAAAGGCCCGCCTCGATGCGCACGAAGTGCTTGATGACCTCGATCGAACTGAGTTCCATGGCGACGTCGAGCTGCACCCGCGATTTCTCGCACAGGTCGTCGATGAGCCGCCGCGAGGCGCAGTGCCGGTCGAGCAGGATGAGCGGATACTGTTCCATGTCCTTGAGGTGCACCGTCCGGCGCCCCGCGAGGGGATGGTCCGGGGGGGTGATCAGCACGTCGTGCCGCGAAAACAGCGGGATGGTCTCGATCTCCCGGGGTAAATAGGCCAGGGTGACCACGCCGAGATCCACCTCGCCGTCGACCACGGCCTGGATGGTCCGCAGCGACGTGGCGTTCTTCACGACGATGTCGATGCCGGGGTAACGTTCCTGGAAGGACTTGAGAATGGCCGGCAGGCGGTAGCAGCCGGTGGTATCGGACGTGCACAGCACGAGACGGCCGGCCTCGAGACGGTCCAGGTCTTCCAGTTCCTGGACGGCCTCCTTCATCAGTCCTTCCATCTCGCCCACGTACTTGAGCAGCACCTTGCCCGCCTCAGTGAGCGCGAGATGGCGGGTCGTCCGGTGGAAGAGCGGTTGGCCGATTTCGGCCTCGAGCTTGGCTACTTGGATGCTCACCGCCGACTGAGATCGGAAGAGGGTTTTCGCCGCCTGTGAAAAGCTTCCGTGACGGGCCACGGCGTGAAAGGCGACGGCCTGGTCGTAGGATAGATTCATTTATTGATCTTCTTAATAGTGCATATTAAAATTATAAATTTGACTAATATATCAAACCCGGTATTATGTCAAGGAAAAATCGGCGGAATGTTGTATATTGATGGTCTCAATTGTTGAATCGCCGATTGACGCGAACGAGGAGTAGTTAAATGACTTGATTTCCGACTCGCCGATTGACGCGAAATTGAACCGGCAAAACCTCGGATCACCGTACCGGGATTCCGAATGGGGAAATGGTTCCTCAAACGGTTTCCCACGGAGGACATAAATGGCTCAGATCGCCTCTACCGTTTCTCACAGTCTTAAGGAATACCGCCTTCTGCCACGCCTTACGCAGGCCGACGCGAACGCCCAGCTCGTGTCCCTGGAGACACGCCTCTGCCGGCAGGGGGACGGCTACCTGGCGCTGCGCACGCCTTTTCTAAGCGCGGCCATGCAGGCGGTCACCAGCGTGGAGATGGCCATCGCCATGGCCCAGCTGGGGGGGATGGGCGTGTTCGCCGTGAGCCAGACCATCGAAGAACAGTGCGGCAAGATCGACGCGGTGAAGCGGTTCAAGGCCGGGTTTCAGACCGATATCGTCACGCTGTCGCCGGAGCAGTCCATCGGCGAGGTGATCGGCATCATGAACGATACCGGCTACCATACCTTCCCGGTGACGGATACCGGCGTCTTCCACGGCAAGCTGGTGGGCGTGATCACGGACAAGGACTTCGACGAGCGGTACGATCATGGCCTGCGGGTGGGCGACCGCATGAAGACCGACGTGCAGACGGGCGCCGAGGAGGACGACCTGAAGACGGCGAACACGCGGATGATCGAGTACGGGCGTGGGTTCCTGCCCATGGTTTCTTCCGAAGGGACCCTGGTGTCTGTGGTGTTCAAGCGGGATCTCGACAAGCATATCCGCCATCCCCATTCCACGGAAGACGCCCAGAAGCGCCTCGTGGTCGGCGCCGCCGTATCGACCCATCCCGAGGACCGGGAACGGGTTGAGGCCCTGATCGAACACCATGCCGACGTGATCGTCATCGACGCCTCCGACGGCCACACCGAGTACCAGGGCGAGACCCTGAAATGGATCAAGTCTCACTACGACATCCCGGTGATCGCCGGGAACGTGGTGACGCGGGAGGGGTTCGACTACCTGGCCGCCAGCGGCGCGGACGCCGTCAAGATCGGCATGGGCATCGCCTCGGGCTGCACGACGCAGATGGTGAAGGCCACCGGCCGCGGACAGGCCACCTCCATCCAGGAAGTCTCCGTGGCCCGCGACGCGTGGTTGCAGGCCACGGGCGACTATCTGCCCCTCGTGGCGGACGGCAGCATCCAGGGACCGGCGGACATGCTCGTCGCGCTGTCGCTGGGCGCCGACACACTGATGATGGGCAATCTCCTGGCGCGGTTCACCGAGAGCCACGGCGAACTGGTCCGCAACGCGGCCGGGGACCTGGTCAAGGAATACTGGATGGAAGGCAGTCGGAAGGCCTTCAACAACCGGCGCTACGCACAACTCGCCAGCACCTTCTTCGAGGAAGGCATCGTGGGACAGGTGCCCCACGCGGGGTCGGTCTACGACAAGCTGCCCATCGTCATGCAGATGCTCAAGTCGGGCATGGCCACAGCGGGATGCGCCACCATCGAGGCGCTGCACCGGGACGCCGTCCTGGAACTGCAGTCCAACGTGTCCCTCGACGACAGCGGCGTGCACGACATGTCCGCTATCCAGTCCATCCAGGAATTCGGGATAACCTGATAACGAGGCGCGATGAAGACCGTCTTCTTCGATCTGTTCGAAACGCTGATCACCGAAAAGACACGAAGCGCGTACCAGTCAAGAACCCCGAATTACGTGAAACTGCGCACCACGCAGGATCGGCTGTCAAGGTATTGGGTGGACTTCGGCGATCGCGTCATGACCGGCGGGTTTCCGGATTTCACCGCTATGTTCTCACACATCCGGGATGAGGTCGGATCGCCGGCCTCGGACCGTGAAATCGCCGAGATAGCCCGTGAGTACGAACTGTGTAAGAAGCGCGTTCTATCGAAGGTCGATCCCGGTGTATTTGAATTGCTGAATAAGGTCAGGACCCTGGGGTTCGGCATCGGTATCATCAGCAACGCCATGCCCGAGGAAGCGCTTGCGTGGAATGCCTGCCCGCTTCGGGGTCACGTGGACGACGTGGTGTTTTCCTGCAATGTCGGGATGATGAAACCGGACAGAAAGATCTACGATCTCGCCTGCGCTCGCATGAATATCCGGCCGTCCGACGCGTACTTCGTAGGGGACGGGGGCTTTGACGAACTGCGCGGCGCGGCATCCGCCGGCATGAAGCCCATCCAGGCGGCCTGGTATCTGCGGCAGGAAGTGGCATGGCCCTGGGACCATCCCCTGCCCCGGGCGGAATCGATGGAAAGCCTGCCGTCCATGTTGAATTAGCCCGAGTTGGGCTGTTTGGCCGCGACAAGTCCAACAGCGTGTCCAATATCCTGTCTATCTCCGGACCACGCCATGACCATTCCCCAGCTGAAACGCAAATTGCGTCAACTCAAGCAGACCGAGTGCCGCATCCGGTTCAGGACCCGCCCACGGGAGGACCATCAGACATTGATCTGGGACGCCTTCTTCTCCACGCGGACCGCGAACGACGACCGGGTCGCGTATCCCCTGAACCGGCTGGCGAGTATGGACCACGACGAGATCAAGAAAGTCTACGAGGCCTTCTTCTACCGCGTCTATTTCCAGTATTTCAAGGAACACGGCCTGTCCATGGCCGACGCCTATGATCCGGGACTGCTCTCCCTCCTCGGCCTGCCGCCCTCCGCGACGCTCCAGGACATCAAGCGGCGGTACCGGGAACTGGCCCAGGTCCACCACCCGGACCATGGCGGCGATCACGACGCCTTCATCGAGGTCGTGGATGCCTATGAGCGGCTGACGGACAAGGGCCGTTCTTGATCTTCCGGCGGAAACCGTCTAAAGGAGTTGCCCATGAAACCCGTACCCTGTCCCGTCTTCTTCGTCGGCCTGCTGGTTCTCTTCCTACTGCCCGGTCCCGTGTTCGGCCAGGCCAACGCCGATGCGCGGTACATCGTCCAGAACTACGAGAAGATGGAGCGGTACGTCCCCATGCGCGACGGGGCCAGGCTGTTCACCTCCATCTACGTGCCTAAGGACGATTCGCGGACCTATCCCATCCTGCTGCAGCGCACGCCCTACAGCGTGGCGCCTTACGGGGCGTCGTACAAGACGCGCATCGGCCCGTCCATGCTCTTCGCCCGCGACGGGTACATCATTGTCTACCAGGACGTGCGCGGCCGGATGATGTCGGAAGGGGAATTCGAGGCCGTGCGTCCCCACAACTCGGACAAGGCGTCGGACACCGACATCGACGAGAGCACCGATACCTACGATACGGTATCCTGGCTGCTCGAAAACGTGCCCAATCACAACGGCCGTGTGGGTGTATGGGGCATTTCGGCGCCGGGTTTCTACGCCACCCACGCCCTGATCGACGCCCATCCCGCCGTGAAGATCGTGTCGCCCCAGGCGCCGGTGACCGACTGGTGGATCGGCGACGACCGCCACCACAACGGCGCGTTCCAGCTGCAGGCCAGCTTCAGTTTCCTGTCCTTCTACGGCCAGCCGCGCCCCGCGCCCACGACTCAGCGGGCCACGGGCTTCCGCGATTACGGCACGCCGGACGGCTACCGGTGGTACCTCGATCTCGGGCCCCTGTCAAACGTCAACGAGAAATACCTGCACGGAGAGAACAAGATCTGGAACGCCATGATGGAGCATCCGGACTACGACGAGTTCTGGCAGGCCCGCACGCCGCTGCCCCACCTGAGAGACGTCAGGCCGGCGGTGCTCGTGGTAGGCGGGTTCTTCGACGCCCAGGACCTGTACGGCCCGTTGAAGACGTACGCGACAGTCGAAGACAACAATCGGGGCATCGTGAACCACCTCGTCATGGGACCGTGGTGGCACGGGGGGTGGGCGCGGGGCAGCGGCCTGCGGTACCAGGACATCTATTTCGACCAGCCCACGGCGGTGCATTACCGGGAATCCATCGAACTGCCCTTCTTCAACCACTACCTGAAAGACGGCCCCGATCCGGAGCTGCCTGAAGCCAGCATCTTCGTCACGGGGTCGAACCAGTGGCACGCTTTCGACCAC
The DNA here is from genome assembly GCA_012270975.1 of Candidatus Latescibacterota bacterium. Classification (GTDB taxonomy): domain Bacteria; phylum JAAXHH01; class JAAXHH01; order JAAXHH01; family JAAXHH01; genus JAAXHH01. Next base: position 103,117 of record JAAXHH010000147.1, on the reverse strand, counting down.
TGGCCGCCCCGGGAAGCGCGCGAAGCGAACCTCTACCTGGCGCCCGGCGGCGGCCTGTCCTTCGACCGGCCTGCGGGCGTGGACGACTACGCCGAGTACGTGAGCGATCCGGAGAAACCGGTGCCCCACACTTCCCAGGTCGTCATCAACAGGGACGACCGGTACCTCATCCAGGACCAGCGGTTCGCGGCGTCACGGACCGACGTGTTGGTCTTCGAGTCGGATGTGCTGCAGGAGGACGTCACCGTGGCCGGCGATCTGTTCGCAAACCTGTACGTGTCCACGACGGGGGAGGACGCGGATTTCATCGTCAAGCTGATCGACGTGTACCCCGATACGGCGAGCTACGCGGGAGAGAACCCCATGAACGTGAAGATGGGCGGGTTCCAGCTCATGGTGCGGGGCGAGGTCATGCGGGCGCGGTACCGGAACAGTTTCACCTATCCCGAACCCATGCGGCCGGGCAGTGTTACGCATATCGAATTCGACATGCAGGACGTGGCCCACACGTTCAGGGCGGGGCACCGCATGATGGTCCAGGTACAGAGCACCTGGTTCCCCATGGTGGACCGCAATCCCCAAACCTGGGTACCGAGTATCTACGAGGCGAAGGAAGAAGACTATCAGACGGCCACGCACCGGGTGTATTTCTCCCGGAGCGCACCTTCCCATCTGAGAATGAAGTTGCTTGAGTGAAGATAGGGTGGTCGCGCGGCCGAAACGAGATGACCGACGCGGTCCATCAGACGAAGTTGAAACCGTACCAGGGCAGCTGGACGGGGAATACACTCTCCAGCGCGGTCCGGAGCAGCCCTGTGGGAAACGTATCGATTGGATCCTCATCGGGCGGCACCACGCCGAAGACGAGGGCGCCAAGGTCACTCGTTGCCACGGCATGGTCCTTTCCGCCGCATCGAAATACCACCGAGTCTGCTGACACCTCCCAAGTCAATACGCCCAGGCCGAGTACGTCCGTGATGTAATCCTCGAATACCTGCAGCAGCCGTTCCGGTTGAAGGACGAGTACCGTACCCGTGAATCCCTGGGGCGCCGCGGTCACGCCGTGGGGCCGGAGCAGGGAGGCCAGTTCGATGTCGGACGCCGTGGTCACTATTTCGAGGTAATCCACGCCGTAGCGGTCGTACAGGCAGGGCAACGCGCGCAACAGCGCGGACCGCGAGCCCGCGATCTCGGCTAGCCTGGCCCTGCGGGCTTCGTCTTCCCGGTCGGGCCGGCGCTTCTGGATGCCCGCGTAGGCCACCGGGCGGCCGTCCTCGCTGATCACCACGGTTTCCCCGTCTCGGTCGCAGATCCATGCGGCATCGACCGCCATCCTCAGATCGGCTGTCGATCGCACGTATCGGCTGGGCTCCTCCGCATACAGGCGCGTCAGTTCGTGCAGATCCTCCGCTTCCACCCGACGGATATCCGCTTCGCCGGGGGCCAGAAGGTCGCGGGGGACGGTGTAGAGTGCGTACTGGCCGATGCGCTTTGCACCCAGGCGCGTGTAGAGTCCCCTGCCTCCTGAAATGGGCATGAGCACGGCGTCCTGTTCGACGGCTTTTCGGACCGCCGCTTCCATCAACTGCGTCGCCAGTCCTCGTCCCCGGTGCGATTCATAGGTCGCGACCGCGCCGATGCTCATCGTGGACATCCGGCACCCGAGCACCGAGATGTCCCGCGTCAACGCACCCACGTGGGAGACCACGGCGCCGTCGTCGACCATGACGAGTAGATGGTCGTAGTTCTCCGGTGCAAAGAGCAGCGGATACTGCTCCTCCATGCGTCCCACGCCGTCGCCGCGGAAAACGGTGTTGACGAGCGTGCAGAGCGATTTGAACTCCCGCGGTTCGAGTCCCCGTGGTCCTTCCATGATGACGCCTCCGAATGACTCCTCCGCCACGGCCGGGGGCGTTCCTGGCTTGCCCGCCACGCACGAATGCGGGACCTGGCCTACCCGCGGCACACCAAGGCGGCCCAGGACCGCCCGCGACACTTTGAAAACCGGTCCACGCTCTATATATTCCCGGTAGAAGGGGGTGTCAAGCACGGGGCGGCGTACAGACCATGTTCATTTCAGAGATCTTTCATTCCATCCAGGGCGAGGGGCTGCTGACCGGGGTCCCCTCCGTGTTCATCCGCACCTCGGGATGCAACCTGCGCTGCCGCTGGTGCGACACGCCCTACACGTCGTGGTCGCCCGAGGGCGACGAGTGCTCCGTGGACGGGATCATGGCGGACATCGCAAGATTCCCCTCCCGTCACGCGGTGATAACGGGCGGGGAACCGCTCCTCATGAAGGATCTGCCCGAACTGACCGAAAAACTCGGCGACGCGGGATACCACGTGACCATCGAGACTGCCGGCACCGTGTACGCCGACCTGCGCTGTGATCTGGCCTCTCTCAGCCCCAAGCTGTCCAATTCCACGCCCTGGTCCGAGGAGGACGGCAAATACGCCCGTAACCACGAAAAACTGCGGATCAACCTGCCCGTGCTTGGCAGGTTCATGGCGGCCTATCCCTACCAGCTGAAGTTCGTGGTCGACCGCCAGGAAGACCTGGACGAAGTGGAATCGCTCATTGCGAAACTGGATAATGTGGACCGGACCCGAGTGCTTCTCATGCCACAGGGCCGGTCCGTGGAGGAGTTGAGCAGCCGCGGCGCATGGGTTGCCGAGGCCTGCAAATCCCGCGGCTTCCGGTACTGCCCGCGGGTACATATCGACCTCTACGGGGACACGCGCGGGACCTGATACCAGCCATTTCTTGCTTGTTTAAGGGCCTGTTTCAACATATCTTGTGCGGTTGCGTCGATGCCGGCCGGATGGGCCGGACAGGCTGGTCCGACAGGGTAACCGGGCATACGCGTCGATGTGCGGGCGCCCGTTGATGCGCCGCGGCCTGGTGGCTGCCAAGATACTTCGCGGCCTGACCCGCGGAAGGAACGCGGCACACCTCAACATGGAGCACGTATGAACGGCCATGGCAGGGACTGGGACCGGGGTCTCGTGAGCTATCCCGATCCCAACGTGGAAATCATAGACGACCGGTTCAAACCCTACGTGCTGCACACGGCCGGGATCGAGCGGCTGTTCACCGGGGCGCGGTGGTCGGAAGGCCCCGTCTGGATCGGCGACGCCCGATGCCTGGTCTGGAGCGACATACCCAACAATCGATTGCTGCGCTGGGACGAAGAGACCGGCGCGGTGACCGAATTTCGCAAGCCGTCCAACAACACCAACGGCAACACGCGGGACCGCGAGGGGCGGCTGGTCTCCTGCGAGCACGACAAACGACGGGTGACACGCACGGAACACGACGGGACGATCACGGTGCTGATCGACCGGTACGACGGCAAGCGGCTCAACGCGCCGAACGACGTGGTGGTGCACTCCGACGGCTCGGTCTGGTTCACCGACCCGGGGTACGGCATCCTGATGAACTACGAAGGGCACAAGGCCGAATTCGAACAGCCCACCCGGGTGTATCGACTGGACCCGGTCACGGGCGGCGCGACCGTCATCGCCGATGACTTCCTGAGACCCAACGGGCTCTGCTTCTCGCCAGACGAATCACATCTATACGTTGTAGATACAGGCGCTTCCCATGACCCCGAGGGCCCCGCACACATCCGCGTGCTGGACATCGAAGGGGGCCGTGCTACGAGTTCCCGCGTATTCGCCGACATGAAACCGGCCTCCTCCGACGGCGTCCGGACCGACGTGGACGGCAACCTGTGGGCCGCCTCCGGCTGGGGCGGACCGGACACGAACGGCGTGATCTGCTTCTCCCCGGAAGGCGAGAGACTGGGCATGATCCATCTGCCGGAGCCCTGCGCCAACCTGTGTTTCGGCGGGGTGAAAAAGAACCGCCTGTTCATGACCGCCAGCCAATCCCTGTACGCCCTCTACGTCGAAGCCCAGGGAGTGCAGCGGCCGTGACGAGTCTACACGCTAACGACAATGGGGCCATGCTCATATTCGACTTCGACGGGGTCCTGCTGAACTCCGTCGTGGAGATGTCGATCACGGCCTACAATGCGGTCACCGGCGGACTGGCCACTTCTCCGGACGATCTGCCCGGCAACGCGGCCACGCTCTTCATGACCAACCGGTACCACGTCCAGCCGGCCGGGGACGCGATCAACCTGATGGCCTGGTGCGTGGAGCACGACGGCCTGCCCGGCGATCACCGGCTGGAACCGGCGGAATACCGGGCGATCCGCGAATCGTCGGACATTCCCCTGAAGGAGCGCACGGTCCAATTCTTCGCCGCGCGGAAGCGGTTCGTCGCCCATGACCCCGTCCAGTGGCCGTCGCTCAACACGGTCTACCAGCCGGTCTGGGACGAATTGAAGGGGCAGGACGCCGAAGGGATCGTGATCCTGACCAACAAGAACCGGGAAGCCACCGTGACGCTGTGTCACCACTTCGGCCTGGCGGTCCGGCCGGAGAACGTGTACGCGGGCGACCACGGGGCCACCAAGATCGAGAACCTGGAGGCGATCCAGGCGCGGTTCGGCCGGGAGCGATATGGATTCGTCGACGACTCCATCGGCAACCTGGAGGAACTCGACGCCCATTTCAACGCCGAAGTGTCCGGTAACGCTGGCGAGCCCGGTAACGCCGACGCGCCGTCCCTGGAACTGATGCTGGCTTCCTGGGGGTACATCGGACCGGATGACCATGCCCTGGCCCGCCACGCCGGGTACGCCATCCTCGACCAGGCCGGCCTTATCGCCCGCATCGCGTCGATGAAGGGCGTCGAACTGGGAAGCCCATGAACCGTAATCCAGCCAGCCACCCCGGCAGTGAACTCGAGGTCATCGAACGGTTGCCGGAACTGCGCGCTCTCGTAGTCGGAGACGTCATGCTCGACGTCTACGAGTTCTGCCGGACCGGGGACAGCAAGCCCATCGATTCGGAGAAGGCGGGGAAGCGGGCCTACCAGGCGCAGGAGACGATCAAGGTACTCGGCGGCGCGGGCAACGTGGCGGCCAACCTGGCTTCCCTGGACGTACACACCACCCTCGTAGGCGTGACGGGCGACGATGAACATTACTTCAAGATCCGGGAGCTCGCCGACGGATCGTCCATCCGCCACGGCCTGATCCGGGACGGCGGACGGCCCACCACGACCAAGGTACGGCTTTACCTGGACGACGACTACCTGTTGCGCCGGGATTCCGAGTGTACCGACCGGGTGGGCGAAAGGATCTCGGCCGCGCTGGTGAAGGAAGTCCTTCGCGCGCTGCCGGAAACCGACGTGGTGGTCCTGAGCGACTACGCCAAGGGCGTCTTTACCGTAGAGAACGCCGGCCAGATCATCCGCGAATGCCGCCTCCACGAGGTCCCCGTAGTGGTCGATTTCAAGCCGGGCAACCGGGAGATCTTCACAGGCGTGGACATCATCGCGCCGAATGCCGCCGAGGCCGCCGAACTCATCGGCGGGTTCTCCACGGATCGGCTGGAAACCGACTGCCGGCGCCTGCACGACGCGCTGGGCTGCAGGAACACGGTGGTCACGCTCGGCGCGCGCGGACTCTGCGGCGTGGGCGCGGGCGGGTTCTTCCACGTGCGTGGGCATCAGGTAAAGCCCGTGGACAAGGTCGGCTGCGGCGACACGGTACGGGCGGGACTCGCCATCGGCGCGGCGCTGGGACTTCCCCTTGTGGAGGCGGGGGCGCTCGCCAACGACGCGGCGGCGGTCATCGTGCAGAAACCGGCCACGTCCGTCCTTTCCCGGCGTGAACTTCACGATTTCGTCGCGGAGAAACGCGCCGGGGAAACGCAACCCGCGGCCGTGCTTACCGGGCGCGAAGGAGAACCGGCCGAGTGAGGCCGTCGGGGTGTCGGAGGAACCGCGTGCCGCCGGGGACGTTTAAACGTGTACATTAAGCACAAACCGGGATAGAATCGACATGAGCGTCAATGCATACGAGCGCATGTTCGGCAGGAGGGAGACGATGGTGCGCCTGAGTCTGTTTACCGCGGGGCTCGCGCTGATCGCGATGGCCTGCAAGTCCGGACCTACCATAGACGGCACGGATGTCGAGACCTTCGACGCATCCGTCGCCGTGATCAAGGCCGCCCTCCCCGAGGACGACCAGGAAAAACTCGACGAAGTGATGAATGCGTTCGAGTACCTTTACAGCGACAACGTGATCAGTTCGCTGAACGCGTCGGAGGCGATCCGGAACCGGATCCGCGGCCGGTTGGACGGCATGGACGCGCGGGACATCTTCGCGGAGTGGAACGAGCGGGTGAACAAGGCCATCACGGCCCTTGAGGAGAAGAAGGAGAACACGGATTCCGCCATGGAAAGTCTCAAGGACGTGCGGGTAAGAGGGGTCGAGTATTACGTGCAGCGGGGGCAGAACGTCGTGAAGCTCTCCATTCACAACCGGACGGAGCACCGGATCTCGAAGGTGTATTTCCGCGGATCGCTTATGAGAAGGGAACCCCGGAAATGGATTCTGGACGACGATTTCAACTACAATATCCGGCACACGGAAGGCAAGGACCTGGGGCCGGACGAGCGAGCCGTCTGGAATTTCGCCCTGCTGTCGCCGGTATGGAGGAACGCCCCGGAGGACGTGGACAACCACTTCCTGTACGTTATCGTTACGCGAATCGACGGAGCGCCCGAACAACCCATCTACGACGCCTACACGGACCGTTTCACGCCCAAGGACAGGAGACGCCTCCAGAGGCTGATCTCCCTCAAGGAATCCATCGGGACGTTCGAGCCCGAACCTGAGTCCGAGCCCGAGGAGACCTCCCTTCGGAACTGATGCCAGCGCAGTCCGGCATCATGCCATTGCAACGGCTTCTATTCCCGTCGCCGCCTCACTGTACATTATCGCCGACCGCCGTCATCTTCTCTACCCATTCACTATACATCATCGCCGACCGCCGTTACCGTCTCTACCCTTCATTCCGGCGACCTGATGTACTGGTCCACGGTATCGGCGAAGATCAGGAACTGCGGGTTGCTTCGGTGGGTCTGCCGCAGGGCCTGCACCGTGCGGCCTTCCGCCCCCTCTTCGTGAACGCCCCGGCAATACGCCTCCATCAGCGACGCTTCCAGCGGCTGTCGCGAGTCGTGGAAGCTGTCGGCGAAAAATCCGAAAATCATGCCCACGATACCGATGCCCACCATCATCATCAGCACGGTGGCTCCCTGTCCCAGGGGGGTGACCGGGTACTTGTCCCCGTACCCCACGGTGGTGGACGTCACCACAGCCCACCAGATGCTGTCGCCATATACGTTGAACACCTCCGGCTGGGCGCGGCGTTCCACTTCGTAGATCACGGTGGAACTGATCATCAGGTACATGATGGTGATGAGGAAGATGGGAATGACCCGGACGCGATTGGTATACATGGACCGGGCGAACTCCGCCAGCTTGGGGCTGTACCGGAACATCTTGAGCAGCCGGAGTGTCCGCGCGCCCCGGACCAGGCCGAGTTGTTCCTGTGTCAGGCCGGGGTAGAAACCGATCCAGAAGGGCAGTATGCTGATCAGGTCGATCAGGCCGAGAGAACTGATCATGTACCTGCCCTTTCTTGGCGCCAGCTTGATGCGCAGCAAGTACTCCACGGTGAAGAACCCGGCGATGACTCGTTCGAACCAGATAAATCCGGCCCAGGCCCCTTCATCCAGGCTGCTGCGCGTCTGGGTAAACTGCAACTCGATGAAGTAGAGGATCATGTTGACGGCCAGTACATAGGGACCGAAGCGGTGTACGGCCGCAAGGAGGTTGGAGAGGATTCCCGGCATGGTTTGCCTCCTGGCGAATGCGAAAGGGCATATCCTGTCAGATCAATTCACTGAGATCGAAGGACTGGTTTGGAAGCGTTATTTCATGGGAAGCATTGTTTCATGGGAAGCGATTTTTATATGACAAAGGCCCACCGTCCGCCTTTCGCATCGGGTGAGCCTTGTAAAAACTGGACCGGCGACTGATTCAGGATTTGCGGGAGCGAAGGGCCGCCAGCCGGTCCCGTGTCGAGGAAGCCGGCAGTGCCGGTTTCTCGGCCGCTTCCAGGGCGGCGGCGATGTTGGGATCGTCGGTGATTTCGGTCTGCCCGAAGGCGCCGATCTTGAGCTCCGCCGCGCGGGAAGTCGTTTCCGCTTTCTCCGTCTCCTTGTCCATGGCGTTGAGGGCCGTATCCAGTCCGCCCAGGGAACTGCTCAGCCCTGCGGCCTGCCGCACGCCTTCGGCGCGTTCGAGGGCCCGTTCCTTCTTCATACGGGCCTGCTCCATGCGGCGTTGGGCCCGTTTGAGCTGGACCTGCGCCTGCTTCAGTTTCTCCGCCGCCGCGTCGTAAGCCTGGCGCAGCTCGGTCGCGAAGGCCTCCGCTTCCTGGTCCTCCTGGCGCTCCCGTTCGATCTCGGGGTTCAAGCGCTCCAGTTCCGCGACCAGCTTTTCCAGGCTCTCCTCCAGCTTGGGACGCTGACCCTCTTCCGCCCCCTCGAGCTGGCCTTCAAGCCGCTCGGCCGCGGCCAGGTACCGGTCGTACTGCGTCAACAGCGCCTGCGTCTCTTCATGGTCCTTCTTCACGTCCATCTCGGCCTTGCCGACCCGCTTTCCGAGCTTGTCGAGTTCCTCTTCCATGAGGGAGATCTGTGCCTCGGAGGCGGTTTCCGGGTCGAAGGCCACCACGGCCTGGGTGAAGGACTCCAGGGCGTTGCCGGCCTGTTTCTTGCCGACGCGGGAGAGAAATCGCCAGATCATGTCATTATCCTTTCGCGTTTAAATAACCGTGACTTCCTCGAGCATCAGGTCCACGCCCAGGTACAGTTCTATAACGCCCTCGCCCGCGCTGATCAACAGGAATTCGTCCACCCGTTCGGGATCCTCAGGGTTGTAGGGGTCTCCGCTCGCCACCCGGAAGTAGGACATGGCCTGCTGGGTTTCCTCGAAGATCTGCTCACCGTACGCATCGCGGATGATCCGCTCGCTGACCTGCACCGGCGCGGACTGTCCGTCGCCGTCCATCCATTCCCGCTGGTAGCTCCGTTCTTCCCCGTCTCCGTGAAGCACTTCCGGTGAGCCGATGATGCCGTCCTCGTCGTTCAGCCAGAGTTCCCATATCTCCTCCGAATGGGGATACACGTCCCGATCGAGCACGTACAGCCGGCACTCCACGGGTTCTCCATGTTCCGACACCACCTGGAGGAAGGCCGAGGTGCCCTGGAGATAGCACCGATAGGCCATGGCCCCTTCGCCGAGGTCGATCTTTCCGATCGCCTCGATGGCCAGGGGAAAGGATGGAAAGTTGAAATGGACGAGGCCGATAAAGGTGGAGAGCCCGGCGCCGTCGATGTCCACCAGTCGGTCGATGGCGACGCCCAGGGGGAGATCCTGGTCCACCCGGGTCGGCTTCTTTCGAAAGAAACCGGCCGCTTCTTTCGCCTGCTTCTTCGCTACGGAACGAATGATGTGGAAGCTCATCGGGGCCCGCGCTACTCCTCGCCCACGATGGGCTTGATGTCGTCGATGGACCGCCACAGCGCGTCTTCGAAGAGGGTCATCGGCTTGCTGCCGTAGGTATCCACCCATCGCTTGGACAGGATCAGGATGGCGTCCACCGTCAGCGTCTCCACGCTGCTGTCGAAATAGCCGAAAAGCCAGCCCTCCTGCAGCTCGGGATAGGTCTCGTGAGGAATCGTCGCCACCTCGTAGATCGTGTTCCCGAACTGGTCCACGGCGGTGCTGAAATAGTGCTCGTCCACGGCGACCATGCTCAACTGAGTGCCGTACTGACGGTCCGCCTCCTTGAGCAGTTCCGAGTTGAGGCCCGCGACGAACAGCATGACCGAGTTGGCGTTCCCCGCCACCTGGCTCAACGCTTCCTCGTAGCTGGCGAACCGCGTATTGAAATCCCCGTACCGGGGATCCTGCAGGACGAAGCCCTCCCAGGCCCTGTGCGTCCCTGAACCTCGGGGTCCGACATACACGATATGGGTGTTCGGATCGAGATCGGAGACGCTCGCGATGCCGCCGTCTTCATTCACGATCAGTTGTACGTACTCGGTGTACAGGGTCGACTGCAGTCCGACCAACTGGTCTTCCGCAGCGGGATTCTTGCGCAGGTAGGAATTCAGAATGTCGCTCTGCACGAGGATCGCGTCGACCTGGTTCTGTACCAGGTTGTTCAGGTTCTCCTCCGAACCGGCCGTCGTCTCGAGCATCACGTCGAAATCCGGCAGATGGGACTGCAGGATCTGGCCGAATCGATGGTAGTTGCCGTTCTCCACCCCCGTGTTCACCGTGATGCGGGGTTGGTTCGGATCGGCAGTGGCCACGACTTCCGCGGCCAGGGCGATCTGCGGGGTGACGCCCGGCGGCAGGTATTCGGGATCCCGAGGCGTGCCTTCCAGCGTGGCGACCTGCCGGTCCAGTTCATCCAGTTTCGCGCGCAGTTCCGCGTTGTCCTCGGCCAGGCGCTCGGCCTCGCCACGCCACTCCTTGTATCCCGCGTCGTTGGCGTGGTGATGGGCCACAGCGTAGTGGCGACGGCTGCTCATCATGTCCAGCATGGACCACATGAACAGGGCGTCCCACATGCCGAAACTGGGGTATGACATGAAAGCGTATCCCGGCGTCCTCCAGCCCATGCCACCGTAATAACTATCGCGGCCTGCGTAGTAGTTGTCATAGGATGTGCGATTCTGCGAACCCCGGTTGTAGAGGCCGTTGTCCCGGTAGCTGCTCGTGTTGGCCGCCGTGTTGGACGACCGGGCGAAACCGGCCTGGCGCGACTGGTGCGTAGCCAGGGACCTGCGGGCCGTTTCGCTCTGGACCCGCCTGCCCATGGTCGATGACCTGGCCGTAGCGCGGCCGGTGGAAGCTCCTGAGACCGCGCCGCCGGCACGGGTCGACCTGGCCGCGGTGGCCGAGGGCTGTCCGGCCGCCGTGCTGCGGGCCGGCGCGGCGGATTGTCCGGTCGTGCGGGCAGGTGTCTGGCGTGTGGCGGTGGCGGAACTTCTCCGGGAGAAGGGACTGCGGCGGCCGAAGGAACTGCGGCGGTTCCAAAGGGACCGCGAACTCCGGAAGCCGCCGAAACCGCGGCGGGCGAAGGCTTCCTCCGGACCGAACAGCCCGGTGATCTCCCGGATCGTTCTTTCCGCATTTTCCGCGCGTTCCGTAATCGCACCAGCGGGGTCCGCGGCGCGCACCCGGTCGGTCATGTCGGGGTTTTGGGCGGACGAACCGACGTGCAAGAAACCACCGGTCAGTGCGACCATTCCTGTCATCACAATAAGTTTGAAGTGTCTGGGCATGACATACTTCCCCTTCGTAGTCGATATGAGCATTCGGATTCTGGCTTCTTTAAGATATAGACTAACCGTCCTCCAGGCAAGTTGCAAACCGGCGCGGAACCGGCGATTCGGGCGATGCAGGCGAGGCCGGACAGCCATTCTGTGCCCGGCAGCGGTCGAGATTCACCCCGGTCCGTCATGAAGATCCCGTTGACCGAAGGACACATCGATCATACCATAGCGATTCGTGTTTATTCATAAAAGCGGTCGGAGTATCCAGGGAAACGTCCGTTACATCGAGTCGGTACACGGAATCAAAACATGAGAATCACGGAAGTCCGCGTGCGGCAGGTTGCCGTCCCGCGCATCTACGATACCTATTGCGCGGATCCCAAGCATCTGAAGGCCACCATCAATCACGGCCGGACCACCTACCAGATCATCGAATTGGCGGCCGACGACGGTGTGACCGGTATCGGCGAAGTGTCGGATATCGCGCCGCGGATGGACGCGCCGTCACCCGCGTCCCTGCAGGACTTGCTGGCCGGCGTGCTGGCCGGTTGCGACATGCGGAACTGGCCCGGCCTTTATGACCGGACCGATGAAGCGCTCCCCGGCGACTGGTACCCCGAACTCAGGCAGTTGATCCTCTTTGGCGTCGAAAGCGCACTGCTCGACCTGGTTGGAAAGGCGCACGGCATTGCGCTGTACGAACTTCTGGGCGGCCGTTGCCGGCGCGCCGCATCCGTTTCCTGGGTGGCCTATCTGCGCGGCGACGCGAAGCTTGAGGACGAACTGCAGGCCCTGGAGCAGGAAATTGTCGATCAGGTAGGGTCGGGCATGCAAGCCTTCAAGCTCAAGGTGGGCGAGGACCACGAACGCGATCTTGAACGGGTAAGGCTCGCACGAAAAATCGCGGGGCCTGGAGCCTACATCAAGGTGGACGCCAGCGGCTACTGGGAGGAAAGCGAGGCCCTGTCCAGGCTGCGGGACATGGCGGAGGCCGGCGCCGACGCGTGCGAGACCCCGATCCGCGCATTGTCGCGGCCCATGTCGCGGGATGACCCCGCGCGGATCGAGGCGGATGTGGATGGCATTGCCGAAGCGCTGGCGAAGGTACGGGACCGGTCTCCCGTTCCGATCATCGAGCACGTCGCCGATCTAGGGGACGCCTTTCTGACGGCCCTGATCCGCCATCATGCCGTGGACATCGTCAATGTCGTGCCCTGTCAGGCCGGCGGGCTGCGCCGCGCCAGGCGGCTGATCCACGCCGCGGAGACCGCAGGCATACCCGCCCTGCTGGGCAGCACCATCGAACTGGGACCCGGTACCGCAGCATCGGTACATCTCGCCGTAGCTTCGGCGAGCGTCAGCGTACCTTCGGACCTGGTGGGACCCGGGCTGCTCGAGGACGACGTCTGCACCAAGCCCTTCTCCCTCGAGGGAGGCGAACTCACTCCCTTCGAAGGTCCGGGACTGGGTGTTGACCTGGATGAAGAGAGCATGAAGCGGTGGTCGGATTAGACGAATCCTGGCTGTCCGCTCCTTTAGCGCCTCGACCTGCCGGATCTGCCCGGCATCATGCGCGATGTCTCCTCCACCATTTTCTCGAGCGTTTTGATGTCGTCGGCAGAGAGCGTAGCTTTCAGTTTTTCCTTGAACTGCTTTTCATTCTCTTCCAGTTGCTCGCGCAGCCAACTCCAGTCCTCCGTCTTGGTGGCCTGCGCAACCAGGGCTTCCTTCTGAGACGAGGCTTCCTTTACGACGGCCCGCAATTGCAATACCTGATCGTCGGTGGTTTCCATCCGGATACTCAGGACGTGCCAGAACCTGTCGACGGGGAAGGTAGTCACCGCCCGCATGCGTTCCATCATGGCGCTATTCTGGCCCCGGCCGCCCCCGCGGCCGAATCCGCCTCGCTGCGCGATTGCTTCGTTGGCGATAAAGGCGGTGATGATTAGTCCGAGTACGGCCAGGTGAAGACGGTACCTCATGGTTCGATTCCTTTCAAAAGAAGCCGCGGTCGGTTCAGCACCTTCCGCGGCGTGGGTTCATCTATGGCGATTGCGTTAAACTATCCAGTTCAGATCGTAACCCGTTACCCGGCAACACCCACCTCAACGCCGGCCGCGCGATTCGCGCCCGCGGTGCCGCCATCGCATATCGGAATCGCGGCCTCCGTCGCGTCGGTCGCGGAATGACTCTCGCAGGGTTTCCTGCTGTTCCGGGGTCAGGACATTCTTGAACTCGGCGCGGAAGATCGCGCTCCGCTCGAACACGCTGCCCTGGGCCGCCGATACGGCCGCGGCCAGTTCTTTCACCCTGTCGACGTCCGGGCTGGTCTCGTTCATCAGTTCGCGAAGTTCGACACGCGCGAGCCTGGAATCGGCGCGTAGCTGTATCATTTCCCGCGTATAGGCGGAACGCAGCGTCTCGATCTTCTCCTGCTGTTCGTCGGTGAGTTCGAGTCCGGCCATTGCTCGCCGGGACAGACGCGTCCGAACGACATCCGCATCGTCATCGGCGAGATCGCCGTCCAGGATGTCGGCGGATTCACCCTCCGATCCGGCTTCCGCGAGTACAGCATCCCCAGCGTGCCCGGCATCTTCCCCGTGTTCGATGCCCTCCGCGTGCCCGGCGGTTGCGTGCCCGGTGGCCGCGACTGCGTTACTGTAATGGCCCCCGCTCTCATGGCCGATCCGGCCCATCGCGTCGAAGGCCCAGGCCAGTACGACTATGCTCATCGCTCCGGCGAATATCCCTGAAATGATCTTTTTCATCTTGTCGCTCCCTTCGTGGTACAGTTGGCGGTAGTAATTGCCGCGATCTCCGGAGATCGTCTTCGAACTGCTCTACAGGATTAGACGGCGTGCAGACGCGGGATATTCCATTTTTCTACGCATTACCTCGACCGTGCCTGGTTGCCCGGCAGACTCCCGATCCCGTTTTCGACTGTCTGCCGGTTCTGGTTCCCGACTGACTACCGATCCCTACGTTGTGGCATGGTGATAACAAACATCAGTGATTGCCCCCGCTCCCCCGCTCGCTCGAACGATCGCTATCCTGACGCGCCTCCTGGTCCCGCTCGCCGGTCCGGTCGCGCCCGGGCGGCCGGTTGCGTCCCCGGCGGGGCTCGTGATCACCTTCCCTGCGGAATTCACGTATGCGTTCGCGGCGCTCTCTGTTCCTTTTAATACGCTCGATTTGTGCTTCGGTCAGTATGGGTTCCAGATCCCGGTGCAAGGAATCGACCAGGGCCTGCATTTCCCGACGGTGACGCATGTAGTTCTCCCGGAACCCGGGTTCGTGTTCGCCCACCACTTCCCGGATCCTGCGCATCTGCTCCTGGTCCGGTTGTACCATCCTGACCCACCGTTCCACGAACCGTTCACGGGTCATCTGGGGCGGCGGCGGTTGCAGGCGATCCCGGGCGAAAGCGCCGAGGATCAACCCGCCGCAGATCATGCCGATGATCAACGTGGCCAGCAGGATGGCCGCCGTCTTCAAGTGGATGTTCATAATGCGCCCTCCGTTTCCAGTGCCATCCGCGCGTCGTAAAGGTCTTCAGGAAACAGTTCCTCGGTCAGACCAAACGACGCCGTGAGGGAGATGTTCCCAGAGGTAGTCAGATTGTAGGTCAGCAGCAGTATCGCGGCGATGGAAGCGGCTACCGCCACCCTGCGAAACATCAGTGGCAGCGCGTCCTGGAAGTCCGGCATCGCTCCGGCCGAGGGATTCGTTTCGGCTCCGGCGGGAGATTCCGAAGCCAGGCGCTTCATCACCCGGCTGGTGAATCCTGCCTGGAACGATGGTGATTCCTGGCCTTCCACCAGGCCCCGGAGGCGGATCAATCGTTCATATTCGTCCCGCAGGCCCTGATCGCGCTGGAGCGCCGCATCCAGGCGGCTTTGTTCACCGGGCGCCAGGGACGAATCCAGCGACCGGTACAACAGGTCCAGATCAGATCGTTTCATGGACAAGCTCCCTATGGGATATGAGGATGCGCTTCAGTTTCTCCTGTGATCTCCTGAGGCGGGACAGGATCGTCCCGACGGGCAGACCCAGGATCTCGGCGGTTTCTTTCGTAGAATAGCCTTCCATCAGTCGGAGCACGATGACCGAGCGAAATTCCGGTTTCAGCTGGTTCAACGCCCGCTGAATCCGATCGGCCGTATCGTCGTATTCGGCGCTGGCGCGCGGATCTTCGAACTCCATGTCAGGCGCGTCGTTCCCTTTTCCGGGCGGGATGAAAGGAACGAAGATCGAACGGCGTCTGCGTTTTTTGATTTCATTCAGCGACAGATTGATGGCGATGCGGGTCAAGTAGGTACCGACAGAGGCCTGCCCGCGGAACCGCCTGAGGCTTCGATAGAACCGGATGAAGGTCTCCTGCCCCACGTCCTCCGCTTCGGGGGTGTCCCCGAGCATGCGGATGACGACGGAGGCCACGCGGTCCTCGTATCGTTCCACCAGTTCACGGAAAGCCCCCTCGCTGCCATCGCGGGCGGCGTCGACCAGTGCTTCGTCCGTCAAGGCGTCTTCCCTCATCCCGTATCCCTCGAATGGCCGGACCGGTTTGGTCAGCGTCGAACGGGGTGCCGCCCGGCGCGGCCAATCCCCTGGTACCGGAACTGCCGGAGATCGGCCCACAACGGATGCCGCTGCCTGAAGGTTAGACCCCGCAGTCGCCGTTTTTATTCCCATTAAATCAAAACCCATGTTATTTCTTTCACAAAGAACCTGGAATACCTGGCCGTTCCGGACGGCATGTTCGCAGTTGCTGTATGAAAGGAGGCTTCCGGTGCGTGGTGCATGTTTAGCGATCGCGTTGTTCTTCATGCCGTTATTGGCCGAAGGTCAGACGAACATCAGGCTAGGAGGCGGGCCCGGCATGCCCGTCGGTGACCTGTCCGACGGAACAAGAGCGGTCGGCCCCTCGTTTCTGGCCGGCGTGGCAATTCCCGTCGATATGGGATACTTCCTGTTGGTCGAGGGCCATCACAGCCGGTTCGGCTTCGACGAGGAAGAGATTCTGGATCCGAATGAAAGGGTGGATTCAGATGCCGCCACAAAGCTGACCGGCGGTAACGTGGGTCTGTTGATCGAGGGGATCGCGGATCCCGTGGGATTCTATGGCCACGGCGGCGTGGGCTGGACCAGAGGTAACGGTGGTACCGGAGGCGCGGGCGATACCGGACGCTCTGTCGAAGGTGTTGGCGCGCGAACCGGTACGGACGACCATTCGTTCATGTTCGTGATCGGTCTGGGGGTCAACATAACCATCGATGACAACCTTGGTCTGACGCTGAATGTACGGTATAACCATGTGCGCGACATGTTCGATGAACGCGCACAGTGGGTCCCCGTTACCGTCTCCGCGGTGATTCGCCTGTAACCCGGGGCGCCCGCTGAAATGAAACAGGGGGACGATCTTTAAATACATTGACTTTACCGGGACGATGCATCACAGTTGGAGACAGTTGCCCGTTCGCGGAATACACCCTGACTAGCGTGGTATAATGGCTTTCGATCAAATGGAACAACGGCGGATCATGGGGCATTTCGCGACCGGTGTGACCGTCGTAACCACCTGGTACGAGAATCAACCGCAGGGCATGACCGCCAACGCGGTGGCATCCCTCTCCTTGGATCCCCCGCTCATCCTCGTATCGGTAGACGTCAAGGCCCAGATGAACGCCTGCCTCAAGGCCAGCGACTGCTTCGCCGTCAACATACTGACCGAAGATCAGGAAGCGCTTTCCGTGCGTTTCGCCAAACACGGTCCAAAGGACTTCTCAGGCATCGATTACCGGACCGAAGCCACGGGATCGCCAGTTTTGGAGCAAGCGCTGGCCTACGTGGATTGCCGGGTCACCGAGATTCTGCCGGGAGGGGATCACGACATCTTCATCGGCGAGATCGTGACGGGAGGCACCCGGGAAGGGCGCCCCCTGGTCTTCTACGGGGGACGGTACGGAAGCCTCTCCACCTGATTCGTTTCGACCGGGCCGTCGCCCGTGCAATCCGGAGCGTCCATGCAATACGGTTTCATCATAGACAACAGGAAATGTATCGGGTGCCACGCCTGCACCGTCGCCTGCAAGGCCGAGCACGAGGTGCCCCTCGGCGTCAACCGGACCTGGGTGAAGTACATCGAGAAAGGGACGTATCCGAACACGGCCAGGCATTTCTCCGTCATGCGGTGCAACCACTGCGAGGACGCCCCCTGCGTGGAGATCTGTCCGGTGACGGCGCTGTACACGCGGAAGGACGGCATCGTCGATTTCGATCCGAGGCGATGCATCGGATGCAAGGGCTGCATGCAGGCCTGTCCCTACGACGCCCTGTACATCGATCCGGACACCCATACGGCGGCCAAGTGCAACTACTGCGCCCACCGGGTGGATATCGGCCTCGAGCCCGCCTGCGTGAACGTCTGCCCTGAGCACGCCATCATCTCCGGCGACATGGACGACGGTTCGACGGAGATCGCCCAGTTGCTCGCAAAAGAGCAGGTGACGGTCCGAAAGGTGGAAAAGGACACGAAGCCCCGCCTGTACTATATCGACGGCGACGAGGCCTCGCTGACGCCCGGGGAGACCGCGACGTCGGACAACTACATGTGGAGTTCGCAGGCGGACGGTGTCGGGCATTTCGCCCGTTACGTGGAGGAACGGACCGCCAAGGCGGACCCGGAGGACATGGTACGGCAACTTGGCGGGCAGGGACAGAATGGTCGGGATGAGGCGAACGCCCACGGAGCACAGGGCGAGGGGGCGGGCGACGGCGCCGGCAAGGACGCCGCGGCCCGCCGGGTCTACGACGCGCCGGACAAGGGTGTTCTGTGGGGCAACGACGTGGCCGCCTACGTTTGGACCAAGGCCATCTCGGCCGGTGCATTCCTTCTTCCCTTCGCGGCTTCGGTCTTCGGGTATTCCGTCGATCCTGTCCTAGCCTGGGCCGGCTGCACCGTAGCCCTGACGTTTCTCCTGGCCACTACGATCCTGCTGGTCCGCGACCTGACCCAGCCCAAACGCTTTCTCTACGTGCTGCTGCGTCCCCAGTGGAAATCCTGGCTCGTGCTCGGCGGCTATGCGTTGACCTTCTACGGGCTGGCGCTCACGCTTTGGGCGGCGGCCATGTGGACGGGCCGAACCGAGGCGGCCGAAATCATCGGCTGGGTCACGGCCGCGCTGGCGGTCGTCACGGCGGTCTACACGGCCTTTCTCTTCGCCCAGGCCAAGGGACGGGATTTCTGGCAAAGCCCGACGCTAGTCCTGCACATGCTGCTCCACGCCGTGCTGGCCGGCGCGGCGGTATTCGCTGTTGTTTTCCTGTTCATTGCGCCTGGTGAGAACTGGTTCGCATTCGTCCGTAATACCCTGACCGCCGCCATCGTCCTGAACCTGCTGGTCATCGCGTCCGAGATGCTGACGCCCCATCCCACGGCCGACGCCCGGAAAGCCGTTCAGGCCATCGTACGGGGCAGGTACCGGGGGTATTTCTGGGTACTCGGCATCGTCATAGGCAACCTGGCGCCCGTCATCCTGGCCTGGTTCGCCGGTGAAGCGCTCCTCGCCGCGGCGGGCGTGGGCGTACTGATCGGCCTCTACGCGACGGAGTACGTCTGGGTCAGGGCGCCGCAGGACATCCCGCTGAGCTGAAAGGCCGACGGATATACCGTTGAGCTGACGCGACAACGATCGAGGACGGATAAGACAACATGTCCATACGCCACAAACCGGGAATCATCGAATCGCTGGCCGAGAAGATCGGCCTGATCCCCAATCTGCACGAGGACGACGGACCGGATCTCCCGAGTCTGACCGAAGGCGGCGCGCTCACGGACTACCCGCCGCCGGATCAGTGGGATGACTGGGTCGAGTACGAGGCCCAGGACTGGCCGCGGCAGCAGCCCAAGCACTATATGGTGGTACCTACGGCCTGCTTCAACTGCGAAGCCGGATGCGGCATGCTGAGCTACGTCGACAAGGAGACGATGGAGGTCCGCAAGTTCGAGGGCAATCCCTACCATCCTGCCAGCCGGGGACGCAACTGCGCCAAGGGCCCGGCGACCATCAACCAGATTCGCGACACCGACCGCATCCTCTATCCCGTGCGCCGGTCGGGCGCCCGGGGCAGCGGCGAGTGGGATCGGGTGTCCTGGGACGACGCGCTGGACGACATCGCCGGCCGGATCCGCGAACGGCTGCAGCAGGGCGCCAACAACGAGATCGCCTATCACGTGGGCCGGCCCGGCGCCGAAGGCTACATCGACCGTGTGCTCAAGGCCTGGGGCGTGGACGGGCACAACAGCCACACCAACATTTGCTCGTCGGGCGCCCGGTTCGGCTACGCCCTCTGGCATTTCTTCGACCGGCCGTCGCCGGACCACGCCAACGCGCGGTTCATCCTCCTCATCAGCGCCCACCTGGAATCGGGACACTACTTCAATCCCCACGCCCAGCGCATCATCGAAGGCATGATGAAGGGCGCGAAGCTCGCCGTCATGGACCCGAGGCTGTCCAACACGGCCAGCATGGCCGACCACTGGATGCCGACCTATCCGGGCAGCGAGGCCGCGGTGCTGCTGGCCATGGCCAACGTCATCCTGCAGGACGGCCTTTACGACGGCGCGTTCATGAAGACGTGGGTGAACTGGCAGACCTACCTGGAGAAGGAACACCCGGACGCGCCGCGCACCTTCGAGCGGTTCATCGAAGCGCTCAAGGCGGTCTACAGCGAATACACGCCCGAGTTCGCCGAACAGGAGAGCGGCGTGCCGGCGGCACAGATCGTGGAGATCGCTCGAGAGATCGGCCGGGCGGGTTCGCGGTTCGCCACCCACAACTGGCGCAGCGCGGGCAGCGGCAACGCCGGCGGCTGGGCCGTGGCGCGATGCCTTCACTTTCTGAACGTGCTTACCGGCAGCGTCGGCACAGAGGGCGGGACCTCGCCGAGCGGGTGGAACAAGTTCAAGCCCAACGTCTTCGACCATCCCCCGGACCAGAAGTTCTGGAACGAACTGCATTTCCCGAAGGAATACCCCCTTTCCCATTACGAGATGAGCTTTCTCCTGCCCCATTTCCTGAAAGAGGGACGCGGAAAGCTGGCCGTCTACTTCACCCGGGTGTTCAATCCCGTGTGGACGTACCCGGACGGGTTCACCTGGGTCGAGGCGCTGCGCGATGTGGAGAAGGTGGGGCTCCACGCGGCCCTGACCCCCACGTGGAACGAGACCGCCTATTTCGCCGACTACGTGCTGCCCATGGGACACGCCAGCGAGCGCCACGACATCATCAGCTACGAGACCCACTCGGGTACCTGGATCGGTTTCCGCCAGCCCGTCCTGCGCGAGGCGCGGCGCCGCATGGGCGATCCCGTGACTTTCACCTACGAGTCCAACCCCGGGGAAGTCTGGGAAGAGGACGAATTCTGGATCGAACTGTCCTGGCGCATCGATCCCGACGGCAGCCTGGGGATCAGGGACCATTTCATTTCACCCTACCGGCCCGGCGAGAAGATCACCGTCGACGAATACTACCGGTACATCTTCGACCACGTGGACGGACTGCCGGAGGCAGCCGCGGAGGAGGGCCTTTCCACGCTGGATTACATGCGCAAGTACGGCGCCTTCGAGGTGGAGAAGACGGCCTACGCGAAACACCTCAAGGAGTTGGATGACGAGACGGCCGCTGGCGCCGAGGTCGATCCGGAGACGAATACCCTGGTCGCCGACGGCAAGACCGTGGGCGTCATGGTGGACGGGACGCCGTGCGCAGGTTTCCCCACGCCCTCGCTCAAGCAGGAATTCTACTCCCAGACCATGGTGGACTGGGGCTGGCCGGAGTATGCCATCCCCACCTATATCAAGAGCCACGTGCACCCCGACGAGCTCGACCGCGAGCAGGGCGAGTTCCCGCTGGTGCCCACCTTCCGGCTGCCCACGCTGATCCACTCAAGATCCGGCAACGCCAAGTGGCTCAACGAGATATCCAACCGCAATCCCGTGTGGATGCACCGGCAGGACGCCGACCGGATGGGCATCAGTACGGGCGACCTGGTACGGGTGACCACCGAGATCGGCCACTTCGTGGACCGCGTCTGGGTCACCGAGGCCATGAAGCCCGGCGTCGTAGCCTGCTCCCACCACCTGGGCCGCTGGCGGCGCAAGCAGGACGCGGACGGCAACCGCTGGTCGGTGAACCTGGTGGATATCCAGGAAGAGTCCGGCGGCAAGTGGCGCATGAAGGTGATGGACGGGATACGGCCCTACGAAAGCGCCGACCGCGACTCATCCCGCATCTTCTGGCGGGACGGCGGCGTGCACCAGAACATCACCTTCCCCGTGCATCCCGATCCCGTGAGCGGCATGCACTGCTGGCACCAGAAGGTCAGAGTGGAAAAAGCCCGCGAAGAGGACGCCTACGGGGACGTGATGGTGGATACGGAGAAGTCCTTCGAGGTGTACCGCGAATGGCTGGATCAGACGCGCCCCGCACCGGGTCCGGGCGGACTGCGTCGCCCCCTCTGGCTCAACCGGCCCCTGCGTCCGGCTGAAGAGACGTACTACCTGCCCGAATAACCTCGGGTTCTCCTTACGCTTCCCTTACGCTTCACGAAGGATATTTCGGACCGCGGAGCAAACCGCCTCGTCGGCCGCCGGCATGGCGCCGGTCTGAGACGCCACCCAGGCGCCGAGCCGGTTGGCGGCTTCGCTGACGCGTTCAAGCGGCACGCCGCGCAGGTACCCGCTGGCCAGTACCGCGGTGAAGGCGTCGCCGGCTCCGATGGTGTCCACTACCTCGACCGGCACGCCGGGGTGTGACACGGTCTCCGACGCGGTGACCAACAGGCTGCCTTCCGCGCCGCGGGTGACGCAGACCAGTTTCAATGCGTAAGCCTCGCGTAGCTGTCGCGCCATGGACTCGAGATCTTCACCCCCAAGGTCCAGTAGAGGGCAGACCGCGCGCAACTCCTCGTCGTTCAGCTTAACGATGTGGACACGCTGGAAGGAATCGTGAAGCAGAGCCAGGGAGTACCGGTCCTGCCGCAGGTTCACGTCGAAGATACGTAAGGCGGAGGGTCTCAAAGCTTCGAGGAACGCCGTGACCGCACTGATTGAACCAGCCTCGTGACGGGACACAGTCCCGAAGCACACGGCGTCCGCCCGCTTGGCCAGCGCAGACCAGCCGGGCGTCCAGGCCATGTGCTCCCAGGCGACGCCACCGTTTATGACGAAGTCGGGCTGCCCGTCCGGTCCGATGGCTACGTCGACCGTCCCGGTGGGATAGACCTCGTCCCGCTGTATCGCGTCGGTGGCCAGGCCGAGACCGGCGATACGGTCCACGGCCCTGTCTCCCAGGTCGTCGCGCCCGACCCGGCTCGCGACGATGCCCTCCTCACCCAGGAGCGACGCGAAGTAGGCGAAGTTCGCCGTGGCGCCGCCAAGCTGGGGCCCCGACGGCAGCATGTCCCACAGCAGTTCCCCCAGGCCGACGATGACCTGGCGGTCTTTTATTTCAGCATTGCGCAAGGGACTAACCGTCCGGCTGTTTTTTTCATCCCTGCCTTCGTCGCCGGAGCTGATTCTCCCGTCAGTCTTAACCTCTACGGTGAATGGCACCGATGATCAGACCGAACAGGCCGAATTGGAGCAGTAGATAGGCCGTTTCCATCCAGATGAACGCCGACACTTCCGGCACCTTCTGCTTGGCGACGAAGGCGAGCACGTGAGAAGTCCAGAAGAATGCGCCTGCAATGAAAGCGAACTTGATCCCCCGTCGAAATGAGGTTCCCTCGGCTTTCAGCATCGGAAACAGGGCGGAGAGCAGAACGCCCTGGAGCACGATGGTGAGCAAACCGAGCAGAAAATCAGGCTCTCCCTCGAAGTAGCCGAACGATTCATATCTCTCCTGGAAAAGGAGTACATGCCAGCCCACGGCAAGGGAGAAGGTGCAGATCGTATAGGCGGCGGTTCCCAGGATCAGTTTTTTGAAGTTCATCAACATGCCCCTGCGTTCGAATCCAAGGGGTTTCACAGTCCTTTATTCTAACTCCACCTCGATCGTGCCGAGCGTCGTGTAGCTCATCACGGCCTTGCCGCCTGCGCCCATGCGGGGTGGTGGGAAAACCGTTCCGGTGATCACCACGTCTCCCGCCCGGAGGTACTCGTCGCTGTAGGTGGTCAACTCGTTGGCCAGCCAGGTCAGCGCTTCCAGCGGATCGACGCCCATGTTCATGGTGGCCAGCGCAGAGGCCATTTCCTCGCCGTCGATCTCCACGGTCGCGGTTTCATTCGTGAAATCCATCTCGTCCAGGGGCACGCGCGTCTCGCCCAGGATGATTCCCACGTGAAAGACATTGCCGGTGACATCGTGATCACGCGTGGACGGCGCCTCCTCCGAACCGCTCGTCCACGAGGAAAGCAGCTCGATCACGCCGCCCACCGCAGTGACGGCATTGCCGACCTGCTCCCGGGTCAACTCGGGACCGGGGAGATCCTCGCCGATCCAGAAGACGAACTCGCCTTCGACGACTGCCGTGTCGGCCACGAAAGACGCCGCTTCCACGGGCGTACCGGGCTCGAACACGTTCGACGCCATGATATGGCCGTAAATCGGATCT
Source organism: Candidatus Latescibacterota bacterium (assembly GCA_012270975.1). GTDB lineage: Bacteria > JAAXHH01 > JAAXHH01 > JAAXHH01 > JAAXHH01 > JAAXHH01. Next base: position 79,218 of record JAAXHH010000147.1, on the reverse strand, counting down.
AAAGTCGCGGGATCCTCGGGCATGCGGGAGAACCCGATCTTCCAGCCGATGCGCTCTTCATGCTTCAGCTTCTCGGCCAGGATGTCCGCCTGGATGTCGTAGGCGGTTTGCCGGTCCATATCGGGGAAGTTGACCGCCATGGCCTCGGTATTGATCTTCTTTCCTTCGGCTTCCAGCAGATGGGCGACGATAGCGGCCCGGTCCGAGTCGGGCGTCAGGGTCGTTGTGAGGATGTCGGCGTCGGCCGCGGTTTCGGACTCGGCCGGCGGCGCAGCCGTTTCGTCTTCCGCAGTTGCACAAGCCGACAACATGGTCACCAATGCGCCTCCTGCGATTATTGTCATAAGATTCTGATACATGATTACTCCTGTGAAAGTATGTGCATACGGCAGGATTACTGGAGAAGTCCCAGGATTGAAAACGCCAGGACGAGGAGGAATGCAGCCGTCAACACCCAGGTCAACCACCGTTTCTCAGGCTGGCTAACCCAGTAGAACACGATAAAGGAAAATGAAAGCGCCTGGGCGATAGTCTCGATGCTGCCGCCGCCGAACTGTGCGCTGAACGGGATCGTTGTATAGATCAAACCTTCTACGGAACCTGGCGCCGGACCAAACGTACTCAACATGCCAATTACCACCAAAACCACCCACATGGTCAACCAGCCGTATGCCCTGCCGAAAAACTCGCGGCGCAACAGGTAGAATACAATCCCGAACAGTACGCCTCGTATGGGCTGAAAGAGTGGTCCGGCCATCAACAGCGGATCATCCATTCGCCGCATGTAAACGTCGAAGACCGGTTCGTCCCAGAGCGCCCTGTAGTCGAAAAACGCGTACGCCAGCGCACCCGCGGTAAAATACGTCACGGTGTGAACGACCGCGGTTTTCGTGACGATACCCGCCAGCGTCAATTGAGAAGCCTGTACCATTCTTTTCTCCGGAAACCACGGCGGCGGTATGATCGGAAAAACCATGACGGCGGTCACATCGGAAACCATGACGGCGATATCTGGAGTTTATACATAACATGCCCTCTGTCAAGTCTTTACCCTTGATCTGAAGCCGATCTGAAAGTACTATTTTATGCATACATTCTCGACTAATACACCAATGGCGTGACCTGTCAATTCAATCCGCAAGGAGCGATCCATGTCCCCCGACGACCACCTCGTTTCGCTGCTTCAGGAACTCGTTTACGCACGGGGGCCGTCAGGCCAGGAAGACCAGGTGCGCACGGTCTGCGAACGGGAACTGAAACCCCTGAGCGACGAGACGTGGATCGACGCCGCCGGCAACGTCATCGGCCTGTTGAAGGGCTCCTCGTCGGACGCCCCGGTGATCCGCGTGATGGCCCATCTGGACGAACTGGCCCTGGTCGTCAAGCGCGTCAACGAGGACGGCACGCTCAGGGTCAATCCCCTGGGGGGCATCTATCCGGCGAATTACGGGCAGGGGCCCGTCGAGATCCTGGCGGACAACGGCATCATGCCCGGCGTCCTGTCCGTCGGCCCGCAACACACAACGGCGGATTCCGCCCGGATATGGGAGACCAAGATCAAGGGCGGCAACGTGGCCATGGACTGGAACCACGTGTACGTCTTCACGCGCCGGACGCCGGCACAGCTCCAGGAGGCGGGTGTTCACGCCGGTACGCGTGTCGTCATCGCCCATTCCCGGCGCGCCTTCTGGGAAATCGAAGATTGCATCGGCGGGTATTTCATGGACAACCGGGCGGCTATCGCCATCGCCATCGGCGCGGCCACGCGCATGAAGGCCGCCGGCGTACGTCCCGCGGGCGACACCTACCTGGTCATGACGACCTGCGAGGAAATCGGTGGCCACGGTGCCGCGTACGCCGCGCGGACCCTGCCTGGCGACGTATCGCTGGCCGTGGATTCCGGTCCGGCCTGCGAGGAATACGGCGTGGCCCTGTCCGACGAACCCGTCGTCGTCTACGGCGATGTACAGGGACTCTACGACAAGTCCATCGCGGACCGGTTGGTGGAGTGCGGACGGGCGCTGGGCATGGACCCGCAGTGCGCGTACTGGCAGAGCTACGCCTCGGACGCCTCCATGGCCAAGGCCGTGGGGCAGACGCCCCGGGCCGGCCTGCTGTGCATTCCCACGGAGAACACCCACGGTTACGAGATCATACCCCGTAACGGTCTCCACCGTTGTGCCGAATTGCTGGCGGCCTATCTTGAAAAACCGGAGTAACCGAGAGGAGCGGAGAACCTTCATGCCCCTGAAAGTCACCAACGTGGAACGCTTCACCGTCAGCGTGCCCTTCACGCAGGGACAACGACCCATGGCGGAGCGGACGGTATACAACTGGTCGGTCTTCGAACTGTGCAAGGTCACGACCGACGCCGGCCTTGTCGGTTGGGGCGAGACCATCGTCCATTACATCCATTCGCGGGTGACCGACCAGAGCGTGCAGCGCGTCATGGGAAAGAGCCCGGCGGACTTCATGCAGGACGATACGATCGGCGCCGGGTTGCAGATGGCCCTGTACGACGTGGTCGGAAAGGCGCTCGAAGTCCCATGTCACAAGCTGCTGGGCAACAAGGCGCGGGACTGGGTGCCCATATCCTGGTGGTCCAACGAGGGACCGCCAGACGACTGGGTCCGCCAGGTCCGGGACGCCGTGGACAACGGGTATACGACCATCAAGCTCAAACAGCGGCCGTGGCACGATATAAACGAACAGATGACGGCGATCGATGCCAACGTGCCACGCCACTTCCGGGTGGACCTCGACGCCAACGGCTCCATGCACAACGCGGCGGCGGCCATGCCCGTCATGCGCGGCCTGGAGCGGTTCGACATCGTGGCCATGTTCGAGACGCCCATACCGCAGACCGACATTCTGGGAAACCGCCAGCTGAGGCAGGTCATCAGCCGCCCCATCGCCATGCATTTCGGATCTCCGCCCTACACCACCGCGATTCGCGAGGCGGTCTGCGACGGATTCGTCGTCAGCGGCGGCGCCACACGGGTGATGTACCAGGGCATCCTCAGCGCGGAAGCCAACATGCCCTTCTGGCTTCAGATGGTCGGGAACGGACTCACAACCACCTGGGCCGCCCATCTTGGCGCCGTGCTGACCCACGCCACCTGGCCCGCCATCACCTGTATCAACCTGTACCGCCACCACCTGCTCAAGAATCCCATCGAGGTCGTCGGCGGATTTCACCGCGTTCCGGACGGACCGGGTCTTGGCGTGGAAGTGGACGAAGAGGCCATGAACGGCTTCCTCGTGCCCGATGACGTGATGAAGCCCTTTCGCGACAGGGACGAACCCTATGATTTTCCGAGACCACGGTTCATCCGCACGGCAGTATTTCCCGATGGACACCGCGTCCATTTCGGGAATATACGCCATGGCTGGGAGCTGGAGGCCTATACGCCCGGTATTCGAACCGAATACTGGCGGGAGGATGGCACCGAGGAGTTCGATGACCTGTGGCGCCGCACCCGGGAATCACCGGTAACCGAGGGCAGGGTGGCCGGCCAGGCACGACCGTAACGCCATGCCGGAAATGCGGCGATAAAGAGAAGGCTTTCGAGCCACGAAACAATCCAACCGGAGCAGAACCATGAGACTGGAAGACAAGACGGCGATCGTAACCGGCGCGGCCTCCGGCATTGGACGCGGCACCGCGGAGATGATGGCGCGGGAAGGCGCCCGGGTCGTCGCCGTGGACATCAACGAAGTGGGGCTGGAACAGACGGTCGAATCGATCCGCCGGGAAGGTTGGACGGCCACGGCCTGCGTCGCCGACGTGGGCCGGGACGACGACGCAAAGCGCATGATCCAGTGCGCCGTCGATACCTACGGTGGACTCCAGGTCCTGCACAACAACGCCTACTGGCATGCGCCGGGCCCTCTTTGCGACCTGGCGGAAGCCGACTGGGACCGGACGCTGGAAGTGTGCCTGAAAGCGATCTACCTGGGCTGCAGGCATGCCATCCCGGTCATGAGGGAATCCGGCGGCGGCGCCGTCGTCAACACGGCGTCGGTGCACAGCCTCGTCGGGTTCCGGGACTACGCCGCCTACGACGCGGCCAAGGGCGGAGTCATCGGGATCACGCGATCCGTTGCCGTGGACTACGGACCTGATATCCGAAGCAACGCGGTGCTGCCCGGCGCCATACTGACGAATGCCTGGGACGGCCTCGACGAGTCGATACGCAAGCCCTATATCGAGCGGCCACCCATGAAACGGCTTGGGTTGCCGGAAGACATCGCCTCGGCCGTTGTATTCCTCGCGTCTGAGGAGGCCTCCTTCATTACCGGCGCCAGCCTGGTGGTCGACGGCGGCCTGACCATCGTCGGCGACGCGTAGCATCATTTGGGTACCGCGGAAGCGGCCGCGTAGAGCTGTGGGTGTCGCGAAAGAATTAAATACACGTGTTATGCGCACCAGTTTCGACTGGATGTAGTATGGAAAAGTCGAGGCCAGTCCACCGGGCTGGAATGGGTCCGCACTGTAAACCGCTGCCCGTTCGATATGTAATCGACCGCCGTTGGCCATCTGATTATAACCGTGCGCCGCGCGATCCGTCTACAACATGATCCGGTCTTAGCCCGTCAAACGTCATGAGTGTTTCCGATACATCGAAACAAACGGTCCAGGAACCGGAACCCATCATCCATCCATCCTCGGGAAGTATAAACCGCGTATGGCTGCTGGCCTATCCGATCATCCTGGCCAACATGTCCGAGACCCTGCTCGGTGTGGTCGACACGTACATGGTCGGCCAGCTTGGGGTGGCCGAGATCGGCGCCGTCGGTCTCGGTTCCATGCTCGCATGGCTTTTCTACCTGCCCGTGCTGGGCCTGGCGATGGGATTGAACACCTTCGTTGCCCAGAGCTATGGCGCTGGCAAGAGAAAGGACTGCGGGTACATGACCTGGCAGGGGCTGTACCTTGCCTTGGCCAGCGGCGCCTTGATCCTGCTCGTCATACCCTTCGTTCCGACCCTCTTCGACCTGGCGGGACCCTCGACCGAAGTGCGCCGCCTGGGCATCACCTACCTGCAATGGCGCCTGATCGACGGGCCGGCCTTCATGATCGCCATGACCGCCGCCAGTTTCTTCCGCGGGATCGGGGACACGAAGACGCCGATGAAGATCGGCATCGCCGTCAACATCATCAACGTTATCCTGAACTATGGACTGATCTACGGAAATTTCGGCCTTCCCCGGCTGGAAGTGCAGGGCTCGGCGGTCGGTTCCGCGCTGGCCGGCATACTGGGCGGCGGCATCTACCTGGTCCTGTTTCTGTCGAAACGGCTGCGGCCTTACGCCAACCGCACGGTCGTTAAGCCCCGATGGCTGGATTTCGTGCGCCTCTTCAGAGTCGGCGCGCCGATCGGGCTGCAACGGTTCCTCGATATCGGCAGCTTCGTCATCTTCGCCGCCATCATCGGCCGGCTCGGCAACGCGCAACTCGCCGCGAACCAGATCGCCATCCAGCTGATGTCCATCTCCTACATGATCGGCTTGGGCATCGGCATGGCCGCTTCCACCCTCGTGGGCCAGTACATCGGTGCGAAACGTATCGAACTGGCGGAACGCAGCGCCTACAGCGCACTCAAACTGGCGATGGGCATCATGGTATTCGTCGGACTGGTATTCCTGTTGTTTCCCGAGCCGCTCGTGGCCCTGTTCAACGACGATCCCGCCGTAATACGATTCGGCAGGCAAGGGTTGCTGTACGCCGCCTTGTTCCAGGCCTTCGACGCCCTCGCGGTCATCTTCATCGGCGCTCTGCGCGGGGCCGGCGACACCCGTTGGTCCGCCGTGGCCGCTTTCATCGGCGCGTGGATTATCTTTCTCCCGATGACTTACCTGCTCGCCTTTACGCTGAACCTGGATTTCTGGGGCGCGTGGCTGAGTGCGACCATCTACATATGTCTCCTGGGCATCGCCTGCGTCTACCGGTTCAGGCAGGGGGCCTGGAAGAGGATGATCATCTAGCAGATCGATTCAAACAAGCGCGAAGTTTGTAACAAGCGCGAGGTTTTCAACAAGGGAATGGAGTATTCAGTGTCTAATAAGAAAAGATGTCTGATGATCGGCGCCGGCGGTATGGCAGGAGCATGGATCCGTCGTTTCTACCCCCGGTTCAACGACCGCCACGAGATTGTGGCCCTGGTGGACATAAACGCGGAGACACTCCACGACGCGGGGGACTTTCTTGGCCTGCCCCGAAGTCATCGGTTCACGGACATGGAGACCGCCTTCGGAAAGGTGGACGCGGACTACTGCACGATTGTCATTCCTCCCGCCGTGCACCGGGACGCCGTGATGCTCGCGGTGGGCAGCAAGCTTGACATCCTGAGTGAAAAACCGATTGCCGACGAGTGGCCCGCGTGCGTAGATATATACAGGGCGGTCACGAAGGCCGGCCTGAAGATGCACGTGATACAGAACTACCGCTATTCCAGCCGCATGCTGACCGTGCGGCAGGTTTTGCGGAACGGTGAACTGGGAAGAATAAACTACATACAGGGCCGTTTTGCCGCGGACTACCGGGAGTACGGCGCCTGGGGCGCCTTCCGCTACGAAATACCGCATACCCTGCTCGTGGAAGGCGCCGTGCATCACTTTGACATGATGCGGAATCTGTCGGGGGGAGACTGCAGGACGATCGCCGGGTGGGAATGGAACCGGCCGTGGAGCAGTTTCCAGGGAGATTGCTGCGCCATGTACGTGATGGATATGACCAACGGGGTGAAGGCGGCCTACGAGGGTTCGTGCCTGGGCGCCGCCGAACAGAACAGCTGGCACGGGGAGTACTACCGGGCGGAATGTGAAGCAGGGGCCGTCGCCATAGGCAGCGACGGTATCACGCGCATGTACAGGCATACCCCCGGAAAGGGCATGCGCATCGACGACGTAAGCCCGGTCGTTCCCGAATACGACGGACATCAGTGGCAGATCAACGAGTTTCTCGACTGGCTCGATGGAGGTCCCGCGCCCGATACCTGCCTGGAACATAACATCCGGAGCGTGGCCATGGTTTTCGCCGCCATCGAGGCATCGAAGACGGGAAAGTCAGTCGACGTGGAGAAAGTGGTAGAACCGGTTGTAAACGCCGCCTGAGGGAAGGGGTACGTTCAACACAGATTATGCAGAATCACAAAACTACATTCATCGACGCCTTTTTACGCCTGGAATCGGCGAGCGGCATCCTCCTGATGCTCGCGACCGCCCTGGCCTTGATTTTCGCGAACTCTTTTCTGGAACCGTTTTATCACTTCCTGCTGGAAATACCCATCCAGATCCACATCGGTGCGCTGGATATCAACAAGCCGCTGCTGCTTTGGATCAACGACGGCCTGATGACCATCTTCTTCTTTCTCGTTGGCCTGGAACTGAAGCGCGAATTTCTCGAGGGAGAGCTGTCGAACCGGCGTAACATCATCCTGCCCGGGGTGGGCGCCGTCGGCGGCATGGTAATCCCCGCGTTCATTTATCTCCTCTTCAACAGCGGCAATCCCGACGCGTTGCGGGGCTGGGCCGTTCCGGTGGCGACGGACATCGCCTTCACCCTGGGCGTGCTGGCCCTGCTGGGCTCCCGCGTGCCCATTTCGATCAAGGTCTTCCTGACTTCGCTGGCCATCCTGGACGACATCGGGGCCATCGTGATCATCGCGGTGTTCTACACGGCGGAAATATCGATGACGGCCCTGGGGGTGGCCGCGGGCTGCGTACTGGTGCTGGTCTTCCTGAACAACCGGAACTGGGTCTCCCACAGTTCCTACATGATGGTCGGCGTAATCCTGTGGATCGCGCTGTTGAAATCGGGCATCCACGCGACGCTGGCCGGGGTCATCCTGGCGGTTTTCATCCCCATGCAGTCGAAGAAGGATCCGGACGTATCACCGTTGAAAATCCTCGAGCATGACCTGCATACCGTTGTGGCTTTCGTCATCCTTCCCGTATTCGCCTTCGCCAACTCCGGCGTCATGCTGAGCGGCATTACGGCCGAGCAGGCTTTACATAGCGTACCCGTCGGGGTCGCCCTCGGCCTGTTCCTGGGGAAGCAGATCGGCATTTTCGCCCTCTGCTGGCTGTTCATCAAACTCAAACTGGCCACCCTGCCCTCGGGGATGAACTGGTCCGGTCTCTACGGGGCGAGCGTCCTGTGCGGAATCGGATTCACCATGAGCCTGTTCATCGGTTCCCTGGCCTTCGGCGAAACCGAATTCCACGACATGTTCGACGAGCGGCTGGGAATCATCGTAGGTTCGCTGCTATCGGGGGTGTTGGGTTTCTTTGTTCTGCGTTACAGCCTGCCGCCCGTGGAGAAGCCGGACGCGCCGGTTGAAGTGGAGGTTGAGAAGGTGGTTTGAGGCTGGCAGATGTTTCTACGCCGTCTCCAGAGCTTGGTCCAGGTCGGCAATGATATCGTCGGAGTCTTCCAGGCCCACCGAAACGCGCGCTCCAAAACCGCCATCCTCGCCTTCGCTTTCTCCTGAGGGCAGAATCAACGTCTCCACGTCGCCCAAGCTGTACCATGGCTTACACATCTTTAGACCGCCGATAAAACTGTCGAGCGAGACGCCGGGCTGGGCGAAAAACCGCATCATCCCCCCGAAACCGTGAAGGTACCCGGTCGCGACCTCGTGATTTGGATGGGAAGGCAACCCCAGGTAATCGACCCGGGCTACCTTTTCGTGCTGTTCCAGGTACTCCGCCACCTTCTGGGCGCTGGCGCAGTGCCGTTCCATCCGGAATGCCAGGGTCTTGAGGCCCCGGTGTACGAGGAAGGCGTTCATGGGCGCCAGCACGCCGCCCATAAGAATCCGCATATAGTGGATTTGCTTTCGGATCTCTTCGTCGCGGCCGGAGACGATTCCGGCAAGGGCGTCTCCATGTCCGGCAATGTACTTGGTCATGGCGTGGAGGACCACGTCGGCGCCGTAGTGAAGGGGCCGCAGCAGGTAGGGTGATAGAAAGGTGTTGTCCACCACGACCAGCGCGCCGGCTTCGTGAGCCAGGTCCGTGGCACGGGCCAGGTCGATGAATTCCATGGAGTGGGCGTACGGTTCGAAGTAGACCATCCGAGTGGGTTTCTCCAGCGCTTTCTTCAGGGCGTCCAGTTCGCACATGTCGACCTGTTCGACATCCACGTTCCATTTCACCGGCAGCACGTCCTGGAACAGCATGTTTGTCCCGGCGTAAACGGTTTTATGGCAGACCACCCGGTCGCCGCTTGTCAGCAGACCGAACAACGTCTGGCTGACCGCCGACATGCCGCACGAGGTCGCCTGCGCCCACTCCGCCCCTTCGAGGATCCTGACCTGTTCTTCAAGCGCCCCGCTGGTGGGACCGCCCGCCTTGTCCAGTCCACGACCATAGGAGTTCGTTCCTTCGTAACCCTCGCGGTAATTGGTATTCCCCTGGTAAATCGGCACCGCGGACGACGTGCCGTGGTAGCCACCGTGGATGGCATCAGTCGTGAAATCCCGGTTGTCGGGCGACTGGTAGTCGTCGGCGGCGAACTGTAGTTCTTGGTCGTTGGGCATGGGATGATTCCTTTTCGGAGTGGCTTCGGAAACGGGCTGAATGCAAGGCGGATTCTAAATCGAGGTTGTAAGCTCTATCCCTGTAATTCAGACTTGATGAAGGTAGAATACAGGTATTGCGGGTCAAGGTCTTTAAGATGGCATTAGGTTTGTATCAAGGCTATCATTACGCCCATCTATGCATCCATTTACTGACTAGTCTGAGCCGACAGTTTCATAGAGAGAGTTAAACCTGAAGGCTGGTATAGGGAACTTGTGCCGGAGCGCGTCCATTGAAGCAGATGAAAACCAGATCGATCATTGCTACGCTCTTACAAAGTGCCGGAATCGAGCAAACTGTACACGGCGTAGAACCTATCAACACCGGCGTTACCAACCGGACATCGTTGGTCACTCTCAAAGACGACACGCGCTACATCCTTCGCGAATACGATTGGCCTTACTCAACAAGTGACAACCTCCACAGGCTTGAAAAGGAACTCTATCTACACGACCTGCTCTTGAAGTACGATGTACCGGTCCCGTCCATCGTCGCGCATCTCGACGATGGGCGCATGTGTGCGGTGCTGATGGAGTACAAGCCAGGACAACTCCTTGGAAACGTCGTAGATACCCTGACCGAAGTACAGCGCGATCAAGCCTGGCGGGCAACCGGAACTGCTTTACGGAAAGTGCATTCGATCCAGTTGCCGGAGGGTTGTTCGGGCGTGGTCATCGGAGAACGCGTTCAGCCCTTTGAGGAAGGGTCCTGGGGCGAATTCCATTTCCACCAGGCTATACAGCATGCGAGTCACCTGCTGAAGCGGGATTCGGGGTTGCGTTTTGACCTGGCGTCGATGAAGAACGTTTTGAAGCAGGCGGTTCCCCTGCTGAACGAATCGCCTGTGGTCTTGCTGCACAACGACCCTCATCCCTGGAACGTGCTTGTTCACGAGGTAGCGGGCCATTGGACCTGTTCAGCTTGGCTCGACTGGGAATACGCGTGGGCAGGAGACCCGGCCTGGGATCTTGTCCGGTTGGACCTGTTCCGGTTGAAACGAATCGGCCCCACGCCGGACGCCTTCTACGAGGGATACGGCGCTCTACCTCGTGAACCGAATCGAAGTATCTACGAAATGGCGATTTACCTGTGGCTGGCCAACCAGTATCTGGACGGGGAGGTGGACGAGGAGCGCGTGCTGATGCCGACCTACGAGGCGGCGATGCGATACCTGGAGCAAATCGACGAATCGGTGGAGAGGATTGGAGTCGAGATTGAAGGGGCTGCGCGACAGTCCTGAACCGTTTCTCCTCTCATATCCCTTGACAATAACTAAACATATGTATAGTATATTGTCTGTAAAATGGACTCCGATACGGAGTTTCATATCCCGTCCCGCCGACGCCCAGCGCCACCGCTGCGAGAGGAGAATCAAGTGTACACCGCATACACGGGGAACAGCCACTATTGCTACAGCAACAGTCTCCACATGTGTCTGAAACAGGCCGGCATGGTCAATCTACCGGATGCCGGTATGCTGGAATGCATGACAGGTATGCCGTTCGGCGCCCTTTTTCTGCAGTTTGAAACGCCCCTGTTCTTCCCGAGCCACGCCGACCTCAATCCACACAGCGGGCTGTCCCGTGCTCTGAACATCCTGGGCTGGAACTGTACCTTATGGCAGGGTGACGATGCCGAAGCTGCCCTCGATGCATTGACGGAAAACCTGAAGAAAGGTCCTGTACTGCTTGGTCCGCTGGATCTGGGTTTCCTGCCCTATGACCCGAATCACAAGCTGAAGCGTGGGGGAGATCATTTCATTGTGATTCTGAATCTCGACGGCGACCGGGTGCAGGTGCATGACCCGCAGTTCTATCCTTTCGCGGTACTGCCGGTCGATGATCTCATGCGGGCGTGGGATGCCACTGGACTCGGTTACGCGACCAACGCATATACGCTACGCGGTGATTTTCAAGAAGAGCGGCAAGTAACGACCGATGAAATGCTGGAGGATACCCTCAGAAACGCACGGGAACTGATTCATGCGGCTCCTTCCGGCCCGGTCTTTTTTGGTGGATCGAAGGCGTTCCGCCTGGCCGCTGGGGTAATCCGTAATCGCCCACCACAAACCTTCGCCGGGATGCTGGTCCATTTCGTCCTTCCGATAGGCGCCCGGCGCTGCCTGGATGCGGCCGACTTCATGAAGTCGACAGGCCAAACGGAAGCCGCGGAGTGGATGGTAAAAAAAGCCGAGTCATACGGCCTGGCGCAGTACTACGCCACGCAGGAAGATTGGAAAGGCACGGAAGGCTTGTTCGAACGACTGGCGGAGATCGAAGATCGTATTGCGGAGTCTATATAGTTGAGGTCTTCAATAAACGCCCGGAATACAGTAAACAGCTATTCATCCTGACCAGGCTAAAAACATGAAGATCAAGCACCTGTCCAGGTGAATACGCCGCAGAATACACGTCGCTCGAAGAAGCGCAGAACTTCAACTCAACGCATTTTATGCTTGAAACAGAGCAAAGCCTCGACCATCTGAAAGCAGTGGCGGAAGTACATGGCCTCCACCACCGCTTTCGGCCGAGGCTAGGCGGACCGCTCTATGAGATTTGGATCGAATCCCAGGTCCTGGTCGAATTCGTGTCCGACGAGATCAGAAACCTTAAACCCTGACTTCAGCCTCGAGTTCTGATTTCTGCCTCAAAACCTGACTAACCCTCGATCATACCCAGGATCTCTACCAGACTGTCGGTCGAAGGCCGGTCGAAGGGATCCGAGCCCACGTACTTGAACCGAAGGACGCCTTCCTTGTCGATGATGAAGGCGGTGGGTATGACTTCCTCACCCTTGTCGGTCGTTTTCTGGATCTTGAACTTGGTCGGTATGGCCCGGTCCGGATCGGCGAGTACGGGGAAGGAGAGTGCTTCCCGCGTGACTTTCGACTTGGCGACGAAGTCTCTGGTCTGGTCGAGATCTTCAGGATTGATGAAGAGAAGTTCCGTGTCGAGTGCCGCTATTCGTTCGTAATCGGATTGCAACTGCCCCAGTTGCCGTAAGCAAAGGGGTCACCAGTAGCCTATCCAGCCGCGGTCCACGACCACCAACAAGTTTTTGCTGCCCTTGAAATCGGCGAAGTTGACCGTCTCGCCGTTGACGTCCTGCAGGCTGAACTCCGGTGCGTCCTGGCCCAATCTCGGAGCCAGGTTCCTGGGCTGAGCGTCGGCGGATTCCGCCAACAGGCCGACCAGCGCCAGTGCGAAGCACCACCGCGCCAGTGCACGTATCATGACATGCCTCCTCGTTTCATAAGTCATCCTTCTCGTTTCCCTTAATTCGCTTGCGTTTCGGTCCTTTTAATATAACCTACCCCGGTACGTATGTGAACTTCAATTTTTATGTTCAACATCGATAGGATTGATACGGAAGTACCGCTTCCAAGGAGCCGCTTTCCCATGAAACCGGGCATTACCCAACTCTGTCTTCGCCGCCAGGATCTTGAAGAGGACCTTTCCAGGGCCCGTAGCCTGGGCTACGAGGCCATCGAACTGGTATTCTCCGATGAGGGATCTCCGAATATAGACGCTTCCACGTCGGAGATCGCAGCCGTCGGGGACGCCTGCAGGGATCACGGACTCGAACTAAGCTCCATGATCGCCATACGCCGGGATGCCGGTTCCCTGTTATCGCCGTCCGCCGACGAACGGGCGAAGCGGGTTGCCATCCTCGAGCGGGGATTTGAAATTGCCGAGATCCTGGGAGTGGACGCCCTCCTCCTGCATCCCGGAGCGCTCGATCCGGCGAGTTCCTACGGGACGACCTGGGACAACTTCCGCGACGCCTTGCGCACCCTGGCGCCCGAGGCGGAACGGCGCGGCACGCGGATCGGCATCGAGAACGTGTGGAACCAGTTCATGCTGAGTCCCCGGGAAGCCCGCCAACTCGTGGACGAGGTCGGGTCGCCCGCCGTCGGGATCTACCTGGATACCGCCAACATGATCCTCTATGGTTACCCGGACATGTGGATCCGGGAACTGGGAAGCCGGATCTTCAAGGTGCACGTGAAGGACTTCCGGCGCGGTGAGGGCGCCTGGGTCCAGTTGATGGACGGCGATACGGACTGGACGGCGGTCATGGCCGAGCTGCGCGGGATCGGTTTCGACGGGGTCCTGGTCAGCGAGGTCGGCGGCGACGACGACGCCATGCGGGAAACCGTCGAGCGCATCCGGCGGATCAACGCCCTGTAGAATTTGATCCCGAAAAACCCAAACACGCCACAGGGCCTGACGTCTATCCTGGGGCGGCTTTAGCGCCTCGCCCAGACGGCCTCCGCGTACTTGATCACGCCGTTGACGTACGAGTCGAGGGGGTTGTAGCTGAAGATGGCCTTTCGTCGCGCGGAGTCGGTAGGACCGTACTTGCCCCGTTCCTTGAGGTAGCGGGCCACGCTCATGACGGCGTCGGGCCAGGAGTGCAGGTCGATTTTGCCGTCCCCATCGCCGTCCTCGGCATGGGGCATGCTGGCGGGCATGAATTGAGGGTACCCGATGGCCCCGGCCCATGAACCGTGGAGGGACAGCGGGTCGACGCCGGTTGCCTTGCTCTGGCGGAGAAGGGCCACCAGGTTGCCGACGCATCGTCGCCGTATCTTGGCAAAGCGCTCTTCCTGTCTTTTGGCTACCTCGGCGGAGGTCAGAGGATCGGCTTCGCCCCCCGCCTTGATCCGCCGGACCGCTACCTGCTGCGCTTCTTCCATGTACAACAACTGGGCGACCAGGACGTTGAACACGCGGTAGTTGCCTGTAAACTCGCCCAGGCCCGATTCCCACATCAGGATAGACACGATATCCTTCCGGGCCACGCCATACTTCTGTTCCGCCGCGTCCAGCAGGTCTTTCTTTTCCTCGAGAAAATCAACCCCGCGCTTCACCCGCTTTTCCGACAGAAACACGCGGGAGTAATCCTCGTGGGCCTTGTTCTGAATCGCGACGCTGCGGGGGGTGGCCACCCTGATCAACTGGGACGCGTAGACTTCGCGGCTTTCGGGCCGGTCGAACAGTGCGAGAAACTCCGCCTCGGATACCGGCTGGCCGCCGCCCTGTTTGGACGCGAGTTTCTTGACCAGGTCGGGCAGATACGCCGCCGCCGGATGAGTCCGAGGGAGGTCGACGATTGTCGCCTTTCGCAACTCCCAGGTCCCGGCGCTTTCCTGCGCTCGGACTACATCCGGCTGGGCAAGAAACGCGGCTGCCAGGGTGCCACATAACACGTATCGACTCAGGGTATTGTAAGGAAATTTCGGCATGCGATTCCCGTTCAGAATTGACGATTCGTCTACAGTTGCTGCCTGATAATTACGGAGTGAGGGAAGGGTTGTCAAGCACTATGTGTCCGGTTCGTGGTCACTATGTGCCCGGGTGACAGTAGTTTGTATTAATTATATTAATTACAGATATTTATATTATAACACTCCGCCCGAACCTGGCAGGACTGTGCACTTCAAAAGACCAGTTTTTTCAACTCGTGTTTCCTCGTGAAGTAGACCCCGTCATTTGCCATCGGGCCGGGAGTCTGGAATGCGCCGCGCTCCTGGTGTATGGGGATTACGCCTCCGTCAGCAGGATCGAACCGGTAGAAACAGCCGGTCGTGAATCCGTACGTGCCACCGTCCGGACCGATCTGGACTCCTCCGTCCAGCGCGCGGCCGCCGGGCAGGGGAACCGTTTGTGTAAACCGACGGTCGCCGGGATCGAACACGAAGATATGGGATTCGGAACCTGCGTGGGCTGTCCCACATAGCAGGCCGCCGTCCAGGACGACCAGCGCATTAACGGCCGTAGCCACAACCGGAAGCCGGTCTTCCCACACTTTCTCCTCCGCCTCGTAGTCCCACAGGAACAGCGACGCTTCCTCCACACGCGGCTGCGTGCCGGTACCGCCGTCGATCGTCGTCCCCACGGCGAGTAAATCATGGGCTTGCAGCCAGGCCAGCGACCAGCAACTGGCTTCCCCGGCGATGTCGCGGTAAGTCCCGAACTGGTCTGCGGCCGGGTCGTACCAGGACAGCGGGCCGCCCCACATGCCGTAGTTCGGCACCGACGCCGTCCACACCCGGCCCAGGGGTCCGGCGACCATGGATCTCGGGCGATAGGATATCTCGTCCATGCGGTCCAGGTCACGCGGGTTACTGTCGGGATCTTTACCGAATTGATAGGGCAGGGCGGGATCGTACACCGACAGCATGGCGCCCGGGTAGGAACAGATGTAGAGTTTGCCGTCCATGTTGGCCATGGAGTAGGCTTCCCCGGTGGCGGTGGTGCAAATACCGAGGTCGTTCATGGCCTGGGACCGGGGATCGAAACGGAACAGGTGCAGCGGCAGGATGCTCGACCCGTAGATGTTGTCGTCGGGACCGCGATGGACCAGGAAAATCTCGCTGCCCGCGGATTCGTAGGTTACGGGTATGGTCCGTGTATTCCCGGACCCCGGATGGGTAATGGCCATCTCGTGGAACATCTGGGTTTCGCGGTCCGCGAAATCTGCCGTGGATCCGTCCGAGAGGGTCGGAGGCGGCGCCGGGTCCGGAAGGTCATCCACGGGTACGGCTTCGAAGCCATCGACGCGGAAATCGCCTGCGGAGGACCGGATGTAAAGTTGCCTGTCGGCCGCCCGGTACAGGTTCAGCGAACCCTCGTCCTCAGTCACCACAACGGGCCCCACGGTCCTGCGCTCGCCCGATGACGGATCGTAGACGACCACGTGCGGGCGGGTCATTTTGATGTTGCAGGCGATCGTGCCACCGGCGCCGACGTAGGGATAGCAGTACATGTCGGTCTCGTCCATCCGTCCATGCCGGGTGAACGCGCCGGTCGCCGGATCGTAGCTCGTCAGGCCGGCCGATCCGTAGCATCCGATCCAGATGACACCGTCCGCGTCTTCATCCATGTTGCACGGAAAAGTATCGTCGGGCAGGTTGATGGCGCCCAGGTCGTCCAGTCGTTCCGTCACGGGATCGTAGCGGTAGAGATGCCCTGCATAGGCCGCGCCGATGTAGACCCGGCCGTCGCGGGTCCGAAGCGCGCCCGTGGGGAAGTTGGCGGTAGGATCGGGCGACGTCGCCTGGGACGTTGCGCCGGAAGCCGGATCGAGCTTCACGACGGTGAATCCGGCAGCCTGCTGACCCATCACGGCCACCAGGCAGTCCCGGCCGGCCGCGTCCCGGGTGGGAAAGACCCGGACCCAGTTGACGCTGCGGACCGGTATGCCGACGGTCTGGATCGAGGGGATAGCCCTATCCTTTCCCGGCATCGCGTGTACGTCTGCGCAACTCTTCGGCGAAGATGGCCACCGTTTCTTCCAGGGTACGGTCGCGATCCACGGTCTCGGGCCGTTCGTGCCCGATGGGGCTTTCGGCGATGAGGCGGAAAATGTGTTCGGCGCCCTCGTGAAAACCGGGCGATACCCCGGCCTGTTCGTACGTCGCCGCTATTTCACGCATTTCGCCGATCCAGCGGAAAGCCTTGGCCGACAGGCTGTTGACGCCGCCCATCGCCTTGAGGCGAGGTGCCTGGCTCTCGGCGAATTCCGCCAGCAGTTCCTCGCCCAGGCCCATGACCTCGGCTGCGGTCAGCGCTGCGGCATGGAGGGCGGAGGTTCCCTTGGTTACCGAGGCATAGCACATCTTGATGCCGGACGCCCTGCCCACCTCACCGCCCAACGGCCGGACGAGGATCCCGTGGCCGTCGAGTTGCGTGAGTATGGCCTCGTGTGGCCCCGAGGCATAGAAGCGGGTCTTTTCATCTGCGCCGGGAGGGCCGCCGATGATACCGGCGTCGATGAAGCGGCCTCCGGCCCCGGTGATTATCCGGCCGATCGCTCTTGCCGTATCCGGGGAGACGGCGTTGCAGTCGGCGTAGGCTGGCGAGGATCCGGTCCGATTCATCACCTCCGCCACCAGGCCGGCGAGCGTCAGGGCCTGGTCGGGCACCAGGATGGCCAGGATCAGATCGGTTTCCCGCACCAGATTATCCAGGTCCGGCTCGTCACGAATACCCGCGGCCTCCGTCAAAGTGCGGGTCCTTTCGCTTCGGCCGGTCAGACAGGTTGCCACGTCGAAGCCACCCTCCAGGAGGCACCGCCCCACGGAATGGCCCATCTCTCCCGGGCTCAATATGGCGATTCGTCGAACCCGCATGCTCGTCTCTCTTCCGGGCATCAGTTTGGATTCCTCCTGGCCACCATGCGCCGGATCACCCGGTGACCTTCGTCCACGTCTTCTTCGTGCAGCACGGTAAACTCGTCAGCGGGCAGACGGCTCGCCGGTTCCCCCGCCTTGAGGCACCAGTCCGGGTTTTGCGAGGGCCGGTACCGCAAGTGGTCCAGTGTAAAGCTCTGCCACGCAAGTAGACCGCCGTCGGCGACCGCGGTCCAGGCGTAGTCGAACACAGCCTCCTCCCAGTACATCACGCAGATCACGAGCGCGAACAGCCGGCCCGCGGGCGGCCGCCAGGCATTCAGGTCCGCTTCCACGCAGGTCAGCCGGGACTCAAGACCCCGTTCCACCGCCTCCGCGCGCAGGCGGCCCAGGGCCACGTCCGATATGTCGACGGCAAGCACCTCCCGTCCGTCCCCGGCCAAAGCGAGGGCCTGGGCCGACAGGCCGCAGGCGAGTTCCAGTACCGGTCCTTCCGGGTACCCCAGTCCGCCCGCCTTTTCGTACAGCGGGCAGAAACCCCTGGGCGCCAGACGCTTCGGCGCCAGGTACCGCGCATTCCACTTCACTCGGTCGGGATGATCTTCGAGGCGTTGCGTGCGGGATTGTGTGTTTTTCAATGCGAATACGCTTCCGTAAGCCGACTGCCGACTGGCCGGGATCGGTTACGCGGGATTCGACCGCGCCTGGTATTCCTGGGCGACGACGAGGATGTGGCTGCCCTGCCTGACCGGCTGGCGGAACGCCTGCGACAACACGTAGCCGTCCACGCCCGCGCACACCGGCCAGGGTGGATCGTCCACGCGGTAGAAGTCGTGCAGGTTACCCACGACCTGCCCCGCCGCCACGCGCGCGCCGCAGGCCATGAGCGGTTCGTAATGCCCCGGGAAAGGCGCCGGCACGTAGCAGGCCCGGTCAATGATGGCCGTCAGCTTCTGCGTGCCGTTGGCGTGATGGCCGATGGGCTGAATGTCACCGGCGAGTTGGCCGTGGTGGATGGCCGCGGCAAGTATCCCTTGTCGCGCATAGCGAACTCCGTCCGGGTTGACCGATTCTCCCCAGCCCAGTTCGGTTCCGATGGTGATCTTTCCCAGCCGCTCGGCTTCGCTGACCATCAGCCCGGGCGTTTCGTTCTGGTAGGCCATCACGAAGGGCGTGCCGAACCAGCGTGCCGTGTTTTCGATGACGGCCGCCTGTTCCGGGTCATCCACCTCGTGAAAACTCGAACACAGGGCGAAATCGAGCTCGGCCCCACCGGAATGGATGTCCGTCACCACGTGCACGCGGGGCCAGAGATGTTCCCGCACGAACCGGGCGATCCGGTGGGTGATGCCTGAAAGTGCCGGCGAGATGCCAGCGCCGTCCACGAACGCCCGGTTCAGGTTGACCCCGTCGTCGGCATCGCTCGACCGGCAGCCCGCGTGAAAAGCCGCTGGGTTGAGCACGGGAATGAAGATCAGCCGCCCCTTGACAGCCTCCGGCTCGATCTCCCGGAGCAGTCTCTTGATCGCCACCGGTCCTTCGTATTCGTTGCCGTGATTGGACCCGGTGGCAAGAAGTCCTTCGCCTTCGCGGACATCGGGTCCGACCATGACCGTCAGGGGGATGAGATGGTCCGCCCAGAGCGAATCGTGCTCGAGGGCGACCCAGTAGTCTCTGCGCCCCGGCGAGTCGAGATCCAGCCGGTCGGGTCGGACTATTTCACGAGACATGCAGGTCTCCGTAATCTTCAGATTGATCGTGCGACGAGCGCCGCATCTGGACGCCGGGCATGGGACCGGGCGGTTTGCATCCAGCGCCCTTCACACCGAGACGCCGAGGAGTCCCCGGGTAACCTGGAAATCCGTGTTGCCGAGGACCTCGGCTCGTGGTGCGTGATTCCCGGCGGCCGTGTTCCGGATCAGGTCCAGCACGCCCTGGCGCCATTCCGCCGATCCACCGGTCAGGATGAGATCCAAGTCTCCGTGATACACCTCGGGCAGATCATCCGCGCCGACCTGCAGCACCGGGATCATGGGATGGCCGGTCAGCGGGTGGGTGCCCACGCCGGCGACGACCATTTCCACGCCGGCCGCGCCCAGTCCGGACAGGGTCTCCACCCAGTGGGTCGTCTGCGTCTCCATGACGTGCAGCCCGGACATCGAAGCGGACTCGCCGTAGGTGAGCGTCGGGGTTGCGGCTTCATCCACCATGTGCCGGAGGAATGCCGGATGGAGAAGCAGCGCGGCGTTGTCCGGCACGACGACCGTACCGCCCTCGTTTACGATGTTAAAGGTCAGGTGAGACAACGCCTCGGAAACGTCATCGGAAACCGGACCAGCCGTTGCCACGCCCAGCCTCAGACCGGAAAAACCGGCCTCACCCGAGACGGGGGCCTCACAATGACGCAGGGTTTCGGCGAACCAGGACTCGATACGCCCGATTACTTTCTCGATACCGCCATCGAGCTGCACGCTGGCCCAACCGAAGTCCATCGGGTCTATACCCCGGTCTACCAGTTGCTGGCGGTAGAAATCGTTATGAGTCCGTTCACATCCGTGTTCCAGGAGCAAGGCTGCCGCCGTCATCGGGTGGGTCAGGTATCCGGTCATGGTACGGATGTACATCTCCTCCGATACCCCGCCCGATACGCCGCAACCCTCTGTGTGTACCAGGGTGACGAAGCGGGATATGCCGGCGCCGCGCCCCACGCCTTTCGCGCTCAACCGTTCAGCGGCCATGCGGGCGATCTGGCCGGAGCACAGGCTGGTGGGCAGGATGAGGCCGATGCGATCGGTCGCGCGGGATCCGTTCGATTCGAACACGGGCATCCTGAAAGACGGCAAAGACGAAGATTCCTCTTTCGGCCGGACCTCCAGCGGCCTGCCCGTCGGCGCGGGACGGTCACGGAGGTCCTGCAGCCGGCTACCGTCGGTCTGTCGCCAGTCGCGCCAGATCTGTGTCTGGCTGTGACCCGCCCTTTCGCCGCAGGTCAACTCGCCCGATGCCGCGCGCAGCGTCAGATCGAGGGTCTGCCGGCCCAGTTCCTCCATGGACTCCCCGTCCAAATAGGCGCCGGCGTTCACGTCCATTTCGCCCGATAACATCTCGTACCGCTTCGTGGTCGTCACGAACTTGATCGTCGGCACGAAGGGGAAGTTCGTGATGGATCCGTTCCCGGTTATGAAGAAGATGAGATTGCCGCCGGCCGCCACCTGGCCCGCGATGGCTTCCAGGTCGTTGCCCGGACTGTCCATAAAATAGTACCCCGGATCCTTCATCGGGACCGCGTAGTCGATGGCGTAGTCGAGGCGTACGTCGGGATCTCGCTTCCGGGCCGCGCCGATGGACTTGAGCACGATGTTGTAGATCCCCCGGAGCTTGTTGCCGCCGGACGGATTGGCGTCGACCGACTGGCCGTGCCACGCCGTGCGTTCCTGAAACCGCTCGATCATGTGGAGGAAGGTGCGCGCCGTCTCGACGTCCCGGACATTGTCCAGCACGTAGGGCTCGCCGCCGATCAGTTCGTCCGTCTCCGCGAGATTGGCTTTTCCGCCGAAGCGAATGATCTCCCGGGCCACGCATGCGGCGAGGGGATTGCCCGAAATGCCCGAAAACGAATCCGAACCGCCGCATTGAAGCACGATGTTCAGATTAGACGCCGACGCCGGCTTCCGGGCAACGCGGTTGACCGTCTCGAACCATCCGGTGACGACCCCTGCGCAGCGCGCCAGGTCCTCTTCGAATCCGCCTTCGAGCGTTTCGAAACGGTGCAGCACGTCGTTCAGCGGATAGCGGTTAAGCCTCATATAGTTCTCAAGCATCCGGTCCGTGACGATTTCGGTCCCGCGGTCCACAGCGAGCACGGCACCCACGTTGGAATGGACCATGAAACCCGCCAGCGTCCGCAGCACCAGTTCCCGGTTGTTCGGGTCCACCCCCGCGCCGCCCTCGGTATGAGCCACGGCCACCACGCCGTCCACGTTCGGGTACCGGTCCGCCCGGTCCTTCAGCATCGATTCCAGCCGCCGCACGAATCCGGCCGTCTGAGACGTGATGCCCAAGAGGACGATATAGTTGCGGGTCCCGACCCCCCGCGCAGCTCCGCGGTCGTATCCCTCGAAAGTCGGCGGATTGTCTATGAGCGGAACCTGTTCACCGGGCGTGAAGGTGGACTCGTCCAGCTCGTAGGGCACCACGCGGTCTTCGAAATTTGGATGATCCGGGAGGGAGAATCCCACTTTCCGGACACGGAGGGCGTCGAGTATGTCGGCGTTGCAGATGTAGTCGCCGGGCACGATGTCCTGGGTCGCCCGTCCGAAGGGCAGTCCCCAGGAGAGGACGGACTCCCCGGCAGATATGGGCCGGATGGCGAACCGGTGCCCTTCCAGCAAGGTATGGGCTAGGGAGAATGCCACGCCGGATTCATCAACCACCTCCGTGCCGGCTTCCAATCGCCGGGATACGATGGCTACGTTGTCGCCGGGTTCGGCCAGGCGCGCGATATCTTTCATCCGGCAGGCAGGCACGATGCCAGGGTCCTTATCGAATAAAGATCGTGTGTGGGACTTGTCTTAATACTTGGACTGCCAAGGTAACGTCCGTCCCGATTCCATGTCAAAGGTAAATCGGTGGTCGCCGGCCCGCCCGCCGCCTGCCTGCCCGTCTGCCGATCCGCCCCCAGACCAGCCTGCCGGAACCAGCGGGCGGCATGGTTGACGGCGGAGAAGTACGGTGTACATTGTGTACCGGGCCGGGTTCATTGCGGACCGGTCAGGATTACCTCTCACAGTCAGATCGTTTTCCCGGTTTCGAATGCGCCATCCGCCAGCCGGAGGTCCGAAATGCTTGTAGGTTACGTCAGCGACGAACGATACGTCGCCCTGCCGAATGTTCTCCTGGAATTCGAATCCGATGGCGAGTCCGTCGAAGCGCTGTCGCGGGCCACGGGGGCGGTCTACGCGGACGTCGCGCCAGGCCGGGAGTACAAGGTCACGCTGGCCTGCCGGGACTATGGTTACAAGAGCGTGCTCATGACGCCGCTGGACGGCCAGCCCTATCACTTCAGACTGCTGCGCGACGACCTGCTGGGCTACATGTGGCCCAAGTGGATCCGGTCCGGGGAGAAATCGGAATTCCGCGTGCACGCGGTGGAGGCTTACCAGCTCGAATTGTACCGCTACGGCTGGAAGAAGGAGTTCGTCCGGAACATCGGCTGGTACGACGAACACGGTCCCCGCGCCACCATGCAGATCACACCGGACGGCGATTACACCCGTACAGGCGTGCGCTGGAACACCCAGGGCTATACCAATCCCGCCCACAAACAGTACATCGAGGCCCCGGACCGTTCCGGGCTCTACTACCTCCACGCCTCCACGGAGGCAGGCGGGTTCTTTTCCTTCCCGTGGATCGTCGCGCCTGCCGCGCCGACGGCCCACGTCGCCGTACTGGCCGCCAACATGAACTGGAACGCCTACAACAACTTCGGGGGACGCAGCAACTATATCCACGCCGACGAGTTTCCCCCGAAACCCACGGTCAACGCCCGGTATGATCTGAAGCGGTACACCGACCCTTCGCACCGGATGTACAGTGCCGACGACTACGCGCCGCTTTCCTTCGACCGGCCGGAACCCATCAATCATATCCCTGAAGGCGTCGAGGCCACCGACATGATCCGGGGCCGGGCGGCCTGTCACGTGGCGCCGGCGGAGTGGCGGTTCCTGGCGTGGATGGAGCGGGAAGGCTTCGAATACGACCTCTACGCGGAGACCCAGTTCCACGACGGCACGCTTCCCCTGGACGGGTACCGGGTGCTGATCACTACGACTCATCCGGAATATTGGTCGCGGGACATGTACTACCGGCTGAAGGAATGGGTGTTCGATTCCGGCGGACGGCTCATGTACCTGGGCGGTAACGGACTGAACTGCGAGGTCGAGTTCGTCGACGAATACACGATGAAGGTGAAGAACGGCAATATCGATTCGCTCGACCGTCCCGGTGAGGGCATCGAAAGCCGGTTCAACATCTACAACGAGTCCGAGGCCAACCTCCTCGGCGTGGCCTTTACGCGGACGGGGATCATGACCAGTGCGCCTTACCGCGTGATCGACGCGAACCATTGGGTCTTCGAAGGTACGGGTGTGAAGGAAGGGCAGATTTTTGGCGAGGCGAGCCTGCACGAACGGGTGCCGGGCGGCGCGTCGGGTCACGAGACCGACAAGATCACGCCGAACTCACCGGCAAACACCCACCTGCTCGCCAAAGGAGCCAACGTAGACGACGGCGGGGCCGAGATGGTCGTCCACGAGACGGACAGCGGCGGGATGGTGTTCTCGGTGGGATCGATTACCTATCCGTCGTCGATCCTTGTGGACGACGTGGTGTCAAGGGTCACGGCCAACGTGTTGAAGCGGTTTTTGGGGGACTGAACACGACAGGCGGCTGCCAGGTGCCGGTCGCACGGTGGATCCATTGCCAAATACGCCTGCCTGGAGACCGGTTCACCTCCTACAACTTCCGCTGGAACACCCCCGTCACCCGGTGGTTCGTGCCCTTTTCAAGGATCAGGTCCGCCCGTTCGCGGGTCGGAATGATGTTCTCGCGCAGGTTCACCAGGTTGATGTCCCGCCAGATGCCTTTAGCCGTCTCCACGGCTTCTTCCGTGCTCAACCCCGCGTAGTGGTGAAAGTAGGACTCGGGATTCCGGAACGCGGTATCCCGCAGCCTCAGGAAGCGATCGACGTACCACTGCTCCAAGTCGTGTTCCTCCGCCTCCACGTAGATCGAGAAATCGATGAAGTCGGAGACGAAGACGCGGGGCGACGCGTCGCCGGTCAGGTGATGGCCGGTCTGCAGGATGTTCAACCCCTCGAGGACGATGATATCCGGCTGCGTGATCGTCTTTTCGACGCCCGGCACGATATCGTAGATCAGATGTCTGTAGACCGGGACAGTGACCGATTCGCGGCCCGACTTCACGTCAGCCATCGTCTGCACCAGCCGCCTCAGATCGTAGCTTTCCGGGAATCCCTTCCGCTGCATGAGCCCTCTTTCTTCCAGGACCCGGTTGGGAAAGAGGAACCCGTCTGTCGTGACCAGGTCAACCCGGGGATGGTTCGGCCACCGGCTGAGCAGGGCCTGCAGGATACGGGCCGTCGTGCTCTTGCCCACCGCCACGCTGCCTCCGATGCCGATTACATAAGGCACCTTGGCGGCCGGCTTGCCGAGAAAGGTGTCCATGACCCGGTACAGGTGCTGCGCAGCGCCAACGTGCAGATTGATGAACCGCGACATGGGCAGGTAGACCTCGGCCACCTCGTCGAGGGAGACCATTTCGTTGATGCCGTGCAGTTCCTGGAGGTCTTCCTCCGACAGCGTCAGCGGCGTCGCCGCGCGCAGTTCCGACCACGCTTCGCGGGACAGGTAGTTGAAGGGGGAGAGGGATGACGATGGAGGCATGGGTGTCGTTCAGTCCAGGGCTGTCAGGGCCTGTTTTTGATTGGTTTTTGGGCCGGACAGTCAGACATGGCCTGCATTCAGGACTGCCGGTCTATCTGTCGATCACGTTCTGTCGATCACAACCCGATCAATCGTTTGCTGTTCCAGCAGTTCGGGCACAGGTTCCGCCCCGGTCCCCGGACTATCGGAAAGGACCATCTGCGACGGTCCCGATAGTTCCAGCGCCGGTGCGCTCAGGTCCCGCTCGTAGAAGCGGGTGCTGGGGAAGACGTCCGCCGGATATTTCATGTTGGGCAGCGTCGCCAGGGCCATGCAGAACGACGCGCCGAGGGCGGATTCAAGCATGCCGCCCGTCCAGCAGGGGACGCCTTCTTCCTCGCAGATCCGGTTTACCTCCAGCGCCTGCGTTACGCCGCCGACCCGCGCGGGCTTTATGTTGATCCAGCGGGCCGCGCCAATACTGATTGCCTTGCGGGCCTTGCCGGGCGAGGTGATGCTCTCGTCCAGGCAGACTGGCGTTTCGATGTGTCGCTGCAGTTCGGCGTGGTCCACCAGGTCGTCCCGCATCAGCGGCTGCTCGATCATGGCCAGGTTGTACCGGTCCAGTTTCTTGAACATGGGCAGGTCGTCCAGCGTGTAACCGCTGTTGCAATCGATATGGAAAACCGGGTCGGGGAAGGCCGAACGCACCGCGGCGATCATATCGAGGTCCCATCCCCGGCTGTACTTCAGCTTGATCCGCTTGAATCCCGCCTCCACGGCCCGCTCGATATTGCCCAGTAGCATGTCGATGCTGTCCTGCACCCCGAAATCCGCGCCTACGTCGATGACCGGCCCCTTTCCGCCGATCAGTTGCCAGAGCGGCTTGTCCTCCAGCCGGGCGTGAAGGTCCCACCACGCCGCGTCCAGGCCGCCCTTGGCGAAGAAATTGCCCGCGACCCAGGCACATGCCTCGTGCAGATCCTGTCCGCTGTCGATCCGCTTGCCGACCAGCAGGGGGGCGAGCACGTCCCGCGTCACGGTGAAGACACCAGCCGTGTATTCGGGACTGTACGTCGGACGAGCAAGCGGGGTCGTCTCCCCCCATCCCACGTCATTGCCCGCGCGCATCTTGACGAGGACGCTCTCAATGACGTCGTCGCTTCCGTAGGCCGTGCGCCACGGATAGATCAGGGGCATGGCGACGTGATAGAGCTCGACAGCGTCGATAACGGGCATTGCGGACTTACCTTCTCAAATCGGACAGCAGCCGGCCGGTGACCGCTTCCGCGAAGGCCGCGTCGTTTATGTTGTAGTCCAGCTCCGTCACCGATACGTCGCTCTCTACGTTTGCCTTGATGGCGTCGTAAAGTGCCTGGTCGGCTTCCGGCCACCAGAACTCGTTCCCCGGGCTGTCGAGAATGGACACGCCCTTCAAGGGCAGAAAGATGGAGACCGGGCCGCTCGAAGCATTGGCTTTCTCCGCGATGATCTCACCCAGGCGGGCGTTCTCCTCCACGTTGGTCCGCATCAGCGTGATGTTCGGATTCCACTTGTGCAGCCTGCGGTCTTGGTACTTCTCCGGCACCGTGTCCGGCGCCCAGAAATTCACCATGTCCAGGCAGCCCGGCACGATCACCTGGGGGATGCCCGCCCTGCCGGCAGCGTCCATGCGTTCAGGGCCTGCGGTCAGCACGCCTCCGGCCAGTTCGTCGGCCCACTCCGTAGTGGTGATGTCGAGCACGCCCTCGATCAGGCCCTCGTCGATCAGGCCCTCCATGGTCCGCCCGCCGGCGCCGGTGCAGTGGAAGACCAGCACCTCGTAACCCGCCTCCTCCATGATGGCCCGGGCCTGGTCCACGGCTTCGGTGGTATTGCCGAACATGCTGGCGGTAATGAGCGGCTTGTCTTCCGCCGCTTCCTGCACCTCGGTTTCCACCATGCCCGCGATCGCACCCGCGGCATTGGCGAAGATCCTGCGGCTGATCCGGTTGATGCCGGCCACGTCCACGACGGAGGGGATCATCGTCACGTCCTTGATCCCCACGTAATTGGTCGTGTCGCCCGCGGCCACGGTGGACACCATCACCTTGGGCACGCCCACGGGCAACGCCCGCATGGCGCTCGTCCCCACCGCGGTGCCGGCCGATCCGCCCATGCTGATGATCCCATCGAACACGCCGGCTTCATAGAGGCCCTGCACGATCTCCGCCACACCGGCCGCCATGGCGTCAATGGCCTCGCCGCGGTCGCCGCGCTTCTTCAATGCCTCGATCGTCGTACCGGCGGCTTCGGCGACCTGTTCCCGGGACACGTCCGCTTCGACGGTTGAATCACCGATGACGCCCGTATCGATAACCAGCGTCCCGTGACCCCGCCGCTCGATCTCGCTTTTGACGAAGGCGAATTCATCGTCCTTGGTATCCAGCGCGCCGACGATGGCTATGGTTTTTGGCATGGATTCACCTTTCCAGGTAATTTCGACCGTCTGTAAAGTCTTTCAAGGACCGGCTAATCAAGTTACAGGTACGCGAATCTGTTGTACATACCTTTATAAATAGGATAAATCGGGATTTGTTCCTTGACATTAATGAAAAACATTACTTATTACGTAACGAACAACATCAGGTGCATCTTGGCATGAGGATGTGACAGGAAGTGAATCGTATAACTTACAATGAGTGGTTCAACACTTGGACATCGTCTTCAAATCTCAGAAGCTTGCTCAGGTATTCAATTCCGAGACCAATCTCAAGAAGAAGTACGGAGCAAAGGTCTCACGCACCATAATGATAAGAATGTCCGTCTTGAAAAACTCCAGGGCCTTGGGATTTGTACCAAAAACCCCGCCTGACAGGTGTCACCAACTCAAAGGACGTCGAAAGGGACATTTCGCCGTAGACCTGGATAAGACGCGAAGACTCGTCTTCAAACCGAACCATGAACATACTCCCCGCTTAGACGATGGTAGTATCGACTTGAACGGAGTAACTGCAATAGAGATCATCGATGTAATAGACTATCATTGAACGAGGAAATCCTAGGGACAATCTCTGAAGGAGGGAGTAAATGGCGGCAGGTAAAAGCCAGTTTCAGCCGGACTATGCGGTATCACCGGGATGGGTCTTGGAAGAACGATTGGAAGTACAAGGGATTTCACACGCGGAATTCGCTCGCAGGTGCGATCGTTCACCAAAACTCATCAGTGAGATTATCGCGGGAAAGGCTCCAATTGTACCGCAGACTGCTGTTCAATTTGAAATGGTATTGGGTGTTGATGCCAGTATCTGGTTAGGAATCGAAGCCGACTATCGTCTACACAAAATTCGTGCGGATGCTGAAAAACAAGCAGAAGCCTACAGTTCGTGGTCCAGGTCCTTTCCAATAAGAGACCTCGTAAAGCGGGGAGTAATTCGAAAAACCGCAACCAAAGGCAAAGACGTATCTGAGCTTCTGACTTTCTTCGGAGTCGCTTCTCTAAACGCATGGAAGATGAAGTACGAGAACGTAAACATCGCCTTCCGTCATTCACCGTCATTTGAAAGCGACAGAGCAGCACTTTCGGCTTGGCTCAGGCTCACCGAGATCGACGCCCAGGATCAGAACTGCGACAGCTACAACGTTACTCGGTTCAAAAAAGCACTGGCTCGAGTACGTCGTCTTACCCAAACACCGGTCCAAGAGGCGTTGAAACACACCAGAGAATTGTTTAATAAGGCCGGAGTTGCCCTGTCGTTGGTAAAGCCATTGCCAAAAACCAGGGTGAGTGGCGCCGCTTGGTGGGTCTCGCCTAGCCGACCGGTTGTTGCACTCAGTGTGAGGTACAAAACCGATGATCATCTATGGTTCAGCTTGTTTCACGAAGCAGCGCATATCATCCTGCATGGAAAGAAAAACGTATACGTCGACGGATCAAATGGAGAATCCGACGAAATTGAAACTGAAGCTGACCGATGGGCTAACGGATTTCTTATTCCGAGTACTGCCTGGAATGACTTCGTAACAAGGGGTAGTTTTCGTAGTACAGATGTTCATAGTTTTGCTGACGAACTTAAGATCGCGCCAGGAATCGTAGTAGGGAGACTACAGCATACGAAACATATTCCATGGAGCTATCTCAATGGTTTGAAAACACGGTTGCGATGGTCGGACGAGTAAGCGTTTGAGTAACTGCATCCAGACACCGGTGCTTAAATCAATCAGCTACCGCTCCCAAACGAAAAAAGTCAACCATCAGTCATAGTCTAGGTATGTGCAAGACTGCGAGGAGATTAGGTGATCGATCCTACTGTAGAGACACAGATGCTCGTCCGGCGGCCGATCGAAGAAGTGTTCAATGCGTTTGTAGATCCCACCGTCACTACCCGCTTCTGGTTCACAAAGAGCAGCGGCAAGCTGGAGCAGGGCGTGACGGTCACCTGGCAATGGGAGATGTACGGCGTCTCCGCAGATGTCCAGGTCAAGGAGGTAGAGCCGTCCTCCAGAATCCTCATAGAATGGGACGATCCCGTCACGACCGTCGAGTGGCGTTTTACTTCACACGGTGCGGAAGCGACCCTCGTTCAGATCTCCAACGTCGGTTTCCAGGGGACCGAAGAGGAGATCGTCGCCATGGCACTCGACTCCATGGGGGGGTTCTCTCTTGTGCTCGCCGCCCTCAAGGCATGGCTGGAGCACGGCATCGCCCTGAACCTGGTGGCGGACCGTGCTCCGGAGCACCACGTTTCTCGCTAGGCTTGCTGCTTCATTGATTAGTTGCGCTGCCGCTGATCCCGGTGAGACGTTTCCCGTGCGGACGAACACTTCGGTCAGATTCGATTCCTGCCGCAATGCCTGATACCTTGACGCTTACCGCCGAAACTCCTATACTCCACCGGATGCAGAGAAAAGTCCCTCCATGCCCATCCTGCGGAGGACGGCTGCGCCACGTCCGGGGCGCAAGGTACTTCTGCGAGTCCTGTCGGGAAGACTACGGTTTGTTCCGAAAACACGCTCCGTACACGGGCACGCATTGCGTCCGTCTTCAGTCGTCGGTCCAGGTCAGACAGGCCGAGGAGGAATCATAGCGGGAAACGGGACTGATCGTTTCCCGCGTTCAATATGAACCTGCTCAAGAAGATCTGGGGATGGCTTCGGTGGCTGGTCGCGCTGGGCATCCTCGCCTACCTGATCTACCTCTACCGCGACCAGTACGTCGATTTCATCCGTCGCGAAATCGACTTCACCTTCCTGGGCATCGGTGTCGTGCTGGCCACGACGGCGACCGTGCTGGCCTTCTTCCGGTGGTTCCTCCTCGCGCGGGGACAGAAGCTGGTGCTTGGATTCCGCGAGGCCGTCCGCCTGGGTTTCGTCAGCAACCTGTTCAACTACCTGGCGCCCGGGACCGCGGGCGGCGACATCGTCCGAGCCGTGGGCATCGCACGGCGTCAGAAGTCGAGACGGACCGTCGCCGCGGCCACGGTGCTGCTCGACCGGCTGATCGGCATGCTGGCGCTGCTGATCGTTGGTTCGGTGGCCGCGCTGCTGAACCAGGACCTCTGGCATCACCGGGAGATCATGATCGCCGTTCTGGTCTTCTGGGGCGGCGCCTTGGCCGGATTGATCTGTGTGGCGGTGTCCCTGCGGTTTCGCCTGCTGAACTGGACCTTCTTCCAGCGGCTTACCCGTCTACAGTTCGTCGGGCCATTCTTCGCCGAACTGGCGGGCAGCCTGGAACTCTACCAGACGCGGCGCAGTGCGCTGACCGAGGCCCTGCTCATCGGCCTGGCCGGCCAGTTCTTCATGCTGTCGGCCTTCTATTGCTGCGCGATGGCGCTTCTGCCCGGTGCGGCCGCGCCGGATTACTGGGCGCACCTCATGCTGATCCCCGCGGCCGAGATCATCGGCACCTTCGCGCCGGTGCCGGGCGGCGTCGGCGCGCTGGAAGGCGCGGTCATCTACATCTACCACCTTGTCAGCACGACCGCGGATGGATCGGTCCCGGGTACGGTCGCCCAGGCCACGGGACTGGCCGCCGCCCTGACGTACCGGATCGTTCGGGTCACGGTCGCCGCCGTGGGCGCCCTGTACTACATGGTTACGGATAGAAACTGGAAGGAAAGGCTGGGGCTGGAAGAGGCCTGACCGTACGGGCACGGAGAAAGTGCCGGGTCTCCCCGACGTATCCCCGCACCCGGTCAGGGCCGAACCCCGGGTACTCGATTCCCCGGTGTCCGGCGGTTCAATGCAGGTTCTTTACGAACAACCGCTCGTCGATCCACACTCCCGGCACACATAGCACGAACCATTGCGGGTCATCAGACTGCCGCAGTCCGAGCAGGACGGCGCGTCGGCCTGGGCTACATAGACCTCGTGCTCCTGGTTCTCCTGCGCGGTCATCGTCTGATCCATGGCGTTCGAGTGCATGGTGGAATCCATGTCCTTGTCCGCCACGATCTCGGAATGGCTGTCCTCGGGCAGGAACTTAACCGCGAGCCACCGGAAGATGTAATCGGTGATGGACTTGGCCATGGGCACTTCTTTACTACCCGTGAATCCGGCCGGCTCGAACCGCATGTGGCTGAACTTGCGGATCAGGCTCTCCAGCGGCACGCCGTACTGCAGCGACACGGATATGGCCGTGGCGAAGGCGTCCATCATGCCGGATACGGTGCTGCCTTCCTTGGACATCCTCAGGAAGATCTCGCCCGGCTGGCCGTCTTCGAAGAGACCGACGGTCAGGTAGCCCTCATGGCCGGCGATGCTGAACTTGTGTGTAATCGCCGTGCGCTCGTCCGGCAACCGTCGGCGAACGGGCTGGACCTCGGCGGCCTCTTCCGTCTCTGACGCCTTGGTACTGAGCGGCTGTGTGCGCTTGGAACCGTCGCGGTAGATGGCGAGCGCCTTGAGCCCCAATTCTCCGCCCTTCATGTACACGTTCATGACGTCTTCGACCGTCGCCTCGTTGGGGAGGTTGACCGTCTTGGATATGGCGCCCGAAATGAAGGGCTGCGCCGCGGCCATCATCTTCACGTGTCCCATGTGGTGGATGGAACGGCTTCCGTTCTCGGTCCGGAACGCGCAGTCGAAGACCGGCAGGTGTTCCTGGAGCAGGTGGGGCGCGCCTTCTATCGTCCCGTGCTCATCGATGTAGTGGACGATCCGTTCGATCTGCGGCTTCGAGTAACCCAGCTTCTCCAGGGCGGAATACACGGTGCGGTTCACGATCTTCATGGTCCCGCCGCCCACCAGGCGTTTGTACTTGACCAGGGCGATGTCGGGCTCGATGCCCGTCGTGTCGCAGTCCATCATGAAGGCGATCGTACCAGTAGGCGCGAGCACCGTGGCCTGGCTGTTCTTGTACCCGTGTTGCTTGCCATGGGCGAGTGCGTTGTCCCACGCGGTGCGCGCGGCGTCCAGCAGGTTCTTGTCCACCATCTCCGCCTGGATGTCGTCCACGGCGTCCCGGTGCTTCTGCATGACCCGCAGCATGGGCTCGCTGTTGACCTCATAGCCTTCGAAGGTGCCCAGGTGCTCGGCGAGCTCCGAGGACCGGTAGTATCCCTGGCCGGTCATCAGCGCCGTGATGGCGCCGGCGAAAGCGCGTCCCCCGTCGCTGTCGTAGGGCAGGCCCATGGCCATGAGCAGCGCGCCGAGATTGGCGTAACCCAGTCCCAGCTGCCGGAAGGCGCGGGCGTTCACGCCGATCTTTTCCGTGGGATAGCTCGCGTTGTCGACGATGATGTCCTGCGCCATGATCATGATGTTGACCGTGTGGATGAATCCCACCACGTCGAAGGTGCCTTCGTCGGTCAGGTATTTGAGCAGGTTGATGGAGGCCAGGTTGCACGCGCTGTTGTCCAGGTGCATGTACTCGGAGCAGGGATTGCTCGCATTGATGCGGTCCGTGTTGGCGCAGGTGTGCCAGTCGTTGATGGTCGTGTCGTACTGCATGCCGGGATCGCCGCACTGCCACGCCGCTTCCGCGATCCAGGCCATGACGTCCTTCGCCTTCAGGCTCTCGATCGGCTTCTTACTTGTGATCGATTGGAGCGTCCAGTCCTCGTCCTTTTCTACCGCCTCCAGGAAGTCGTCCGTCACCCGCACGGAGTTGTTGGCGTTCTGGAACTGGATGGAGCTCCACGCGTCGCCGTTCAGGGTCATGTCCCAGCCGGCGTCGCCGAGGGCGTAGGCCTTGCGCTCCTCGTTCGCCTTGCACCAGATGAACTCCACCACGTCGGGATGGTCGATGTCCAGGACGACCATCTTGGCCGCCCGCCGGGTCTTGCCCCCCGACTTGATGGACCCGGCCACCGAATCGGCCGCCCGCATGAAGGAGACCGGCCCGGAGGCCTGGCCGCCCGAGGAAAGGATTTCCTTGGACGAACGGATCCGGGAAAGGTTCACGCCCGCGCCCGAACCGCCCTTGAAGATCATGCCTTCGACCTTGCACCACTCGAGGATGGACTCCATGGAGTCGTCGACCGAAAGGATGAAGCACGCCGAGCACTGGGGCGTGTCCTCGACGCCCACGTTGAACCAGACCGGGCTGTTGAACGTGGCCCGCTGGTGGAGGATGATTTGTTTCAGTTCGTTATGGAAGGCGTCGGCGTCTTCCTCCGAGGCGAAGTAACCCTGGGCGCGACCCCAGCCCGCGATCGTATCGGCCACGCGGTCGATCATATGCTTGACGCTGTTCTCGCGCTTCGGCGTGCCGAGGGGTCCGCGGAAGTACTTGGACACAACGACGTTGGTGGCAAGCTGCGACCAGTCGGCCGGGATCTCCACGTCTTTCTGCTCGAAGACGACATCGCCGCCGTCCCCCGCGATGGTGGCCGTCCGCTTTTCCCACTCCACACCTTCATAGGGATCATGGCCGGGATTGCTATACAGTCGCTCGACGGTCAGGCCGCCTTCCGCGAGCGGTGTGTCGACAGGCGTGTCAATGGGCGCGTCGACGGCGGACGCGTCTTCGACGGACACGCCGGCGGCAGGTTCCTCCGTCTCTTCGATCACGAGATCGGGGTCATCTTTCAGTTTTAAACCCAGTCTTTCTGTAGCCATGCGTGCCCCCTCGAATCACCTTCTTTGATATGAATTGATTGACCAATGTGTTGAATGTGTCGATAGTGATGATTGTGCCGATAAAAGAGATACCTGATCCCTGCCAGCGGATCAGGCATTAAAGTCATTTCTCTAATTCGGATCGGGCTGGTCCTTGACGACCGACTCCAACTCCTGTTTCTCCAGCTGCTCGAGCTCTTCCGCGAATTCGCTCCGGTCCTTGAAATCCCGGTAAACCGAGGCGAAACGCACATAGGCCACTTCATCGATCTTGCGCAGTTCACGGATGATGAATTCACCGATCCTGTCGGAAGGGACCTCTCGTTCGTTCAGGTTGCTTACGTAGTATACGACCCGGTCGACCAGTTCGTGAAGCTGATCCGCGGAGACCATGCGTTTCGTACAGGCCAGCTTTAAACCATGCATGATTTTACCGCGGTCGAAGACCTCCCTGCGGCCATCGGATTTCACCACCATCAATTCCTCTTCCTCGATGGCCTCGTAGGTCGTAAAACGCTTGGCGCAGGACAGGCACTCGCGTCGTCTTCGGATGGTTCTCCCGCTCTGGATGGTGCGGGAATCGACTACATGGCTGTTCAACGTGCCACACGCAGGACATCGCATCTGCGGCGGATCTCCGGTTGTAATTGATTGATAATTTAAGAATTAAGAATCACAAGGTGTTGTGGTATAAAACGACGTAACAACCAAGATATAGTATTGCGTCGGAGGTTGCAAGTATCTTTTACAACTATTTTTCGTTTTGTCATTTAAGTCGTTTTCGTGACCCGTGACCACACAAAAACGCCCCCCGGTAATGTCTGCCGGAGGGCGTTAGCAATCGGTTTTCCAATGTCTGAAGCCGTAACTTTAAATCATAAAGACTAGGGACTAAACACAATAGATACGGTGATAGGTATCCACTTCGTGGCCTCGCCTTCTGTCGCCGCGTGACTGTATCGTGCATCAATGGCCACGCCGATCGAAGGATTTATGGGAATATGAACCCCGCCACCTATCGTAAAGCTGAAAACAGTCTCCGTGTCACTGATACTGATGGTTTCGCCAAGAAAAGAGCCAGAAACTTTGCCTTCACCTCGCGTCAATCCTATTCCTCCTTGCCCGTATACACCTATGGGGGAAGTCGGGGAACGCAGCAAAACTCCGAGATTCGCACCGGTTAGTTTTACATCTGCACTCAAGCCGGGGCCTAAGTCTTCTTCCGGACTATACTTACTATAGTGACCTTCCAATACCGCATGCAGGTTCTGGTAGACCGGCACAGACACTCCGGCGCGGATCGCCGGTCCATTGTTTATTCCCTCGGCGTCTACGGGAATATCCAGTCCGCCTCCTACGATAAACGACGGCGAAACCTCCTGGGCATGTATGGTTTTCTGAGTGGATAACGACACGAGAACAACCGCAGCCAGCAAGTAGATCGCTACCTGTCTCATAGTACTGCTCCTTTGATGAAAAGGATACAGAAGGACTGGTGTAATTGTGGATATGTTACATAAGTGTCACTATATTGCGACATGTCAATGTTTTTTCACAAAAACAAAACTTTTGTATTCGCTTATAAGTGGACCATATTACCCAAAGTGACCAATAACCGACAGACCGCTAAACACTACAAACCGGCTCTGCCATACAAGATCGGTGATTTTGCAGCAATCTCGAAGCTACTCCATCCGCAATGCCTCGACCGGATTCGCGGCAGCAGCCCGGACGGCCTGGTAACTCACCGTCAGCAGGGCGATCGCCATGGCGAGGACGCCGGCCAGCACGAAGGTGGTCCAATCCAGGTCGACGCGGTAGGCGAAGTTGCCGAGCCAGTTGTTCATCACGAGGTAGGCGGCCGGCCAGGCCACCAAGATGGCCACCGTCACGAGCCGGAAGTACTCTCGGGACAACAGCGCGACCAGACCGGAGGCGGACGCGCCAAGGGCCTTTCGGACACCGATCTCCTTTCTGCGCCTTTCCGCGGTGAAGGAGGACAGGCCGACGAGCCCGAGGCAAGCAATAACCACGACCAGCGCGGAGAAACTGATGAAGATCCTGCCGAACCGCTGTTCGGTTTCATAGAGGCGCGCGAAGGTGTCTTCGACGAAGAAATACTCGAATGCCCAATCAGGATTTACTTCATGCCATGCTTCCTCGATCGCCGAAAGCCCTTCCGACATGCGACCGGCATCGATTTTGACCATGGCGTAACCGCCCGGGTAATTCGGAAACAGCACCAACGGTTCGATAGGTTCGTGTAAGGCGGCGTAGTGGAAGTCCTTTACCACGCCAACGATCGACGGCTTCAACTCGCCGCGCTCATCGGAATCCGTGATCAGTTCCTGCAGCCCTTCGATCTCCTGGCCCAACGCTTCGCTGGCGGATCCATATCCAAGCCTGGCGACGGCCGCTTCGTTGATGACTACCGCACCCGTCGCTGTCCAGTCGCCGGGGAACGCGGAATCGAAATTACGGCCCGCCATCAGTTCGATGCCGAAAATCTCGATGAAATCATCGTCCACCCAGGCCTGGTACATATCGATCATCGATGATTCGTCCTGGCCCCGTCTGCGCGCCTTGATCGGCGCCGCGGCGTTCTTGTGACCGGGAAGAAGGAAATTCATCGAGACGGTCATCACCGCCGGTATCTCATTAAGTCGTGCTTTGTATACGCTTGATTTTACGACAACCGGTGCGAAGGTCTGAGGCACCGCGACGACCTGGTCGGTATTGAGGCCCATGTTCCGCGCGCGTATGAAATCGAGCTGGCTGTAGACCACGCCGGTGCAGATGATCAGGGCGATCGAAATGACGAATTGTCCCACGACCAGGATCCGGCGGATGGACACGTTTCCGGCGCCCGTGGAGCGCAGGCCGCTCAGCGCCTGGGCCGGAGCGAGCCCGGACAAGTAAAGGGCCGGATAACTGCCCGAGACCAACCCCACCACGGCGCCGATCACCACGACGGCACCCAGGGCGAACCAGGTGGTATCCGCGTTCAGGGACATGGATTTGCCCGTTAGCAGGTTGAACCACGGCAGGCTCAACCCGGCAAGCAGGAGGGCAACAAGCACCGCAAGCCCGGTCATGAACATGGACTCGCTGATGAACTGCCGGATCACCTGGGTCCTGTCCGCGCCGAAGGTCTTTCTCAGGCCGATCTCCCCGGCCCTTCCCGCGGACCGCGCGGTCGCCAGGTTCATAAAGTTGATACACGCGATGAGGATGATGAACACGGCGATGCAGCCGAAGAGGTAGACGTACCGGATATCGCTGTTCGGGGTCAGTTCCCGCTCGAGATGAGAGTGAAGATGTATATCCGTGACCGGCTGCAGCCTGAAGGTCAAAGACGACGATTCACCGTCGTACCGGTCACCCAAGTACTTTTCCACGAAGGCAGGCAGCTTGGCTTCCAGTTCATCGGGATCGCTGCCCTCGCGAAGCAGGACGTAACTGTACGACTTGCGCCAGTCCCATACGTCGGCTGGATTGGGCGAGTAGTGCTCCTGGATCCGGAACGCCGCGAGTATGTCGAATCCGAGGTGCGTGTTGTCGGGCAGGTCCCGCATGACGCCGGTCACCTCGAAATAAAAGGACCCCTCGGCGTCCAGGATCTTGCCCATGGGGTTTTCGTCGCCGAAGTACTTCCGGGCGATGGACTCCGACAGCACGACTTTGTCGATACCGGCCAAGGCCGTACGGGGATCGCCGGCTATCATCGGCACGTCGAACACGTTGAAGACCGACGAGTCGGCCAGGTAGAAGTTCCGTTCGTAGAACCCCCTGTCCCCGTACTTGATCATCCATGCGTTTCCGGGCGGGACGAAACGCACCATGTCTTCCACTTCGGGGAAGTCTTCGCGCATGAATTTGACCGTGGGCATCATGACTTCTGCGGTCCGTATGGTGCGGACCACCTGGTCGCGCTCGCGCTCTTCCGATATCACGCGATAGATGCGGTCCGCCTTCTCATGAAACCGGTCGTAGCTGAGTTCATCGCGGATGTACAGCAGGATGAGGAGCGCGCACACGATCCCGAGGGCCAGGCTCATCACGTTGATGAACGCGTAGCCCTTCTGGCGGTTCAGATGGCGGAAGGCCACCGTCAGGTAGTTGCGGAACATGGCGCACTCGTTTCAGTTCGGTAATGGGCGGGAATACACGTCCTACTCCATCCGCAACGACTCCACCGGATTCGCGGTGGCCGCCCGCGCTGCCTGGAAGCCCACCGTCAGGAGGGCGATGGCCATAGCGAGAGCGCCGGCGAGGATGAAGGTTGCCCAGCCCAGGTCGACGCGGTAGGCGAAACCGTCCAGCCATCGGCTCATCGCGACATAGGCGACCGGCCAGGCCAGCACATTGGCCACGATCACGAGGCGGACGAATTCGCCGGACAGCATCGCGAACATGTTAGGGATGGACGCGCCCAGGACCTTGCGGATGCCGATCTCCTTCGTGCGCCGTTCCGCCGCGAAAGAAGCGAGGCCGAAGAGCCCCAGGCAGGCAATGAACACGGCCAGCGCGGCAAAACTCACGAAGATCCTGCCGAAGCGTTGCTCGGCTTCATAGAGGCGCCCATAGGTATCTTCCACGAAGAAGTACTCGAAGGCGAAGTCCGGGTTTATGTCTCGCCATACTTCCTCGATGGCGGCCAGGCCTTCTGAAAGTTGGTTGGCGTTGATCTTGACGACCACGTGGTTGCCGTCCGATTCCGGGAATAACACCAGGGGTTCTACAGATTCATGTAACGAAGCGTAGTGGAAATCCCTCACGACTCCGACGATACTGCGCGGTTCCGCGGTTTCCTCATCGAAACCGTGCCGCTCGTCAAACACCCAGTCAAACT
Source organism: Candidatus Latescibacterota bacterium (assembly GCA_012270975.1). Classification (GTDB taxonomy): domain Bacteria; phylum JAAXHH01; class JAAXHH01; order JAAXHH01; family JAAXHH01; genus JAAXHH01. The sequence goes on along the minus strand of JAAXHH010000147.1, from coordinate 40,159 downwards.
GACCATCCAGGGCTTCCTCGGCGGAACCGTAACCCAGCCGGGATACGGCGGCTTCGTTCAATATCGTCCCGCCGCCCGCTCCATACCAGTCGGCGACGTACGCGCGATCGAAGAACCTGCCGGCGGTCAGCTCGATGCCGAACGTATCGAAAAACATGTCGTCCGTCCAGGCCTGGTTCATTTCGATCTTGGCGTCATCACCTTCGCCCAATCTGCGCACAACGGCGGTGATCACGGCGTTCTTGTGAAAAGGCAGGATAAAGGTAGCCGTGGCGTCCTCCACGTGCGGACTTTCCCTCACCCGCTGTCTATATAGTCGCGCCTTCTCAATGACCGGGGTAAACGTCAGCGGCACGGCGACGAGCCGTTCCATGTCCATGCCCAGGTTCCGGTTGCGGATGTAATCGAGCTGGTCGTACACGACGCCTGTGCAGATGATCAGGGCGATCGAGATTACGAACTGGCCCGCGACGAGCGTTCTGCGCATGCCCACGTTGCCGGCGTCCCCGGACAACGCGCCCTTCAGGGTATCGATCGGAGCGAGTCCCGACAGGTAAAGCGCGGGATAGCTTCCCGATACCAGGCCGACCACGATGCCGGTCACCGCCACCGCGCCCAGGATGAACCAGACGGTATCCGCATCCAGGGAAATGGATTTGCCCGATACCAGGCCGAACCAGGGCAACCCGAGCGTCACCACCACCAGCGCGATGCATACCGCCAGGCCGCTCATGATCAGGGATTCGCTCAGGAACTGCCGCATCACCTGGCCGCGGACCGCGCCGAAGACCCTGCGCAGTCCGATTTCCCGGGCCCGGCCAGCGGACCGGGCGGTCGCCAGGTTCATGAAGTTGATGCAGGCGATGAGGATGATAAACACGGCGATGGCGGCGAAGAGGTATACGTACCGGATATCGCTGTTCGGCGTCAGTTCCCGCTCGAGCCGGGAATGAAGATGGATGTCCGTTACGGGTTGCAGCCGGTAGGTCAGCGATGACGTTTCGCCGTCGTAGATATCGCCGACGTACTTCTTCACGAAAGCGGGCAACCTGGCTTCCAGATCGGTCGGGTCGCTTCCCTCCCTGAGCAGCACATAGCTGTAAGATTTCCGCCAGCCCCAATCGTCGAGCGACTGTTCCGTAAACGCCTCCTGGATCCTGAATGACGCGAGTATGTCGAATCCGAGGTGCGTATTGGACGGCAGGTCCGCCATGACGCCGGCCACTTCCAGATGAAAGGTGCCTTCCGAGTCCAGGATCTTCCCCATGGGGTCCTCGTCGCCAAAGTACTTTCGGGCCACGGACTCGGACAGCACGATCCTGTCATTACCGTTCAGCGCGGTCCGGGGATTGCCTTTCAGAAGCGGGACGTCGAAGACATCGAATACCGAGGAGTCCGCCAGGTAGAAATCGCGTTCGTAGAATCCCCTGTCGCCGTACTTGACCATCCAGGCATTCACGGGCGGGTTGAGACGTACCATGTCTTCCACCTCGGGGAAGTCTTCGCGCATGAACCTGACCGTGGGCGTCATGACTTCGGCGGAACGGACCGTCACGCCGCCCTGCCGTTCCTCGGCGATCACGCGGTAGATGCGGTCCGCCTTGTCGTGAAACCGGTCATAGCTCAGCTCGTCCCGGATATAGAGCATGATGAGCAGGCAACACGCGATCCCGAGCGCCAGGCTCATCACGTTGATGAACGAGTAACCCTTCCTGCGACTGAGATGCCGGATGGCAACCGTGAAGTAGCTTCTGAACATGGAAATCGTTACCGTGCTGGCAAAGTACGAGAGACGCGATCTACTCGGCTCGCAGGGACTCGACCGGATTGGCGGTGGCGGCCCGGACGGCCTGGTAACTCACGGTCAGGAGGGCGATCGCCATGGCGAGAATGCCAGCCAGAATGAAGGTTGCCCAACCCAGGTCGACGCGGTAGGCGAAGTTGTCCAGCCATCTGTTCATTACCAGGTAGGCGGCCGGCCAGGCGAAGATGTTTGCCACGATCACGAGACGGACGTATTCGTTGGACAGCAGGCGAAACAGGTTTGGAATGGAAGCGCCCAGGACCTTGCGGACCCCGATTTCCTTCGTGCGCCGTTCCGCGGTGAAAGAGGAGAGGCCGACGAGACCGAGGCAGGCGATGAGCACGGCCAGGGCGGCAAAGCTTACGAATATCCTGCCGAAGCGCTGTTCGGCCTCATACAAGCGCCCGAAGATGTCTTCCACGAAGAAATACTCGAAGGCAAACTCCGGGTTTACTTCCTGCCATACGTCTTCGATCACTGCAAGGCCTTCAGACAGGGATTCCGACTTGATCTTGATGACGACGTGACCACCCTGGTAGTCGGCGAACATGACCAACGGTCCTATAGGTTGGTGCAAAGACGTGTAGTGAAAGTCCTTCACAACGCCGACGATCCTGCGCAGTTGCTTTTCTTCCTCTTCCCACCCCTGCCGCAGTTCCCGCACCCAGTTCACTTCCTTGCCCAGGGCTTCATCCGGTGAATCGTATCCCAGCCTGCTTACGGCCGCTTCGTTCAATATCGCAGCGCCCCCCGCCGTTTGCCATCCCCAGTCGCTGACGAAGGAGGGGTCGAAGTACCTGCCCGTGACGAGCTCAATGCCCAACGTCTCCACAAAGTCTTCATCCGTCCAGGCCTGGCTCATATCGATTTTCTCGAATTCGCTTTCGCCCGTCCGCTGTAACGTGATGGGTATCACGGCGTTCTTGTGACCGGGAAGGATGTACGTGGAGGTAGCGTTAGTAATGTACGGACTTTCCTTCACGCGTTGCTTGTAAATCCTCGCCGTTTCCTGGACCGGGTCGAAAGTCAGGGGGACGGCCACGACCATGTCCGTGTTCAGCCCCATGTTTCTCTTGCGGATGAAATCCATCTGGCTGTAAACCACACCGGTACATATGATCAGGGCGATCGAAATGACGAACTGGCTTACAACCAGTACTCTCCGCATCCCGGACGTGCCACCACCGGATGCAAGCGTTCCCTTGAGCGTCTCGATCGGCGCCAGACCAGACAGGTAAAACGCGGGATAGCTGCCCGACACGCACCCGACTACGACACCGATGGCCACCGCGGCGCCCAGGGCGAACAAGACGGTCCCCGAATCCAGGAACATGGTCTTGCCCGTAAGCAGATTGAACCACGGCAGACTGATCCACGAAAGTAGTAAAGCGAGGCCAACAGCCATTCCGCTCATCAGCAATGATTCAACGAGAAACTGCCGCGCCATCTGGGTGCGGACCGCGCCGAATACCTTCCGGAGGCCGATTTCCCTGGCCCTGCCCGCGGATCGGGCGGTCGCCAGGTTCATGAAGTTGATGCAGGCGATGACGATGATGAATACCGCGATAGCGGTGAAAAGATAAATGTATCTGATGTCGCTGTTGGGCGTCAGTTCCCGTTCCAGACGTGAATGGAGATGGATATCCGTAACGGGTTGCAGCCGGTATGTGAGTGAGGCTTCGCCGCTTTCGTAGCGGTTTCCAAGGTGTTTTTCCACGAAAGCGGGCAGCTTGGCTTCCAGTTCCGCCGGGTCGCTTCCTTCCCGGAGCACGATGTAACTGTGGGCCGTACGCCATCCCCACTCGTCGACTTTCGTGTAGGAGTAGGCTTCCTGGATCTTGAAGGACGCGAGTATGTCGAACCCCAGATGCGTATTGGAGGGCAGGTCCGGCATGATGCCGGTCACTTCGAGGTGGAAAGTCCCTTCGGACTCCAGGATCTTTCCCATGGGATTCTCATCGCCGAAGTATTTCCTGGCAATGGACTCGGACAACACGATCTTGTCGTTTCCGGTCAGCGCCGTCCTGGGATTGCCCGTCAGCAGGGGAACCTGGAACACATCGAAAACCGTGGTGTCGGCCAGGTAGAAGTTTCGTTCGTAGAACCCCTTGTCGCCGTACTTGACCATCCAGGCGTTACCGGGTGGGACGAGGCGAACCATGTCCTCGATTTCCGGGAAGTCCTGGCGCATGTACCAGACCGTGGGTATCAGGACGTCGGCAGTACGAACGACCTCGCCTCCCTGCCGTTGCTCGGCCGTTACGCGGTATGTTCGGTCCGCGCGATCGTAATAACGGTCATAGCTCAGTTCGTCCCGGATGAAGAGCAGGATGAGGAGGCAGCACGCGATCCCGAGCGCCAGGCTCATGACGTTGATGAACGAATAGCCCTTCTGGCGGTTCAGGTGGCGGATTGCCACGGTAATGTAGTTTCGAAACACAGCGCCCTCGAAATCGATTTACCCATCAGGGAGACCAGGTCGGCCCACCCCTCATGAAGACAACATCAAAAGACCCCTTATTCCACCGTCAAGGATGCACCGGACCCTGATTCGATATGATTCCTGACGATACTTCTGTATAATACTCCAACAACGTGGATTTTACCCGTACATTCTGTAAGTTGTCTAAATGATGACCGATCTCTTTTCCCAACAGGCTGAAAAGCAACTCCAGCGGGAAGCGCCGCTCGCCGCCCGCATGCGGCCGGATTCGCTGGAGGGTTTCCTAGGACAGCAGGGTCTGGTCGGCCAGGGACGTCTGCTGAACGAGTCCATTGATCGTGACACCCCTTTCTCGATGATCCTGTGGGGGCCGCCGGGTTCCGGGAAGACCACCCTCGCCTTCATCATCGCCCGTTCCACGGATTCGCATTTCGTCGCGTTGAGCGCCGTGAGCGCCGGCGTCAAAGACCTGCACAAGGCGACCTCCGAGGCCCGCGACCTGCTGGGCATGCACGGTAAGCGGACCATCCTGTTCATCGACGAGATCCATCGATTCAACAAGCTGCAGCAGGACGCCGTGCTGCCGACCGTGGAGAACGGCACGCTGACCCTCATCGGGGCGACCACGGAGAACCCCTCCTTCGAGGTGAACAACGCCCTGCTTTCCCGCTGCCGGGTGCTGCGCCTGGAGCCGTTGTCCGAGGAGGACCTGCAAAGGATCGTCCGTAACGCGCTGGATGACGACGAGCGTGGCCTGGGCGGGAGGGGTATCGAAATGGACGAAGAGGCGGTCGAGTACCTCGCTTCCGTGGCGGGCGGCGACGCGAGAGTCGCGTTGAACACCCTCGAAGTGGCCGCCATGACCACACATCGCGATGACAAGTCCCGTATACTGCTGACTTCGAAGGAGATCGACGAGGCGCTGCAGCACCGGTCGCCGCAGTACGACAAGGGCGGGGACTGGCACTACGACGCGATTTCCGCCCTGCACAAGAGCGTGCGGGACTCCGATCCCGACGGCGCCCTCTACTGGCTGGCCCGGATGCTCATCGCCGGCGACGATCCCCTCTACATCGCCCGCCGGATCATCCGCATGTCGGTGGAAGACATCGGACTGGCCGACCCTTTCGCCCTGACCCTCTCCACCTCCGCCCAGCAGGCCGTCCATTTCGTGGGCCAGCCCGAAGGCGACCTCATGCTCGCCCACGCGGTGGTGTACCTGGCTACCGCGCCGAAGAGCAACGCGGTCTACACGGCTTTTTCGAAAGCGCGGCAGGACGCGGAGCAGACGAGTGATGAGCCCGTACCCATGCACCTGCGCAACGCGCCGACCCGCCTGATGAAGGAAATGGGACACGGCAAGGGATACAAGTACGCCCACGAATTTGATGGGGCGGCCGTGGACCAGGAGCATCTGCCCGAGTCCATCAGGGGGCATCGCTACTACGAACCCACCGACCGGGGCCGCGAGGAGAAGATCCGCGCATGGATGGAGAAGATGCGGAAGATCAGGGACGGAGGCTGATTGGATCGCGCCGGCCGCGGACGTCGCAGCGGTCTGCGCCGGTTACGCGATCGCCTTGCGGTAGCAGTAGTCGAAGAGCAGTTCCCACTCGCGCTGCTGGATGCCGCGGCAGAGATCGCCGGCCGGGACGCCGCCCACGTTGGCGCCTTCACACAGATCGATGAATGCAAAGGGATCCCAGGAAGACTGGGACATCAGGTACGCGGCCTCGTCGGGCAAGTTGTCCGTACCGGACGCGATGGTCGCAGCCTCGTCTCTCAACTCGGGGTAGATGTCGTGGTCGCCGACGCGGCCGAACCAGTACTTCCCGTTTGGGTAGTCCGGTTCGCGGCGGTGCATGATGCCGTGCCAGTAGCTGCCCGTGGGCGTGGTGATCTGCTGGCTGAGGGTGTGCGAGGTGACCAGGAAATCGTGATACAGCCACAGGCCGGAGCAGCATCCCTCGGCCATCGTCCGGTCGCTGATGCTGTTGGGCGCGAAGGCCTCGTCCAGATCCAGGGCTTCCAGGCCGGCCTTCGCCGAACCGTTTTCCTCGCCAGGGTCCAGCGGCATGATGCGGGGCGTTTTGAGCAGTTCCGCGAACACGGGTCCGTATGCGGCAGAGTCAAAGGAAGACATGGTCGATCCTTTCGTGGTTCAAGCGCTTTCAGGTCACGGCGTCTCGGCGGCCGCCGCTTTCCGCTTTTTCAACACTTCGTTCATGCTGCCGGTGCGGTATCCTTCCAGGTCCAGCGTGACGTAGTCGTAGCCGATTTCCTTGAGATACGCCGCGATCTCGCCGTGGTGTTCGATGACCTTCTCCAGGTCGGCGGGTTCAGTCTCGATGCGGGCCATGTTCTTGTGGTGGCGCACCCGAAACTGCCTGAGGCCCAGGCCACGGATGAACGCTTCGGCCCTGCCGACCTGCTCGAGCGCTTGGATGGTGATGGGATCGCCGTAGGGAAAACGCGACGACAGGCAGGCCAGGGACGGCTTGTCCGCCGTGGGCAGGCCAAGGCGCTCGGACAACGCACGGACCTCGGCCTTTGAGAACCCGGCGTCTTTCAATGGACTGCGCACGCCGTGTTCCCGGATCGCCAGCATGCCCGGGCGGAAATCGCTGATGTCGTCCACGATGCTCCCTTCGCAGATGAAGGCCGCGCCTTCTTCCCGGGCGATTTCCTTCAGGCGGTTGTAGAGTTCATCCCGGCAGAAATAGCACCTGCGCGGGTTGTTCTGCATGTACTCCGCGTTGTGGATTTCCTCCGTGTCCACGTAACGGTGCCGGGCGCCCATCCAATCTGCGAGTTCGGCGGCCTCGTTCTTCTCCTCTTCCGGCAGCGATTCGGACACGCCGGTTACGCCCAGGGCGCGGTCTTCCAGCACGTCGGAGGCTACCTTGAGCAGCAGCGTGCTGTCCACGCCGGCGGAGAAGGCAACCAGGACGCTGCCCATGGTGCGCAGATCATCGCGGAGCGACTGGTACTTTTCGTCCAAGGTGGATGATTCGTTCCGGTTCAAGCCCTGCTCCCCGATTGAAACCAGTAACACAGGTGGCGGAAGACCGCAGTCGATATCGGCGGACTCGCCAATTCGGCCTACCTTCGGATGCGGCCTACAGCCATGATTTCGCTTGACAGAGTGGGCGTCCCGCCGCTTTTTAACACGTCTGTTTCAGGTTGGTTAAAGATACGGTGGACGCAATATCGTGACAACGGTTTTTTACAGCAAATCGCCGTGAATGAGGGACCGGGAGGTCCTTGGAAATACGCGAGGAGCAAGGCCAGGCATGAACCCGGATGGACGGACGGAGCACAGTACATCGGCGGGCAACGGCCCGGAAAACGGTTCGGATGAGCCGACCCGGCTGTACAGCGGCATCCAGCCAACCGGCGACATTCACATCGGGAACTATCTCGGCGCCGTGGCCAACTGGGCCAAGCTGATACCGAGGTACGACTGCATCTATTGCGTCGTCGACTACCACGCCATCACCATCGAGTACGACCCGGACGCCATGCGGGAAGCCGTGCTGGACACCGCTACGATGGGCATCGCCTGCGGCCTGGACCCGGACCGCTGTACGCTCTTCGTGCAGTCCCATGTCACTGAAACCCTGGAACTGGCCTGGATCTTCAGCACCTGCACCGCGATCGGGGCCCTGGAACGGATGACCCAGTTCAAGGACAAGGCCGCCCAGCACAAGCAGAATATCAACGCGGGCCTGTTCACCTATCCCGTGCTCCAGGCCGCGGACATCCTGGGCGTCAAGGCCGACGGCGTGCCCGTGGGCGACGACCAGTCCCAGCACCTGGAACTGACGCGCGAAATCGCCCGGCGCTTCAATCATCTGTACGGACCCGTGTTCCCCGTGGCAAAGACGCTGTACAGTCCCGCGCCGCGCATCATGGGCCTGGACGGCCAGTCCAAGATGAGCAAGAGCCAGGAAAACTATATCGCGATGAAGGACCGCGGCGATACGGTCAGGAAGAAGCTCAGCACCGCCTATACCGACCCGAACCGGTTGCGAAGGTCGGACCCGGGCAACCCGGACATCTGCAACATATTCACGCTGCACAAGTCCTTCTCCAGTCCCGACGAGGTAGCGGCCATCGATACGGAATGCCGGAGCGCGGGCATCGGCTGCGTCGACTGCAAGAAGAAGCTGGGCGACAACATGGAAACCGCGATGGCGCCGATCCAGGACAAGTACGAGGATCTGACCCGCCGGCCCGACGACGTGCGGGACGCTCTCGCCACAGGCGCCGACAGGGTAAGGACGCTCACGTCGGAGACCATGACGGAGGTGCGTCATAGCCTGGGTTTGCGGTAGCGGAGAAGACACGCGAAGACACCATGTCTCTACACAGGATGGAACCCCCGGGCATTCGCTGCGTTTATAACAACGTGTTAAAATCTCCTCAAAGGGATCGTCCGGTACACCACGCGGGAGTGCGAAACTTCTGACGGAACTCGATGGAGTTTCGCGACGGTTCGATCCGCGCGCCCGAACGTGGACTGGACGCCCGCTCGCAATCCTATCCTAAGAATCATGCATGGATATTTACTCGAAAGAATACACCCACCATTCCCGTCTCCTGGGACGGACCGTATCCTTTCGCCGCAACACGGCCAAGTATCTTCTGATCGCCTTCGCAGTCGCCGGACTGCTCCATAGTCTCTCCCTGATGATCCTTCTGGCCACGGGCATGCTCGAAGACAAGGACATGATCGAGCTCACCCTGGCGCCCTACGAGCGCCTGGAGCAGCTCGAAGAAGCCTACATGGAAATGCAGAATCCGCCGACCCTGGTCGACGTGCCGGAAGAAGCCCGTGTGGAGGAGCCGCCGGACGATCCGGACGCCGACGTGGCGGACAAGAATTCCATCGCGCGAGACCTTTTGGAGGACACGGAGTTGCCTGAAGGACCGGCCTATTCGGAGGGCGACCTGGAGATCAGGACGATGGAGGATTCGGACGAAGAGGAAGAACAGCAGCACGATCCCTTTGCCGGCGGCGTCCCGCTCACCCCCCGGGAAGGCGGCATCGAGAATTTCGAGGAGTTGAAAGACCCGCCATTGTGGACTTCAGACCTGATCATCCGGCCCGAGTTCCGCGGCAGCGGCGGACGGGAAGGTCGCGGTGAAGGCGGGATGGAAGGGGATGTAGTGGCTTCGGCGCCCCGGCCTACCGGTCCGGAAGCTCCGGTTTTCATCCCCCAGGACGACCTGAACGAACTGGCGCAGATCGCCCGCGAACCCGCGTACGAACGGCACAGGCGGTTCGGCTTCGGCTTCGGAAACACCGGACCGCGGGTACCCCGGACGGACAATCGCCACACCTCGGTCAGGGATTACGGCGATTTCTCGCTCAGCACCTATGCCTGGGACTACGCGCCCTACCTGTACATCCTCCGCGAACGCGTGCGGCGGCGCTGGTTCGCTCCGGAAGCATTCAATCTCGGCCTGGTGAGCGGACGGGTCATCATACGCTTCAAGATCATGCCCGACGGCGCCCTGCGCGACCTCGAGGTCTTATCTTACCGGGACAACGATATTCCCTACCAGTCCCTCGTCGCATCGAGCCGAAACGCCATCGAGTCCGCCAGCCCCTTCCCGCCGCTTCCGGCGGATTTCCTCCATCCGTTTCTGGAAATCACCGGCACCTTCTACTACCAGATCCTCCGTGCGAGGTAACCGTTGAAAGCACGAATCGTGCGAGGTAACCGTTGAAAGCGCAAATCGGAAGACTGGTAGACTCGAAGGGGTTTCAGCACACCGTGCTCGGGGTGATCTCGGCGGCCGCCGTACTGGTAGGTCTGGAAACCTCGCGGGATATCGTGGCCAGATACGGCACGTGGCTGCATCGGCTCGACCAGGTGGTCCTGCTGTTCTTCATCCTGGAAGCCGCGCTGAAGATGGCGCGCCACGGCCGCCACTGGTACCGGTATTTCGGCGACCGCTGGAACGTCTTCGACTTCCTCATCGTGGTGGCCTGCCTGGTGCCCGCGGGAGGCCAGTATGCCGCGGTGCTGCGCCTGGCCCGGGTGCTCCGGGCGCTGCGGCTGGTGACCGCGGTGCCGAAACTGCAACTGCTGGTCAATTCGCTGCTCAAGTCGGTCACGTCGCTGGGATACGTCGGCCTGCTGCTGGCCGTGCTGTTCTACGTCTACGCGGTACTGGGCGTCTACCTCTTTCGCGGCAACGACCCGGTACACTTTCAGGACCTTTCGACGGCCCTGCTGACCCTCTTCCGGGTGGTGACCCTGGAGGACTGGACCGACGTGATGTACATCCAGATGTACGGCAGCGACGCCTACCCAAACTACGCGGATTTCGCGCAGGCTCATCTGCGGGAGGCTTCGCAGGCCATGCCCGTTCTTGGCGCCGCCTTCTTCGTCACCTTCGTGATGCTGGGCACCATGATCATGCTTAACCTCTTCATCGGAGTCATCATCAACTCCATGTCGGAGGCCCAGGCCGACCGCGAGTCGGAGGAAAGGCGCCGGCATCTGGAACGGGATGGGCGAATCAGCGTGGGAGACGAAATCGGGTTGATCGAGGAAGAGATCCAGAAGCTATCGAGGCGGCTCAAATCCCTGCGCGGGCGGGCGGACGAAGATCGCGGCGGTGCCTGATTAATCGTGGTGATGCCTGATCAGACCTGATCGCCGCCGTCCGGTCCGTAGAAGATGACCCACGTCTTCATCGCCTCGCCGAAATCCAGGAACCGATGCTCGACCCCCGCGGGCACGAAGAAGAAATCGCCCGCCTCGAAGGGCACGACCTCGCCTCCCATTTCGAACTTTCCCTTCCCTTCGACGATTACGTAGCACTCGTCGCGGCGGTGCGGCGTCTGATCGTCCACGCCTCGGGGAATATACAGTTCGATCTGGAGTTCCCCGCGCTCCAGGGCGACGAAGAACCGGTCTCCGTTGGGCGCTGGGATCTTCGCGGCGATTTCAGCGGGCGTGATTCTTCTGCACGGATTTCTTTCCATGAGGTTTCTGCCTTTGATGTTCTGGTACCACTACATCACGCTTCGTTCGTTCAGATCACCTTGTAAACGAAATTCCCTTTAAGGAACATGGACTCAATTCTGCTGAAGGGCGGTCACCGGATTCCTCCGGGATGCGGCAATCGCATGGGCGCCGATTGTGAGCCAGGCGATGGCCATGGCGGTGATGCCGCCGGCCAGGAACCAGGCGAAATCGATCCCGGCCGCGTAGGCGTAGTTCTGCAGCCAGCGCGCCATGACAAGGTAGGCCAGCGGCCAGGCGATCGCATTGGCCAGCAGGACGTACTGCATGAAGTCCTTCGAGAGCAGGAGCACGATGGCGGAAACGGACGAGCCGAGGACCTTGCGGATGCTGATCTCCCGGGTACGTTGCTGAATGGAGAAGGAGGCCAGTCCCAGGAGTCCCAGACAGGCTACGAATACCGCGAGAAACGCGAATACCGCGAAGATCGCGCCGAGTTGGCGGTCGGCGCGGTACAGCCGGTCGAAGTCCGCGTCCAGGAACGTGTAATCCAGGGGGAAACTGGCATCGACGTCCAGCCAGACCTCCTGGATCCGCGCGATGGTATCCGGGATGTTTTCGGGCTCGATACGAATGAGCAGGTAGGAATGGTATGGATGGGTGAGTATCACAACGGGTTCGATCACCTCGTGGATCGTGCGCAGGTGGAAGTCCTCCACCACGCCGATCACACGTCCCCTCGCTCCGCCGAAGGGGATCCACTCGAACCGCCGGTCGATCGCGTCGAGGGGCGTTCCCCAGTCCAGGAAGCGCACGGCCGTCTCGTTCAGCAGGAATCCTGTCGTGGTGTCCGTCCCCCAGTCCGGCGAGAAGTTCCGGCCGGCGACGAGTTCGATCCCCATGACGTCCAGGAAGTTCTCGTCCACCTCCAGCGCGGCCATCATCAGGTGGTCTTCGGGGGACACACCGTCCGGGCGGACCTCCATGATCGGCATCAGCCGCATGCCGGGAACGCCGGTGGTCGTTGCCATGCCGGCAACCCCCGGAACCTGGGCCATGCGCTGCTTCAGCACGGGCGTGTTCTCCCGCTGCGGCCGGCCCGTTATGGGGACGACCATTACGTGCTCCTTGTTGAATCCCAGCCGCTTGGTCTGGATGTACTCGAGCTGGTCGTTTATGATGGCCGTGCTGACGAGCAGGAAGATGGACATGGCGAACTGGACGACGACCAGCGTCTTTCGCAAACCGAGGCCTTGCGTTCCCGATCCCGAATTGCCTTTCAGGACTTCGGTGGGCAGGAACCTCGACAGATACGCCGCGGGATAGCTGCCGGCAGCCAGGCCTACGGCAAGGGCGCTGCCTGCAAGCGCCGCCAGCATCAGTACGTTGTCCAGCGGAAAGGCCAGTTGCTTCCCGGCGAGCGAATTGACGCCGGGCAGGGCAAGATGTACCAGCGCAACCGCGATGATCACCGCGAGCCCCGCCATGGCGACCGCTTCGCCAAGGAACTGTCCGAGCAACTGGGCGCGATTGGCGCCGAGTACCTTGCGGACCCCCACTTCCCGTGCGCGCATCGCCGACCTCGCCGTGGCCAGGTTCACGAAGTTGATGCAGGCGATCAGCGGGATCAGGAACGCAATGATCACGAAAAGGATCACGTAACGGAGGTCGCCGTTGGGCTCGAACTCGCTTTCCAGGTGGGAATACAGGTGTATGTCTGCGAGGGACTGCAGCGAAGGACTCAGCGTGATGCCCGACTCGCGGAACCTTTCCCCCGCGTTTCGTTCCAGCAGGGCGGGTATCTGCGCTTCGAGCTCTTCCGGTGAGGCGCTTTCACGCAACCGGATGTAGGTGTACCAGTTGTCATAGTGTTCCCAACTGCCGGTATTGAAGGTTCCGATGGCATCTTGACTGATGTAGGACGCGAACATGTCCGGACGCAGGTGGGAATTCGTGGGCAGGTTGGGCATCACCCCCGTCACCCTGAAGTCCCAGCGGCTGTCCACGTTGATGATCCTCCCCAGCGCCTCCTCGTTCCCGAAGTACTTGTAGGCCATCTCCTCCGAGATCACCATCGTGTACGGGTCGGCCAGCGCAGTCCCAGGATCGCCGGCGACGAGGGGAACCGCAAACATGTCAAACAGTGACGCTTCCGCCCAGATGATCTTCCTTTCGTAGAACCGGACATCTCCCTGCGTGATCAGCCAGGCGGTGCCCGTACCCCGCATCCGGACGAAGTCCTCGACAACCGGGAACTCCCGTTTCAGCGCGGGCCCCCACGCTGGAGGCGAACAGGCCGTCCGGACGGTCTGGCCGCTGCTGTCGACGTCGTTGACGATCCGGTATATGCGATCGGCCTGCGGGTGGTACCGATCGTAACTCAGCTCGTCGAGGATGTGCATGAGGATCAGCATGCAGGCGGCCATGCCGATCGCGAGCCCGGCGATGTTGATGATCGTGTAGGCGGGGTGCCTGAGCAGGTTGCGCGCCGCTATGGTGAAGTAGTTCCGGATCATCGGTGTCTTGTCTCAACTGCATCCCGGGTGGTGGGCTTGCGACGGTAGTCGATGGTTGCCGAAGGATTGTTTCGTCTCAGGGAGCCTCGGGAGTCGAAAGAACCATGGCTTTCTGCGCCTCGAAGTCCATCTTCAGATTCATGGATCAGCTCTGTTTCCCCATTCGGGGATGCACATTGCTAATATACCTTTAAAACCGCCGAAGTCGCTGCCATTTTAAGGTAAGTGAGATGGTATGGGCACATCGTTCCCTTAATGGGTTGATTACCCTGTAGCTGTTGGGAGGAAATATGAACAAGCAGCATCAGTACGAGGTCAGTGTAACATGGACGGGCAATCTGGGCAACGGTTCGAGCACCTATAGGGGCTATGCGCGAGACTACGATATCGCATGCGAGGGCAAGCCGGTGATCAAGGGTTCCGCGGATCCCGGCTATATGGGCGATGCCGGCCGCCATAATCCGGAGGACATGCTGGTGGCTTCTCTTTCGGCCTGCCACATGCTCTGGTACTTGCATCTTTGCACGGTGAGTAAAGTCGTGGTGACCGCCTACGAAGACCACGCGGAAGGCGTGATGGAATTGAATCCGGACGGCTCGGCCCAGTTCGTTCGCGTGACCCTCAGGCCGCGCGTTTCGATAACCGCGGAGAGTGACGCGGCTGCCGCGGAACGACTGCACGAGCGGGCCAGTGCCATGTGCTTCATCGCCAGGTCCGTGAATTTCCCGGTCGATCACGAGCCGGAAACGGTCACAGTTTAGGGTGGGGCGTCAGGGGAGATGGCAGGTGGTGGACAGGCAGTCGAACCAGGTTGGGAATCATACCCGATAAAATGCCTCAAGGTATCTTCGACTCAGATATAAATCCGATATAGTTTTCAGGATGAACAATCTGGAACGAACTCTTGGGATAGGCCTTGCGCCAGGCGCCAGGCACCCGGTATGATCTGGCGGTCCATTTCATTTCCGTGGCAAGCAGTTGGCCCCCCCACTCCTCGACCAGGTCGATTTCCTGGCGATCGTAGGTACGCCAGAAGTAGCTTTCCGTCAAGTGCCCGTTGTAAAGGTTGTACTTCAGTCGCTCCACCAGAATATAGTTTTCCCACAACTCCCCCGCGTCATCCCGCATTGCCAGTGGGTTGAAGTTGTTGATCAGCCCGTTCCTGATACCGTTGTCGTAGAAGTAGTACCGGCGGCTCTTGGTTATTTCCTTTCGCAGGTTGCGGCTGAAACCCCGGCGGCTGTATAGGATATAGGATTTCTCGAGCAGGTCGAGATAGCGATCCACGGTGTTCGCGTTCATGCCCAACTGGGTGCCCAGTTCGGACGTCGATACCTCGCGTCCGATCTGGAAGGCGACCAGTTGCAGTAGTCTGAGCAGCTTGTCCGCATGGCGTATGCCCTCCAGCTGAAGTATGTCCCTGAAAAGATAGGAAGCGATCAGTTCCTTGATGTAGAGTTGCCGGTCTTCGGACGAGTCCATGAGGACGACTTCAGGATACGATCCGTAGATCAGCCGAAGTTCGAGATGGGCTCGTGTCTGGTGTGCGGTTTCGATTTCCTGGAGTTCCAACTGGGCCAGGGGCAGAAGCAACAGGGTATACTTGCGGCCGGTCAGCGGCTCGCCGGTTTGACTGGCCAGGTCGAAGGAAGACGAACCCGTGGCGATGATTCGGAGCCCTGCGACATGGTCGGCCAGCAGCTTGAGATTCAGCCCGATCTGCCGGATATGTTGTGCTTCGTCGATGATCAGCGTACGGCGGCGGCCGACGAAGGCCGTTAATTTGGCCAGAGACTGACTCTCGAGATATTCCCGCACCACGATATCCTCCCCCGTCACGAGCAGGGCGTCGGAGTCGTGGTCCTGGATGTAACGCTTGATCAGTGTGGTCTTGCCCACTCTTCTGGGACCGTAAACCAAGACCACTTTGCCCGGTGTGACCAGGTGGGCAAGCCTGGAGAGTTGCGCTTGGGGAATGTAAATATCAGTCATCGTATTAACACAATTAATGTAAATTATAATAATAGTCAAGGTGTTATTTTTAAAATACTCTTTATTCTGAATCTTCCCTCCAAAACGCTTGACATAACAGACAATTGTCTGTTTTATAGGTTTTCAGACGGTCGTTTTGATATGCTGATCGTTCTGACGCGCCTGTTGGTGCGTCGTCCCATATTGAAATCTGCCGTATTAGCACGCCGTCCTCCTTTCGTCGTCTCGGACCGAGGAGACCATCATGGCTTACACATCGCCCGGAAAGACCCGGGAGAAGATCTACGATTTCGTGCGGGAGCGGATCCTGAACGGGGCCCCGCCCACGACCCGGGATGTGCAGCGTGCATTCGGGTTCCGGGCAGTACAGTCGGCCCGCCAGCACTTGGAGAAGCTGGTGTTCGAGGGGAAGCTCGCCAAGGTGGACGGCAGGTCCCGGGGCTACCGGTTGCCGGAGTTCGGAAAAGCCAGTCCGCCCCAACTGATCCCCATGCTGGGTCGCGTCCAGGCGGGCGAACTGACCGAGGCTATGGAGGATCCGCCGGAATACATCATGGCGCAGACGCGTTTCGAGGACAGCGAGCTCTTCGCGCTGACCGTGGAGGGGGAGAGCATGCTTCATGCCGGCATCCTGCCGGGGGACACGGTGATCGTGCGCCGGCAGCCGACGGCCAGTCCGGGGGACATCGTGGTGGCCCTGGTGGGCGATGAGACGACGGTGAAACGGTACCGGTACCGGGACGGCCGCGTCGAGCTGCATCCGGAGAACGATACTTTCAGCCCGATCATTCCCCGGGAGGACGGGGCGCCCTTTTCGCTCCTGGGCAAGGTCATCGAGGTGCGCCGGAGCGTTGACTAAGGTCACGCCGGGTAAGGAGCACCGGATGGACGCGTCGAGCAAGAAACATCGGGTAGAATCATCGAACAACCGAAGGAGAAATCATGTCTGCCCCGCAGGACCGGGATCTGCAGGATCTCGAGCCCTATTTCATACGGATGCCTGCCGGAGACCGGAAGGAGCAGCCGTGCTGGTCGCGGGCGCAACTGGCCGGACGCCTTTGCGAACTCTCGTCCGTCCCCGGGACCGCCCTGCTGACCGCTGCCTTCCGGGTGGTGCTGGACGCGCAACTCGAGGGCGAGCCGGCGGCCTGGATCACGGCGACGCCGGATACCTTCTTCGCGCCGGACGCGGCGGAGAGCGGCGTGGACCTGGACGCCCTGGTGGTCATCCGCGTCCCGGACGCCCGCGCCGTGGCATGCGCGGCGGACCGGATCCTTCGGTCGGGCGGCTTCGGCCTGGTCGTAATGGACCTGCACGCCGATTCCAGGATTTCTGTTCCGTTGCAGGTGCGCCTGGCCCGGCAGGCGCGGGACCACCATGCCGCCCTCCTGTGCCTGACCGCCAAGTCCCGGGAGGCGCCTTCACTGGGGTCGATGGTTTCCCTGAGAGGACAGACCTCCTGCCGCCGCCTGGCGGTCGACCGTTTTCAATACGAAATCGAAATCCTGAAGGACCGACGTCATGGACCGGGCTGGCGCCACACCGAAATCTGCCGCGGGCCGGACGGCCTGCATTAACATCCGGGCGCTGCCGCTGCAACTCCTGCTGAGGAACCATCCGGAATGGCGGGAGAGACCGGCGGCGGTGGTGGAGGAAGAAAAGCCCCTGAGTCCCGTTCTGTGGCTCAACACCGCGGCTGTTCGGAACGGGATCCGACCGGGCATGCGGTACGCTGCGGCCCTTTCCCTGAACCACGGCCTGTGCGCCGGGACGGTTTCGGAGGAGGAACTCCAGGCCGCGGTCCGGCAGGTCCACGGGGAACTGGACCGCTTCAGTCCCCGGGTGGAGCCGTGCGGGGACGAGCCAGGGATCTTCTGGGTGGACGCGGGCGGACTGGGCTGGCTCTACGAGTCGCTGGAGGACTGGGCCGGACAGATGCACGCCTGCCTTTTCCGGCTGGATCTCTCGGCGAGCATCGCGGTCGGCTTCGGCCGTTTCGGCACGTATGCCATCGCCAAGGCGAAGGACGCGGTGGCCGTTCTCCCCTCCGCGGAAGCCGAGAAAGCCGAGAGCCGAAAGGTGCGGCTGCTCGATCTTCAGATCGAGCCGAAACTGCGGGAACGGCTGGACAGGCTGGCCGTGCATACCGTGGGGGACTTCCTGGCCCTTCCCGGGGAGCGTATCGCCAAGCATCTCGGCGAGCAGGCCAGGGAATTCTATCGCTTTGCGGCGGGTGATCGGCCCTTGCCGCTCCAGCCCCGGGCGCTTCCCGAACCCCTCCGCGCCCGGATGGAACTGGATGAAAACGAATCCGTCGCCCGCGGTCTGTTGTTCCGGGTATCTCAACTCCTGGCGCCCCTGTTGAAGGCCGCCGCAGGAAGATGCCAGGCGGTTTCGGCGCTCCGCCTGGAATTCCGCCAGGAGGATGGGGCGCGGCGCTGCTTTCGTATCCAGGCGGCCGAGCCGACGCTGGCCGCGCCAGCTCTGCTGGAACTGGCCGGCCTGCACCTGGAAACGGTCTCCTTCCCCTTCCCTCCGGTGGAGTTGGCCCTCGAGGTGGAGGGGGTGGGCGTCACCGCCGAGACACTGAACCTGCTTCAGGAGAATCCGAATCGCGACGCCGGGTCGGCCATGCGCGCCCTGGCGCGGGTCCGGGCCGAGTTCGGCCCCGGTTCGGTGCTCACCGCCCAACTGAGATCGGGGCATCTCCCGGAGGCCCGCTTCGCGTGGCATCCCTTCGGCAAGCTCGCCGCGGCCAGCCCCCGGCCGGTCGCGGTGCGCTCCCTGGTGCGGCGCGCCCATGCCAGCCCCCGCGTCCTGGAAGGCCTGCCCGTGAACTGGCCGTCGCCGCAGGGGCTGGGACCGCCCCCGGAACACCTGATCAGCGGCGGATGGTGGGTCCGGGAGGTCCGGAGGGACTACCGCTTCGTCGACACCGGCCGGGGAGAGACCCTCTGGGTCTATTACGACCACCGGAGAGCCCGCTGGTACGTGCAGGGACGGGTCGAATGATGCGACCGCCCCGGGGCCGGTCCGAGGCGCGTGATCCCGTCCCGTCCCGGTCGTCCCGGGATCCGTCCTCGCCGCCCTCGAACCCTTCCTACGCGCCCCTCTGGTGCAAGAGCAACTACGCCTTCCTGGAAGGGGCCAGCCACCCCGAGGAGTTGGTGGAAGCCTGCCGGCACCTGGGCATCCGATCCCTGGCCCTTACCGACCGCAACGGCGTGTACGGCATCGTCCGGGCGCACGTGCGCGCCCGGGAACTGGACATCCACCTGATCGTGGGATCGCAGGTCAGCCTACAGGATGGTTCGGAAGTCCTGCTGCTGGTGCAGAACCGGGAAGGCTATGCCCGGCTCTGCCGGCTGCTGACCGCCGGACACCTGCGCGGTGCCAAGGGGAACTGCCGGGTGAGTTGGGAGGAGGTGTGCCGCCACAGCCCGGGGTTGATCGCCCTGTGGATCGGCGGCCCCGGGGCTGATCTTGAGGCTGTTCCCGGGGAGGAAGCCCCGACTCGCTCGGATCCGGCCTCCTCCGAATCCATCCTCGAACAACTCCGCACAGCCTTCAAAGACCGCCTGTACGTAGTCCTGGCCCGGCACCGGCGAGCGGACGAGACCCTGAAGGAGATCCGTCTGCGGGAGATGACGGACCGGTTCGGGCTGCCCACCGTTGCCGCCGTGGAGGTCCTCTACCATACGCCCGAACGGCGGCGCCTGCAGGACGTTTTGACCTGCATCCGGGAGGGCGTGACGCTGCCCGCGGCTGGGCGCCTCATCCAACCGAACGACCAGTACGCCCTGAAGGGACCGGAAGACATGGCGCGGCTCTTCGGCGATGACCCGGCGTCCCTCGAACGCACTCTTGAGATAGCCGAACGCTGCACCTTCTCCCTCGGGGAACTGCGCTACCGCTATCCGCTGGAGCGCCTGCCGAAGGGCAAGACGTCCATTCAGTATCTGGAGGAGCGCACCTTCGCGGGCGCGGAACGCCGCCTGGGCGACAAGCTCGCATCGCAACTGACACCCCAGTTGAAGAAAGAACTCGCGCTGATCCGGGAACTGGAGTACGAGGGCTATTTCCTGACCATGCACGAGATCGTGGAGTATTGCCGCCGCGAGAACATCTTCTGCCAGGGCCGCGGATCGGCGGCCAACTCCACCGTCTGTTTCTCCCTGGGCATCACCAGCGTGGATCCCACCCAGGTGGATCTCCTCTTCGAGCGTTTCCTGTCGAGGGAAAGGGCCGAGCCTCCGGACATCGACCTGGACATCGAGCACAACCGCCGGGAAGAGGTGATCCGGCACGTGTACCAGAAGTACGGGCGTACCCACGCCGCCATGGTGGCCAACGTCGTCCGTTACCGCCATCGATCCGCCATCCGGGAGGTAGGGAAGGTGCTGGAGATACCGGCAACCAGCCTGGACCGTCTGTCCAAGCTGATATCCCACCAACGCTGGGACGCCGCCTTCATCCGGCAGGCCGGTCTCGACCCTGAAAACCGGGCCCTGCGCCACCTGAACGTCCTGGTACGGGAGATCCAGGATTTCCCCCGCCATCTCTCCATCCATCCCGGAGGGTTCATGTTGGGCCATTACCCCGTCCATGACCTGGTACCCATCGAGAACGCCACCATGGAGGGACGGACCGTGATCCAGTGGGACAAGGAGGACGTGGAGGACGCGGGGCTCTTCAAGGTGGATCTCCTGGGTCTGGGTGCCCTCAACATGCTGCACCTCGGCTTCGACCTTCTGCGGCGGCACCGCGGGATGAAACTCACCCTGGCCGATCTCCCCTCGGGGGATGCCGCCACCTTTGATCTGATCTGCCGCAGCGATACGGTGGGGGTGTTCCAGATCGAGAGCCGGGCCCAAATGGCCATGCTGGGGCGCCTGAAGCCGCGCAACTACTACGACCTGGTGATCGAGATCAGCATCGTCCGTCCCGGACCCATCACGGGGGGCATGGTCCATCCCTACCTGCGGCGGCGCAACGGAGTGGAGGAAATTACCTATCCCCACAAGTGCCTCGAGCCCGTCCTGGAGAAGACCCTGGGCATACCCCTCTTCCAGGAGCAGGTGATGCAGCTGGCCATGGTGGCGGCAGACTACACCCCCGGCGAGGCCGACCAGCTCCGACGGGACATGGCTGCCTGGCGGCGTACGGGACGGATCGAACGGCACCGGGAGCGGCTGGTCACGCGCATGATGAGGAAGGGCATCAAACAGGAATTCGCCGAACGCGTCTTCCAGCAGATCCGGGGGTTCGGCGAGTACGGCTTCCCAGAGAGCCACGCCGCCAGCTTCGCCCACATCGCCTACGCCACCGCCTACCTGCGGTGCCACTTCCCCGCGGAGTTCACCTGCGCCCTGCTGAACGCCCAGCCCATGGGGTTCTACTCGCCCGCTACCATCGTTAACGACGCCCGGATACACGGGGTGGAGGTGCGGCCGGTGAGCATACGCCACAGCCGCTGGGACTGTACCCTGGAGGAGATTGCAGCGGAAGACGTGGATGATAGCAGAGGCAGCGCAGGGAACGGCAGCAAGAGTTGCGCCCGGTTCGCGGTGCGCATGGGACTGCGCTACGTCCAGAGACTGAGCGAAGGAGACTGGGAGAGGCTGGACCGGGCCATGGAGCAGGCCCCCTTCCGGAACCTTCCGGACGTCGCCCGGCGGAGCGGACTCCACGAGGACAAGCTGGAGTCCCTGGCCGAGGCGGGCGCTTTCGCGTGCTTCGGCCTGGACCGCCGCCGTGCCCTCTGGCAGACCCTGGGTACCAAACCCCGCCAGCCGCCCGCGTTGCCGCTCGACAGCCGCACCTCCTCGCCCCGGTTTCCCTCCCTGAGCAGCCTGGAGACCATCGTCTGGGACCATCAGGTCAGCGATCACAGCGTCCTGGGCCACCTCCTGGAACCGCTGCGCCCCGGTCTGGCCGCCCAAGGACTGCCCGCGGCGCAGGAACTCAACGGGATGCCGGACGGCAGCCTGGTCCATTACGTGGGTATGGTCATCTGCCGTCAGCGCCCGGGGACCGCCCAGGGCGTCACCTTTATGACGCTGGAGGACGAAACGGGGTTCGCGAACCTGGTCATCTGGGAGAAAGTATTTGAGCAGTATTCCGCGCTGGTCAGGACGCTTCCCTGCTTAGGCGTGACCGGAAACCTGCAGGTGGGCGAAGGGGTGATTCATCTCGTGGCCGAGGCGTTCTGGGACCCGAGGCTGGAGGACGGGTCGCTGCGTCTGAAGAGCCGGGATTTCCATTAGACTTGCAATTGGACGGTACTCAGACTTGCAATTGGACGTTTAAAAACTTTCAATTAGACGGTATTATGGCTTGCAATCAGCCGCATATTGTTTAAATTAGATAAGACGTCAATTTCATTGTAACTGAACGAACTCATCAAAGTATGTGTAAATAAGAAAACACATACCAAAGAAGTGCTTAACCCGATGAAAACCAAATCCAGACTCTATCCGCGATACGCCGAACGCCCCCTGAAGGAGGCACTCGCCGATTCGCCGGCTGTTCTGATCCACGGTCCAAGGCAGTGCGGCAAGACCACACTGGCAAGGATGGCATATCCACCCCAATACCTGCAGTGGTCAGACGGTACGGTAATGCAATGGGACGATGGCGAGCCGATGGAATTTAGTAACGTAAACTATGTCACCTTCGATGACGATGTGGCGCGCGACGCTGCTGAGACCGATCCTATAGGATTCGTTAACGATTTGCCTGACAGGGTGATTTTAGATGAGGTTCAGCGAGTCCCATCCATTTTCACCGCTCTGAAGATGGCTATCGACCGTGAGCGGATTCCCGGCCGTTTTCTGCTAACCGGATCGTCCCAAGTGCTTCTGGTGCCGAAAGTATCGGATTCCCTCGCCGGACGAGTAGAGATAATAAGACTGCACCCATTGGCTCAGTGCGAACTGTCGGATCAGTCCCCTGTTTTTCTTGACCGCTTGTTCTCCGGTGAATTCAAGGGGCATCAGTTGCCCCGATCATCGGACCGACTGGTTGATCGCATCGTCGCCGGAGGATTTCCCGCCGCACTGGCGCGTTCAACCGAGGGACGAAGACGAAATTGGTATACGAACTACGTGGAAACCCAGCTTCAAAGGGACGTGCGTGACATCGCGAATATCAGCGACCATGAGGCCATGACTCGTCTGCTCGGTATCGCAGCGACTCAAACGGCGCGGTTGTACAATCTTCTGGACATGTCCGCTCCCTTTAATCTCACCCGCCCGACGATTGGTAAATACGTAGAGATTCTTGAAAGAATCTTTCTGGTGGAGCGACTCCCGGCATGGCAGAACAACCGCTTGAAGAGATCGGTCAAGGCACCGAAACTGCACGTCTGTGATACAGGTATTGGATGCGCCATGATCGGCGTGAACAGCGAGTCGCTCAAAAAAGACCGAGATCTACTGGGACAGTATCTTGAGTCATTCGTGTTTCAAGAGTTGAAACGACAATCCAGTTGGTATGACGAGCCGTTGTCCTTTTATCACTATCGGGACAAGGACAAAGTCGAAGTAGACCTGGTAATCGAAAAAGGGTCTATTGCCGTGGCTGGCGTGGAAGTGAAAGCGTCCAGTACCGTGCGAGCGTCTGATTTTCGTGGACTGCGCATGCTCAAGCGTGCAGTTGGTGATCGGTTCGCTGGCGGAGTGGTGCTTTACGACGGCGAGGCGTGTTGGAGTTTCGGAGACGGACTGACGGCCGTACCCGTCAGAATGCTATGGGAGGCATCAGAAGAATCGGCATGAATTCATGAATTGGAAAGAAGCAACGTGAATCAATCCCTATCGGTGAAGCATCAAAAATACGCTCTTGTACGCCGATTGGATTGCCCGCTATCCGTTGATCGCACTCTTCTGTCAGCCGCCGCGTAAGTTGCAATTAGACGGTACTCAGACTTACAATCGGACGGTATGCAGACTTGCAATCAGCCACTGCTCAGCATAGCAATTGGCCGTTACCAGAATCTTACTTGGCCGGTAGGGATGCGGCGTAAGCCGCGGCGCGGTCCACCCAGTCCTTCAGGTCTTGCTCGGTTGCGATGCCCGCCGGTTCCACCAGCGCCCATCCCTTCATGGTCCGTCCCGAGATGTCGGCGGGTTTCGTGTGCGGTTCGGCCAGCGTTTCGTCGTGCTTCTCCCGTTCGAGCCGCACGATGAGCGAGCCTTTCCAGGTACCCACGCACATATTGCCGTTGATCATGAAACAGATGCCGCCGAACATGTTTCGCTCGGAATATCCATTCCGCTTCGAAAGAAGGAGACGAATCCGCCCGGCTAACACGTCATTGCTCATCTTGGTTTGCCCTTTCGGTCTTCAACGATCTTAAATGCACCGGTGTCGCAGCGTAGCGTTTCCTCAATATTCCAGCTGTAACGCCAGTCCGTCGTAAGCTACCCGGTATCCGTGTTCCATGGCATACTCATCCAACTCATCGTGTTCCAGGTTGCCTTCATGGGACAGGTGCGTCGCGTAGACCGAGCCGTTCTCCTTGAGCAATCCGGATTCGCGGAATCGATCGACATGGGCAATGACGTCCCGCGACGCCAGATGATCCCCCGGTCTTGAGTCAAATCCGATCCCATACGTATGATCGAGAATGACCACGTCATACCGGGTGCGTCGGAGTTGAAGGTGATCCCAGGCCTCCTCGGAAAGTATCGACGTGTCCGTACCGTAGAAAACCGCATGGGGTCCCTGCTCGATCGAGTAGAGTAAATATCCCTGATCGACACCGTGGTTGGCGGGGTATCCGGTAACGCGGTAATCCCCTGCAGTACATGTCTCGAAGGGCGCAATCGTCCTCGGATTCAGCCTTAGCGCGGACTGGGTTTCGGGATCGAAGATGCTCCCGTATTCGCTTGTTCGACGTACCATATCATCGATCGCGCTCAGCGTTTCACCGGAGCCGACAAGGAGCAAATCTCGTGATACCACTGTTCCGTAGTCGGCATGTCTCGAGAGTAGAAACCCGGTATCCAGATGGTCATCGTGGGGATGCGTTTGAAGGCATACGCCGATGCTGGCAAAAGAAAGACCGCGCTCGAACGACGCAGTGGCAATATCCGGGCCGATGTCCACAAGCAGATCGTCGTTGATCATCAGCGACGATCGCCGGCGCAGATTCTTTCCCCCGACCCTTCGGGCCTCCGAACAGATCTGGCAGACGCAGAAAGGGATCGGCATCGACGGCGCTGCTGCTGTTCCCAGAAAGGTTATCCGCATCCGTACAATCCGAAGCAATGCGCTTACGCATTCCGGGCATCCTTCAGCCTGCCCATCCATGCGAGTATAACGATGACGACCGGCCAGACCATCGTATTGATTAAATCGTGCATACTTGCGGTTACCGCAGCCATGCGAAAATAACCCAGATGGTTATAGCCATCTCTTAGATCAAGAATCTCCATCAGAGATGTTACAACCGCTACTGGGATCAAACAACTCGCTTTAACAACGCCTTTTTTCCAAAGGACGACCGTTGCAAAAAACACGATCAGTCCTATATGGATGTGAATCGAGTCCCGTGAAAGTTCCAATATGGATAAGATTTCCAACTTGGCGTTCTGATATGCGGACATTTCTTAATCAGTCCCTTCATTTCGTGGTTCTCCAGACCACATAGAGTATGTGCCTGGAAGCCGCCACGATGCTTTGCTCCGATGAACGCGGTATTGCCGTAACACCGCATTAGCCCTGTCTCAGCGCGTCGACCGGATTCCTTCGCGATGCGGAAACCGCGTGTGCTCCGATGGTCAGCCAGGCGATGATCAGTGCGACGATGCCACCCGCTATGAACCACATGAATTCGATTTCGGATGCATACGCATAGTTCTGCAGCCAACGCGTCATGGCAAAGTACGCCAGCGGCCAGGCGATTACATTGGCCAGCAGGACGTACTTAACGAAGTCCTTCGAGAGCAGCAGCACGATTTCTGTAACCGTCGCCCCGAGCGCCTTCCGAATTCCGATTTCCCGGGTTCTCTCCTGGATCGAGAAGGAAGACAGTCCGAGGAGGCCCAGGCAGGCAACCAGGATCGCGAGAAAGGCGAAGACCGCGAAGATCGTACCCAGTTGGTGTTCGGCGCGATAGAGACTGTCGAAATCCTCGTCAAGAAACGTGTATGACAGGGGATAAACGGGATCGACTTCACGCCACACTTCCTGGATCCGGGTGACAGTACCTGGTATGTCATCCGGTTCGATTCGGATGAGTACATCGGTGAAGTGGCTGGGATCGTGTATGAAAACGATTGGTTCGATTTCCTCGCGAATCGATTGCAGGTGGAAATCCTCCATGACCCCCAGAACGCGTCCCTGCAATCCACGGTACTCGATCCATTCCACCAGCATGCCGATCGCCTCGGGAGGCGCGTCCCAGCCCAGTTTTTGTGCCGCGGTCTCGTTCAACTGGATGACCATGGTCGAATCCATACCCCATTTGACCGGAAAGTTCCTGCCTGCCACGAGATCTGTTTCCATGACGTCCAGGAACTGATCGTCCGATGCGAACACGGACACGATCAGGTTGTCATCGGGGTTCATCCTGTCGGAACGGACGGCCATGATCCGCGGTGCGTTCACCCCGGGGACCCCATCGGTCGTCGCCATTCCGACCACGCCGGGCAACTGCGCCAGGCGCTGTTTCAGTACAGGGGCGCTTTCCTGTTGCTCACGTCCCGTAAAGGGTACGACCATCACGTGTTCTTTGTTAAAACCGAGTCTCATGTTCTGTATGTACTCGAGCTGGTCGTAGATGACGGCGGTGCTGACCAGCAGAAAGATGGACATGACGAATTGAATCACCACCAGGACCTGCCGCAACCCCAGTCCATGGGTTCCCGACTTCGAACTTCCTTTCAGTACTTCGGTGGGCAGGAAGCCTGACAGGTAGGCCGCGGGATAGCTGCCGGCCGCCATTGCAATCACAACGATCCCAGCGGCTAGCGTTCCCAGCACCCACCCGTTCGACAGCGTAAAGTCCAGTTGCTTTCCGGCCAGCACGTTCACGCCGGGCAGGGCGAGGTGTGCGAGAGTAACCGCGACGATCATGGCAAGTGCCGTCATGACGACGGCTTCTCCCAGGAACTGGGCCAGTAACTGGGATCGATTGGCCCCCATCACCTTGCGCACGCCCACCTCCCTGGCGCGCATCGCGGACCGCGCGGTGGCCAGGTTTACAAAGTTGATGCACGCGATGATCGGAATCAGGAACGCGATGATCAGGAAGAGCACCACGTAGCGAAAATCCCCGTTGGACTCGAGTTCGCTGTCCCGGTGGGAATGCAGGTGAATGTCTACCAGGGGCTGCAGTGACGGTCTCAGTACTTTGGTCGACTCGCGGAACCGGCCTGATTTATTCCGTTCCACGAAGGCGGGCAGTTGCGCTTCCAGGTCATCCGGGGAGGCGTTTTCATGCAGTCGGATGTAGGTATAACGATTCTCGTGCATCTCCCAATCATCGAGGCTGTTGGGATAAAGGGCATTTCGTGTTATAAGGGATAGGATCATATCCGGGCGCAGATGCGAATTGGCCGGGATGTTCCGCATGACGCCGGTTACCGTGAAGTCCCAGACATTGTCCCCCCTGAGGACTTTCCCCATGGGCTCGTCGTCGCCGAAATACTTGAAGGCCATTTCCTCCGAGATCACGATCGAATACGGTTCGATCAGCGCGGTCCGGGGATCGCCGGCGACAAAGGGGATGGAAAACATGTCGAGCAGAGCCGCATCGGCCCAGATGACCTTTTTCTCATAAAAACGTTGGTTTTCATGCATGATGAACCAGGTGGATGTCGTACCTCTCACCCGGGCGAAGAGCTCGATTTCGGGGAAATCACGCTTCAGGGCGGGTCCCCATCCCGAGGGCGATCCCGCCGTCCTGACCGTCTGCCCGGCGCTTTCTATGTCATCGACGACCCGATAAACCCGGTCGGCATGGGGATGATACCGATCATAGCTCAATTCGTCCCAGACATAGAGCAGGATCAGCATGCAGGCCGCCAGCCCGATCGCGAGCCCCACGATGTTGATGAGCGTGTAGGTCGGATACCTGAGGAGGTTGCGTACGGCTATGGTGAGGTAGTTGTGGAGCACTTGTATCTCGCCTGCCAGAATGCTTCGATCAGTTATGTAACGCAGGTACCCGGTGTCGAGTCACCGACATGAAGTGCGATAGGCCTGGGCTTCATCAGTACTGCCCACAGGCCGGAGATACCGAAGAGATCGCTATCCTCAGATTGTGCCTTCATGGGTCGAAACTCGATGATCTCAAAGTGGTGTTGCAGGATAGCTCGCAATCGATCTTCTGTGTACCCGATTCCCGGTGGCATCCTGCCCTCTTCATAGATCTCCCAGTCCTCCTTGGGAACACCGCCTGATGTGTCGAAGCAGGTCATCCCGAACATCCCGTTCGGCTTGAGTAGTGCATGTACCTTTTCGAGATAGTAAGGCCTTTGATGAGGCAGCAGGTGATGAAGAAGACCTGCATCGTAGGCCAGGTTGTAGTGGCCGCTGGGCATGGCCAGGTCGAAAATCGACCCGACAATAAAATTGATGTTTACTACTGACTGTCGTGCAAGTAACCGTGCTTTCCCGATTGCTGTTTCCGACAGGTCGATGGCGTCAACACGGCACCCCGATTTCGCCATGTATACGGCGTTCCGGCCTGTCCCGCAACCCAGATCAATGGCACGGCCGGGATTGAGATAGCCTTGTTCAAAATACCCGACTAGATTCTCGTCCGGTGAATCCGTAAGAAACGGCGGATTCCGCTTGCCGTGGGCATAAAAGGACTCCCAGTCGATCTTGTCGGGCAGGGCGCGAACGTACCGTTCCACGTCCCTTTTTGTGATAATGGGTTTTCTGTGGATGTTTGACAATATGCGGCCTTGTATGCGACCTCAGTACCGAAATGTCTGTACTAAGCAAGATATACCTTATTGACGAATTTGAAACCATGTTACTTACTTTAAAAACCCCTGTCTGTCCAAGCGGCCTTAAGCTGGCACAAATCTTCGTTTGGAATCCAGGAATTTGATGATGACTGTTCCCTCGACCGATCCGATGACCGACACATCACAACAGGCGTCGATTCCTGTAATCCGCCACAAAAGACCCCGGTTGTACAGGCCGGCCGACGATCCTGACTTCCGTTTCGAGGCGCCGGCCGATCCGGTTCGCCGGCGCATCCTCTCCAACCTCCTGGACGACTGTGAACTGTATTCAGGCCAGCGTCCCTGGAGACGGGTCCCGCGTCGGGCGCACAGCCCTCACCCCAACCACCAGCTCTACCTGACCTTCTATACGGCCATGCAGGCCACGGCCCTGATCGAGAATTACGCCTTCGCCTGGCGACTCACGGGCGACCCGCGCTGGCTCGGACGGGCCCGCGCATGGCTGCGGGCCGCGGCGGGCTGGGACCACGGCGATCACGTGGAGGAGCACTTCTACACGGTCAACCGCTATATGCATGCCTTCGCGCTTGCCCTCGACCTGATGGACGAGGTATTGCCGGAAGTGGAGAAGCGCCAGGTCCGCGATTGCCTCGTGGGGCTGATGGACCGCTGGTGGCCGTACGTGGACGAACGGCGGCACTACACGGCAGGAGGGCACCACACCGTCGTCGACTATGGGCACTTCGGGGTGGCCGCGGTGCACCTGCTGGGTGAGCACCCCCGGGCGGAAGCCTGGGTGCAGGCGGTTGTCGATCGCTTCCGCGGCGGCATCCTGCCCAACGGCTGCGGTCCCGGCGGAGAGCCCATCGACGGTCCCACCTTCTGGGGTTTCGAAAACCTCTGGCTGCTGCATTTCGCCGATGCAATGCGCAATGTGACCGGTGTCGACCTGCTCAGCGAGGCACCCGCCAGGCTGCGTCTGCCGCTGAACTGGTTCCGCGCCCACTGGACGGCGCCTCGCGATATACCCGATCAGGTCTACTATCCCCCCAATGCAAACGTCCTGCTCGGCGGCCAGCTCAACGTCAATTCGCCGGTCCTCCTGAGGCTGGCCCAGGAAGCCGGAGACGGGAGGCTGCGGGACGTGGCCCTTTCAGATCCCCGCCTGGGCCGGCTGTATCGCTTCGGAACGGGCGTCAGGGGTACGACGGCAGAGTGTATGATTTCCTACGGGCCGTACGCCTATTGTTACTACGATCCCGCTTTCCGGCCGGCCAGGGCGCGGCGCGTGACTACGCTGGCGGGACGTTTCGACATGTACACGGGCCGTTTCGCCGTGATGCGCAGCAGTCACGATCCCGAAGCGGCTATACTATGTGTAAGCGGGTACGACGGCGGCCTGGCCGCCTGTTTCATGGACCTGCACGTTCAGTGGGCGGGCAGCCCTCTGTTGCGCACCATCAGTGCCTTCGAGGCCCAGCCGGTGCGTTGCGGGAGCCTGCCCTGCGTGGGCGGCCAGAACGAGAACGTCGCCAAATTGGGCGGGCTGAAGCGCACGAAGGACTGGCAGCGGCTGCGCGTATCCTCCAGGCGAACCGAACACGAATACTGGATTTCTCGCGGAGATTATCCGGTCCTGCTCGTGGCGCTTAGGCGTCGTATGCGCGGCGTGCGGAAAGTCGCCGACGGCAGTTCGCTGGTCCGGCTGCGCGGCGGCGACGTCCTTCAATACGAAGCGGAACGCTGGTTCCGCGCGAATGGGGGACGTCTGCGGATTCGCTTCCGATTGCGTGGACGCGCGAGCGGACTCGAAAATGCGAGCGGACTCGAAAACGCAAGCGGCCCCCGGGTGCTGTTCAATAGCGGGAACGGTGTCGGCGGGCATTTCGGGACGGGGGTCAACACCTTCGCGCTCTTCGTTGATACGGACGGACGATTGTGTTTCAGCGTGCAAAGCCAGAACAGCAACCTGGTTACCGTGCATGCGCCGGGTACGGCGGGTGTAGGAACCTGGCACGAAGCGCAGATCGCCTGGGACGGCTTCAACCGGCGCGGCGCCAAACCGTGGATGGAGATTGCCCTTGACGGCAAATCGAATCGACTGGACGACCCGGCGGTCTTCGGCGAGATGGGACGGGACTCGCAGGGACTCGCTTCGCGGAAGGAGCCGCGCACGTTCTACGCCAGGCCCAATACCGCCCTTGCCTTTGGCGGCTCGATACAGACGCCCGGAGTAACCGCGGACTGCGATCTGTCCCTGATCGACCTTCGATGCCCGGGCAGGCGCCGGCTCACCGTGGACCCGGCCATTGGCCTGGGACCCGAGACCGGTGGCGGCGAGCTGTCCTACAAGCTGAATCCCGTGGAACTGCTCGGCCTGGAGGGAGACCGTGCCCGTCTAGGTGCGGGATCTCGGGAGGTGGAGGTGATTGCGGTATTTGGCAGCGGCCTGACCATTCGGAAGGAGGAGGTACCCTATGCGCCTCCGGGGCTCGCAGCCGGCAGCCTGGTCAGCTTTCTTCCGGATGCTACCGAGCCATCAACGCGGCTGGTGGCGGGTACGGACGGTGACATCCTGGTCCTGGCATTTAGCGACAGTTCGTCGAAGGCTCAAGTTACCCGGGAGGACGACCGGTTCAGGCTGAGTGCGGGCGGCCGGGAGCATGTATTTGAAGTTTCGCGAGGGCGTGGTGGGATACTGCGGCTTCGCCAGGGACCTGAGTAGAGTTTTTCGGATCGCGTTGGCTTCAATCGTCCCGCCGCTGCTTCACCAACCAATCCCAGAGTTCAGGATCGCCATACGCGTTTTCCCATGCCCCGACATGTCCTGCTTCCGGGTACACGGTAAAGCGGACGTTGCCACCGGCGGCCTCAAGCGCATCGACCATCTCCTGCGATCGCTCCAGCGGAACGGCCTCGTCTTTGGCGCCGTGGAAGACCCAGGTCGGAATCACCTTCATCGATGGCGCTTTCTCAGGCTCCCCGCCCCCACAGATAGGAACGGCCGCGGCGAACAGGTCCGGATAGGTGTAGGCCAGTCCCCAGGACCCGTACCCGCCCATGCTGAGACCGGTCACGTAGATCCGGGACGTATCGATGCGATGCGTTTCGACGACTTCGTTGATCAGCGCATGAAGCGTTTCGATAGACCACCACACACCTTCAGGACATTGGGGTGATATGACCACGAAGGGGAAGTCCTCGCCTTGTGCGATCATTTTCGGCGGCCCGTGGACCTTTACCAGGTCGAGGTTGTCTCCGCGTTCACCCGCTCCATGCAGGAAGAGGAGCAGCGGCCATTCCTCCTCGTTCGTTCCGTACGCCGGTGGCAGATACAGAAGGTAACTCATCTCGCTGGTCTCACCATAGCTGGTTGGTGCCAGGCGCATTTCTGCCTGTCGTTCCGAGGTTTGGGCAGTGCCTGGGTGGTCGATCAGCAAGTTGCAGCAGAGCGCAAAAACTAGCGTGAAGAATAGACGTGAAATCATGGCGGATTTCTCTCCTTCGATATAGCGGATTCGTCGATGTACGGCGGGATGTACTATGCGGGACGGTGCGTGAACGTATTGGAACCATTCAGGGTCTCGGGCGGTCACCGATCTCGACCACTGTCCCGTCTCGCACTTGTGCCGTGAAACGCAGCACACCGGGCCGTACGACTTCCGCCACGAGTTCTCGCCTGTCCACCACGACGCTGGGATCGCGGCACCAGGCCGGCGGGACACCGGCTTCCAAAGTCAGACTGCGATACGGAACCTGGTCGGGCAAATCCTGCAGCCCGATTCGGTAGCGTTTCGAGTCGCCCTCACCTCCCGCCTTCTCAATCCGGGCGTGCTTTCGCATCAGATGATAGCTGAGCGCTTCTTCCGGCACTGCGCACCAGACATCGTCGCCGCCCTCGGACAGGACCGTTTCAAGGCGTTGCCTGAGCTGGGCTTCGGAGCAGTCCTTGTTGGGATGGACGGGCGTCTCCAGCGGGCAGTGGCAGTAATCGATGAGCCAGCCCTGCACGGCCTGGGCCTGGCGGATATTCCGGAAAGGATCGTAGGCGCTGTAGAAGGGCGGGTAGTAGTGGTCGTGCAGCGGAGTTCGGTTGATCCAGAACAGTTCGTCCCCAGGTAGATTCAGCGCGTCCGTCAGGCTCATGGCGCCCAGGTAGCCGTAACGGCGGCAGGCTTCGAGGACGTGGTCGGCCATGTTGGTGTTGTCGCCGGGCGAACAGTAGAGGATTATCGGCTCTCCGAGGGCTTCCTCCAAAACCTGCTTCGCGTGACCAATCTCTTTATCCACCATCTCGGGCGTTATGATCTCATGGCTCCACGAGTGGTTGCCCACGCCCCAGCCGCGGGCGAGCAGGTCGCGCAGTTCGTCGCCGTTCATGTGGCGATAGCCGTTGAAGCTGGATTGGCCGATATTGCGGACCTCGCCCAACTGGCCGACGACGACCTCGACGTGGCCGGGGATCCCGTACTCTTCGTGCATGGGAACGGCGAAGCGATGCAGGTCGGCGAGGGCCTCGTCATAGGTGATCGAGTAAACCCAGCGCTTGCCGTATTTCCAGGGACAGATGCTCAGGCTCATGGCGCATGACTCACATCAAGTGGACTGGTCGTCCTGGACTTGTTCTATCGCTTGCTTGAACTGAGCGAAGGTGCAGCCGTGGCCGAGGGTCCACTCAAAGATGTGGAGCCCATAGTTGGTCGCCAGCCGCTGCGGGAACGTGTCCGGAGACTCGACGCCGACGGTCCCGTCCCGGATCACCACACAGCGGTAGCCGCGCGCCAGCATGGGCCGGGCGGCTCCCTCGGCGCCGAGCAGACACATGTCGGTCGCGAACCCCATGTAGATGAGCGTCTCGATGCCGCGTTCGCGCAGGTAGTCGTCCAACGTGTCGGAGTAGAAGACGAGGGGCTCGTCGCCAACCGGAGAAACGATTTCGGCGCGACGCATCTCCGCCAGGGGCGAGCGCGCCATGTAGTCCGTGCCGTGGGCCCGATCGAACAGCTCCTGCCTGACCGGGTGAACGGTTGCCGCCGCGTCCGACCGCCGTGACTCGATGTGGGGATACTTTCGGTCCATCCAGTCCGTCTCGACGTGGCAGACCGTCATCCCGATCGAGCGCGCCAGGTCCATGGCCGGCCGAATGACTTCGGCCATGATGCGGGCGGCCTCCGCCGTCGCCTGCGGCCAGCCCATGCCGACGCAGTAATTGGCGTCCGTCGCCGGACCGTCGGGACAGCCGATGTTCCAACAGTGGATGCCGACCAGGGCGGTCTTTTCCACGGGCAATGAAAGGACGACATCCTCGTATCCCGCGCGGTCCGTCGGCACGGACCGATAGTAACGGGCGGCGAGTTGGAGCGTATTCTCCACCGAGTGATCTCCTTCGTCTTCGCTTATCGCCGGTTCTCCTCGGCAATGCGGCGCACGATCGCGGCCGCCTGCTCGCAGTGGTGGGGCTCGTACTTATCGCAGAACGAACTCCAACGAATGAAACGCTCAAGTATCTCGTGGGCGCTCGGGCAACTTTCGGCGTCGTAGCGATATGTGCGGGATGCCGGCGGCTGCGAATAGGGGAATCGCTGCCGCGTTGCCGCATCGTTCAGGAAGGGCAGGGCCACCGGCAACAGGTAGTAGCGCATTGGACTCGCCCCCGGGATGCCGCCTGCCGCCACCTGCGTGCCGAACGCCTCCACATCGCATCGGAACTGGT
This sequence comes from Candidatus Latescibacterota bacterium, assembly GCA_012270975.1. GTDB lineage: Bacteria > JAAXHH01 > JAAXHH01 > JAAXHH01 > JAAXHH01 > JAAXHH01. The sequence goes on along the minus strand of JAAXHH010000147.1, from coordinate 5,781 downwards.
CCGGGTCGATGGTGAATCCCGCCATCCAGCAGGAGTATACTTCGGTATCTTGTGGGATCGGCAATGCCGTGATGCCCGGAATCTCGTCGAGGAGCGCGCTCAGCAGGCGGATCATGCGGTCGCGCTTTTCAACCTGTGGTCGGATGATCTCCAACTGGGCCAGGCTGATCGCCGCGGTGGACTGCGTCATGCGATGGGCGAAGCCGTTCGCCGTGTGTATACGCCCGAAGTGCTCGACCATTTCTCCCGCACGACTCTGGCCGATAAATCGCGCCCGTTCGGCCAGCGCATCGTCGTCGGTGAGGATGCAGCCGCCCACGTCCGAGCCCATGGTCTTCTCCGCGTCGAAGGAGAAGCCCCCGGCCGTCGCCAGGGTGCCGGCATAGCGGCCCTTGTAGCGGCCGAAGACCGCCTGGCAGGCATCCTCGTAGACCACCAGTCCGTAGCGCGCGGCGACTTCGTTGATGGAATCCATGTCGCAGATCAGGCCGCTGAGGTGTACGACGAGAATCGCCCGTGTGCGTTCGGAGATGCACGCCTCGATGGTCTTAGCGCTCACGTTGATCGTTCCGGGCGCGGTGTCGGCGAACACGGGGATGTACCCGGCGCTGATCAACCCCTGCACGGTGCCGAAGTCGCTGACCGAGCTGACGATGATCTCGTCGCCCGGTTCGAAGTCGAAAGCCGCGGCCAGTACGGCCAGGGCTGGCGTGCATCCCGGCGTGGCGATGCAGTGGGCGACTCCGTTGGCCTCGGCGAAGGCGCGCTCGAACCGGCCCACCATGTCGCAGGTCAGCCCGGAATCGACGACCTCGGCCAGATACTCCATGGCGCGCGGACCGATCTCCCGTGGAAAGGGTTGCGGCAGCGGTCCGTCGAAATTCTGCTGGGTGGCGGCTCCGTATCGCGCGTGCTCGCGCTCAAGGCGGTCGGATATTGTTTCGGACGCCATGCTACCTCCATTCAATCCAATCATCGGCTTCGCGTCAACCCGCCCTGGCACCGTCCGGCATAGGTAATTCGGGTACCAACAGGCATGGTGTGAGCCCGTCCGCATACCCTATGTCGAAGAGCATTCCCTGGGAGACTTCACCGGCCATCTTCCTCTCGGCCAGGTTCACCACGAAGAGGGCTTGCTTGCCTTCGATTTCCTTCGGGTTGGCGCGCTCTTGCTTGATTCCTGCAAGGATCGACCGGGTGTGGTCACCGAAGTCGACTGTCAGCTTCATGAGTTTGTTCGATGCGGCCACCTCTTCGACCGCGCTTATCGTACCGGCGCGAATGTCGAGTTTCTCGAAATCCTCAAATGCGACGGTTTCTTTAATCGGTGCAGGTTTCATTCGTACTCCTGGGCTTGCTTCATGATGGTCCGGCCTCGAATTCTGATTTCAAAATGCCGAACATTAATCGATCCCATCGGCGACCGGACCAGTACACTGCCTCGCGTTCGCGTCCTTCCTCGCTAAACCCAAGCTTTTCCAGTACCCGGATGGCACCGGCGTTGTTCGCCATAGTGGCGGCAGAAACCCTGTTCAGGTCCAGGTGTTCAAACCCGTACCGAAGCATAACCTGGGCAGCATCCGTGCAGTACCCCTTTCCCCGGTCTTTTCTAAGTGCAATGCCGGCACCGAGGCTTGCCGTACGATTCCTCCAGTCGATTCCGGACAGTTGCATGTCGCCAACGATGCTTCCTTCATCATCGAAGATACCCAGGTAGATTTGACTCTTTTCCTGTTTTTCCTGGATCTCCTCGAACCACTTTTCCGAACTTTCGACTGAAAGACCCGGCCTGACCGGTTCGGTCGGCACGGGTTCCTCGGGCTCGTAGTTCTCCCACAGGATGCGGCAATGGGCACGTTCAATGGTCCGCAACACCACTTTCTTACCACGCAATTCAATCATCAAAGATAACCTGTCGTTATGGTTTTGGCCATGCCAGCTTGACCGCGAATTCAGCTAACGGTCCAAGCGGCAATTCTCGAACCTGGCTTTTGGTCAGCCACTCACAGTGATCGGTCGATCCTTCTTTTTCGGGTCTCAGGTCGAACGCAGCGAGCACAACCTCGTAGACGATACCGATGTGGTGTACCGGATCGCCCTGCCAATCCGTTCGACCTTCATAGGCATGGGAATACACGGCGGTCACGCGGTGTGACTTAACGTCTACGAGTCCCGTCTCCTCTTCCAACTCGCGGCGCAACGCGGCATCCGGATGTTCGCCCCATTCGATTCCGCCGCCGGGCATCGTCCACAGGCCTCCGTCTTCTAGACCGCTCGTTGCGCGGACGAGGAGCAGGCGATTCGAAGGGTCACGGCACAACGCGTATGCGCCGATGTGGACGTGCTGGTTATCGGGTTCTGCGGTCATTATCTGTTAACACTCGGAAAATAAACGATCGGGGTATCCTCAAAAAGCGTTTCACTTATTTAGGCATCGGTTTCAATGAACAAAAGGCATGATGGATGGCATGGACATAGTACACTGTAATCAGATATTCCGTCCTCCGGCTCCTGTCCGCATCCTTACCGAACACCGCCATTGCTATACATCAACTGGCCGTTTATCCAGCCACCCTCTTCGGAACAAAGAAAACTAACAAGACGGGCACAGTCTTCGGGCAGGCCGATTCGTCCGAGCGGTGTTTCACGTCGTACGTATTCCTTCAGATCATCCGACATCCAGCCCGTGTCTGTCGCGCCCGGATTGATCAGGTTCGCCGTGACTCCCTGGTCCCTGAATTCCTGCGCGGCCGCGAGGACGATTCGATCCATAGCCCCTTTGCTGGCTCCGTAAGGCAAGTTGTGTGCTGTATGATCGCTCGTTATCGAGATAATGCGGCCACGTCCATGATCGCCCCGGAATCGTTTTCCAAACTCCCTTGTCAGCAGCCATGTAGCTCGGGTGTTAACCGCAAAATGCAGATCGAAACTCTCAACAGTAGTGTTTTCGATACTGCTTTCTATCGCGTGGCAGTGTGCCATCACCAGGGCCGAGACGGGTCCAAGGGAGCTTTCAACGCGGTCAAAAACACGCTTCGGAGAAGCGATGTCTGACAGGTCGGCCTCAATGGAAACTGTCAGTACATTGGATTCACGGATCTGGTCACTGATTGCCGTAGTTTCACCATTATTGATACCCCAGGGCATGGCAGCATCGTACGGTCGCCAGTAAGTAGTCGCCACGTCCCAGCCTGTTTTAGCCAGGGCCAGGGAGATAGCTGCGCCAATGCCGATTTTGCGGCTCACTCCTGTAACGAGTGCGACAGGTCGCGTCGCGACAGGACGTGTAAGGTTTTCTTTCAACTCGGACCTCTCAATATTGGCGGTCTTCAAAGATCAATCAATGCACGTTGCAAAAGTCTACCCATATCAGTGGACGATTTTAGTCGCTATGAAATTGGCCAAGCCAGTTCCACTCCGAATGCTCCCAGTTGTGCTAGCGGCAATTGTCGAGCCTGACTTTCGGTAATCCATTCACAGCGATCTGTCGATCCGTCTTTTTCGGCTCTGAGGTTGTACTTGCCGAGCGAAACATCGTAGACGATTCCTATGTGGTGTGCCGGTTCGCCCTTACGATAACCCGGATGCACATACACCTGGGAATAGACCGCGGCCAGCCGAGACTTTTCAACATCTACAACGCCTGTCTCCTCTTCCAATTCCCGCAGTAATGCGTCCTCCGGATGCTCTCCCCACTCGATCCCGCCGCCAGGCAATGTCCATAGACCGGCATCCGCCAATCCACTCGTCACACGAACCAAGAGAAGGCGGTTAGAAGGGTCACGACACAGACCGTATGCGCCGTGGTACACGTGCTGGTTTTCGAATTCGGAGGACATTTACAAATACCTGGAAGACTCTATTCAGGTCGTCCGGACAAGAACTCTGATCGAATGACTCGAAGTTAACCCGCGGGACATCACTTAGTCGACCAGGGAATAGATTTCGTCTCGATAGCTCGCCGGACGTTACCAAGCCAGACAGACCAGAACCAGGATGTATTACGCTCACGGGGGAGAAATCTCGCCCTAATTGTATATCTCTTATCCGAGTTGACCGGACCTTCCAGATATGGCTCCAGTTCCGAGTACGGTATCCATGCGTAGGGACCTCTTTCATTGTAGGACTTATCGTCATCGGGAACTGGATTGTTGGTTATAAGTTGCGCTGGAACAAAGGGGATTTCCGCGAAGTACAAGGCAAATCCATTGTGGTCTATTACCGGCTCCTGGTTCTTGATCATCTTGAGCAAATCATCTCGTAGAAAGTAGCCTCTCGTCTCTTCCTCCGTTTCCCTTGCGGCCGTTTCCGCCGTGTTCTCGCCCTCATGGGGACTACCTCCGAAAGCATGCCAACCTCTTTCGCTTTCCCGATTATCCGCGAGAAGCAAAAACACTTCGCCGCCAGATTCGAAGTAGAGCACTATTCCCGCCGGACGCTCCGCGTGGACTCCGAAGCACGGACCGACAATAATCACCCACATGATGCAGAGTCTTTTGAGCATTTACTTTCTCCTCAAGCCTCATCGAGATGAGGTTACACGCAGCATGGAAAACCCAGGGTTGCAAGAGTATCGCGTCTCGCATCACCAGGTTTAGCCGTAACAGGACTGTTCTCGCGGTATTCCGTCAACAACTCCAGGAATCCGCGCATCAGCTATACACCACCCTATTCAACCAGTCAATACAAGGGTACTCACCGCCCATTGCCATGCCGCACAACGCGGACCAGAGTTTGTAACCGTTCGATCCGTTGGCCATGGCCACTAAACCCGTTCCCTCTTCAGGATACCCTAACGCAAATGCTTTGAAGGGACCGTTGTCACCCCAATGCCAGATAGCTTTCAGCCCATTGTGAACTTGGGTTGCCCAACCAAGTCCCCATGAAACAAAGGGATCGTCCTTTACCGGAACATCCGGCCAATTGTCATGCCACGAAGCGGAATCGTTTACCGGGACTTGGGCGGTGGTCATTTCCTTCGCCAACTCGACATTGATATGCCACGAAGCCCCAGGGTCCGGACGCATACAGGCGCACAAGATCTTAGCGATGTCCGAAGGCGTCGTATGAAGGCTGGCAGCCGAACACATGGACCTGTACATCTGTTTTTTTGCCGGTTGCCCGTGTTCATCATGCCCGGTCGCCATGTCAGGCACCTGATCCGATGTACATAGATACGTACTGAACCCCATTCCGGCCGGCTCGAACAACCCGGACTGCATGTAGGATTCACCCGTCTGTCCCGTTACATGCTCGACTACATGCTGCGCGTACATGTAGCCTTCACCGGAATAACTGAAACGACCGCCAGGTTCAAAAAAGGTTTGCAATGGTTTGCCTTCAGGATTCCATCCATCCGAATCCCAGCAGTCGGGACGCCAGTTAGGGAAACCCGAAGTATGGGCGAGGGCTTGTCGCATGGTCACCTTCTGCACCCTGGGGTCGTTGGGTACGTAAGGATCAGGAAGGTAGTGGGACAATGGCATGTCCAGTTCCAAACGTCCTGTTTCGCAAAGTTCAAGCGCGGCATATGCGAAAACCGGTTTGCTCAATGAACAGCCTTCGAAAATAGTTTCCGGTTTCACGGGTTGGCGCGTTTCCGTGTTCATTACGCCAAAGCCCTGTGCCCATGCGGTTTCCGCACTCTGTATCAACGCGATAGAGAGTCCTGGAACGTTGGCTTCATGCATTATCCGAGGGATGCGTTCTTCCAACAGCAGCACCAGGTGATCGAGGGACTCATCGGTTTTTAGATTTGGAGTTGACCCGGTTTAATGGACA
>JAAXHH010000154.1 GCA_012270975.1 Candidatus Latescibacterota bacterium | reverse complement strand
CCGGTGGGAGGCATGCCGTACTCCAGGGCGATCAGGAAGTCGTCGTCGGTTCGATCGGCTTCCTCGTCTCCGTATGCATCGCGCTGGTGTTCCTGCGCAGCGAACCTGGCCCGTTGCACTTCGGGGTCGTTCAGCTCGGTATAGGAGTTGGCGATCTCCATGCCCGCGGCGAAAGCTTCGAAGCGTTCGACGTAGCCCGGTTTCTCCGGGTGCCCCTTGGCTAGAGGCGACATGTCTTCAGGGTAATCGATCAGGAAGGAAGGCTGCACCAGGTTGGGTTCAACGTACACCGACAGCATCTTGTCAATAAGCCGGCCGCGCGCCTCGCGGGGACCGGGTTCCAGTCCCAATTCGATGCATTTACCGGTCAGCGACTCGGCACCAGGGTAATCCTCGATGTCCACCCCGCTGCGTCGCTGGAGCTCTTCTCGCAGTGATACACGCGGCCAGGGCGGCGTAAAGTCGATCACGTCGTCGCCCATCGTAATCTGCATGGACCCGTGGACATCCTCAGCCAGGGATGACACCAGAGACTCGACCATCTCCATCACCGCGTTGTAGTCCGCATAGGCCTCGTAAGATTCGAGCAGCGTGAATTCAGGGTTGTGGTCCTGATCAATACCTTCGTTGCGGAACACGCGTCCAATCTCGTAGACCTTGTCCAGCCCGCCAACTATCAGGCGCTTCAGGTACAACTCGGTGGCTATCCGCAGGTATAGCTGCTCGTCCAGCGCGTTGTGGTGGGTGACGAACGGGCGAGCGTGCGCCCCGGCGGCGATCGGCACCAGAATGGGCGTGTCCACCTCGACGAAACCGCGACCGTCCAGGAACCGACGGATTCCGCTGATGATGCGGCTGCGCTGCACGAAGGTGTCGGCCACTTCCGGATTGGCAATCAGGTCCAGATAGCGTTGACGGTAGCGGGTTTCCACGTCCCTCAGGCCGTGCCACTTTTCTGGCAAGGGGCGCATACCCTTGGCCAGGATGGTCAGCGCGTGCGCCTCGATGGTGGGCTGGCCGGTGCGGGTACGCATCATGTCGCCGTCCACACCGAGGAAATCTCCGAGATCAAGATCCTGTAGAACGGCATATTCTTCGCCCAGGACGTTCTG
>JAAXHH010000010.1 GCA_012270975.1 Candidatus Latescibacterota bacterium | reverse complement strand
TTACCCGAGACCAGTCAACAAGCAGGGGCGGGTTTCAAACCCGCCCCTTTGCGTTCTAGGTATCGGCTTCGCCCGCAGCCGCCTCAGACTCGAGGGGCAAACTGCGGTAATACAGGCCCCATTGCTGCATCAGGTTCTCCACGCGGGGGTCCTTCATCGCGATGAGCTCTCGGAAAAACCCGGCCATGGCGTGCGCCGGGCGCAGCTCGTCCGTGCACACCCAGCTGCGTTCGCCCGGCACCGCGTAGATCAGGCCGCTCTGGTGGGGGCATGTCATCTGGACGCGCCCCATGTCGGAGCTGATTTTGACGGTGATCCCCTGGGGTTGCGCAGGGTTTTCCCGGTCCCCTGAGGCTATCTGAACGGGTGTCGTCATGGTGCAATTGTCCTGTCGGGAGCCGGCGCGAATGGGTCGGTGGCGCGGTTTGGATACGCCGCCGGATGGGTCGAATTTACCCATCGAGCGGCCGGCCAATTATAAACCAGCCCGCTGGTTATGGTGGTATACTGTCTCGGCCAACCGTTCGAAAATCGAACCGGAAATCGCTGTTTACGTCGGTCACTCCTGATATAACGGTTGACATTGATCAGGCTCCAAGCAGCAAATTCACAAAGGACACTTTCGTATGTTCACACCCGGGGGAGGTCAACAACCGCCTCGACAACCCGAATTCGACCTTGAACAACTTTTCGGTCGCATACGCGGCATGTTTGGTGGCTCCGGTGGACGCCTTGGCGGCGGAAACCTGGGCATTTTAATTGTCGCCGTCATCGCCCTGCTGATAATCATCTGGGCCGCCACCGGCGTGTACACGGTGAGTCCCGGTGAGAACGCCGCGCTGCGGTTGTTCGGCGCCGTGCAGGGCGCCCCGGTTTCGGAAGAGGGCCTCCACTGGTGGTGGCCCTCGCCGGTGGGCAATAAGGACGTGGTGCTCGTCACGGAAACGCGCCGCATGGAGCTGGGATTCCGCTCCAACGACGCCGCCGTCAACACTCCGTTCCTCGATGAAGCGTTGATGATTTCGGGGGACCTCAACATCGTTGACGTCCAGATGGTGGTGCAGTACCGCATCAGCAACCTGAACAACTTCCTGTTCAAGGTGGACGATCCCGGTGAGCCGGTTCGGCTCATACCGGAGGGGCGGCCCGACGGCCGCACCCTCAAGGACGGCGCAGAGGCCGCCCTGCGTCTGGTGGTGGGGCAGCGCTCCATCGACGACGTGCTGGTCCGTGGCCGTGAAGAGGTGGAAACCGACACCCGCCAACGGTTGCAGGCCATCCTCGACGAATACGAAGCTGGCATCGAGGTCATATCGGTGCAGTTGCAGGACGTGAAGGCGCCGGAAGAAGTGCGCGACGCTTTTGACGACGTGCTACGCGGACGCCAGGAGCGTGAAACCCGCATCAACCAGGCCCTGGCCTACGAAGCGGACGTTATTCCGAGGGCCAGAGGTGACGCCGAGCGGATCATTGAATCGGCCGAGGCGTTCAAGCGCGCCCGTATCGAGACCGCCAACGGTGAAGCGCAGCGTTTTGAGTCGGTGCGCAACGAGTACAACAGCTCGCCCGAGGTAACCCGGCAGCGCCTCTACCTGGAGGCCCTGGAAAACGTATTCCCGGGCGTTACCAAGATCATCGTCGACCCCGACACCGAACCGGTACTCATTCTGGGACAGGACGGAAACGTCATACCTGCCCCCATCGGGCCCAACCCGTAGCCGCAGGTAATCCAGACTGACCGTCTCTCATCCCCGGAGAACCCCCAATGCGAAATTTGATAATCGTCGCCATCGTCATCATCGTCGGACTGGTCGTGCTGCGGCAGGCTCTATACGTGGTCGACGTCACCGAGCAGGTCATCATCCTCCGCTTCGGAGAGGTGGTGGACACCCGCACCACCCCGGGCCTCAGCGTAAAGGCCCCGTTCGTGGACACCGTCGTCCGGCTGGACAAGCGGATCCTGCGGATTGACGCGCCGCCAGTATCCATGCCCGACCAGGACAAGGAAAACCTGGTAATCGACATCTACGCTCGCTATCGCATCACCGACCCGGTGCAGTTCCGCAAGACCCTGCAAACCGAGAGCACCGCCCGCAGCCGCCTCGGAGACATCGTGACCTCCACCCTGCGTGACCGGGTGGCCCTGCGCGACCGGACCGACATCATCGGCGCCAAACCGTTGGTTGATGAAGCCGGCAACCCCGTCGTAGACGACGAGGGCCTGCCGCTGGTGGAAGCACAGGAAACCCGCACGCAAATTCTCGATGAGGTTCTGCAAGCGGTCCGCCAGACCACCCAGCGAGACAATTTCGGCATCGAGATGATCGACGTGCGCATCAAGCGCGCCGACTTCCC
>JAAXHH010000017.1:1164-1403 GCA_012270975.1 Candidatus Latescibacterota bacterium | reverse complement strand
ACCGGCGGCGGGGCAGGGTAGTTGCCGCCGGTGTAGAAATTGACGGTCACGTCGCTGAACATATCTTGGAGCAGTTCGCCGACGCGCTTTAGCGCCACGTCGCCGCCGTGCGTACCGCTCCACAGCAGCCCCACCGTCTTGTGGTCCAGGCTGGCGGGCCGCGGATTGATTGGCTGCGTGGTCAACGTGCCCCTCTGCTGGGCAATGGGATTCAACACCTCCAAGGTATACATGCTTAT
>JAAXHH010000017.1:0-1011 GCA_012270975.1 Candidatus Latescibacterota bacterium | reverse complement strand
TCCAATCCCTGACCGAACAGGTCCGCACCGCACCCGGACGGCCCGCGAAAGGCAACCCGTAAACGACCGCCCTTGACGACTGTCGATAGACACCATACACTCCGTCGATGATCAGGACATTTCGGCACCGCGGCCTGAGAGAACTCTATGAACAAGGACGGTCATCAAGGACCCCACCCAGCCACAAGGCGAAGCTGCTCCGCATCCTGACCGCCCTCGACAGCAGTACGAGCCCGCAGGGCATGGACCTGCCCGGATTCCGGCTACACCCCCTCAAAGGCCGCCTTCGAGGACACTACGCCGTGTCCGTCTCGGGTAACCGGAGAGTCACGTTCCGATTCAAGGATGGCCACGCCTTCGACGTGGACTATCTGGACTACCACTAGGAGACACTTCCATGGCAATGACCCATCCCGTCCATCCCGGCGCCATCGTCCGCGAAGAGTGCCTGCTGCCCCTGGGCCTGTCCGTCACAAAAGCCGCAAGGCGGCTTGGCGTCGGCCGGCAGACGCTTTCGAACCTCGTCAACGAAAAGGCGTCCGTCTCGACCGAGATGGCTTACCGGCTCTCCAAGGCCTTCGGCTCGACGCCAGAGATGTGGCTCGGCATGCAGATGGCCTTCGACCTCGCGCGATCTCGCCACCTTGAAAAGACCCTCAAGATCGACCGCATTCACGCCGCCTGACTTGTCCACCCCCCAACGCAAAAAGGTATAGCCGTTCCAATCCCTGACCGAACAGGTCCGCACCACACTCCGGACGGCCCACGCCGCCGCACAATCGTCGAGGAAACCGCCGTGTCTATCACACACGTTGAAACATCCCTCTACCGTCTTCCGCTGCCGTTCGTCATGCAGGATTCCATGCACGGCAAAATGACCCACTCCGAATTCGTCGTCGTGCGCCTGCGGGACGACGATGGCGTGGAGGGCGTCGGCTACACCTACGCCCTCAATAGCGGCAAGGGCATCGCCGCGCTGATCGATGGCGAGTTGGGTCCGTTCCTGCAGGG
>JAAXHH010000081.1 GCA_012270975.1 Candidatus Latescibacterota bacterium | reverse complement strand
TGCAAGGGCAGCGAGACCACTATCTCCTGGGGGGCGTTGGGAGGTTGATTGATCCCCTCGGCAAGCTGGGCAGCCGGATCGAGCGTCGACCATATCGCGTTGCCCAGCAGTGACGACAGATCGTCGTTCGGTCCCACGGCCGCGTATTGACGCCACCAGGGCGGGAAGTTGAACCACTCGAACTTCCGCGTTATCGGCATCCTGCGCTTCACCGCGGCCATCCCAAGCCACCCGCCTGAAGCGGGCATCAAGCGCTTCAGGGTTACCCCCAGCTGGCTGATTGCAGGATCGTCCTCTTCTCCGAACTCCGCGACCTCAAACCCGGCCAGACCGGTAGCCAGGCGAACGTCGTCCTCCCGGGCGTTTACGTCCGATTGCGTGGTGACCAGACAGTTGGAGCCGGACAGCAGGTTTTCGTACTGTTCCCAGATGTACCGCCTGGTCCACTCCTCGGAAACGTGGTCCTTGGGCAGCATCATTACAGGCAGGATCATGGAACTGGGGAAAGCGTTCTGCATCTTTTGGTGCAACAGGCCGCCCAGCACCGCGTGTCCGGAAAAACCCATGAACTCGATGACGGTTTCGGGCACTCGGCCACAGCGCTCCGAATGGAGCATCACCTGGCTGACTATATTGTCCATGTCACGTTCCAGCGGCCCCCGGAAGTCGCGAAATCGCGTCGGATCGCGCATGAAACCATTGGGAATCGGTACGTAGTTGGGGAACAGTACCTGTGTGCCAGCGCCAGCGCGGGCGGCGCCAAAGGATTTTTGAAGTGTCTTTTGAACGTTGGCCACCGTGACTTCGTTGCAGTCATAGTAAATCGAGGTCTGGATACGGCCCGCGGCCGAAAGCTCGGACATCCGCTCCGAGAACAGCATGGCCCGCCGCACGCCGGCAGTGCCCACGCCCACGACCACCAGCGTCGGCGGAGTACTGCCCACCATGCCGCGTTTTGCAGTATGCAGAAGGCGATGGCTGCGGCTGCGCGCTCTGACGAAAGTCGAAGGCATGATTATCAGGTTAGCGAAATTGATCAACCGACGGCAGATCCGGGCTCAGACTGCCGCCGGTTGCATTTTAACGCGGATGTCGCCGCAACGCCAAGCCAACACGATTACCGGCTTGGGCCTGTTTATCCGGTCAGGTTCCCGGCTTGAGGAACTCCAGCACCGCGTCTACGAACCCTTCGGGGTCTTCAATTTGGGGAATATGTCCAACGCCGGGCATGATGTGCTTGCGCGCACGGGCAATGTTGTTGTGCAGCAGCTCTTCTCCGTCGCGGAGCCGGTCGACTTCGCCATACAGCACGAGGGTCTCGCGGGCGTTAATCCGGGGCAGCCGGGTCATGATGTCGTACCAGGCAAGCGATTCGTGCAGTTTTTTGACCCAGGCGCCAGCCTGCGCTCGCGTGCCGTTGTTGGCGTCGACCCATTCCTGGCGGGGCTCGGCGAAAGTCGTGGATTCTTTGGCCTGTTCCATGGTGCGAGGCACCGGCATACCGTCGGCGTCGTATCCGGCGGATGATTCCGCGATGCGCTCTGGCGCCGTCCGCGCATCCCACACCGGGGCGCCCACCAGGACGAGCTTGTCCAGCCGGTCGGGGAACGAGGCGGCCATTTCGGTGGCCAACACCGCGCCAACCGAATTGCCAACGTAGTGTCCGCGGTGAATGTTCAATATTTGGCAGGCATCGTCCAGAGCCTGGGCGTAATCCGGAATGTTGAAATGCCGGGTGGGCTTGTCCGACTCGCCGTGTCCGAGCATGTCGAACGCGTAGCAAGTGTAGTGTTGGCTGAACGCGTCAATCACGGAACTCCACGCCCACGTGGACGTGCCCAGTGGATGCAGCATAACCAACGGGTAGCCTGCTCCCTGCTTGACAAAGTGCATGTTGCCTTCACGGGTGGGGACGGTGTCGGTAAGGTCGCGCCGCACGAACATGATCGTGGCCTCCTGAGAGTCTGTGGCCGAACTGAACTGAAACTCGCGCCGGGGTTTACCGGACGGTTGCCGCAATGCTAGCGATGGCCCCGGTCAAAGTCAATCAGTTCGTAATTGCGGGCCAATCGCTGCTGTAGCAGACGAAAACCGGCAACCGGGGCGACAAAAAGCCGGGGGCGACGGCCCCCGGCTCGATTGCGCAGCGTTGATTGTGAAGTCTTTGGGGATTAGTCGGCTGCTTGCGGAGCGAATTCCTCGCGGGCCATCGGGACCCCGGCCTGTGCGCTCTTCTCGTGCCGGCGGAGGATGAAGCGGGGCACGATAACCCAGAGGGCGAAAAGTCCGACGAAGGCGGCACCGGCGGCGATGGCAATCATTTTCTATCTCCAAGCGGATTGGGCGTCTTTGCCCGTTTCGTTGGAGACAGTATCGCGGGAGGGTGTTACGCGAATTTTGCACTCATGTAACGGATGTGTTACCGATCCGATGGAGACCGCGGAGGCATTCGAGATCGAGTCAGATCTGCGGCGCTCTCACGCCGAGCCACCAGTGTTTGCCCTTCCCGCGGCGCTTGCGCTGGTATCCGCGCGCCCGGAGCTCGAGGCCGAACTTTCGCTGGCTGTGGGCCAGGTAACCCTGATCCAGACACCATTGCGCGTAGGAGGCATACAGGTCACCGGCCAACGACATGGCTTCGGCTCCCGTGGAACACACGTCGGCGACGAAGTCGTCGATCGGACCACATTCACTGGCCTGCGATGCTATGGTTATTGCCGGTTCGGGGGGCGCGTCCGGAGCGATCCATCCAGATCCCGGCGCCGGTCCTGATGATGCAGGGCCGGGACCGCGGAGACGACCGGATCCGCTGCCGTAGCCGGGGATGGTTGGGTCGGCCGCGTCGGCATCCATCGGCTCCAAGCCCCGGAGAACTCGGTAATCACCGCGAGCGATACTGGCGGCGTCCGGCACCGACATTCCGTCCAGGCAATAGGAAGCGAACAGCACCAGGTCGAGATAGGCTGGCAGACCGCCGAGGTGTTCCCACCTCACTTCCCGGCCGTTCCAGTTCGAGGCGTCGAGAGTTAGATCCATTGCCGGGCATTCGAAGCGTTGCCGATATTCCGCCGGAACGACCCAGGTGGGGTTCAGCAACTCCCGCTCGAGGCTGTGCCCGATGACAAAGCACACTGCACGGACGGCTCTCACGCTGGGATCCGGTTCTCCAAGCGGTTCGTCGACGGAAACGCCGTCCAGTTCACGTTGGGTCTGCAAAGCGCACAACGCGAACGCTGCGCGGACCTGATTGCCGGCGCAGCGGAGCAGGCTGCTCTGGGCGGACATCTCCAAGGGGACGCTGGCGTCCACTGACTGCCCGTCCGGGGGGTAGACTTCGATGCTGGCCGGCACAAACGCCGGCGTGATCAGTCCCCGGTGCGAAGCCGCGTAGAATGCCATGGCGACGCACAGGTTCTCACGAGCCAGCCTTATTCGCTGGCCGGGTGACAGCGCGGATGTCGAAGGAACGTTGGTCAACGAGACAATCAAGGAAGGGGCGGATAATCATCCGCCCCTGGAGCGCCGGGCAGTTTGACCACCAGGTTCTGGTCTACGAGTTGATGTCCATCACCACCTTGATGATGCCATCCTCCCGCTGCTCGTACATATCGTAGGCGTTTTGGATGTCCGAAAAGCCCACGCGATGAGTGATCAGCTCGGCGGGATCAGCCCAGCCCCGGGCACGCAGGTCCACCATATCCTGGATCTGACTGATGGGGTCGCCGCTGCGGGCGCCGGTGGTCGGGATGATGCGCGGCTGCTTGTCCATCCACAGGTTGTGCTCGATGGGCACCATGTGGTCGGTCTGGATACCGAAGATGATGACCTGCCCGAACTGCCGTACGTGCCGGAAGCACTCGTTCAGCGGTTCCGGGTAGCCCGCAGCTTCGACGCACACGTCCGGGCCGCGGCCCCTGGTGATCTCCATGACGGCTTCGGCGACGTCCTGCTTGTCGGGATTAATCCGGTGGGTGGAGCCCATCTGCTTGGATTTTTCGAGGCGGTAGTCCAGCGGGTCGACAACGATGACGTGGCGGGCGCCCATCCGCGAAAGGATCATGGTGAAGCTCAGGCCGATACTGCCCTGGCCGAAGATCAGGATGCTCTGCTGCAGTGGGCTGCCCAACTGCCGGCATGAATACAGCACCGTGCCCGGCGGCTGGCACATCACCCATTCGTCCAGGCCGCCCGCGTCGGGCAGCAGGGCGAGCCGGCCCGGTTCGGACAGGATGTATTCACACAGGCCCCCGGTACCGGGATAGGGTATCGCGATTACCCGCTGCCCTTCCTGGAACTCGTCGGTCTTGCTTTCAACTATGACACCGGCGAGTTCGTGAGCGCCCTTGCAGGGCGCCATGGGATACTCGGACTCATCGAGCACCGGGCCGTAGGTGTGACGGATGTCCGAGCCGCAGACGCTGACGCTTTCCATCTTGACGAGGACCTGGCCGTCAGCGGGAGCGGGGGTGTCGACGTCGGTAAACTCCCACCGCTTAGGGGCTACCAGTTGGGCTGCTTTCATGTGGGGTTTGCTCCTGTTCCTATCGTTCACGTTGATTAGCGAGCAGTCTATCCCAACCCTCAACAGGGGGCAACCGAGGCCAACGCTATACAGGCAATCGATCCCTATTGACTCAGAAATGGATTGAGCAACTCCACATCGAATTGCTCAAAATCACGCACATTCCTGGTGGCAACTATGAGTTCATTTACGATGGCTGTGGCTGCGATCATGGCATCTGCCGCCAGCGTATTCGACCGACGGTGTTGCAAAC
>JAAXHH010000090.1 GCA_012270975.1 Candidatus Latescibacterota bacterium | reverse complement strand
TTACCGCGGCTGCTGGCACGGAGTTAGCCGGAGCTTCCTCTGGTGGTACCGTCAGACCCGCCTACTATTCGTATACGGGCTTTCGTCCCACCTAACAGGGGTTTACACTCCGAGAAGCTTCATCCCCCACGCGGCGTCGCTGGGTCAGGCTTTCGCCCATTGCCCAAATTTCTAGACTGCTGGCTCCCGTAGGAGACTGGGCCTTATCTCAATCCCAGTGTGGCCGGTCACCCTCTCAGGTCGGCTATCAATCGTCGCCTTGGTAGGCCGTTACCCTACCAACTAGCTAATTGAGCGCGGGGCCATCCTCAAGCGGTAGCTTCCAAGGAGAGGCCACCTTTAATTGTCATACCATGCGGATTGACAACCACATTCGGTATTAGCCCGCCGTTAGGCGGATTGTTCCCAGCTTGAGGGCAGGTTCCCCACGTGTTACTCACCCGTCCGCCACTGTACTCACGTTCCGAAGAACGCTTTCTCGTTCGACTTGCATGACTAAGACACGCCGCCAGCGTTAGTTCTGAGCCAGGATCAAACTCTCCATAAAAGAAAAGTCCAATCTTAACTTGCATCTGTGTGAACTCCCCGGACGAATCCGGAGAGCCCTTGCCAGACGACTTAAGGACATGCACGCTGCCATGTTTTCAAAGAGCGTAATCTTACCGCAACCCGCGCAAGATATACAGCCGGGCATATGAAGTCAACAGGTTTCTTTATTTTTCTTCCTGTTGACCAAACAGGTGTTCAGGACCGCGTCTGCGGGTGCTATCCGGGCAGTGTTTCGGTGCCCGATACGGCGGGTTCAAGTGGCCGGATCAGAGGGCAGTACGGGCTCGGTCTTAGCGGGCCGGCTACACGGCTTATCTCGTCCGCGCCGGGAGGTTCTATCCGGGCGATGTTCCGAGCGGTTCAATGGTCAGCAGACCGTTGTCCGGGGCCGGGGCCGCGCCGTTCGACCGGGGCGTCGCGCCGGCGGATCCGGGGGCCGTACCACTTCCGTTGCCCGTGGCCGGATGCGCACCATTCCCATTTGCGGCCTGCCCGCCGCCGACGCTGTCCGCTTGGTCGGCCGCGTGATAGGAGCTGCGGACCAGTGGGCCCGACTCCACGTGGGGGATGCCAAAGGCCTCGCCCACTTCCTTGAAACGGGCGAATTCGTCCGGATGATAGTGCTTAAGTACCGGCAGGTGTTTCTTCGTCGGCTGCAGGTACTGTCCCACCGTGAGGATGTCGCAGTTCACCGCGGCCACGTCGCGCATCAGGGCATGGACGGCGTCGTCGGTCTCGCCAAGTCCCACCATAATGCCCGTCTTGGTCTTCGCGCCGCGGGCCTTCGCGCGCTCGAGCAACTCGAGCGACTGGTCGTACCGCGCCTGGGGCCGCACGGTCCGGTACAGGTCCGGCACCGTTTCCAGGTTATGGTTGAGCAGGTCGGGACGGGCGTCGAGCACGGTCTGTAGCGCCGCTTCCGAACCCTTGAAGTCCGGGATGAGCACTTCCACGCCTACGCCCGGGCACCGGCGCCGGATGGCCCGGATGGTCTCCGCGAAGATCGGCGCGCCGCCGTCGGCCCGCTCGTCCCGATTCACCGAGGTGATCACGGCGAACCGCAGGCCCAGTTTCTCCACGGTCCCGGCCACGCGCTCGGGCTCGTCCCAGTCCAGCCCCTTGTCCGGCCGGCCCGTTTTCACCGCGCAGAATCCGCAGCTACGCGTGCAGATATCGCCCAGGATCATGAAGGTGGCGGTGCGCTGCTCCCAGCATTCCCAAATGTTGGGGCACTGGGCGCTCTCGCAGATCGTATGGAGCCGGTTGTCCCCGACCAGCCGCTTCAGTTCCTTGAAATTCGGCCCCTGCTTCAGGCGCACCTTGAGCCACGGGGGCTTGGGCACATGGGATGTGGTCGTTTCGCTCATGGGTCTGTCATGGGTTCAGCGTCGATGCGCGGGATTCCGCGTCGCCGCGGCCGGCATGAATGCCGAATCGCCGGCAACCCGTAGACCGGTCCGCGCACTACAGGAACAAAAAGCGACCCTCCGGCGCCATGAACCGTCGTTCCGCGCCGAAGCGGCCGCCATGGATGTCAGGTACTTTACTTGCTCTTTGTTATCCGGATTACGGTCGAGGCCCGACCGGTTGTTTCGAGCCTCATCCAGGTTTCAACTCTGGCGCGCCGTCGTCCCCAGGCGAAATGACCACGGCCTCTTCGCCGAGATGTCCCGCGATGGTCTCCGACAGCTCGTTCAGGTCGGTCCGGCAGAAGCCCGTGTTGCTGTCGAGTATCCCGCCGCCTTCGTCCATGAGAAACCACGTCGGCACGTTCGTCAGGCCGAAGTCCGCCGATGCCCAGTGGGTCGTGTCGTACACGTTCGGAAAGGACGCGCCATGCTCGTCCATGAACGCCTGCGTGTCTTCCGGCGTGTCCTGCGAGACACCGAGCACCCGGAATCCACCATTGCCGCCGTAGGCCTGGTGGATCTTCTCGAAATAGGGGGCGCTGAACTTGCAGGTCCCGCAGCCTACCTTGTAGAAGACCGCCAGCAACCAGCCACCGTTCGCCTGGTCGGCCAGCGACAGCGTCTTGCCGTCCGCGTCTTCCAGTGTCACCTCCGGGGCCGCGACCCCGGCTTCCAGAAACGCCATGAATTACTCCCGTACAGGTTGAAAATTGAATGACGCCAAGTTCAAACCGTGCTTCCATTATATATGTAATACTTCTAACAAGGAATATAAGGGATATGGGGGGCGGTGTCAATGATTCGGTGGGTGGGACAGACGCCTGTGGACGACCCGCGACGGCGGGTCTTGCCCACCGTCAATCTCATCGCCATCAGTCGATTATGTTGTTTGTTTTGATCTTACAGGTTTCTACCTCGTCATACACTATAGACCTAGTCTCCTGGAGTTTGGAGCAATATCATCAGCGTCGACGAGTCGGGACATTTCCGTTTATGTTGTTTGTTCAAACCTATAATACCTGCATACGGTAAATACACGAAATGATTCGCAGTTATATAACAGCAGCGGTACGGAATCTCCTAAAGTACAAAGGGTATTCCGTAATCAATGTGATCGGTCTCGCTATCGGACTGGCGGGTTGTGTTCTCATGCTTCTGTACGTCCAATACGAGTTCAGCTACGACGGATTCCATGAAAAGAAGGATCGCATCTACCGGTTGGAGAATCATTCCGAAATGTCGGGCATCGCACGGAAAGTAGCCATCAGCCCCGCACCATGGGGTCCTGCCCTGCTCAACGATTATCCGGGCATAGAGTCCATGGCCAGACTGAAACTGGCGATGGGCAGCCATACCATACAGTACGGCGATAAGGCTTTTTATGGGGAAGCGATAGTCTACGCCGATTCTGCCCTGTTCGATATCTTCACTTTCCCGCTGGTCAGGGGAAATCCCCGCACGGCTTTGGCGGCCCCTTTCACCGCGGTCGTGTCGGAGTCCTTTGCCAGGGCACATTTCGGAGAGACAGACCCGATTGGCCTTTCGATGAACATATCCGGTTTTTACTCCGTGACGGTAACGGGTGTCATGAGCGACGTTCCGTAGAATTCGCATGTGCGATTCGACTATCTGACCTCATACGCCACGTGGACTTCGTTAGGGTGGGGCGGACCGGAGACCTACCAGAGAAAGGGCCTTAACAGCGAAGTCCGGACGTTCCTCCTTTTAAGAAAGGGTTATCCCGTCCGGGACCTGGAAGCACAAATGCCGCTATTCATAGAAAAACACCTTGGAGACCGGCTGCGTACATCTGGAATCAAAGTAAATCCGGTTTTGCGGCCAATCGAAGATATCCATCTCTACTGCCGCGATGTTCAGTGGAGTTCGGGGCTGGTAAAGTCCGAAGGCGGGGACATACGATTCATCTATATCGCGGTCTCGGTGGCGGCATTCATCCTGGTCATCGCCTGCATAAACTTTATCAACCTGACCACGGCAAGGGCGGCTCGCCGCGCACGGGAAGTGAGCATGCGCAAAATCCTCGGCGGTAGCCGCATGCATGTCGTGCTTCAATTCATCGGAGAAACCGTATTGTTGACTTTGTTCGCCCTGGCGCTGGCCGTCGTGCTGCTCCACGTGTTTGTACCCCCTTTCAATGAACTGTTCGGTTCGGGAATCACCATGGATTTATCGTTGGATCTGGCCCTGATGCTGACGGGGCTGATCTTGCTCACTGGGATGCTGGCAGGGGTCTATCCCGCGTTCGTCCTTTCGTCCTTTCGTCCGACGGACTTGCTGCGGGGACCGATGAAGACTGGGACTGGGACTGCCAGGATGATCTCACGCAGAGCACTCGTGATATTTCAATTCTTTATCGCGATAATCATGATTTCCGGCATCGGCGTGATCTCCGATCAGATCGACTTCATGCTGAAGAAAGACCCGGGATTCGATGCGGAAGGCGTCATCGTCGTTGCGCTGCCTCGAGGAGAAGGCGCCATGCAGAAGTACGACGTTTTCAAAGCAAATGCAATGAGGTATCCTGACATTCTGGCGGTGAGCCAATTCGCGCATCTGCCGGAATCGCTCCCGACCGGAGGAGTAAGGCCGCCGGACGTGCCAAGAGACCAGATGATACAGTTCCAGATGATCCATGGCGGTTACGATCTCCATAAGGCAATGGGCTTTGAAGTGGTTAGAGGCCGGTATTTCTCCCGGGACAGGTCAACCGACGCCTACGCTTGCGTGATCAATGAGACTGCGGTTCGTGCCCTCGGATGGGACGATCCGATAGATAAACCGCTCATCAGTCCATATTCACAGGAACTGACGGTGATCGGAGTCATAAGGGATTTCCACACACGATCGTTTCATTACGCGACAGAGCCCATTTGGATCGGTCCGCCTGACCAGCGCGGGCAAGCCGCGCATATTGTCATGAAACTCCAGGTTCAAAATGTGGCTGGCGCCCTTCGCGATCTCAAGGATCAGTGGCGGGAGATCTACCCCGATCAACCCGAGATGGAACACCTGTTCCTGGGTGATCTGGTGGAAGATCAATACAGGGGAGACCGGTTGCTTGGGACGATCTTCACTGCCGGTACCCTGGTATCCATCCTGATCGCATGCCTGGGACTCCTGGGTCTGTCCGCTTTCATGGTCCAGAGTCGTATCAAGGAAGTAGGTGTTCGAAAGGTCCTGGGGGCGACGATCGGCCAGGTCGTTGTCCTCCTGTACCGGGAGTTTACCTTGTACGTCCTCATCGCGTGCGTAGTCGGCATTCCGTTGGCCTACTACATGGCGGATTTGTGGCTACGCGACTTCGCCTACCGCATCGAACCGAACGTGTGGACTTTCATCTTCACCGTTGTTGCTGTTACGCTGATAACCTGGTTTACTGTGGGCTACCAGACCGTGAGAGCGGCAAGGACAAACCCGGTTGAAGTGCTCAGGGGATAGATCACTGTATCGAATACTTATCTAAATCGTGTCCAAGTTGATTGGGAAGCACATGACGACACAAACAGACAACGACTCCTATAATGTCCTGCTCTGCCTGAACGGAAACGCTAACGCCTTCGAGCCGTTAGTCCGGCGATATCAGAATGCTGCTTTCGCCGTGGCTTTGGGTTACCTCCGGGACCGGGCAGATGCTGAGGATGTGGTGCAGGATGCATTTATCTCGGCCTTCTGTAAATTATCGCAACTTAAAGATCCGGCCGTTTTCGGCAGTTGGTTGCACCGAATCGTTGTCAATCGTTGCAAGGAGTGGGTCCGCCGAAGCAGAATCGGTCGTCAAGTCCGTGTCGATACGGATTCCGGTGGATTACGCGATGAATTCGCCAAGTCGGATCGTATCCATCGAAAGTACATCGAAAGCTTTGAGCTATGGGACGAAGTCGAACAACTCCCGGAACATTACCGCCAAGTCGTCATGTTGTACTACTACACCGGTTTTACACTAAAGGAAACCGCCGCCTTTCTGGACATTCCGGAATCCACAGCGAGGGGGCGACTCTATCAGTCTCGAATCCGGCTGAGAGACGCGTTGTCGCCCCAGGAAAAGGAGACCATTGCCATGAGCCAGATCGATGTAACCGAAGAAGTCCAGGATGTTGTCTGCCGGATCGCCAAGGAGGACTTTGAAGAAACGATCGACATGGGAGACATGGAAAACATTGTCCTGTATTGTGGTGTGAATACGGAGGTGGAAATTCAACAGGCAAAGGGCGATCAGCTTCAGATATCAGGCTCCAAGATCGGACTTGGTTTCTCAGATGAGGACGCGCAAGGGGAGTTGGCGGGTTTTACTGTCTCCAGTGACAGGACCGATGACTACTATAAACACGGTCCTCACGAAGGAGAACTGTTTTTGGGTGTTGAATCAGACAAGGGTCGCAGATGGGCAAAAACTAGGCGTATCAGTGAACATTGGAAGCGGGACCTTATAAACAGCTGGGTGCTTTATGAGGTTAGTGACGGGATCCGATTGATCGATCTTTTCCCTCAACTGAAAGAAGATATCGATATCGCTCCTCCACTGCCGAACCTCGTCAGGAGTAGTTTAGGCAGAGCGATACGGGTAACAGTCCATACCAGCGAAGTGAGGCCTATGGACATGAAGAGATCGGCCATGTCGGAAGAGATTGAGGGGTTGTTTAAGGCAATGCAGTGGGATAACTCGAGTGTCTTCGGTCCTTCTGCGTATTGTCACCTTTCGATATCGGTCCCTGAAGGCAAGAACGTCTCCGTGTTCCGCCCCAACAGTGTTACAGCTGAAAACGTTAACGCTTCGCTGATAATTTACTCCAGTCCCAATGTGAGCAGGCTGTCGGATATCGGGCGCGACGTGTTTTTGTTCAACAGTGCGTTTTCTGAAATACGGGAGATCGGTGGGTTGTTTCAACAACGTCTATACAGCTATGGAGGTGGAATATTCCATGAGGATGTGATGGAAAACTGTGATTTCTGGGAAGGGAAGATTGAGTCCGTCAACGGGGACGTAGAAATAGACGTCGGACGTTACGAGTTGAATGCAAGGGACTTGAAGGGAAAGGTGTCCATTTACAATCGGTACGGCACGACACGACTTCAGCAGTCAACTCGCGAATCTGATGCAAGGTGCGACCTGAGAACAGTATCAGGGAACATACGGCTTTCCCTGAGCAAGTCTGTTGCCGAAAAGACGAGCCTGGTCATGCATTCGCTTTGCGGTAGCTTCAAATATGGAAACGCAAGAGACATCATGTCGTTGTATAGGACCCAGAGCGTCGGACACTGGCTGACGTTATCCTCTATGGGTAAGAGTTACGCAGACGCCGACTTTGCCGTTCTGACAGAAAGCGGTCGTGCCGAAATCGAAGTGCTGGAAGACTAACCTTGATGTACATCCCTGGCTGCCTCGACACGCCGACGGCGTTCACGATCCAGTGACGGTCATCTCAGGGCGTCTTGCGTTGCGCGTCATTCCTCCGTAACGGTCTCCTCGTCAGGAGTTGGGCCTCTTGTCCTGAACATAAACGGAATCAACTCGCGCGTCATTACACGTTCACCGTCATGTACTGCCGGCGTATAGACCACTTTTCGAGCCACTTCCATCATCAGAGTGTCCACATCAGCGCGACCGGAAGCTATTGCGACAAAAGTCGTGTCCACGTTGCCATTGGTGCCTACCACGAGTTGTATCACTACGTCGCCGTTGAAATTCAGATCGACTACGCCGTCGGGAATTGGGGGGTGGTAGATTATCTCGGCTTTCGTGTCCACCGTATGGGGCCGATATACACCAGATTTTTCATCTGCCAACTGGTCGGCCTTCTGATCTGGTTGGACGGTCGGATCCCATCGGACTGTCAGGTCCGGTTGGACTGCTGATTCCAGTCGGCGTACTATCTGTGTAAGTTCCGATATTTGTCCCTCTACCGTTTGGGTATCAAACCCCTCGATGGGTGACAGGTGCAACACGTTGCCGACCCCATCTACTAACACGCTGTGGGGGGAATTTGGCAGATCAAAGGGAGAATCGACGGCCAGGTACACCGGGAAGCGGAACCTGAATTTCTCCACGATCGGTGTTATCTCCTCGAACGATCCTGCCTGGACAATACCGATAACCGGGACATTGTCTCCGATCACCGATCCAAATGAAGACATCAGGTCAAGGCTTAGTGGATGATGCCTCGAAGCAAAAAACAGAAAGAGCGTGTGCTCCTTGCCGAGATCGGGCAAGGTTGCAGGTTGGCCGTGCTGGTCGAGCGCACTGAAGGGAGCAATAAAAGGCGTGCCGAATATCTTTTCCGCCTGCAGCACGCGGATTTCCACCTGGGCGTTGTATAGCCTATGCTCCAGGTTTTGAAGGTCCTGTTTCTGTTGGTCATTGTACCATAGGAGGACGGCGCTCAATGCGACGAAAGCCGCGACGGCGACGTAAAGGTATTGCCGAGCGTTTATGTGTGAGGCAGTGGTGGTCATGTCGTTTGTTCCATTGTTGGGGAGGGTTGATAATCTAGGGTCAGTTGCAATAGTATAGCGTGGCAAACGTCCCGTCAACTCAACTGGTTCCTTAAAAATCGTCACTTACTCGAAGTGTTGAGCACTTCCTGTAAATTCAACAGCCTCGCACGAGATTTCCCGCCCAAACCACGACTAAGCCTATATAGAACCGAATTGCCCACCTATTCGGAGGCTTGGTCGTGCGCATAACAAACAACCATCCCCCTTTAATCTACATTGAGGATCTGCACAGATCCTTCCCCATGGGAGACGACCGCATTCCCGCGCTCCGGGGCGTATCCGCCACCATAAACCGGGGCGAATATGTCGCCGTTACGGGCCGGTCGGGTTCGGGCAAATCCACCCTTATGAACATTCTGGGCTGCCTGGACGTGCCGACGGCGGGCACCTACGCGCTCGACGGTAGGCCGGTCGGTGCACTCTCCGATGACGAACAGGCCTTCATCCGAAATCGGATGATCGGGTTCGTTTTCCAGGCCTTCAACCTGCTCCCTCGAATGGACGCGCTGCACAACGTGGAATTGCCTCTTCTCTACCGCGGAACGGACGGCAAGGATCGGCGGAGGCGCTCGATGGAAGCCTTGGAGGCGGTGGGCGTTGGCGACCGGGCCCGCCACAGGCCCAACGAGATGTCGGGCGGGCAGCGCCAGCGCGTCGCCATCGCCCGGGCGCTGGTCAACGAACCATCCATCATACTGGCGGACGAGCCGACCGGGAACCTGGACAGCGGGACCGGGGAAGAGATCATGGCGATATTAGATCGCCTGAACGGAGACGGCCATACCATCGTGCTGGTGACCCACGAGGAGCACGTCGCCATGCATTGCAAGCGGATCATCCACCTGCGAGACGGGGTGATCGAGGCGGATCGTTCGATCGCGTGACGGGAAGATCGAAACGGATTGTTCGACTGCGCGACAAGCAGATTCACAAGGATCGAAGGCGGGGACCGTAGAATACAGACACCGGAAGTTCCTAATCATTTTATAAGGAGATGAACATGGACGCTACCAACGTCATAAGCAATGTGGTTGTAATTGGGATCTTGCTCTTTGTCTGGCGCAGCCTCGACATGCGGATATCTCAACTCTCCGAGCGGGTCTCGCAGATCGAAGAACGGATTGCGCAACTGGGCGAGCGCGTATCCCGGATAGAAGGCCTGCTCGGGGCCTTCGCCCGCATAAGCAACCCTTTTGAATCGGAAAAGAAGACCTGATTGGAGGAGACGCATACCAGTTCTTAAACGATATCCACGATCAAACCTTGAAACCACGAAAGGAGCATCATGGAAAACGCATATCTCTGGGCTCAGCCCCTGATTCTGCTGACCGCATTCATCTTCTTCTGGCGCGAGGCGAAAGGGAGCAGGCGTGAACTGAAAGTGGACATCGGGGAAGAACTGAATAAGATCGACGCGAGGTTCGACCGTTTCGAGGACAACATATGGGAACGGTTTGGTAAGGTAGACGCGAAGTTTGATCGTTTAGTAGATCATATCCGGGAAGATGCCGGAAAAGTGGATGCCCGATTCGACCGGATCGAGCGCATTTTGCTCGAACACGAGAAATAACCACTTCTCATGCAACGTCCGGCCCTGTTCATCGCCCTGTGCTACGTAATCGGGATTCTGCTTGGACACCGCGTCGACGTATCACCCGTCCTTTTTGCGCTGGGTGCAATGGCGATGATCGCTTCGGGTTACGCGCTCTACCGAATCCGCGGGAGCGACGCTTTTCCCCTGCGTATCTGCATGGCCCTGTGCCTCGTATTCGCGGGCGCCTTCTGGTACGCCGTGCAGATGCGGGTCGTGCCGTCAAACGACATCCGGCGATTCTGCGACCAGCGGCAACGGCACACGCTGACCGGGACGATCGTCCGCTCGCCCGAGGCGAGAGAGCGTTTCACCCTGGTCACCGTCGACGCGGATTCCATCTCGCTTGGGGATTCGAGTAGCAGAACGCCTGCCGCCGGGCGGATGGCGCCTGTTACGGGCCGCCTGCAGATACGCCTGAACAGCGGCATCGAAGCCGGCGGATACGGCGACCGGGTCCTTGTGACGGGCCGCCTGCGCAGTCCGCAGCCCGCACGCAACCCGGGCGGGTTCGATGCGCGGACCTACTACACGAGCAGGGGGGTCTATGCATTGATGAGCGTACGCGATGCGGCGGGCTATCGCGTGACGCTGCGCAACCGGTCGCTCTCCTGGCAGACCGCGGTCATCGATCCGCTGCGTCACAGTATCGATCAGTCTATCGACCGGACCATGCGGGGCGATTCCGCCGCCCTGCTGAAGGGCATCCTCCTGGGCGAGCGACGGCAGCTGCCTGAGGAGCTGATCGACACCTTCAGGACGATCGGCCTGGCCCATATCCTGGCCGTATCAGGATTGCACGTCGGCCTGATCACTCTGGTGATCTATACGTTGCTGTTCGTCCTGAGGCTGCCGAAGCATCTCGTCGTCGCTGGCACGCTGGGCGTCCTGGTCCTCTACGCCTTCATCACGAACCTCACGCCGTCGGTCATCCGGGCCACGATCATGGCGGGACTGTTCCTGGTGGGCCGTCAGTTGGACCGGCAGACGGACACCGTCAACATCCTGGCCGTGGCGGCCATCGTCATACTCCTGATCTGGCCCTCGGCGCTCTTCGACCTGAGCTTCCAACTCTCCTTCCTTGCGACCTATGCCATCATCACGGGTTATCCCAGACTGAAGGAACTGCTGCCGGAACGGTTCTCGCGGTCGGAGCAGTGGTGGGCGCGCTGGCTCCGGGACGGGCTGCTGGTTTCGGCTACGGCGCAACTGGGCACGCTGCCCGTGGTCGCGGGTACGTTCTACCAGGTTTCCTGGATGTCGGCCGTCGCCAATCTCTTCATCGGACCGCTCGTCTTTCTGAATACGACCTTCGGCGTCCTCACGGTCCTGACAGGTCCCGTAGCCATCGAAATCGCCCGTCTGTTCAGCGCCGTAAACGCGCTGGTTCTGTATGGCATGATCCACCTCTCGAAGACCTTTTCCAGCGTGCCCTCCGCGCTGGTGGAGGTCCCGGCGCCTTCACCCCTTTTCTTCGCGTCTTTCTATGCCGCGGGCCTGCTTCTGCTGTGGAACCCGGACGGCTGCGGGTGGCGACGTACGCGGCTGGGGCTGATCGCCCTTTCCGTCCTGGTCTTCTGCTACAGTCTCCTGCCCGGGCGTGCCCTTGAGATCACCGTCCTCGACGTGGGGCAGGGCGATGCCATCTTCATCGCCTGTCCCAACGGGCGGACCCTTCTGGTCGACGGCGGTGCCCGCTCGCCCGCCTACGACGCCGGCTCCCGCGTCATCGTGCCCTTCATGCGCGCGAAGGGCTATCGCCACGTGGACACGATCATCGTAACCCATCCCCACCTGGACCACTACGGCGGACTACGGACCGTGGTGGAATCCGCGGAAGTAGGCGAGGTCCTTTCGAGCGGCGTGACGTCGGCGTCCGGGTCTTACCGCGCCTGGCGCGAGACCGTCGAGCGACACGGCGTCCCTTACCGGACGGTCGTGAGGGGCGATACCCTGGCGGCGCTGGGCGGCGTTCGCGGCGTTTTCCTCCATCCCGATCCGCTCTTCGTATCCGGCGCGTCGAAGGCGCACGCCAACGACGTATCCGTGGTGCTGCGCCTGTCCTACGGCGAATTCAGCATGCTGCTGACCGGTGATATCGAGGAGAAGGCGGAGTACGCGGTGGCCCGCATGGCCCACATGCCAGGCGCGCCGGTCTCACTGAGAAGCACGGTACTCAAATCGCCCCATCACGGCAGCATCACGTCGAGCGGGATCGCCTTCCTGAACGCGGTCGACCCGGAGGCGGTGGCCGTTTCCGCCGGCACGTACAACGCCTTCGGCCACCCCTCGCCCGAGATCATGGAGCGATACCGGCGGCGGGGAGCGGAAGTGTATCGAACGGACCGGGGCGGCGCCGTCATCGTCCGTAGCGACGGACGGTCCTGGGAGATAGAGTCCTTCGCGCCGCCTGCGCCTCTCGGCCCTACACCCGGACAGGTACTGGAAGGGTTTCCCTTGACAGGTAATCCCCGGTGGTCTATATTCCGGCGGTACGCCATAAGTCATTATCAATAATAAGTTTATCCACGAATTCCTGCCCGGTATGTCATGATTCGAGCCGCCCGTTTACTCGTCGTCGTATCCCTGCTCGCCGCAGCGGAAATCCGCCCCGATGCGCGAGCCCAGGATGACGACGCATTTGAAAAAGCCTGGGAAGAAGGACGCGCGGCGCGCCAGCGCTACCTGGACCGGATCGACGATCTCCGGACGGCCGTTTCCGGGCAGAGAACCCGTCCGTTCCGGGCCCCGGCCGGGAACGAAGCGGAGACGCTCGAAATAGATCGGATCCTGGCGCTGGGAAGGCTCCATGCCGTGGTCGGCCAGTATGACGAAGCCGTCGAGTTATTGCGTGACTCGGCGTGGGATGCGGTATCTACGAACGGCCTCGAAGCGGCACGGGAGCTACTGGCCAGGCTGTACCTCATCCAGGGACGATACGGGGAGGCGGAGATTGTGCTGGACGCCGCCCGGTTTCGGCAGGGCAGGCCGCCCGTGGCTACCGTTCGGCTCGCGGAAGTGTATTTCACGACGGGCAGGACCGCGGAGGGCCTCGAACTGTGCCGCGGAGTCCTGGCGGAAAGTGGAGCGGATGGGCCTCCGAACGCGCCGGACCTGATGGCCGCGGGACTTGCCACGAAATACCTGGAGTTGTTTCACGAGGCCAACACTTTTCTTGCCGCGGCGACCCGGGTCGACCCCGATTACATTGATGCCTACGTGGCGTGGGGGCGCCTCTTCCTCGAAAAGCACAACCGCGCGGAGGCGGTCGCCGTCTTCGAAGACGCGCTGAAAATCGACCCCGACTATCCGCCGGCGTTGATCGGCCTGGCGGAAGCCGTGGCGGACAAGCAACCGGGGCAGGCGGAGGCCGTCGTGCGGAAGGCGCTCGCAATCAACCCCGGATTGACGGCGGGACGCCATTTCCTGGCGGGTCTCCACCTGACCGACGAAGCCTATGATGATGCGATCGACGAGTTGTCCGGGGCCCTCGAGATCAACCCGGAATCGCCCGGAACCCACGCCCTCCTGGCCGCCGCCTATCATGCCCAGGGCCGCCATGACGAGTACGAAGCGGCCCGGAAGCGCGTCCTCGACATCAATCCTACCTACGGCCGGCTCTACGAGGTCATCGCCGACCTGCTCGCGCGGCGCTACCGATTCCGGGAGTCCGTGGATATGGGCCGGCGGGCGATCGAAACCGACCCCGCCCTCTGGTCGGCCTATGCCGGACTGGGGATCAATCTGACCCGCGTCGGCGAGGTGGAGGAGGGCCGGCGGATGCTGGAACGGGCCTTCGACAAAGACCCCTTCAACACCCGGACCTACAATACGCTGGAACTACTCGATTCGTTTGAAGATTTCGAGACCCGGGCGAGCGACCGGTTCACGCTGAAGCTGCACCGGGACGAGGACGCCGTTTACGGGCAACTGGCCCTGGATTTGCTGGAAGAGGCCCACCGGACGATCGCGCCGCGATACGGTTTCGTGCCGGATGAGCCGGTGCTCGTCGAGATCCTTCCCGATAATGACGACTTCATGGTGCGTATCGCCGGCGTGCCGGGAACCGGCGGCCTCCTCGGGGTCTGTTTTGGAGAAGTGGTGGTGGCGAATTCGCCCCGGGCCCGGCCGAAGGGGACGTTCAACTGGGGGCAGACGCTCTGGCACGAATACGTACACGTCAGCCACCTCCAGCAGACGCGGAACCGCATCCCCCGCTGGCTGGCGGAAGGCATCGCCGTCTACGAGACGCGCCTGGCCCGACCGGAATGGGACATGGATCTGAAGGCGGAATTCGCGGACGCGGTGGCACAGGGCGAACTGCTGGCCGTGAGCGAACTGAACCGCGGCTTCACCCGGCCGAAATCGCCGGGCCAGGTCGTCCTATCCTACTACCAGGCCTCCATCGTCGTCGAATACATCGTGGACGCCCACGGATTCGAGGCGGTCCGGCGCATGCTGGATCTGTACAACGGGAATCGAACCACTCCTGAAGTCGTCCGCGAGGCACTGGGCCTGTCTATGGGCGACTTCGACCGGGCTTTCGCGGAGTACGCCGAAGAACGGAGTGCCGGGCTCCGGCGCGTCCTGCGATTCAAGCCGCCGCGGGACGAAAAGATGACCGTGGCTGAACTGGAGGCGATGGCCGCCGGCCACCCGGAGAGTTTCTACGCCCACCTGATGCTGGGCCAGGCGTTGCACGCGCAGAATCGATACGAAGAAGCCATCGCGCCCCTTGAACGCGCCAGGTCCCTCTACGCGCATTACACCCATCCCGGCAATCCCCACGAATTGCTGGCGGACATTTACCTCGCGCAGGAAAACACGGAAGCGGCGATGGAGGCCCTCGAAGCGCTCACCGCCGTCGACGAGGACGACATCGCGTCCTGCAAGACGCTGGCGGGGCTCTATGCCCGGGAAGGCCGGCGCGGGGACGCGCTCCGTATTCTGGGCCGCGCCGTCATGATCGATCCCTTCGACGGAGAGGTCCGAAAGATGCGCGGCGGCGCGTACGAACGGGATGGAAGGGCGGACCTCGCCGTGCCCGAGTACGAGGCCGCGCTGGCGGTGGAAACCACCGACCGGGTCCAGGCGCAGTACGACCTGGCCCGCGCGTACCTGGCGGCGGGACGGAAGGCTGATGCCCGAAAGGCCGCGCTCAAGGCCCTGGAAATCGCGCCCGGCTTCGAAGCCGCCCAGGAAGTGCTGCTCCAGTCGCTGGAATGAGATACCCCTCCGGCTCCCGCCGCGCACGCTTAAGGCCCGGTTTTAACGTTGCAGGTCGGGCTCCCCTCGTATATATTCAAACGATTTGCTTTAACTGCTTCAACATGGAATGCCCGGGATGGCATACACGGGGCTCAACGCGGTCCCCCCGCGAGGACGATCTTGCCCAAACGCACCGACATTGAATCCATATTGATCATCGGGTCCGGACCGATCGTAATCGGACAGGCCTGCGAATTCGACTATTCCGGCACCCAGGCCTGCAGGGCGCTCCGGGAAGAGGGTTACCGGGTCGTGCTGATCAACAGCAATCCGGCCACGATCATGACGGACCCGGACATGGCGGACCGGACCTATGTCGAGCCCATTACCGCGGAATACGTAGAGAAGATCATCCGGCGCGAAAGCCCCGACGTGCTGCTGCCCACGCTCGGTGGGCAGACCGCTCTGAACGTCGCCGTCGAACTCGCGGAGTCGGGCACGCTGGACCGCTACGGGGTCGAACTCATCGGCGCCAAGCTCGAGGCCATCAAGATGGCGGAGGACCGGGAGCTGTTTCAGAAAGCCATGGAACGCATCGGCCTGGAAGTTCCCCGGGGCGGCTTCGCGCGTACCGTCGAAGAGGCTTGGGAACTGGTAAGGGATACGGGGTTCCCGGCCATCATCCGCCCGGCCTTCACCCTGGGCGGCGCCGGCGGAAGCATTGCCCGCAGCGAATCGGAGTACGCGGAAGCCGTCGAATGGGGCCTTTCCACCAGTCCCATCACCGAGGTGCTGATCGAGGAATCGGTCATCGGCTGGAAGGAATACGAACTCGAGGTCATGCGGGACCTAGCCGACAATGTCGTGATCATCTGCTCCATAGAAAACTTCGACCCCATGGGCGTGCACACCGGCGACAGCATCACGGTCGCGCCGGCGCAGACCCTCACGGACAAAGAATACCAGGCGCTCCGGGACGCCTCGATCAAGGTGATCCGGGAAATCGGCGTGGAGACGGGCGGATCGAACATCCAGTTCGCCGTCAGCCCGGAAAACGGCCGCATCCTGGCCATCGAGATGAATCCCCGGGTGTCGCGCAGTTCCGCCCTGGCATCCAAGGCCACGGGCTTCCCCATCGCCAAGATCGCCGCGAAACTGGCCGTCGGATACACGCTGGACGAAATACCCAACGACATTACCCGGGAGACACCTGCTTCCTTCGAGCCCACCATCGACTACGTGGTGGTGAAGATCCCGCGGTGGGCCTTCGAGAAATTCCCCAACGCCGATACGCAGCTCGGTACCCAGATGAAGTCCGTGGGCGAGACCATGGCCATCGGCAGGACGTTCAAGGAAGCAGTCCAGAAAGGGTTGCGGGGCCTGGAAATCGACCGCCACGGCCTCGGCGGCGACGGCAAGGAGGCGGTCAACGCCGCGTCGCTGACCCCGGAGCAGCTGGACAGTGCGCTGAACGATCTCAGGCAACAGATGGCCCGGCCCACGGCGGAGCGCATCTTCCAGATCAAGACCGCTCTCGAGCTCGGCATGCCCATCGAAGAGATCTACGAGCTGACCGGCGTCGATCCCTGGTTTCTCCACAACCTGCGGGACATCGTCGAACTCGAGAGCGAAATCGGCGCCCACCGGAACGGATCCATGCCCCGGCACCTGCTGCACAAGGCCAAGCAGGCCGGTTTTTCCGACGTGCAGATCGCCCACCTGACCGGCAGCGACGAGCGGTCCGTCAGGGACCGGCGCCTGGAGGCGCGCGTGGACGCGGTGTTCAAGACGGTGGACACCTGCGCGGCCGAGTTTGAGGCCATGACGCCCTACTACTATTCGACCTACGAGACCGAAAACGAGACGCGGCCCAAGACGCGTGAGACCATCATGATCCTGGGCGGCGGTCCGAACCGCATCGGCCAGGGGATCGAATTCGACTACTGCTGCGTCCAGGCGGTCATGGCGCTGAAGGACGACGGGTACGAGACCATCATGGTCAACAGCAACCCGGAGACCGTGAGCACGGATTACGACATTTCGGACCGGCTGTTCTTCGAACCTCTCACCTTCGAAGACGTGATGAACGTCGTCGAGACGGAAAAGCCGGACGGCGTGATCGTCCAGTTCGGCGGACAGACGCCCCTCAAGCTGGCCCTGCCGCTCGAACGCGCGGGCGTCCCCATCATTGGCACCTCGCCCGACAGCATCGACCTGGCCGAGGACCGCAAGCGGTTCGGAGCCCTGACGAAGGCGCTGGGCATCCCCCATCCGCCCCACGGGACGGTTTTCTCCTTCGAAGAAGCCCGGGCGGTGGCGGACGAGATCGGATACCCCGTCCTGGTCCGGCCTTCCTACGTCCTCGGCGGCCGCAACATGGCCCTGGTCTACGACGACGATTCCCTGCAAACCTATATGCGTACCGCCGTCCACGTGTCACCCGAGCATCCCATCCTCATCGACAAGTTCCTCGAGGACGCCTTCGAGTACGACGTGGACGCCATCTCCGACGGGACGGACGTCGTCGTGGGCGGGATCATGGAACACATCGAGGAGGCGGGCATACATTCAGGGGACAGCGCCTGCGTGCTGCCGCCCTACATGGTCAAGCCGATGCATATCGACACCATGAGGAACTACATCCACGCGATGGCCCGGAGCCTCAACGTCGTCGGCCTGATCAACGCGCAGTTCGCCATCAAGAACGACGTCGTCTACGTGCTGGAAGTCAATCCGCGCGCCTCGCGGACGATTCCCTTCGTCTCCAAGGCCATCGGCGTTCCGCTGGCCCAGCTCGCGGCGCGGGTCATGGTGGGGAAGACGCTGCGTGAACTCGGGTTCACCGAAGAGATCATCCCGCCCTACGCCTCGGTGAAGGAGGTCGTGCTGCCCTTCGTCAAATTCGCGGGGTCGGACAGCCTGCTCGGGCCCGAAATGAAGTCCACGGGCGAGGTCATGGGCATCTACGAGGAACCGGGCATCGCCTTCGCCAAGGGGCAGAGCGCGGCGGGCGGCTCCCTGCCCCTGTCCGGCACTGTCCTGATCAGCGTTAACGCCTTCGACCACGAAAACGTCATCGATATCGCCCGCGAACTCGCCACGCATGATTTCAAGATCATGGCGACGAGCGGTACCGGGCAGACGCTGGAAGACGCCGGCCTGGAGGTCATCCGGGTCAACAAGGTCTGGGAGGGCGAACCGCATATCGTGGACCACATCCGCCGGAACGATATCCAGCTCATTATCAATACACCCCTGGGCAAGAGCGCGCGGGACGACGACTACATGATCCGCCGCGCCGCCATCGAGCAGAACATCCCGTGCATCACCACGCTCTCGGCGGCCTGGTCCGCGGTCAAGGCCATCCATGCGCTCAAGAACGAGGGACGCGAGATCTCGGTGAAGAGCCTGCAGGAATGGCACGAGACGCTTAAAGAAGCGAGGGTTTGACCATGCAGACGGTAGACGGCGGCGTACTGGCCCCGAAGGGGTTCCTGGCCAACACGGCGAGCTGCGGCATCAACAGTGCGAAGGGCAGCCGCAAGGACCTGGTGGTGATCGACGCGGGCGGGACCGCCTCCGCGGCGGGGGTGTTCACCACGAACCGGGTGCGGGCCGCTCCGGTGGTCCTTTCCGAAGACCATCTGCAGACCGGCATGGCGCGGGCCGTCGTGGTCAACAGCGGCAACGCCAACGCGTGTAACGGGGAAGCCGGCATGGAGGACGCCCGGGAGATGGCCGCCCTGGTCGCCGGGGGGCTTAACGTGCCCGCGAGCGAGATCCTCGTCGCATCGACCGGAGTCATCGGCCGTCCCCTGCCCATGGATATGATCCGCGACGGCATCCGGGAAGCGCTGGACCGCCAGCCGCTGGGATCCGACCCGGACGCCGCCGAATCGATCATGACGACCGACACGGTGCCCAAGACCTGCGCGGTGCGGTGCGATCTAGACGGTTCGTCCGCGACAGTCGGCGGGATCGCCAAGGGCGCGGGCATGATCTGCCCGGACATGGCCACGATGATCGGGGTGGTCACGACGGACGCCGCCATCGCGCCAGGAGCCCTGCAGGCGGCCCTGCGCCGGGCCGTCGGCAAGTCCTTCAACTGCATCACCGTCGACGGCGACATGAGCACGAACGACACCGTGTTCATCCTGGCCAACGGCGCCGCGAAAAACCCGGAGATTACGCAGCCCGCCGGGGAGGCCTTCGAGCGGTTTGCCGAGGCGCTGGAGCACATCTGCACCGACCTGGCGAAGAAGATCGCCCGGGACGGCGAAGGCGCGACGAAACTCGTGGAGATCCGCGTGCGGGGCGCCCGGTCGGACAGGGACGCCCGGACGATCGGCATGAGCGTGGCGAATTCCGCCCTCGTGAAGACGGCCATCTACGGCCACGACCCCAACTGGGGCCGGATCCTCTGCGCCGTCGGGTACGCGGACGCCGAATCGGATCCGGACGCCATCGATCTGTTCCTGTGCGGCCACCAGCTGACCCGGGACGGGCGCGGGCTTCCCCTCGACGAACCGGCCATGCGGGAAGCCCTTTCCGCCAGTGAAATCCCCGTCGAAATCGACCTCGGGCTGGGAGACGGAGCGGCGACGGTATGGACCTGCGACATGTCCCACGAATATGTGACGGTGAACGCGGAATACACTACCTGAGACACGTACGATTCCACGGACGACGAGGACGACGACTTATGAAGCCACGAAGCACACCTGTTTCTTTTCCGCCCGGTAACGCGCTTTGGACAGTCTTTTCCGCGGCACTGTGCACGGTCTTTACCGCCGCGCTCTGGGGAGCGGCCCTTTATGGCGTAACGTCGGCTTTCCCGGCCGCCGCCCAACCGGACGGCGCCGCGATCACGGTGGACGCCGGTCCGGCGCCGGCGGAGGAACTGTCGGACAGGCGGTCCCGGATCCGCGAAGGCATGGGCGGCGGGGTCATGATCCTGTTCGGGGCCGAACCCAAGGTATTCAGCAACGACGTCAACTATCCCTACAGGCAGGAAAGCAACCTCTTCTACCTGACCGGCATCAGCCAGCCCGGTGCCACACTCGTGCTGCTGCCCGGCAATCGAAACCAGAAGGAGATCCTCTTTCTCCCAAGACGCGACCCGGCGCGCGAGATCTGGACCGGCCACATGATCGGCGTGGAAGAAGCCCGGAAGATGACCGGGATCGAGCATGTGTGGCCGAATGATGAATTCGACGCGTTCGTGGAAGCCGTCCTCGGCGGATCCGCCTATCGAAAACGTCCATCCGAAGACGAAGGGGACTACCGGGCCATCAGCGAATCCATCAGGAACGGAACACCCGTGCCGGTCTGGCTCCTGGCCGACACCGCGTCCAGGTTCGGAGCCCGGTATCCCCAGGCCCTCCGTTTCGCCTCGGAGGCTGCCCGGTTCCCCGCCGTACAGGTGCGGCTGGCGTCCAACCTCTTCCGGGACCTGCGCGTCGTCAAATCGTCCTGGGAACTGAGGCGGCTGCAGCGCGCCGTCGACATTACCGGCCTGGCGCAGCGCGCCATCATGAGCAGGGCAGCCGACACTTCGGAGCCGCTCAGCGAATCCGTACTAGACGGCATCATTCTCTCCACCTATCGCGGTCACGGCGCGCACTGGGGATTCCCATCCATCGTGGCCTCGGGTCCCAACGCCACGACGCTGCACTACGAGGAAAAAAGCCGGGAGATCGCACGCGGCGAGCTCGTCCTGGCCGATATCGGCGCAGCCGTGGGAAACTACACGGCCGATGTCACCCGGACGTTTCCGGCCGGCGGGGTCTTCACGGAAACGCAGCGAGAAGTGTACGAGATCGTCCTCGATGCCCAGGCACAGGCCATCGCCACCGTCCGACCCGGCATGACCATACGCCGGGTCCATGACGTGGCGCGGAAGTCGCTGGCGAATGGCCTTTTAAAGCTGGGGCTGATTACGAGTACCTCGGGCGACCAGTACCGCATGTGGTACTTGCATGGCACGAGCCACTGGCTCGGACTGGACGTCCATGACGTGGGTGGAAGGGACATGCCCTTCAGGCCGGGCATGGTGATCACGGTGGAACCGGGCATCTACGTCCGGGACGACGCGCTGGACAACCTGGATGACACGCAGCGGAACCGGGCGCTGATCGAGGCGGTACGGCCCGCCTTCGAGCGATACAGGAACATCGGGGTGCGCATCGAAGACGACGTGCTGGTGACCGAAGACGGACACCGGGTGCTGTCGGAAGCCACGCCCAAGTCAATCGAAGCCATTGAGGCGTTCATGGCGAAAGCCGCCGGCAGGTAAACCGAACTACGGCCTTCCGGGATGAATTCATGACAGCGGACCGAATGCTCACCGTGGAGGAGGCCCAGGAGATCGTGCTGGATTCGGTCTCCGTTTCGGGGATCGAACGGGTACCGCTGGCCGAAAGCCTGGGGCGTGTGCTCGCCGAAGACGTAGCACCGAGGTTCGACGTGCCGCCCCATGACAATTCATCCGTCGACGGCTATGCCGTGAGGGCCGCGGACACGGCTGGCGCCTCCGGTGACGCCCCCTGCCGCCTCGGGGTCCTCGAAGACATCCCGGCGGGGACCGTCCCTTCCAGGAAGGTGGGGACCGGCAACGCTTCGCGCATCATGACCGGCGCCTTCCTCCCCGAAGGCGCGGATGCCGTCGTCATGGTGGAGAACACCAAGCAGCGGGACGACGGGGTAGAGATCCTCAAGGCGGTCGAGCAGGGCCAGAACGTACGCTACCGGGGTGAAGACGTAAAACAGGGCCAGCGGGTCCTTTTCGGCGGCGCGGTAATCGGTCCCGGCGAGATCGGTCTCCTGGCGGCCTTTCAAAGATCCCAGGTCGCGGTCCGTCGTCGCCCCGCCGTGGCTATCCTTTCCACGGGCGACGAGGTGGTCGAACTCGACGAAAAGCTCGTCCCGGGAAAGATCGTCAACAGCAACAGCTATTCGCTGGCCGCGCTCGTGCGGGAATGCAACGGCCGGCCGGTCAACCTGGGCATCGCCCGGGACAGCGAGCCAGAGATCGCAAAGGCCATACGATCGACGCTGAGCGCTGATGTCGTCCTTTCCACCGGGGGCGTTTCCGTAGGCGACTACGACTACGTGAAAAAAGTGCTGGAAGACCTCGGCGCGGATATGCGGTTCTGGCGGGTGAAGATGAAGCCGGGCAAGCCCCTGGCCTACGGGCTCCTGCAGGGAAAACCCTTCTTCGGCCTGCCCGGAAACCCCGTATCATGCATGGTTTCTTTTCTCCTCTTCGCACGGCCCGCCGTGCGAAAGATGATGGGCTATGGTCCGCATGACTGGCATTTGCCCGCGGTTCCGGCGATACTCGAGAACGATCTCACGGCCGGAGGCGACCGGCGGCACTATCTTCGCGCCAGGGTTACCCGTACCGGCGGCCGGTTTCATGCCTCGACCGTCGCGGGCCAGGGGTCGGGGATGCTCAGTTCCATGACCGGGACGAACGGGCTCGTCATCGTGGAAACAGGGATAACGTCCGTCTCCCGTGGTTCCGAGGTTAAGGTGCTGCTGATGGGCGCCGTCGGCCAGGCTGCACCGTAAGGATAACCGCCATGATCTCCGTAGTCGAAGCCCGTGACGCCATACTGAACCGGATCCGGCCGGTCGGTGTGGAGCGAGTCGATATCGTGTCGGCCCGGGGCCGGGTGCTGGCG
This sequence comes from Candidatus Latescibacterota bacterium, assembly GCA_012270975.1. GTDB lineage: Bacteria > JAAXHH01 > JAAXHH01 > JAAXHH01 > JAAXHH01 > JAAXHH01. The sequence goes on along the minus strand of JAAXHH010000090.1, from coordinate 63,867 downwards.
GAAGATGTCCACGCCACGAGGAACCAGCCGCCCTGGGACAATTCGGCCATGGACGGGTACGCGGTTCGGTCCGCGGACACGATACCCTTGTCGCCGGATACCCCGGCGGAGCTGGAAATCGTCGAAGACCTGCCCGCCGGCTACGTGGCAAAACGTTCCGTCGGCCCGGGACAGGCCATACACATCATGACCGGGGCGCCCGTGCCCGAAGGCGCGGATACCATCGTCCGCGCCGAACGCGCGCTGCGGGTGGACGACAACCGTGTTCGCATACTGGAGCCCGTGGGATCCGGAACCGATCTCCGCAGGGCCGGAGAAGACATCCGCGACGGCGATCTCATTATCCCGGCCGGGATGCTGATACGGCCGGCCGAGGTCGGTCTGCTGGCCTCTACCAATCGCTCCCACGTATCCGTATACCGCCGGCCACGGGTCGCCGTACTATCCACCGGCGATGAAATCGTGGACGTGGACGAACCCCTCGAAGACGGAAAGATCGTGGACAGCAACGGATACGCCCTTACCGCCCTGGTGGCGGATGCCGGCGGCATACCCTTGCGGCTGGGCATCTGTCCCGATACGCAGGAAGCGCTCGAGCAGGCCCTCCGTGACGGACTCGTCGCGGACGCGATCATCACATCGGGCGGTGTTTCGGTGGGAGAATACGACTACGTCAAGGCTGCCCTGGAGGCCGTCGGTACGTCCATGGCATTCTGGAAGGTTAACATGACACCGGGCCGGCCTCTCGCATTCGGCGCCATCGACGACACCATCGTATTCGGCCTGCCCGGAAACCCGGTGGCCTCCATGGTGACGTTCGAACTATTCATGCGGCCTGCCCTGCTAAAAATGCAGGGATACTCCCACTTCTACCGCCCTACGATCAAAGCGGTGCTGTCGGAGGACATCACGAAGTCCATTGGACGAAAACAATTCATTCGCGTAACCCTTGAGCGGCGCGGCGACACCTTCTTCGCCTCGCGTACCGGTTCGCAGGGTTCCGGCATTCTGAGATCCATGTCCATAGCCGACGGCCTGGCCGTCAGTCATGAAGACCAGGAATTCATGAAGGCGGGTCAGGAAATCGAGGTTATGCTGCTGGGTGGATACAGCGGGCTGTCTTCACGTCGTAACTACTGATCTATAAATAAGTTATTCGTTTTTTCAAATTGCGCCGAAAAGGCGTATTTTTTTATGTAAACACGTATTGTGTCTACACGAGGCGATCAGGGAGAGGGTAGGCTGATTCATCGGTGTTTTTCCGGTGGACTTGACGCCTGTTTGTTTCTCTTCATGTACCTTGTGCCTCGTCGTACCGGGTTCCTGATGATTACCGTTTTCTCAGAACGACCAGCGTAGGTGAGCCAGGCGCATCTTCATCGTACCGGTGTATACCTTCCAACACCATACCTTGTGATTCAATGACCGTCCTGGCCGACTCGGTTTCTTTTTCTGGCTTCGGGCCCTTGTAACTGATCAATCTCCCGCCCGGCTTCAAAACACACCCGCTCCAGGTTGCCAATTGGCCGATTGATGTCACCGCCCTGGAAACGGCGCCATCGTACAACCTCCCCTGTTCCGTTAACGACTCGGCGCGTGTATGCTCCACGGTTACATTGTTCAGCACAAGTAAGCGCCGAATCTTGCGCAGGAACGCGCACTTCTTTCGGCTTGATTCAACCAACACGAAGTCTGTATCGGGCAGGAATATGGCCAGCGGAATGCCGGGAAAACCACCCCCGCTTCCAATATCCAGAATCGTTCCGCCCGTGGGAAGGACTCCGCTCAGGGCAGGCATCAGCGAATCCAGAAAATGCCGCGATGGAATGCGATCCACGTCGTTTCTGGATACGAGCCCCAGCAACGTGTTTACGCGCCGGATCTCGTCCCGGTATCGGTCAAATGCCTCGATTTTATGGGCATCCAGCCGATGACTGGTTTTCTCGATATCTTGCAGAAACTGCGCGAATGAATCCATTTCATACTTCTGGATGTTCCACGTGGAACACCTGGTTTTCACTGCGGCAAGTTGCATTGCTTCGTTCGAGGTGCACTACGAGGATGGACAGGTCCGCGGGCGTGACACCGGGGATCCGGGAGGCCTGGCCCACGGTTTCCGGCCGGATGCTGGTCAGCTTCTCGCGGGCCTCGTGGGACAGCGCGGCTATTGAAGTGTAATCAAAGCCCGCGGGGATGACTCGCGATTCCCACGATCGCATACGTTCGATTTCCCTCTCCTGGCGTTCAAGGTATCCCGCGTACTTTACGGCAGTCTGGATCTGACCTATGACGGAGGGTTCATGTTCCATCGGATCAGGATCGACAGTGTACAGGTCCGAATACTGTATCTCGGGGCGAGACAACAACTTATGCAGAGACACAGGTTCCGAAACCGGTGCGGAAGACCTGGCTTTGAGCAGCGGATTTGCCCGGCCAGGCGCCACGTACACCCCCTTTAAACGATCGGTCTCTTCTTCCACCAAACGGCGCCTCGCGACCGTGGCTTCGTGTCGTTCCCCGGAAATCACGCCGATCTCGAATGCACGGTCCGACAGGCGCATATCCGCGTTATCGTGCCTCAGCAGCAGCCGGTATTCGGCCCGTGACGTGAACATCCGGTAAGGTTCGTCCGCGCCCTTCGTGATGAGATCGTCGATCATCACCCCGATATAGGCCTCGCCCCGGTCAAGCGTGAACGCCGGCCGGCTTCTTACCGACAGCGCGGCATTGATACCAGCCAGGATACCCTGAGCAGCCGCCTCCTCATAGCCCGTTGTACCGTTGATCTGTCCGGCGAGGAACAGACCGGCGACTTGCCGTGTTTCAAGGCTCCGGGTCAGGTTTTCCGGGGGGATGAAATCGTATTCCACGGCGTATCCGAATTGAAGAATGTCGGCGTTCTCGAGGCCTTTGATCGTATGCAGCGCCCGGCCCTGCACCGGCTCCGGCAGACTGGTCGAGAACCCGTTTACGTAGACTTCGTCGGTATTCCATCCTTCGGGTTCCAGGATGATCTGGTGGCTGTCCCTGTCGGAAAATCGAACGATCTTGTCTTCTACGGATGGGCAGTACCTGGGACCGTGGCCCGTGATACGGCCTGAGTACATGGGCGACTGGTCCAGTGCGGAACGGATGATTTCGTGTGTCCGGGGATTCGTAAAGGTCAGGTAGCAGGGAAGCTGTTCATCGGCCGGTGATAACCTTTCCTGGGAGAAATGCTCTGGGAACTCATCACCGGGAATAACCTCCAACTCACTGTAATCTATAGAGTTACCGTCTATTCGAGGCGGGGTGCCGGTCTTAAGCCGGCCGATATTGAAACCGAGGGCCCGCAGGGATTCCGACAGCTCCGTTGCCGCCTTTTCGCCCAGGCGTCCTCCGGGCGCGTTGCTCGTTCCGCGATGCATGACGCCGTTCAGAAAGGTTCCGGAAGCCACGACCACGGCCCGGCATGGTATGGACCTTCCGTCGCTCGTCCGCACCGCGGTCACGCGACGGTCGTCGACGTCCAGGTGCGCCACCTCTCCTTCCACGACCGAAAGGTCATCAGCCTCACCGATAGCCCGCTGCATGTACTCCCGGTAGGCCACCCGGTCATTCTGGGATCTCAGGGACTGCACGGCCGGTCCCTTGCGCGTATTCAGCATCTTGACCTGCAGGGCCGTGGCATCCGCGGCCCTGCCCATCTCTCCGCCCAGCGCGTCGACCTCCCGCACCAACTGGCCCTTTCCCAGGCCACCGATGGACGGGTTGCAGGACATCTGCCCGATTTTCGATGCATCCAGGGTGACAAGCGCCGTTGCGACGCCCATTCTCGCCGATGCCAGGGCGGCCTCGCATCCCGCGTGGCCCCCGCCGATCACGAGGACTTCCACCGGTTTCGTCAGATCAGTTCCGGTCACCGCATGGTCCTTGTTTCACGTGGAACATCATTTGCCTATACAGAACCTGGAGAAGACATGATCCAGTACCGCGTCACCGATTTCTTTTCCCACGAGGACGCCGAGGTGACGGACACATTCCCGTAGATCGATGGCCGCCATCTCGGCGCCGAGCCCTTCTTCCAAAACCCCGACACCTCGATCCAAGCTCGCTTTGGCCTTGTTCAGAAGATCCCCCTGGCGGGCATTCACCACGAGGCCCGACTCGAATCCGGCGGGATCGTATTGCACGATTTCAAGCATCGATTCCACCAGGTCGTCCAGGCCGGTACCTTCTTTCGCCGATGTTCTGACGCACCGGCCTCCCGCCGTCAATTCGGCGTAGGAATCCGGATCGTACGTATCCAGGTCACTTTTATTCAATATATACACGCAGTCCCGCTCGGACAACTGGCCCGCCAGGCTCCGGTCATCGTCATCCGGCGGGCGGGAGGCGTCGAAAACCACCAGCGGGATGTCCGCCTGGTCCAGTTCCTTCCGCGACCGCGCAACGCCCTGCCGTTCAACCCAATCCGACGTCATCCGGATCCCCGCCGTATCCACGAAGGTGACGGGCACGCCCTGGATATCGACGCTCTCCTCGATAGTATCCCGTGTCGTACCCGACTCCGGATGTACAATGGCCCGGTCCCTAGACGTCAGCATGTTGAGCAGACTGGATTTCCCCACGTTGGGCTTTCCGAGCAACGCGATTCGGACGCCGTCTCTCAGTACGCGCGTTTCGTGCGAAGACTTGATGAGCTGGTCCAGCGCTTCCTGGACGGGGCGCAGTTGATCCAGGAAGGCCCGGGACTCCATATCCGGGATGCCCTCTTCGGTAAAATCCAATGTAACTTCAATATATGCAATAACTTGAATAATCTTTACCCTGGATTCGTCTATCTGTTGCGAACAGGTTCCGTTCAACTGCCTGAGCGCCGCCCGCGCGCAGGCGTCGGTCCGCGCCCTGATCAATTCTCCCACCGCCTCGGCCTGCAAGAGGTCGATCCTGCCGTTCAGAAAAGCACGTTTCGTGAACTCGCCGGGTTCCGCCAGCCTTGCCCCTGAACGGATCAGCACATCCAGGATCATGGCGCCTGGCACCATGCCCCCATGGCCGCTGAATTCGATCAGGTCCTCCCGGGTGTAGGTGCGCGGAGCCTTGAAGAGCGACAGAAGCACTTCATCGACCCGTTCGCTGCTTCGAGGATCGACGACGTGGCCGTGATGTATGGTATGCGTCCGGCACGCGGATGGCCGATCGGCGCCGCTGAAAACCCGGTCGGCGATGGCGAACGACTCGGGGCCGCTCATGCGCACCACGCACAGGCCGCCCTCGCCGGGCGGCGTGCCGATCGCGGCAATGGTATCGTTCAGGGCCTGCGAGGTCATGGGATTATCGAGGCGTGCGGTCCCTGCGACAGGGACTGCGTCACTTTGCGGGCTGAACCGGGAAAAAACGGTTCTGTATCGCCTGCTGCACGATGGTCAGCACGTTGATCATGGTCCAGTACAGGATCAGGCCGGAAGGCAGGTTCATCATGATGAAGAACAGCACGGCGGGCATGATGTAGACGAACATGGCCTGCCGGGGGTCCTTCATCGTCATCTTGGACTGGATCAGCATCGTGGCCGCCATGAGGACAGGCAGCACGTAGTACGGATCCCTGAGGGACAGGTCCTGGATCCATCCGACGAAGGGCGCGTCCCGCAGTTCTATCGTGCTGCTGAAGATGGTATAGAGCGCGATGAGGATCGGCATCTGCAGCAGCAGGGGCAGGCATCCGCCCAGGGGATTTACCCCCGCTTCCCGGTACAGCTTCATCATCTCCTGGTTCAGTTTGGTCGAATCGTTTTTGAACTTTTCCTTGAGCGATTCCATCTTCGGCTGGAGCGCGGCCATGCCCTGCGTGGCCTTCATGCTCTTGTGGGTCAGGGGAAAGAGCAGAATTTTCACGATGATGGACAGCACGATGATCACGATGCCGTAATTGGAAATGAACTGATGCAGCCAGACCAGCGAAATGAGCGTGATCCTGCTGATGGGCTGAATGATCGTCCACCCGAGATCGACGGCGCCCTCGAGGCCGTATCCGTATTGCTCCAGCGTGTCGTAGTGGACCGGTCCCAGGTAGAGGAGGAAGTTGTCCGTGAGCGGGGAGGCGAGTCCCATGGACAGTTCCGCGGCGATCTGCCGGTCGTCGTATTGCGCGCGCTGCACAGGCCGGCCGTTCAGCCGGTAGCCCCTGGCCTTCCGGTCCACGGGTACTATGGCGGTGAAGAAATACTTGCTGCGGACCCCGACCCAGTGGGTTTCTCCCGTTGTCTCGGGCCGCGGATCTTCGAACTCGGTCCCGAGGTCTTCATCGATCACGGTGTCGTTGAGCGAGGCGAACCCCCGGAAAGCGTACAGGTCCTGGTCCCAGTCCTTCTCCGTCACGTTGATCCCGCCGCCCCACCGGAGGTAATACTTGCTGCCCAGGGCAAGGTTCTCTCCGCCGGCGATCCTCACCTGGAGGTCCACGGCGTAGTCGTCCCGGTTGATTGCGAATACCTTGGTAATGGTCAGTCCCCCGGGCGTATCGGCCGTGAGCGTCACCGATCCCGTGATCTGTCCGGGACCGAGCACGACCGCGTCGCGGTCCGCCGCAAACCGCAGGGCCCGGGTGCTGCGCGGTCCCCGCTCCGTCGTGAGAATGATGTCGGGACCCGTTTCGCGGTCGGGAGGAATGAGTTCCACGTCTTCCCCGCCGATACCCCGATAACCTTTTATTTTCCAACTGGTTATGACTCCGCCCAGCGTGCTGATCACGCCACGGAAGTTCTGGTTTTCAACGACGATTTCGCGCGGTTCAGGGGCGCCTTCGACTGGGGGGAGGAACAATACGCGTTCGGAGCGGTCCCAACTGTCCGCGGTCAAGTCCCTTCGGGTGCTGCTCTCGGTTCGGGCTGCCGGGGTCCGTGCCGGCGCGGGCTCGAACGCGTCCGCCGAGGTATCGTAGGTGGGCTCGGCGGCCTCGCCTGTCGAGTAGGTCCCCGCGGGATCATCTACCTGCGGGAAGTCTCTCTCCTGTTCCGGCGTAAACGTCCGGTCGACGGGGGGCGGACGCGGAGGCGCGTACATGGGGTATATAATGTAGTAATATCCGATCCAGGTCAGGATGATGAGGCCGAAGGCGCCGAGTACCCGTTTTTCCATTGTTGATGAGATTCCAGGGTTGTAAGCCGTGGGATGCGGCTATTCGTGTGAGCCGCCTGGGCCGCCCGGGCCGCCTGATCCGCCCGGACCAACCGGGCCGGGCTGGCTGGCCGGTCGCTCTACCGGATCGTATCCGCCAGGGTGAAAGGGATGACAGCGCAACAGCCGCCGAACGGCCAGGTAGGATCCAGCGAACGGGCCTCGCCGTTCCAGCGCTTCGATGGTGTAATTGGAACAGGTGGGGGTAAACCTGCAGCTTGGCGGAAGGAACGGGGATACTGCCAGTTGATATCCGCGGACGACCCATGCGAGCGTGGTTGCGATCGCCGCGGTCAGCCTTTTCCACATAAACGTGTCACCGCGGTATGGTAGAGGGAAAGAAACTCTTCATTCATCTGGCGGTACGTAGCTTCCTGCCTGGGAGTGCGGGCGATGAGCACCAGGTGCACCCCGCGCTTCAGGCGGTCCCTGTTAAGCCGGTAGATCTCCCGCATTCTCCGGCGAACCAGGTTGCGCTCGACGGCGCCACCGTAGCGCCTGGTCACGATGAAGCCGACCCGGCGCCCGAGCCGGTCCGGTGAGGAAGCCAGGGAAAGGATCATCGAGCGTCCCCTGACGGTCAATCCGCTTTTCCTCACCCGCTCGAACTCCCACCGGTGTCGCATGCGTTCGTCGTGAGGAAAACGTCGGGAACCGGCGGCCATGGTGCATCGGTCCTGCGGCGATCCGGCGCGGCCTAAACGGCAACGCGGGTCCTTCCCTTGGCGCGGCGGCGGTTCAGGATCAGACGCCCCGCCTTGGTGCTCATCCTTCGACGAAATCCGTGCCTGCGGTGCCGCTTCAGGTTGCTCGGCTGAAAGGTCCGCTTCATCTGTCACTCTCCGGATTATCAAGCTTTTCATGTAAAAAACAGCCCTCTATATTACTTTGAGAGCCCGATTTTGTCAAGTGGTTTTAGTTCATTCCAGCGGTGCAAATCTTTTCGAGATATTCTCTTGACAGCACCCCGCTCACCATACATACTAAGATGAAGATACTACCCGCAACGTTTCCGCCTTCCGTGGATTTGTTGTCGTACCTAATTACCTCTTAAATGTAGTAATTACAATTATTTAGCATGTTGCATGCGAGTGTACGCGCATGTTTTCGGCCCGGGATTTCCCGGTCCGCCCCCCGATGTTTCGGCCCCCTGGGCAGACAAGGTAATACCCAATGAAGCAGGAAGATCCTGCACAGCTCTGGTCGGTGTGTCTGTCGGAACTGAGGGGCATGATGCCCGCGCAGACGTTCGCGACCTGGTTCGAACGGACCAAGGGCCATGACGTAACCCCGGATAAATTCACCATCGAGGTGCCGAACCCGTTCTCCGGCGAGCGGATGCTGAAGCGGTTTCACGACAAGATCAGCCAGGTCGTGACGACCCATCTCGGCCGCCAGGTCTCCATAGACTACCATATTTTCGAAGGGAATTCACAGATCGTCCCTGTGCTTACCGATCTGCCCTCCTACGGTCCACCTGGTCCGGACCGGGAAGGCCAGGCGGCCCAGGCCGGCCAGGAACAGCAGGCAGGGGACGTAGAGGAAACCGATATCCTCTACGACAACTATACCTTCGAGAACTTCGTCGTGGGGGAGTGCAACGACTTCGCCCACGCGGCCTCCCTGGCCGTGGTAAAATCCCCGGGCCAGCAGACCTTCAATCCCCTGGTGATCTACGGCGGCGTCGGCCTGGGCAAGACCCATCTGGCACAGGCGATCGCCCATGAGTCTAAGCAGCTCGGGACCGTCGACCGCGTACGGTACGTCACGTCGGAAATCTTCTACAGCGAATTCATCGAGTCCATACAGGAAAAAAAGACGAAGGAGTTCGCGCAGACCTACCGAAACGTCGACCTGCTCATCGTGGACGACATCCAGTTCTTCTGCAAGGGGCACAAGGACCGCACCCAGGAGGAGTTCTTCCACACCTTCGACGTGCTGCGGCAGAAGGGCAAGCAGATCGTCCTCACCAGCGACCGGATCCCGAAGGAGCTTTCAGGCCTGGAGGAACGCCTGGTTTCCCGGTTCGAGTGGGGGCTGCTCGCAGACATGAAGCCGCCCGACTACGAAACAAGGGAAGCCATTCTGCATAAGAAGGCGGACAAGGACGGCCTTTCGCTGAGCCCGGACGTCATCGCCTATATCGCCGACCGGGTCGCTTCGAACATACGGGAACTGGAAGGCGCCGTGCTCAGCCTGCTGGCCTATGCGTCGCTGAGCCATTGCGACATCACCATCGAAGTGGCGAAACGGGTGCTGAGCAACAAGATCCGCAGAAAACAGCGGGCCGCGGGTATTGAGGATATACAGAAGGCGGTAGCCCGGCACTACGACGTGTCCGTCGAGGATCTCGCCGCGAAGACCCGGAAAAAGCACGTGGTGACGGCCCGCCAGATCGCCATGTTCCTTTGCCGGGACATGACCCGCTCGTCCCTCAAGGACATAGGGGCGATTTTCGGCAAGAGAGACCATACGACCGTTATACACGCCTGCCAGACGATCAAGAAACTGCTGCTGAACGACGAGCACCTGCAGGACGACCTCGATAAAATCAGGAATTCGCTGCTGTAAGCCCGCCAGCTGTTCGGTTACGCCTTCCCCGCCGTAACGGAGACGCCACGTTGTGGATAACACCAATGTTATCCACATTTTGTTAACAAGATTCGGTTTATGTAACCTCCTTTGTGGCAATATGTTGCGTACTGTATATCCAATGTATCCACACCTGTCCACCTTCGTTATCAGACATCGATGTGGAAAATGAGCCCCAATAGGGCACGAAACGACCTCGATCCGGCGTCGCGTCCATTCACTCCCCGAACGTGTACATCCGGGTGTGGTTATAATGTGGATAGCCCGGGGGAAACAGGCTTAAAAGGTGTCGATGTTATGTGTATAATCACGCGTTTTGGACTGTCCGGGTTCTAGTATGTGGATAATTGTGGATAAACATCTGTTTAGGCCCTTCTTTTTCCACATCGCGATTTCGGTGTAAGTTGTTATTATATATGTGTTTAAATAGAAAAACCGTCCGATATCAACATATCCACATAGTATATTAGTATTATTAGTTTTATATATTCTATCTAAAATACACTATATATAGTACGTTTGCGGCGTGCCCTTGCCTCTTTCTACAATATGAAGTAGTTTTTACCTCACAAATCCCTTGCGCGACCCGCCCCCCTTTCTTTATTATATTCAATAGTTGTAACGGGTTACTGTACATCAACCCACCCCCGCAGCGTTCCTTGCGCTCCGGACCGGGCAAGGCAACCGGTGCCGATTGCCCAAAGGAGTACTCCGTGAAGATTACCATACCGGCCAGTTCCACGCTGATGAGCGGTATACAGACTGTCCTGAATGTCGTACCACCCAAGACTACCCTGCCCATCCTGTCCAACATGCTGCTGGAGACGGAAGACGGTCACGTGACCATCGGGGCCACCGATCTGGATATATCCATCGTGACCAGGATTCCCGCCCAGATCACGGAAGGGGGATCGATTACGGTGCTGGGCAGGAAATTCGCGGAGATGGTGCGCGAGCTGCCCGATGCGCCCGTGGAAATCGAGGTGGACGGCGTCAAGGTGGTCGTCCGGTGCGACCGGGGGGTATTTCGCCTGGTAGGCATTGACAAGGAGGAGTATCCGGCCCTTCCGGATGTATCTTCTGATCAGACGACAACGATTCCGGCGTCATCCCTGCAGCGCCTGATCCGAAAGACGGTGTACGCGGTATCGAAGGACGAGACGCACCCCAGCCTGTGGGGCGCCTTCCTGCGCATAGGCGGCGGATCCGTGCGGATGGTCGCCACGGACGCCCACCGGCTGGCCAAGACGACCCTCCCCTGCGAAGTCGACGATACGGTCACCGAAGGAATCATCGTGCCCCCGAAGGCCCTGAACAACCTTTCGAGGCTCATCGGGGAATCGGACGCGCCTTCCCGCATAACGATCGGGGAAAATCACGTCGTGTTCGACCTGGAGAACGCCCAGTTGTACGCAAGGCTGATCGAAGCGACCTATCCCGACTACGAGCGGGTCATCCCGAGCGGAAACGACAAGATCGTCAAGGTGAACCGCGAGGTCCTGGAAAGCGCCGTGCGCCGCGTGTCCGTCCTGTCCAACGCAACCACACGGCAGATCAGGTATTCGGCCCGGCCGGGATTCATCGAACTCAGTTCGTCCAGCCACGATATCGGCGGCGAGGCCCGCGAGGAAGTGCCGGCCGAATACGAAGGCGACGCCATGGATACGGCCTACGATTTCCGCTACCTGCTCGACGTCGTGGAGCGGATAGAAAGCGAAGACGTGGTCTTCAAACTCGATTCACCCGTCAGTGCCGGGATCATCACCCCTTCCGAGGAAGAGTCGGAAGGCGAGGACTACCAGTGCCTGATCATGGCCTTGAGACTTACCGACGTGGAAAGCTGACAAGGTGCATCTAAAGCGGCTGTCCCTTAGTCATTACAGGAATTACACCTCCCTGGCGCTGACCTGTGATCATCAAACGAACGTTTTTATCGGGACGAACGGACAAGGCAAAACCAACCTCCTGGAGGCGGTCTATTACCTATGCGTGGCCCGGTCCTGCCGCGAGGCGCAGGACAGGGAGCTCGTCCGAATGGGCGCGGACCACTTCCTGATACAGGGGCAGGGGCAGTCCGCGGAAGGCAGGGAGGTCGAGGTACAGATCAGATACGGCCGTCACACGGGCAAGAAGGTATTCGTAAACGAGTCGCCCCAGCGGAACCTGTCGGACCTGTACGGCATCATGGCCGCGGTGGTGATTTCGCCGGACGACCGGAGGCTGGTCCAGGGTTCGCCGAACTCGCGCCGCCGTTTTCTCGACATCGCCATCTCGCAGTCCAACGCGGCGTATCTCGCCACGTTGCAGGACTACAGGCGGGTGGTCCGGCAGCGCAACGAGGCGCTGCGCGCGCATCAGCACCGGGAGAGCCCGGAAATGGCGCCGGACCTGGAGGTCTGGAACGCGCCGCTGGTCGCCCTGGGCAGTCGCATCATGAGAAAGCGGGCCGATGTCGTCGCGGCCCTGAAGGAAGAAGCACGGCGGGTTCACGCCGAGATCAGCGGCGACGACGAGGTGCTCGAACTGGACTATGCGCCGTCTTTCGAATGCGAGGACCCCGGCGACATCGAAGAGTCCTTCCAGGAGGCGCTGGACCGGAGCGGGCCCCGGGAAAGGGCGCGGGGCGTGACGGAAGTGGGGCCGCACCGGGACGACCTGGCCATCCGCATGAACGGGGTCTCGTTGCAGGCCTATGGATCGCAGGGGCAGCACAAGACGGCGGCGACGGCCCTGAAGCTGGCGGAAGCCCGTTTTCTCTGGCACCAGTTGCAGGTGCCGCCGCTGCTGTTGTTGGACGACATATTCGCGGAGATCGACGCCGCCAGGACGGGGCGCCTGATGGAAATGGTCCCCACCTACGGCCAGACCTTTATTACGACGGCCAAGGAGAGCGATATCGGGGACTACCGGCAGGGGATCACCCGGTTCCGCGTCCACGACGGCGCCGTGACACCCTGGGACTGAGGTTCGGGCATGACGCGAAAAAACAAGACCACCACCCTCGGCGACGCCCTCGGGAAGCTGGTCCGTAGTCTCGGCATGGAAGGCAGGCTGGAGGAGCAACAGGCCGTGGACAGGTGGGCCCAGGTGGTCGGCGATCAAATCGCACAGCACGCGCGGGCGGTGTTCTTTGACGGAGGCAAGCTGGTTGTCGAGGTGGACAGCGCGGCTTGGCGCCAGGAATTGTTCTACATGAAGCAGGAGATTCTGAATCGACTGGACCACTCTTTCGGTAAGCCCCTGGTCCAGGACATCATATTCACCAATTCCAGAAGGTAAAATCGATGTCAGAAACACGGGAAAATACGCCGGACAACTTGGACGGCTCGGACAGCGTGGAAGGCCCGGATAGCCTGGACAGCCTGGAATCGCCGGAATCCGGGTCCGGCAACCAGGAACCCGATCAGTACGACGCGGAGAATATCCAGGTCCTGAAGGGGCTCGAGGGGGTTCGCAAGCGGCCCGCCATGTACATCGGGAGCACCAGTTCCACCGGCCTGCATCACCTGGTGGAAGAGGTGATGCAGAACGCCATCGATGAACATCTCCAGGGTTTCGGCGACACGATCAAGGTGTACATCGAAGAAGAAGGACATATCTCCGTGATCGACAATGGGCGCGGCATACCGGTCGAGACGCACCCCACGGAGAACCGGCCCGCCGTGGAAGTCGTCATGACGATGCTCCACGCCGGCGGGAAGTTCGACAACAAGTCCTACAAGGTATCGGGAGGTCTGCACGGCGTAGGCGTGTCCGTGGTAAACGCCCTGGCCGAATGGCTCGTGGTGGAAGTGCGGCGCGACGGCAAGATCTACTACCAGCGCTATGAGCAGGGCATACCCGTGTGCGACCTGGAAGTCCGGGGCGAGACCGAGGAGAACGGTACGACCGTCTCCTTCAAGCCGGACGACGAGATCTTCGACACGACGGAGTTCAATTTCGACCACATCGCCCACCGATTCCGGGAACTGGCCTTCCTGAACCGCCACATGCGCATTGAACTGCACGAAGAGGCGAGGGGCAAGTCCAGCATTTTCGAGTACCGGGGGGGCATCGTCGAGTTCGTCGAGTACCTGAACGAGAACAAGACGCCCATCCATGACACCATCGGCATCCGCCAGGAAAGGGACGGCAACCAGATCGACGTCGCCTTTCAATACAACGACGGCTACCAGGAGAACATCTTCACGTACGCCAACACCGTGCGGACAACGGAGGGCGGATTCCACCTCGTGGGATTCAAGACGGCCTTCACGCGGTCCATCAACAACTATGCCCAGCGGAACAACCTGCTGAAGAACCTCAAGGTGCCCATAACCGGCGAAGACACGCGGGAAGGCATTACGGCCATCGTGAGCGTGATCATACCCGATCCCCAGTTCGAGGGCCAGACCAAGGAGAAGCTCGGCAACAGCGATATTCGCGGTGTCGTGGAGTCCGTGGTCGGAGAGGGGCTCTCCGTGTACCTGGAAGAGAACCCGGCCACGGCCAAGAAAATCGTCGAAAAGTGCATCCAGGCGGCCATTTCCCGGGATGCCGCGCGCAAGGCGAGGGAATTGACCCGCCGGAAGAGCGCGCTGGAAAACACCACCCTCCCGGGCAAGCTCGCCGACTGCACCCTGAAGGACCCCATGGCCTGCGAGATCTACCTCGTCGAGGGCGATTCGGCCGGCGGCACGGCCAAGTCGGGCCGCGACAAGACCTTCCAGGCCATACTACCTCTCTGGGGCAAGCCGCTCAACGTGGAGAAAGCCCGCATCGACACGGTGCTGAGCAACGACAAGCTGCAGCCCATCATCACCGCGCTCGGGGTGGGCATAGACGACGATTTCGACCTGTCCAGGCTCCGCTACGGCCGCGTCATCATCATGGCGGACGCCGACCACGACGGACTGCATATCCGCACGCTGCTGCTGACTTTCCTGTTCCGGTACATGCGTCCGCTGGTGGAACACGGCCACGTCCTGATCGCGCAGCCGCCGCTGTACCGCGTGCGCAAGGGACGCCGGGAGGACTATCTCAAGAACGACCGGGAACTCTGGGAATACCTGCTCAACCAGAGCGTGGACCGCACCAGGGTGCAGCGGGCGGACGCGAACGGCAACGGGCACGCCCTGACCGAAGACAAGCTGCTGGCCCATCTCCGCGAGATGATGGACTTCGAAGAGCAGATCGGCCGATTGGTCAAGACGGGCATGAAGCGCGACCATATCCTGGATATGCTCAGGGACCGGGACCAGTACGACGCATACCGGAGAGATCTGCGTGATCGGGCGGCAGCCCGAAAGGAGCAGGAAGAAGCGGGCGAGGTTCCGGTGCCCGTGGATCCCGTCGAAGAGGCCCTGGACCCCTCCCTGTACCGGAGGCTTCGACAGCTCTGCCGCCGTCTGGAGGACGTCCTGGACAACGAAATGGTCGTCAGCACGGACAAGACCGAGAAGCGGGTCAGGGGGGGCGGCAAGCTGATCGACGCCGTCCTTGACGTGGGGCGGGAAGGCGCCACCATCTCCCGGTACAAGGGCCTGGCCGAAATGGACGCCGAAGAACTGTGGCAGACGACGATGAACCCCGAGACCCGCACGCTGCTTCGGGTAACCCTCGACGACGCGGTGGAGGCGGACCGTATATTCAC
This sequence comes from Candidatus Latescibacterota bacterium, assembly GCA_012270975.1. Taxonomy (GTDB): domain Bacteria; phylum JAAXHH01; class JAAXHH01; order JAAXHH01; family JAAXHH01; genus JAAXHH01. Next base: position 48,485 of record JAAXHH010000090.1, on the reverse strand, counting down.
GATCCTCATGGGCGACAACGTGGCCGCCCGAAACGAATTCATCCAGCGAAACGCCCTCCTGGTGAACAACCTGGACCTGCACTGACCCGCGGCCCCTGTCGCACATGGGCGGGCCAAGCGGACCGCCGGATACCGCGAATAACCATCAACCGCAAACGGGATAACACGTTCAAGGGGAAAGCATGGCGGTAGAACAACACGACAACATCCAGCCGATCTTCATCGAAGACGAGATGAAGAGCTCCTATCTCGACTTCTCCATGAGCGTGAACCTGTCGCGGGCGATTCCGGACGTCCGGGATGGTTTCAAGCCGTCCCAGCGACGCATTCTCGTGGCCATGCGCGATTTGAACCTCACGCCGGGCCGTCCCACGCGGAAATGCGCCAAGATCGTCGGCCAGACCATAGGCGATTACCATCCCCACGGCGACCTCGCCGTGTACGATACCCTCGCGCGGATGGCCCAGCCTTTCAGCATGCGCTACCCCATGGTATTCGGCCAGGGGAATTTCGGCTCCATCGACGGCGATCCGCCGGGCGCCATGCGGTACACTGAATCCAGAATGTCCCGCCTGGCCATCGAGATGATGGAGGATATCGACAAGAACACCGTCGACTTCATGCCGAACTACGACGAGTCGAAAGACGAGCCGACGGTGCTGCCCGGGAAGTTCCCCAACCTGCTCTGCAACGGATCCCTCGGCATCGGCGTGGGCATGGCCTCCAACCTGCCTTCCCACAACCTCGGCGAAGTGGTGGACGGGATCGTGGCGGTGATCGACAACCCGGAGATCACGATCGGGGAGCTTACCGGACACATCCAGGGTCCGGATTTCGCCACCGGCGCGATCATATACGGCCGCAACGCGATAAACGAGTATTTCCACACCGGGCGCGGGAAGATCAAGGTGCGCGCCCGCACGACGATCGAGGTCCATGAACAGAGCGAGAAGGAAACCATCGTCGTCACGGAGATCCCCTACAAGGTCAACAAGTCCAGCCTGATCGAGAAGATCGCCGACCTCGTTCGCGAAAAGCAGGTGCTGGGCATTACCGACATAAGGGACGAGTCCGACCGGTCGGGCATGCGCATCGCCATCGACGTGCGGCGGGACATCCCCGGCAACATCGTACTCAACCGTCTCTTCAAGATGACGCCCCTCGAGACCACCATCGGCGTCACCATGCTGGCACTCGTGGACGGCCGGCCCCGGGTGCTGAACATCAAGGAATGCATTCAGCACTTCATCGACCACCGCCACGAGGTGCTTGTGCGCCGGACGGCCTTCGACCTCGAGAAGGCGGAACAGCGGGCCCACATCGTCGAGGGCCTGCGCGTGGCGCTCGACAACGTGGACCGCGTGATCGAAATCATCCGGGGGTCGCGTACCGGCGAGGAGGCCATGGAAGTCCTGGTGGACGAATTCGGGCTGTCGCAGGCCCAGGTCGAGGCGATCCTGGACATGCGCCTGCAGCGCCTGACCGGATTGGAGCGGGACAAGCTCGAGGAAGAGTACAACGAGCTCGTTGCCCGGATCACCGACTTCCGGGACATACTCTCGCGGCTGGAACGGCGGATGCTGATCATCAAGGAAGAGATGATCGACCTGAAGGAACGCTTCGGCGACGAGCGGCGGACCGAGTTGATCGACATCGAGGGCGATCTCAGCATCGAGGACCTGATCGCCGCCGAGGAGATGGTGATCACCATCTCGCACGCCGGGTACATAAAGCGCCTGCCCATGGATACCTACCGGAGCCAGAACCGCGGCGGCAAGGGCATCACCGGCATGAAGACCCGGGAAGAGGATTTCGTGGAACACCTCTTTTCCGCTTCGACCCACTCCTACATCCTTTTCTTCACGAACCGCGGCAAATGCTACTGGCTCAAGGTGTGGGAGATCCCGGAGGCTGGCCGCACGGCCCGCGGCAAGGCCATCGTCAACCTGCTGCAGCTCGGTCAGGGGGAAAGCGTCGCGGCATTCCTGCCGATCAGGGCCTTCGACGACGAGCACTACATCCTGATGGTGACGCGGAACGGCCTCGTGAAGAAGACGGTCCTCTCGGCTTACGGCAATCCCCGGAGGAACGGCATCGTGGCGCTGAACATCCTGGAGGGCGACGCCCTCATCGAGGCCCTGCTGACCGACGGCGACAACGACATCGTCATCGCCAGCCGGAACGGCCAGGCCGTCCGCTTCCACGAGAGCGACGTCCGCACCATGGGCCGCGGCGCGCAGGGCGTGCGGGGCATCCGGCTCGGGGACGAAGACCGCGTCGTGGGCATGCTGGCGTCGGGGCGGGACAGCACGCTGCTTTCCGTTACCGAAAACGGGTACGGCAAGCGGACGGGCATAGAGAACTATCGCCTGACCCGCCGGGCCAGCAAGGGCGTAACCAACATCCGGACGAGCGAGCGGAACGGCTCCGTGGTCTCGATACACGCCGTGTCCGACGAAGACGAACTGATGATTATCACCGTGAACGGTCTCGTCATTCGTTTGCCGGTCCGCGACCTGCGTCCCATCGGCCGGAACACCCAGGGCGTACGCCTCATCAACCTGGGCGAGGGAGACCGGGTGATCGACGTGTCCAGGATCACGCCCGGCGATGAAACGGATGATTCGGCTTCTTCCGAATCCGATGAATCCGGTGATGCACCCGACGCGGATGAGGCGTAAAAAACCGCTTGACACGGTTGATGCGTATCCTATATTTCGACCGTTCTGACAGGAAGAAAGACCTTCCCGGAAGGGTGAAAGGACCTTCGAAAGCGATTCGTTCCAAGGCTGCATTGACGTAAACGGGGGTATCATGGGAGCCTGCCCTGAATGTGGCGCCTCGGTCGACTTGGATTATGATGTCGTGGAAGGCGAAATCATAGCGTGTGAAGAGTGCGGCGCGGAGCTCGAGGTGATCAGCGTCAATCCGCTGGAGCTGGAGCTGGCGCCGGAAGAAGAAGAAGACTGGGGAGAGTGAGTCCGCTGCCGCGCGGCGGTTTCGCTAACGTACAGGAAACTACGATGAGCAAACGAATAAAACATAAACATGGATATCATGATTGTGATTTGCGTTCGTTCGCTCATCGCGGCCCGCATTAGACTGCCACAGGGCATATCCGGGCCAAGGGAACTGACAGGAGCCATGTTCCTCTTCCGATAGGGCGAAGAGGCCGGCTCCTTTTTTTATGGCATAACCGGAAAGAAGGTGCAGGATCTATGGAAATGGGCATCGTGCTGTCGCGCGTCCGCAAGGACGAAAAGCGGCTGATCGCCGAGGCGGGCCGCCGCGGGATCGACGTGACGACGATCGACAACACCCGGCAGGTTTTCGAACTGGACCGCCGGCATATGGATCTCGACGTGGTCCTGGAACGATGCGTGGATCACCACCGGGCCGTGTACGCGCTGACCGTGTTCGACTACTGGGGCATTCCCACGGTGAACCGGCAGTCCGTGGTGGAGACCTACGGGAACCGGTTGCTGACGACCCTGGCCCTGCGGGAGAATGGGGTGCCGACGCCGGACATGCGCGTGGCCTATACGCCTGAATCGGCCCTCGAAGCCATGGAGGATCTGGGCTACCCCGTGGTTCTGAGACCCGTGGAAGGTCCCGAGGATCAACTGGTTTCCCGCATTGGGGACAAGTACACGGCGGCCACGGTCCTGGAGCACAAACGCATACTCGGCGCCTATCACCATTCCATTTTCTTCATGCAGAAACACATCGATGCGCCCGGACACGATATAAGGGCGTACGTGGTCGGCGACGAGACGGTCGCCGCCGTATCGGTGCTGACCCACCACTGGATCGGGACCATCGCCGCCGGCGGCCTGATGAAGCAGGAGCCCGTCACGGAGGAATTGAACGCCCTGGCGGTATCCGCGGTCCGGTCCATCGGGGGAGGAATCGCGGTGGTGGACTTGGTCCGCACCAGGGACGCCTGGTTCGTGCAGGAGATGGGGCGGCCGACCGGCCTTTCCGACGCATCGGACGCCACGGGGGTCAACATTCCGGGCAAGATCATGGATTACGTGCTGGACGCGGTGGAGCGGGGAGGGCGAAACTCGTGAAGATCGGCATGCTGCTATCCATCGTCTCCACAGAACAGAAGATGCTCTTCGAGGCCGCCGCGAAACGGCGCATCGTCTTCGACCGGATGGACGACCGGCGCATCGTCTTCGACCTGGATAACCACCGGTACGACCACGACGTCATCCTCGAGCGGTGCATCAACCATTCCAGGGCCCTCAACTCGCTGAAGATGCTCAACGCCAGCGGCATCAAAACCGTCAACACCTACGAGGTGGCTCGCGTGTGCGGGAACAAGTTCCTGACGACCATGGCGCTGGTGGACCACGAGGTGCCTACGCCGAAGGCCCGTGTGGCCTTTACAGCGGAAGCGGCCCTCGAGGAGATGGAATCCATGGGCTATCCGGTCGTGCTCAAGCCGCCCATCGGCTCGTGGGGCCGCCTGATCGCCCGGATCAACGACCGCCACGCCGCGGAAGCGGTGCTGGAGCACAAAGAGACCCTGGGGTCCTTTCAGCATTCGGTGATCTACATCCAGGAGTACGTCGAAAAGCCCGGCCGGGACATCAGGTCCTTTGTGGTAGACGGCGAGACCATCTGCGCCGTCTACCGGTACTCGGACCACTGGAAGACCAACACCGCCCTGGGCGGGACGACGGCCAATTGTCCCGTAGAGGGCGAGGTGGGAGAACTCTCCACCCGCGCCGCGGAAGCGGTGGGCGGCGGCGTGGTGGCCGTCGACCTGCTGGAATCGCCGGACGGGATCCTGGTCAACGAGGTCAACTACACCATGGAATTCCGGAACAGCACACAACCGACGGGCGTGGACATTCCCGGCCGAATCATCGACTATCTGGTAAAGGTGGCCCGATCATGATCAAGGTATCGATCGCAGGCGCGTCCGGGTACGGCGGCGGGGAACTGCTGCGTCTGCTGCTGTTCCACCCGGAAATCGAGGTCCGGCAGGTGACTTCCGAATCGCTGGCCGGCAAGCCCGTGGGCCGTTCCCATCCCAACCTGCGCCGGGTCACTGACCTGAAGTTCAGCGCCATGGCCGACCTGGAGCCCTGCGACGTGCTTTGCCTGTGCCTCCCCCACGGCGAGGCCATGAAGCAGTGGGACGCCCTCTCAGGCCTGACGGGCCGCGTCATCGACCTGAGCGCGGACTTCCGCCTGCGCAACCCGGCGGATTACCCCACCTGGTACGGACACGAACACGCGCACTCGGAATGGCTGGGCCGTTTCGTGTACGGCCTGGCCGAACTGTACCGGGACGAGATACGAGAAGCCGAGTACGTCGCGTGTACCGGGTGCCTGGCGGCCACGGCGATCCTATCGATGGCGCCCCTGGTCAGGGCCGGCGCCGTCGACCCTGACCGGCTGTTCATGGAAGGGAAGATCGGTTCCTCCGCGGCGGGACACCGGGCCGACCAGTCCACCCACCACCCGGACCGCAGCGGTGCGGTTCGCTCCTTCAAGCCCACGGGCCATCGCCACACGGCGGAGATCGTGCAGGAGCTGACCTTCGGCGGTCGGGCGCCGGGGGTCCATTTCTCCGCGACGGCTATCGAAATGGTGCGCGGCATCCTGATGACCACGCACGCTTTTGCAAACGGCAGCCTGTCCGACAGGGATATCTGGGGCATCTACCGGGAGGCCTACGGCCGGGAACCCTTCATTCGCATCATCAAGGAACGCCAGGGCGTGTTCCGGTATCCCGATCCGAAGTTCCTCGCGGGCACCAACTACTGCGATATCGGGTTCGAACGGGACGAACACAGCGATCGTGTCGTGGTCATGGGTGCGCTGGACAACCTGGTCAAGGGCGCCGCCGGGCAGGCCGTGCAGGCGCTCAACCTCATGTACGGGTGGGACGAGCGGACGGCCCTGGAGTTTCCGGGCCTGCACCCGGTTTAGGAAGAAGAAATGAACTACAAGGCCCCCAGGGGCACCTACGACATCTTGCCGGAGGACCAGGCCTATTGGCGGCACGTGATCGAGAAGACGCGGAGGGTCTGCGAACTGTACGGCTACGAGCAGATCGACGTGCCGGTATTCGAGCAGGCCGGTCTCTTCGAGCGGAGCGTCGGCGAGTCCACGGACATCGTGGAGAAGGAGATGTACACCTTTCTCGACCGCAGCGACGAGCGCATGACCCTGCGCCCCGAATTCACGGCGGGGATCTGCCGGGCCTACGCCGAGCGCAAGCTCCACGGCCGACCCCAGCCCCTGCGGTTGTTCACGATCGGCCCGGCCTTCCGGTACGAACGTCCCCAGGCGGGCCGGTACCGCCAGTTCTACCAGATCGACGTGGAGGTGCTGGGCAGCCAGGACCCGGCCGTCGATCTCGAGGTGATGCAGGTGGCCTGGCAGATTTACGAGGACATCGGCATCAGCGGACTCTCCTTCCAGGTGAACAGCACGGGCTGCCCCGTGTGCCGGCCGGGATACCTCGATACGCTGAGGTCCTGGTACGCGCAGCACCTGGGCGAGATCTGCGGCGACTGTACACGACGCCACGGACAGAATCTGCTCCGGCTGCTGGACTGCAAGAACGAACCCTGCCGGACGATCTCGGAAGGCGCGCCGCGAATCCAGGACTCCCTGTGCGAAGAGTGCGGCGGCCACTTCGAGCGGCTGCGATCCTACCTGGACGACCTGGACCGGCCGTACGAAGTAAATCATCGCCTGGTTCGGGGGCTGGATTACTATACGAAGACCGTGTTCGAGGTCTGGGCCGCGGGTATCGGCGCGCAGAACGCCGTATGCGGCGGCGGAAGGTACGACGGGCTGATCGGAATGGTCGGCGGACCCGAAACGCCGGCGATCGGCTTCGCCTCCGGCATCGAACGCATCATCCTCACCATGAAGCAGGAGGGGATCGAACCCCCGGATACGCCGAAGCCGTCGGTATTCGTCGCCTACATCGGAGACGAGGCCAAGGAAGCCGCCGTGGTCCTGGCCCAGGAGCTTCGAACGGCCGGTGTCGGCACGGCGGCCCTGTGGGAGGACCGCAGCCTGAAGGCCCAGATGAAGCAGGCCGACCGGACCGGCGCCGCCTTCGCCCTGATCATAGGCGAGGACGAGGTGAGGAACGGCGTCGTCATGCTGCGGCGCATGGCGGACAGCACGCAGGCGTCCATACGCCGGTCGGAAGTCCTCGACGCGGTAAAAGAGGGAGCATCGTAAATGATCGTGGTGAAGACGGGCGGCAGCAGGGGCATCAACCTGGATTATGTCCTGGAAGACATCGCCCGGCAGACGGAACCGTTGGTGCTGGTGCACGGCGCGTCGGACGAATTGAACCAGATATCGGAACAGCTGGGCAAACCGCCCCGCATGGTCACGTCTCCGTCGGGCTACACGAGCCGGGTCACCGATCCGGAAACCCTGGACATCTTTACCATGGTGTACTGCGGAAAACGCAACACCCGCATCGTCGAGAAACTGCAGCAGCTGGGGGTCAACGCCGTCGGTCTGAGCGGTGTGGACGGCCGGCTGCTCGAGGGCCGGAGAAAACCCAATATCCGCATCGTCGAGGACGGCAGGACGAAGATCCTGCGGGACGACTACACCGGCCGCATCGAAAAGGCAAACGTTTCGCTCCTGACCACGCTCCTCGACCAGGGGTACCTGCCGGTCGTCAGTCCCCCCGCCATCAGCTACGAAGGCGAGGTGATCAACGTGGACGGGGACCGCGCGGCCGCAGTGATCGCCGACGCCCTGGGCGCGGCACGGCTGGTCATACTCTCAAACACACCCGGTTTTCTCGAGGATGCGGACGACGAGAGCACCCTGATACCCCGGATATCCCGGGACGGAATAGACGAGGCGATCGCGACCCACGCCAGGGACCGCATGAAGAAGAAGCTGCTTGGCGCGAAGGAAGCGCTGGAGGTCGGCGTAGGCCAGGTGATTCTGGGAGACGGCAGAATACCCGAACCGGTCACGGCGGCCTTGCGTGGCTCGGGCACGGTGATCGGGTAGCGGGCACCCGCGAAGATGTTCGAGTGATGGCCGCCCGGGCAGGATCAGGACGCGCCGAGGCGCATGAACTGGAATTGAAGATTGGAGCACGGGCAAATGACAGACTATCAGGCCATGGAAGACCAGGCGTCGATGGGCATTCTTCCCAAGCGGGACGTGGTGATCGTCCGGGGCAGCGGCGCGCGCCTCTGGGACAGCGCCGGCAAGGAATACATTGATTGCATCGGCGGAATCGGCACGGCCAACATCGGCCACTGCCATCCGGCCGTGACGAAGGCGGTCGCGCGGCAGGCGGAGCGGCTCGTGATCTGTCCGGACACCTTCTACAACGACCTCCGGGCGGAACTGGCCACGGCCCTGACCCGGGTGGCCCCGGAGGGGCTGGACCGGCTCTTCCTGTGCAATTCGGGCACGGAGGCGGTGGAGGCGGCGCTGAAATTCGCCCGTGTCGCCACGGGGCGGACCGGCGTGATCGCGGCCCAGCGTGGATTTCACGGCCGCACTTTCGGCGCCTTGAGCGCGACCTGGAATCCCAAGTACCGCGCCCCCTTCGAACCCCTCGTTCCCGGTTTCACCCACGTGAAGTACAACGATGCCGCCGCCATGGAGCAATCCATCGGCGACGGGACGGCCGCCGTGCTCCTGGAGGTGGTGCAGGGCGAGGGCGGCGTTCGCATCGGTGACGGCGCGTATCTGAGGCGCGTGGCGGCCCTGTGCCGGGAGCGCGGCGCCCTGTTCATCGTGGACGAAGTGCAGACCGGCTTCGGGAGGACGGGCGCCCTGTTCGCCTGCGAGCATTATGATCTTCGGCCAGACATGCTCTGCCTGGCCAAGGCCATGGCCGGCGGCCTGCCCGTGGGCGCGACGCTCTGCGCCGAAACGGTCCGGAACGTGCCCGCCATGTCCCACGGCAACACCTTCGGCGGAAGTCCGGTGGTCTGTGCGGCCGGCCTGGCCACGCTGCGCGTGCTGGAGGAGGGAGGACTCGTCGAGAACGCCCGGGAGAACGGCGCGTACTTTCGGGATGCCCTCGCGGCCCTGGACGCGCCCTACGTCCGTGAGATCAGGGGCATGGGCCTGATCATCGGCGTCGAGATGAAGGGACGGGTCACCCCCATCCTCCGCGGACTCATGGAACGCGGCGTGATGGCCCTTCCCGCGGGCAACACGGTGCTTCGCTTCCTCCCGCCCCTGACGATTTCCAGGGAGGAGATTGACCAGGTCGTAGAGGCCGTGGGCGCGGTGCTGGGATCGCTGGAGGCATAAATGAGCCGTGACCGCGACGACATCGTGCTGCTGCGGGACCTGGTCGAGCGATATAGTCCTTCCACGCAGGAGAGAGAAGCCGTCACCTTCCTGGTGGAAGCCATGGACCGAAGAGGGCTCCGCGCCTACGTGGACGAGGCCGGCAACGCGGTGGGCGAGGCAGGCCGCGGTGAACCGCATATCGCCCTGGTCGGGCACATCGATACGGTACCCGGTATAGTTCCCGTACGGGAAGAATCGGGCAGGCTGTACGGCCGCGGTACGGTGGACGCCAAGGGTCCCCTGGCCGCCTTCGCTTCCGCCCTGTCCCGGTTCACGGAAATCGACAGCGGCCGGATCACGGTCGTCGGCGCCGTGGAGGAGGAGTGCCCCACCTCGAAGGGTGCCCGCCACCTGGTGGACCGCATGCGGCCCGACTGCGTGTTCATCGGCGAACCGAGCGGCTGGGACAGCGTCACCATCGGATACAAGGGCCACGTGGGTTTCGACTACCGCCTCGAACAGCCCAACGCCCATCACGCGGGCGACCACAAGCGCGCCGCCGAACGGGCGATCGACCTGTACAACGCAGTGCAAGCGCACGTCGCCGGCCAGACCACGGAAAGCGAATTCGAGTCTCCCCGACTCGAGTTGAGGCGATTCAACACATCGGACGAGGGATTGACCGAGGGCGTCGAAGCGTACTTCTCGATGCGCGTGCCGCCCGGTTACGACCTGGACGGCCTGATCGGCTTCGTGACGGAACAGGCGGGTCCCTCGGAAATCGCGTGTGATCAGCGGCTGGAAGGGGTGGTCGCGTCGAAGAATACGCCGCTGATCCGGGCGCTGCTACGGGGCATCCGCCAGGAAGGCGGCCGGCCGACCTTCAAGAAGAAGACGGGCACGTCGGACATGTGTATCCTCGGGCCGGCATGGAAGTGTCCGATCGCCGCCTACGGACCGGGCGACTCCAGCCTGGACCACACGCCGGAGGAACATATTGTGCTGGATGAGTACCTGCGGTCCATCGAAGTGTTGACGGCCGCGCTGCGGTACTTGACCAACACGCGCTCCAATCTGACTTGAGGGGAAGCAACTACGATTTTCCCGCCCTACCCAAGCGGTAGCCCACCCCGCGTTGACTAGCGGTGTAGCGTTTGATGTTCGCCGCCTGCTCTTGTGTTTGACAATTCCCAGAAAATCAATATACTTAGTATTTAATATATCCGAAGTAATTGATTGGTTGTTTTTACTTTGGATAGCAGAATACCTGTACGTACCGATTGAAGTCCGCCATTGATGGGACTTTTCCAGGAGGGATATCAGGTCCAGGCAGGCCATCCTTAGCTGTTCGATGCTAACTGCATGTCCGATGACTGTAGCCGCATAAGCAAGATCACCTCAGGTCAAGTCCACGGCGGAACAGCCACCAACGTCGCCGTGAAAGCCGATTTCGACAAATGCCCACCGGCCGAGTACTCAGCGGCCGGTTTCGCATGTCCGTGGAATGAAAGCCATGCAGGGTCTCTCACGGGGGTGCACCACCGAAGTTGGATGTCGGTATCTCATTGAAGACAACCGATGACCAATAAAGGACGAATTGTTGAAGCAAGAACCAGATCCCAGCTACCGCCAGTCTGTGCCAGGAGCGCCAACCGGCATAACTTGGTGCGCCGTCCGCCGGCGACGGGTGCTCTCCGCGAGGATGGCCGCGGCGGTACTGCTGCCCGTCCTGGCCGCCGTGCTCGTTGCGCCGCCGTTCGTTCCTGAACTGCAGGCCCAGACGGAACGGACGCTGGTGTCCAACACCGGCCAGCCACACTATCTTGGAGACGTTAGACGTGTGTCACAGCCTTTCAGGACCGGCAGCAACGGACCCGGCTACGTGCTCACGAGCGTCGGCGTGCCCTTAATCGACAGCGGGGGGATTGACGCCGATCTGGACATCTCGATTCGGATCTATTCGACCTACGGCAATCGCCGGCCGAAAGACCTGCTGTACGTTCTGGACAACCCATCGACATACACTAACCACGAAGTCAACACGTTCACGGCGCCGACCGGCTCGACGCTCTCTGCCAACACGATATACGCAGTCGTGGTCAGCGACTCCGCCGGCACCGGTAACGCGGGGATCCACATTAGATCTACCAAGTCGGACGACCAGGACAGCGGAGCCGCCGCCGGCTGGTTAATCGGAAATTCAAGATACTACTACGATTCCGGATCGTGGACAAAGGACGACTCGTCGTCAGTGATGATCAAGATCAGGGGCACCGTCACGCCGAACTACCCCGCCACGGGAGAACCGGCGATTATCGGTGCGGCCCAGGTGGGCATGACGCTGACGGCGTCGACGTCGGACATCGTGGACGCCAATGGGCTGACCGGGGCCGTCTACGCCTACCAGTGGATCCGGGTGACCGAGGACGGTACGGAGACGAACGTCGGTACAGACGCGGGCAGCTACACGCTGACCACGGTGGACCAGGGTCACCACATGAAGGTAAGAGTCACCTTCACCGACGATGGCGGCACCGAGGAGACGCGCATCAGCGGCGAAAGCTCACTGGTCCTGCCGGCAGCTGTGTCGAACTGCGGCGTGGAGACCTTCTGGTGCGGCGTGCTGACGGTGGGACACGACTTCGATGAATTCGGCCGAATCGAGAGCGTCGGATTCGGCTCGGGCTACGGCAGCCTCGACGACGCTACCTTCACCCACGAGGGCGTCAATTACACGATCACGTCTTTGATCGCATTTCCTCAATCGAGTCACACGTTGTGGCTCATCACCGAGCCGGCCTTGCCGGTGGACGCGGCGGGGAACCTGGTGCTGCACGTCCAGAAGTACTCGGGCGAACTCAGCCTGCCGTTCAGCGAAGCGCAATCCTCGCTCAGTTTCTGGCTCTTCACCGATGCGCTCTTCGTGCCGCCGGGTGGCTCGCTGTCGGACGTGCCCCTTTTGCGTCCCTTCACCGGCCCCGGTGCAACCCGCCTCGCTGGTGCGGCCGATATCGGCACCAGGGTGGGGGTCCGCCTGTCCAGGCTCAATACTGCCGCCACCGGGCAGCCGTCAGTCTCCGGCTTCCCCCGGGTGGGCGGGCTCCTGAGGGCCGGACTGGGCACGATCAAGGACAGCGGCGGCCTGCCGGGGACCTTCCCGGACGACTACGATCTGCAGTGGGTGCGGGTGGATGGGGACGGCATATCCAATCCCCAGGACATCGCGGGGGCGACGTCGGGCACCTACACACCCGTCGCAGCGGACGTGGGCAAGAAGATCAAGGTGAAAGTAAGCTTCACCGACGCCAGGGGGGTAGCCGAGGGACCACTCGAGAGCGAGCCGACGCCGGCGGCGGTGCGGGAGGTGAGTAGCACACTCCTCGAAACGACGCTGACGGTAGGGCTTCTCCGCAGCGGGAACAGCAGGACATTGGGGTGCGCGAGCACCAACAACGTCAACGACTGTTCCGACCCGGACGTGATGGCAAACAACACGTTCGTCAGCACCGACGCCGGTGGGGTGGCGAAGGAGTTTGAGATCGTCGACCTGCAGTTGACCCATGCCGGATGGTCGGACCGCCTGCAACTCGACCAGGGCGAGATCCTGGCCATCGTATTCGGTGGCATCAGGGAACTCAGGGACTACGAGGTCAACAACCTGGTGCTGGTGCTCGACGGGACGCGGTTTCCGTTCCAGGACGCCGATGCCGGTGGATACCACGTGCGGACGTGGTGGAACGCCGATCTGAACTGGAACGCCGGCGACACGGTGCAATTGCAGATCCTGGACGCGCCGGGCTCCGGCATCCAGCAACAGGTGCCACCGCCACAACCGGAGCCGCCGCCGCAGCCGGCGGCGCTGACGGCATCGTTCGAAGACGCGCCGTCGTCGCACGACGGGTCAAGCGTGTTCACGATGCGGGTGCGGTTCAGCGAGGCGCTGGCATCCGGGGGCGCGCAGCGCAGGCTCACGCAGCGGTTGGCAGCGGCGGGCGGTGCGGTGCGCATGGTGCGTCGGGTGGACAAACGCCGCGATCTCTTCCAGTTCCAGGTCCAGCCGACGGGCAATGGAGCGGTGACGGTAATCCTGCCGGCCTCTGCCTCGTGCGACTTTCCGCATGCCCTCTGCACACCGGACGGCAAGTCGCTGTCCACCCCCGTCAAGGTGACGGTTCCGGGTCCGCACGGGCTGTCGGTGGCGGACGCCGAGGTCGAGGAGGGTGCGGGCGCCACACTCGATTTCATCTTGAGGTTAAGCCGGGTCTCCTCGGAGACCGTGACGGTCCGGATCAGCACGTCCGACGGCAGTGCGACCGCGGGCGACGACTACGTCGCGAAGAGCGAGACTGTAACCTTCGCACCGGGCGTAAAGGCGAAGCTTTTCAGTGTCACGGTGCTTGACGACAACCTCAACGAGGGCAACGAATACCTGACCGTGACCCTGTCGAATCCAAGCGGGGCGTACCTCGCGGATGCGACTGCAACGGGCACCATCGAAAACAGCGATCCCATGCCGCGGGCGTGGCTGGCGCGGTTCGGCCGGACCGTGGGGACGCACGTCACGGATGCGGTCGGTGACCGGTTGCGGTCGGCCCCGGGGCACGGGTCGCACGTGGTCATCGGAGGCTACCGGCTGCCGCTGGGTAACGCGCGGAGGGGCGCGGCGCGGGCGGGTCATGAGACGGACCCTTCCGCTGGCGAGCCAGGTGCGGCGGAATGGGGCGTCCAATCGGAGGTGCCCCGGGAAGCGGCGGAAGTAAGTGTCGCCACGGAGGTGCTCCTGGAAGCGGTGCGGTTTCTTGGTTTGGGACCGGGCTATGCGGCAGGGCCAGGGAGACTGGCAGCGGATACCTCCGGCCTGCTAGCGGATACCCCCGGATCGGCGCGGTATACTCCCTGGCTGGACCGGACCAGATCGGTCCCGCGGCAAGAGCAGAGCCGGATCTTCCGTTTCGGAGACCGTTTCAACCTTCGGCGGATTCTCATGGAAAGTAACTTCCGGGTAAGCCTGAACAGAGCGGAACCGGCGGCATTGACCCCGAGGGTTACCGCATGGGGGCAGGTAGCAACGACCTGGTTCGACGGGCGCGATGACGCATTGCGGGTAGACGGGGACGTGCTCACGGGCACCGTGGGAGTGGATGGTGAATGGGACCGGTGGCTGACCGGGGTGGCTGTAGCGCACAGCCGCGGCGACGGGAGCTATGCCGCGCAGGGTGTGGCCGCGCAAGGCATGGCCGCCCGTGGCCAAGGCGAGGTAGACCAGACGCTGACGAGCATTCATCCGTACCTGCGGTATGCCGTCAGTGAGCGGCTGGACGTATGGGGCGTGTTCGGGTACGGCCGGGGCGAATTGACCTTGACCCCGGCGGGCAGCGCAGCCCTGCAGACCGACGCGAATCTGCTGATGGGAGCGTTCGGCGGCCGGGGGATTGTGCTTTCGCCAGCGGCCACAGGAGGGATCCAGCTGGCGACGCGCACCGACGCCATGCTGACGCGAACCACGTCGGACGCGGTGACCGGACCGGCGGGGAACCTTGCAGCCACGGATGCGGACGCGCACCGATTGCGGCTGATCCTGGAAGGCTCCCGTGAGTTCGAATGGGCCGATGGCCGGCGTTTGGCACCCACGATGGAACTGGGCCTGCGGCACGACCGGGGGGATGCGGAGACCGGGTTCGGCCTGGAAGTGGGCGGCCGGGTGCAGTACGCGGACCCGGCGTGGGGCCTGACCGTGGAAGGGACGGTCAGAGGCCTGCTGGCGCACGAAGACGGCGATTACCGGGAATGGGGCGCCTCGGGACGGTTGCAGATTTCTCGGGGCCCTGAGGGACGCGGGCTGTCCCTGGCCCTGGCGCCGGCCTGGGGTACGGCGACAAGCGGGGTGGAGGCCATGTGGTCGCGGCAGACCACAGCCGGGCTTGCGCCGCAGACACACCGACAAGCCCGTACCGGCCGCCTGGCCACAGAAGTGGGCTATGGGGTCGCGGCCTTCGGCAGGGGACTGCTGACGTCCTATGCGGGTTCCGAGTTGGCCGAGGGCGCGACGCGGAGGTTTCGGGTCGGCACGCGCCTGCGAATGACCCGCGATGCGGCCACGGGGCTGACCTTGAACCTGGAAGGCCGGCGACAGGAGCGGACGGACCCGCAGCCCGTGGACCAGGACCTGCGCATACAGATACGGTGGCGGTTCTGACGTTGCCCCTCAGTGGGTCATCGCGTAGATGGCGTAGTTCACGGCGAGCCGGTACGCGATCACGGAATACTCGCGCGGGTACCCGGGATCGGCCGCGTGCTCCCAGCCGTCGCCCAGGTCGGTGTTCCAGTTCATCAGCATCATGAGCCGCCCGCCGTCATCGTATATGCCCCGCAGCCGATGGCCGTACAACGCGCCGTCCCGCTCGTAGTTGCCCGGGCTCCACAGGGCGGCAGTGCCGGGCACCAGGGGATACTCGTCGAAATCGTAATAACAGTGGAAGACAGGATGACCGGCAGGGATTTCCTCGATGTCCCGTTCGGGGAACACCCGCTTCATCTGCGATTCCCAGACGGCCCACTGCCGCGAACCGTGGAAATCGTCCACCATCATGAACCCGCCGCGCAGCAGGTACTCCCGCAGGGCGTCCACTTCCTCCTGGCTGAACTGCAGGTTTCCGACTTCCAGGATATACAGGAAGGGGATATCGAACAGATCGGGGTCGGTGAGCTCCACGGCCTGCGGTTCGTTGATCTTGAGGGAGGTGGTGGCCCGCAGGGCGTGGATCACGTTGGCGTCGGCCGACGGGAAATCCACCGACCACCGCCCCCATCCCCGGTAGAACCCGCCGGAGTTCTGGTACACTACCCGGCCGAAGGTGAAGTCATTGCGCAGAAAGAGGTCGTGGCCGGAATCTCCGGCGCTGCGGGTCGTCCACAGCCCCGCGCCGAGCAGGCAGGACAGCAGGCCCAGGCCGATGCGTTTTAAGAGATGA
This sequence comes from Candidatus Latescibacterota bacterium, assembly GCA_012270975.1. GTDB lineage: Bacteria > JAAXHH01 > JAAXHH01 > JAAXHH01 > JAAXHH01 > JAAXHH01. The sequence goes on along the minus strand of JAAXHH010000090.1, from coordinate 32,247 downwards.
ATGCGTCTCATTAGTCGAAGCCGATCGGGATCACGCCCTGAGAATCAGTTCGCCGATTTCCTGGAGCTGCGCCAGGTTCCGGCATTCCAGCACGTGGTCGCAGTGCGGGCTGTATCTGGACATGACTGAATCATCGGTGTCCCAGTACTGCGTGGGCTCGGGGTTCAACCAGATAGTCTGGTGCACCCTTTTTCTAAGCTCGTCCAACACCCAGTCCTGAGGGTCGAACCAGTTCGTACGTGCATCGCCGAGTATAACGAGCACCGTGTTTCCGGAGAGGGACAGAAGGTGTTCGTCGTGGAACTGGTAGAAGGCCCTGCCGAAATCGCTCAGGCCGAAGAAATTCAGGGCGTGGTCGTCCTTCAGGTTCTCCACGATTTCCTCGAAGGGCCTGCTGTCGAATTCGTCCGTCACCTCGTTGATCCGGTCCACGAAGAGAAAACTGCGGGCCCGGCTGAACTGGTTCTGCATTTCGTGGACCAGCTTGATGAAGAACCGGGCGACCTCCCAGACCGATCCCGAAACGTCGCACAGCACGACCAGTTCGTTCTTCTTGATCTTGCGGTGCTTGTAGATGATGTGAAAGGGCAGGTTGCCCGTGCGGAAACTCCGCTGGATCGTCTTCTTGATGTCCACTCTTCCGTGGCGTGACTTCCTGAAGCGAAGCGACTTGCGCGTCACGAGATTCCGGGCGAGTTCTTCCACCGCTTCGTACAGGTTTTCGACGTCGCCCGGTGGCAGTTCCTGGTAGAGGTCGACGTCTTCGGCCTGCTGGTTTGGCTGCGTGCCTGGCTCAGTGACCGCGTCGGACGCCTGCTCCCCCACCTGAACGCGCGCCAGCATCCGCTCCAGGTCGCCTTCCAGATCTTCCGTCTCTGCGTCTTCAGCCGGTTCGCCGTCCCCGTCCCCCGCCATGGCCTCACCCTGTTCGTCCTGGAAACGGCGGATATCCTGTTCTCCCTCGTCGGGAAACTCGTCGATATCGGGATGGCCGTCGGGCGGTCCTTCGGTCTCTCCGGACGGATCGTCGAGCTCTTCCGCGTCGTCTCCCACCTGGACCAGGAAAAACCGTTCGAAGGCCTCGTCGAAGGCGGGGATGTCCTCGCGGGACTTGATGAAGGTGGTCCGCAGGGACGCCTTGAAGGCCGGCCGTTCGGTGACCGGCGCGTGCCGAAGCACTTCGGCGGCGTCCAGCGTCTCGGCCATGGAAACGCGTACGCCGGACTGTCTTAGCAGCCTGGCGAACTCAACCAGCCGCTTGATCATGGTAGCCGTCCCGCATGATCCGTTCGATATCCTCCCGGTCTTTCATCAGGACGTTCAGCGTGCTCGAAAGGATGTCGCGCGAGAGGTGCTGCGCGTTCAGGACCACCAGCGCCAGTGCCCAATCGATCGTTTCGGCGATGCTGGGGGGCTTGCGCATGTTGAGCGTCCTGATTTTCTGGACGAACCGGACGACCTGGTTCGCCAGGTCCGCATCGATGCCGGGTGTCTTGCGAAGGACGATCCGGACCTCCTGCTCGAGGGAGGGATAGTTGATATAAAGGTACAGGCAGCGCCGCCTGAGCGCCTCGGACAGGTTCCGGTTGGCGTTGCTCGTCAGCACAACGAGGGGCCGCCGCGCCGCGGTCAGCGTGCCGAGTTCGGGGATGCTGACCTGGAAGTCGCTCAGTACCTCGAGGAGAAAGCTCTCGAATTCATCGTCCGAGCGGTCGATCTCGTCGACCAGGAGGACGACGGGTTCCGGCGAGAGGATGGCCTCCAGCAGGGGCCGCGGGAGCAGGAAGTGCCGGGAAAAGAACGCACTGTCCTCCCGGTTGAGCGCTTCAACCGCGTTTCCGAGCGTATCGGTTTGGTTCAGCAGGTTGCCGATACGGTCCTTGAGCATCTGCGTGTACAGCAACTGCTTGGTATATTCCCATTCGTAAAGCGCCTTGGACTCGTCCAGCCCCTCGTAGCATTGCAGCCGGATCAGGCGTCGGTCCAGCGCGCCCGACAGCATTTTGGCGATCTCCGTCTTCCCCACGCCGGGAGGGCCCTCTACCAGCAGCGGCTTCTCGAGCCGTTCCATGAGAAAAACGGGCGTGGCCAGATCGGGACCGCAGATATAGTTCTGGGCCTCGAAGCGCTGAATGACATCCTGGGCAGACGTGAACGCGGTCATGATGCTCCTGAAGGGAAAGGCGAACCGGGGCGCTGAAACGGGCGGTTACGGGGCAGGCGGCATGATCCCTTGACGCGACAACTGACGGGGTCGACTCCGGCGTAAGGTAGGCGTGTACGGGGTGAGTGTCAAGCACATTCGCCGGCGCAGGTAACGGGGTTCGAGGACGGCGAAAACGCGTGTCCGTGGGCTGCCGGAGGACCGTCCGCCGCAACAAATACTGCTTGCTGGAACCGGGCGAATCGCCTATATTACGTGGGTCGCGCAGTACAGTAGGTTCTGGAGAAAGCCATGAAAGACCGAAGCCGGAAGAAGCAGCGTAAATTCCTTGTGGGATTCGGCCTGGTGATCGCCGCCATCGGTTACCTGATCTATACCGGGGTGACCGACGCGACCATGTACTACCTGACCGTGAGCGAACTGAAGGCCGCCGTAGCAACGGGCGAGGTGGCCTACGACGAGAACCTGCGCCTGCACGGGAAGGTCGTAAACGGATCGATCGAACGGGGCGACGTGGGCTCGATGCGTATCCATTTCATTGCCCACGAGGGCGGTGTTCACGCCCCCGTCGTATACACCGGTGTAGTTCCGGATACATTCAGGGACGATTCGGAAGTGGTCGTGGAGGGCGGATATGCCCGGGACGGGACGTTCAACGCCCATACACTCTACGCCAAGTGTCCGTCCAAGTACGAGGCCGAGGGGGGATACGGTCAGTATGAGCAGACCGAGCCGAAGTCGCCCGCACCGCTTCCCCGGTCCTAGCCGGCCGGCACGCCGGAACGGCCGTTTTGCCTGCGGGAGGAGCCGGTTCGACCGGGTCGCCCGCGAGGGGAGCCGGTTCGGACTATGACACTGGTTGCGTGCGGACTGCTCGCGCTGGGCGTGCTGGCCTTCATGATCAGTCCGATGCTGGAAGGGTCGGGCCGCCGGCCCTGGGTCGCCAGATCCACCCGGTCCCGCCGGGACGATCTGCTGAAGAAGAAAGACTTCATCTATTCTTCCATCCGCGAGTTGAACATCGATTACAGCATGGGGAAGCTGGCCGCCGAGGATCACGAGGCGCTCCGGCAGGAGTACATGAAGGAAGCGTCGGACGTGCTGGACGAACTGGACCGGACCGCCGCCACCGACCTGCCCGTGGAGGATCAGATCGAGGAGGCGGTGCGGGAGATCCGGCGGCGCCGGGATCCGGCCACCGACGTGGCCGCGACCGTCGATGACGTGGCCGTCGACGACAAGGCCTCCGTAGTCGCGCGGCCAGACGACGCGCCCGCCGAAGACGCGCGGCCCGATCCGTCCGCACGAGTCCAGGAATGCAGGATTTGCCGCAAGGTCAATGAGCAGTCCGCCAGATTCTGCATCGAGTGCGGCGCTTCGCTGAAAAGCATCACCTGCGCCGGTTGCGGCGCCGACAACCCGGCATCGGCCAGGTTCTGCGCCCAGTGCGGAGGCAAACTCACCTAGTGGTGGCCTCATGAAGTATCGTCCGCTTTCCGGCCCTTCGGGGCTTTTTGTTTATGGTACGCTCCTGGTGGCCTGGGCCTCCCTGGCGGCCTGCGTATTCTGTCCGGTCCGGATCGTGCAGGCCCAGGGAACGGGAAGCATCGGGCTCACCGTCGTGAACGGCACGACGGGCCAGCCGATGGCGGGACACGAAGTGGTGCTGCTGAATCATAGCGCCGAAGAGGGCCCGGACCAGACCCTTGCAAGAGTGGTCACCGATAGCGAGGGCCGGTACGAGTTCACCGGATTGGCGGCCGACGGGTCGCACTACGTGGTCGCCACCCGGTACCTGGAGATGCCTTACCTGACCAGGCACATTCCTCTCGAACCGGGCGCCGGCCGCATAGAAGAGTTGCTGCAGGTCTTTGAAATCACGACTGATGAAACGGCCCTGGTCCACAGCGCGGTCCATCTGGTCGTGGATGCAGGCCCCGAGATCCTGAGCGTCACGGAAATCATCGTGGTGGAGAACCGGGGCAACCTGACCTTCGCGCCGCCGCCTGGCGTGGGCATGGGTCTCGTATATACCCTGCCCGCGGCCGCCTTCGGGTTGCAGCCGATGATGGACGGGCTTCAGCACACCGACCGGGGGCTCCTGTTCTCGTCGCCGGTATCCCCCGGGGTCGCCCGGATCGTGTACGCCTACAACGTGGACAGGGCGTCCATCGATCACCGGTTCACGCGGCGGATGGACTATGACGTGGAACGCGTCCAGGTGCTGGTTTCGCCGAGCACCGAGACCGTAACCGCCACGAATCTGACCAACGACGGGGTGCAGCAGATCGGCGAAGACGAGTACCTGCTGCTGTCGAACCGCGTGGGCGTGGGACGGGGTATGTCGGTGGAAGTCGCCTTCCCCAGCGTCCTGGCCTGGCAGGACGTCATGAAATGGGGGATGCTCGGGTTCGTAGTGCTTATCGTGGCCGCGGGGCTGGTGGTGGGCATCCGCGTCAAGCCCGAACAGCCGGACGAACCGCCCGCACTTGACGATCTCTCCCCGGAGGACAAACGCAAATATGACGCGATCGTTCAGGCCCTGGCCGTCCTGGACGATCAGTTTGCGGCGGGAGGACTGGGCGAGGACGCCTACAGAACCCGCCGTGCGGGCCTTAAGGACCGGGCGCTCCGGCTGCGCCAACCCGGGAGCGGTGATGAGTGATCTATCCGTTCCTGGTACCGCTGGCGTTGCAGGCGTTTCTGGCGCCCCTGGCGTCCCCGGCGTCGCTGCCGCCCCTGGCATCAGCATCCGACAGTTGACCAAGACCTACGGGCGTTTCCGGGCCCTGCACCGGGTGGACATGGAAGTGGCGCCGGGATCTTTCCTGGCCCTGTTCGGTCCGAACGGCGCGGGTAAGTCGACCCTGCTGGGCATCATCGCCGGACTCGTGCGCCCGTCCCGCGGCCAGGTGTTCCTGGACGGCGAGGAAATCACCAAGGACCGCGACGAAAACCTCGGTAAGCGGATCGGCGCGCTGTCCTACCAGACCTATCTCTACGACGAACTGACCGTCCGGGAGAACTTGCGGTTCTACGGGAAACTCTTCGGGGTCGAAGACCGCGAGGAGCGGATAGGATCATTGCTGCGCACGGTGGGCATGGAGGCCAGATCGGAGAGTCCGGTGCGGACGCTTTCGCGCGGAATGCGCCAGCGTGTAGCCCTGGCCCGCGCCCTGCTGCACGACCCGGATATCCTGTTGCTCGACGAGCCCTACTCCGGGCTGGACCAGGACGCACTGGTCATGCTTAAAACGGTCCTAGCCGCCCGGAACAAGACGATCCTCCTGGTGACGCACGACCTGGTCCGCGGACTGGAATCCGCCGACCGCGTCGCCATCCTGAACCGCGGCCGCCTGGTATTCGAGGCGGAGTCGAGCGAGCTGTCCACGGCGGATTTCGAACAGACCTACCGCGATCACGCGGTGTAGGACCGGCCGGAAAGCGACGCGAATCCCGGAATCCGGGCTGGTCCGATCCGGTCCGCCCGGTCCGGGCGCCCCGCCTGGCACGGACAAGAAACGGGAGTTGTCACAACGATGAGAGCCTTTCTCGCCCAATCCTGGCAGATCTACCGCAAGGACATGGTCGTGGAATACCGGACACGGGAGCGGGTCGTGACCATGTTCGTCTTCTCGCTGATCGTCGTGGTCATCTTCAACTTCGCCTTCAACGCGGGGGCGGACGTGCTGCAACGCGTGGCGCCCGGCATGATCTGGGTGGCCTTCGCCTTCGCGGGCATGCTGAGCGCCAGCCGGTCCTTCTCGCCGGAAAAAGACCGGGGGACCTTCGACGGTCTGCTCCTCGCGCCCATCGACCGCGGATCCATCTTCCTGGGCAAGCTGCTGGGCAATGTCACGCTCATCGGCCTGGTCCAGCTGGCGGTGCTTCCCCTGTTCGTCCTGTTTTTCAACATGACAATCCTGCCGTATCTGTCTAAACTGTTGGTGATCTTCTTTCTGGGAACCGTCGGATTCTCGTCCGTCGCCACCCTGTTCGCGGCCGTGGCCGTCAACACGCGCATGCGGGACGTCATGCTGCCGGTCCTGCTGCTGCCCGTCGCCTCGCCGGTGCTGATCGCGCTGGTGGAAACGACGCGGACCACTTTCGAGGGCGGGGACTGGCAGGACATGACGAACTGGATCAGGCTGCTATCGGTGTTCACGGTCGTCTTCCTTGTCGCGGCCGTCATGCTGTTCGAGTATATCGTGGAGGAATGAATATGGCCGGCATAGCCGCCCGCCTGCGCATCACGCCCTTCGGCCTCATTTGCCTCGTGGGCCTGGTCGCCTCGCTGTACCTGTCCCTGATCTGGGCGCCCCGGGAACGGGTCATGGGGGACGTGCAGCGGATCATGTATTTTCACGTCGCTTCCGCCTGGATCGCGGAGTTCGCTTTCGTGCTGGTGGGCGTTTCCAGCGTCATCTACCTGTGGCTGCGGGAGCGCAGGTGGGACATCGTGGCCTACAGCGCCGCGGAGGTCGGGTTCGTCTTCTGCTGTTTCGTCATGATCACCGGACCGATCTGGGGCAAGCCGGTGTGGGGCACGTGGTGGACCTGGGACCCCCGGCTCACCTTTTCCATGATCCTATGGCTCATCTACGTCGCCTACCTGATGCTGCGCGTCTACGGCGACGACCTGCCGCAGGTGAAGACGTTCCTCGCCGTGCTGGGCATCCTCGGTACCATCGACATCCCCTTCATCCACTTCGCGACCCTGTGGTGGCGGGGCCTGCATCCCGACTCCCTGGTCATGACGGAGGAAGGCCTCGGCGCGGGCATGGAAGTGGACATGCGCATCGCGTTGGGCGTGTCGGCCGTCGTCTTCACCCTCCTGTTCTTCTATCTCATGAGCCGGCGGATGGCGCTGGAGCGGCTGCGCGACGAGACCGAGACCCTGCGGGAGCGCGTGGAGCACCGGCATCCCGGCAGCGTGGGGGTTTGAGCGGGTAATCTGAGGGCAGCGCAGGATTTGAGCGTACGGTTTTGTGCGCGTTTAAGGAGAGTTTGAACCGTGGATCAGAACTTCTGGTATTTGTTTTCCGCCTACACGCTGATATGGGTCGGGTTGTTCCTGTACCTCTTCACGATCGCCGGCCGCGAAAAGAAGCTGGAGGCGGAGATCGCCGAACTGAAGGCCGCCGTGGAGGAACTGGAGGCGAAAGAGGAGGGGCGGGCCTGACCTGGCCGGACCTGACTTGTGGCTGATCGAACGGAAAGTACTGCGCCGGACTATTTCACGCGCATTCACATCATTCTCGTAGAACCGAAAGTTCCGGGGAACATCGGTGCTGTCGCCCGGGCCATGACGACCATGGGCCTTACGCGGCTCGTCCTGGTCAATCCGGTCGAATTCCGCCAAGAGGCCGAAGCCCGCTGGATGGCCCATGGCGCCGGGGAGATCCTCGACAACGCTCGCGTCGTCCCGGCGCTGGACGAGGCGGTGAACGATCTGGCCCTCGTCGTCGGCACGACCAACCGCACCCGCGGGATCTGGCTAAGCCCCATAGAGCCCGTGGCAGCGGCCTGCGCCGAGTTGTCCACCGTGGCGCGGAACCAGCCCTGCGGCATCCTCTTCGGGCGGGAAGACCGCGGCCTGCTGAACGACGAGCTCCAGCGCTGCAACGTCATCGCCCGGATCCCCGCGGCGACGGCCTACCCTTCCCTCAACCTCGCCCAGTCGGTCATGGTCTGCGCGTACGAACTGTTTCGTATCGGAGGAGATGCGCCGCCCGCGTCCGAGGCGCGCCTGGCGGAGAACAGGGCCGTGGAACGCGCTACTTTGCGCGTGCACGAGACGCTGCTCCGGCTCGGTTTTGAGTCCACGCCGAGCGAGGAGACCTTCCTGCGCTCCATCCGCCGCGTCCTGCGCCGCAGCCTGCGGCTCGAGCAGCGCGACGTCGCCGTGCTGCACAAGGTATGCGACGAGATCGACGCGTACGTGGACCGCCGCTCGTTGTCGCCAGCCCCGCCGGTATCCTCAGATCCACTCGGTCCGTCCGACCCTCAGATCCCGAATTCGGAAGGATAACGTACCGCCTCGAGGCAGAGCCCGTGGGCCGGCGCGTTGGCGCCCGCGGCACGCCGGTCGTTCGCCGCCAGCATCTCCGCCATGACGCCTTCCTGCCACCTGCCCCGGCCGATGTCCACGGCCGTGCCCACGATGGTCCTCACCATGTGGTGGAGAAATCGGTTCGCCTCGATGCGCAGAAGGAGTTCATCCTCCGCCTCGATCCATTCCAGTTCCCGTACCTCGCAAACCGTTCCGTCGGCTGCCGACGTGGCCTGACAGAAGGACGTGAAGTCATGGCGGCCCAGCAGAGGAGCGCAGGCACTACGCATAGCGTCCACGTCCAGCGAGTATGCTATGTGCCAGGCGAAATGCCGGTGGACCGCGCTCGGGCGCCGGATGATGCGGTAGGCATACCGGCGTCCCACCGCGCTGAACCGGGCGTGGAAATCGTCGGTCGCCTGTGCTGCTTCCAGCACGCGCACGTCGGGCGGCAGCACCCCGTTCAGCCCCTTCTTCAACCGGTCCACCACCATGTCCGAATCCGTCCTGAAGTGGACGACTTGGCCGGTGGCGTGCACCCCGGCGTCCGTTCGGCCGGCCGCGGTCACGCGGTGATCGGCCCGCAGGACCGTATGAATAGCTTCCTCCAGGACGCCCTGAACGGTGCGGCCCCGGGGCTGGAGTTGCCAGCCCACGAAACCGGTGCCGTCGTATTCGAGCTTGAGAACCAGGGTGCGCATGGCGGATACAGGCGAAATGGAATGGATATGAGCGGATCAGTACAGCCCGCCAATGAAGTCGATGTTGTTGGCGGCAGCACAGAGGACAAGCAGGATCGTCACGGCGCCGATGGCCACGTAGTCGTTTCGGCCCAGGGTCAGAATACGAAACTGCGTGCGGCCGGTACCGCCCCGGTAGCAGCGGGATTCCATGGCGACGGCCAGTTCCTCGGCCCGCCGGAAAGCCGAAAGCATGAGGGGGACGAGCAGGGCGGTCATCTTGCGCACGCGCCGGATGGGATTCCCGGTGAAGTCGGCGCCCCGGGCGGCCTGGGCCTTCTGCAGGCGATCCGCCTCTTCCACCAGCGTCGGGATGAACCGCAGGGCGATGACCATCATCATGGCCAGGTCGTGGGCGGGCAGGCCGAATCGTTCCAGGGGTTTCAGCAGCCGCTCGATGCCGTCCGACACGTCAAGCGGCGCCGTGGTCAGCATCAGCAGCGCCGCGATAAGCATGATGACCGCGAGGCGAAGGCAGAATACGGCACCCTGCAGCATACCCTCCCAGGTCGGACCCGGAATAGTGAATCCCGCGATAACCACCACCTCGCCCGGTGTGAAACAGGCGTGTGCGGCGAAAGTAATGATCAGGATCAGGCGGAAGGCCTTCAGGTTATTCAGCGGCAGGTGGGGAGGAATTCGGGAAACCCCGACCAGGACCGCGACCATGGTCAGCATGAAAAAGAAAAGCGGCAGGGTTTCCACCCAGATCAGCACCGCCATAAGCGCCAGAGCGCCGCACAGCTTGGTGCGCGGATCCAGGCGGTGTATGGAAGACTCGCCGGGATAGAACTGTCCCAGCGTCAGGTTCTGGAGCATGGGGTCACTGAATTACAGCTTGCTGGAAGGAGACGCCGGCATGGTAAGGTATATCACGCTGTGGTTTCGCGCCGGGCAATAAAATACCCCACACAGGCGAGCATAAGTATTTTTAGGAGAACCTGTTCGGAACAGTGGTTGTCCCCCCGGGCAGTTCTGACGTCCTCCGTTCTGGTGAGGCATGCCATCGATACCCGGAGCAGGATTCCCTATGGTATAGCAAAGGTTCTTTTAAAATGACTTTGCTGGAAACCTGTGTGAGGTAGCAGTCATTATACCTGATGCGGCGCGGTCCGGCAAGAGTTTTTGAATTTTACTCACCCGACGCGGGGCGTCTCGTCAGGGATTGCCGCCAGGTTCTGTCTCCTGCGCGGGTCTGTCGTCAGGTTTTGCGCTTCTTCTTCTTGGCCGCGGGAAAGAGGACGTTGTTCAGGATCAGCCGGTATCCGGGCGAGTTCTTGTGGAGAGCGAGATTGGTCGGCGGATCGCCCACAAGGTGCTCTTCGTCCTCCGGATCGTGCCCCCCGTAGAAGGTGAAAGTCCCCCTGCCGTAGTTGCCGTGGATGTACTTGACATGATCGGTACCGGCTTCCTCGGCGAGGACGACCACGGTGCGCTTGAGCACGTCGCGGTGGAAGGACGTGGACAGCCCGTAGAACCCGGCGATGTAATTCACGTGGCTCTGCGTGAGCATGGTGGGGACGGGGTCGTACTTGGCGGAGAAATCGAAGAGGGTGAAGGGTCCGGTCATCACCTTGCCGGCATTGACCTGGTTCACGTCGATGTTGGAAAAGGAACCGATAAGCGGGTTCAGCTGCAGCGTAAAGTTCTCGAAGGCGAACGTCTGGCCGAAGTCCAGCTTGGACTGGGCGTCGGGATCGACAGGGGTGTGGTCGTACTCCGGCGCCACGATGTCGGTGCGTGCCGAGGCCAGGGCGATCTCCAGGGTCTCCGTCGCCGCGCACATGGCGAAGAGAAAGCCTCCGTTCCCCACGTAGGCCTTGATGCCCTGCGCCACGGCCTTCTTGGCCTCCGCGACCGTCGGATACCCCAGGGTCCTCGCCAGCGTTTCGTCGGTAGCCTGCTGCTGCTGGTACCAGGGGGTGCGGTGATAGCTGTAGAACTTGCTGTACTGCCCGGTGAAATCCTCGTGGTGCAGGTGCAGCCAGTCGTATTGCTTCAGCTCACCGGTCAGCACCTCCGTATCGAAGATGGTCTTGTAGGGTACCTCGGCGTACTCCAGCGCCATGGTCACGGCATCGTCCCAGGGACGCTTGTCGGGCCGGGTGTATACGGCGATTTCGGGCGCCTTCTCCAGCAGCACCCGGTCCATGTTGTTTTCCTCGATGTGGGCGTAGATCCGGACCAGTTCGGCGCCGTCGATCACTTTGAAGCTCACGCCGCGCAGGTAGCACGCCCGCACGCGGTCCGTGGTGGGGTCCATGACAAAGGAACCCCCGCGGTAGTTCAGAAGCCACTCCACGGTATAGCCCTGCTCCAGGGCCTCGAAGGCAATGCCGTAGGCCTTGAGGTGATCCTGCTGTTCCAGGTCCATGAAGACCAGCATCTTCTGGGCGCTGGCGGGAGAGGCCGAAAGGAGAAGGCCAAAGAAAAACAGGATGAATGTACGCATGCCGGTAGTCCCGATGTGGTCCTGGATCAAGTCATTGAATAATAACGGAATCAGGCAGGAAGGGAAACGGGTTTTGGAAATCCTGTTAAAGGATACTACCAGGGGCGATACGATCTCGAACAAGAATGAAAGGAACCTGGCCGGAAGTTCAGCGCAGATCCCCCAGGTTGTCCACGTACTTGTGACCGCTTCCGGTGTTGAAGAGTACCACCCGGTTAGAACGTTCGATGCGACCCAGGGCGAGCAACTTCCTCAGGCCCGCCAGCACGGCGCCGCCTTCGGGCGAGGCGAAGATACCTTCGAAGGCTCCGATTTCCCGGACGCCCCGGACCATGTCGCCGTCGGGCACGGCCACCGCCTCCCCGTTGCTTTCCCGGATGGCGGCCAGCATCAGCTTGTCTCCCACGGCGGAAGGCACCCGCAGTCCGCTGGCGAGCGTTCGGGCGTTCTCCCATTGGGGCGCTTCGGGCCAATTCTGTTCCCAGGCCCGTACGATGGGTTGGCACCCGGCGGCCTGCACCGCGACCATGCGGGGCCGTTCCGGACCGATCCACCCGAGCGCTTCCATTTCGGCGAAGGCCTTCCACATGCCGATCAGGCCGGTCCCGCCGCCCGCAGGATACAGGATTGCGTCAGGCAGGACCCACCCGCCCTGTTCCGCCAGTTCGTACCCCATGGTCTTCTTGCCCTCGACCCGATAGGGTTCCTTCAGGGTGGATACGTCGAACCAGCCTTCCGCGTCCTTCCGCGCGGCCACCAGCTTGCCGCAGTCCGTGATCAGTCCGTCTACCAGCTCCACCGCGGCGCCGTGGGCCCGGCACTCGACGACGAAGGGCGTGGGGGTATCGCGAGGCATGAACACGTGCACGGGGATACCGGCCTTGGCGCCGTAGGCCGATAGCGCGCCGGCCGCGTTTCCGGCGGAAGGGATGGCCAGGGATTCAGCGCCTAGTTCAAGGGCGCGGGACACGGCCATGGCCAGTCCCCGGGCCTTGAACGATCCGGTGGGATTGACGGACTCATCCTTGATGAAGAGCCCGTCCATGCCCAGGCGCTCGCCCAGGCGCCGGGCGTGGATGAGGGGCGTGCCGCCCTCGCTCAGCGTAACGATGGCCGATTCGTCGCGCACCGGGAGCATCTCGCGGTAGCGCCAGAGCGTAGGCTCGCGCATGGCCAGGGCTCCCGGGGTCAACGCCTTGCCAGCCCCTTCCGTGTCGTACCGGGCGAGAAGCGGCCGGCCGCAGGCGGGGCACAGGTTCTGCAACCGGTCCGCCGGTAGCTGTTTACTACAGTCACTGCATTCCAGGTCGATGAGAAAGTTCATGATCGTTACATTCGCTCGAGATTCCGTCGCTTGGAGAACGTTCCGCTCTCCCGCACAGCACACCGGCACAGCACGCGGTTTCTGCCGTGCCATTCCTTTCTCGCGCAGCTTTTCACAAATCGAAGAACAGTCCGATCCCCGCGTAGTCATCCTGCTGGCGATGGAACTGACCGTGTTCGCTGCGTCCGCCATGGTAGACCAGGGCGAATCGCAGGCCCCTCGATTCACCGGAGTGAAACATCAACCCGGCGTGCGCCGTGCGGTTGACGGACAGATCCCCGTCCCGAAAGACCCGCACGTCGCAGGCAAGATAAGCCCGTGTCGCCCTGCCCGTAATGGGACTGGAGATCAGTTCCGCTCCGGCCTGAACCCGCCACCGCCGTACGTCCGGGATGGCGTGGTTCGACCACCGGAGGCTGCCGTAGGCCCGCGCGCTTTTGATCATGCCCCCACGGCGCGCTTCCCGCTCGTACGACCCGTACAGCGTGAAGTACTCCCGGCTGTAGGTCATGGCCTGCGTGGCCTGCTCCGAACCGTCATACCCGTCGGCCAGATGGGCGCTCACGTGGGCAAATTCGAAACGGCCCGTGAGCCGGCCGTTGCCCAGGTCCGCGTGCATACCCACCAGGTAGTCGGCGGTCTCGAGGGGAAAGGTCGTCCCGGACCGCCGGAGCTTCGAAAAGACGCCCGCATGGATCCCGGTCCTGAACCGCAGCCCCTTCCCATCGTCCCAGGCATAATCGGCTGCCTCCCAGGAACCGCCGATGTCCCCGTTCAACCGGTCGTCCAGGTTGGTAACGACGGCGAACCGCGTCTCGGCGGGATCGGCCAGCAGCGGGCGGAACAGCCGATGCTGCGGGGCCGCGAAACGCCAGGTCCCTGCCGCGGCTTCGAAAGCCGTGAGGAGCGCCGAGACGACAACCAGGGAAAGAACGCCGCCGCCAGGCAGCCTACGTGTAAAAAGCCTGCTTCCTGTCAGGCGGTTCAGACACATGCCGCATCCGTCACAGGATTGGACGACGCACGAACATCGTTCCGGTTATGGTTGTTCCGGGAGATCATAGTGGAAGGCGCGTTCAAGTGAGGCAGTTGGAGAAACAGGTTTAAACCAGGTTTAAAACAGGACCAGATCGGGACTGAAAAGGGAGCCTGACCGCCGTCGTATACACATCGTATCTACTTTCGGTCGCGCCTACCGATGATAGGAAGGACTGCCTTCATGTGTCAAGGTCCGAATGGCCGTTCGGAGTCCGTCGCACAAGGGTTTTCGCGCGAACGGCCCGGCGGAATGTGCTTGACAGAAACCTCGCCCGTCGATTAGTTTGCGGAATCTTGTTCAAACACGAATAAAGGAGTCAGCTGGCGTGTCGGGTAATTTGAATAGCTTCGCGGCCCGCGCCGAATTGAAGACGGGCGGAAGCGTCTGTACCTACTATTCGCTTTCGAAGGCCGCGGCAGATGGGGCGGGGGATGTTTCCCGCCTGCCTTTTTCCCTCAAGATCATGCTGGAGAACCTGTTGCGCCACGAAGACGGTGTGACGGTCTCCGCCGGGGACGTCGCCGCGCTCGTGGAAAGCGCCGCGGGCGGTCCCTCCGAGCGGGAGATCGCTTTCCGGCCCGCACGGGTGCTGATGCAGGATTTCACGGGCGTGCCGGCCGTCGTGGACCTGGCGGCCATGCGGGACGCCATCCGCAAACTGGGCGGCGCGGCTGAACGAATCAACCCCCTCCAGGACGTGGACCTGGTCATCGACCACTCCGTGCAGGTGGACGAGTTCGGATCTCGCAGAGCCTTCGCGGCCAACGTGGACCGCGAATTCGACCGCAACCAGGAACGGTACCTTTTCCTGAAGTGGGGGCAGCAGGCCTTCGACAACTTCCGCGTCGTCCCGCCCGGAACGGGCATCGTGCACCAGGTCAACCTGGAGTACCTGGCGAAGGTGGTACATACCCGGGAACAGGAGGACGGCGGCCGGGTCGCCTATCCCGACACTCTGGTGGGCACGGATTCCCATACCACCATGATCAACGGCCTCGGTGTCGTCGGCTGGGGGGTAGGAGGCATCGAGGCGGAAGCGGCGATGCTCGGACAGCCCGTGTCCATGCTCATCCCGTCCGTCGTGGGGTTCAAGATGACGGGAGCGCTGCCGGCCGGAGCGACGGCGACGGACCTGGTCCTGACGGTCACCCAGATGCTCCGGGCCCACGGGGTCGTCGGCAAGTTCGTCGAGTTTTACGGACCGGGACTGGACAGCCTGACCCTGCCCGACCGGGCCACGATCGCCAACATGGCGCCCGAGTACGGCGCTACCGTGGGGTTCTTTCCCGTCGACGGCGAGACGCTGTCCTACATGGAATTGACCGGCCGCGATCCCTGGGAGATCTCGCTGGTCGAAGCCTATACCAAGGCACAGGGCCTCTTCCGCACGGGCGATACCCCCGATCCGGTTTTTTCGGAAACCCTGGAACTCGATCTCGGTACCGTGGAACCGAGCATGGCGGGGCCCCGCCGGCCGCAGGACCGCGTATCGCTGGCCCGCGTGAAGCCCTCCTTCCGGAGGGAGCTGGCCGCCATGCTGGCCGACGAGAACCCGGATCTTCCCTCCGAGACCGTCAGCCAGTGGGTGGACGGCAACGGACACGCGCCCGGCGAACTGGGCACGCTGACGAAGAAGGCGGCCGTCGACATGGACGGATCGTCCTTCGAACTGGGACACGGATCGGTCGTGATCGCCGCGATCACTAGTTGCACGAACACGTCGAATCCGGCCGTGCTCGCGGCCGCGGGAGTCTTGGCCCGAAAGGCCGTGGAACGCGGACTGTCCACCCGGCCCTGGGTGAAGACCAGCCTCGCGCCGGGATCGCAGGTGGTGACCCGCTACCTGGAAGACATGGGGCTTCTGCCCTACCTGGAACAACTCCGGTTCCATGTCGTGGGCTATGGCTGCACGACGTGCATCGGCAACAGCGGGCCGGTGCCCGCTCCCATCGGCGACGCGGTGCGGGAAGCCGAACTGGTGGCTGCCGCCGTGCTGAGCGGCAACCGGAATTTCGAAGGCCGGGTGAATCCCATCGTAAAGGCAAACTATCTCGCCTCGCCGCCGCTGGTGGTCGCCTACGCCCTGGCGGGGCGCATGGACGTGGACCTGTACCGTGATCCCATCGGGACCGATCAGGAAGGCAACGACGTATATCTACGCGACATCTGGCCGACGCCGGAGGAAGTCCGGGACGCGGTGCGTGCCTCGGTCCGCCGCGAGATGTTCCAGTCCATCTACGCCGACGTCTTCACGGGCGACGACCGGTGGGCGGAACTGGCCGCGACGAGCGACGAGTCCTATGCGTGGGACGACGCGTCCACCTACGTCAAGCTTCCGCCCTATTTCGAAGGCATGGCACCGGAACCCGCCGAGACAGCGGACATACGCGGCGCCCGCGCGCTGGCGGTGCTGGGCGATTCCGTCACGACGGACCACATCTCGCCGGCCGGTTCGATCCAGGCCGACAGCCCCGCCGGCCGCTACCTGGTCGAGCACGGCGTCGCGACCAGAGACTTCAACTCATACGGCGCCCGGAGGGGGAACCACGAAGTCATGATGCGGGGGACCTTCGCCAACATCCGGCTCCGTAACCGCATGGCGCCAGGTACCGAGGGCGGCTGGACCAAAACATCTCCCGACGGCGAACCGGTCGCCATCTACAACGCCGCCATGAAGTACCGCGCTTCAGGCACCCCGCTCATCGTAATCGCCGGAAAGGAATACGGCTCCGGCTCATCGCGGGACTGGGCCGCCAAGGGGCCGAATCTCCTGGGCGTCCGGGCCGTGATCGTGGAGAGTTACGAACGCATTCACCGGAGCAACCTCATCGGCATGGGCATCCTGCCGCTGCAATTCGAGGAGGGAGATAGCGCCGAATCCCACGGCCTGACAGGCTTCGAGACCTACGACATCGAGGGAATCGAGGGCGGCATCACGCCCCGTCAACGCGTCCGTGTCCGCGTGACCGACGCAGACGGTTCCACGAAAACACTGAATACTGTCGTGCGTATCGATACGCCTGTCGAAGTGGAATACTACCGCCACGGCGGCATTCTGCAGTACGTGCTGCGCGGGTTGCTCGAATCTGGAGAGTAGCGGCGCACCGCAAAAACCGTAGATAACGAACCGGCCAAAGCCGGAATTGAAAAAGGGAAATCGGCCCGGGCATGCGGGACGGTTTCCCGAAACTTTTGGAGGCAACGGCAGTATGAGTATCCGGGTAGGCATAAACGGATTCGGCCGCATCGGCCGCATGGTCTTCCGTGCCATGACGGAACGGGGCGGCTTCGACGTGGTCGCCATCAACGACCTTACTGACAGCGCGACGCTGGCGCACCTGCTGAAGTACGACTCCGTGCACGGCCGGTACGACCATCCGGTCGAAGCCGTGAACGGCGGGCTCGCGGTGAACGGGAGCAAGATCGAGATCGTCTCCGAACGCGATCCCGCGGACCTGCCCTGGGGCGACCGGGGCGTGGATCTGGTAGTGGAATCCACCGGAATCTTCACCGACGGGGAACAGGCTTCGGCCCATATCGCGGCCGGAGCGAAGAAGGTGCTGATTTCGGCGCCGGCGACCAATGTGGACGCCACCATCGTGATGGGTGTGAACGACGAGATCCTGACCGATGCGCACCGGGTCGTCTCCAACGCGTCGTGCACCACCAACTGCCTCGCTCCCATGGCGGCCGTCCTGCACGAGAGTTTCGGCGTCATTCGCGGCTCCATGACCACGGTCCACGCCTATACAAGCGACCAGAGCATCATCGACTTCACCCACAAGGACCTCCGGCGGGCCCGGTCGGCCGCCGTGTCTATGATCCCCACGAGCACCGGCGCGGCCAAGGCCATAGGTGAGGTAATCCCCGAGTTGAATGGCCGGCTCAACGGCATGGCCATCCGCGTACCCGTCCCCGACGGCTCCCTCACCGACCTCGTAGCCCAGGTCGAACGCGTCCCGACCGCCAACGAGGTCAATGCCGCCTTCGCTGCCGCGGCCTCGGGCCGGCTGCGCGGCATCCTCGAGTACTGCGAAGACCCCATCGTATCCGTCGACATCGTGCACAACCCCGCATCGTGCATCTTCGACGCCGAGTTGACCATGATCATCGACGACGGCCTCGTCAAGATCTGCGGCTGGTACGACAACGAATGGGGATACTCCAACCGCTGCGTGGACCTGCTGGAGCGGCTGGCGGTGGTGTGATGAAGTAGCGGTACGACTCAGTAATATCCTACCTTGAACTACGCCAGCCAGCCACACCGCATTATTAAAAAATCAAACAGTTAAAATAGTTGCCTTTTCTGCATCGGGAGAGTGCATTAATTATGCTTTACCTGTAAAGGAACATCCATGTAACACGGTCTTCTCCTTCAGTATCAACCATCATGAACAGCATTCATCGCTGTTGTGTTGTTGTCTTTGTACATCTGGCTTTGTTCGCGAGTACCACATGCGGCAAAGACGGTCCGACGAAGACCAGTCCGCCGACTACTCCACCTCCACCCCCTCCGGCGGAGCAGATAGCGACCCGGATCGTAGTAACCCCAACATCCGTCACTTTCAACGCCATTGGCCAGACACAGCAACTTGCCGCCACAGTCTATGACCAGAACAACACGGTCATGACCTCCGCTTCGGTGATGTGGTCGAGCGGAGACGCGGCTGTCGCGTCGGTGAATGCCAGCCAGGGACTGGTGACCGCGGCGGGTAACGGGACAACGCGCGTCACGGCCCGTTCGGGGAATGTTCAGGCGAACGTGGACATCATGGTGGCGCAGGCGGCGTACCGTATCGTCATCGAACCGGGTCCGGCCATCACCTTGTCCATCGGCGCGACCATTCAACTGACTGCGGCCGTGCTGGACCGGAACGATCATCCTGTAATAGGCGCCGTCGCAACCTGGTCAAGCGATGACGCGGCCGTGGCCACGGTCAGTCCGGAGGGGCTGTTGACCGCGGCTAGGGAAGGCAGGACCCGGGTTAACGCCCGATCGGGAGAAGCATCGGCCATGATCTTGATTATCGTATCGGATACGGAACCGGATCCGGAACTGGAAGCCCTGATCGCGCTTTACAATGCCACGGACGGCCCGAACTGGACGAACAACACGAACTGGTTGAGTGAAGAACCGCTGGGAACCTGGCATGGGTTAAACGTCGACGAGGAAGGACGGGTAACTGGGATCGAGCTGGCCGACAACCAGTTGTCTGGTCCTATTCCGCCCGAGTTAGGCCGGCTGGAAAACCTGACAACCCTGTCCCTGCACTCAAACGAGTTGACCGGCGAAATCCCGCCTGAACTGGGCCGTCTCGTCCGCCTCGACTGGCTGGACATCATCTACAACCAGTTGACCGGCGAAATCCCCTCCGAACTGGGCCGGCTTGAAAACCTGAGGTATCTGGATTTATTCCACAACGAGTTGGCCGGCGAGATCCCCTCCGAACTGGGACAGCTTGAGAAACTTACGCACCTGGGGGTTGGTGGCAACCAGTTGTCCGGTGCCATTCCATCGGCATTGGGGCAGCTTGAAAACCTGGAGATCCTTTCCCTGGGCGAAAACGAGTTTGAAGGGGGAATCCCGCCTGAGCTGGGCCGGCTCGTCCGCCTGGAGTGGCTGGATATCACAAATGGTCGGCTGACGGGCCAGATTCCTCCTGAGCTGGGCCAGCTTAAGAACCTGGAGATCCTGTCCCTGGGTGGAAACGGGTTTACGGGCCAGATCCCGCCTGAACTGGGCGACCTCGAAAACCTTCGGAGTCTCTCTCTTTACGGCGCCGGGTTGAGAGACTATCTGGGCGATATCGGATTGACCGGCGAAATCCCTCCTGAACTGGGTCGGCTTGTCCGGCTCGAAACACTCGATTTGCACCGGAACCAGTTAAGAGGAGTCATTCCTGCTGAACTGGGCGATCTTGAAAACCTGCAGGAACTGTATCTCTATTACAACAGCCTTTCCGGAAACGTACCGGAGTCCCTTGGAGGACTCGCAAGCCTGAGAAAACTTCACCTGAACGGTAACGGGGGCATTTCTGGCGTACTGCCGTCATCCGTCTTTCAGTTGATGCTGGACGAACTGCGGATCGAGGGAACCGGTTTGTGCCTGTGGGAGGATGACGAGTCCCGAGACTGGTTGCACGCCAATCCCATGGTCGACGTCGGCTTCTGCCGGGGGTTTGTGACGGAATCGAAGGCTATGCTCATCCAGGCGACTCAATCGCCTGATGCCTCCGTTCCCCTGGTGGCGGGCAGAGACGCGCTGCTACGCGTCTTTTTCGCATCGGAAACGGATGCCGCCGTACCTATGCCTCATGTCACCGCGCGCTTCTTTCATGACGATGTCGAGGTTTTAACCGCCGAAATGGAGAACACAGACCGGTTCATTCCCTCGCTGGTCTACGTGGGAGACCTCTTGGCCACGTCCAACGCGACGATTCCAGGTTCGGTCATCCAGCCGGGTCTGGAGATGGTCATCGAGCTGGGTTCATCGGGCCGCCTGCCTGCATCGGGCCGGCGGTCCCTGGAAGTGGTCGACATGCCGCCTTTCAATCTGACCGTGGTGCCCTTCTACTGGATGGATAACCCGGACATGGGCCTGGTGTCCACGGTACAGAGCCTGACGGAAGATTCGGATTACTTTAACGCGTCGAGGGACCGTCTTCCCGTGAACGAATTCAACGTCAGCATTCGCAGCCCGGTGGCGGTCTCCTATGATCCCGTCAGTTCGGTCAAGACCCTGGAAAAGGTGGGGATGATTCGCACCATGGACGGTTCGAGCAACTACTACATGGGCATTGTCACCCGTGGCGGTGGACTCGGCTGGCGACCCGGTTCCGCAACGGTATCCGAGTTGAACGCTGCGTATATGGCACACGAATTGGGGCATAATCTGAACATGCAGCACGCGCCCTGCGGCACCAAATCGTTTCTCGAACCCGCTTTCCCTTACATGGACGGAAGCATAGGCGTCTGGGGGTACGATCACAGGAACGGCGAGCTTGTACCATCGTCAAAGCCCGATTTCATGTCCTATTGCGGTCCGCCTGACTGGACCAGCGACTACAGCTTCGTGAGGATGATGAACCGCCGGCTGATCCTGGCAGGCGAACCGACATTCGCTCTGCCAGGCCCGCCATCCGGGAGAAGCCTGCTGGTCTGGGGAGGCAGGGACGAATACGGCGATCTCTACCTCGAGCCTGCTTTCGTCGTCGACGCGCCGCCGTCCCTTCCAGGGGAGCGCGGACCCTACCGGCTTGCCGCGGGAGACGCCGAAGGAAACACACTTTTCGACCTGAGTTTTTCCATGAAGGAAGTCGCATGCGGCGAAGGTGAAGCCGCCGGTTTCGTCTTCGCAGTGCCCCTTCGGGCGGATTGGTCCGGCCGGCTGGATCACCTGGAACTGTCCGGCCCCGGGGGATTCGCCACGATGACCCGGGACGATGGCCGGTCCACCGCGCTCCTGCTCGATCGATACACGGGCGAACTGCGCGGCGTCCTGGACGACTGGCCCGAGCCGGGGTCGTCCCTCCAGGCCGCGAGACGTGCACTGCCCGAACCCGGCCTCGAAGTCGTCGTCAGCACCGGGATTCCCGATCCGGCCGACTGGTAACGGTGTTACGGCCGCATCATTCGGTAACCGACCCCGCGCACGTTCGAGATGTAGGAAGGTTCCGTCGCGTCGTCGCCGAGTTTTCGCCGCAGACGCTTGACGATGGCGCGCACGAGTCTCGGGTCTCCCAGGCCGCGCCTGCCCCAGATCTCGCGCAGGAGGGCGTCGTAGGTGGCGACCCGCCCCACGCAGAGCGAGAGCACGCGAAGCACCTCGAACTCGGTCGCAGTAAGCGCCACGGACTGACCGCCGAGCATGACCTCGCGGCGGTCGTAGTCGATGACAAGATCGCCAAGCACGAAGCGTTCGGGATTGGCCCGCCGTCGCAGGATCGCCCCGATACGCGCCGTGAGCTCGGTCGGAGAGAATGGCTTGACGATGTAATCTTCGGCGCCGGCCTCCAGGGCCCGCGCGATCGTTTCGTCGCGGCCGTAACCCGAGATGAAGATGACCGGCAGGGTGGCCAGCTCGGGAACGGTCTGCATAAGCTCGATGCCGTCCGTCCCGGGCAGCACCAGGTCAAGCAGGACCAGTTTGGGTTTTTCTGTTTCGATTATGCGCGAGAGTTCGTTGTGTTCAGCCGTGACCAGCACGGAGTAGCCTGCGTCTACGAGGGTGTCGCGCACGTACCGAAGCGTTTGGGGGTCATCGTCCACAACGAGAATGGGAATAGGCTGGCGTCCGTCGGCAGGCCGCCCGGAAGGGCGTTGGACAACCCCGTCCGCGGCGTCCCCGCCGGCAAGTTCCTCAACCGGTATCGTAAAGGTGAAGCGTGCGCCTTGACCTAATCCAGCACTCTCGGCCCGGATGCGCCCCCCATGGGCCTCGATCAACCCTTTGCAGATGGCAAGTCCCAACCCACCGGATGTGCCCGTGTCCGTCTCGGTGCGGGCGTATTTTTGAAACAACCTTCCGAGAAGTTCGGGTTCAATTCCCCGGCCCTCGTCGGAGACCGCGATCGCGACGTGCACCCCATCGCGCTCCGCAGAGATGCGGATGGGCGCGGTTTCCGGCGAATGGCGGGCCGCGTTGGCCAGCAGATTGATCATAACCTGCACGATACGTTGTCTGTCGGCCAGCACCCTGGGCAGGTCCGACGGCAAATCAATCTGAACGGTGTGTCTGCTTCCGCCGGAAAGAAAGGTGTTTCGTGCCCGGTCCACCAAAATGCCGACATCCGAGGGCTCGGGGTGGACCGACAGCGTGCCGGCGTCGATGTGTCCGGCATCGAGCAGGTCGCTTATCAGGCTGTCCATGTGGTTGGCCTGCTCGTTGATGATGTGGAAGAACTGTCTGATTTCGGCCGGGTCCAGCGCCCTCGAGGCGTCCAGCACCGTCGCCGCCGAGCCCTTGATGGAGGTCAGCGGCGCGCGCAGCTCGTGGCTCACCATCCCAAGAAACTCGGCCCGTGTCCGTTCCAGATCCAGGACCGGCGACAGATCCTGCATGGTGACCACCAACGACGCGACGGAGCCGTCCTCGCCGCGGATCGGAGTAGCGTTGACGAGCAGCGTTATGCTGCGGCCGTCGGGTACGGAAAGCACGATTTCCTCGGCCCGCAAAGTCTCGGCGCCTCCGAGCACCCGCCCCAGCGAGCACCTGTCCAGCGTGATTTCGCGTCCGTCGGCGAAGCGACAGGTCAGCACCTCGTGAATGGCCTCGGGTGAACCGCCCGGCATGCGCAGACTTTCCACGATCCGCTTCGCCTCCCGGTTCAACGACGCGGGATGGCCGGTTACGGCGTCGAACACGACGACGCCTATGGGGGATGTCTCGACCAGCGCTTCCAGGTCTGACCTTGCGCGACGCTCGATACGGTGCGTGCGGGCATTGAGGATCGCTGTCGCAGCATGCAGGGCGAACAGCACCAGCACTTCCTCATCCTCGTCCGTAAATTCCTCCCCGTCCTCCTTCCCGGCCAGATAGAAGTTGCCGACATGCGTGTCGCGGTGGCGCATCGGCGTGCCCTGGAAGGTTCCTGCGGGCAACCGGTCGGTGGAGAAGCCGAGCCCGCGTACGTAGTCGGGCAGGTCCGCGAGCCTCAGCGGTCCCTGCTGATCCCGGAAGTGCTCGAAGAGACGCGGCCCGTCGGACCACTCCACCAGGCGGCGGTGTTCGATCTCGGTGAGGCCGGACGTGACGAAGTCCTGGGGAGCGCCCGCTTCGTCGATGGTGGCTATGGCGCCGTAGCGTGCGCCGGTGAGGGTTCTGGCGCTCTCCACGATCTCGTTGAGCGCGGTTTCCAGGTCGGTTTCCAGGTCCAGGCTCGCACTGATCCGCAGGCTCGCCGCACAAAGCGCCGAGATGCGCGTACGTGACGCTTCAATCTCGCGTTTCGGATCATCGTAAACACTCAACTGTCAGTCCTCCCCGCAACGTGTGCGGTACCGTCAATTCGTCCTCTACGACAGCCTGCCCGCTCTTCCGATCGGATTCTTCCCCGACAGGAAGGGAAATAACCGTTTCCCTGATGTCTCGCTAGATGACATTAAATCACACAATTATCTTCTAATATTGTCTTCTTATACGTTTTTATCACGTAAATCTTGATTTTTACTCATTGTAGTGTCAGGCTTCTCGCCATTTAACGGCTTGTGATGCGTTGGGCATGGCTGTAGTTTGATTTGTCGGTCGACAACATCGCCCTGGGTTGAATGCCATGCGAACAAAACTGATGGTTTGCCTGATTATATTCCTGGTGCCGTACCAATCCTCAGACGCGCGCCAGTCAAGCCGGGAAAAGACGATCGCACAGGTGCCGGTCGCTGTGCAAGCGGCCCGTGCGCCCTCTTCCCAGGTGCCGGTCGATCAACAAAACGGCGATCCCCGTCTGCTCATCGTCGACTACGCCATGGTCTATCCGGTAGAAAACACCCGGGTGATCCGGGCGTTCTCGGTAGCGGGTTTCGACGTCGACTACCGGCCATATTATCCGGCCATGGTGGAACGGGACGCAGGAGTTTACGACGCTATCCTGTTGCTGGGCGGCGGCGATCCCGGCATGAGCATCCAGGAAGTGGACCTGGCCATCAACTTCGTTTCGAGAGGGAAAGTGCTTGTCCTGGCCATGCCGTCCAACGGTCCCTACGGCGAACGGAGAAAGGTCAATCCCGGTGTCCACGACCGGTATCAGTTCAATGAGGTCCTGACCCGCCTGAACATCAACCTGCACGGCCTGAACGCCGATCATGAAACCAGTCCCGTCCTGAATCCAGTGTTATTCTTCGAACCCGCCACAGGCCATCCGGTCGCACGGGGCCTGGACGGGTCCGTGGCGGCCCGTGCCGGTACCCGCCTGCTTGTGGGCGCCGGCGCCGTGCCGCTGCTCCTGGAGCCGGAAGCGGCATCTGGAGAGGAACTCGAAGAGGCGCCTGCGCCTGAAATAGAACCCGAGTACCGGGTCGTCCGGCGCACCCTGCGCATCCAGCCGGGCGACGCCATAGCCGGGGAGGATGTCGAACTGCTGTTGCGCGGCAGCCAGGAATTGCGGGCCAGCCTGTACTACCGAAGCAGGGAGCTGCCCGCGCCTGTGGACTGGACCACATCGAGATTCAAAGGCAGGGTGGAGGGCGTTTCGGATTCGAAAGACACGTTGATTATGCGCATGCCCGGCAACCGGTGGGGATCCGAACACGCGCTGGTCTCCGTCCCGGTGGGGGTCATCGCAGCCGCGTTCGCCGACCGGGAGATCCGGGAGGAGATACGTTCCGCGGAAGACCTGGAGACCATGCGTGGCGACGAGGAGACTTTCGGCCGCATGGCGGTAGCGGCCGCGGGCAGGACCGACCGTTTGAACAAGGGTTTCGTCCTGGCTGTCGACCGCCAGGCCCTTACGGGGCTGGACCGGCCCGTGCCGCCTCTCGGCATCGGCCCCGTGGACCCGGGCCTTCAAGAACTCGCAGGTTTTCTGGATGGATTCGCACGGTACGTCCGCGTGCTGGCCGAATCCCAAGAGGACTGGTCCTCCGATCACGATTATCCCACGGCTCAGATGCCCGGCAATCGGAAACCCGATATAGCCCTTAATAACGTTTCCATCCTGACGGTGCTGCCCGAACGGGTCCGGGTGATCAACAGCGCGGCGTCAGGTACGACCGCCGGATCAGGTTCGAGTGCCGTCTTGAGTTCAACCGCCGACACGGGTTCAAGCCTCGATTCCAACCCGGACCGGGGCGCACGCACAGACGCGGTCCCTTCGTTCGCCACAGCGGACGAGGTTCCGCGTCGAGGCGTCTGGGATTTCATCGCGCGCCGTCATGAGCATGTATCCGATCTAGCCGTCATGCTGCCGGATCTCGGGATGGATTTCCTTTGGACCGTGGCGCCGGCCGCCAGCTATACGGGGGGGACCTCGTTGACGGGCGACGTACGTTTCGACTCGTGGGCCCTGCCGATTCTGAACCGCCTGGGCGGTACGTCGACGGCGTGGTACGCGGGCATCAGCGCCCCTCGCGATCGCGAGATCGCAGGCGACTACGTGGACGCCCTGGACGCCCGCGGCAATCCCGTCGGCCTTCCTTCCAGGCTGGATATGGCCTACCTGAACCGCCACCTCTTCGAACCCTCCCGAGCCGTAGCCCGGCACAGCCGTGGCCGCGGATCCTTAAAGGCCATTGTGCATGACTGGGAACCTCATATCACCCGGCCGCTGGAAGCCTACGCCGCGACCGACGCCTTCGACGACCTGCATTTCCGGTATTTCATACGCCATCTCGTCCGGAACGGGCTTTATCACGGCGACGAATTCAAGTCGCTCATGGGGTTGGATCGGGACAACCGGTTCGAGTGGCTGCTGAAGTCGGGATACCTCGAGACCTACATCCAACTTCAGGAAGCCAATGCCGAGCGCCTGGGCACGCTCTACCGGAAGTCCATGGACGACCTCAATCCCGGACTGCGCCACGGTGCTTTCGTCCGTTCCCTGCGGCCGAACTGGTTTCACCTGGGTTTCTGGCGCGGCGCCGGCACGCCGGCACGCCCTTTCCTCGTGTTCTCCTATGAACGGCCGCCGGAATGGTACGCGCATTTCCTGGGGGCCCGGGGCGTCTCAGCCAGAGTGATCCCCGTTGGGCTGCTCGGCCTGATGGGCGGTGAAGATCCGGAAGGTCTCCTCCGAAGGACCTCCGAACAGGGCGGCTACGTCCTGGAACGGGGCATCTGGCTCGTAGCCGACCCGGGTGAGGAATCGGGCCTGAACACGCCTCCCGAGGGCATGACGCGGGAAGTGTTGCTGGAGGCGGTGCGGGATGGGGACGGGGAGCAGGATAGGTAGGAACTCAGTGCATTCCGAAAGGGGAAAAAGAAGCATATGAATCGAAGGAGGGAGTAAGGCCAGATAGCCTGGTATACAGGCCTACGAGCGGGATTTCGAACGCCCGGCGGAATGATCGCCGGGCTTTTTTATTGCAACAAAAAAACATTTTCCGCGAGAATCGGAAAATTCTGAAGGACTAATCCATTTAGACCGCGCGGCAGATGCTGGATTCAGTTACCACATCAGGTCGAGTTTCCGTTTAACGATCGAAGCGCTCTCGGAACCGCGCACTCCGAGACCTGTAACCGAGTTCCCTGGTACCAGCGCAGGAAATGAGGTCCGCATCGAAGGAGAACGGAGGATGGAACCTGAATCGATGAGGAAAGGAGGCCGACGGAATACCAATTGCGTTCGTAAGGTAAACTACACACGTTTGTTATTCGTTCGATACACGTTCGATCAAACCAGCAATAGAGGAGTACAGATCATCATGAAAAAGCTCATTCTCTCCGTATTCATGTTCGCCCTGATCGCAGGTGCAAGTGTCCACTCGACGGCCAGCGCGCCACTGGCCGAAACGCCCGGTGTCGTAGCGACGCCGAACCTGATCCTATGCCTTACGGGCCACGATGTTATAAGCACCTCCTCCGGTGCAATTGCAGCCATAGCCGGTGGGTGGGGTTTAAAGGTCGGTCTCGGCCTTGCCGCATGCACAGGACTCGGCGCTGCTGGTTTAGCTGCTGGCTTTGCACTCGGTGTTTAGGGCCTTAAGGTAAGGAGGAGGGGGCGTCGCGCCCCCTCCTCGCCTGGATGGGCATTCGATCAGGCTGATAACACATCGCGTTCTATAACCAGAAACAGGAATCAAGACTAACCTGGTTTTTAACTATGCCGATGAATGAATACCGTCTCAACAAAGTACCCTTTTTACTCGCTGTGTGTTGTATACTTGCCGGCCTTGTAATCGGCAGATCGTCTCCCTTGGACACGGGACCTGCGGGCGCTCCGGACCATGCTTCAGACGCGAATACCCTGTTCCCCCGCGTTTTCCTCGATGGACACGATGAGTGGAAATACATCATTGGAACGAATCTGAAAGTCTGCGCCGTTCTTCTGACGGGGATTCTATCGCTGGGATTCATGAGCATGGCGAATCTGGCCTGGATCGGACTGAGTACCGGATGGGTTGTACGAAGTGCGATAGATTCTGGCATGTCGTGGGAAAGGGCGGCCGCCCTTACGGTGCCTCATGGACTGCTGGAACTCGCCGGATTCGCCATGATAGCGGCCGTGGGTTGCGAAGGATTCATCATCGTATACAGAAAGCTGAGATTCGATGACTGGTCGTTCAGTATGGACAGGATGTCATTGAACTTTCGAAGATTGACGGCGGGGCTCTTGCTTGTGCTTGCAGCCTCCATGGTGGAGACCTACATAACCGGTCAGATTGCGGCCGGATTCAATTGAAGGAACGATTATGCGAAATCCCGGTTGGGCTGTTGACAGAATCTCATCGATCGGAATGAAGGAGTCCATTTGGATCGGTTTAAGTGTTTTTATAACCTACCTGATTACCAATGTTCTGACCGTATACATGATGTTTCGCACGGTCATAGAACAGATTCCCGAACAACTGGCCAGAACATATGACCAGGTGTTAACGATTATGAGTATCAGCACGTCGGTGGGGGTCGTGTTCGGTGACATCGCCACATTCGTGCTGGGATGGGCGTTCATTGTCATTGCTGTAATGCTGTTGAACGGCCGACGGAATCACCGCGCTTTGTTCGGCTGGCTGAGTATCGGATACCTGCCGCTCGCATTGTATTCAGCGTGTGCTGTAATGCTTTTGGTGTTGTTCTCCGACGCCATGACCCACGAGGGGTTGGCTTCAATTCCCACGATAGAACAATTACCCGTTGAAATCGGTAAAATGCAGGATTCGGGATGGTTCGGATGGATACGACTTGGTCGTTCTTTGGCGTATGTCCTTACCCTGGCGGTCGCTTGCGAAGTGGTACACCGGTCAAGTGCACTGTCCCGGTTGAAGTGCGCCGGGATACTCTCAGCCTACGCAAGCCTGCACGTGTTCATAACCATGATGGTCTTCTAAATAGACAAGGGAAAGAGAGACGCTGTGATGATTGACTCCGATAATGAAAGAAGCCTCGACGCCGTCGAAAGTCTGCCGGATGAAGAGGGAACGATACGGTTGACCTGGCGTGACAGACTGGTCGAGTTCGGACTGGACATGGGCGTAGCGATGGCATGCATGTTTCTGGCCGCGCTCGTGTTTGCAGGCATCTTGATCGCAACGATTAACGTGGCGGAAGAGTCGGCTCCAGGTCTATTCGAGCGTGGGTCGATCGCAGTAGTAGGTTTGGTCATCGTTTCGGCCGCCGTGGGCAACGCTTGCGGATATCTGTGTTTTCCCTACCTGACACGGTTCATCTTCCGAGGTTTCGAGTTACAGGATGATCGTCTGGACCGGTCGGTCAGGAAGTTGCTAGCGGTCACCGGAATGGACATCACAGCAGAGACATTATACGCCATGAAAGGCAGGACGGCGAACGCCATGGTTTCCGGACTTTTCCGCAAAGCCCGGTACATATTCTTTACCGACAAACTGCTGGAGAAGATGAAAGAAGAAGAAATCCTGGCGGTATTCGCCCACGAAGTGGCGCATATACGCCACAGGCATTTGTTCAAGATGCTGTCGTCCGGGATTCTGTGGATTTGCGCGATTCAGATCATTTGGTATCTGATGGATTTCAACGCCTACTACGATGCATTGGATGAATCCCTTAAGACGTGGGCGTCCGGTTTGATTGGCGGTGTGAATGTGTGGCTGGTTATGGTCTGTGTCATGCTTCCCTTATCGAGACGTAACGAATACGAAGCAGATGCTACCGCGGCCGGATGGGTGGGGGCGGAGTGTTACAGTCGGGCCCTCTATCGCCTGCACCAATTGAATGACCGAATGAAGGCTCCACGGAAGTTCGCCCGTGTATTCCTGACCCATCCCTCTTTGCAAGACCGCCTCGATCGCGTTGCACAGTTGAACTCGAAATAGCCGAGTTTTAATCGAATGATAAGGAACCCCCCCTACATTGAATTCTTTTCGCATTTTAGTTTTGACGGCACTTTGCGTCCTGCTCGACCTGCGCTTCGCTTCGCACGGGGCCGCGCCGGACTCCCTGACGCTGTCCGAATTCGCCAGGATCATGACCGCGTTCTCCGAAGAACCCGGTCACTTCCCCGGAGACAACTTCGTTACCAATGAATCGTCCTACCTGCACGTCGTTCCCACGGTAATCGAACGGGGCAGGCGCGGCGGCGTCTATATCGGCGTCGGTACGGAGCAGAACTTCTCCTACATGGCCGCCTCGAGACCGGATATCGCTTTCATCGTCGACATCCGTCGCGAGAACCTGCTTCAGCATCTCCTCTACAAAGCCCTTTTTGCCCAGGCCCGGGACCGAACGTCCTTCCTGATGCTGCTGTTCAGCCGTCAGAAACGGGATGGCGACACGGTTACGATCGGACGACCGGAACACTCGGCCTCTATCACCGAGGTCCTGGATTACATCGAGACGTCGACCACGGCCGACGCCCTGCTTTTTGAAGAAAACTGGAAGCGGCTACGGCGGGAAGTAAGGCGTTATGGGATCGAAGACCGGGACGATTTCGACAAGATGCTTTACATCTACCGGTCGTTTCACGAAAAACAACTTTCGATCCGGTACGCCGAAACACGCCTGGGAAACGGCCTGTCCTATCCTGCGTTCAGGGACCTGATGTCGGGCACGACGAAAGAAGGGGAATTCGCCAGTTTCCTGAGTACCGAAGATGCATTCAGCTTTGTGAAGCACCTGCATCTCAGGAACCTGGTCATTCCCGTCGTGGGGAACTTCGCGGGCGGGAAGACGTTGAGGGCCATCGGCACGTTCGCTGAAGCCCACGATACGAGCGTATCCGTTTTCTACGTGTCGAACGTCGAGTACTTCCTCATAAACCACTTCTACTACGTTTTCAAATGGTACGTCGCGAATGTCGACGCACTTCCGATCGATGAGCGCAGCCTGATGATTCGTTCCTACCTGGGCGTGGAATCCCATCCCAGGAGGGTCGGCCGTCATCTGTCCACGAGCACGGCGCATCACATCGGCACGTTCCTGGAGAGTTACAGGCGCGGTGCGTATACCCGTACGGAACCGGTCTGGTGGAGGTTCTGGCCCTGGGACAGCCCATTCTGGTCGGGCGGCGGACACAGCTACTACCATCTGGTCATCATGGGGGATCTATGTCCATGAACGCTTCCACGGATCTGGCAAGATATGCCGGGCGATGGCTTCAGGTTTTCTACAGGCCAGGGAAGGCCTTCGCGGATCTTGAAACAGAACCATCCCCCACCGAGTGGATGCTCGTGCTGATCCTGGTCATGTCGGTCGTTCTTTGTGCCGGAATTGTCACTTTGCCCGTGGCGCTGGATACGGAAAGGGCGTTGATCGAGACCGAATTCCAGTCCTATTCGGATCTGAATGCAGATCAACAATCCGTCATTCTACGCGAGGCCGTGCAATTCGACCATCGTCAACTCATCGGCCTTTTGATTATGCCGGCGAGCGTCTGCTTCATGGTCGCTGCATGGTCGGTTGTGGGCAAACACTGCGGTGAATTGACATTCGGCAAGCCGCTGCAGTACGGCAAGGTCTTCCCAATAACCGGCTATGCCTCGCTGGTCCTCGTACCCGAAACCATCGTCAAGACCTCGCTGGTCTTGCTGTCCGGTTCGCTCGATCCCCCTGTCCATCCTGGTGTGTTTCTCAATGATACGGACCCCGAAACCCTCTGGAGCCTGTTCCAGCCAGGCGTAGATTTCTTCGGCATCTGGTTTCTTTTCCTGCTGGGACTCGGCCTGGCACGGACTTTCCGGGGATCGGCCAAGCTCACCTGGCTCGCGCTGGGACTGGTGTGGGCCATGTGGATTGTCATTCGCAGGACGATCGAGCTGCTCGGCACGGTCTACGTGTAGCTATTGGAAACCACATTGGTCATGAAAAAACGGATA
This sequence comes from Candidatus Latescibacterota bacterium, assembly GCA_012270975.1. GTDB lineage: Bacteria > JAAXHH01 > JAAXHH01 > JAAXHH01 > JAAXHH01 > JAAXHH01. The sequence goes on along the minus strand of JAAXHH010000090.1, from coordinate 539 downwards.
GTCATTGCCTGTATTTCGGTCTGCTGCCTCGCAGCCGTTCTGCTGTATTTCGTGTTCAGTTCCACGGCTCGCGATGCCTCGTTCCGTATCCACCGGGTACAACACGGACCGATCTCCGAGGTGCTGGCGGAGACGGGAACCATCCAGTTCGTCCGGACCGTCATGGTCAAGCCCACGATTTCCGGAGAAGTCAGGCATATTCACGCCGATGTCGGAGATCGGGTTTCAGCGGGGGACGTGCTTGCCGTCATTGAGCCCGACCCGTCCCAGTCCCTGCAGTTGTCCCGTCAGCGCGCCCGGGTGGACGGCGCCCGGATCGATCTTTCTGAAGTTACCCCGTTTTTGTGGACGGTTCACCATTTGGGATTCAGGCTGTGTTCTTGAGCCTCCTTTCGTAGTTTACGGGTGAGAGGTATCCGAGGGACGAGTGGCGTCTGTGCGTGTTGTAGAAGCCCTCGATGTACTGGAACAGGTCGAGTCTGGCCTCGGCCCTGGTGGCAAAGCGCCTGCGATCGATCAGTTCGCATTCCAGGCTGGCG
>JAAXHH010000058.1 GCA_012270975.1 Candidatus Latescibacterota bacterium | reverse complement strand
CTAAGGGTTCGGGTGGCATCAGGTTGAGATGATCCTCGGGTTACCGAGGCGTGGGATGGGTACTCCAGTAAGCGCTGTTGGCGCTGGCCGTTTTTGCCGAGGGTGTCGGCCAGCACCGTCCACGGTGCGATCTGACCCAGCGACGAATGCCGTCGATCGCGGTTGTAGTAATCGATCCGTTCCGGGATCAGTTTGGCAATTTCCGATAATGTCTGGGCTTCGCGAATGAGCGTTCGGTTCTCTGTCTTGAAACGCCCCCAAAACGATTCCATCGCCGGGTTGTCGCGAGCTCCGTGCTCGGTGAACGAAACCCGAGCGTGTTCGCCAAGCAGCAGTCGCCGCAACCAGGCCGTGCTGGTGAAAGCCGGGTCCTGATCGTGATGGACCATCCTGTCCCGCAGATCCACTCCCCAGGAGGCCAGCTGCGCGCGCAGGCGATCCAACGCCGCCAAGGCGAGGAGGTGGTTGGCGCTCGGGCCGACCGCCCATCCCCCCACCCAACGACTGCCCAGGTCGAGCAGGGCGATGAGGTAGGCTTTGCGCGTCCCGCCGGCATAGGGCAGTTCCGTGAAGTCGGTGGCGAACGCCTCCAGCGCGCCGCCATCCCGCCCCCGCACCAGATTGACACACGAGCCGGCCTGTCGAATCAGTCGCTGCACCGAACCGGTCCGGGTAGCCGGCAAACAACGAGGCAACCCCAGGTCACAGGTGCGCAGAACGCGGCGCAGACGCTTGGGGTTGACGCGCTCGGACGAACCGTCGTTCAACTCCGCCAGGATCGGTCGATATCCGTACCCCGGGTGATCCTCGATGACGGCCCGGATACGCTCCTTCAAGGGCTGGTCACGCTGTTCAGGGGCTCGTCGATGCGGACGGTGGTGCCATGTCCCCTTCGACAGCCCCAGCGCTCGAAGACAGGGGTTGAGCCCGTACCGGGGCCGGTGCTGATTCACGAGTTTCACCTTTTGGTCCACCGTCAGCGAGCCCCCAAAAAACCCTTGAGGAGGGCCAGCTCCACCTCCTTCTGCCCGAGGACCCGCTCCAGCTCGGCGATGCGCCGCTCGTACTGCTTGTTTTCTTGGTTGCCTCCGAAGATGGCGGCGCCGCGCTCCAGAAACTGTCGTTTCCAGTTGGAGAACGTCACCGGGTGTACTCCATGGGCGCGGGCGATCTCGGTATCGGAACGCTCCCCTCGCAAGGACTCGAGGACGAGTTCGAACTTTCGTTTCGGGTCATACGACTTGGGGCGACGAAGGGTTCGTTTGGCCATGATATCTCCTCCACGTGGGCGAAAATACCACCGCCACCCTGCGGCCGTCTATTAGCGCTATGGGTGGTTCGAATTCAGGGGCGCACTTCA
>JAAXHH010000076.1:1010-1290 GCA_012270975.1 Candidatus Latescibacterota bacterium | reverse complement strand
CCGTTGAGGATCGTGGGCTGGGTGCCCTGAGCTTCCGTTGTCCCGCCGCCATCTGCCCATAGGCATCCAGACCCTCGGCAAGATACGGGAGCGAGACGCCTACTACGTCGACAAGAGCGGCTACGCGGGCCGATTGGCCGGCGAGGGCGGGTACTACTTCCTGTCCCGTCCGCGGCGCTTCGGCAAAAGCCTGTTCCTGGACACGCTCAAGGAACTCTTCGAAGGCAACGAGGCGCTCTTCCGGGGCTTGGCAGTCCATCCACGCTGGGACTGGACCGCG
>JAAXHH010000076.1:0-928 GCA_012270975.1 Candidatus Latescibacterota bacterium | reverse complement strand
CAAGCCGATCCTGGACGCGCTGGACGCGCCCGCCGTCGGCCGCCCCAACCGCGACTACCTGCGCGGCCTGTACGCCACGATCAAGGACTGCGACGCGGATGTCCGATTCGCCCTCCTCACCGGGGTCAGCAAGTTTTCCAAAGTCAGCCTCTTCTCGGGCCTCAACAACCTCAGGGACATCACCCTCGATCCGCGCTACTCGGCCATCTGCGGGTACACGGAGGAGGACCTGGACACCGTGTTCGCGCCCGAACTGCGGGGTCTCGACCGGGACCGCATACGCAGCTGGTACAACGGCTACTCGTGGCGCGGCTCCGATAGGGTCTACAATCCGTTCGACATCCTTCTGCTGTTCGACAGCCGTGAGTTCCGGGCGCACTGGTTCGAGACCGGTTCGCCGACCTTTCTCGTCGAGACGCTGCTGAGGCGCAGGGTGAATTCGCCAGCGCTGGAGAACATGGTCGGCAGCGAGGATCTGCTGTCGCGTTTCGACGTGGACGACATCGGTACCGAAGCGCTTCTCTTCCAGACCGGCTATCTCACGATCGTCGAGGAGAGGCGCGTGGCCGGCAAGACGCTCTATCGGCTCGGCTATCCGAACCGTGAGGTGAAGCAGGGTTTGAACGAGCATCTCCTGCGCGCCATGGGACCGGATCCCTCGCGCCAGGGGGAACACGATCTTCGCCTTCACGATATCCTCACGGCCAACGACTTCACCGGCATGGAGACGCTCTTCCGCGCCCCTACGAGTGGCACACGAACAACGAGATCGCGAACTACGAGGGCTACTACGCCAGCGTCGTCTACTCGTGGTTCGCCGGGCTGGGACTGGACGTGGTGGCGGAGGAATGCACCAGCCGCGGTCGCCTGGACCTGCGCATTCCGGCGATTCCGATCACCTGTTCCGGCGATTCCGATCAGTGATTCC
>JAAXHH010000120.1 GCA_012270975.1 Candidatus Latescibacterota bacterium | reverse complement strand
ATACCGGGCCAAAAACGCCTTGGCCTGCCATTCCAGTTCCCGGGGGTCAAAACCCGTGGCATAGTTGGCGTATGCATCCAAGTCTCCATCTGTCACGAACCGGATCATCAGGCGATACGTTGGTTCGGGCTCTTCCCCGGTGAACGTAAATCCCTCGGGATCGGCGGCACCGAATCCCTGGTCGTGGGTAAGCAGCCCGGAGATACCCGGCGGCACCGGGGCAATGCTTCCTCTGGCCCCGCAACTCTCCTGCCGCGTCGCGGGTTCGCCCTTTAACAGGTAACATTTCACATCTCGAATCTGCATAGGGCCTCAGATCTCAATCAGTTCCGTGGTGTGCTCGTTGACAGCACCCATGTCGATCTCCATGCCCAATCCCGGCGCAGCGGGAACCTCGATGTACCCATCGCATATCTGCAGCGGATTCTCGATGAACGGCGCAGAGGATGTGCCGTCGGCCACTTCCAGAAAGGGCGCATTCCGGATGGCACCCGCGAGATGCAGATGGGCGAAACCGTCGCATAGCCCTAAACCGTCCAGATGACAGTGAGCCCCGAAGGCTTCGGCGCAGCGGGCGGCCTTGAGCACATCCGTCATGCCGCCGGCCCGGGTTACCCCGGTGCGAACGTGGTCGGCCGCTTGGGCCGCCATGACCTGGGCTGCTTCCATGGGACTGGACACGCCCGTGCTCGTCGGGGTATCTATCTCGGCGGCTAGCTGCCTGCCACCGGACATGTCGTTGTCGGGCCGCGGCCGGTCAAAACAGAAAAAGTCCGCCGCGTCGAGCGCCCGGCCGATCCGTATCGCTTGATCGAGAATCCACCGCGCCCGCCCGTCGAGCAACAGGCAGAAATCCGGTCCTACGGCCCTTCGCACATCGCGTATCAGCTCGATGAGCGACTCTTCGTCTAAAAGGGCGTCGAATTTGTACCCCCGGAAACCTGCATCCTGCGCTTTCTGCGCTTCCTCGACGATCTCTTCCGCCGAATTGAGCTCCGACTTCCTGCACACAGGAATGCGATTGCGAAAGCCGTTGACATGCCG
>JAAXHH010000055.1:770-1933 GCA_012270975.1 Candidatus Latescibacterota bacterium | reverse complement strand
CGCATCGCGCGAGGCAAGGCTTTTCGATAGTCACGGGGCTTCGGGCCGAAGGCAATACCGCCGTGTCGCCACTGAGGGGAGCGTATACTGCCCTGGCGGGCGCGGCCGGTGTGCTTCTGTATCCAGGGTTTGCGGCCACCGCCCGACACTTCGGCGCGGGTGCGGGTGGAATGGGTGCCCTGTCGCTGGTTCAACTGGTAGATGACCATCGCCTGGTGTACCAGGGTCTGGTTCATGGGCACGTCAAATACGGCCTCGTCCACCTCGATGGTGTCGACGGCGTCGCCGCCGGTGTTCAATACGGGGAGTTCCATTTCGGATCGGTTCCTTGGCGTCGTGGGCCACTTGCTGCGGAAATTCCGCGCCGCTCGGCTCGCTTACGCCCTGCTCTTGCCTGTTTTCCGGATCGTTACCGGGCTGTTGGGAGCGCCGGGGATGCCGCCCTTGACCATAAGCAGGTTACGCTCGGCGTCCACGCGAATCACTTCCAACCCCTTGGCGGTCACCCGGCGGTTGCCCATGTGACCGGCCATTTTCAGTCCCTTGAATACCTTGCCCGGAGTGGTGCCGCCTCCGATGGAGCCTGGAGCTCGCGCGCGGTCGGACTGACCGTGGGTGCGGGGGCCACCGCCGAAGCCGTGGCGTTTCATGGTCCCGGCGAATCCGCGCCCCTTGGACTTGCCGACAACGTCGACGATTTCGCCAGGCTCAAAAATGTCTACCGAGACCAACTGACCGACTTCATACTCACCGGTGTTGTCCGCGCGCACCTCCTCCAACCGGCGCCCGATCTGGCTGCCGCGCAGGTGGCCGGCCTCGGGCTTGGTGGGCTTGCGGACACGTCCGAATCCCAGCTGCACCGATTCGTAACCGTCCTTTTCCGCGGTGCGGATCTGGGTGACGGCGCAGGGGCCGGCCTCGATGACGGTTACAGGCACGACCTGCCCGGCGTCGTTGAACACCTGGGTCATGCCGATCTTCTTGCCGAGGAACGCCTTGAGCATTTTCTTTGCCTGTGGATGTAATTGGATAGATGAAATGGCGGCGGTGGCTTTCATGCCAGCCGCCAGCCGGAACTGCAATTCTACGACGGGATCACTATTCTTTCAAGCCTGATTGTCCCGTCCGCACTCCGTTTTACGCGCCGCACCCGTAACTTCGGC
>JAAXHH010000055.1:0-710 GCA_012270975.1 Candidatus Latescibacterota bacterium | reverse complement strand
GTCGGTTCCATGATGTCCAGGAGCCGCTTGTGCGTTCGGATTTCGAAGTGCTCGCGGGAATCCTTGTCGACGTGGGGCCCCCGGATGACGCAGAACCGTCGGATCTGCGTGGGCAGAGGCACCGGGCCTGCGACCCGCGCGCCGGTCAGTTCGGCGGTTTCCACGATCTGGGCGCTGGACTGGTCCAGCATCTTGTGGTCAAACGCCTTGAGGATGATCCGCATCTGTTGCCTTGCGACCATAATCTAATCCGATAACGCTCCTGTTGTGCGTACTGTTGGCTGGACCTTTGGCTACCGGTTGTAGGCCAGGGTCCGGGCGACGCTCTCAGGCACTGGCTCGTAGTGCCGGAACTCCATGGTGTACGAGGCGCGCCCACGAGTCAGGGACCGCAACGCCGTGGTGTACGCGAACGTCTCCCCCAGGGGAATCATCGCGCTCACGGTCTGCAGGTCGTCCTGCCCTTCGATGCTGCGAATCTGGGCGCGGCGCCCTCCCAAGTCGCTCAGCACCTCGCTGAGAAACTCGCCCGGCGTCACGATCTCCATCTCGAAGAAAGGTTCCTGCAACACCGGAGCCGCCCGGCGCGTCCCGTCCCGCATGGCCATCATGGCCGCGGAACGGAAGGCCATTTCGGACGAGTCCACCGTGTGGTAGCTACCGTCTACCAGCGTGACCTTCAAGTCCACCAGAGGATAGCCAGCCATTGG
>JAAXHH010000107.1 GCA_012270975.1 Candidatus Latescibacterota bacterium | reverse complement strand
ATGACGATGATGAAATAGCCGATGGTCGCCAGCAGGTTCATTCCTTCCCACCCGAAGCCTTCGGCGTAGGTGTAGATCCGGCGCGGCATTCCGTTCAGCCCGGCGTAGTGCATGGGGAAGAACGTCAGGTTCATGCCTATGAACATCAGCCAGAAGTGAATTTTCCCCAGCAGTTCGTCGTACATCTTCCCGGTGATCTTCGGGTACCAGTAGTAGATGCCCGCAAAGATTCCGAATATGGCGCCGCCGAACAGCACGTAATGGATGTGCGCGACGATGTAATAGGTGTCCTGCTGTTGGAAGTCCGACGGGGACACGGCATGAGACACGCCCGAAAGTCCGCCCACGATGAACAGCGCCACGAAGCCAATGGCCATCAGCATCGGAGTCCTCAGGTCGATGGACCCGTTCCACATGGTCCCGATCCAGTTGAAGATCTTCACGCCGGTGGGAACGGCGATCAGCATTGTGGTGATGGTGAACACCGAGTTGGCGATGGCGCCCAGCCCCACCGTGAACATGTGGTGGCTCCATACCGCCCAGCTCATGATGGCGATGACGATGCCGGAGAACACGACAACCGGATAACCGAAAAGCGGTTTGCGAGAGAAGGTCGGGATGATCTCCGACACGACGCCCATGGCCGGCAGGATGAGGATGTACACCTCGGGATGCCCGAACAGCCAGAACAGGTGCTGCCACAGGATCGGGTCGCCGCCGGCGGCGGTGTTGAAGAAGTTGGCGCCGAACTGCCGGTCGGCGGTCAGCTCGATCAGCGCGACCGTGATGATCGGGAACGCCAGAACCAGCAGGATGCTGGTCACCAAAGTCATCCACACGAACACGGGCATGCGCATCAGGGACATCCCCGGCGCCCGCATGTTGATGATGGTCACTACGAAGTTGAAGCCGGCGGCGAGCGAGGCCACGCCCAGGACCTGCAGGCTCAGCGCCCAGAAATCCAGACCCTTGCCTTCGCTGAACGGCGCAGCCGTCAGGTTGGCGTAGGAGAACCAGCCGGCGTCGGGAACCTGACCAATCAGGAAGCCGCCGTGCATGAGAAGCGCGCCGAAGAGGAAAGTCCAGTACGAGAAGGCGTTCAGGCGCGGGAAGGCGACGTC
>JAAXHH010000019.1 GCA_012270975.1 Candidatus Latescibacterota bacterium | reverse complement strand
GCCAGCACGTCGCCGGTTTCGGCCTCGACGACGAAGACGTACCAGCGTCCGTCCACGCTCTCCATCGAACTGTGGTAGGCGATGGACGCCTCGCGGCCCTCCGCGCGGTAGCGGGCCAAGGCGCGCTCCACCGTCGCCACCGTGTAATCGACAGGTTCGCACTTCGACGGAAGCAGCGGGTGCGGTACGGCGTCCTCGTACCATCCGGACCCGATGATGACCTCACCGCGGCGGACGGCCCATGAGTGCTTCAACTCGCAGTCGGCCCCGTTCGGATTGCGGAAGTAGTAGGTGACCCAGCCGCCTTCCTCGGCGATCTCCAGGAACTTCGGCCCAAAACGCTCGCCGGCAACGTCGATGCCCAGAGGTCCTTGCACGTTCTGACCCCGCAACTCGGCGGTCGGGTGCGCCAAGACCTTGCCCTCCTGATCGAACACGTAGATGTACCAGTCCCCATCCACGTTCTCGGGATTGTTGTACCGTTCCAGCAGCGCGTTGAGTCCGCCCGCGTCGTAGACGTCTACGGCGTCCTGAACGAACCACTGCGTGTAGCCCGCCGGGTCCTCTTCCTTCGTGGGTAGCAGGGTCACGTCTTCATACCAGCCGGAACCGAAGAGCATTCCGTCGTGAAGCACCAGCCAGGTGTGTTTCTGGCCCTCCTCAAGAGGAGTATCGCCGTCGTAGGTGCGGTAGTAGTAGCTCACCCACTGGCCTTCATCCGTGGTCTTCAGCATCTCCGCTCCATAGGCGTAGCCCTTCGAATCCCTGCGCTGCGAGCTCTTCGCCCCCAGCAGCGACGAATTCGGGTGCACCACCAGCTCGTCCGCCGCCGCGTCGATGACGAAGAGGTACCAGCGACCATCCGCGCTCTCCGGGGAGTTGTAGTAGTCCAGGGTGGCTTGTCGGCCATGGGTCCTGTAGTGGTCGACGGCCTTCTCAACAAAGGCGATGGTGTAGTTGATAGGGTCCGCCTTGGATGGTTCCCCTCCGTCGCTATCGCTCACCATGGCGACGATGCCGACCACCAGTGCGGCGGCACCAAGGACGATGGCGACAATAATCAACGGCAGTGTCATCTTCTTCATTTCGGTCACGTGGAGATCCTCCAGATGTCTAGTTGTAAACGGGGACCGCGCCTGCGAGCTTTAGAAGACAGAAGCCGCTCGTTATGGATAGATTGGTCTTGACACCTCATGCCAGTGCCCAGCCTTCCGAAAGAACCTCCGCCTGTTCCAGCACGGTCTGCGT
>JAAXHH010000099.1 GCA_012270975.1 Candidatus Latescibacterota bacterium | reverse complement strand
ACGCGGATGAGCCCGGAGTCGAACGCTGGGGTGGAGATCTCCGGGTCCGGGTTGGGGGAGACCTCGACCGGGACGTTGTCGGCGCCCACGAGCATCGGGTCGTGCTCCACGAGCCACTGGCCGGCCGCGAGCCCGATGCCCGGTCCGTTGGTCGAGAACCGGTCGGGGTCGATGTCCCAGTACGTGCCCCAGCCGGTGTGGATGAGCACCGCGTCGGCGGGCTCGAGCGCGACCTGCTGGCGGTCGAGCGCCTGCTGCAGGTCGTCGAGATCATGCTCGTGATCAACGGCATCCACCTCGTGGAGCGGATGAAGCTCGACGATCTGGCCGCGGCCGGCGTCTACGAGTTCGCCTTCGTCGTGCAGCCGTTGAAGCTGAAGGGCGCCACCGGCTCCACCGTCGCCCCGGTGGCCATCTACTGAATGAACCACGGCGGATATCACCACCCGCCTTGATTAGCACCGCCGCCTCTTGCGCGAGGGCCGACCCGTACCCGCGATGGCAGTGCTGAGCGTACCGGCAACGTACGGAACGCCACCACTCACGGCCACGTGACTAACTATTCGCCAGCGCGACCTCCTCATGAATCAAACTATACAGACCACGCGGTAAGAATTACTCATGAGCTCTACCCTGATGCAGGCCCATCGGAACGTTACAAGACGGCTCGCCAAGAACCTTGAGTGGAGGCGCGTCTATCTTTGGCTAATACAACACGGCTACTTTCCGGAAAGCTACGTTCTTCCACCTTGTTTCAAGGTTAGCCGTCACCCCGATCGGCCCCGGCTATTCGTACGCCCGACAAGCAACAGGTTCCAACTAACCCCGAAGGACACTTATAAGGTCCACTTTCCCAAGACAGATTTGACAGACCGCACGTTCGGAATTATGGATCCCGATCTCCACAACGACATCGCGTACCACATATCTCGAAACTGGAAGACCGTCGTCGACCGCATGCTTCCGAACGACAGCCGGGTCGCTTGCTACAGCTTTCCGATTCCTGTCGACGCAAAGCACCCCGGCCGCATGGGCCAGCTTAGAAGCGGCCGCATGATTTACGAGTTCATATGGATGACGGAAGAGGATCTAGCAGCCCGTGGCAAAAGGCCTC
>JAAXHH010000088.1 GCA_012270975.1 Candidatus Latescibacterota bacterium | reverse complement strand
GAGGCGGAGGGCATCGCCGCCCTGGAAGCCAACATCTCCTGCCCCAACGTCCGGCACGGCGGCATGCTGTTCAGCAGCGACGCGCGTTTGACGGCGGAGGTGGTCACAAAAATACGGCAGGCCACCCACCTGCCGCTATGGGTCAAGCTCAGCCCGAACGTCACCGACATCACGGAAATCGCCCGCGCCGCCGAGGAGTCCGGTGCCGATGCGGTCTCCCTGATCAACACGGTGCTGGGCATGGCCATCGACCTGGAGGCGCAGCGGGCAGAATTGCCGCTGGGTTTCGGCGGTCTTTCGGGACCAGCCATCAAGCCCATCGCGCTGCGCATGGTCTGGCAGGTAGCCCAGGCGGTACGTATTCCCGTCGTTGGCATGGGCGGCATCCTGACTGGCCGGGACGCCCTGGAATTTCTCCTGGCCGGCGCCGCGGCGTGCCAGGTGGGCACGGCGAGTTTCGCGGACCCCGCCGTGTGCCGGAAAATCATCACCGAAATGGAAAACTACCTGCGGCGCCGCGGCATCGCCACCGTGGCCGAGATCTGCGGCAAGCTTCACGCGATGCCGCTGGGATCACCGATGATCTTACCTGGGCCATGTCAAGAGTAAAGAAGGTCCAGCGCAGATCCGGAAGCCCTGGATTCCAGCTTCCGGCGCAGGGTGTTTTCAATCCTCTCCGGTTCCAGGGGAGGCAGAACCGGGGAGGATTGAAGCGTCGAGCCAGGCGACTTCCTGGTAGTTATTGTTTATACGCCCCGAAAGAACCGGCGACATGGCGATCGCCGTCATTGGCGCCAAACGCCCCGGCGAAAGCTGTCGGATGGGCTGTCGGATCGGCATCGTCATTGCCGTAGAACTTTGCGTCCCATCCGCCGTCCCACCGGCCGTCATTGGAGTAGGCTGATCCGCCAATAAACCCACCAGAAATAGACCCATTATCTCCCGGCCACCCTGGGGATATATTGCCAAGCCCATCACCAAAAGAGTCTGCTACCAGCAGCAGTTCACTCAGAGGCGAGGGCTTCCCGCTACCCAACTCAAAGTTGGACACCGACCCGCTAATCCTTCCGGATTCACTTACCGAGCCAAACTCAGCCATAAATTCCACATCAGCGCTGAAGGTGTCGATATCCACTTTCTCCGCATACATCCCGGTGGCCTTCCCGGCGTACCTAGCAGTGCCGGCAAGACCCGGTAGATTGACGCCCGCGAAGGCGTCGTCGCCGCCCGCGAAAATGCCGAAGCGGAAGTCGTCGGGGTCGGCGCCGGCTTCTGGAATGTACAGCCAGCTGCCAAGGCTGAGGTAGTTCACCTTCGGGATCTCGGCGGAAGGAGAAACAAGATGAGTAGGGCGAACGGACTTTGGCTGGCCTGCGCCATCAGGCGTAAAGAGCACGGGGGCTGAGTCTGCCCAGGGAACATATCCCGAGCCTACCCAGGAAGTGTTGATAGAACAGTAGCCTTCGGGGCATGTAAACGTTCCCGCGACGCCGTCCAGCGTTCCTTTCAGACCATCCTCCGGTATTGAGAAATACAACCAGTCCCGTCCGGTAAGATCAGGGATGCGGTCGTCGTTCAGGAGAATTTCGCCATCAGGGAGGTCCGCTTCCCAGTTGGTATATGGAGCTAGCGGATTGGCGGTATCCTCTAGGTCGGTGAAGAAGCGAACCGTCAGCGTCCCGCCGCTATCGTACGCCTTCGTTGCCTCAAATCCTTGCCATTCCAGCCCAAGGCCGTGATCCTCGATCGGGCTGTACGACGTCGTGTTGCCGGCTATGTCGCCGTTGCGGTCGGATGTCCGAAGGTCTGTCCCGGCGAGGACGTCGAGGTCCCCATGCAGCCACTCCGGCATTACTCGGATTATAAATTCCACTTGCCCGTCATCGCCATGCCATGGGATAGCATGGATGAGGCGTTCCCCATGCTGTCTGTAGCCGACGGCGTGGGTGATGGACACAGAGGAATAATCAACACCCGAGTCGGAACCGCATCCGGTGTCAAGGGCGCAGCGGTGGGGCTGCCCGGGAGCTGCTATCTTCTCGATTACATTCGTCACCGCCGCGTTACGCATATCGTCCACGGCTTGCTCCGCCGTCGTCTGAGCTGTCTTGGC
>JAAXHH010000018.1 GCA_012270975.1 Candidatus Latescibacterota bacterium | reverse complement strand
TCCCGCGTCGGCCACCTTCACGTGCAGCTCCTCCGTGAGGTCCGTCGGCACCATCTCCGGCCGCTGCGTGACGATTACCCTGCGATCCTGGCTCTCCAACAAGTCGTTGAACTCGATGTACTTGTCGTCGGGCTCGTCATGATCATAGTCTCGTGACTCGAAGAGCCAGAAGCCGCACTTGTTGCTCTGGATCGGGTTGGTGGCGAAGAACAAGGCCACCGTGCCGCGCTTCGAGAAGATGCGCACCGTGAAGACGAAGGGAAAGTCCACCCTGGTCTCGTGACGGATCCTGTCACCTTCCTCTGCGAAGGTCTCGGCCGCGGGCGGGAGTTCCTTGTAGAACATGGTCCATACTCCACCGTCGTCCACCCGCGTCTCGTAGGGCTTGATCACCGATGAGTCGGGGTCGTCCGGGTCGCCGAGCAAGCCAGGATGCGCGAAGTCCAGATGGGCGATGTCGAGCGAGTTCTCGCAGAGCCTTCCCGGACTGGCGTCCCAGCCTCCGTAGTACTTCGACCAAGTGTGGAACTGTGGATCCTCATACTCGGGATACTCAGGGATAGGCAGTTTGGGCTCCTCCATCGCCACCCACACCAGCCCGTACCTCTCCTGCGCGCGGTAGGCGATGGCTCGTGCCCGGGACGGTATGTGTTGGGCGTCTCTCGGTTGCGACGGAATGTAGACGCACTTGCCGTCCGGGTTGTATACCCATCCATGGTAGGGGCACTGAAGGCACCCGTCGTCGGTCACCCAGCCCAGCGACAGGCGTGTGCCGCGATGAACGCAGATGTCAGAGAAGGCATGGACTCGGCCTCCTGACCGGAACAACACCAGGTCCTCGCCCAGCAGTGTCACACCGATGGGCTTGTCCCTCACATCATCGGAGGCGGCACAGGGATGCCAGTAGCAGCGGACAGGGGTCAGGTCCGGCGCGGTTGCTGCTGGTGCAACGGTAGTCACTGAGCCGTCCCCTTCCCTGAACCGCAAATTAGGCCATACCGGTGGTCCCTGCAAACCTCAGACGATTACGACTCCCGCCGATGTCATCTCCTCGAGAGCCGCCGCGGTGGAGTCCGCCGCCACCCCTGCACAGTGCGCCAC
>JAAXHH010000069.1 GCA_012270975.1 Candidatus Latescibacterota bacterium | reverse complement strand
TATTTTTGGCGCGACCCCGGCAACGACAAATACCTGGATGCCTATTTTCGGACCTTTCCGGGGGTCTGGCATCACGGTGACTACATCGAAATCACCCCGCGCGGCGGCGTCATCGTCTACGGCCGCTCCGACGCCACCCTGAATCCCGGTGGCGTGCGCATCGGCACGGCGGAAATTTACCGCCAGGTCGAAACCATGGAGGACGTCGCCGATGCCCTGGTGGTGGGCCAACGGTGGAATGGTGACGTGCGTATCGTTCTGTTCGTGGTCTTGCCAGAGGGCCGCCAGCTTGACGCCGCCCTGACGGGCAGGATCAAAACCACCATTCGTACCAACTGCACCCCGCGCCACGTGCCCGCCAAGGTGCTGCAAGTACCCGACATCCCCCGCACGCTCAACGGCAAGAAGGTGGAAATCGCCGTCACCCGCATCATCCACGGCGAAACGGTGCGCAACCGCGACGCCCTCGCCAACCCCGAAGCCCTCGACGCCTTCAGGGACCTGCCACAGCTTGCCACCTGACGCCTGCAGGTCGGGCTGGCCGGACTCCAAGGGGAGACTTACGAAATGGCTGATGAATTTGTCCGCAAGGAACACTTCGACGAGTACGCCCTGCGCATGGATGAGCGTTTTCTCGGCATCGAGAAGCGCATGGAACAGGGCTTCGCCCACGCCGAAAAGGCGCGGGAACAGAACCTTATTCACATCAACCACCGCTTTGATGGGGTGAATCAGCGTTTTGACGGTCTGGAAAGACGCATGGACCAGCTTCACGCGGACATGCTGCAGATGCGCAATTGGCTGGTGTGGCTCTTTGGCCTGGTGGTCTTTGGCTTCATCGGATCCATCGTGCTGATTCTGTTCAGGGACCTGATAACCAAGTAGCGGCGGGTGTGACAGCCGACGCGACACCAGGACGGTGCCGCGCCGGTTCTGGGGAGGGTTATCTCACGGCGATTGGATTGCCTGGGGAGCCCGTGGCTCCCTTCAGGCGTAGCGGCGAGAAGATGTAGGCGAACTCATACACCTGGTCCGCGGCCAAGGCTGCCGTGTCGAGGTTCTCATGGATGTAGATGCCATTGCACACCAGCAGATGCTGATGACTCTCGAAAGCCCGATCCGGGTCCTCGCCCGGCACGGCCTCTACAGGCCACGTATCGGA
>JAAXHH010000118.1 GCA_012270975.1 Candidatus Latescibacterota bacterium | reverse complement strand
CTCCAGGACCTCGAGCCGGTCGCATCCGCCATCGTCAGCCCGCCAGTTGTTGAACCCGGAGTGGAATCGGTCCCACGTCTGCAACAGTTGATCGTACTCGAGCTCGAAGAGGGTGATGTCAGCCAGGGCGTCGGCCGGGTCGTCGACGGCAAGGTCATGCAGGACGTCGATGACATTGTCCAGCGCCTCGTCGCTGTCCTTTACGGCGGTGTCGATTTTCTTGAAGTCCGGCAGTTTGACCTCTGCATCCTCATCCTCCGGTTCTTCAGCCTCGGCGCTGTCGAAGACGTCGATTTCCGCTTTGACCGCCTTTTCCAACGCCCGGATCGCGTCACGGGATCCCTTCAACGACGGTAATTCGTCGATCTCGGTAGCGACCGATTCCAGCGCTTCCGTCAAATCTTTCAAATCGCCGTTGATTTCGGAAGCTTCCATGTCCTCCGCGTCGTCCTTCAGTTTCTTGTAGTCCGAGTGGGCCTCGCCAATGCTGCTCTCAACGCCTTCCATAGCGTCCTCAAACTCTGCAATGTCGGCGGGGTCCGTCGCCTCTTCCAGCTGGGCGCGCAGTTCCAGCGCCATGTCCCTGGCCTCGCGCTGCGTCTGGGCCGCCAGGTTCCGCTGCTGTTCAACATTTTCGAACAGGGAGACGTTTCCGGGCTGCCAGCGGTCGCGGAGCTGCCGGAAGGCGGTCTCCTCATCTTCCGCGGCGGTGATGATCTTGTTGGTGAATTCCCCGGTGGTCTTGGTCCGAGTCAGGTCCCGGGCTTCTTCGGTGACGCTGCTGAACTCGATGGCAAACTCGCTCAGGGCCTCGGTCATCGTGGTGGGATGGCACATGGTCAAATCGTCGCGCCACTGGTCGAAGTCATCATGCGCCAGGTTCCAAGCCTCGTCGACGCTCTGACGCTGCTCGTTGAAGTCGGCGAGCGGGGGAGGTGGAATCGCGGGCGCGCGGGTGGCCATCGCCTCCGGAGGGGTGCTTGGCGCAGCAGGTTCCGGTTCCTGGGCCACCGGAGGGGTGCAGGCAATCATCGCGAATACCGCCAGTGCCGGAACAAGCAGAATCAGCCGCTTGGATATGGTTTTCATGGACTACTTACTCGCTCCCGCTGAAATGCTGACTCCAATTACTTCGCTAACGAGATCGGACCTGAACTCGCCGCTCAACAGGTGCTCTACCGCTCCGTTCAGGGCCGTCGGGGTGTCGGCCAGCAATATCAACACGTGCCGGTCCCCTTGGCGATCCAGCAGGGTGAGCGACGTACGGGCCGGGTCAAGTTCCAGGCCTGATGGTATTTCGACCATGTCGTCGACCCGGACTCCCGCCGCCTGGAGGTACTGCCTCACCTGCAACGCATCGTCGTGCAAACCCAGGAACACCGTATCACGGCTCACATCCTCGGTTCCCCGGATGTCGGCGGAAATGCCGTATTCCTCCAGGCCGCCCTTCAGCCCGGCGCCGCTTCCGATAAGATCGG
>JAAXHH010000123.1 GCA_012270975.1 Candidatus Latescibacterota bacterium | reverse complement strand
TCCACGCAGCGAATAGCGGGAATGGTGGTCAACCTGTCGACGTTCGCGTCGACGATGAAGGACCTGAACCGAGCCGGGGTTTCTGGAGCGGATGCAAAAGGTGGCGCTCTCGGAATCGGAGGCGAGGGCGAGCTCGGGATCATTCAGCGAATCCTGCTCAGCATTGCCGCCGCATTCGGTCTCGCCGCGAAGTCCGGAAACAAGGCGACACAGTCGGCAACCACTTTCGGAACCAAGGGCTCCGCCGGCGTCCGCACGTTCTTCAAGGCAATCCGAGCTGTAACTGCCATCCGCGTCGGGCTGTTCTTCAAGCGGATGATAACGGGATCGAAGCAGGCGAGTAACGTTCAGAAAACGCTGGCGCAGGCGACCAGGGGGCTGGCGGCCGCATTCGGTGTTTCTGCAAAGGCGGCGACCGTCGCCACCGGACGCATGTCTCTCGGAATGGCCCGCGTCGGCCAGTCCGTGCAAATGGCAGTCGACGGGCTTGACCACCTGAAGGTTCCGCTCAAGGGGTTCGGGTCGACGATCCGGTCGGTAGGCGTTCTCACAAAGAGCATATACAAGCCGTTCAGCGAGCTGTTCAACCTGATGAAGGGAGTGCGCAAGGACCCGCTCTCCGTCATGGCTTCGGCGCTGAAGGGACTCCCGCAGGGTTACGAGAACGTCCGGATGGTTCTGGCCAACACCCTTCAGGTCATGGGGAACCTGGTCAGGCTGCCGAAGCTGGTGGCGGTTGGTCTTCGCGGAATGAAGATCAACGTCCAGGCGCTCGGAAAGGCAGTGTCGGGATTCTGGCAGATATCGCGCGGCGCCTTCGTCGGGTTGCGTGGGCTGGTGCAGGGCGTCTCGAAGGGCGCGACCGCACTGTTCAGGACGTTCAGGGAGGGATTCAGACGTGGGGTCGCGATCCAGCAGGCAACCAAGGCGTTCAATGACTCGGAGAAGGCGGCTTCGAACGCCACGAAAGCGACCACCGGTTTCTTCGATTCTATATCCGCAAGATTTGCGAGGGTCACCACCATAGGATTCGGTCTGGGAGCGGTTGGAGACCTCGGTTTCAAGGGCGCTCTGATCGACCTGGACAAGTTCGGCAAGAAGCAGGACTCGGTATTCGGCAGGATGGCGAGCTACCTGCCGTTCGTCAGAAAGAAGAAGACCGCGTTCGACTCGCTGACATCAACCTTGCACAGCGTAACGAAGGCTACTACCGGATACGGAAACACAACACGCGATCAGTACAACCGCATGGCCGGCGGCGT
>JAAXHH010000155.1 GCA_012270975.1 Candidatus Latescibacterota bacterium | reverse complement strand
GTCCGAGTGCCCCCCGGAGACCACCAGGGCGATGAATGGACACGGCACGGGTTCGTCCCCGAGATAGATGGCGCTGACGTGGCCATCCAGGTGATGCACGCCGACCAGCGGTTTTCCCAGGCCGTAGGCGAGGGATTTCGCAAAGCTCAAACCGATCAGCAGCGCGCCGACGAGTCCCGGGCCTTGCGTGACGCCGATGAGATCAATGTCGCGCAGCGTGACGCCTGCCTGCTCCAATGCGGCCTCAACCACGGGACGGAGGTTCTCCGTATGACTCCGGCAAGCCAGTTCCGGCACCACGCCCCCATAGGCCGCGTGGATACTGTGCTGTGAGGAAATGATGTTGGCGAGGACATCGTGGCCATCCGCCAAGACGGCAGCGGACGTTTCGTCGCACGAGGTCTCGATTCCTAAGGTGAGCATGGCGGGGGTTCCGTCAAGGGCGCCAGTCAGGCCGCCTCACAGGTGTGTGGGCCGCGAATTACTTCCTACGGTTCGGCTTGAGCGGCCTTCTCCTTTTCTGGCGTCTTGTTGGTCAGGAGGTCGAACGCTTTTTGCAGCTGCGCGTCGCCGGACATATCTTCGCCCGGCAACTCCATCTCACGACGGCTGCGCAGTTCCGACCCCGGCTCGCCGGACTCGGTTATCGGTTTCGGTTCGACAACGATATCCGGCGTGATCCCCTTGCCATGAATCTCGGCGTTGTTGGGGGTGTAATACTTTGCTGTCGTCAGACGTAGCCCCGAGCCGTCGCTGAGCGGAATGATCGTTTGCACCGAGCCCTTGCCGAAGCTCTGTGTGCCGATGAGGGTGGCGCGGTCCCAGTCCTGCAAGGCGCCGGCAACAATCTCGGAAGCACTGGCGCTGCCGCCGTTGATCAGAATGGCCAGCGGCTGGTTTGACCACACATCTCCGCCTTTTGAAAACCCTTTCATATTCTGATTGCTCAGGCGCCCCTTGGTATAGACGACCAGCTTGCCGTCTTCCAGAAACACTTCGGATACCGCGATGGCTTGGTCCAAAAGGCCGCCCGGATTGTTGCGGAGGTCAAGGACGAGGGCGGAGATGCCCTGGGACTCAAGGTCCTGCAGGGCTTCCTCAACTTCGTTTACGGTGTTCTTCTGAAAGCTCCGAACCTTGATGTACCCCACGTCTTCAGGCAACTTGGTCCAGCGAACACTCTTGATCTTGATGACCGCGCGCACGATGGTGAATTCCCGGGGTTCGGTAAAACCCGGTCGCAGGATGCCAATCGTCACCTCCGTGCCTTCGGGGCCGCGAAGCTTCTTCACCGCTTCGATCAGCGTCATGTCCTTGGTCGACTCGCCTTCCACGAGCACGATCTGATCGCCCGCCTGGAT
>JAAXHH010000053.1 GCA_012270975.1 Candidatus Latescibacterota bacterium | reverse complement strand
TCATGACGCAGGCACTGGTGACTCTGATTATCGTCGCTCTGCTGGCACCGGCTTTTGCGGCGGATTTTGATGCCGGGATGAAAGCGTACAACCGGGGTGATTACGAAGCTGCCCTGCGTGAATGGCGTCCGCTGGCCGAGCAGGGTCACGCCTCGGCGCAAAACAGCCTGGGTAGCATGTACGCCTTTGGCGAGGGCGTGCCACAGGACGATGCCGAAGCCGCGAAGTGGTATCGCCTGGCCGCCGAGCAGGGTTATGCCAGGGCGCAAGCCGCCCTGGGTCCCATGTACGTCAGTGGCCGTGGCGTGCCACAGGACGATGCCGAAGCCGTGAAGTGGTTTCGCCTGGCCGCCGAGCAGGGTAACGCCTGGGCGCAAAACAACCTGGGTTTCATGTACGCCAGTGGCCGTGGCGTGCCACAGGACGACGCGCAGGCCTATGCCTGGTTCAACGTCGCCGCCGCGCAAGGTGATACAGGCGCTGCGGAGGCTCGTGATCGCGTTGCCGGGCGGCTGACCCCTGAGGCCCGCAACCACGCCCAGAAACTTGCGCGTGCGTACTGGGAAGTCTACGTGGTGCCGTTCCGGGACTGATCCGCCGTCTCAGCGGTCGGTTCTCCTTCGGGTCCTTCTCCCTTCGCCACGACTTTCCCTCTTGATAGGCCCGAAAAACGCCTCAGAATGTCCCAGGAGCGATTTTCTTTCCTGGGGATCCTCTCAAAAAAAGCCGCCTGCAGGCGGCTTCCTTTGCTTCTGTGCGTTAGTTCGCCTGAACCTCGCCTGATGATGGCTCCGCTGGCGGCGGGCATGAAGGAGAAATGGAAACGGCAGGTACGAAAGCGATGATCAGGTTGGGAGGGCATGGGGCCGTCCGACCCGAATCGAGCCGCAGATGAATGTGCGGGACATGACAATCAATTGGAACCCTACTCGGCACCCTCCCGCCCTTCGAGGCGAGAGATTCTCCCTTCGAAGGCCCGGAGAACCTCGAACAGTTCGTCGAATCGGCGGTTGTTTTCTTCCTGCATGGCGTCGAATCGGCGGTTGATTTCGTCGAACCGGCGGTTGTTTTCCGTCTGGATGGTATCGAGACGAGCGTCGATCGCATCCAGGCGGTTGCCCAGATTGCCCTGTATGGTCACGACAAGCGTAACAGTCGTGACAAGAACGACGAGCAGCGACAATATGGGGCTGAGTTCCTTCACCCTCTCGGCGAAAGCTCGAGTCTGGTCCACCCGTCACTCCCTTTCCTTGCCTCAAGATTGATCCCGGCTCTTTCGCCTCAGACAGCCGAAAAAACTCAGAGCCAGGGGCCGCGGCTACGAACTTGCGGGACCGCGACCTGTGGACTGCCCATTCTACACAGAAGACCGTGGAAAGAATCGGCAGCGTTTTCGGAGACCCGTGCAGCACGGTGGGATGTCCGACGACGCTGCGCCAATCCGACATGCAGTCTTTGGTAAGCAGGGATGCAAGGCAGGAGAGCGCAGGGCGCGTTCCAGGAACGCACCCCGCATGCGTGGGCCGCGTGATGCGGCCCACGGGTTGGCCTAGGATACCAGCGGACCAGGATTCTTGACGTACTGGTTGATAATCGCGTCTGCCGAGAAGTACGACAGTGCACCCACCGTACCGGTCGGGTTGTAAGCCGTGATCTGCGGGAAGGCGCTGGCGCCGACCACGAACAGATTGGGCACGTCCCAGCTCTGCATATATTTGTTCACGACGCTGTTTTCGGGCGTCGAGCCCGCCATGGCGCCGCCCACCTGGTGAATCACGAAGTAGTTGGCACCGGCGTCGAAGCGCCTGGGCAGGCCGTAGACCGCATAACGGCTGGGCTTCATCGCCCTGGCCACCTCGTGCCCCACGCCAACCATGTAGTCCGACATGCGGATCTCGTTAGGCCCGATGTCATAGGTCAGGCGCAA
>JAAXHH010000042.1 GCA_012270975.1 Candidatus Latescibacterota bacterium | reverse complement strand
ATAAAAGAGTGGACCGGGGGGGATTCGAACCCCCGACTTCCTCGTTGCGAACGAGGCATTATGCCTCTAAACCACCGGCCCTCCCATGGTTCCGGCCGGTCGGTTTTTTATTCATTTTCAACGCAGCCCGTACGGCTCCTGGCAATGCATAATAGCGCAGCGACGCACTGAACAGCAATGACAACTCACGATGCGGTGATTGTGGGCTCGCACGTCATGCTTCCGTCGGGCATGGCGGATGTCAGCATAGTGATAGACGGGGGGGTCATAACCCAGGTAACGGCCGGCGCTGCGCCCGCCGCCGACCGGCGCATAGACGCAACGGGGCTCGTGTCGGTTCCGGGCATAATCGATCCCCATGTCCACTACGGTGTCTACTCCCCGATCGACAAGGCGGCCAGAACGGAGTCCCATGCGGCTGCCATCGGCGGGGTCACCACGATGATGCGGATGCTCAGGCTGCCGGACCCGTTTGAGGTGTCGCTTCCGGAGCAGCTGGCCGCAATGTCCAGACACCACCACGTCGATTATGCGGTCCATGCGTCCGTATTCACCCCTGAGCAAGTTCGCGGCATGCCGTTCTGCGTCAGAAACGGCGTAAGCTCGTTCAAGATATACATGAACCTCGGCGGGGAGGTGGGACATGTGTACATGGACATGCGGCCGGGATCAGACGGGCTGGTTCCCTCCCAGGTGAACGTCGGCAACGACCTTGTCCTGGATGTCGTGAGGGGTGCGGCGCGCCTGGACTGCCCCGTCCTGGTGCACGCGGAGGACTATGAGATGTGCGGCTGCGGGATGAGGGACGCCCAGGAGAGACACCTTGACGGGCTGCCTGCCTGGTCTGAGAGCCGTCCGCCGGAGTCGGAGGCAAGGGCCATCAGGACGGTATCCGGATTCGGACGCGAACACGGATGCACCATATACTTTGTCCATGTGGGGTCTGCCGCGGCCCTTGAGCAGATACGAAGGGAGCGGGACGATCCCGGCACTGACATATTTGTCGAGACCTGCCCGCACTACCTCCTGCTGTCATACGAGGCGCAGCGCGGATATCTGGCAA
>JAAXHH010000138.1 GCA_012270975.1 Candidatus Latescibacterota bacterium | reverse complement strand
GCCACCGGGGTGTTGCAGCTGATTTCCAGCTTGGGACGGCCTTCGAGCTCGATCAGGCACATGCGGCAGTTGCCGGCAACGCTGAGCTTGGGATGGTAGCAGTAGTGGGGAATGACGATACCGGCGTCGTGCGCCGCCTGGATAATGGTGGCGTCGTCCCGCGCGGTAATTTCCTTGCCGTCGATCGTCAGTTTTTTCGTCATGGTTGCTTCCCAGGAAAGTCGTGGCCGTTTGAGCGCGCGCCGGCCACGGGCGCTAGCCGCTCATGGAGGTCCACAGGCCAATCGCCCCCAGGTTGACCAGGGCGATGGGAATCAGGTACTTCCAGCACATGCCCATCAGTTGGTCGACGCGCAGGCGTGGCAGGGTCCAGCGAATCCACATCATCACGAAGACCAGGAATAACGTTTTCGAGAGGAACCAGAACGGCCCGGCGATGAAGTCGGGCACAAACCAGATGGGGATGATGCCGGAGAAGCCGCCGAGGAAGAGGATCACGACGAGGGCGCTGGCCACGAACATGTTGGCGTATTCGGCGAGGAAAAAGAGTGCCCAGCGGAAGCCGCTGTACTCGGTGTGGTAGCCGGACACCAGCTCCGACTCGGCCTCCGCCAGGTCGAACGGCGTGCGGTTGGTTTCCGCCAGCGCACCGATGTAGAGCGAGATGGCGGCAATAAAGCCAAACGGGAAGCAGCGCCAGATGAACCAGTTCCAGATACCGCCGCTCTGCGCCAGGCTGATTTCCACCGTGCTCAGCGACCCTGCCATCACCACGCCGGCCAGCAAGGACAGGCCGACCGGAATTTCGTAGCTCACCAGCTGCGCCGCCGACCGCATGGCGCCGAGCAGTGACCATTTGTTGTTGGACGACCAGCCCGCCATGATGATGCCGATCACTACCACCGTCGAGATGCCGTAAATGAACAGGATGCCGATGTTCAGGTTGGAAACAATGATGTTTTGGCTGAACGGCAGGACGACGAACGACATGAAGGTGGCCCCGAAAATCAGCAGCGGGGCGATTTTGAATACCGGCTTGTCGGCCATCGCCGGGATGATGTCTTCCTTGAGCAACAGCTTGAGCCCGTCGGCAATGGATTGCGCCCAACCGTGCCAGCCGCCCACGCGCATGGGACCCAGACGGTCCTGCATGTGAGCCGACACCTTGCGTTCCAGCCAGACGAGAAACATGGTGAGGATGGAAATAACCACCAGCAGGATCGCCGCAACGTGCAGCAGGGCAATGGTGTACCACGGTATCCAGGTCCAGGAAGCCGTGAAAGGCAGGACGAACTCGGCAATCGTGCGCATCAGCCACGCCACCCACTCGATCAACACGCATCTCCTTGCGTCACGTCGTTGTCACCAGGCCACACGGCCTTACCACTGTGTCGGCTGTTTGATCCATTCCAGATCACCCTTGCCCCAGGCGTACACCAACCCGACCACCAGGATGGCCAGGAAGATGACCATCTCGATGAGCACGAAGGGGCCGGCGCCTTTGAGAATGACGGCCCAGGGGAAGATGAACACCGTTTCGATGTCGAAAATGAGAAAGATGAGGCCGATGATGTAGAAGCG
>JAAXHH010000082.1 GCA_012270975.1 Candidatus Latescibacterota bacterium | reverse complement strand
AAGCCCAGGATGTTTTCCAGTCGCAGGAGATCTGACGAAGACCTTGGCCGATGTAGGCTCGAATGAGCGGTTGGTATCCGGAGAATCCCAACTGAGGGGCGATGCGCTTGAGATCATCAATAACGTCTTCCGGCATTCGAATGCTCACAGGGACCATCCTCCGATTCCTGGTCAGTCTTTTTTTCAAATCACTGCTCTTCCTACTGTTTCCTCTCGGCTGGCGTCGCTGTCCGGGCGGAGATCAGGCGAAACCATGGACGATACCATGTACGCCGCATCGTAGTTTCCATTTTTTGGAAGTACGGAGTTTGTATATACAGTGTCATTACGCAGAGCACGGACGAACCGCCCGGGAGAAGGGATAGAATGAACACGCCATTCGACGAAGCGGTAACCGCCGTCATTACCGGAGACGCCGCGGCCCTGCAGAAACTGCTGCAGGAGAACCCCGGCCTGATCGAAGCCCGCGCCCCGTCCGAACACCAATCGACCCTCCTGCACTACGTGGCCGCCAATGGCATCGAGGACGAGCTGCAGAAGACCCCGCCGAACGCCGTGGAGATAGCCCGGATCCTGCTCGAGGGCGGGGCGGAGGTCGACGCCCTCGCGGAAACCTATGGCGGCGGCACGAACCAGACGACGCTCTGCCTGCTGGTTTCGAGCGCCCATCCAGCCGATGCGGGACTGCAGCCCGAACTGGTGAAGGTTTTGTGCGATGCCGGAGCCGCGGTGAACGGGGTAGCGGATGACGGTGCGCCGCTGGCGACCGCCCTGATGTTCAGCTACACAAAAGCCGTCGACATGTTGGTGCAGTGCGGGGCGCGCATCGACAACCTGCTGTTCGCCGCCGGCACCGGAGACCTCGACAGGGTGCGGTCCTGGTTCAGCTCCGATGGCCGGCTCGATCCCGCCGCGGTTTACGACGGGCCGCATTTTCCCATCGCCGAGGACGAGGAGGAACTGGTCGAGCAGGCGTTCGGCCTGGCCTGCTATCACCTGAGGCTCGACGTGATCCGGTTCCTGATCGAGAAGGGCGTGGACGTCAACTCGCGGACCCGGATTCTCGGCGGTCCATGGACCGGGCTGTACTGGGCGGCTCACGGTTTCCATACGCAGGAGGAGGAGCGCCCCGTCCTGGAGTTCCTGATCGATTGGGGTCGAGCCGGAGTAGGGGCTTGGTGCCCGGGCTTCCGCCCCGGGCTCGGCCAAGCCCGAGCCGGAAACGAGATGGCAAGCGGAGAGCCGGGGTGGCGGCGGCAACATCATCCCGGTTTCACTCCGACTTTTATATGGATACCCTGAATCCGTGATCGCTTCTATAGCGAGTGGTCAAGTTTGATATTTAGCTGACTCGTGTACTTCCAACAGAGAATTTGTGTGTCAACAACGGCCCCTTTCGGCGGATTCCGATGTCGATGGCTCTCGACGTCGGTGGGAGTCGCAAGAGCGGGCATACGGGTCCCCCGGAGGCGGCGGAGAATCGAATCCCGGTGAGATCGTTCCCTTCATGTGCAGGCGCGCAGATAGGTCCGTCTCCAGACATCGAACCAGGGGTTGAAGCACCCGAAGCTCAGGCCGAAACGGCGCCCGTGCCGCACCCAGCGGGCGGCCTGGTACATGAGATCCAGAATGACGCTGCGCAGACGGCGGCGGCCGGCCTTTTTACGAAGAGCCACCTGCTTTTCGGCAGGCAGATGACGCGCCTCGCGCAGACTGGTCTGGCCGCACAGGCGCAAGGCGTTGTAGGCCATCATACCCAGCAGCAACAGAAGGGCGTTGGTGGCGAACTTGCCCGAGGGCAGGCGTTCCAGATCCATGTCCGTCTTCAGCTCGGAGTGGAATTGCTCGCAGGTGCTGTGCTCGCGGTAGAGCCGGATCACGTC
>JAAXHH010000149.1 GCA_012270975.1 Candidatus Latescibacterota bacterium | reverse complement strand
GATATCGATCAAATGGCTACCGCCGGCGTCATATAGCCTCCGGCAACTTGTGAGGGCAGGGAGGCAGTCTAGATGGACTTCGGACTCCAGGATACGGTAGCCCTGGTGGTCGATTCGCATCTCGCGATCGCCACGGCTACCGCCACCGCGTTGGCAAAAGAGGGCGCCATCCTTTCGTTGACCGCACCCGACAGTTATCGTATGCGGCACGTGGAAATGGAAATCGCGCGAAAACACATCCACCAGGATCGTTTTCGCGCCGTGATCGCCAATCTCGACCGGGAGCAGGACATTCACCGCCTGGTCCGCGAGACCCTGCATCGCCAGGGCAACATCGGCGTCATGGTGACCACCGTACGGGACCAGGGCAACTCCCCGGCCAGCGAGCTGGAGGACGAGCAGATCGAGCCGGCCCTGGCCCGCAACTTCATGTCGGCCGTCCATTTGACCCGCGAAGTTCTGCCACACATGAAGCGTTACGGCATGGGTCGTATCATCAACCTCGTTCCGTCGTCCGCCATGGAAGTATCGCCGCAAAACACGCTCTCGTCCCTGAGCCTTGCCCCGGTGCTGGCGTATTTCAAAGGCCTGGCGTCCGAGCTCGCTCCGCACAACATCACCGTCAACAACGTGATCTACGCCGGCGTCCACAGCGAGGAGATCGAGGATCCCAAGGGCGTTCAGGATCACGAAACGTCCGACGGCGAAGGGGACGGACCGGAGTGCGCCGGCGCCAATCTCGAGGAGATCGTCGCCGAAGCCCCCATGAAACGCATGGGCACGCCCAAGGAGATCGGCGACATTGTTTGCATGATCGCCTCTTCTCAGGCATCCTATCTCACCGGCGCCAACATCATCGCCGACGGCGGGATCCACCACAATTACGCCTGACCCCCGCCGAACTGAAATCGGCTCGACGCCCGCCGCAGGAGGTCCTCCCCATGGCCAACGCCAGGATGCTTGACGACGCCCGCGAATACCTGCAAGCGGAAGACCTCCCCGGGTGGTTGATTTACGACTACCT
>JAAXHH010000026.1 GCA_012270975.1 Candidatus Latescibacterota bacterium | reverse complement strand
TCGCCACCGAAACGAAAGCCGATATCGCGACGCTTGCCACCGAAACGAAGTCCGATAACCAGCGGCTCGATTCGAAGATCGATCACCTCGACGAAAAGCTCACGGGGCGCATCGACATGCTCAAATACACCGTCAGTTTCGGCCTCGCCGTTCTCGGCCTCATTCTCACCGCCCTGCAAATATACGGCCTCGTCCGTTAAAGCGGCGGCGGAAGGCCGCGGCCATGTTTTCCGCAGCCGCGCCGCCGCCTCGCCTACCGGACCTCGTAACGGCCCCGCACCAACGACCACCACTTCTCCGGCAGTTTCGGAACGCACGCCTCCCGCTCTGCAATCCGCAGGCAATGCAGCACGTCGCCCAGGCCGAGCGAAAATTCCGCCTCGCCGCACCGCAATGCGAAAATCAACGGCGAGTCGCAATTGCCGCACTCGTTATCGGCGACGCTCCCCAGCACCGCCCGGTTCTCGAATATCTCACGCTCCCGCTTCTTCATGGAACCGGCCCCAGTTGCTCCAAACCGTTCTTGGCCATCTCAAAACCAAGTGTCGCCGCGTAATCCGAAAACACTTCATCCGCGACATCGAGAAGCTCCCGGTTCCGCCACGACCGTGACGGCGGCAGGTTGACCAGCCTCTCGAAAAAACCGAAATCGAACTCAAGCAGCTTTTCGTAGACGCTGTTGCGCGCGTCATCGGAGACCACGAACTTCATCGTTTCCCTCAAATCGCCATCTTCCACCATCTGCTTATGATGAATGAAGCACATATGCACGCCGTAATACCTCCGGCCTTTGACCAGCCGCCCGTATTCATTCATGTTCGCATCCGGCACACGGTCGCGGACCGCGGCCACGAGTTCGGGATTGTCCGCGATCCTTTGCATGTACAAGGATTGCGAATCCGACATGTACGCCACCATCCACGGCACGTTCCGGTAGGTCGCCCCGACGTAAAGGTGACCCCTCTCGGACAAAAACGAGTCCAGCATGCGGCGGGCCGATCCCGCTGATATTTTGACCCCGGTCTCTTTCTCGATAACGTACGCGATCCGATCGAACTCGCGCCGCACCAATTTCAGAATTTCGAACGGCAGTCCCTCCAGTTTCCGTTTTCTGCTATTCTTTCCGTAATTCCTGTTCCCACGAACAAGCGGACACCATTCGTACGCCTCCGCATCGTAATTCGGAAACCCCTCGACAGCCTTTCCCGTATGCCTGCCGTACGGTCGATCCGTGTGCGGCATCTCATCATAGAGACCTATAATCTGGATGGGATTCTCACAAGAAGGACAGACCGCGAACTGAAGCGTTCCCTTTTCTTCCCGTTGCCGCCCCGTCCTCCGAACATCAACATTTTTTCTGTTTTCGTCCTCCTCCCCGGATTCGACTTTCTTGTGCCAAGGCCTCATCCTCCGGGTTGCCGCCTCGAAGGCATCCCTCTCAATCGTCATGATCCGGGAGGATCCCGCCGCCAGCTTGCAAATCCGCATGTTTTC
>JAAXHH010000063.1 GCA_012270975.1 Candidatus Latescibacterota bacterium | reverse complement strand
GTCCGTCATAGCGGGGCAACTCCACTGTACAAGTTCGACAGGGATGGTGGGGTGCTCGAGAGATTCCCGCTGTCGCTGCCGAGGCCGATGGGTGTGCTGCCAGGGGCGGAGGCTGGAGTCATCACCGACCCGAGGGCCCGACAGGCTGCCGCCGAGAGCCTCACGCAGGTCAACAGCGTCTTCCTGCTCGGCGATGATGCGCTGGTTGTGCAAACCATGCAGGCGCGGGGTTTCGATGCCGTATGGGACCTGATCATCGTGGACCGGCAGGGTGCACGGCTGTGGGGCGCGGCCAGGATGCCTCGATTGTTCGCGGTTGCGGGGGACCTCTTCTACTTCAGCGATCCGGCTTCCCTGTTCCCCAATCATTGGATCGTGGCGCGGTGGCGGGGGGATGGGTGAGATGAGGCGACCGGTCCCACACCTGTGGATTCGGGCCCTCGCGCTGGTATCGTGGGCGGCGCTTGGGGGCGCCTGTTCCGGGTCCGGGTCGTCGAACGCCGGGGGGATCGTCGTCGGAGAACCGCTGCCGGACATCGCGCTGTCCGGAGAGCGGCCGGCGCTGGTCTGGGTGGTCGGCGTCGAGCAATGCCTGGGATGTGAACTGGGCGATGCCGCCTGGACCGTCAGATCGCTTCAGCGTCAATTCGGCGGACGCATCGAGACGGTGGTCGTGGCGGTCGGGGAGGGCCGGGAGGAGGACAGGAAGCTCGTCAGCGATTTCCTGGCGTCCCAACGAGTATCGGCCGGGGTGGAGCTGCGGACCACAAAGCGGTACCTGCGGCACTACGGGCCAACGCCGCTCTCGGTCTTCTACCTCGTGAATCGGAGAGCGGTGGTCGAGGCGGTGATCCCGGCCGACTCGGCGCGGTTCCGGCGATCGGCGGACGGCCGCGGGCAGAGCATCGCTGATCTTGTTGAATCGATTGCGAACGATGAAGTCGAATCAGGGGAGGGATCCGGCATGCGGCAATAGGTCTTGCCATACACCAAACAATTCTGACAGGAGAGGATCAGGACCAATGAAGAACTTTGTCCAGTCAACCAGGATTCGTACAATCGCTGCAGCAAAAGCCGTCGTAATCGCGGCGGTGATGGCAGTCGGGGTTCCGGCCTTGACCGGCACGTCGGTCGCGACTGCTCAGGCCTGGGACATCCCCAGATTGGAGGTCCGGATCGGGCCGTTCAAGATATGCCCGGTCTACTGCTTCATTCCCGGATACTGCTGCAAGTGTCCGGCGACAATCAAGATGAGA
>JAAXHH010000143.1 GCA_012270975.1 Candidatus Latescibacterota bacterium | reverse complement strand
AACCCCAATGCAGCATTCCTCCAAGGGCTCGCCAATGAGTTCAACCTCATGGGTCAGCCCGAACTCCTTATTGCCATCGAACCGGACGCCGTCAACGTCTCCGCCGACAAGGTGATCGGAACCGGGCCGTACATCCTTACAGAATGGTTGCCGGGCGAGAGCATTTCAGCCGTTCGCAACCCGGATTACCATAGCCCCGGCTCGCGGGCGCACAATTGGGTCTGGAACCAGTCGTTCGAGGATCCCACGGCCTACCGGATCGCCTTCGAGCAGAAACAGGTGGACTCGATGCTGACCGGTGGCGCGGAACTGCTCCAGTCGATCCATGACGAGAACCCGGATTCGACCTTCCTCACCTACAAGGGCAGCGCATTCCCGATTGCCGCTTACGTCAATCGGCTCTTCGAACCCTGGACCGACCCGCGCATGGTGAAGGCGATCGACCTCGCTATTGATCGACGTGCGCTCATCCAACAGCTCGCGCAAGGATTGGGAAAGGTCAGTGGACCCGTTCCGTGGGTACAGGAGGCCTGGGCGATTCCCCAGGAAGAACTCACCGACTACGCCGCCTATAGCCTCGACCGGGATGCGACGCTGCTGGAGGCCAACGAACTCTGGAGCGCGGCCGGTGGCTCGGAGGTAGGCGAGATCCCTTGGGTGAACTCTGAGGCCTATGAGGCCACGCGACCGGGCTCGACGGAAGCAGTCGCGGAGATGTTCAACCAGGCATTCGGCACCGACCAGTTCCAAGGCGTCACTCAAACATATGGCGAGATCTTCCCAGCGTGGTTCGAAAAGACGTTCACCACGTTCTTCTCTTGGATTCCGAACCTGACGGTCCCGGACGCACGGGCCGACCTGGCCGCCGCGTTCAAGACCGACGCCCCGGGCAACTACTTCAGCGTGAGTGAGCCAGACGAGATCGACGCCAAGCTCGACGCCGCAACTCAGGAGTTCGACTTCGATACCGCGAATGCGCTGGTGCGTGAGGTCCAGGACTTCATCATTGAGAACGGGCAATTTGGTCGTCACATCATCTACAACGCCGTCTCGCCGACAGTCGCGTGGAACTACCTGCACCCCGCGCTGAAATCGGAGACCGAGGGCTACACCTTCGAGTCGGAAAGCCTACAGGCCCTCGACTCGTGGATCGACCCGGACGATTCGAGCATTGAAGGCCGCGCGGAGCCGCAGCTACGGACGCTCTAGAAGCCGACGACCCACGCGAGGACATCATTTGGGGCGGGGACGCCAACCGTGGGCTTCCGCTAGGAAACCGCCAACGGACCAGTGCAGCATTACGTCGTTCGCCGCGCGATTCTGAACATCTTCGTCCTCTGGATCGTGGCGACGCTGGTATTCTTTGCCGTCCACGTCTTGCCCGGCAACTACGCCTCCCAGCAGTTTGCCAGCGCGAACCTGGGCAGCGTGACCCCCCAGGCGATCGCACGGGCCGAGGCGGTCCTTGGGCTCGACAGGCCCGTGCTCAAGCAGTACGGCAACTTCCTCTGGGATCTGGTGCAATTCGATCTCGGCGAGTCGTTCCGCTCCAAGCGTTCCGTCTGGAACGAGCTTGGCCGGGCCGTGCCCTACTCGATTGAGCTCGGGGTCCTGATCGTCCTGGTCGGGTTCACGATCGCCATCCCAGTGGGCATCATCAGCGCCGTCAAGCAGGATCAGTTACCCGACTATCTTCTGCGCGGCGGAGCGATCCTGGCCCTCGCCGCGCCGGTCTTCTGGACCGCCTCGAT
>JAAXHH010000022.1 GCA_012270975.1 Candidatus Latescibacterota bacterium | reverse complement strand
GGCGGCGCGCGCCCCCTCCGCGGCGACGCGGACCATCTTCTTGTTGAATGAATCTACCCGCGTGCTGCCGGCAAATGCGAGAATGTTTGGCTGGTCTGACATTTCTTTCCTCCCCCATACGATGTCGGTCCCTACACATTGGCGGCATCCTAGCACACCGTCCTCTCCCTCCGGTTCCGCACCAGCTTGTTCTTGACAGTGTAGAAAATAGAAGTAGGCTAGGCCCCTTCCATCTCACCCGGCGGTATTGAAGGTGGGGTTGACACGAAGTTCAGACGCACCTTGGCTTCCTAAATTTGAAGGAGGGGAGACATGGACGAGTGGAAACGATTAAGGTCTCTGATCGCATTGCTGGCGGTCGCCTTGGTCATAATCTGGGGCGGAACCGCCTTCGCGGCGTCCCACGAAGAGGGGGAGGAATTCACGTCTGAGGTGATCGAGGGCGAGGAAGAAGGGCCGCGCATCGAAATCCTGGAAGGATACGTTTCCCCCGGGATCATTACCGATTCCATGTTGCTGAACGCCGGCAAGGATCCGAACAACTGGATTCTGTACGGCAAGGATTACGCCCAAACCCGCTACAGCCAGCTCGACGAGATCAATACCGAGACGGTGCAGAATCTCGTGCCCAAGTGGGTGCTCTCGTTCGGCTCGTTGGACAGCCAGGGCAGCCAGACGATTGCCTTCAACGGCAACCTGTTCGTCAGTTCGTCGCACAATCGCTTTTTCCGCGTCGACGGACGGACGGGCCGCACCGTGTGGCGCTACGACCACCCGCTGCCGGGCGACGTCGGCCCGCACCTGTGCTGTGACGTGATCAACCGCGGCCCGGCGCTCTACGGTGACAAAGCCTATGTGGCGACCCTGGACGGCCATCTGGTAGCGCTGGATACCGCCAGCGGCCAGGTCGTCTGGGATCATACGGTGGCGGATTACCAAAGCTCGTACAGCTTCACCCTGATGCCGCTGGCGCTGGACGGCAAGATCATCATCGGCACCTCGGGCGCCGAGTTCGGCATTCGCGGCTTCATCACGGCGCGCGACGCCGAGACGGGCGAAGAAGTGTGGAAGACGCACACCATTCCCGCCCCTGGCGAGCCGGGCGGCGACACTTGGCCGGGCGACACCTGGAAGTACGGCGGCGGCTCGGCATGGGTAACGGGCTCCTACGACCCCGAACTGAACAACATCTACTGGGGCGTCGGCCAGCCTGGCCCGTGGGACCGTCATGCCCACCCGGGCGACAACCTCTACACCAACTCCACCGTGGTTCTGGACCCGGATTCCGGAGCCATCAAGTTCCACTTCCAGTACACCCCGAACGATCCGTATGACTACGACGGGGTAAACGAGAACATCCTGGCCGACATCGACGGCCAGAAGGTCTGGCTGCACGCCGACCGCAACGGGCACTTCTACTCCATCGACCGCACCAACGGCAGCTTCAACTACGCCGTGCCGCTGGGCAAGGTGACCTGGAACCGCGGTTTCGATCCCGAGACCGGTCGCCCGATCTTTGCCTATCCGGAGTTGGACGTAACCCGTGACAAGGTGACCGAGGGTATCTACCCTGCCCTGTTCGGTGGCAAGGAGTGGAACCCGATGGCCTACAACCCGCACACCCAGATTGCTTACGTGCCCTCCTTTGGCGACCACAGCATGGACCTGCAGGCCAAGGTGGAGAAGTACACGCGCGGCGAGCTCTACCTCGGCATCAAGACCATGAAGTTCTACGGCGGTGGCGGCGAGTTGCGCGCCATCAACGCCAAGGACGGTAGCCTGGTCTGGGTGCACAACAACCCGATGCCGTTCCGCAGCAGCGTCATCACCACCGCCGGCAACCTGGTGTTTGCCGGTGATACGGAAGGCTACATCAAGGCCTTCAACGCCACCACCGGGGCGCAGGTATGGAGCTTCTACTGCGGCACCGCGGTCATGGGCGGCGTGAATACCTTCACGATCGACGGCAAGCAGGTACTCGCCGTTGTCGCCGGCCAAGCCGGCACGGCTATTGAGACGGGCCTGGACCAGGACTGGCCGAAAACCCACCAGAAGGGCGGCTACCTGATCGCCTTCGCGTTGCACTAACCCACAACCCTGTCTGAGGTTGTTGACTGCAGGCTGCTATGGGTCGCCATGATCCCTAGCAGCCTGAGTTTTTTCAGGGTTCGCTCAGGCAGAATCACAAGAGAGGAGAATCATGGGCGTAGACGGCAAGGTGTGCATTATCACCGGCGGGGGAAGCGGAATTGGCCGGGGCGCCGCTCTCATGATGGCGGAACAGGGCGCCAGGGTCGTGGCGGTAGGCCGTACGGCGTCAAAGGTCGAAGCCGTACGGGACGAGATTACCGCGCTGGGCGGCAAGGCACTGGCGTTTGGCCTCGACGTGGCCGATTACGATGCGGTTCGGGGTATGGTCAAGGAGGCATTGGGCGCCTTCGGACGAGTCGACGTCCTCATCAACAATGCCGGGCACAGCTCGCGG
>JAAXHH010000078.1:1006-1574 GCA_012270975.1 Candidatus Latescibacterota bacterium | reverse complement strand
CAGGTACGCGGCTTTGTCCAGGGCGATGCGCGGCAGGTCGCGGTCCTTGATGGCGCCGGTCCACTGTCCGTCGTCGCCATACAGGTCGAACAGCTCGCCGTTGTGGCTGCCGGGGATGACGCCCATGGGGCCCATCTCGTCGTCCACGTCGTCCATGTACACGCCAATGGTAAGGGGGGAGTAGTTGGTGTGCGGCCAGAACTGGATGTCCTGATGCCACTTGACCTCCTCACCGCCATCGGCCCATTTGAAATTGAGCTTGGAATGATGGAATTTGACATCGGGGCCGACCAGGTCTTCGGCGGCGTCCACGATGGGGCCGTTGGCCGCGAAATCGCGATACAGGGGGTGCTGCTCGGTGGGGAAGGACAGGCGGCGCAGGCGGGGATTGTCGGCGCTGTGGCCGCGTTCGAGGTCGAAGACGCTGTCCGACTCGGTGCGTGAGCGGCTTTGTTCGATGAAGTCGTTGGTGACCTGCCACAGGCGCTCCAGCCATGCCTCGGACAGGAAGTTTTCGACCAGCAGATAGCCATTTTCGAAATAGAATTCTCTTTGCTCCTGCGTTAAT
>JAAXHH010000078.1:0-956 GCA_012270975.1 Candidatus Latescibacterota bacterium | reverse complement strand
GAACCAAGATCATAACATAATGTCCGTCCAGCCGTGGATGTGGAACGCATTAGATCATGGCCGTGCTTCGACGTATAATCCGGCGTTCCGATGCCGCGCGCAATCCAATCACAGGCGAGAGCCACGAGGAGATCATGGCAAACCGACACGCACGCTTCACGACGTCCAAGGGCGTTTTCCGGGTGGAACTGACTGAGGACAAGGCACCCAAGACGACCGATAATTTCATCAAACTGGTTGAATCCGGCTTCTATAACGGCCTCATCTTTCATCGCATCATCGCCGATTTCATGATCCAGGGCGGCTGCCCCCAAGGCACCGGGATGGGTGGCCCGGGGTACACCATCGACGACGAATTTCACCCCGAACTGAAGCACGATGGGCCGGGCATCCTGTCCATGGCCAACGCCGGACCCAACACGGGCGGTTCGCAGTTCTTCATTACCCTGGCGGCCACCCACTGGCTGGATGGGAAGCACGCCGTATTCGGCAAAGTCGTGGAGGGAATGGACGTGGTCAGCGCCGCCGGCCAAGTGGAAACGGACGGCAGAGACCGGCCGCGGCAAGACGTGGTCATCGAGACCGTAGCGATCGAATAAGATGGCCTCGAAGAAAACCCTCAGCGCGAAGAACCTTGAAGCGCTGGGCGCCAGCCGGTTTGACCGTCGTGCGGGAAAATGGGAAGACAAGGTGTTTCACCGTACGGAGTCGGCAGGAGACAGGGAAATTCACGTGTGGGGAATGTGAAAACGCTGGCCGCGTTCGCCATAGCCACCGCCCCGGCAGCCTCATGGTTGCCGGGGCGGCAGTTTGTGGGGCGGCGAGGTCGCCCGTTACGCGAACATGTCGAACGGCTTGAAGTCGCCGCCCAGAAGGGTGGGGGTGTCTTCGTAGCCGAGCCAGCCGTTGATGGCGGTGGCGTAGACACGTCGGAAGTCGGTGGTGTAGATGAGATT
>JAAXHH010000112.1 GCA_012270975.1 Candidatus Latescibacterota bacterium | reverse complement strand
CTCTATCGTAACGAGCGCCAACTGCCACCCCTCAAACGCCTGCCCAGCGAGACCTTTTTTGAGCACTGCATCACCGGCTTCGAGGGCGACGAGGCGCCGCCGTCACGCTTTCCCGAATTTTACCGGGACATCCTGGCCTGGTCCTCAGACGTGTACCACCACGACGGCGATGACGCCTGGCGCGCCATTGAGACGATGCAGGCGTGCAACCTGTCGGTCGATGACCAGGCTCGATTCCTGGGAGGGAATGCTCGCCGCCTGTACAAGATCGAGCCGCCCAAGAACATCATC
Source organism: Candidatus Latescibacterota bacterium (assembly GCA_012270975.1). Taxonomy (GTDB): domain Bacteria; phylum JAAXHH01; class JAAXHH01; order JAAXHH01; family JAAXHH01; genus JAAXHH01. The sequence goes on along the minus strand of JAAXHH010000112.1, from coordinate 1,939 downwards.
CGCGAGCGGGTCTGTGAAATTCAGCGCCCTGACTGGTGGCCGACCGATGCGGAGATCGAAACCTCTCTCGCACCGGAAGCCTCTGTGACCCATCGCTAGATCGGAGAGGCATGATGACCCGACAAAAGAACTTTGCGGTCTTCGACGGCGATGCCCACGTGGTGGAGCCGCGGGCGGTATGGGAACAGTACCTCGACCCCGAGTACCGGGTGCTGGGCAAACACGCCTTATGGCGGGAGGACGGCAGGACCAACGCCTACCTCAAAATCAACGGTGAGATGCATCGGGATACGACCAATATCAACCTGCCTCGGCACGCCCTCTGGCGGCCCGGCATGACCTGGGAATCGGTCGGCGAACTGGACCCCGATGTCCGGCACACCATGAACGAGGGCGCCTGGGAGCCTCAGGCCCGGCTGCGCGACATGGATGCCATGGGCGTGGACCAGGCCCTGCTCTACCCCACGTGGTTTGCCGAAGGGTTTCACCTGGTGCATGACCCCGACGTCGCCTATGCGTTGGCACGGGCCTATAACCACTGGATTGCCGATTTCTGCCAAGCGTCCCCGGAACGCCTTTTCGCCGTAGCCATGTTGCCGCTGCAGAACATGGATTTCGCCCTTGAGGAACTTCAGCGAATCGCCGACGTGCCCTGTTTCCGCGGCGCGTTCATCAGGCCGATGTTCATCGAGGGTCGCTACTTCACCCATTCCTACTACGACCCGCTGTGGGCGGAACTGGAGCGCCTGGGACTGACGGCCGCCGTGCACCCAGCGCCGGGCCTGTGGAACCCGGAGTGGACGTCCCACGGCCCGTTTTTCGAGAAAATGCGCGGCCGGCTGCACGAGCCTTCGCGCCTTCCCGGCGGCGGCGGACCGTTTTCGGGCGGCGGCAATGGGATACACGGAGCCAGTTTCTTCACTGCCGCGACGCCCCTCGGCCATCCGGTGGCGCCGATTCTATCCGGCTGGCTGGACAACCACCTGTTCGTTGCCTCGGTCCTGATCGGCTTTACCGTGATGCAGCGCTACCCCGACCTGCGCTTTGTGGTGGCGCATGGCAAAGCGTCCTGGATGGAGGAAGTGCTGGAGAAAATGGAGGCCTCGACGAAGGTCATTCCCCTGCTGCACACCTATCCGGTACACACGGAGCCGGAGGAGCTATGGAAAGAGGGTCGGGTCATGCTGGGGTTTGACGCCGAGGAGCGGCTGGTTCAGAAACTGCCTGAGGACTTTGCGGCAAAGGTCGTCTGGGGCTCGCGCTATCCTCAGCACGACACCACCAGTGCCTGGGATGCCATGGACAAGCTGACCCAGGCCAATGTGCCGGACTCCCTGATCGCCCGCATGATGGGAGGGAACGCCGCCGAGCAATTCGGTATTGAGCCTGTACAGACGGTGCGTGGTCAGGCTGCAGCGTCGTAAACGGGTCCCGCAACCAACCCTTCGACCGGCGGTTCACTTCTCGAATGTTCGCATCACGCGAAAGCCGATCTGGGAGGAGCGCTCGTCGGGTCCATGCGCGTGACGGCGGGCCGAGCGAATATCCCACGGCTTATCCTTCCAGGAACCGCCGCGCACGACACGCCTGACGCAATTTTCGGTGTCCCGCGGCCGGCCGTCTTCGGACGCCTCACGGTAATGGCTGGCATAGCAGTCCAGTGTCCACTCATTGGCATTCCCATGGACATCGTGGAGACCAAAGGCATTCGCCTCCAAAAGCCCTACTTCCAGCGTTTGCCCCATATATACATTTGGAGTGAGGGCGGTGCCAACGCGCCAGTCGTATCGCCCGTCAAAGTTGGCCTGTTCAGACGAGATTGACTCACCAGTGTAATACGGGGTTGTCGTGTTGGCTCTCGCCACGTATTCCCACTCCGACTCGCTCGGCAGTCGGTAATCCATACCCGTCCGGCCAGACAGCCAGTCTGTATACGTCT
>JAAXHH010000159.1 GCA_012270975.1 Candidatus Latescibacterota bacterium | reverse complement strand
GCCCTGCTTGCTGCGGCGAACCTGTAGCCAGACATAGGGATAGGTCTCAGTTCCGACCTGCTCGCGTCTGAATTCCTCGACGGATATCGGCGAGACATCGGGTACGCCGGCAATCACGAGAGTGCCCAGCTGTCCCATGATGCCCGTTTCGAACTGAAAGTAGCGACCCCCAGCCGCGTGAGGCATTCGGGCGTTGAATCGGCCGTCTTCTGCGTCCCGCATCGACTCGTCCAGATACACGAGATTCTGCCACAGCATATGACCTGCAAATCGGTCGTCGAATTCCTCGAACATGACGGCGTGCTGGTAGTTGATGTCGGATTCGTGGTAGGTCCAGTCCTGACCGGATGGGTAGGCCGTAAATCCGTTGTAGAGGAAGAATCGCCTCAGCACCTTCCAGGCGTCGTGGACGCGGTGCAGGTAGTGGGGGGGAGGTGTCTTGCCCGTCAGTGTGAAGGCGAGGCGCCCCATCATCAGGAGGACGCCACAGGCGAGGTACCCCGGATGGAAGGAGCCGTGGTTTTCCACGGTGAGGTCGGGGTGGGACGTTTGCGTGCAGATCCAGTCTTTCAGCGGCCTACCGTCGAAGAGTCGCGTATCGACCCGATCGAGGTCGGTGGTGAAGGTGTTGATGGCGAATAGCTTGCCCCGGTAGAGCCATTCGTCCGCGTGGGGATGGTCGGGTAGGAGGCAATGCGTCCAGGCGAGAAGATAGCTGTCCCACGCGTTTTCCTCCTCCTTCGTGTCGTGCCAGCGTCCGTCCGGGGGATCGACGCCGAGAAATCGGTCTGCTTCAAAGGCGAGCACGCGATGGACGGCTTCGAGTACGTCCGGCTCCAGTTCGTCCGCAACGTGGTTGGCCGCCATTGCGATGTCCGCGATCCAGAGGGACGATTCCCAGTCGTCGCCCCACTGACCGTTCCATTCGAGCGGCTCCGTCCGTCGCGATCCGCTCAGGTGGTGCGCACAGATCCAGCGGAGACATCGGTTCAATCGGTCGAGCAGGACGGGTTTCTCGATTCCGGCGAGCGACGGATCGAAGAACGCGCTTTGATGGAGGGCCGCGTAGCCTCGAAGTTCATCGCCCAGAGACCGGATGATCATTTCGTTGATCGGTCCGCCCGGAGGTTGAAATTCGTTCACATCGAGAGAGCCGAAGTAGCCGTGTTCCTCGTCTTCATCGACCCAGTACTTCTCGATGTAGGGCACGTGCCGACACATCAGGTGAACGAGGTCGGCCTCGGACGGAAAAGTCGGTGCGCTCGTGTCGAGTGGGGGGTAGTCAATCATGCGGACGCTCCCAACTCTACGGTTTCGTGTGGTTCGTCGCAGCGGAAAACGACGAGTTTGCCGCTGTCGATGCGGTTTTTCACATCCCGCACGAATTCGCGGGCGAGGTTGGTATCGTAGAGTACCAGGGCGCCCGGTGACTGTGTGTGGGTTTGGAGGCGTTCCGATTTTTCGCTCCAGGTCGATTGAAGCGCGTCGGATGCATCTCCTTCTGCGATAAGTATGACGTATGCCATGTGGTTTCTTCCTATTGTGTCCTCATAGAAGCGTCAGGTGAGGTAGTGCGAAGGTGTTCTGAATTCGTGGGATTTCTCGTATTCGCTCGAGGGATTCGCATCCCGAACTGCCTCGGGCACGTCACCGTCCCACCAACTGGGCGGATTGGGAAAGGAAAAGACGTCGTGCCAGGCAAGGAGCAGCGTTCGGCGTTCAGCCGTCTGGTTGGGCCACGCGCCGTGGAGGACACGCGCATCTGCGATGACCAGATCTCCGGCGTTTAAGGGGATATCCACCGCCTCGGGGTAGTCTGCAAACGCGGGATGCGACAGGTCGTCGATTGCCTGGATCTCTGATCCGTGAGCTTTGGGCAGGATGTCGTGCAGTTCGTGGCGTTTCCGATGGCTGCCGGGGATCATGCGCAGGCATCCATTCTCGCGCGTGGTGTCCGTCAGGTAGTAGGACAAGAAGATGCGTATCGGCCAGGGCGTCGCGGCCTCGGGGCTCTGCCATTTCATGAAGTCCTGATGCCAGTAGAGGGGTGGGCCGTATCCGGGCTTGGACAGGATGATCACGGTGTCGTCCGATACGAGATTCTCGAGCCCAATTTGTCGGCAGGCTTTGAGTTGTGCAGGCTGATCGATAATCTCCGCGGCGATCGGATCGGGAAACCGATTCTCGGCTGTCGGCGTTCCCTTTTGCCATCGGCGTTCCGTGTTGACGAAGATATCGCTGCCCTGGTACCGGATCTTGTGGGGAACTGTCACGCGTTCGAAGATGCGGTCGGACCAGGTCCTGAGCCTGTGCAGCAGATCCGTATCCATCACACCGGGTACGATGGTGTAGCCCGACTCGACCAACTCCCGCCGCTTTGTCAGCGCCTGCTCATTCGTCATGTCTCAATCCTTTCGGTTATCAGGGATATTATACCTAATTATGCGAGCTTTTGTTCAAAAAATATGTCGGTTGCACGATGGATCAAAAACATGGCAGCAGGCTCGTCAAAAGTCAGTTGGTAGTCAACGCCATCGAGCGTATCTTCAATGAGCCGTCTTCAGCCATTGAGGAGGTCAACTATGGTAGCGGAAGAACTCCGCAAACAGCACCAGCGTGGTGCGATCCTTCGAGATCGTATGCGGAAGGCATTTGACATGGCGTACGACACGGATGCTGCGCTCATCGTCCGTTGGAATCCGTTCTTTCCCCGTTTCAACGGCCACACCGTCGCCCAGCAATCCCTGGACTACGCCATCCTCCTGCTTCTGTCCGACGACCGCACCTACGGGACGGACGATGCCGGTGAGGCCAACCGAATCATTCGCCGAATCCTGGACCACCAGGACCTGCGACCGAAGTCCGAAACCTTCGGCAATTTCTTCTGGATGACCCACTGGGACCGGGTTAAAGACAAGAACGCCGTTTCCTTCCTCACGATCGGCCTGGTCTTCACGTACGTCAACTTCCAGGACAAGCTGGAGGATGACACGAAGGCTGCGCTCGAGCGCGCCTTTCCAAACGTGTTGCTCGGCATCCGTGACCACAAAGTCCGATGGCAGTACACCAACATCTACTTTCTCAACCTCGGCGGCCTGGTCAGTCTTGCCCGTGTGCTGGACGATCCATCGATCTACGCCGAAGCGGTGGCCGACTTCAACACCTGGGTCGAAGGCACTTCAGAGGACGGCTTCCACGAATTCAACAGCCCGACGTACACACCCGTCACGCTCTCAGGTATGGAAGCGGCGTGGGCTTACACGCCAGATGGCGAGTTCAAAGACAGGCTGCGGCGCACCATGGATTTGATCACCTATCAGATGGCGCTCAACCTGATGCCCGGTGGATTTCTGGCGGGTGCTGCCGCAAGGGCTTACCAGGGAGATGTGCTGAACGGTTCAATCGGGGCTGCTTCGTATGCCTACGTTAAATTCGGCACCCCTGCTCCAGCCGAGCTTGCGGTCCTGATGCCGAGCCTGTTCGACTACGTACCGCCGGAACCTGTTCGGTCCCTGGCGAACGAGATGGCGAATGGATCCGAAATACTCGATCGGGGAATCTCGCTGGGTAGCCGACGAACCCACGTCATTACGCAGGCTTACGGGCTGGCATCTCAGAGTTTACAATCTGTGGGCGGCCACTCGCCTCCGTCGTATATCCTGCTGGTCCGGAACAGCAAGGCCCTGCGACCCAGTGTCCCATTCCTTCCGGACGAATCCTTTACGCATCAGCCGTGCGCCACATTCCTGTCGCGTCAGAACGGCAGTCAGGTGGTCGGCAGACTGTACTACGATCTGCAGGAGGAGCAGCGAAGTAAGTTTCTGGACGATCCTGCGTTCATTTGTGAACCTCGCGTCCTGTTCGGACTGAGGGACCAGATCGAGTCCGTTCGCATTGGCAATGTGGATTGGGGTGGAAAACCCGTGAGCCTTTTGCCAGGGCAATCCGTGGCTGTTTCCTATGGAGATATCTACCTGGGTGTTGTCGTCCTGGTGCTAGACTGCGACGGTCAAGCGATTCGTAGCCGCGCGACGCTGGCCTATGGCGAAGACGGTGAACTGCGCTTGCGAGTCAGACTCCACGGGGGAGAGGATGTGCAGCAGGAAGATAACCCGCTCGTCGCTCTGCTCTACGTCGAAGTTCAGGTTCCCGAGGAGAGACATCCGCTCGAGACATTTGCCGACCAGTTGTCGGGCTGGCAGCTTTCCGATCAGAGCGACGGAGAGACGGTCTCCTTCCTGGCCGAGCACGAAGATGGCGCAACCATCGCCTATCCCTACAC
>JAAXHH010000008.1 GCA_012270975.1 Candidatus Latescibacterota bacterium | reverse complement strand
CCCTCGTCGTCCGCCAGCTCGCGGCAATCGGCCAGCGACAGATCCACGCCGTGTTCCGGGTCCCGCAGCAGTCCGTTCTCGGCCAGAAAGCGGGCGAAGAGCATGCGGTGCCAGTGCTCGTAGGCGGCTTCGTGGACGAGATGGTCCAGTTCCTGGGTGCCGGTCTGGCGGTCGCGGCGGTCACCGGCCTGCCTGCCACGTCTGCGGAGGCTGTTGCGGAGGGCGCGGTCCGTCAGAGACATCGACTCGAACGCCTTGGCGCGGTCGACGGCAAGCGACCGGAGGGCTTGGCGGGCGCCGGATTCCCCGACGCGCCGGCCGTGCTGGATGGCGCGTGCGAGGAGGGTGCGGAGGTCGGGGGGGAGGGGGGTCATGGGGCTGCTGCGACAATCCGCTCAAGTGCGTCGAAAAGCCGCTTGCAATGGCGACAGCGTGCCTGAACACGTTCCGGGTCGATTTGACCCAGCAAGGTGCCTGCGTGCTTGGTCTTGTGGTAGTCTCGCTTTTGCGTGCGTTTCGTGGCCTCTCTCAGGGCATTCAGGATCCGATTCTTCGGCTCTTCTTCCAGGTTGGCTCGCTTGGGTAGTTTCGCCTCGGCAAAGCCTTGTCCGTAGTAACGAGCGAGCGCTTTCGGATCGGCAACAATCCAGGTCTCCATGATCTGCGCCATCAATTGGATTGCCTCCAAGGGAACGCCTGTCAGATCCCATCTGTCCTGATTCCGTAAGTGAATCCGGGGATCCGCCTCCGTCACAGCTGCCTCCGCGTCAACCAGGATAATGTGGGCCATCGACCCGCGCGCTTGGACGACGGCATCGCGGAAACGGGCAAAGGCACCCTCTCGTGAACCACATGGCACCAAGTTCCACGTAATCCCCTTAGTCCGGGCGGCGGTTCGGGCCGATGTAAGGAACTCTCCCATGCCTTGGCGAATCGCGGCGCTGCCCAGAGCTGACCCGCCGCCCTCCATGAAGATCGTGATCCCCCTCACGGATTGCCCCCCAGGACGCCCATCTGCCACAGGTCTCCCAGCGTATAGTCGGCCAGCCAGCCTTCCAGTTCTTCCGGATCCACACGCTTCAGCGCCGTGCTCCCACCCAGCCTCTCGCACGTCACAATCGAGTCTCCGTGTGCCGTCAGAGCCGACACCAGCGACGCGGAGTGCGTGGTGACGATCAACTGCATTCGTGCTGACGCCTCGACGAGCACATCCGCAAGCAGGGCTACAGCGTCCGGGTGAAGGCCGAGTTCCGGTTCGTCGATGCAAAGGAGCGACGGAGGAGAGGGGGAGTAGAGCGCAGCCAGCAGCGCTAGGAACCGAAGTGCGCCATCGGGCAGGCGGATCGCGGGAATCGGGGCCTTCGCTCCGGTCTCGAAGAGATAGATGTTGGTCGACCCACCGAAAATCCGCATCGACAAACGTTCGAAGAGCGGAAAGAAGCGTTTCAGGAGATCGTTGATCGAATGTTCGCGCGCATGTTCGATCTCGTTAAGGACCAGAGCGAGATTGCTGGCGTCCGGAAGGAGGATGTCCGTCGGCAGGACGGTACTCTGCGCCATCCGAGCGGGAGCACCGCTCCCGAATGTCCAGTCGGTATAGGTCCGAATCCCGGAGTACGTACTGCTCAGCCATGTGATTTCCGGATAGTAGTGAGGACCCCTTCGCTGTGACAGGATGGATTGGTCACTGGCGTAATCCTCTCCCGCTACGCGATAGTCTTTAGCGCGCTTGCCGTCCATGGGCACCCAGAACGTCGCGTCGCCTTGGCCGGATCGATAGTGAGGAACCTCGCGGTCACCGTCCGACCCTGCCGTCGCAATCTCCTCGTTCACGACCTCCAAGCGGTCCCCGCTTGACCCAAGGCCCAGGCAGTGCCGCAACTCGCCGCCGGCCAGGCCATCGGCGCTCGGCACCACTACTTCAATGACCGCCTCCGACGCCGCGGGCTTGCCCTTCCATATCCAATTGCGGATACCCCCACCCCTCCTGACGGCTCCCGCCAAGTCGTTCGGTGTTGCCGCCAGCAGGCCCAGAGCCTCGATAACGTTCGACTTGCCGGAACCGTTGGGCCCGATCAGCACATTCAGGGGCCGCAGCTCGAACGGTTCCGATCCGGGAGCGAACGATAGGAAGCCATCAAGGCGGAGGCTTCGGATCATCATGTTCGAACTCCTTTCAGCCAGGAAAAGCGGATCCGGGAACCTACAAACCTCTGGATCGTGATCCCTTCATGAGACACGTTGGGGAGCGCCTGGCCGCCAGAAATCCGCTGTTTGGCCAAGCGCGGACTGGATTTTTCGCCAATTATGACGAAGCGCGCCGGAACTCGCCTCGGCGACGCTCCGTACTCGATTCGGCATACGGAACGAAGGTGGTCGAGGCAAGGCGGCGACCACCGCAATTGTTCCATACCCTTCCGCTCATCCGATAGCGTCCGCTTCAATTCGATGAAGACGGCTTCGTCACGATCCCCGGATCGGCACACCAACAGGTAGTCGCACGATTGCTTGCGATGGCCGTCCTCGATGCCGCGCAGACTGCCCATCTTCCCCATGTTGATGACCGCGGAGCCAGTGGGGAGCCCCACCACCACAACCGTCATCACTTCAGGTTCGCGAAGCTCGACCCGGCCGTCCTTGACCGGCACTAGCACATCACTCTTCATGATGGGCGCGACCTGCTCGGCCAAGGTGGCACGGCCCATCACGAGTTCTCCACAGCACGCGACGACAGCTCGATTGCGGCCTCGTTGATCTGGTCAATCGTCTCGTCAAAGACCGGCATCTCGATGCCGAACGTTCCGATCTCGCACTGCGTCAGACCACTGTTCTCGCACACGTACGCCCGCACCAGGTTCGGATCGAGCGATTCACCGTTCTGGTACCCGAGCTTCCTGGAAAGAACCTCCTTCTCCGGAAAGTCCCGGTCGAGCATGATCAGATTGTTGAGCTCCTTGATCAGGTAGTCGCTGTGGGTGGTGATGAGCACCTGCAGACCCGCCCTGACGAACCTTGCCAGAAGGCGGGCGAAGAGCACTTGGTTGGCGGTGTCCAGATGGCTCTCGGGTTCGTCGATGATCAGCAGCTGCCCGCGCTCGGCC
>JAAXHH010000096.1 GCA_012270975.1 Candidatus Latescibacterota bacterium | reverse complement strand
GCCCTCGAAGACGACACCATCGACGATCTCCTCAACAGCTACGTCCGCTACGAGGTGACCGAGAGCGGATGGAGCCTGAGGTCAGCTTCCCGCGAGGAGGTCGACGCCCACTACGCCGCGTTGCGGCCCGCTACGGTTCAGGTACCTCAACGCGATCTGTCGGTCACCTCCATCACGCCGCTCAGCGACATCGGCTTCGAGGATTGGGACGCTTTCGGCGTCAAAGCCGCCAACGTCGCCGAGTTGGCGAAGCTGGGATTCCCCGACGGGACCGTGCCTGATGGATTCGCCATTCCCTTCTATTTCTACGACAGGTTCATGAATGAGGCTGTCTTGGGACAAGAATCCGTCTTCGGAAAGGGGAGCACCCCGGAGGAGGAGAAGATCACGTTGCCGGCCGGGACAACGCTCTCCGAAGTCGTCAAGGAGATACTGGCCCACCCCGAGTTCCAGGCGGATTTCGAAATCCAGGATGAGATGCTTGATGACCTGCGAGACGCCATAGAAGACGCGGCGACCCCGCAGTGGATCGTCGACGCGATTGTGGCCATGAATACGGAGTTCGACAGCAAGTTCCCGGGCGGGCAGAACCGCCGTTATCGTTCCAGCACCAACAATGAGGATCTGCCTGGATTCAACGGCGCGGGCCTCTACGACTCCAAGTCCCAAAAGCCGTCGGAGGACGAGGAAGACCTCGCCAAGTCCCTCAAGGAGGTGTACGCCAGTCTCTGGAACCTGCGCGCATTCGTCGAACGCGATTCTCACCGCATCGATCACCAGTCAGCCGCGATGGGAATCCTTGTCCATCCCAGCTACCAGGATGAGCTGGCCAACGGCGTCGCGGTCAGCTTCGATCCCATTCGCGGCTCCGACGGCTACTACCACCTAAACACCCAACTCGGCGAGGACCTCGTCACGAACCCCGACGCCTACTCCGAGCCCGAGGAGATCCTGCTACACCCCAGCGGCAACCAATGCGAAATCCTGGCGACCTCCAACCAGGTGGCACCCGGAGAACTCCTCTTGGACGACGCCCAACTCCGCCAGCTCGGCGGA
>JAAXHH010000110.1 GCA_012270975.1 Candidatus Latescibacterota bacterium | reverse complement strand
CCGGCCACCCCTTTGGCCAGGACGCCATGCTCCGCAAAGCGCGCCAGACCGTGCATCACGACGGCGAGCATCAGTCCCATATCTTGCTGCCGGTCGTGCCAACCGTTCATGCACGAGGATAAAGGGGTAGAAGCCTGTTCGGAGCGCGATACCGCAGGCGTTGCGGGTTGGATGACGCTACAGCCCTTCGGTGCAGGCGAGCGAGAGACCAACGGCCTGAACTTGCCCGTGGATGGGAAAGCGGGTGTGCCCGGGAAAAATGACGACCAGCCGATCAAGCTTCAGATCGGTCAGGGCGGCGTGCATGGACCGGGTCATGGCCGGGACGCTGGTGCGTTTGAACTCAAAGCCGATGCGGCGGCCGTGGAGAAATACCAGCAGGTCCAGTTCAGCGCCGCGATGGGTAGCCCAGTAATAGCAGTGGTCCCAGGCGGTTCCCAGACACCGCAGGATTTCCTGCATGGCGAATCCTTCCCATGAAGCGCCGGATTTGGGATGTCCCATGAGGACGGCCTCGTCCTGGATGCCCAACAGGGCGTGCAACAATCCAGTGTCGGCGAGATACAGCTTGGGCGCTTTGACTTGCCGCTTCTTCAGGTTCTCGTACCAGGGCGGCAACCGACGCACCACCAACGCATCGACAAGGGCATCGAGGTAAGTGCCGACGGTCGGAGCGGTAACGCCAAGCGCGCGCCCTACCTCGGCGCCGTTCCAGCGGTTGGCGTGGTAATGCGCCAGCATGGTCCAGAAGCGACGCATTGTGGTAGCGGATACGGAGACGCCCAGTTGCGGCAGGTCACGCTCGAGAAAGGTGCGAATGAAAGCGTTTCGCCATACCAGGCTGCGGGCGTCATCCGGGGCGAGAAAGGAAGCCGGGAAACCGCCACGCGACCACAGTTTCCCGATGACGTCGGTGCCGGTCTCGCCGACATTCAGGGGCGGCAGTTCGTAGTACGCGATCCGACCGGCCAGCGTTTCTGATGATTGGCGCAGCAGGTCGGGGCCGGCACTGCCAAGGACGAGGAATCGGGCGGGGTTGTCAGGCCGGTCGACCAGGACGCGCAGCACCTGAAAAAGCCCTTCGCTGTGTTGCACTTCGTCGATGACGATCAGACCTCGGAGAGGCGCGAGGGCGAGGGCGGGATCGGCAAGCCGCGCCGCGTCGGTTGGATCTTCCAGGTCGAATACGGTGACAGGCCCCTCCTGTTCGGCGATCAGGCTACGGGCAAGTGTCGTCTTGCCGACCTGTCTGGCGCCGATCAGGCCCACGACGGGGAACTGTCGCAACAACTCGCGAATCGCGGCTTGGTGCTGGACGCGGGGTATCATACCCATCACTATACGGGAAAATCATAAGTCTTACCATTGGTTTTCTACCTCGACATGGCCAACTGCGTGTTTGGTGACAAGATCGAACAAGGGGTCATGCCATGTGATGCGGTCACGTCCATCACCTGGACGGGTCGGAAGTTCCTTTGCGCCATCGCATTGCGGCATTATGTTTTGGGCTGTAGCATGAGCGAGCATGGTCCAATCAAACCCACATCACGTTTGGAGAGAAGCGAATGAGAATTGCCTGTCCTTGGCTGCGGGTCCTGTTGGGTAGTGTGGTGTTGTTCGGCTTGCTGCTGTCCGCCGCGACGGCGGCGGAGCTGGACCTGGAGGCGCCGTTGCCGGTGGACCCCGCAGTGCGGCGGGGAACCCTGGACAACGGGATGGCCTATTGGGTGCGGTCGCACGCGACGCCGCCAGGGAAGGTCGCGTTCTGGTTGCACGTCTCGACGGGGTCGCTGAACGAGAAGGACGGGCAGGAGGGGATGGCGCACTTCCTGGAGCACATGGCGTTCAACGGCTCGGAAAATTTCCCGCCCGGCGAGTTGCTGCCGTACTTCGAATCCATCGGGCTGCGCTTCGGCCAGCACCAAAACGCCTTCACCAGCCTCGATCAGACGACGTACATCCTGACCCTGCCGGACACCAAGCCTGAGACCATCGACAAAGGCCTCCTGTACCTCTCCGACGTGGCCTTCCGCATGCTTCTGCTGCCGGAGGAGATTGACAAGGAACGAAGCGTCATTCTGGAGGAAAAACGGGCACGGAAGGGGACGCATCAACGGCTCATGGAACAATTCCTGCCCGCCGTTTTGCCGGGTTCGCGCGTGGCGCGGCGCCTGCCGATCGGTTTGGATGAAACGCTCAACGCCAT
>JAAXHH010000104.1 GCA_012270975.1 Candidatus Latescibacterota bacterium | reverse complement strand
GAGCCGGCCAGGAGACCGACTCCGCTCGAACACGCAGCGCCCGATTTACCAGGCGGCGACAGGATTTCCCGGCGATCCGGTGGCACCGATGAGTTTCAGCGGCGACCACGCAAAGGCATACTCGTAAGCCTTCTCGCGGGACAGCTTGTCCAGATCGAGGTTCTCAAAGTTGGTGATGCCGCGACGGGCGGTCAGGTTCATGTGGCAATAGGCGAAGTAGTTCTCAGGCATGCCCTGGGAGAAGTCGTACGGCTCCAGGCCCCAGGTGTCGGAACCGATCATGGAGATCTTCTTCTCGGCCAGGTGGTCGCAGACTTCCGGGCTGACGCCGGGCTCACCGGAGCCGACTTCGGCAATCCGCGCCGGGTCGATCGACGAGTAGTCCTTCCACAGGCTGTTCCAGCCGGTGCGGAAGAGCACCACGTCACCCTGGCTGGCATCGTCGATGCCCTGTGCTTCCAACGCGGCGTTGAAGTCGGCCATGGTGATGGCATAGCCCTTGTCCAGCCGGTCCACACCCTTGAGGGCGGCGATGTCGATCAGGATGCCGCGCGTGAAAAAGCCGATCTCGGCCAAGTGCTCGTTGCCCACGGCCTGCAAGCCGCGCGGACTGCCCACGTCTTCCAGGCGGAAGCCGTTATAGAAGTAATTGCCGTCTTCCCAGCCGGGAACGCCGCTGACCTTGATCATCGGGTGCCCCAGGCCGTCCCACTGCGTGCCCACCTGCCCGATCTCGGCGGTCAGCAATTCGTCCATGAAGGTCATCTGGTAGCTGTCGCCTTCCCAGCTCAGCGGGCCGTGGGTCGGCGTGCCGCCGCCGGGGATGCTCAGGGCAAACGTACGACCCGGCACCAGCGGCATGCCATTATAATATGGCATGCCCAAGGTAGCCGTCATGCCCTTCTTCACCAGCTGGGCCGCCTGCACGACCTTCTCCGGGGTGATGTATTTCACCGCGCCGGCCTGGTCATCGGCGCCAAACTCGCTCGGCCACCAGTTTTCATCCGCCGGATTGTTCCCCGCCATGCCCGTCCCGACCAGCATGGCAAGCACGCAAACCCCAGCAAGGCCAAGCCTGAGGGTGTTTCGCTTCATTGCCTCTCTCCTTTTTCCTTAAACACTTTGCAACAGGTTCAAGGGGACGCAGCCGCGCAGGCCACTTACCCCTCGGAAGGCAGAACGTTCGGGTGGTACCCGACAAACGTGTGGGCGCATTAGAACAGGTTCGCAGACCGGGTGTCAAGGCGTCGGCACGTCTCCACGCGGCGCAAATTTTTCCTGTTGACAGGCCGAAATGAACACGGCTAAATATGCGCCGCAAGTCAACAGGTCGTCTCAAACCGGACCTCAGGCAGCGTTTATGCCAGCGCTGGCGCATTCATTCCACGCCGCCAGTTCACGTTTTGCTGGTTACGCTGGCCCCGAGGTCCCGTACTCGAAAGGGGTGTACGCAGCCCGGACGGGTCACTAAGGTTTGAAGCTCTGTTGCAAAGCAGACTGCAGTTCCTACTGTAAAGGAGGAGAGAGTATGTCTAGTAAGTATTTCAGGTCGTTGATTGCCCTGCTGGCGATGGGCCTGCTCGTCGCTGGGGGCGGAACCGCCTTCGCGGCGTCCCACGAAGAGGGGGAGGAATTCACGTCTGAGGTGATCGAAGGCGAGGAAGAAGGGCCGCGTATCGAGATCCTCGAAGGCTACGTTTCTCCTGGAGTCATCACTGACTCTATGCTCCTCAACGCGGGCAAGGATCCCAACAACTGGATCCTGTACAGCAAGGATTACGCCCAAACCCGCTACAGCCAGCTCGACGAGATCAACACCGAGACGATCAAGGACCTGGT
>JAAXHH010000004.1 GCA_012270975.1 Candidatus Latescibacterota bacterium | reverse complement strand
CGCTGGAAAAGCGTTTGGAAGAAGGGTTCTCCTTCATGAGGATAACGCTGGAACAGGTTGATAAACGAATCGACGACGTGCAGGGTGAAGTTCGCAACCTGCGGACTTGGATTCTTGGCATGTATGCGCCGATTGTTGCGGGAGTTGTGGCGGTCTTGGTGGCCTACGCCAAGTCGCTTTGGTGATGACTTAGAGTGTCGTCGTGTCCTGAGCACGGCGAGGGCAGCAGCGTGCCAGCGTGGGCTGCCGGGAAGGAATCGTTGGCCGGGCCTTCCGGCTGCGAGTGAGTTTTCCGGGCTAGGAGTCTATCCCCGCGTGAGCGGGGGAACCGAACCCGCGAATGGCTCGACGTACACAGGCGGAGGTCTATCCCCGCGTGGGCGGGGGAACCGAACCCGCGAATGGCTCGACGTACACAGGCGGAGGTCTATCCCCGCGTGGGCGGGGGAACCGGCGTCGGCTTGGCTTGGAATAGAGCCAGGGCAGGTCTATCCCCGCGTGGGCGGGGGAACCCCAAAGACGGGGTAGACAACAATGTCATCTTCAGGTCTATCCCCGCGTGGGCGGGGGAACCACGAAATAGTGGCCGGTCCTGTCTACCCCCATCGGTCTATCCCCGCGTGGGCGGGGGAACCGGCCACGTATTCATGCAGCGTCAAATCCCATTGGGTCTATCCCCGCGTGGGCGGGGGAACCTCTAGATCGACATATTAGAGCTACGCTATATGGGGTCTATCCCCGCGTGGGCGGGGGAACCGGTCCGACTTATCCACAGAGAGAGGCTAGGCTCGGTCTATCCCCGCGTGGGCGGGGGAACCCTAACGGACCGGAGGAATTCCATTTCCGAGTGGGGTCTATCCCCGCGTGGGCGGGGGAACCGAGATGGCGCCGTAGTTGTTAGCCCCCTGAAACGGTCTATCCCCGCGTGGGCGGGGGAACCCGCTCTGGTAGAGGAGTTCCAAGGTTGGCCGAAGGTCTATCCCCGCGTGGGCGGGGGAACCCCAGTCCTCCAGACGAACAAGGACGTCAGCCATGGTCTATCCCCGCGTGGGCGGGGGAACCGGGGGTTTCTGATTCCTCATCCTCCGACTCTTCGGTCTATCCCCGCGTGGGCGGGGGAACCCTACGCATTGACGGTTTAAGCCGTCCGCAGGACGGTCTATCCCCGCGTGGGCGGGGGAACCCCGGGTTCGTGGTGGCCCGCATGTACGGCTTGAGGTCTATCCCCGCGTGGGCGGGGGAACCTCGCCAGCGTCCACAAGTTGCTTGTCGTTCAGGGGTCTATCCCCGCGTGGGCGGGGGAACCTCGGTTGAATGCTCGCCGATGACCAGCTTCAGCGGTCTATCCCCGCGTGGGCGGGGGAACCAGATCGACGATTCGTTATCGTATCCGTACCAAAGGTCTATCCCCGCGTGGGCGGGGGAACCGAGTAGGCATCCTGCAGTTTGGCTATCTCTATCGGTCTATCCCCGCGTGGGCGGGGGAACCGTTTCTCACCCAGCTCAGTACCCGATGGATCAGGGTCTATCCCCGCGTGGGCGGGGGAACCATTCCAAATCTGGTTGTAGGGGACAATGCACCAGGTCTATCCCCGCGTGGGCGGGGGAACCGCTCATGTCATGGCTGCGAAATGGCCTCAGTCAGGTCTATCCCCGCGTGGGCGGGGGAACCTCGCAGGGTAGGTGCTCCGCTTACGCTCCGCACGGTCTATCCCCGCGTGGGCGGGGGAACCCCGCATCACAGCGAGTATCCACACAGAGCCGTGGGTCTATCCCCGCGTGGGCGGGGGAACCCGGTTGCCTCCTCTTGACTCCTCTTGACCCTACGGTCTATCCCCGCGTGGGCGGGGGAACCCTGCTGCTGGTGCTCCGTGGGCGTGCTGCTGAAGGTCTATCCCCGCGTGGGCGGGGGAACCAATATGTCGCCCGCGATCGCGTTTGGGCTAGGGGGTCTATCCCCGCGTGGGCGGGGGAACCGAGCCACCATGATTCGCCCCGATCGGATCGGAGGGTCTATCCCCGCGTGGGCGGGGGAACCACAAAGCCTTAACGCTCTCGTCGCTCTCAGACCGGTCTATCCCCGCGTGGGCGGGGGAACCACGCTCTCCGCGAAAGACCAGTCATACAACGAGGGTCTATCCCCGCGTGGGCGGGGGAACCCGAGCCACTCTGCGCACGCGTAGCCGGCAGACAGGTCTATCCCCGCGTGGGCGGGGGAACCCGACTCACACGAGTCCGCCATACATACCTACACGGTCTATCCCCGCGTGGGCGGGGGAACCCCTTTCGGCCCTGTTTTTTAGCCATCGCTTACAGGTCTATCCCCGCGTGGGCGGGGGAACCGCGCTCCGCTTCGCTCCGCGCTTATTTACGATCGGTCTATCCCCGCGTGGGCGGGGGAACCGGACTTGGCGCTGTAGGTGTAACTGAAGGTGAGGGTCTATCCCCGCGTGGGCGGGGGAACCGGTTACGTATCGAGCCTGTCCTCGGGTTGGGAAGGTCTATCCCCGCGTGGGCGGGGGAACCTGCACAGATGTATACCAGCATAGACGGCAATTGGAATTGGCCGCTAACTGTGCAGGTGATTTCGTTGATTCTGCTGCGATTTCCGTCCTGGTTCAGACATTCGGATCATGCCGGGAAGAAAAGTCTGGCTTGTCGAAGAGCTACTCGTCGTGGAGGGTGCTGGCGCGACGCGACAGGACGACACCGTCATGGTCTATCAACTCAACGGGCGGTTCCCCCATGACGCGCACCATTTGTCCGCTCGGCGTGCGCGGGTCTTGCCAAGTCATGACGATGCACCGCCCGCCCAGTTCTTCAAACCATTCCGCAATGACCGTCCAGACGCGTTCTCGTACGGCGGTGGAAAGCCGGGGAGACGTATAGACACCGGGGGCAATCTCGATCATGCAGGAAGCCAGAAATCCCCGGATACGGGGAGCCACGTCACGGGTGACTACTACGGTCATCGCGGTCGATCAACTCCGTTATCCGGTCAATCATTTTCGGAATGACTTTCGCCTCTCTGAGACGACGCCCCACCAATCGCCGCACGTGGCGCTCAAGGGAAATGTCCTCGTTGGCCTGATACTGCCGCACCGCCTCGAATGCAACAGGGATGGTTACGTCAGTCCGAAACAAGTCGGCGATATCCAGGCAAAAGGCCACGGAAGCGTCTTCGTGGATGAAGCCAAGCTGCGGCAGGGTGGCTGTTGCCGCCACGGCAATGGTTGCCGCAGCCTCCAGGGCTGTTGCGGCGTGATTGATGGCCTGGTTGGGAGCGTCGGCCGCTTCCGGGTCCTGCCGGTCGTAACGGCGGCCGTGCCAGTCGATGCCATATTTCGCTGCCAGCAAGCTGTAGGAGCGCCGCATGCGAGCGCCTTCGATGCCGCGCATGTTCATGATGTCCTGTTCGGGAAGCACCTCACCAAGACGCCATGCGTACATCCGGCGGGCGATGCGGAGGCGGGTCCGGGGATCATTCCAGAGTTCTGCCTGACGGCGCGCTCGTCTCGAATCGCTGGCACCAAAGGGCTGAGCGCTGTACATGCGGACGCCGTCTTCACCCACGGCGACAAGCCCGGTGCCGTGGCGAGCCATCAGACGGAATACGTCGTGGCTCACGGTTGAACCGGGTCCCAGCAGAATGAATGAGATGTTCTGGTAGGGGATGGCATAGTCGCCGGCAGCCATGTCCGGGGAGCCTGCGGTGCGAAAATGCAGGGTGCCGTCCTCGACGGTGAGGTTTCCCCGCGACAACCACAGCAAGCCGTGGCGGTCTGCATAGGGAATTCTTGCCGTCTCAAGTCCTAATCTGCCTTTGAGCATATCCCCTCTATTTTCACGCCGGTCGCAGCAGCAGCATTCCATAGCCGTAGGCGCGGTGCCGCCCGATGCCGTGGGCGAGCAAGCTGGAGAAGGCGTCCGGGTCCGTGACGGTCAGAACACCCCGCATCACGGCGTCCGGCCCCTCGCTGTGACGGGCGCGCAGCTTGCGGACGGCGCGGGTACGCTGGAAGGACACCAGCTTTGTCCGGTCTCGGTCGAGCTGGGCGCCGCCCCGCCGGTCGAACTGGTCGGACAGCCAATCGGTATAGACCGTTTCCCGGCTGTGCGGCATTTCGCCCTTGGGGTAGCGGATCGCTTCCAGTTGAAAGGTGTCCCATTCCTTGCGCGGGCGGTTGTCGGCGTTTTTGGACCGCCGCGCGACGGGGCGAATCCGCACCTCAAAGCCTAATCGTTTGCCCGCTCGCCACAACAACGGCATCGGCTTGCTGGCCATGCGGTCGGCGGACAGGATGCGCAACTGCGACGGGTCGGCGTAAGCATCCGCCGCGTCGCGTAATGCTTTGTCCTCAACCTGTGCGTATCCATACAGAACGCCACGAGCTTGGCCCCGCGGCATGATCAGGCGAAAGGGTCGCGGTGCCAGTTCTCCAAAGCTCTCCGTCAAGAGGCAGTGCATGGCGTGGTCGGCGTCCTGCAATCGCCTGATGCCCATCCAGCGCCGAAATTCTCTCAGGGCGACCTCGGCGCGTATCATGAAGAGCG
>JAAXHH010000142.1 GCA_012270975.1 Candidatus Latescibacterota bacterium | reverse complement strand
TCTCATCCTGATTGTCGCGCTACAGAGCGCGTTACTGGCGTGTAGTTCTGGAGACCGGACGCTTCCTTCGGGTGGTGAGCAAGAGGGGTTAGAGGATCGGGTCGTGGAGAACGCTGCACCCGCTTGGACACCGGATCAAGCTTGGCAGGTCGTTCCGACACCTGAGATTACTATCGGTGCCTCCACTGGCGCCGAGCCCGATGCACGCGACGGGCCGTTTTTTCAACGTGTGCGGGCGCGATTCCTGCCGGACGGTCGATTAGTCGCCGCAGACGGCGGCTCCTCCGAGCTTATGGTGTTCGACACCACCGGGACGCTGGTAAGGCGCTTTGGGGGCCGAGGACAAGGACCGGGAGAACTCCAGGGCATCGCCTCCGTTCACGTATGCGGCAAGGGCTCGATCGTCGTAGTGGATTCCCGTCGAACCCTCCACCTCTTTGATCGGGATGGGACATTCACGCACCGAGCCCAACCTCAACTGGGCGGACGGTCGGCGTTGCTGCGGGGAATCTCAGCGGACTGCCGACGAGCCCTCTTACAGCAACGCACACGGATGCCCCGATTGAATCGTCTCGGCCTGACCGAAGACGTATTTGCGTGGGCGGACCTCTTCTCTGAGGCCATCGACACCGTGACCACCGCAGAGTTGCTCGAAGCATGGACGCGTAGGTTCCAAGGGGGTGAGCGTCCGTGGACCATCCCGTGGGGCGTCTCTGGAAGCACGAACGCGACCAGAAACGACCGGCTCGTGCTTGGGAACGGACGATACCCTGAACTGCGAGGCTATGATTCCGGCGGCGAACTCCAGTGGGTCTTTCGCTGGCCAGGAGAACCCCAGCCGGTCACGCCGAGCGATCGAGGGCGCTACAACACGTTTCGCCAAGAGTTCCTGACCCGGGTGCCGTCAGACCACCCGGAAACGAGATTCCTGTTCCCGGCTTTAGATGACTACCCTGAGGTCCCAACACACAAGCCGTTGTTTGACCGGCTCCTGTTGGATGACCGAGGAGGCATCTGGGTACGCCAGCATCCTCAAGATTCGTTCGGCCTGTTCGACCTGCGTCTGCCTGAACCAATGTTCTTTGCAGAGACGTGGACCGTGTTCGATTCGACGGGGGTCTGGCTAGGCGACATTGCCCTGCCGGATCGCTTTGAACTTCACGACATAGGGAGACATCGCCTTCTTGGAGTTGCGAGGGATTCTCTAGATACGGAATCGGTCCAAGTGCTTCGGATTGAGACCGGTCCCAACCGGTAGGGCGCCCGCAGCGTTAGCGTGGACATGAGCGCGCACCAGACCCGATGGATGCACTCGCGCTCGACCCTTCAAGAGCCATCTAGTCGTGGCCCGCCGGGCGCGCCACGACCTACCGCAGCAACGGGAGAACGGCTCGCCAGCGACCCTCAGTCGGGCACGGTCGGTGGGGGCCGTGCCACAGATACGCCCGGACGATACGGCATCCCGGACGTGGGCGAGTCGGACAACTCGGGATCTTCGGCCACGGGCCGACCCGGGCGCGGGAGTTCCCGCCATTCAACTCCGGTTTTCCCGCTTTTGCGGCACGGTGTTACCCGGCATGTAAAGTTT
>JAAXHH010000116.1 GCA_012270975.1 Candidatus Latescibacterota bacterium | reverse complement strand
CGATCACTTCTCATTGGACAGCTCTGCTGCTTCCCTAATAGCCACAGCGGTGTTACGGTTGGAGGGCCATCGAGGCGAGAGGAGGGGTCATCCATGAAGTTGTCTCTTGTGTCGTTTGTGCTGACGCTGTTCATCGCCGCAGTACCTGCGGCCAGCCAAGGTTCCGAGGGGCCGCCCAAGCTTCTCCACGCGCATCCCGACCGCGATTCGGATGGGCCGTACTGGGTCGCCGCCTCGTACGCCTTCAGGCCGGACGGTACGGTGCGCAGCGAAGAGCGCATCGGCGCGCTGGCCAGCAACTTGCCCGGATGGTTGAAGATGCCGTTTTTGCGAGCGGCTCCTGAGAATGAGGCGCTGGCACCCGCTGAGTTGGGCTGCAAGTTCAGTCCCTCGTTGTACGCCCTTTCGCCGCAAACGGTGTTTCCTCCTGGAGACTTTCGGGGATGGGTAGCAGCCTCGGATGCCGTCGTTCTGGGGACGGTGGCGGGATTCGTTCCGGGATTCGATCAGGAAGGATGGGCAAACACGCTCGTTCTCCTGGAAGACATCGAGCACCTCTACCCGTCCCGGAAGTATCCGTATTTCGTGAAGTACGCCATCCTTCCTTACGCCCGGTTCGTTGCTGGCGGCCGTGTCTTTTGCCAGCCGCGCGATATACCCCAAGAGTACTACCCGGAAGTAGGGGACCGTCTGCTGATAGCGGCGGATCTGCCGGCCGACAGGGACGGCGAGGCGTTGACCGTGATGAGCATGAGCCGGGTGGTCCAGGTTGAGGACGACGGTGGCTTGAAGACCTACGGGCGATCGGATTTCTACCCGGTAGCGTTTGCAACCGACTTTCCCCAAACGCTGGACGACGCGAAAAAGCGGGCTTGGGACGTCTGGCGGGACGGTTTCGTGGATCTGGCGGACACGCTGGAGCACGAGGAGTTCACGAGGCTATGGAGGGGCTTGAAGAGCAGCGCCGCCGAAGCCGTCCGATCCGGTTGCTTCGTGGTCGGAGTGCTTCCCAACTCCAACGGCTGGACGCTGTCCACTTCCTGTCCGCCACCGGAAGAAGAAGATGCGGCTGCCGAGGATCCCGCATCGTGAGGCGGATCGCAGCTGTCGTCATCGTTGCCTCGTTCGCCGGAGCAAGTAGTGCATATGGGCAGGCGAACTGCACCCGCACTCTCTCCAGCCATCCCGCTTGGGACGATGCGGCGTATTCGGAAAAGAGCATGTCCTACAACTGGTCCGGCAACAAGACCCCGAAATGGTTCGCCGGCGCTGTTGGGAAATGGAACGCCTGTAGTGGTTCTCCCTCTCTGACGGTAGGCACGGGCGGGGCGAAGACGTGGACCGTCAAAGAGATATCCAAGCCTCTCCAAGGCATGAAATCAACGGCCTGTGGAGTGCTGGACGCAAAAGGAACTTACGGTCCATCCAACGCCATCTATTTGGTAGAAGATAAGGGTAGATGCGGCAAGATGAAGGGCTCTTCCGGGTTGATGGTGGAGATGCCGTAGTCTGCGGGGATGCGTGACACAGACTTGTACGGTC
>JAAXHH010000100.1 GCA_012270975.1 Candidatus Latescibacterota bacterium | reverse complement strand
CGTTGTGGTCCAGAACCAACCGCGTTCATAGCTGACCCGGTGCGGCAGCAGGTCTGCGATCCGCGTCGCGCTGGGTCCCGTGTACCGTTCCGTCATGTCCGTACCTCCTTGAAGGGTTTCCTGCGACCTGCGCCCGTCTTAGGGCAAAGAAGAAGGGCCGACCACCGGTTGAGGGGCCGACCCTTGAATGTTGGCTTGAGCTGTGACCGAGGCCTCAATGCTTCCGCCACCAGTGGGTGGGCCTCCTTGTCGGGCGGGGGGCCAGGAACCAGATCGTCAGCCCCGCCCCGACGCAGTTAACCCAGGTAGCTCAGGTAAGCTTACTGAAACCCGAGGTCGAGCAGCAGCGGCACTGCGAACACCAGCGCCGCCGTTCCGTACAACGCTATCGTCTGCTTCGGCAACCGCCTGAGCCAGGGGAACTTTCCGACCGTCCTGACGACCGGAACGTACGCGCTGGCGATGGCCGCTCCCGTCGCCGCCTCAAGCCCGGCAATCGCCTCATCGCGGGAGCAGCCGCGGGTGTGGCACTTCACGTCGTTGCCGTCGGGCCGATGCCTGAACGCCAATTCTTGGGAGTCCCCGCCGTGGCAGATGGTCGTCGTGGTCCAGAACCAGCCCTGACGGTACCTGACGGTGCGCGTCAGCAGGTTGATGCGCGTGAGCAGATTGGCGATCGTCAGCGCGCTCGGCCCCACGTACTGGTCCGTCACGTCGTCCAACTCGTCCTCTTCTTCGATGTGGATCAACTCCGTCATGTCACCTCCCTGTCCCATGTGTCCTTCTCCAATGCGTTGAATCCGTGCTTCTTCCATAGTCCTTCCACCTCCTTCATGAGCTTGACGTTCGATGCGGTCTGTGTCCGTGAATCGTGTGCCGTCCCACTCCCGCGCTTGACAGCCAGCCGAACGCAGGACGCAGGGAACGAAAGACCCTTCGAAAGTTGAACGGTCGTGAGGACCTAGGCCAGTGCGACAGGCGCACCTCGACCAAGGTGTCCGAGGGGCCGAAGCGGAACGCGCCTCAGCCGCTGCGAATCGTGTCCCTCCGGGGCGGGCCGTCGGGAGAGCGCAATGCTCAATCCCTTCGGTCAGTACCCCTGGGCGGCTGTTCGGAGAGCGCAGTGCTCGATCCTGTGCAGCCGGTCCCGGATTCGGGGGACGGGAACCCTCCAGGTTTCTCGGCGGGAAACAACTGGAAAAGCCTGAAACTGACTCCATTATTGCCGAACAGTTGAGCGGATGGAAGGCTTTCACGGTCTCCCCGTCCAAAGTGTTCTGTTCAGTTCCACGAAACCCTAAGCGCTCCTCGGCCACCACCGGCTTCGCCACAGACCGCACGTGAGGACCGTCCAGAGCAGATGCCTCCAGGCCACAGCCCTGCGCACCTCGTTGAGGGTCTTCCTGCGCCAGTCGAGCTGCGAGCTCCGCCAGAGCCCGGTCAGCGGCTCTGCCTCTGGGGGCAGGGTCAGCCCGTGCTCTTCGAGCATCGCCACTTCCAGCTCGCGGACGTGCTCCTCGGTCTCCAGCCATGCCAGGCCCTTGCCTGTGCCCACGTGTCCTGCCTTCCAGATCTCGCGCCACTCCTC
>JAAXHH010000117.1 GCA_012270975.1 Candidatus Latescibacterota bacterium | reverse complement strand
TCACGTGCGCTGGTTGGCCACAGCGCGGGATGTTTCGGGTATGGGATTCCGTCTATCTTTAGTATAAACAAACGTTTGATTTTCTATGAAGTTCGTCTGACGGAATCCAAATCTATCGTCAGGAACAGGAGGAGCATGAACAGTCGGATACTGATTACAGGTTCGGAAGGGCTGGTTGGTAGCGCTTTGCGCGTGGCGCTTGAAGCGCGCGGCATAGATGTTGTCGGACTGGACCTCCGGGGACCGCGTGGCGAAGATGGCGACGTGCGAGATGCGCGGCGTGTCCGTGCCGCCGTTGCTGGTTGCCACGGCATCGTCCATCTCGCCGCGGTGTCCCGCGTCGTGTGGGGGGAACACGATCCGGAAGGCTGCTGGGACACCAATGTCGGCGGGTTGCACACCGTCGTCGAGGCGGCTGGGGGCCAGTCGGCGTGGCGGCCATGGCTCGTCTTCGCCAGCAGCCGCGAAGTCTACGGACAACCCGGCCGCCTCCCTGTAACCGAAGACGCTCCGCTGCGCCCCGTCAACGTCTATGGGCGCTCCAAGGTCGAGGGTGAACGGCTCGTGGAAGCGGCCAGGGGCAAAGGGGTACGGGCCGCGGTCGTCAGGCTTTCCAACGTTTACGGGAGTACCCGCGACCATGCGGACCGCGTCGTCCCGGCGTTCGCCCGAGCCGCCGTGCGGGGGGGCGACCTCAGAGTAGAAGGAGAGGCCCACACCTTCGATTTCACCCACCTCAACGACACGATCCGGGGCATCGTGGCACTTATTGATTTGCTGTCGAAGGGTCAGGCGCCGCCACCACCGCCGGTCCACCTGCTTACCGGCCGGCCGTGTACGCTTGGCCGGCTCGCGACGCTGGCCGTGGATCTCGCCGAAACGGAAACACCACCTATCCTACGGGCACCACCGCGCGCCTTCGACGTGTCCCGTTTCTACGGCAACCCGGCTCGTGCACGAAGCCTGCTCGGATGGATTCCGCGCGTCGGGCTGCGGCAGGGCCTGGGGCGTCTGATCCGTGATTTTCGACAAAAGGAGATAGAGGAGACCGCGCCGTGAAGATCCTTCAGGTCATCCACGGTTACCCGATGCGCTACAACGCCGGGTCCGAGGTTTATACACAGACCCT
>JAAXHH010000036.1 GCA_012270975.1 Candidatus Latescibacterota bacterium | reverse complement strand
GACATCACGCCCCGTGAGATCCAGCGCCTGATGGCCGAGCGCATGCCCAACGCACAGCTGGAACTCTTCGACGGCGTGGGTCACAACATGAAGGTAGAAATTCCCGACACTCTGGCCGTCCGAACCCTCGAGTTTGTTCGCAGTGTCGACGGCGGCGCGTAGTTTATTCCGCGTAGACTGAGAGACTAACGGTTCACGGGAGCGCGCCCTCACGCCGGAACACATCGGCCAACTTATCCACCCCTTCCCGGATTTCCTCTTCGGACGGGAGAGCGAAGCAAAGCCGGATGTAGCCGGCCGCCGCGTCGGGGTCGGCTGACCAGTCAGGCCCGGGGTTGAACGCGATGCCTTCCCTCAGCGCCGGCCCTTCCAGATCGCGGGAATCGACGCCGTCGGGCAGCTTGACCCACAGGTACATGCCGCCCCTGGGGACCTCAAACTCGACGCTGGGGCCGAAGGACTCGCGGAGCGCGCCGCTCAGGACGTCACACTTGCGCTGCAATGCCGACCGCATCTCCAGGATGTGGTCCTCGTAGTGGTGGGTGAAGTAGTCGCCCACGATCATCTGGTCCATGACGCCGGTGCCGGCGTCGTTCTTCCGGGAGAGCAATCGGCTCATCACGTCCCACGTAGCTACAACGTAGCCAAGGCGCGTGCCGGGACCCAGTGTCTTCGAGAAAGAGCCGATGTGGAGCACCCGATTGGAGTCGTCCAGGGACCGGATCGCGTTCTCATACTCTCCCTCGAATATAAGATCGGCGTAGCACTCATCTTCGAATATCGGTACGCCGTATTCCTCGCTCAGCTCCAGCATCCGGAACCGGCGCTCCATGGACAAAACGGTGCCGGTAGGATTTTGCAGCGTGGGGATCGTATAGATGTATTTCGGACGCACGCCCCGACCCCGCAGGTCTTCCAGGGCCTGGGCCAGGTGGTCCATGCGCATGCCGTCCTGGTCCACCTCGATGCCGACGATATTGACCTTCCTGCGCCGCAGATTGCCCAGCGC
>JAAXHH010000001.1 GCA_012270975.1 Candidatus Latescibacterota bacterium | reverse complement strand
CGCCAGACCAACACGGTCAACTGGAGCCCCGAGCTGCCGCTCGCGCAGGGGGTGCGGTTCGGGTAGGAGCGGCGGTTGGAGTTAGAGCAGCTGCTGAAGCCCAACGATCAGGCCGACGACCACCGTCGCGTGAACCAAACAGCAGGCGGTACATCTGCGCCGTCGTGACGTCGTTTCCGCCGGGCGAGAGAATGGCTCGATGGGCAATGATTTTGTAAATAGTTGTTATTACTGCGATTACATCACATATGGTGATTGTTGTTCCCCTATCAGTTCATGTTTCCTGACCGGGATGTAGATCGACGCTCTCGAACCCTCTTGGATGTGCCAGCGGGCAGCGACAAAGTCTGAGAGGCGCCCAAGGCGCGCCGACCGCTTCGCGCCGGTGCCGTTGAAACGGATCAGTGCCAGTCCCGAATCCTTGCCATTTTGGAGGCGGACTCTGGTTCGACGCGTCCGTCATGGTGGCACCGGGTTTCTGCACCTTCGCCGTGGGCTCGGGTTCGGGCGGAGCCGGGTTGCACGGGTGTTGGATCATCCATTAGGATCCTCCTGCCATGCGACAGAAAAAGCGAAAGCTCAAAGAGCGGGGACCGGCGTGGAGGCGTTCGCTCGTCAGGACCGCGTGCCTTGTCTTCGGCTTGTTGACGGTCCGAGTCGTGGCGCTTCAGGCCTTCACCATCACGTCCGGATCCATGGAACCGACGTTGTCGGCGGGGGATTTCCTGCTCGTCAACAAAGCCGCGCTGGGCTCACGGATTCCGTTCACCGCCATTCGTATCCCCGGCTACTCGGAGCCCGAGAGAGGGGAGATCCTGGTATTCGATCCTCCGCACGAGGACACGCTGATCGTCATCAAGCGGCTTGTCGGCATGCCCGGCGACACCTTGGAGATGCGGAACAAGACTCTGTATCTGAACGGGCGAGTGCTGGACGAACCATACGTGCGGCACAACGATGCGGAGCCCGATTTCTCCGCAGCCGCGATGCTGTGGCAGCAAGAGGTCCGCGAGATACGCTGGAGCCGGATCGGAACCCGACCGAGGTAGTAAAGGCACGAGGGAAACGGCTCCGTCAAGGACGGGGAGGGCGACCGGCCCGGCTCCCTGACTCCTCGGGACTGCGCCACGCTCTGCCGAGCGCCCGGTTTTCGGCCTACCCATACCCCTCGGAGACCCAAGATCGTGCGTTAGAGGCCAT
>JAAXHH010000140.1 GCA_012270975.1 Candidatus Latescibacterota bacterium | reverse complement strand
ACGTCTACGGCGCCGGCGGCGTTCATTATCTGCACCACCTCCCGGCTCTGCTCCGGTTCCGCGTTGACGCGCAGGCCCAGGAACCCCTGGGTGATGCGGTTGTCGTAGAGGCCCAGGTCGAACTTGGGCAGGCGCGACTCGAAAACGATGCCGATCACCGTGAAGAGAATCGCGCCCAGCATCGTTCCTTCGTAGCACACGATGGCCATGGGCGGCAGGGACAACACGGGCTTGCCACCCGTGACCAGCGGATACGCCACCTGGGTCATCGCCGTGATCATGATGCCGGAGGACAGGCCCAGGAGCGCGCCGATGAAGGGATACAGGTAAATGCGATGCGGCTCGTCCCGTTCGCCCAGCGACCCAATGGGGTAGGGAGCGTCGGTCAGGAAGTCGTAATCGGTTTCGGGAATGCCGGCGGACTTGAGCCCGTCACCCGCGGTGGCCGCGGACTCTGCGTCCTGGAACAGGCCCAGAATCGCCTGCTTGCTACTGATCGGAGACATTGTGTTCCGCAACTGCTGCAAAAATCCTGGCATGGCCATGGCTGTAACCCTAGTCCTCTCGGAACGTCGCCGGTACCGTGCGGCGACCCACCCGCATTTCCGTCTTCAGAATGTCCCCTTCCTTGATATCGTACAGCGGCACCAGCGGGAACACCCGGCTGAACAGCAGCATCAGCATGGACACGAAGGCGAAGGTCGCTCCCACGATCAGCGCCTCAGGCCATTGTGGCAGATAGTCGTTCCACGTGAAGGTCTGGAACTGCTTGTTGGCCTGGCCGGGAACGAACAGCAGGTACCGTTCCAGCCACATGCCCACGTTCACCGAGATACAGGCCACGGACATGATCCACAGATTGCGCCGCCACGCCTTGGGGAGCCACAGGATGACCGGCAGGAAGTAAGTGATGCCGACGAACACGATCATCCAGATGTTGTAGGCCACGCCGTGGTCGCCGGGCAGGAACTGCAGGGCGCGCACCGCCAGCTCGTCGCCTTCCAGGCCGTAGATGCCGAAGATGATCTCCATGACCAGGAAGTAGAACCATCCGGTGGCAACGACGATCAGCAGGCGGCCCAGCGCGTCGATGTGCTCGTGGCGGATGTAGTCCTGCCAGCCGTAGGCCCAGCGCAGCAGGATCATGGCGAACACCACCGCGGACACTCCGGAGTGGACCGCGCCGACCACGAAGTAAGGCGCGAACACCGTGCTGTGCCACGACTTGATGGCCACCGCCATGCCGAAGTCCCAGGACAC
>JAAXHH010000083.1 GCA_012270975.1 Candidatus Latescibacterota bacterium | reverse complement strand
GTACGTCACCGCCGATCCATTCGAGGATGTGGCGACGCTCTTTGGAGGTCTCCTTCTATCGACCCTTCTCATCCCGCTCCTCCGTGACGGTCTCGGCGGGATTGCAGACTGGCTCACCACCGTCGATGCCGGACGTCCGGCGCCTATTAACCAGTCTGAGGGCCTGGGAGAGCGAGCGGTATCCCTCGGAAGGGACCGCAGTGATGTAGCTGTCTCAGAAGGCGGCGGACCGGGCAACGAGGGCGCGATATGCGCCCAGCTTTGGCGGCGCTGGGGAGATCGGCGAGGCGCCCTTGCCCACTCAGCGAGGAGGAGCGTGACGACCCGTGTGAAAGGTCAAGCGCTGATTGCGGTCAGGCTGCTGGGATCGGGGGGTCGGGAGCCCAGCGAACCGGCGTGCGGCCCCGCCAGAGCCGCCAGAGCGTGCGCAGGTTGAAGGCCGTGGCCAGCAGCGTCCACTCGGCTTCGACCTCCCTAAACTAAAGAAGGTAGCCGGACTTCTCTCCACGCTCCGAGAACCTGCGGAAAACGTCCGATGTATTGACAAAGTTGCCGGATGCCGGGTAGAGTTATGCTCACTGGCGTGGAAATGTTGTGCTCCGTGTACAGACGGAGACGGATGGCGTTGTCCTGTGCACGGCATACAGACAGGATGCCCCCGTGTGCGGCGGGGGGCCTCATAGAGGAATGGCAGACGATGAATGATGAGCACGAGACGGCCGGGCATGACCGCAACCCGGCCAATGCGCGACGCAGAGAAGACCCTGCCTCAACCGTACCGCGTAACAGGGATGCAATGATCCATGAGCTTCGCCCCCGCCTTTTCAGCAGCCCTATCTACCCCACGCCGCCTGTTGAGGGCGGCTCTGTCCGTTTACCCCCCCCCCCGAGTCACAACGGGTCTTACGCCTCCGGTCCGGGTTGGCGTGGTTGGTCTTGGTGGCCCTGCTGGTCAGCGCGGCGTTCTCCATCGCCCTTCCCCTGGGCTCGGTAGCCGCACAGAGCGCGACGACCGACTACGACACCGATGACGACGGGCTGATCGAGGTCAGCAACCTAGACCAACTGAACGTCATGCGCTACGACCTGGACGGCAACGGGTCTCCGTCATCCGGCAACGAGAGCAGTTACGCGGCGGCCTTCCCCGGCGCGGTTTCGGGCATGGGCTGTCCGTCCACCTGCACGGGCTATGAGCTTACGGCCGATCTGGACTTCGACACCAACGGTGACGGCCGTACTGACATCACCGGCGACGCCTACTGGAATGACGGCGTGGGCTGGCATCCCATCGGCAGCGTTGATGACCCGTTCGACGCGACCTTTCACGGCAACGGGCATCTCGTCAGCAATCTGTTCATAAATCACGACGGTACCGGTTACAGCACCGCATTATTCGGCGGCATCGGCCCTACGAACGTCGTGCGCGAGGTGCGGTTACATGTCTCTGGTGACGATCCAAACCCGGAGCCCCATCACTACGACTCATATGAAGAATGTATGGCCGAGCCCGGAAATACCGACTGGTACTGTCGTCAACTGGATTACGGGCCGTCACCCACACACCATGATACCGACATCACAATCAGCGGCCTCG
>JAAXHH010000131.1 GCA_012270975.1 Candidatus Latescibacterota bacterium | reverse complement strand
AGGAAAATGAACGTTCCCACAGGACGGCGCGGGTCTTTGAGACCGGCCCGTGAGCGACGGATCGCCCGCGTGACCACGGCAATCGCCTCCTCCTGGCCAACGACACGATTATGGAGTTCCGCTTCCATATTGAGCAGGCGGCGCGACTCGGCTTCCTCGATCTTCGACAGCGGGATGCCCGTCATCCGGGACACGACGTACGCCATGTCCTCTTCCGTCACCGGAATTTCGGATTCCTCTTGCGCTTCTTCCCATTCCGTCCTCAGGTCTTCCACCTGACGCCGCATCCCCTCTTCCTGATCCCGCAACTCGACGGCGCGCTCGAATTCCTGATTCTCGATCTTCTCTTTCTTCGTCCTGACGAGCTCGTTAATTTGCCGCTGCAATTCGCGCATCATCGGCGGTGGCGTCACGCTCCGCAGGCGCACACGGGCACCGGCCTCGTCCATGACGTCAATGGCCTTATCGGGAAGAAAACGGTCGGTAATGTAGCGAGCGGAAAGTTTGACGGCCTGCACGATCGACTCATCGGGAATGCGCAGGTGGTGGTGGGCTTCGTACCGGTCCTTCAAGCCACGCAGGATTTCGATGCTCTCCTCGATGCTCGGCGGATCGACCGTAATGGGCTGAAAACGTCTCTCCAAGGCGCCATTCTTCTCAATGTATTTGCGGTACTCGTCGAGGGTCGTGGCACCGATGCACTGAATCTCGCCACGCGACAGCGCCGGCTTGAGCATATTGGAGGCATCCACGGACCCTTCGGCAGCGCCGGCGCCCACCAAGGTGTGCAACTCATCGATAAAGATGATGATGTTTTCCGCCTGCACGATCTCCTTCATGATCGCCTTCATGCGCGCTTCGAACTGGCCACGATACTTCGTGCCGGCCACCAGGGCACCGAGGTCAAGCGCCACCACGCGGCGGTCGAACAGCAGCTGCGGAACTTCCCGGTTGACGATACGCTGCGCCAACCCCTCCACGATCGCCGTCTTGCCGACACCAGGCTCGCCGATGAGCACCGGGTTGTTCTTGGTCCGCCGGCTCAGGATCTGCACCACGCGCTCGATCTCGTTCTCGCGCCCGATTACCGGGTCGAGCTTGCCATTCTGACCCAGCTCGGTGAGGTCGCGGCCAAACTCGTCCAGCGCCGGGGTCTTGCTTTTTTCCTTGGTTTTCGTCGTGGGTTCCTGCAGCAGGTTGAGAATCTTCTCGCGCGTTTCAACCAGGCGAATGCCCAGATTATTCAGAACCTTGGCGCCAATGCCCTCTTTCTCCTTGAGCAGGCCGAGCAGCAGGTGCTCCGTTCCGATGTAGTTGTGGCC
>JAAXHH010000089.1 GCA_012270975.1 Candidatus Latescibacterota bacterium | reverse complement strand
AAACGACGCTTAGCGTGCGATTCTGCACCGTTACTGTCGGAACCCCGATCCGCGAACGCACCATGGCAGGCCCAGGCCGCCATGGCCCACCGCGAAACCTCGGTGTCCCAACTGTGCCGCGAACTCGGCATCAAGCCCGTGATGCTCTACCGCTACGTCGGACCGCAGGGCCAGTTGCGTCAGCAGGGTGAGAAGGTCCTCGCCTGAATAGGGGTTCCGCCCTGTCTCGCTCCCGGCGGCCACGCGCTTAACGTAGGATTTCGCCCCCTCCCGCAAACAACCCCTTCCAGACGGCGATCGATGCGAACACGTCGCTGCTTCTGACCACCGACGGAGAGCTGCTCCGCTATCTGGACAATCCGTAGCGAACGCGCCGGGCGGCCGGGGCGGCAAATGGCCGCGAACCGGACACTCCGCCGGCCGCGAGAAAGCGTGTGCCGTGGCCGAAGCACCCGCACGCCGGAAGACCAGACGCCGCAATCGAACGGTTCGTCCGACGACGGCTCCGCTATGTGTCGCGTCTCGAGACATCGATGACGCAAACCGAAATCTTGCGCCTTTCGTCATCGGACAGCTTACCGTTCAGACGCTCTTCGAGTTCGCCGGCGCGCTTCGGTGGAGGCCCCTCGCTTGGCGTTGGCTGGCACTGTTCCGTGCGTCCAAACCAGAATACGATATAGATTCCGTAACCGTCCGTTCCCGGATCCCGGGTGTACTTGGCAATCAACTGCGTCCGAACCGCACTCCAAAGATCTCGATGGCAGCTCTTCTTGATCTCCACAGGGACGTTGAAGCCGTTGAAGGAAACACGAATGTCGGACCGCTTTTCATCGGCATATCGTGCCTCGGGTTGTGCGTCGACGTTCAACGGGCCCATTCGAATATTCAAATCGGACAGGAGGGCGTCGCGGCATGCGTCTTCCGGTTTCGGATCCTGAGGCCGATTGTAGGAATCCACGTTCCAATACTGCCGCCAGTCCGATGTGTTCCCATCCTGGATCGCTGTTGAAATTTCGCGCAGATGCTCGATCGTCAGTGCGGCCAGATCAGCGGCGTTGGCCGGAACCTGGTTGTCCAGCACGGCAACCACGTTTTCGACATCGAACCGGCGGAATTCCGCTTCGCGGCGTGCGGCTTTTTGCCGATATGCCGCAACGTCGAGGTGGAATCGCCACGCGCGCAGGTTGTCGTCGGACGATAGTGCCTCCAGGGCCTCCGAGGCGGCCCGTGATGGGATGGAGGCAAGGTAGTTGATGTATGTCTCGACAATGAGACCCGTGGCCACGGCCGACGTGAGCCAGCGACGTTCTGCCGAATTGGAACTGTTCGATTCCGGATGACGAGACGGAGGTCTGGAGGAACCGCCAATCAGCCGAATCAGAATCGACAAGACCGAAACGTCGAAAGCTATTATCAGCCGTGGGGACAATCCGTTGGCGACAAAAAATTCCGCGAGATGCCCGATCCGGCGTTCGTTCCCGGCTACGCAGGACTCCAGTTTCTCCAGATACCGCTCCGGCGAAGCCGTCAGCCCGGCGGCAAGCCAGTAGATGCGTTGTCCGACATTCATGCTTCGGTGCGCGAGCTTGCGGTCGATCAACTCCAGGAAACGTTTCTCCTGACCGTCGCGCCGGACCGATCCGAGCAGAATGCTCAAGTTTCGCAATTGCCGGTTCGAACAGCGCACGGGAAACGCTTCCAATAAGGGAAGTGACGCCAAGTCGGAGACGGCGGCATGGTCCTCGTCCTGCAACTCATGAAGACCGGGCACATAGTCCGCGCCGCTGCGCATCCTGGACGCGGTGGATCGAATCAAAACGTTGGCGACCACATCCGGATGAGACGCCAGCAACGGCGGGAACCACGGCGGCGTCCGTTGCGCAGGATGCCGCGTATAAGGCCGCATGGGAACGGTGTAGTGGATGGCAACGGCCACGCGGATCTGCGCTTCATCGGGCAGAAGCTTCCCGTCCGGCGCGTTCCGGAACTGCTCGTCGAGTCCCGCCATGATCGGAAGCGCCAAGCGGTGAGTCCGATTCATGGCGTTGAGTTCCAGAATCTCGGCATAAGTGGGTGCATCGCTTCTAGCGATCGATCCGCGAAAGCCTTCCAGAACAGCGGCAATCAGACTCTCGTCGTCGCCCAGCAGGTCCCTCAATCGCTCCGTGCCGGTGAGGCCGACAATGTCGACGAACTCTCCAAAATAGATCCTGGCCAAGTCGTGAAGCAGCTCCGGAGACGCCCGACCTTCACGGAACGCCGACTCGCGTGACTTCACCCGTTCTCGCCAGTCCCGCCGTATCTGCCGGTCCCGGGTTTGCTCTGTCAGCTCGTAGCGTTTTCTCCGTTCACGGAACCATATACGAGACCCTTCGAGTTCGGCCCGCTCCTTGTGGAACAGGTTCAGCAGGTACGTGTTTCCAACCAGCCTGCGTTCAACGGCTTCGCGAGAGATGCCTTCATCGTGACTGCGCAGGTTGAGGCCCCGCGCCACCTCCGCAATGAACCAGGTTGCGGCGCCGCCGTCTTCGGCGGCCATGGCCCGGTCGAGGCACCAAGATCCGAAGTCCGGCGGCCGTGTGGCTCCGAACAGGCGACATTCCACCGCATACACGCATTGGCGAAAGTCCTCCGAACCGACGCAACGCTTCAAGCCGAGTTCGATGATCTCTTTCATGGTTGCGGGGTTGCGGCTTAACCACTCCCCGACGGATCCAAGTTCTTCCTTCGAAGCTCGACGTTCGACATCCGATGCAACCCCGAGCCATTCGAAGAGCTGTTTTGAGTCGACTTTGTCTTGTGATTTCTCGAGAAGACGCCTCAACAGGATCGCCAGAACCGAGTGCAGAAAGACTTCGTAGTCCGTAGACCTCACAAACACGGGTTCCTGTCGACTGTATCGCCGAGCAATCACGTCAAGAAGCTCGGCAAGCTGAGCGTTCGTCGATGTCTCCGGAACCTGACCCGTCCAGAACCGCACGTAACCCCCAACGATCGATGGTCTCTTGGGTGTCCGCAGATATTGCATGATGTCTGATACCGACAGGCGGGCGGGATACAACTCGGTCAACAGGCAACCCAGCAACTCATCGTCGGGATCCGGAACCCGTTCGGCACCGACATCGGCGACAAGCGCCTCGAGTTCAGAAAATACCCTTTCTTTGTCTGTTTCATTTCGGACAAAGGCTTCCAAGGCGCGCTTTCTGATTCGAGGCCACCTTGCGGCATCTCTGATGATGTCAATCATGACGTCAGCTAGCCCTGGGAGCGGCTGCCCATGCGCAAGCGATTCGATCAGGATCACGACAAAGGCCTGCTGTGCGTCGTCTCGTGCCGGATCGGTCAGGAATCCTCGGAAGACGTCTTCCATATCGGCTGTGACCACATCCCCCAGCCGAGAATCCATCTGGATCGCCCCGACAAACCGGGGATTTTTCTTCGTGTCCCGAAGTAGACGATCCAATACTCGACACTTGTCCTCGGTGGAGAATTCTCGAACATCCCCATAGAGGACTGTTCCGAGCGGATCGCGCGCGACTATCTCCGCACGGCTGCGTTTGCCATGCGCGGCAAGCCAAGCGGCCAGACCGCGCAGTTCCGACACGGGGATACCGTCATGGCCGGACATCACGGCCAGAACACGTCTGACTGGCAAACCCTGGTCGATGAGCGTGGCTAAGTGCCGCGCGCCGAGAAACTCGGCGATCTGCCGGTGAACTGGTGCTCTGGGGCCGTCACTGGGCCCCTCGAACAGTTTGGTGCCGAGCGCGTGCCGAAGGAGGTCACGGTCTTCGTCGGGTATCGTTTCCAATCCCAAGTATTCGCGATCGCTCTCTCCGCCGAGAAGGTTGTATCCAGCGCCGCCCGTCAGCAGTTGCACCGCACAAAGCCGCCCAGCGGCGTTCATCAGATCGGAGATTTCGAGGCCATTCCGGGTCGCAATCCGGTGTTCCTCGTTGTGCTCGCGGAGCAACGTCCGGCACGCCATGTCAAATGTCTGCAACCGCGATTCCGGCCAAACGCCGTCCGCGACCGCCGTTGCCAGCATCTTCAGGCTTTGCGGATTCCCCAGAAGCGCATCGATTCCCCTCTCGCGGGCCGAGCCGACGAATTCATCCGCGTCTTCGATGCCGAAGTTCGCGCGCAGTATCTCGCTAATGTCGTCGTCGGAGAGTGGGTTGAGGCGCAAGACCGTCACCTTGCCATCCCGCGATACGTTTTTCAAACGATCTCTGTCGTTTGCCCCGAACCAATCCGCCTCGCGGCAGGACAAGCGAAACCTCGGGCGATCCAGCCGGTCGAGCCGGGTGCGAATGTTGTCGAGTGGAGTGCGCCCGTCCGCCGACCCGGCTCGCGTTTCGTCGAGCCCGTCGATGAACAGCGTCGTGTCGCGCCACTCGGCTCGATCGTCGAACGTAGTGAAATCACGCGCGGTGACGCGCAGCCCCCCTGTGCGCTTGGCTTCTGTCTCGAATGCCGTCGTCTTGCCGACCCCGGGAGCGCCGAGCAGCACACATGCATCGAGTGCCCGCAAATCGTGCGAAGGCCAGGGCGCGTTTTCCGGGTCACCGCTGTAGGTGCCTCTCTCGATCACGGTGCATGTGCGTGGAACGATGCGATTCATGGTCCGTCGAACCAATCCCCGGCCGGGATGGACAGGAACTCCGGAAGCGGTCGTCCACCCTCCCCGACGAGTATCGAGACGGTGACGCCGAACCGCTGTCTGAACTCCGTCAGCCCGCTTACGCTCGACCGCCGCAAACCGCTCTTGACCTCGACCGCCGCCAACTTCTTCCCGCGTTGCAGAACGAAATCCACCTCGTGGTTGTCGTCCCGCCAGAAATAGAGGCGGTCTCCGGGCGATCGCGTGTTGAACAGGTGCGCGCCAACCGCGCTTTCGACCAACCGGCCCCAGAAGCTTCGGTCCGACTGCGCCTCTTCGAACGTGTATCCGGACTGGGCGGCCATCAGAGCGGTATTCAGCACGTTGAGTTTGGGACTCGAGGCCCGGCGGCGTTGCGCCCGGCCGGCGTACTTGGCAAGACCGGCAATCAGGCCGGCGTCCGACAGCAGGTCCAGATACCGGGCCAGCGTCGTCGTGTTGCCCGCGTCCTGAAGCTGGCCGAGCATCTTGTTGTAGGACAGGATCTGGCCGGAATAGTCGGAACCGAGATCGAACAACCGCTTCAGCAGCGCCGGCTTGTCCACTCGCTGCATCGCCAGAATGTCGCGCTCGATATTGGGTTCGACCAGCGATTCCACGATGTATTGACGCCAGCGATCCTGTGCCGGAACGAGCGGCGCGGCGCCCGGATAGCCCCCGAAGTAGATGTACGTCGGCAGATCGAAGTCGAATGCGGCCGCCATCTCGGCGAACGACCAGTGGGAGAGGTGAATGGTCTCGTAGCGGCCGGCCAGACTCTCGCTCATGCCCTTCTGCATGAGCAGCGGGGCCGAGCCCATCAGAATCACATGAAGGGGGCGCTCATGACGCCGGTCCGCGTCCGACAACCCCTTGACCGCTTCCGACCAGTTCGGGATCTTCTGAATCTCGTCGATCGCCAGGACGAAGCCCCGTTCCGAACGGTCGGCTTCCATTCGAGCCTGCTCCCATTGACGGACCAGCCACCGCACGTCCCTCTCGCCGGCGAGCCGACGGGGCGCCTCCCCGGCGAACGGGTTGATACTCGTTTCAGTTCCTGGGAACGGTGGGAGCGTGACGGGATCAGGCTCATCGACGGACACGTAGCGGTTCGGCCGGTCGATCCGGGCCAGCACCTGACAGACAAGCGTCGTCTTGCCCGTCTGACGCGGCCCGGTGACGACAATCAACCGCTGCGGAGCCTCCTTCAGACGGTCGGAGAGAGTCGACTGCTGTGCGCGCTCATAGACGCTCATTCCATGAGTATACGTCTATTGAGTAAATTTTAACAATATAAGAATTCAGTGTGCCGCTTCTTTGGGGTACTAACCAGATTGGTGTAGAGTCGGCGACTGGCGCGGTGGCGGTAGGCAAAGGGGGTAGCTGTTGCCGGTGGCTTTCGCCGATTCCGGTGCCTCACTCCTCGCCGTGGCTTCGTTTCCAGTCGCCGCTCATCGAACCGGACGTGCGGATTTCCCGCATCCGGCTCTCGGACGAGATCATGCCTTCGCCCACGGAAAGCTCGCCGTACGCGGCGCAAGATGCGTGAGCCCGTAATCGGACCAGAGCCGCTCGGACGGGAAGCGCACTCCTTTCCCGGTCCGCACCTTGTGCTTACGGCAGAGCCACTGGCGCAGCCGCCGTGTCGCGTGTTGATCAATCGCCTTGTAGGCCGGGCGGACCTGTCCCAGGATGAAGTAGTTCGCCCAACCGGTCAGCAACCGGTTGAGGCGTCCCACTACGACTCCCGACGGCAGGAGCACGTGGCGCGGCGCGGTCCACTCGCTCACACGACGGCAGATGCGCTGGACGCTTTCCCGGCTCGGTTGTGTGCCGATGTAGGCGGCACCCGTACCCGGCCGGTAGTTGCAACCGATCCGGTAGCCGAGGAACGTCATCGATTCCTCCGGCACCCGGCAGCAGCGGGTCTTCTCCACGTTTATCGCCAACTTCAGACGTTTCATCAGGGCTTCGACCGCCGCTAGCATCACCGCTGCCGGCGCGCGACCGAGAACCGCGAAGTCGTCCGCGTAGTTGACGATTTCCGCCTTGAAGTGCCGGGCGTAGCCCAGCACCTTCCAGCCCAGAATGAAGCGCCGCATGTAGATGTTGCTGAGCAGCGGCGAGATCGGAGACCCTTGCGGGGTCCCCTTCCGCTCGTGACGCGCCCGGTTCGTGCGGCGGCGACCGCCGCGCCCGTCGTCCTCTTCCACCGCCATCTCCAGCCACGCCTTGACCCAGCCCAACCGCCGCCCGTCGCTCACGCGCCGGGCGATGGACTTCATCAGGTCCGCGTGCGGAATCTGGCCGAAGTAGTCCGACAGGTCGGCGTCCACCACCTCCCGGTGGCCCGTCGTCAGCAGCCGATGTACGCGCCTGACTGCGTCCTGCGCGTCTCGGCCCGGCCGGTACGCATACTGCTCCGGTTGCAGGTCGGCTTCGAAGATCGGCGATAACACCAGCATCGCCGCCGTCTGCACCACCCGATCCCGGAGACACGCAATGCCCAACGGCCGGAACTTCCCTCGTTGCTTCTTCGGGATGAGAACCTGCCGAACCGCATGCGGCCGATAGGTCCCTTCCTTCAGGTCCCGCGCCAGTGCTCCCTGCCACCGGTCCACCCCGTACGCATCGATGTCCGCGACCGTCTCGCCGTCCACCCCGGCCGTGCCGCCGTTGCGTCGCACGGCCTGCCAGGCGACTGCGAGCACGTCGTCGCGCCACACCTTGTCGCTCAGAGAGTAGAACCGGAAGCCCAGAGCTTCCTTCGCTTTCGCATGTAGCGCCGTCTGGAGTCGCTGAACTCTCTCCGAGGCTGTTAGGCTCTCGCCAGTCCTCATGTCCCTTCCTCCGTCATGCGCTGCTCTCGAACTAAGGTCCCTTCCCTCCACCGGCATTACCCGGCTTCCTTGGTACTGCGGACCTCTCCGCCACCCTGTCGGCCCAACCTGACCCTCGCGGGCTGTCGGTTGGCGCGTGCCACGCCACCGGCAGGGCTTCCCGTGTTGCGTCCAATCCCCTCTTCCCTACATGCCACCGCCCAATACGGGGTTCCGACAGTAACGGCGCAGAAACGCACGCTAAGCGTCGTTTTCCGG
>JAAXHH010000012.1:1620-1889 GCA_012270975.1 Candidatus Latescibacterota bacterium | reverse complement strand
GCGCGCGCCCGGGGATCATCACCCCGACGGCCCGGACCAAGCCGGGGATCAGGATCGATTTCTCTACCTCCGCGTGATCTTCTGCCCGATGTACATCACGTAGACTGGCTGTCCATACCGAACTGGCCAGGAAAAGTGCATCCGCAACGTCATCGTCCGAATCTTGCCGTGCCAAGTACATGGCAGATCCTGATCGGGTTCATCGGGATGAGCGAATGTCAGCTTCTGCCCGAATTCCCGCTTCTCCGTAGGGGACGAATCGGAAAACA
>JAAXHH010000012.1:0-1614 GCA_012270975.1 Candidatus Latescibacterota bacterium | reverse complement strand
AGGATTCGCAGCAGCTCCAGAATCCTTGATGCCGCCGACCGGCGAAAAGGGAGGGCCTCCAACGGGCTGAAGCATTCCTCCCCGAACACAAGCCGGAGAAAGCCTCGTTCCGAGACCCGCCGCAATTCGCCCCAGGTC
The DNA here is from genome assembly GCA_012270975.1 of Candidatus Latescibacterota bacterium. Lineage (GTDB taxonomy): Bacteria > JAAXHH01 > JAAXHH01 > JAAXHH01 > JAAXHH01 > JAAXHH01. Next base: position 1,476 of record JAAXHH010000012.1, on the reverse strand, counting down.
TGGATGGGCGCCATCGCACCAACCAGTCTCTTCTCGAGACTGCCGACCGTCCAGAAGTTCTCCACCGCAACGCTCTCGTCATCGAACCCTTCCGCCTCGCGTCGCCAGATCACCTTGATCGGCGATTGGTTCCAGTCCGAAGGTGAAAAACTCATCAGAGTGCATTCCACATCGACAAGCGTCCGAAACGCAGCCTCGGCGACCGCCGATTCGGTAACCAGGTCGCCCTTGGACTCCAGATAGTCATCGCCACCATGTCGGCGATCACACCACCAGAATGGACCTCCCTTGGTCAACCACCACATCACCGCCCGCCGCTGGTCGAGGGGCAATGCGCCCACTACCCTCTGCAAGCTGACGCCGTGGAGCACATCCCGGGTCAGTATGGCCGAGTGGCAATGGACATCCCGATCAAAGCGCTTGGCCAAAGCGCGCATCGCCATGATCCGATCCAGGGACCGCTTGAACGCCGCCCCATCGACATACTGGCCGTGCAGGGACTGATCATTGAGAAATATCTCCACTCCTGGGTCACCAGCCAGCGAAATAGTTCATGTCCTTGTCGAACTGATCGAAGAACCCCTCCGGCCACGCATCCACGCGCCCTTGTGAATCGAGCCTCGGACTCTCCACCTGTGATCTGTCGTCAGCCCCTTCTTTCCGAGGCCGGAAGAAGTGAAGCACGGCATCGTCGGGCGGCAGAACCCCCTTCTTGACTGCGCGGCGCACCCCACTCAGAACATGATCGCTGTGCGTCTCGGCAAGGACCTGAACCCCTGCGGCAGCCACCTCCGCCAAGAACTCGCCCATTGCCGCTTGCCCTGACGGATGAAGATGCACCTCCGGATTCTCGACCAAGAGTAAGTCGTCCAAGTCAGCGGAAACGGCGGCGACCAGGAGCGGCAACACCTGAGTCAACCCAAACCCGGTGTGGATCGGACGATGAAAGCTCGTGCCCTTGGACGTTCTCAGTCCCAACGTCACGGCGTTCGCGTCCGGAATTCTCCGGATATCCAACCCGCAGCCGGGAAAGAACTGCTCCATCCGCCCAATGACCTGGTGAAGCCGTGTAGGCAGCGCATCCTCCAACAGCAACCCAGGGAGAACCTTCTCGCTTCCTCCCGAATAGAGCAAGCTCACAGCATGCTCGCCCCGAGGTCCCACGACCGGCGTCATCTGTGGGTCTTCCAGTGCGTAGACTTCCCTCGGCCCAAGTCGCTCGGCCGTCAAGTAGCTTAGTCCTTCCAAGCGGCGAGCCAAGGCCTCTCCACCCATGCCCCTAGGCATCAATCGATGGAGAGCATCGGGATCTCGCCGTTCCTCTCCGCCCGCGGAGACATAGGCGACGGCCATCGACATTTCGTGGCGTTCTCCGCGAAACCGCCAAAGATAGCGCGTCTCATCGTCCACCAAACCGAGCTCGAACTCTCGTCGGCCGTGTTCCTGGTCGATCACGTCCAAAGCGATACCAAGCCG
>JAAXHH010000031.1 GCA_012270975.1 Candidatus Latescibacterota bacterium | reverse complement strand
TTTTCCCCCCCCCCCCCCGCAAAATCTGAGCGAACATAAGCGCGGCCGCGCAAGTCGATGTGAATTCCTGCATGCGAGTCTGTCGCCAATCCCATCCGGGAGAACCCTGAAGACGTCCATCCTCATCGCTTGTCTGGTGTTGGCAATTGCTCTTCCCGCGTTTGGTGGTGACTTCGACCTGAACAGCAGGTTTTCAGCCAGCGACGTGTTGAACGATTCGAAGAAAGTGAGCAAGTTCATCAAGGGTCAGGCCAGGTGGCTGGAAGATCACTTGCACTATGTTGAGTTGTCGTGCAAATACTTTTTCTCAGGGGAGGACAACTGCCGCCGCAAGAAGGCGTACCTCGACAGACTCGCAAGCCCAGCGATCGCCAGCTACGTCAGAGTGGCCGGCAGACTTACTGCATTCATGGGGTCGTCACTATTCAAGTACGAACGCCGTAAATACGCCACCGACCTTGCGCGTCTGGAAGAGATGTTCATTACGCTTCTTGATCACGTTACCAGCAGCGTTGGGTTTCTTGATGATGACCTCCAATGCGCCTCTGAGACGGCAGAGAACTGTCTTGATCAGGGAGTCGCTACCCCTTACATCGGAACATACTATTTCTCCGCAATCGCCTATCGTCTCTTGCATCAATCTCAAGTGGATTTAGACGACAGTTTGGAAAATTGGAAGGGCGAGGTCGAGAGCGGCATCACGGGGGTGTCTAACGAGGAACGCATGGCACAATACCAAGATTTGCGTGATCTGTATCTCAATGCGCTTCACAACGAGTTCCTGAGAACCCGTAAAGTACCGAGCGATGTAGTATCCGTGAGTCAGGAAGCCTACGAGGCGATGATTGCTAAAACCCGAGAAATGGTGCACCAACTCCTTATGGGGGGACCCGGCGGTGTTTGGGACATAGTAGCCTATGAATTAGGCGCGGTTTTTCCAGCTATAGGACCGGTAGTGGCCCTCGGGAATTCCTTTGTATTCCTTTGGAAATTCAATGAGTACGTGAACTTCATGCTTGACTCTATATCCGCCACTTTTGACTCATACTGGGTCAACGAGGCCTTGAATGACTGCACCGGGGGCGCTCCTTGTCTAGGGGCGGAGGAAAACGGACCATGGAAAGCGTACACATGGCGGAACTCGTACACACGGCGGAACTACTGCCCCGTCAACGAATGGGGATACGAGGTTTGCCCTTCGTTCCGCGTACCGCCGGAAGCCCACGATCGTCTCTCCGCCATAGAGGAGCGCATCAACTACCTTGATGGAAGAGTGGAAGACCCAACACCTTTGGCGGACGGCCACGGCGATGATGCGATCGTCTATCCACCTGAAGAAGACGACTACGGCGATAACCCGGGTAGCGCTACGGTGGTGGCTCTGCCGTCGTCGACCGATGGAAGTCTGGAGGCGGCTGGCGACTCGGACTACTTCCTCATCGCCTTGCGCAATGCAGGTTGGTTGCAGGTGGAGACCACGGGCAGCACCGACACGGTCGGAAGTCTGATACAGGACGACGGCACCGTCATCGAGGAGAATGACAACAGCGGCGAGGCCTACAACTTCCTGATCGCGGCGAACCTGTACCCGGGGACATACTACGTCGAGGTGCGGGGTTACCAGGACACGACGGGAGACTATGGCTTGAACGTCTCGTTCGAGAGTGAGGCGTCCTGCATGTACCGGGCCGGCATCCCCGACCGTGAGTTCGGTCTGGTCTCTGACTGCGAGACCTTGCTGGCCGCCAAGGACGAGCTTCGCGGCACGGCGTCGCTGAACTGGAACTTGAACACGCCCATCGGCAGTTGGGACGGCGTTACCGTTTCGGGGAACGCGGGGAATATGCGGGTCACGGAACTGTGGCTCGGCAGCCAGCAGTTGAACGGCGAGATTCCCGCGGCGCTGGGCGATCTGTCGGCACTGACGACGTTGAACCTGAGATACAACTACCTGACGGGGGAAATCCCTAGCGCGCTGGGCGCCCTCTCGAACCTGCAATGGCTGCAGCTGGAGGGCAACGAACTCGAAGGTGAGGTCCCTGCCGAATTGGGCGTACTTCCCAATCTCAACTACTTGTGGATTCACAGCAATACGGGTCTGACCGGCTGCCTGCCCCGCGGTCTTCGAGGCGCGTCCCACGTGAACGCAGACGACTTGCTGTTCTGCCGAGACGTCGATCTGGTTGTGGACATGGCATTTGAGGTGGACGGCCGGGATGTCATAGAACTCACCGTAGGACCCGGGGAACAGATCAAGCTGGAAGGCACAGTCTTCAACGGTGGGGAGGACCGTTCGACGGCGACAACCTTGCATTATTATCGCTCGGATGAACAGGTCATCTCGCCGGCAGACGATGAGGTCGGCACGGACGAAGTGGAGGAACTGGAGCCGCTCGAAGGTTCCTTTTCCTCTGCGTCGCTGTGGATCAATGCACCCGATACCCCCGGCACCTACTACTACGGCGCCTGCGTGGACGAAGCGGAGGGCGAGACGAACCCGGACAACGATTGCTCCCTTAGCAATCGCTTGATAGTCAACGGGACGGGGTTGGACGCCAGCGCCAAGATGTACTGGACCGATTCCACGACGGACAATATCCAGCGGGCTAACCTGGACGGTACCGACGTCAAAGACCTTGTCACCACCGGACTGAAGTCTCCACGCGGCATTGCCGTGGACGCAGCGGGCGGCAAGATTTATTGGACCGATTCCATGACGGACAATATCCAGCGGGCTAACCTGGACGGCACCGACATCGAAGATCTCATTACCGACTTCGGAAGTCCGCTGGGCATCGCCCTGGACGTCGCCAGGGGCAAGATGTACTGGAGCGACGACTACAGGGGCGGGAAGATCCAACGGGCTAATCTGGATGGAACCCACGTAGAGGTTCTGGTCACTGGGTTGGATTACCCCCGAGGCATCGCCCTGGACGTCGCCAGGGGCAAGATGTACTGGAGCGACAATGACACCCACAAGATCCAGCGGGCCAATCTGGACGGCAACGACGTCGAAGACCTTCCCATCACCGGGTTGGACGACCCCCGGGGCATTGCTCTGGACGTTGCCGGGGGCAAGATATACTGGACCGACGACTCCAGTGGAGACGCAATCCGGCGGGCGAACCTGGACGGCAGCGGCGTCGAGGACCTCATCACCGATCTGGGAAACCCGGTGGGCATCGCCCTGGACGTCGCCGGGGACAAGATGTACTGGACCGATTCCTGGACGAACAAGATCCAGCGGGCCAATCTGAACGGCAGCGGCGTCGAGGACCTCGTCACCACCGGGCTAAGCTA
>JAAXHH010000151.1 GCA_012270975.1 Candidatus Latescibacterota bacterium | reverse complement strand
ACCTCCATTTTGACCGGAGCGCCGCCGAAGACCTTGCCGTCGATGTGGATGTAGCACCACTTGCGGTCCTGCAACCACGGCACATGGTCGCTGGGGCCGATGTGGATGGTGTCCGCTTCAGGCTCTTCCTGCATCTGGCTGGTGACGGAGCCGGTTTTGGAGATCTTTTTGGAAACCAGGCGCTCGCGTTCCAACATGTTGAGGAAGTCGGTGTTGCCGCCGAAGTTCAGCTGGTAGGTGTTGTCGATCTCCGCACCGCGATTTTCCATCAGGCGGGTCAGCACCCGATGAACGATGGTCGCGCCGACCTGAGACTTTATGTCATCTCCGATGATGGGCACGCCGCGTTCCTCGAAACGGTTGCGCCAATACTCCTCCCGGGCGATGAAAACGGGGATGCAGTTGATCATGGCGCAGCGCGCGTCGAGGATCTGCTCCACGTACCACTTGGTCGCCATCTCGCTGCCCACGGGCAGGTAGTTGATCACGACATCGACTTCGCGTTCCCGCAGGATACCGGAGATGTCGGCGGTGCTGTGCGGCGACTTCACCACCAGATCGGAGAGATAACGGCCGATGCCGTCGTGAGTCATTCCCCGTTCCACGGGGACACCGAGGTGGGGGACCTCGGCGAACTTGATCGTGTTGTTGGGCTCGGTGAAGATAGCTTCCGACAGATCTTTCCCAACCTTATTGCGGTCGATGTCGAAAGCAGCCACAACCTCGATATCTTCAATGCGGTAGTCTCCGACGCGATTGTGCATAACGCCGGGGATCGGATCGTCGTCCGGTACTTCAACGTATTTGTGGATGCCCTGGACCAGAGACGACGCGCAGTTGCCCACGCCGATGATGGCAACGTTAATCTTGCCCAATTGTGTACTCCTTGAGGCCCGCCCCGGCGCGAACATCCCTCAAAACCGGGACTGGGAATTATCGAGGCCAACCTGCGTCAAACTGCCAGACAGTCTAACACACCCCGAATCTTGCCGCCTGCCGGCGACCGCTAAACGCCAACCGCGGGTGATACGCGATGCAAATCGACAATATTGCGGCCGCTAGTTTTCCGCGAAAAAGCGGAAGATCGCGGTTTCGTCGTCGTGCCGGAATCTGCCGCCACGGAACCGGATGTCTCGCCCCTGTTCGATGTGGCGATCAACCAGCTCCTTGACCCGTCCCGAAGCCTCTTCCGCGTCGGCGGAACTACGGACGATTTCCATCAACTCGTCGCCGAGCAGGTTGTCGCTGACGCCATCGGTGCAGCAGACCAAACGGTCCGAAGGCGACAGGTCCACCGAGGTCTGAAACACCGACAGGGCAGATTCTGCGCCGATGGCCTTGGAGACGCCCAGGCGGATCAACCCGCCCATGCGGCCGCTGTACTGCTCGTATCCGTCGGGGCGGATCACGTAAATCGGGCTGTCCCCGGCCGAGATGATATGCAGTTGACCATCCAGATACAAAGCCGCCGAGGCGGTGGTCAAAAGGAACCGCCCTCCACCAACCTGGTGGAACTCGGCATTCTGCTCGTCCAGGACGGCAACGATATCCTCCGGGCCGCTGATCGTTGCAGCGTTCAAAGCATCGGCAACCGAGCCGCTGGCTTCGTCGCCACCGTGACCGGTGACGCCGTCCAGCACCACATCCAGGAAGTTGCCGTCGCCCAAATCACGTGTCAGGTAGTTGTCCTCGCCGTGGGCGGCGTTATCGTGAATAATAGCCAACGAACTGGTGAGCATAGTTCCTGCACCCTCGCAAGAAGTTGGTTAGCAGCGGATCAGCCGGCCAGTGCGACCAGCTCGGTGTTCGCGTCGAATCGGTAGCGTGTCCAGTGGTCCTCGGAGAGCCGGTGCAGCGCGGCACGCCATGCTTCCTGCGCGGCATCGCGATCGGCCATCCGGTCGTTTCGGATAGTAATCAGGCGCAGGCATTCACGCAAGTCCGCCCCGAAATCCGCGACGGACGCATAAGCGCGCTGTCGGATTTTCGCGAGGCATGCGTTCGTGGCGTCCCGCAGCGCATCGTCACCCGAAGCGAACGCACTGACGAGGCTATCGCATTCGTCCTCTATGGAAATGACTGGCCGCTGGTTGTAGGGGTCGAAGTACCCGGCGGCTTCGGTGGGGGGCAACGCCGGCGCAACGTAGAACTTCAACATCTCGACGTAGAAATCGTGGACGTCCTGGGGGCCGCGGTTGCCCTGGCTGCGCTCCACTCCGTGTCCGACCAGCGCACTGGCATCGACCAGCGCGATGCGGCCGGTCCCCGGGGAGTAGAACACGTTGTGCGGGCCCAGGTCGAGCAGCGCATAGCCGGCGTTGGCGTAGATTTCCTGGGCCTCCAGGAGCTGCGCCTGAATCGGCCAGCCGTCAACCCCGTCAGGAAGCGCGAGGGGATGCAGCGCGAAGAGGTTCTGGCCCAGGCCGATGGGCACGCGCAAGATGCGGCTCCTCGGATCGCCCACCAGCGGGATGCCGGCGGCGCGTTCCTCAACGCGCACCGAGTAGGGCTGACCGAGATCCTCGCCGAAATACTCGTCGTGCAGGGCCACATCGGTAACGCCGATGACCCGGGGCACGGCATCGCAGTACTGGCCGGCTCGTTCGTAGGCTTCCAGCGCCCGGGCGGTGCGTTCCTCGGTGGGGCCATGCATCTGGCGGCTCACGGTTTGCGGGGACGGTCGCTTCAGCACCACCAGTGCCCCGGTCTCCCTATCCACCGCAGCGCGCACATCGTAGTCGGCGCCGCTGCCGAGCGGGCCGACCAGTTCAAAGCGGTCCAGCGTGACGGTGTCCATGATCTACGTTCGCGGGCTATTTGTGCCCGCTGAGGATGGTGATCCAGTCTTCCTTTTGCCGGGTTTCGCTGATTGCCAATCCGGCCTCGTTAATCGCCGCGACCGCCTCGTCGTGCTGGTCCACGATGATGCCGGATGCGATGAACACTCCATCGGCAGCGAGAAGGTCGGGAATTGCCGGAGAGACTA
>JAAXHH010000115.1 GCA_012270975.1 Candidatus Latescibacterota bacterium | reverse complement strand
TCAATTAGAATCGAACACGCTCTAGTCGCCTTACCCCAAATCGAAGCATGCCGCCGCAGGCGTCGTGAGAGACCCCGTCATGTGGTAAGCTGCCTGAACGTCAGAAAAAGGAGAGGAATATGGCGGTTACGACGGCAAAATGGACGCTGGAAGACTATCACCGCATGGTGGAGACGGGTTTGCTGGAAGGCCGCGCCGTGGAATTCCTGCATGGAGAGATTGTCGACATGTCCCCCGAAGGTGCGCCGCATGCCGCTGCAAGTTCCGATGCCGGAGACTATTTGTCGGGGCTATTGGGCACCCGCGCCCAGGTGCGTCACGCCAAACCCATCACCATACCCACCCTCACGTCCGAGCCGGAGCCGGACTTGGCCGTTGTGCACCGTTTGGGCCGAGCCTATCGCCACCGTCACCCCACCCCGGAGGATGTTTTCTGGCTCATTGAATATGCCCATACCAGCCTGAGCAAGGACCTGGACGAAAAGAAGCGCCTCTACGCCGACGCCGGCATCCCGGAGTATTGGGTCGTCAACCTTCGGGACAGCGTCCTGATGATTTTCCGTCGGCCCGCCAACGGCGCCTACCGGTTCGAGCAAACCCTGAGCCAGGGCAAAATCACCCCGTTGGCGTTCTCTGACGTGGTGGTTTCCGTAGACATGCTCCTGTAGCCCACCCGCCAGACGGCCTCGACTGTGCCTGGCGATGATAGATGGGTCGGGATGAGGAAACACCGGACGAGTGTATGGTAAGGTGGTCTCGCTTTCCCTTCGCGTCGGTGGCCGCCCGGGTCGCCCTACTGCTTCAGAACTCCTGTCAACCGGAACGAAGAACATGACCCCACACGTGTTTGCTGGTAATCCGCTCGACCACGGCGACGTGCAGCGCCGCGATCAGCGGTGGTTGGATGAACAGGCCAGAAATCCTCGCAGCCGATTCCTGCCGCTGTGGCAGCTCAACGTCTTGATCCAGGACGGTGCGGACGTGCGGCTCGGCTGGCTGGGGCCTGAGGCGCTGGCGCCGCGCAAGAACGG
>JAAXHH010000002.1 GCA_012270975.1 Candidatus Latescibacterota bacterium | reverse complement strand
GAGGCGTTCGAGTGGTTCGGCCGCGCGGAGTGGGCCTACGCGGACGCTGCCTTCGGAGGCGGAAGCTAGGGAAGGGGTGGCCCGTCCGCCGGGGGAGGTCCGTTGACGATGATCCGCACCCTCAGGCTGGAAAACTATCGGGGCTTCGAGACCTACGAACTCCGGGATCTGGCCAGGGTGAACCTTTTGGTGGGCCCCAACAATTGCGGGAAGACGTCCGTGCTGGAAGCGGTCGAGCTGCTCGTGTCGAGGGGCGATCCTAGCATACTCATCGAGTCGGCCCGGAGGCGGAGGGAATTCCACGTCGGCGAGGATGGCCGCAGGCATACACGATACCCGCTCCGCCACCATTTTCACGGCCACGAGTTTGGCTTGGGAGCCCGCCTCGGCATCTCTTCCGATGGCGGCTTCGGATGGGTTCGCATGCGCATAGAAGAGGCGGAGCCCAGCGAGTCCGAGGATCTCTTCGAGATAATATCGCGCACGACCCAGCCTTTGGCGCTGCGGATCGAACGCGCACACGAAGAGAGCGACATCGTTGTTTCACTGACGGAGGGCGGCTCGCTTGACCGGCTCTCGCCGACGATGCCGCGTATGGCACTCGGATCGTCGCGGCTGAGGTTGCCTCAGACCCAGTTCGTAACGGCCGAGTCGCTGCAGGCTGGCGACATGGCCGGTGTATGGAACCAGGTCGTCGTCCAGGGGCGCGAATCGGAAGTCGTCGAAGCGATGAGGATCCTGCGGGGAGATCTTCATTCGATACAGTTTCTGACGGGCGACGCATCGGGACGTAGTGGAGTCGCCGGAGGCATCTTCCTGGGATTTCGAGCCGGCGCTCCCCGGGTTCCCATCGGCAGTCACGGCGACGGGACGCGGCGGCTCCTGGCTCTCTCTCTTTCTTTGGTGCGCGCCGCCGATGGCTTTCTGCTGATTGACGAGATCGATACCGGCCTTCATTGGACCGTGATGGAGGAAGTGTGGAAGCTCGTCGCTGAGGCGGCGGTCAAATCCTCCATTCAGGTATTTGCGACGACCCATAGCCTCGACTGCATCATGGGCTTGGCGTCGTTGCTCAGGAACCGGCCGGACTTGGCGGATGCCGTGTCGGTTCAGAAGATCGAGCGAGAACTCGACCACAGCGTGAGCTTTGACGCACAGGCCACCGTTGCCGCGGACGATCTGAGTATCGAGCTGCGCTGATGCCCCAATCCGCAACCCGTCGATTCTTGTATGTCGAGGGTAAAGACGACGAGCATGTGATCGGCCAGCTGTTGATTCGGCGGGGAGCCGACCCCCAGTCCCTCCCGCAGTTCAAGGATATGGGTGGCAAGCAGGGGGTCCTTCGGGCGATGAAGGTCTCCATCGGCGCTGGAACCGGGAAATCCCTCGGCTTTGTCCTGGACGCCAACGATGATCCCGCGAACACTTGGACGGCAGCCGCCTCACGGCTCCGCGAGGCTGGTGTTCGGGTCCCGAACGAGATTCCGGTTGGTGGTTTCGTCGGAGAATCTACGAAGTTCGGCACCCGTGTCGGAGTGTGGCTGATGCCGGACAACCGGCAAGCCGGAGCGCTGGAGGATTTTCTGGCGGCGCTCGTCAGCGAAGGCGATCGGTTACTCCCGCATGCGCGGAACTCCATGCGTAAGGCCCGTCTATTGGGCGCGCGATTCTCCGACGCGTATACCGGGAAGGCGCTCCTCCATACATGGCTGGCTTGGCGGGAGGAGCCCGGACGCCCCTACGGGGTGGCGATCAAAGCGCGTTATCTACGGGATGACAGCGATGCCGCACGGCGGCTCGTGGCGTGGTTCGGTAGTGTGTTCGGGTTGAACGTCGCGTCCTCTCCGGACTGACGACCTTATCCGACCCGAAACACCTTCATCGCCTCGTCGCTTCTCCCGCGCGCCGGGGCGTCACCTGGAGGCCAGTCATGCGGTCGGACACCTTGCTCGGACCTCCTCTCGTTGGGGACGGTCGGAAGAACCCGTTCAGCTTCAAACTAACGGTTCATGATCCCCGTGGACTCACCCCGCCGGACTGAAGCCCTGAGGGGTCACAGCAACTTGTCACTAGATATCAGTAGATACCAGTAATTACCGGTTCACCAACCCCGTGACCATCTCCGGGAAAGTCATGATCAGCACCAGCCCGATGAGCTGGATCACGATGAAGGGGATGACCGCGCGGTACATCTCCGATGTGCGCACTTCGGGCGGCGCCACGCCCCGCAGGTAGAAGAGGGCGAAGCCGAAGGGCGGGGTCAGGAACGAGGTCTGGATGTTCATCCCGATCATTACCCCGAACCACACCAGGTCGATGTCCAGCAGGGCCGCCGCCGGGGCGAGCAGCGGGATGATGATGAAGGCGATCTCGAAGAAGTCGAGGAAGAA
>JAAXHH010000047.1:2174-2644 GCA_012270975.1 Candidatus Latescibacterota bacterium | reverse complement strand
ATGCGTCTGGTGGACATCTCCCTCGGGCTGCCGATTATTCTGCTGGCCCTGGTGTTTGTCGCTGCCATGGGAGCCAGCTTTGCCACCGTGGTCGTGGTCACCGCGGTGATCCTGTGGGCGCGCTATGCCCGCCAGGTTCGAGGCGAGACCCTGAGTATTCGAGAGCGCGATTTTATCGCCCGCGCGCGGGTGGCAGGGGCGTCGCACTTCCGCATCATGCTGCGCTATATCTTCCCGAATGTCGTCAATACCCTGACCGTTCTGGCCACCCTGCAAATCGGCGCCGTCATTCTGCTGGAGTCGGCCCTCAGCTTCCTGGGGGCGGGAATTCCTCGTCCGACGCCAACCTGGGGCTCGATGATCGCCGACGGGCGCGACCTCATCGTGGTCGCCTGGTGGATCGCCATGTTTCCGGGACTGGCCATCATGCTGACCGTGCTGTCTCTGAACCTGCTGGGTGACTGGCTGCG
>JAAXHH010000047.1:0-2118 GCA_012270975.1 Candidatus Latescibacterota bacterium | reverse complement strand
GCAAGAGCATGACGGCGCTGTCTCTGTTGCGTCTGGTGCCGCATCCGGTAGCCCGCATCGTGCAAGGCCAGGTGCTGTTGCAGGGCGAGAACCTCCTCGACAAGAGCGAACGGGAGATGCGGCATATCCGGGGGCGACGGCTGTCGATGATCCTGCAGGACCCCCAGACCTCTCTCAACCCCGTCTTCACCATCGGCAATCAGCTTCTCGAAGCCATCCACATCCATCACAAAGGACGCCCCCGCACCCTGCTGTCGCGCGCCATTAACGCGCTGTCGCAAGTCAGAGTGGCGGCCCCGGAGCGTCGTGTGGAGGATTACCCGCACCAGATGAGTGGCGGCATGAAACAGCGTGTCGTGGGCGCCATCGCGCTGTCTTGCGAGCCCCACGTGATCATCGCCGACGAACCCACCACCTCGCTGGACGTGACCATTCAGGCCCAGTACTTGCGCCTGCTACGGGAAATTCAGGAGGAAACCGGCCTGTCCATTATCTTTATCACCCATGATTTTGGCATCGTGGCGAAGATGTGCGATCGGGTCATGGTGATGTACGCTGGCCGGGTGGCGGAAAGTGGCCCCGTGCGGGACATTTTCAATCGCCCGGCGCATCCCTATACGCAGGCCCTGTTGCAGTCCGTACCCGCGATGGAAGAACGACCCGAACGCCTGTATGCCATCGAAGGGCAGCCACCCGCCCTGTGGGAACTCCCGCCAGGATGCCGATTTACCGCCCGTTGCCCCCATGCGGAAGCGCGCTGCGAGCAGACGTATCCACCCTCTTTCGCGGTTGGTGCGGACCACACCGCAGACTGCTGGAGGCTCCAGGAAACATGAGCGAGACGCCCCTGTTGCAGGTACATCATCTCAAGAAGCACTTTCCGGTGACCCGAGGTCTTCTGATGATGCGAATCATCGGCTGGGTGAAGGCGGTGGATGACATCAGTTTCTCGGTGCCGCAAGGCGAAACGCTGGCGCTGGTGGGCGAATCCGGGTGTGGCAAGACGACGACGGCCAAATTGATCCTGCGTCTCGAAGAGCCGACCGACGGGGAGATCCTGATCGCTGGACAGCCCGTGCATGACTTGCGCGGCAACGCCTTGAAAGCCTACCGCACCACGGTGCAGGCGGTCTTTCAGGACCCCTGGTCGTCGCTGAATCCTCGCATGCGGGTACGGCAAATTGTGGCGGAACCCCTGGTGATCAACCGCCAGATGTCGCGCGCCGCCATCGCGGCGCGCGTCCGGGAGGTCCTGGACAGCGTGGGCCTGCGGCCACAGCAGGCCAATCTGTACCCGCACGAATTCAGCGGTGGCCAACGGCAGCGCATTGCCATGGCCAGCGCGCTTATTTCCCATCCCAAGCTGATCATCCTGGATGAACCGGTTTCGGCTCTGGACGTGTCCATCCGGGCGCAGATCATGAACCTGCTGGTGGACTTGCAGCAGGCGTATCACGTCAGCTATCTCCTCATTGCCCATCACCTTGCCACCACGCGCTACATGGCGCACGAAGTGGCGGTGATGTACCTGGGAAAGATCGTTGAAAGAGCACGCACGGAAGCGTTGTTCACCGAGCCCCTGCACCCGTACACCCGGGCGCTCTTTTCGGCGGCGCTTCCCGGCCATCCCGACATCACTCGGGAAGAGATCATCCTGCCTGGTGAAGTTCCTTCACCCATCAACCCGCCCAGCGGTTGTCGCTTCCATCCGCGCTGTCCGGTCGCCAAATCCCAGTGCGCGGAAATTGAGCCGGAGGAAATCGACGTCGCCCCCGGTCACATGGTGGCCTGTCACTTGTACACCTGACGGCTGGCCTGGCACAGGCTGTTGTTCAGCGCGTGACCTCCCGACTACGTGCGGAACAGGTCGTGCGACACCCCCGCGGCTTCGAAGAGGTAATCGCGCGATGCCTCCAGTTCGCGCCGCAGCTTGGAAAGGTCGGCGCCAAGAAGCGCCCCACGCCACTTCCTGATCTTGCCGGCCACGATGACGGTGTCGACGTTGCTGCGCTCCATCAGCGTGACGACCGCGCCCGGAACGTGGTTGAGTGGGGCAACGTTGATGGCGTTCGCATCCAGAAGGATGATGTCTGCTTCCTTGCCCGGCGTCAGCGAGCC
>JAAXHH010000109.1 GCA_012270975.1 Candidatus Latescibacterota bacterium | reverse complement strand
ATGACGATCCCCGACAAGCCGCGCAGCAGCAAACAGCGCTACCGCCTGACTCCAGTGGGAAGCGCATACCTGCAACAAAAGGAATGTCAGCGATAGGAACCGCCCCGATGCTTTGGGAGGAAAAGGCTTGACCCCCGGCTTTCAAAGAACGCTCGATCAGATTCGTTCACACGCCAGGTCTCAGGCGGAGAAGGGCGCTCTCTTCGAGCGCCTCATGAAGCAGTATTTCCGACAGGACCCGCTGTACGCCGACCAGTTCTCCGGCGTCTGGCGGTGGTCGGAATGGGCGCGGCGGCGACCGGAGTTCGCGGGCCGCGACACGGGAGTGGATCTGGTGGCCGAGGAACACACGGGTGGTTGGTGCGCCATTCAGTGCAAATTCCATGCGCCGGGAACCCGGATCGCGAAGAAAGATCTCGACTCCTTCATTTCCGCATCCGCACGCGACCCGTTCACCCGGCGCATGGTCGTCGATACCGGCGATGCGTGGGGACCCAACGCCCGGAAGACCATCGAGGGACTGAAGCCGGCCTGTCAGGTGCTTCGGTTCGGTGACCTTGCCGACCGGCCCATCGAATGGCCGGATCTGATTCAAGATACGCCGGAGGCGCTCTCCTGGCACGCCGAGCCGTTCAGCCTGCGGCCGCATCAACGGAATGCCTTTAAGGACGTGCTGGCGGGGTTCGCGGAACACGACCGCGGCAAACTGATCATGGCCTGCGGCACAGGCAAGACCTTTGTAGCACTACGCATCGCGGAAGCCGTTGCGGGAGTCGGAGGCCGGGTGCTCTATCTGGTGCCGTCGATTTCTCTGTTCCAGCAATCCATGCGGGAATGGGCGATGCAACGGGCGATTCCCCATCGCTATATCGGGATCTGCTCCGATACCCGCGCCGGCCGCACCGACGAGGACGCGTCGCTTCAGGAACTGGAAATACCTGTGACGACGGACCCGACCACGATTGGCAGTGCGCTTGGGGGCGCTGCACCGGATGCCATGACCGTGGTCTTCTGCACCTACCACTCGCTTGGCATCGTGGAACGGGCGCAAGACGACGGAGCGCCTGCATTCGATCTCGTCCTTTGCGACGAGGCCCACAGAACGACGGGTATCGAGCGGCCCGGCGACAAGGCTTCTCCCTTCGTGCTGATTCACGACGCGGAAAGAATTCGGGCCGCGAAGCGCCTCTACATGACCGCCACGCCGCGTCTTTATACGGAAGGCGCCAAGGCGAAGGCCGCGAGCCATGACGTGGAAGTTTTCTCCATGGACGATCCGATTGCCTATGGGCCGGAGTTTCACCGCCTGCCTTTCTCCCGGGCCGTCGAGCAGGATCTGTTGTCCGACTACAGGGTGGTGGTTCTCGCCATGTCCGAGCAACACGTCGATGCGGCGTTGCAGGCACACCTAGCTGCGGGGATGAGCGAGATCAACATCACCGATGCGGCGAAGATCGTCGGTTGCTGGCGCGCGTTGCAAAACCCGGAGAACAAATCCCATGGCAATGGACCGATACCCCATCTGACCCGCGCGATAGCCTTCACCAACACCATTGCATCCTCGAAGCGGCTCGCGGACCATTGGGGCGGCATTGTCGGGCAGGCCCTCGCTTTGTTGCCCGAGACGGAGCGACCGAGCACCTTCCGCTGCCAGACGCGCCATGTCGACGGACAGCACCATGCGCTCGAACGCAAGGCCCGGATCGAATGGCTCAAGGGTAATTCCGAGGGAACTTGCCGCATTCTCTCCAACGCCCGGTGCCTGTCCGAGGGGATCGACGTACCGGCACTCGATGCGGTGCTTTTCATGAGTCCCCGAAACTCCCAGATGGACATCGTGCAGGCCGTAGGTCGGGCCATGCGCAAGGCGGCGGGCAAGACCTACGGCTACATCGTGCTGCCGGTCGCCGTGCCGGCGGGCGTCGACCCGGCCCGAGCCCTTGACGACAACGAGCGCTTCGCCGCCGTCTGGAGCGTCTTGCGGGCGCTGCGCTCGCACGATGACCGGTTCGATGCCGAGATCAACAAGATCGACCTCAACAACAGGCCCACCGATCGGATCATCTTCAGCGGAGACGGAATGGACGGTCAGGGTGCCGATTCGGGTGCCCTTGAACTACCCTTCCCACCGCTCGATCTGCCGCCCGGAGCGATCTTCGCCAAGGTCGTTGAGAAATGCGGCGACCGGAAATACTGGGAGACCTGGGCCAAGGACGTGGCCGACATCTTCTCGCGTCTCGTCCATCGGATCGAGGGTCTTCTGGCCAGTCCTGACAACGAGACCCTGCGCGACTGGTTCGACGCCTTCCACGAGGAACTCCGGGATTCGATCAACGAATCGATCACCCATGACAACGCCATCGAAATGATGGCGCAGCACATCCTGACGCGGCCGGTCTTCGAGGCGTTGTTCGAGCATTACGATTTCACGGCCGGGAACCCGGTAGCACGGGCTCTGGACTCCTTGCGGCAGGATTTCGGGGAGTTCGGGCTGGAGAATGAAACGCGCGATCTGGAGCGCTTCTATGAAAGCGTCCGCAAGCGTGCCCGCGGTCTTGACAACAGCGAAGCCCGGCAGCGCGTGTTGATGGAGCTCTACGAGAAGTTCTTCGCCACGGCCCTCAAGAAGGACGCAGACCGGCTTGGTATCGTCTACACGCCGGTCAAGATCGTGGATTTCATTCTGAACAGCGCCGATCACGTGTTACGCCGGGAGTTTGCTCAAAGCCTGAGCGACGAGGGTGTTCATGTCCTCGACCCGTTCACCGGAACCGGCATCTTCCTCGTCCGGATGATCCAGTCCGGGCTGATCCGCGATGAGGACCTGATACGCAAGTACCGCGAGGAGTTGCACGCCAACGAGATCGTCCTGCTGGCCTATTACATCGCTGCCATCCACATCGAGGAAGCCTTTCACGGGCGAGGCGGCCCTGAGAGCGCTTACGAGCCTTTCAACGGCATCGTCTTGACCGATACCTTCAACCTGCACACCGACAAGACTGGATTCCCCAAGAACTGGCTGCCGGACAACAGCGAGCGGGTCGAGCGGCAGCAGAACCTGCCGATCCAGGTCATCGTCGGCAATCCGCCCTGGTCGGTGGGACAGCGAAGCTCGGCGGACGACAATCCGAACGTGGATTACCTGCAGCTGGAACGGCGCGTGGCCGACACCTACGCGGCGCGTTCCACGTCTACGAACAAGAACAGCCTCTATGCTACCCAAAAGATGGCGCTCCGCTGGGCGTCAGACCGCATTGGCGAGCAGGGCATCGTGGCCTTTGTCACCAACGGTTCCTGGATCGACGGCAATGCCGATTCCGGGGTGCGGGCCTGTCTGGCGGAAGAGTTCAGCAGCATCTGGGTGCTGAACCTGCGGGGCAACCAGAGGACACAGGGCGAGCTTTCGCGCCGGGAGGGCGGCAAAGTGTTCGGCCAGGGCTCCCGCGCGCTGGTCGCGATCACGATCCTGGTCCGCAACCCGGACGCCGCGCACAAGGGCTGCCGCATCCTCTACCGCGACATCGGTGACTATCTGAAGCGCGAGGAGAAGCTCGCGATCGTGCGCGAGGCGGGCTCGATTGACGGCATCGACGACTGGCAGGAGATCGCGCCAGACCGACACCACGACTGGATCGGCCAGCGTGACGAGGCGTTCCAGGCGTTCTACCCGATGGGCTCGAAGGCGGCGAAGGCCAGGAAGTCGGACGAGGCCATCTTCCGGCTGTTCAGCCAAGGATATCAGACCGTGGGTGACGTATACCTCTACAGCTTTTCTCGCGACGCTTGCGCCAAGAATGCCCGTGCAATGGTTGCGGATTATCAGCACGCTGTTCGGGCATTGGAACAGCATCCCGATTGGACCGTCGATGATGCCGCGCATCGCTATTCTACGAACATCAGGTGGAATCGCACGCTAAAGAACCACCTGCGACGTTCGAAGCCGATAGGCTACCGCTCAACTGCGGTCCGAGTAGCTTCGTACCGACCTTTCTGCAACCAGTTTCTATACGCCGATCCTGCTTTGTCCCACCTGCCGGGCATATTGACGTCCATCTTCCCGCCGTCAGCGCTGGAAAATGATACAATAGGGAGCAGCCCGTCAGCCCGTCAGCCCGAATTATGTGATCTGCGTGCCGGGTGTGGGTGCAACCAAGGGATTCTCCGCCCTCATGGTCGACACGATGCCGGACCTGGAACTGGTGTCGAAGAGCCAGTGCTTCCCGCGCTACCGGTACGAACGGAGAATCGCGTCATCTGCGTTCCCGGGATCGGGGCCAACAAGCCATTTTCGGTCCTCGTCGCCGACCACATGCCCGACCTCCACTTTCTCGAATTCGGCCAGTGTTTCCCGCGGTGGACCTATCCCTATCCAAGGGGGTATCTTTGACAATGCCGAACTCTTCCCGAAAGAGTTGACACGCGTCGACAACATTACCGACACAGCCCTGCGCACCTTCCGGGAACATTATGGCGACGACGGAATCACCAAGGATGCGATCTTCGATTACGTCTACGGCGTGCTCCACGCGCCGGCCTACGGTGAGCGCTTCACCAACGACCTATCCAAGGCGTTGCCGAGAATCCCGATGGCCCCGGCTTTCGACGCCTTCGCCGAGGCCGGCCGAGCCTTGGCGGTCCTACATCTCAGCTACGAGACCTGCGACGAATACCCGCTGGAGATCGTCGCCGCTGAGCTTGGCGGGCTCGAATCGCGGCATTTCCGGCTCGGGGAACGGGCCATGCGCTTCGCTGATGATGAGAGGACCGTGCTGATCGTCAACGAGCACGTCCGCTTGGCGGGGATTCCACGCCAGGCCCACGACTACGTGGTCAACGGACGGACGCCGCTGGAGTGGTACATCGACCGCTACCGCGTGACGCGAGATAGGGGGAGCGGGATCGTGAACAACCCGAACGGCTGGTTCTCGAACCCTGAAGACCTCATCGCGGCAATTCGGCGAATCACGCACGTGAGCGTCGAGACCGTCCGCATCGTCACGGGATTGCCGGAATCGATTGGGGTGTGAAGATCGGCTGCGGAGATCAACTTCACCCGCTACTTCTACAAGCCAAAGCCGATCCGCACGCTGGAGGAGATCCGGACTGACATCGTGGCGCTGGAGAAGGAGGGGTTGCTGGCGGAGATCATTGGAGTCGAGAACAGATGAAAGATGTCCAGAAGCCAGACCACGTTAGCCTCACGACCCTTATCGGCCGCCTGCGCGAAGGTCGCTACGTGATTCCAGATTTCCAGCGGGAGTTCGAGTGGGAGCCTGGGGACATTCGTGAGCTTATGCGTTCGATTTTTCTCGACTACTACATTGGGAGTCTCTTGCTTTGGAAGGGTGCGTCCGAGAGCTTCGAGGCTCTGGCGTGCGAGCCGCTCTACGGCTTCAAGGGCGAGGGCGATGCGTCCCACATCGTTCTCGACGGCCAGCAGCGGCTGACCGCAATGTACTACGCCTTCCTCGCACCTGACGTGCCGGGGCCGCGCCGACGGAATCGCTTTCTTTACTTCATCCGTGTGGAGCAGTTCATGGAGGAAGCTTACGACCAAGCTTTCGACTACGATTGGACCCGGCGCGGGGAGAATCTGTTCACCGACCGGACGGCCCAGTTCGACGCCCACATGTTCCCACTGGCCGTGGTAGGACAGGGCGGTTGGGATCTCCCCAACTGGGTCCAAGACTACGAAAAGCACTGGCGCTCCAAGGAAACCGAGGCCAAGAACTCCGGTGACGAGGTCGAATCTCAGCTGGCAGGTCGGCACGCGGAGAACGCCCGTACCTTCGGTGAGCACTTGAAAGGCATCACGGAGCAGTACCAGATTGCCTACATTGAGCTCGATCGGGATCTTGAGCTCGACAAGGTCTGCGACATCTTCACGCAGATCAACAGCCGCGGCGTCCGGCTCGACGTCTTCGACCTGATCAACGCGCTGCTCAAGCCAAAGGGCCTCCAACTGAAGCATCTCTGGCGCAGCGCCGCGGCGAAGCTCGACTTTGTCGAAACCGAGCGGATGAACGTCTACATCCTCCAGGTGATGTCAATCCTGCTTCAGGCTTACTGTTCGCCGAAGTATCTCTATTATCTGCTCCCCGACCAGGAGAAGAAGGTGCGCGAGCCCGATGGCTCGTTGCGGAAGGAAGTGTTAGTTCCCAACGTTGAGGGGTTCAAGAAACGCTGGCATGAAGCGGTTGATGCGCTCGATCGTGCGATCGAGCTACTCCGACATCCTCAGGAGTTCGGGGTGATCTCGTCTCAATATCTGCCTTATGTATCTATTCTTCCGGCCTTTGCGGCTGCACAAGCGTCGGCTCGGACGCTACCCGCCAGCCGCCAGCTGGATGCCCAGCGCAAGCTCCGGCACTGGTACTGGGCCAGCGTGTTCACCAACCGTTATTCAGGTTCGGTCGAGTCCACGAGCGCGCGGGATTTTCTAGGCTCAGGACCTATAAAAGGT
>JAAXHH010000045.1 GCA_012270975.1 Candidatus Latescibacterota bacterium | reverse complement strand
AAGGTGCCGATAGTCCGCACGACGAAAGGCGACCTGCGCCGCGGCCATGTCGGCATCTGGCGCTTCACCGGGGATGAGCGGATCGAGGAGGTCGGCGCGGCGCCCTTTGAGCGTTAGCGCCCTCTCCCGGCGGAAGGCCTGGGTGAGCCCCGGAGGAAGTCCGGTGGCACGACCCCCTCGTCGTTCCCTGAGGCCGTTCGTCGACGAACGGNNACCGACCGGCGTCCTCTCCGGGGGACCAAGCGCATGGGACCGCGACCGGCGTCAGTCTCTTACACCACGGCTCGGGACACGATCGACGATGCTCGCCATCTCCGTCGTCGAGGGGGTGCGGCGCTGCTCGGCCATCGGCACCGAGGCCCCTGGCTTATGGAGTTTCGCCAGGATCCACCGATTCTGCGCCCCGCCCCAGCGACGCAAGCAGATCCGTCCGCCGATTTCGATCCAAGCGTTCTCCTTACCAACCGACATCGGGCAAGTGTCCACCAGGAAATAAGTGGACACTTCGAAAGTCCCCACGCCCGATCGCTCAATCCGCCAGAGCCCAGCGATTGAAATGGGCGCCCCGCGCCGGCCGGACGATGGACGTCTCGGCACCAGACTACGCTGGACTTCGATTCAAAACGGTACCTATGCGGTACCTCAAGAACAAACAGTCGTCTTGACGAAAAGGAAAACCCCGTTATCCTATTGGAATAACGGGGTTTTTTGGTTGCGGGGGCAGGATTTGAACCTTCGACCTTCAGGTTATAAGTTTGGCCACAATCTGCGGCTCTCGTAAGCTGACGTAAGCTGAGTGATGGTAACTTGTTGATTTACGGGCCTTTCATGGTTTCTATCATACGCATGCGCCGCCTGAGGTAAGCCACGAGTAGATGCAAAGTGTTTGCCAATAGTTTGCCAGCTTGCTAGAACGTCCTTCCGGCGTCAAGGATTTCCGGCCATGGCAAACCGCATCCCAAAACTCACCAGGCGCGCCGTCGAGGCCCTCAAGGCCAACGGCGCCGATACCGTCTACTGGGACGGGGAGCTGACCGGCTTCGGCGTCCGGGTCCGGACGTCGGGCCGGAAGAACTACGTCCTCC
>JAAXHH010000038.1 GCA_012270975.1 Candidatus Latescibacterota bacterium | reverse complement strand
AAGGTGATGTTCGAGAACTTCTGTTTCAGTCCCTGATAGAATTCCATCTGACCGGGAGGCGCCATTTCCGGCGGCGGCGCGATCACCTCGGCAAGCAGGGTGCGGAAGTACCAGATGAGTTGGTCGTGGCATTCCTCCCGGGCTTTCTGGCTGGATTCGGCCACATAGAGGAACCTCGCCAGGGGGAAGTCCAGTTTGCCCGACATTCCGCACGCGTCCGCGGTCTTGTGGTACGACTCGTAGAGCTGGAAAACCTCGTCGTAGGGGTGCAGGAACGAGGTCAGGACGTTGTAGCCGTTTTTTATGACCCATTCGTACGTGGAGGGACTCACCGCCGCAACGTAAACCGGAGGGTGGGGCTGTTGTACTGGCTTCGGGATGACGTTGACTTTCCTGACCTTGTGAAACTTGCCGTCGTATTCGACAGGGCCCGTCCAGGCTTTCAGGATGATTTCCAGTTCTTCCTGAAACCGTTCGCGGCTTTCCTCGAGGTCGATTCCCCAGTTATAAAATTCCTCGGCCTGATAACCGCGCCCCACGCCGAAGAGGAGCCGCCCTTTCGACATGATATCAACGGTGGCGAAGTCTTCCGCGACAATGACGGGATTGTGGAAGGGCAGCACGACAACCGCGGTGCCGATCTTAATGTGTTCGGTAATGGCCGACGCGTACGCGGCCATGGCATGGATGGACGATGTGATCGAATAGTAGTTGGCCCCCGGTGCCTTATGGTCGAAGTGGTGTTCCGCCAGCCAGATGGCGTCCCAGCCCGTTTCGTCCATGAGTTTGAACTGTTCGAACGCTTCGTGATAAACTTGCACGTGGTCCTTGCCGGGCGGGGTTTCCAGCAGATAGAATTGGCCGAATTTCATTGGAAATCTCCTGAGGTTTCGCGACAATGAATAAGCACCGATATCGGTACTATCAATTCGCTGAAACTGTTGTCAAGGGTCGGCCGGTCAGGGCGGCGACGATCCGCAGGCATCCGCCACAGGCCGCCCTTACATCACCCTCCCGGCGCGGCTGATCCAGGCCCTCAGGTCCATGGCCAGGCTGAGGAACGTTGGCACCAGAAACAGGGTGAACAGGGTCGATAGCAGCAGCCCCCCAATCACCACGCTTCCCAGACCTCTATACAGCTCGGACCCCGCGCCGGGAAAGACGACTAGCGGCAGCATCCCCAAGGCGCTGGTAATCATGGACATGAAAATCGGCCGCACGCGGCTGAAAACCGCGTCGCGGATGGCCTCTTTGACTGGCGTTTCGGGCGCGTCGCGCAGGATGTTGAGCGTCTGGTGGACGATGAGGAT
>JAAXHH010000020.1 GCA_012270975.1 Candidatus Latescibacterota bacterium | reverse complement strand
TTGCCGTATTCCTTGACGACAACAATGCGTCCTTTCATGGTGGTCCCTCCGTGTCGCAGTAGTGCGGATGGCCGGTATCCTAGCACACCGACCAATGGCAAGTAAGGCTACATAGGCGGGCAACAGTGTCCCCCCATCACTGTGATACACTGCGGGCCATCAGACCTGAAACAGATAGCGCACCATCACGTGAGCAGGCCGATGAAAATTGCTATTGGTTCCGATCACGCCGGGTTTGAATACAAAGGCAAGCTGCTGGCGCTCCTGGCGTACCTTGGCCACGAGGCGATTGACTACGGGGCGTACTCGGAAGAGTCCAGCGACTACCCCACATGGATCCGGCCCGTCGCTGAAGCGGTAGCCCGCGGCGACGTGGACCGCGGAATCGTTCTGGGCGGTTCCGGCAACGGCGAAGCCATTGTCGCCAACCGCGTACCCGGCGTACGCTGTACCCTGTGCTGGAACGTGGACTCGGCGCGGTTCGGCAGGGAACACAACGACTCCAACGTGCTGTCCATGGGACAGAGGTTGGTTTCCTGGGAGACCGCTCGCGAGATCGTGGACGTTTGGCTGACGACCGAATTCGAGGGGGGACGGCACCTCAGGCGGATCAACCAGATCGACGACGAGCCGCAGCGCCTGACTTAAACAGTTCCGGCCACGCGGAGCATGGCCGGAACGCCCAAATCCGACGCGCTCGTGGCCAGCTAAGGCGACAGCGCGTCCGTGACCCCAATCATGCTGTCCCGGCTCACCAGGCTGGCCAGTTCTTCCTCGCTCATTCCCTCGGTTCCGGCGGGCCGGCGCGGCAAAACGAGATAGCGCATATCGGCGGTGCTGTCCAACACGGTGACCTGGACGCCGTCGGCCAACTCAGTCCCGAACTCGGCCATCACCCCGCGCGGGTCGCTGACGGCCCGGGCACGATAGGCCAAGCTCTTGTACCAGTCGGGCGGACGGCCGAGGAGCATCCGGGGGTAGCAGGAACACAAGGTGCAAACCACCAGGTGGTGAACGTCC
>JAAXHH010000040.1 GCA_012270975.1 Candidatus Latescibacterota bacterium | reverse complement strand
TTCACGGCGCCGTACGGTACCTGCGCCCGTTTAACCTCAAAACCCATTACCATCCGAGGCGACGGCCGCAACTGCGCCGGATCGGTCATTTCCAAATAGTGAATGGTCAAAACAGCCTCCTACTCGAGCGGTCCCGGTTTTGCGGACCAGGTGAGGGACTCGATTGATGAAACCGAGTCCGGTCATCCAGAGTCGTGGTTTTGATTGACTCCTTTCGTCACTGGCTTACGATAGCGCCGAAGCGATGCCGAGGCATCCGCGGCACAGGCGCGACGTCAACCCCAAACACCTACCGTAGGGCGGAGGAGAGGCTGATGGCAGAAGCAATTCGAGTCGTGCACTACTTGAACCAGTTTTTCGGCGGCATTGGCGGCGAAGCCCAGGCGTACGCGCCGGTGCAGGTCAAACCGGGAGCGGTGGGACCCGGCCGCGCGCTCCAGGGCGCCTTGGGTGACCAGGCGACGATTGTCGGGACCCTCATTGCGGGCGACAACTATTTTACGGAAGAACTGGACGCTGCCAAACCCGCGGTGGAAGCGTATCTTGACGAACTCAGACCCGATGCGGTCATCGCGGGTCCAGCTTTTGACGCCGGGCGCTACGGACTGGCTTGCGCCGAGGTGTGCCGTATCGCCAACGCCCGCAACATCCCTGCCGTGACGGGCATGCATCCCGACAACGCCGGCATCCTGACGTACCGGAGAGACGTCCTCGCCGTATCTACCGGCACGGACAGCACCGAGATGGTTGCGATATTGCGCCAGATGGCGACGCTGGCCCTGAAACGGGTCCACGGCACGGAACTGGGGCCGGCCGTCGCCGAGGGTTATGTCCCTACCGGCAGACGCCAAGAGGTGAGGCACGAGAAGTACGGCTATGAACGCGCAGCCGATATGTTGCTGGCGCGCATGGCGGGAACACCCTACCACTCTGAAATGTGCCTCACCGGATACGACAACGTGCCCCCCGCGCCACCGTTACGTGACCTGAAAGACGCCGTCATCGGGC
>JAAXHH010000057.1 GCA_012270975.1 Candidatus Latescibacterota bacterium | reverse complement strand
CCGATGGGCCTGATCGTCTATGACACCGGTAACAACGTGGCCATCTCGGACGGCAATTGCACCAGCCACTGGAACGAAGGGTTTTGCGGCCTTCTGCAACCGTCCCAGACACGCGCGGACGTCATCGACAAGATACTCGAAAGAGTCGGCTTCAGCGTCGGCGACGTGAAGATCGTCATCACCTCGCACTCCCACCTGGACCACATCGGCAACATCGAGATGTTCCCGGATGCCATCCACGTGATCCAGAAGAAGGAACTGTACCAGGCCTGGTGGCCGGAGAAGTTCCAGCGCGGTGGGGCGCACGTCATGGCCGACTATGACGACGCGCGCGATTTCACCTACTTCGAGTTGAACGGCGATTACGACCTGTTCGGCGACGGCAGCGTGGTGGTCGTCAGCACCCCGGGCCATACCCTCGGGCACCAGTCGGTCAAGGTGAGGATGAACGACACCGGAACGGTCATCCTGACCCAGGACGCCGTGTGGGTGAAGGAGAACCTGGAGGGCCACCCCGCCGGGCTCAACTACAGCATCCTTGACTACACGAACTCGGTGAACCGCATCAAGATGATTCGTGACATCGAGAACGCCCAGATCTGGATGGGCCACAGCATGGAACAGTACGAGGCGATGGGCGAGAAGTGGTACCAGTAGCCCGCGCCACATGAAGCCTTCCTGCTGTCGGGGAAGACTGGCTTGAAAAGGGGCGGGGCCATTGCTGGTTCCCGTCCCTGTTCGATTGGACGAGCAGTAGTCGATAAGGAGAGGTGATGAAGAAGCTTGGATTCGCTGTGGCAATCCTCGTCATGGTATGCGTCGGCGCCGCCTCGGTCGCCGCCATGAGCCACGGGGACACCAAGGTCAGAATCTACTGGACCAGCAGCGGCCTGCTCGGACCCTTCTCCATTCTCGACGTGCTGACCGGCTATCCCAAGGACCAGGACCGGCAAGTGATGATGCCCGTCGTCATGTTTATCATCGACCACCCGAAGGGCCTGG
>JAAXHH010000146.1 GCA_012270975.1 Candidatus Latescibacterota bacterium | reverse complement strand
GTTGGAGGGGGGGTGGGGGGATAAGATGTAAAGAGAAATTGACAACTTGTCATGTTTAGTATACATGTTTCTCACTGGAGGCATACTCGCGCCCGGTACAGACAGGAGAGCAACCATATGCAGGATCGGTACGCGGGGGATATCGGAGACTTCGTGAAGTATGGGCTTCTGAGGGCGATCCGTGGAACCCGGCGCCTCGGCGTCGCCTGGTATCTCCATCCCGACGCCGGACCCGCCGGTGACGGGAAGCACATCGCCTACCTCCAGGATCCGGACCGGTGGCGGCATCTCGACCCTGAGTTGTTCGACGCGCTCAGTGTCCTGATCCGGTGCGATCAGCGTTCCGTCGCGAACATCCAGCAGTCCGGCATTC
This sequence comes from Candidatus Latescibacterota bacterium, assembly GCA_012270975.1. Classification (GTDB taxonomy): domain Bacteria; phylum JAAXHH01; class JAAXHH01; order JAAXHH01; family JAAXHH01; genus JAAXHH01. The sequence continues at coordinate 1,603 of JAAXHH010000146.1, read as the reverse complement.
TCGGCGATGCAGTCTTTGCCGCCGATCCCCTCGCGCTGGCCGACGTGAAGGTTCGCGACCGCAAGCGCTGGCGGCGCCATTGGTTCGACCGGATCAAGCGTCAACTTACCGACCGCGACCTCGTCTTCGGCGACCCTGACAACGGCCTCTTGCGGGACGACCGCTTCAATCCCGCGCGGCAGGTGAGTGCGAAGAGTATCCCACTCGCCGAAGCGATGGACCTGGCGGAGGAGCGAACCGCCGTGATCTACCACCACAATTCACGTAAACGGGGTGGCCAAATCAGGGAGATTCAGTGGTGGAAGCACCAGCTCCCCAAAGATACAATGGCCTACTACTGGCGGCGTGTGAGCAATCGGACGTTCTTCGTGATCAATCCGGACGGCGAAATCCGGCAGCGCCTGCGTCAGTTCGAGGCACGGTGGGGCGATCGAGGACAACTGGTGTGACCGCTTGCCAGAGCTGCAGTAGCGTTCCAATTGGACGAATGAACGTAAGCCGCTTATGATAAGTGCATGGACCGTACAATCCAACGCTACCTCGCCGAGATTGGCCGCAAGGGAGGCAGGAAGAGTCGCCGCAAGCTCGACCCCGAGACCGCCCGGGCCATGGTCAGGGTTCGCGAGGCTCGGCGCGCGTATCGCCGGTTCTACGCCATGTGCTTCTGGTCCTACCGCAAGGATCTGAAAATCGGCCCGGACGATGTGGAATGGGTGGCCGAAACGTTGAAGAAGAACGGCGACATGCGGGCCTGGAAGGCGGCGGGGCGACTGTGCCGCTAACCGATCTTCAGCGACGGCTGTTGGCTTTGCTGGCCCGTTCGACGGATTCGGACCGCTACCTGGCTGGCGGAACGGCGCTCCACCTCGCTTCGGAATCCAGCCGCTTCAGCGAGGACCTCGACTTCTTTCATGATTCCGCCGAAGCCGTCGCGGAGTCGTTCGCACGGGACAGCGCTGCGCTCGAAGCCGCCGGGTACCGCGTCCATGTTCGCCTTAGCCAACCGGGGTTCATTCAGGCAATCGTAGAGGCTGATGACCGGGAGTCCACGCGCATCGACTGGGCTCACGATTCGGCATGGCGATTCATGCCTCTCGTGCGGCTTGACGACGGAGGCCTTGCGCTCCACGAAGTCGACCTGGCGATCAACAAGGTGCTGACGCTGGCGGGTCGCGAGGAGGCACGGGATTTCGTGGACATCCTCCACGCACACGAGCACATCCTGCCCCTGGGTGCCCTGATCTGGGCTGCCGTCGCAAAGGACCCGGGGTTCACCCCGCCGTCGCTTCTCGAACAGTTGAAGCGCCGGGGTCGCTATCGGCCGGAGGAAATCGACCGGATCGAGCTCGCCGCTCCTGTGGATCTGGTCGAAGCGAAGGCAGCCTGGCGGGCCGCCCTCTCCGACGCGGACAAGTTCATCCGCGAGAGGCCCCACGACGAGGCCGGCTGCCTCTACTACTCTCCGAGCCGTGACTGTTTCGTCGCCCCGTCCCCCGGCACCTCACTCAAGGAGCAGGGTCTGGTCCCTCACTTCGGTCAATCCGGGGGTATCCTGCCCAGGGTTGCTGACACCCGGCCGACGCGCCGCCACGGTTTGACGGCA
>JAAXHH010000080.1 GCA_012270975.1 Candidatus Latescibacterota bacterium | reverse complement strand
CTCATCTTGATTGTCGCCGGACAGAACTTGCGACTTGGAGTGGTGCCACTTGCTCCGGACCCGATTCGATTCGTGCGTCAGTGGCCCTCGCGTATCTGACGCAGACCACCCAGAATCGTGACGCCACCGTTCCGTTGATCGCGGGACGGGACGCACTCCTTCGCGTGTATCCGGTCGCGGACGTGGTGAACTACTTCGACTCCGAAGTGCGGGCAACCTTCCATCATGACGGCCAGGTCGTCCACTCGGTAACGATGGTGGTTGACGGGCAGCGGGGGATCGGGACCGAGGTCGACGAGAGCCGGCTGGATCGCTCGCACAACGCACTCGTCCCGGGAAGTGTACTCGTCCCGGGGTTGGAACTCGTCGTCGAGCTTGATCCCGGCGGCAAGCTACCGCTAGGGGACGGCAGCCGGCGGCGAATGCCCGAATCGGGGACGCTCGCGCTCGACGTGCGAGAGTTGCCGGTGATGAAGCTGACCATCGTGCCCGTCAAGATCACGGGCCAATCGGATTCGGCAGTGGTCGCAGCGGCCGAAAGCCTCACCTACGACAGTCCGGTGCTGAAGGAGTTTCGAACCTTGATGCCCGTCGGTGAGGTCGACTTCTCCGTGCGAGAGACCCTGACGGTCGATCCTGGCGATTGGGGTGCGCGGGCTCTTGAAATACTCGAAGGTGTCCGCCAGGCCGATGGGGCCGACGGCTATTACCTCGGCATCTGTGACTGCCGGGGCGGAGCCGCTGCACTCGGAGAGTGGGTAAGCCGGTCGGAACTCCGCGGGACGGTGATGGCGCACGAAATCGGGCACAACCTGAGTCTTCTTCACGCGCCGTGTGGTAGCCCCGCCGGGTTTGTCGATGACGAGTACCCCTATCCTGGCGGGCGCACGGGGACGTGGGGATACGATGTGGAGTCCACGGAACTGAGGGCGCCGCGGTTACCGGACCTCATGTCGTACTGCGAACCCCCATGGCTCGGCGACTACGGCTATGTAAAGGCGCTCGAGCACCGCCTCAGAGTGGAGGGTGCGGCGGCGGATAGAGCGTCAAGCGTCGATGGACGCACCACGGTCCTGCTCTTGTGGGGGCGCGCCGGACCGGACGAGGTGGCCCTGGCGCCGGCGGCCATCGTGAACGCAGTACCGTCCCTGCCCGATGCGGGCCCCTACCGAATCACCGGGCGTACCCGTGGCGACCAAACGCTGTTCTCGCTGGAATTCGCACCTATGGTGGAGGCCGAGAGCGGGAGCGGACACTTCGTCATCACGTTGCCGCTTGATCCCGCGTGGGCTGGCTCTCTGGAGAGCGTCGTGCTTTCGGGACCCGGTGGCGCGGACCGGCTCGACGCTACGACGCACAGGCCACTGGCGATTGTCACCGATCGGTCGACAGGCCGCATCCTCAGGATCCTGCGGGACTTCGAAGGGCTCCCCGAGGTTGCGAGGGACGAGAGAATAACCGTGAGCTACGGAATCCCGGGACCGGCGAGCGGAGGACACTGGTGAGTGTACACACTGGATACACAAGTGGACGATTACCCGACGAGCAACTTCAGACAACCAGCGATCACAACACCGACCTTACCGTCAGAGAGGAGAACAATCCAATGACAATCCTTCAACCGTCGTGCCCGCTCCAGCCGATGACGAGGCAAGCGCGTTTCCTTCACCGATCCTTGACTCTTGCTGTTTGCCTGTGGCTGGGCGCCTGCGCCGATCCTGAGCCTCCGGTCGCGTGTGGTGCGATTCCCGACCAGACCGTGAACGTGGGAATGAAAGCTGCGGTAGAGCCCTGCTTCGAGGATCCGGAAATGGAGGAAATGACCCTCAGTGCCGTATCCTCGGATCCAGGAGTGGCGTCAGTGACCGTGCAAGCGGAATCCGTCCAAGTCGAGGGTGTGTCTCCCGGTAGCACAACGGTCACCGTCACGGCGACCGATCCCGACATGCTGTCGGCCGAGGTCGGCTTCGGTGTGGTGGTGCCCAACCGACCGCCCGGCATTCGGAGCAGAATGAGCCCGGCCACAATGCTCGTGGATGGCTCGTTCCGTTGGATACTCTCCGACTACTTCGATGAACCCGATGGCCAGGAACTTACCTACTCGGCCGAATCTTCGGATCCGGAGGTGGTGCTGGCGTCCGTCTCGGCCGACACGTTGACGGCAACCGGCATTGCCATCGGCGTCGCAACGACAACGGTGACCGCGGCGGATCCGAGCGGCCTCACCGCGGCCCTGTCGGTCAAAGTGACGGTCCAGGAGCCGGACAGACTGCTCCGTGACGATTTCAACACGAACGCGAGTCTGGCCAATTGGGGATTTCATGCCGACATCGTCGATCCGGAGGTCGAGGATGGAAGGTTGCGGCTTACGTCCCTAACCCCCAGTTTCGTTGGCCTCCTGACCTCACGGTCCGTCCACGCAACCGGCTGGGAAGCGACAACGGCAATGGGAAACGCTTCCGATGGAGGTTGGGCGAGCCTGGTGGTGAGCACCGACGACACCGACCGGTTCAGCCTGTATTTGTTCCAGTTGGGAGCGGATGGGGACTACTTTCACCTTGGCCACACGGACTTCCGCTTCCTGGTGCTCGATCTCGCCCGCGGTGCCTGGGTCATCAATGACGGCTGGTATGGCACCTCCGATGCGGTTCCCGAGATCGGCGAAGTCGCGGAAGTATCAATGTCGATGAAATCCGGGACCCTCAAGGTAGCGGTTGGAGATACCGAGCTACTCAGCATCGATCTTCAAGACATGGGCCTTCCGGTGAACATGATTGCCGTCAACCTTGGAGTGTGGCCTAGAGAAGAAGGTGCCATCACATTCTTCGATTGGGTCGAGGTGACCGGGCTCTCCAGGGACTGGCGGGATTGCCCGTCGGGGCCCGGTCGAATTCGATCTCGCGGAACCGATGCCTGGTCTCGTACCGGGGGTTCGGATCCTGCGCGTGCCGGAAAAACCCAACTTCGGACATTGGAGGAAAGGAAGATGAAGGCAACGTGGCAGATGGGAATTGTTCAACTCGGCATCCTCGTCGTGAGTGGCTGCTCCGACAAGTCGACGGTCGAGCCTGACGATCCCATCACGGAGGAGGAGGCCACGGCCCTGTTCTGGGGTGCCAGCGTGGAACAGCTCTTGGAGGACTCGACGCGGATAATCGGGGTGCGCGGCGATACGGTGGATGCGTCATGCGAGTTCGCTGGAACGGCGACGGTCGTGATCACCCAGACGGCTGAAGTGGTGGGTGGCGGTCTGCGTCAGAGCAGCTTCTACGAGACGCGTCACTCGGACTGCGAGTTCGACTGGGAAGGATTCCGCTTTGTCGTGGCCGAGGGTTCCTACATGGATCACCTGGTAGGGGCCAACATTGCCGGCGCCACATTCGACATGTTTGGAGAGGTGATGGCATCCCTGGAATGGTCGCTGGCGGACCGGTCCGGAACATGCGATGTCGATCTGGTGATCGAAGGCGTTCTCGATTTGTCCGATCCCGACAACCCCGTGGGGAATCCGTGGCCACACTACCGCGGGACAGTGTGTGGTCACGAAGTGGAGTATGACATCGAGTATGAGTTCGTGGAGGCCTTCGAGGGGAATCGGCCATAACCGACCGGCTGGGACGATGCTCGACGCCGGACAGGGTTCAAGTCAATTCATCATCCCTCTGCCGGTCTCGTGTAGCGTGTCCGGCCTGGCGGCTGCCGGACGCACCGGGTCGGAGGCCGGCCTGGGTCCTGACCGATCGCGATCTGCATGGGCAGGCAGGGCTCCGACAACCTCAACCCAATCGGTCACAACCACCTGGCCCCCCTCGGTGTCTCGGACCATGCCGATCGACAGCATTACACCGGCCATCGCGGGCGTGCGATATCCGCCACCAGTGAGCTCGCTGAACAACACCGTCGATCCGGCCGTCACGCTCATCAAGGAATCGCCACGGCTGGAAATGCGCAGTTCGGTAAGCTCGCCCAACCCGCTTATGGCATTCGAATAGCCGTACATTTCATCATTGAAGGTGAGCCAATAGCCTGTGCCAGTCTCGTGAATAGTGAAGAAGCGGAAATTCGTGTTGCCGGAATCCCGGCCAAAAGGGCGTTCGCCTATTTCCAACAGATGCCCCTCATAGTTTCCATTGGGATCATCCACGGTCACCACCAGCCGGACCCAGCCGTCATCGGAGATATTCCCGATTGAAGCGCTGACGTCCCAGTCCACCGCCCCCAGTTGCCGGTGAACTCCGTCGATATCCGAGTGCCAGATGCTGTCGATCCGCGTGACCCGCATCATTCCTTCTGCGAGTTCGGCGGCATACCCGTCAGCCGCCTCCCATCCATTCAACGCGGTCGGGGAATCGAAATCTTCGCGAAACAACAGGCCCCGCGTCACAGTCACCATGAGCTGCTGAGTCGCCGTCAGGCCCTCGGGGTCCATTGCCGTCACCGTGATCGTGGCAGTGCCCGGGAATCCGGCCAATACGGTCAGCACGTCGCCGGAAACCGATGGGCTTGCGACCTCGGGGGCGGTTGAACCGGCGGTGTACGTGAGTTCGTCGTTGTCCGGATCAGTGAAATACTGGGACAGCGACCAGGTGGCGGAATCTCCGCCGCTCATGTCCACTGCGTCCATTGTGCCGAAGGCCTCCGGCGGTCGGTTCGGCTCCGTCTGATCGCACGCACAAAGCCATGTGACTGCCAGGGCTGCGGTGACGAAGCGGAAAGCGGACGATTGACGGCGGGCAGTGTGCAGGCAGGTGAAAGGCGGATTGAAATGGATCATCGCAGACTCTCCCGGTCCCAACTCGTGAACTCAATTGCGCTACGCGCTTTCAAACCATCAAGAATGGAAGTCGTGGGTCATGCCATGTCAAGCGGGTGGAAGGCGGTGAACCACTTCGGGACGGAGTGAGTTGTTGTCGCAATCAGACTTATTCAGCCATTGAGTAAGACATAACAATCATCTGTGTGATCACAGGGGGTGTGCAAACTGGAACTGCCACTCAACACTATGCCCCCGTTCGGGAGAATGCCGGGCGAGTTGGAATTCACAGTGGGACCTCGAAACCATCGCGATGCGCCGCGGCGGAGAGACGATCATCGCCGCGCACGAGGTCCAACCTGCTCCGGGTCGTCAGCCGGGGCCGTCAGCGCTGCCCCCCACTGCAACGCATCGGCCTCCCCCCCCTCACCGCTCCCCCATCCACACATCCTCCAGCACCCTCACCGTCGTCGCGAACTCCCGTCCGTCCACCGAAAGCGACACCCGGTAGAGCCCCGGCTCCGCCATCGGCCCCTGGCGCCCACCGCCGAACCCCCCACCCC
>JAAXHH010000153.1:540-1097 GCA_012270975.1 Candidatus Latescibacterota bacterium | reverse complement strand
CACGGGACTTGGAGATACTTCCGTTATGACCGGGTGCAGGGCGCCGGTCATCAGCCCGGCGACGAGTTGGAGTACCGTTACACGTACTTCCATCACACCGGCGTCGCCGAAGAACGCTGGTTCGTGATCCTTGACCAGCAACTGGAGCTCTTCGACACGGCCACCACCGTCGCGCCGCTAGAGACGATCGATCAGCACGATTTCCGGGTTCTTGAGGACGGCAACTACCTGATGATGGCCTATGAGCCCGCCGAGCGCGACCTCAGCGGCTTGTCGTTCGAGCATGACCTCATCCCCGAGCAACAGCCGCAGATCATCCAGGATTCTGCTGTTCAGATCATCACGGCTGACGACGAGGAAGTGTTCACCTGGAACTCGTGGGGCATCATTCCTCTTGAGGACTGCTCCCAGCATCGCCTGTTCCCCGACGCTTACGGCCATATCAACTCGTTGCAGATGTGGAACGGGCTCATCATCGGTTCGTTCCGGGGATGCTCCACAGTCATGGCTATCGACCCCAACCACGCCGACGACCACAAGATCGCCTGGCGGGTGGG
>JAAXHH010000153.1:0-416 GCA_012270975.1 Candidatus Latescibacterota bacterium | reverse complement strand
TGGACCGGCCAAGAAGAAGGACGCACCGGCGGCCTCTTTAGCCGCGGCGTGGAATACGCGCTCGACCACACCAACGGTGAAGCCGTGTTCGTGCGCGAACACTCACTGCACAGCGCCTACCAGTACCTAGGCGCCGCACACGGCCACATAGACCCCCTCCCCAACGGAGACTGGCTCATCAGCTGGGGCCAGGACATCCCCAGGTTCGGACCCGAAAAAATACCCGACGAAGCAGTAACCCAAGCCGACCCCAACACCGGCCAAGAAAAGTTCTCCATAACCACCAGCCCCGAAGTGCAACACTTCCGCGCCGTGCCACTACACCCCGTCGCCCTCGCCCAAGAACCCCAACCGCTCACCGCCCAATTCCCCACCAGCAGCCACACCTCAACGTTCAACACCGGCACAACCAACCC
>JAAXHH010000157.1 GCA_012270975.1 Candidatus Latescibacterota bacterium | reverse complement strand
TTCCGAACGAATGGCACGAGACTGGGCCAGAATGAGGCCCGCGAGGACGAGAAGGCCGCTACAGATCGGAACAGTGACAGTCGTGAATAGGTCTTGCATGGATTTTCTCTGCTCCCCAGTTTATCCCTTGCCGGCGTCGCGGACTAGAACGAAGTCCTTCCGGTGTTCGAGGGTCTGGACCACGGAGGCGATCCAGGTTTCACCGTTCCGGGTCGTGATCTGGATGCTGCGCCCGAGCCAATCCGATCAGTTCCTCGATCACCTGCGCCGCCTCGAGCGCGCGGTTCTGGTATCGGTGGATCGTCTGCTCCAGCAACTCGGCGAACGAGCGCGCCTGCACGACATTCTTCCGCCGCCGGGTTGCCAGCTCGCCCCGCAACAGCTTCTCCAGAACCTCGACGGCAAGGTTATGTTGGCGCAGGCCACGCACTTCACACAAGAAGTCCTCGGACAGGATCGACATGTCTAGTATCCAAGAGGCAGGGGGCACCCGGAATAGGCTTCAGCGCCTTCTTGGGCGTCTATGGCCAGGCAGAAGATAGAAGGTGGAGAAGGAATCGCTCAGATCAGTTCTTTGACTTTCTCATCGATCGCTGGCAAGAGCACACCTAGACAAAACTTTTGCATGCTGCTCTGCCTGTGCGTGGCGATATGCTTGAGTTTGAGCAAATAGGGCTCTGGCAATCGAAGATTGTAGACCTTCCGTACGTCTTCCCGGACCCGAGGATCTTCCCATGGCAGTGGGTCTGCTGTCGCCACTGTTGGCGTCTGGAGTTCAGAGCCATCCGACGCGTGAGAATGTGTGGGACCCATGGGTGACCAATCTCCAACATGGAATGATATCATATTCTCCTGATAGTCGACTAGTGTCCATCTTGGCCATCTCATCAAACCCCAGGGTCTGGGGTTGATCGTAGGCTGGCAGCGGAAGATATAGGCTATCAACTGTTCGATGCGCTAGCGCCGATCGAAGAGTTTGGGTGAAGGTGCCGGCGGAAGATTTCATTTTTGGAAACGAGCGGAATGTCAGTAGTGGTATGATATTTTCCAGAATTGCCATATGTGCCCAATGTTGGGCACATACCCACAAGAGAGTATGCAACCAATTCCCGGAAATGGGGGAGAGAACTCATGCTGAGACGTGATACCGATAATCTTGTTTCCATCTGTGACGGCTTCAGGAAACATAACTTTTCCCACATGGGTATGGGCGGTCTCCCTCTCTTGGCCGTGATACTTCTGGCGGTGCCGCAACTGGCCTTGGCCCGGGGCGATCTGGTCGTGACCGTGGATCCCAGGGAACTGGAGGTCACGGAAGGTGGAAGTGCGGGAGAGTACACTGTGAAGCTGGACACCGCACCGGCCGAAGATGTGACCATCACGGTGGTGGGCGCGGACATCAATGGCGCGGACATTACGGTGAATAACACCTCGCTCACCTTCACGGCGCCCACGAAACCAGGAGGGACCGGCGGCACCTGGGACAAGAAGCAGACGGTTATGGTGACTGCGAACGAAGACGATGACGCGGTATCGGAGACCGTGACCCTTACCCACACGGCGACCATTGGCGACGATAGCGATTCCGTGGCCTTGTCGAACGCGTCCGTGCGGGTGACGATCAATGACAACGACCCGAAGGCCGTGAATATAACTGCGGCTTCCCCGCTGGAAGTCGACGAGGCCGCCAGCGCCACCTACACGGTGGCGCTGGCCACCCAGCCCACGGCCATGGTGACCGTGGATGTGGGAGGAATCTCTGGCGAGCTCACAGTGAGTCCCTCGCGGCTCTTCTTCAATGACGCCAACTACAATACGGCCCAGACGGTGACCGTGTATGCGGGTGAGGATCTCGACGCGGATGATGACACTGCAACCCTCACCCATACCGTGCGTGGCGGTGACTACACCGGCGTGGCGGCGAGTTCCGTGTCGGTGACGGTCAGCGACAACGACACGCGCGGCGTGACGGTGGTACCCACCGATCTCACCATCGCTGCCGGCGCGAGAGGGACCTTTTCCATCGTGCTGAATTCTCAGCCGACGAACACAGTGAGGATCACGGTGGATGAAACGGCGGATGATTTCAGCGTCACCCCGTCCAGCCTGAGCTTCTCATCAGGCAATTGGAACCGTCCACAGACAGTTACGGTTCGGGTCGACTCAGATTTCCAGGGAAAATCCGTGACACTGACGAACGAAATCGATACTTCTTCAAGCAGCAGGGACAAAAAATACGCCCCTGATCCCGATGATCCCGACCCGGTGGTAGCGGTAGACAATGTCATCGTGACGATTTCCGATGCGGCGCCAGCCGTCAGACTGAGTCGAAGTTCGCTGACCATCGACGAGGGCAAGACGGCGGAATACACCGTGAGACTCGCTAGCGCGCCAGATGCGGACCATACTGTCTCAGTGGTCATCCCCAAAAATTCGGGCTTTAGCGCGGATAAGACTTCATTGACCTTTACAGCACCCGCCGAGGATGACACGGGCAACTGGAATACGGTGCAGACGGTGACGGTGACCGCGCCCGACGACGACAACGCGGTGCAGGAGACGGTCACGATTACGCACACGATCGGCGGTGGCATCGTCGCCAATGGAATCTTGCAGGCGACGGTGCGAGAAAGCGACACGCGGGGCGTGACCATATCGCGGACGTCACTTGAGGTGACCGAGGGCGGGACCGAAACCTACAGCATCCTGCTCGATTCCGAGCCGGTTGGTGACGCTGGAGACAGGGTGACGGTGACCGTCGGCGGAGTTTCGGGTGACGTAACTGTGGTCCCGTCACAGTTGATCTTCACGTCTAAAAATTGGTCCACAGCGCAGGAAGTGGACGTCTCCGTCGCCACCGACGACGACGGAGAGACCGATGCTCCCGTGACGCTGACCCACACGGTGCGCGGCGGGGACTACGACGGTGCGAGAGCGGACAGTGTCCGGGTGACGATCAAGGAAATCCATGAGCGCGGCATCATTGTGGATACGACGCAAGATGATAAGCCCAACGTGCCCACCTCGTCGCTGACCATCGACGAGGGCACGACCAGCATGTACTCGGTCAAGCTGGAATCGCAGCCGACCGGAACAGTGACGGTTATGGTGCGCGTAACGTCAGGTGACATTTCTGTTTCTCCGTCGAGCCTGATCTTCACGACCAGTACCTGGGATGATGCGCAGATGGTGGAGGTGAAGGCGGGCCAGGACGACGATGCGGAGATGGACCCCGCGGTGACGCTGACGCACGTGGCCAGTGGAGGCGGATATTCCGGCGTGACCTCGGCCACGGTGACGGTGACGATTACCGATGACGACGCCCACAAGAAGGATGTGATCGTGACTCCGACGGCACTTACCGTGGCCGAGGGAGGAGCGTCGGCAAGGTATACGGTCGTTCTGGGGACGGAACCCACGGGCACGGTGACGATAACACTGGGTGGCTTGGCGGACGCGAAGACGGAGTCTTTGGAGGTGAATCCCACGTCCCTGACGTTCACGCGGGGCAACTGGAAGATTCCGCAGACGGTGACGGTGAGGGCCGCTGAAGACGATAACGCCACGGGCGGCGCCGTCACGCTGACGCACACAGTGAGTGGCGGCGGCTACGACAACGAAGATCCATCGGGCGTGTCGGTGACAATCACGGATAACGACACGGCGGAAATTATCGTGAGCACCCCGTCGCTGCAGATGGCCCAAGGGACGCGCCGCACCTATACGGTTGCGCTCGGTTCCAGGCCGGCGGCAGACGTGAAAATGAATATCGCCGGTGCCCCCGATGGCGTGACCGTAAGCCCGCAGCCCCTGACATTCACCCCCGATAACTGGTCCTCACCCCGGACGATAATCGTGCATGCGGCCTCGAATGCAGAGGTCACGACCACGAAGCTGATGCACACCGCCGGCGGCAACTACACCGCCAGGGACGTAGCCTTGACGATCAAGAGCAGTACTGACCCGGGTGTCGCCATCAACCCGACGTCGCTGGAAATCACGGAAGGGGACAGCGGCTCCTACACTGTGGTGTTGACCTCGGAGCCGACGGCGACCGTAAACGTGACAGTATCCGGCGCGTCCGATGATGTCCGGGTGAGCCGGACGAGCCTGAGTTTCTCCACCGGAAATTGGGACCGTGAGCAAACGGTGACGGTATCCCTGGCGGAAGACGACGACGCCGTTCAGGATGCCGCCGTCACGCTGACCCACACGGCTTCCGGTGCGGATGAGTACGAGGCGGTGCCGATCTCGCCCGTGACGGTGACGCTCAAGGAGAACGATACGCGAGGCGTGACGGTGAGCCCCACCTCATTGACCATTGCTGCGGGATCCAGTGGGGCCTACAGAGTCGGTCTGACTTCGGAGCCGCTGGCCGCCGTGACGGTGGAGGTGAATAGCCCGTCCGACGGCGTGACGGCCACCGGGCCGTCGATCGGATCGTCGCTGGTCTTCACGCCGGACAACTGGAACACCGATCAGACTGTGACGGTGAACGTGGCGGCGGACGCCGGAACAGACGAGGAACAGTCCTTCACGCTGACGCATACGGTGACGGGCGGCGACTACTCGGGCCTCGAAGGTCCGAGCGTGACTCTGACCGTTCCGGTGGAAGGCGCCCCCAGCGCACCCAGGGGATTGACGGCGGAAGCCGGCGACCAGAGCGTGACCTTGACTTGGAGCGCGCCGGCCGATAACGGAGGGTCGGCGATCCTCCGCTACCAGGTCCGCTACCAGGAGACCGGCGGAAGCTACGGTGCCTGGGCGACCGTTTCTGGCGGCGGAACAGCGACCAGCACCACAGTTGGAAATTTGGAGAACGGAAAGTCCTACGAATTCCAGGTGCGGGCGGCGAACGCCGTCGCTGCGGGTCAGGCGGCCACGGCCAGCGCCACGTTGGCCGAATCGGCGCCGGGTGTGCCCGCGGGGTTGACCGCAAATGCCGGTGACGAGAGCGTGACGCTGAACTGGAGCGCGCCTGATGACGGCGGCTCGCAGATTCTCCGTTACGAGTACCGCTACGCTGCGGAAGGCCAGACTTGGAGCGAGTGGATGACGGCCGACGGTGCCGGCAACGCGAGAAGCGCTACCGTTGACGATCTTACCAACGGCACGCTGTATGGATTCCAGGTGCGGGCAGTGAACAGCATCGGCGAAGGCGAGGCTTCCGAAGCCACGGCTACACCGGGCAGGGCACCGAGTGCGCCGACGGGACTCACCGTGAGGTCCGAAAGCGAGACCATCACGGTGATGTGGGGTATGCCGTCCGATAGCGGCGGCTCCGCGATTACCGGCTACCAGGTGCGTTACCGCATGAACGGTGGACAGTGGAGCAACTGGATGACAGTGGAAGGCGGCGCGAATGCCACCAGTTACACCATGACGGGCCTGACCAACGGGATCGGCCATGAAATCGAGGTGAGAGCGGTGAACAGCATCGGTTCTGGTGCCGCAGCCTCGGTCGAGGCGACGCCCATGGAGGGCATCGACTTCGCCCACTTTGCCAACGGAACAGCGGGTGGCGTGACCATCACCTCCGACATTGTGTTGGTGAACGTGGAGACCTCCACAGTGACCCCGGCCATCTACTTCTACAACCAGATAGGTGAGATGATCGAGGCTGATTCGGTTGTCGATCTGACGAGTGGCCTGGAGATGGCCTCCGATGGCTCTTTGACCGTTTCCATGGGGGTCACAGGCCGAGGCGAAATGACGATTTCGACCAACGGCGAAGGTGCCCTGGTGGTCGGATCGGTGCGGGTGTTCGGCACGGGCCGCCTGGGAGGCGTGCTGCGCTTCGACATCCCGGCCGTTGGAGTGGCCGGAGTGGGAGCCAGCGAGCCGGTCAGCGACGCCATCTTTCCGGCCCGCCGCATGGCGGACGGCATCAACACCGGTGCGGCGATCCGCAACCTCAACTCCGAGGACATGACGGTGACCTGCATGTTGATGCAGGGCGGCGAAGTGATGGATACGGTCATGGTCGAGCTGGACGGAGACGGCCATAACTCCCAGTTCATCGATGAGATGTTCCCGGGTTCGAATACAACCGACTTCGTGGGATCGGTGCGCTGCACGGCTGCCGACGGCGGGATGTTCGTCGGAGTCGCCTTGGAACTGGATGCCGCCAACGGCATCTTCACCACCCTCCCGGTGGTGCCGCTGAACACCGGCTCCGATAGCGGCGAATCAATGCTGAACTTCGCGCACTTCGCCAACGGCGATTTCGGGGGAACGGCGACGAGTTCCGACCTGGTCTTCATTAACGTGGCCACCTCCGCGGTGTCCCCGGCCATCTACTTCTACAACCAGATGGGCGACATGATCGATGCCTCAATGGTCGTGGATGCGATGATGGATGGTGTTGATGTCGGCAACGACGGAGCCCTGATGGTCACGAAAGAGATCGCGCCCATGGGCGAAATGACGATCTCGACCAGTGGCATGGGCGACGGCATGGTCGGATCGGTGAGGGTCGTCTCCGACGGACCTATCGGCGGAGTCCTCCGCTTCGACATTCCCACCATCGGCGTGGCCGGTGTGGGTGCGAGCGAGACCGTCAACGCTGCCATTTTCCCGGCCCGCCGCATGGCGGACGGCATCAACACCGGTGCGGCGATCCGCAACCTCATGGCGGACATGGCGACGGTAACCTGCCGGTTGATGGCCGACGGCCAAAGGATGGGTGAGGTGTCGATCAGCCTGGCCGGCAACGGCCAGAACTCCCAGTTCATCAACGAGCTCTTCCCGAACGCCAACACGGACGACTTCGACGGCTCGGTCCACTGCACCGCGCCGTCGGGGGTCATGTTCACCGGCGTGGCCCTGGAGATGGACTTCAACAACCGGATCTTCACCACTCTCCCCGTTGTGCCCGTACAGTGATTGCCACAACGGAGTGAATGCAGACTATCCCTCTTTGTGTGATGGGGGGAGGCGGTCAGTTGCCTGACCGCCTCCCATCTCAGACCTTCTTTTTTCCGCCGATCGTACGGAACCGATTGAATGACCCCAACCCTCCTCGAGGGATGGGTGAGGGTGAGCAGTAGTGAGCAGGTGCGCCGTCCCTGGATGTGAATCAAAGACGATATTGAAAAAGCTGTGCATGTCTCACTACTCAAAGCTCCGTCGATCGGGATGGACGATGACCATGGAAGAGTTGGCGGCCTTCAAGCCAAATCGTGGGAGACTGCACCCGGATACCAGGGTTCTTGTGGAATCCCTCAATGCTCAAG
>JAAXHH010000015.1 GCA_012270975.1 Candidatus Latescibacterota bacterium | reverse complement strand
CTTGGCGAAACGGCGTACCTGGCCGGCGACAACTACAGCATAGCCGACATGATGTCGTTCCCCTGGGCGAAGGGCGGCCTCATGTATCTCAGAAACGAAAGCAACCATGCGGCGGATCGGCTGCCACTGCTCCCCAATGTGGACCGCTGGATCGATGAGATCGACAAGAGGCCCGCCGTGAAGGCCGCCCTTGAACGCCTGGCCAGGGAAATCGACTCGGCATCATAGCCGGCCGGCTTGGCGGACATGCACCGCCGCACGGTCGAGCGCCTTGCCGGGGCCCTCGCCGACCCTCGCGACACGACGAGGCGGCGGACGCCATCCGGGGGTCGATCGAGCGCATCGTGCTCAAGCCGGGCAACAAGCGCAGCGAGATGCACGCCACGCTGCACGGCGACTTCGGCACCGTCCTGGAATGGGCCGGAATGGGGGCTGGAAGGAAAGCGACCGACATCCCATGGAAGTACCCTTGCCCGGCAAGTGTCTCTCCTTGCGATGCGCTGCGGGACGACGGAGCGTCGCGGCAGCGCAGGCACCCTCGGGCTGCGGGAGGAGCAATCTTCGGGTCGATTCAAACACATGGAGACAGATCATGCGCACCACGACCATGCTGTTCGCAATATTCGTCGCCCTCGCCCTTTCCGGGTGCGCCGGGAACCAGGAGAACATGGCGGAGATGGAGGCCGAACCCGCCCCGCCGAACTGGTTGCTGAACGCCGACACGGCGCGAGAGAACGTTCCCGGAAGCGTGGCCTATGAAATGACCTCGGACGAGCTTTCCGGGCTCGACGAGAAGATCGTCACGAACGCCGACACCCAGATATACGGCGGCCTCTATTCCGCTCTGAAAGAGTTTCCCGGCCAAATCCGCGGGGCTGAGTGTTCCGGAGAAGTTTGCAGGTACGGCACAAGCGGGGAATCGGATCTGGAGGGCCACTTCTTCGATCTGGAATACCGACCGGTGATGGAGCACAAGGGCATCCGGCTGGGCCAAGTTTTCTACAAGTCCACGTCCAACCCCGAGAACCCGGTGGACATCACCGGCTATGGCGCCTGGATGCACTACAGCACCTTCGTCTTGCAGACCAACTTCTATCCCGACAAGGGCGA
>JAAXHH010000075.1:879-1244 GCA_012270975.1 Candidatus Latescibacterota bacterium | reverse complement strand
AGCGACGCGGCGCTTCCCCCCTTGGACTTCGAGGAGTGGACCCTCTACTTGCCCAAGCAGCAGTGGGGTCTTGTGAATCGTCACTATGAGTCGGGATCGGGCGTGGGCAGAATCCGCGGGGCGGCCGGCACCGGCAAGACGGTTGTGGCGCTGCACCGGGCGCTCGTCCTTGGGCGTCGCTACCCCAAGGAGCGAATCCTGGTCACGACCTTCAGTCGGTCGCTCTGCAATCACATGGAGTCGCGTTTCGGTCGGATTCCCGATACGCCTTGCAACGTGGACTTCATCAATGTCGACAAGCTTGCCTACCATTTCGCCCCACGCCCCCTCGACTCCAAGGCAGTCGACGAGGCCTTCGAGGCGGC
>JAAXHH010000075.1:0-797 GCA_012270975.1 Candidatus Latescibacterota bacterium | reverse complement strand
CGCCGCGAACGCGAGATTTCATGGAATCTCCGCGTGGAGTGGGACCGCGAGATGAAAGCGCTCGATACGGTTGACTTTCCCGATAGGCTCCTGGAAGCGCGCGACCGGGCTCGCGAGCTGTCGAGCCCCCCGTACCGGGCCGCAATCGTGGACGAAGCCCAGGACATGACGCAGGTGGGGGTCGAATTCGTCTGGGCGCTGATCGGCGGCAAGCCGGGAGCCGGATTGCGGAAAGACGGCTTGATGATCCTGGACGACGCGGCCCAGCGCATCTACCCCGGCGGATGGAAGCCCATGTGGGCCGGTTTGAAGTTCACCAATGCGAACTCCGACATCCTTCGGGTCAACTACCGGAACGCGAGCAGGGTCTTCAACGCGGCCCGGGCGGTTCGAGGCGAGGTGGACACGATCCAGAGGCCGCAAGACGAGGGAACGCTTGATCCCGACAGATTCGAGCGCCCCAAGGGTGACCGCCCCATTCTGGCCGTGGTTCAACCGAGGCAACCTGGGGATCCGGGGAGTGGGGAATCGGCGCTGATCCTGGAACGCATCACGAAGCTGGTCGAAGAGGAGGACTTCAAGCACGACGAGATCGGGGTCCTGGTCCTGCACAACAGCGATGCGGATATGCTGGTCGATATGTTCAGTCGCCAAGGGATTCCTTGCGCGAGTCTGAAGGATCTGACAGACGGCGAACTTGGCGAGGGTGTCCGCGTCGGAACCTTCGACCGGGGCAAGGGCTTGGAGTTTCGCGCGGTTTTCCTTCCGCGTCTGGGCGATTCGCGCTTTCCGCTGGA
>JAAXHH010000144.1 GCA_012270975.1 Candidatus Latescibacterota bacterium | reverse complement strand
GTCCGTATTAGCGGGGCAACTCCATCGTGGAGATTCCAAGAAGCCATGCCGTACATATTGTACCCGTTGAGATCTCCCCAAAGCGTCATATAGAAGTCGGCCAGAATCTGCTCAATCCGCCAAGCGCTTATATCCTCCAGGGACGCGAAGCCTTCGTGAGCCGACTGCGTGAATCGCGTCATCATGGCCGTCTCACCCCCGGGGTATTCGTCGCCCCACCGATCCATGGCGTACCGGTAGACCATCGAGGGAACGCCGTAGACCGCCCTGAACGGTGCCTTGCAGGGTCCTGTGTTGCCCTCGTCGGGCTGTCCGATCCACGTGCATTGTTCGGGCGCGTACCGGACCCGGCCCGTGCCATCGCCATCGGAATCCCACCCAAGGAAGCGAGCTATGTCTCCGATCCAATCCCAGTACCAGGACCGGCTCTCGTCCGAGGTGTTGTAGGCATTCCATCCCAAGTCTTGTCCTGAACCGTGCCCGAAGAGCCGGTAGGCGACCAGTTGCTCGGCCAACGTTGCGCCTCCTTCCAGCTCCCAGGAGTTGTACCGTGCCGACCCGTGCGCCGAGTAGCCGAATTGGATCAGGTGCGTAATCTCGTGCGCCATAAGGGAGGGGTAGTAATCGAGAGTCCGCTGCTTTGTCCACTGGTCACCGAACACGCCATCGGGGTCGGGCACCCGGCCGTAGAAGATCTCTCCTTGGTTGCTCGTCATGCACTGAGACTCGGGGAACAGGTCCCCAGCCCAGACCCAACCCCCCGTGAAAGATCCTGCGTCAACGTCGTCCTCGCGGTTTACCTCCTTGGTCATCAGGATCACGATTCTGCCGAGGTCGTCGATATCCGTGAGCTGGCCGAAGTACCCGTCATGTACTGGCCGAATGTCGGAGGCGTAAAACCCATCCAGTTCCGCAAACTCCTGTTCGGTGAAGGAAGCGCTCGGGTTCTCGACGTCGTCGAGCCAGATCGCGTGGTCTCCCACGTACCGCACCACGGCGCGCACGATGCTTCGATCGGTGCAGGAGCTTCCTCCCGCGTAGAAGGCGAACGTGTCGGCCGCCGCCGCTGTCGTGGACCGCGCAAGCATGGTCGGCGGTATCGGGCCCGGAGTCCCTAGGCGTCGAATGAGCGCTTCGCTCTCCGCCATGATCTCGCCATGCCGCTCCCAGTCGCGGCGAACGGGATCGGCCGCCTGGTCGAAGGCGGGTGCGGAAGAACCGGGCCCGCGCGTGGTGCGGCGAAGGGCGAACTGTCCAAGTTCCAATCCACCGGTGACCACATCCTGTTGCGGCCTCGCCA
>JAAXHH010000056.1 GCA_012270975.1 Candidatus Latescibacterota bacterium | reverse complement strand
TTGGTCTGCTCCGGCACGCGCCGGATAGTGTCGAGCGTCAGCGCCAGGAAAATGACCGAAAACCCGATGGTGCCGATCAGAAAGAACGCCCGTGCGGCGGATTTGGAAAGCATGATCGCATCTCCCAGGCTACGGGACATCCGTATGCGTCCAGGGGTGTCTATCCCGGATACACTTCAAGGGTCGGTATCCCGGACACGTCTACAGACCGCTGCGCAATCGCCAAATCGTACGCACGTTGCAGATTGACCCAGAAACCGGGACCGTTGCCGAACAGTTTGCCGAAGCGAACGGCTATCTCGGCGGTGACGGGCTGCTTCTCGTCCAGAATGTCGCAAAACGTCTGCCGGGCTATCTTCAGGGCATCGGCCACGGCTGCCTCACTCATGGATAGCGCGGGGAGGACGTCCTCGCGCAGGATTTCTCCGGGGTGCACCGGATCCACGGAGGGGTGTCTATCGATCATCAGTGGTAGTCCTCAATGTCTACGTCAACGGCGCCGTCACAGTCCCACCCAAAGGTAACCCGAACATTGGCCGTGAGGCGAACGGCGTAACGTCCGCTCCGGTCTCCTTTCAAGGGATGAAAATAGGACCCTGGGTAGTTCATCTGCTCCGGTCTTTCAGCGGCGCCGAGCGCCGCGAGAATACGGCGTAGCTTTCGTATCCATTCGGCGTTCAATCCTTTGGCCTGACCTCGTGCCCAGTAGTTGCGGAGCGCCCTGTGCTTGATGCTCTTGATCATGGCCGCAACGTGATGGTTGGTGGCAAGTTTGTCAAGTGTTGTCTTGTTCAGTATTGGTCAACGCCCTTAAAGCTCCCGCAGGTCGGCGACATACGTGGCCAGGGTGTTCTGGCCGGCGGCGGAGAAATTCCGGTCATAGTCGGGTTCTTCCTTGAGCTTGCCGAGAAACTCCAGCAGGTACAGTCCCGCGCGGTCGGCGTAGCCCGCCTGGTAGTCACGCACCGACATGGCCAGAAGGTTGTGGTAGTTCGCATCCACCTGCGCCTTGATGGCGCTGACGTGCGCCTCGTACGCCGCGGTCTGCTCCGGGCCTGGAGGCTCCGGCAGCGACAAGGGATCGTCCGGCGCTGTCGCGACGAGCGACAACGTCCCGAGAGAATCCACGATGTTCCCCAGTGCCGTCAGTAGCGTTCGCTCTTCCACGGTTTTGCCTCCTCTGGCGTCCAGCACGGCAGCCTGCCGACCACCGTTCCGGTGGACGGATCGGCGCCCGAATTCAGGTCAAACACACGCATTTTCTATAGCCCATCCATGCGGGAATGTCTACACATATTGCGGCCTTTGACACGCCCGGCGTTGTTGACACCCAACGGTGCCGCGTCTATAACAACAGCGTTGCCAAGCGTAACGCCTACCGGCAAACGTCCAGGACGGGACCTCAGGAGGGGATGCTTCGACATGACCGAGACGCAATCGATTGAC
>JAAXHH010000158.1 GCA_012270975.1 Candidatus Latescibacterota bacterium | reverse complement strand
TCGACGACAAGGCCTACAAGATCCGCTTCACGCCACGAAGACGCCGCAGCCAGTGGAGCGCGCGCAACCTGGGCCGCATGAAGCGGCTGCTCGCGCGGGGAGTCGTGGCCGAACCGGGGCTGGCCGCGTACGAACGGCGCGACAAGAGCAAGGATCGCGCGGCGTACGAGCCGGATGTCACGACGCTGCCTCCGAAGTACGAGAGCCGGATCAGGGCCAACCCGGCAGCCTGGGACTACTTCCGCAACACGCGCGCGTCGTACCGCAAACAGGTTGCGCGCTGGGTCGTGGGCGCGAAGAAGGAGGAGACCCGCCTGCGCCGTCTCGGCATCCTCGTCCAGTCCAGCGCCGAGGGGAAAGTGATCCCGCTTATGCGCTGGATGGAGAAGAAGGACTAGACGCTAGCCGCAGATTCCCCGGCAACAGCCGTCCGTGCCGCATCTCCACAGCTGCGTTGCCGTCCAGACACCGGGAGTAGCGGCCAGCCGATAAGGCGCGTCGGGCGCTGTCGCCTCGCGAGCATGCCGCGTACCCCATCTGATCCCAACCAACGCGATTGCCCGCAGTGCAATCCCGGCGTAGCATGATGGCCGGAACTCTCGGCACCTACGGTCGTCATGGACACGCACGGCAGCTTGGACACGCTCTCCCAAGAAGCGCGCAGCAAGCTCATGAGCCGCATTCGCGGCAAGGACACCAAGCCCGAATTGCGCGTTCGCCGCCTGGTCCACGGGCTCGGCTTCAGGTACCGTCTCCACGTCCGGGACCTCCCCGGTAAACCGGACATGGTGTTCCGGCCCGCCCGCAAGGTCATTTTCGTGCACGGATGCTTCTGGCACTGTCACCCGGGCTGCCCCAGGCACCGCGTCCCCCGATCCCCCGAACGCCGCGAGTTCTGGAAGGCGAAGCTGGACGGAAACGTCGCCCGCGACCGGCGCAACCGCGAGCAACTGGAGCACGACGGCTGGCGTGTCCTCGTGATCTGGGAATGCGAGAGCGCGGACATCGACCTGGTCACGGAGAAAGTGTTGCGGTTTCTCGGTTAGCCTTCGCCCTTCGTATCCCGCATCCGTGCCATCATTCATGGCGCGCTTGGCCGAGGCCACAGCGTTTCCACCAACCGATCGACGACCTCTCGTACGTTATCAAGGTCGTCCCGCTGAATGGCGGCTTTCGCGACTTGGTCCGCGAATCTGGCCAACGCCGTCTCGATGCGTGCCTCGGTCGCGGTCTCGGTGAAGATCTTCAGAAAACTCCGCCAGTGGCGGGCCGGGATGCCTGACAGGGGTCGGTTCCCCGACCGATCAGCGAAGTCGTCCATGATCCCGGTTCGGGCGATCCGACCGAAGTTCCGTCCAGCGTCATGCTCTGCCTTGTCGGAGATCTCGTCTGTCTTGGTGGGGGTAGGGCTGATCCGATGTGGACAGGATGACCTTCGCCGACTTCCTGTGACTCATCACGAATTCCCAGTGACGATTCCTGTACTCGGCCACGTAGCGGGCCAACTCGACGTAGGGCACAGTCAGTTGGGGAACTCCGGAGATTACTTCGGATAGGTGCCACGGGTAGACGACGAAGAGATCAGGGCGAGCGCAAGCCGCTGGCGTCGCGAGGAAGCGGAAGCTCGGTTCCTTTTCCTTGGCGAGCAGATACCAGCCCTTAAGCTCGATGCCGAGAATGATATCGGACGGATCCGCGGAGTTCTGAAGTCGCACATCCGGAAAGGTTTGGGGCTGGCGCACGAAGGAGTACATCGCATAGCGTTCGCGGACATCCCAGAGCTGCCGTAGCGAGTTGAGCGTATCCACCACACCTTCTTCAATCGCCGCCCCCAAGAGCGCGTTCAGATTGAAGAGGTCGGTCGCTTGAACGCCCCGAATGACCACATTCGACCGAAAGTTGCCCGGCACGGCAAAGATTGCTTCGCGAACCCGCTCAAACAGCCGACGGTGCTCCCAATCTGGGTCTGGTGATCGTCGAACCGGGACGCGGGCGTCGGAAGCCATATCCTTAAATTAGATGCAGTTGGTCGGCGTTCTTGAGCCGATGGGCGGCGGCGGAGAAATACTCCGGTAGTAGTTCGGCGGAAAAACAACGTCGGCCCAGATCCGCCGAGACGACGGCAGCTGTACATAGGCCGCCGAAAGGCTCCCACACCACGTCTCCGGGGCTGGAAGCCGCCTCGATGATCCGGCGAATCAGTCGCGCGGGCTTCTGATTGGCATGGATGAACTTCCCTGAGCCATCCGTGCGTCGAACCCTCTCCTTGCCGCGCATGGCGGGCTCGCTCCACACGTTGGTGACGCCGAGCTCCAAGTCGAATTTCGACCGCATACGCGCCCACTCGCACGCTGTGAGAGGAGCTTCGCCATCCAGGGAGAAGTAGGGCCGCCCATCCACATGGCCATGCGTATTGGCATAGTCCGCGAGCCGCTGAAAGGCTTCAGGCGGTGGAAAGTACCAGACGTGGTCCTGGGTGAGATATTTTCGGGTTGCGGCGTTTCTGACTCCGCAGACCTCGTTGGACCGGTTCAGTGGAAAGCCGGCCCGCGTCCACTCCCAACGCAACCATTCCTTCATCTCAACTTCGCGACCCGAGATAACGAATCGTGGCGGTCGCACGTATTGGACGCATACCTCGGTGGTTACCGGGAATCGGCGCAATGTCTTCGAATTCGTGTTGCCCGATATGTGCGCGATCCCTTTGTCCCAGACGTTGCAGCCGACGTACTCCCAACCGAACTCCACGAGCAGCGGATGGACGGTCGCCCACCCGATTTCCGTGTTCCAGAACCAGAGCGTGGTTTCGCCCGTCGCGGCCGCCGACCAGGCACGCACATGGGGTCGGTACCAATCGATCAGGCCATCAGAGGTGGGTGTATCGCCAGGGAAGCCCGACACGCCGTATGCTCCATCGGACACGATGACGACCGGACCGGGCCAATGCTCGTACATCTCCAGCGCGTCCCCCAGGAAGAGGGACACGCTGCGGTGCCTCGCGGTCCGAAAGGTTCGGGGAATCGGTCGGGGCGCGTGGGCATTGCTCGATTGCGGGATCAATCCATCCTCCGCGGTACGGAACCTCCCCCGGAGCCGCCACCCGTCTGCCCATGCACCCGCCCGCCCGTGGGATCACGAGCCCGCCGCGCTTCAACCATACCGAGATCGGTGGGGGAGGCCCTCCTTCCGGGCATTCCGTGCTCCTCGTCCAAGCGGAAGAACCACGATCCACACTTTAATTCTGGTGCCCAAGGGGCTGGGGATCAAGCGACGCGGTGGCCCGCTGGATGGGCTCCGTCAACTGCTCCTCCAAGTCGGTCACACAGTGCCTCCCTCTCCCGACAGCTTCACGGCTCGCCGAAGGCGTCGTGGCGAAATACCCAGGGATGAAGACCTCAAGTGCCGTGGCAACGCTCCG
>JAAXHH010000060.1 GCA_012270975.1 Candidatus Latescibacterota bacterium | reverse complement strand
AGCGCTCGGCGACGTGGGCTTTTACCTGCCCGTTCCCGTCGTGGGAGACCTTGTGGCGGGGCTTTCGGATCCCCTGGTGCGTTCGGTGCTGATTCCCGTCGTACTTCCAATGGGACTTTACAACATTCTCGGATCCCTTCAGAACATAGAGTCCGCCGAGGCCGCGGGAGATCCCTATCCCACGGGATCGTGTCTCGCGGTTAACGGAGCGGGATCGATAGCCGCGTCCCTTTTCGGATCGTGTTTCCCCACGACCATATACATAGGGCATCCTGGATGGAAAGAAATGGGAGCGAGAGGAGGCTACTCGGTGATAAACGGAGCTTTCTACGCCGCGGTGTCGCTTGTCGGCCTGAGTTCTCTCGTCGTGGCCATGGTGCCGATGGAGGCCGCCGGAGTAATACTTATATGGATAGGTCTTGCGATGACGTCCCAGGCGTTTCAGACCACTCCCCGCTCCCACGCCCCCGCCGTGGCCCTGGGACTCATACCCGCGCTCGCGGCGTGGGGAACGGTGGTGGTTTCCCAGACCGTCGGAGCCGTGGGAGCGGCGATGTCGGACGGTTCGGTGGCCCACCGCGCGTTTGAGAACCTGAACGTGTTTGTCTCCTCCGGGCTTCAGCTCCCCGGACTGGTAGCGCTCTCCCAAGGGTTCATGCTCTCGTCAGTGGTCTGGGCGGCGACGGCCGTCTGCCTTGTGGAACGCAGGCTTGCCCAGGCCGCGGCGTGGATGGGTGCGGGAGCAGTGATGGCGTTTTTCGGCTTTATACACGCCGGGGAGATTTCGGTTGAGGGAAATCTGTATTCTCTCGGCTTCGCCACGGGAGCCAGATGGGCCGCGGGATACGCGCTTACGGCCGTCTTTTTCATAATTGTCTCCCACGTTAACCGCAACAGCGGCGGGGGCGCGACACGTTGACCGATACAAGCGACTCCGGAAGAATACGGAATTTTTACTCCGCTCTTTACGAAAGATACGGTCCGCAGAACTGGTGGCCCGCCCAGACAAGACTCGAGTGCGCCGCGGGAGCCATACTCACGCAGAACACCTCCTGGAGAAACGTGGAAAAAGCCATAGCGGCCCTCAGGAAAAATTCCATGCTCTCGGCGGAGAAACTCAGGTCGGTATCCCATGAGCGGCTCGCCGTCCTGATCCGCCCCTGCGGGTATCACAACCTGAAAGCGAAAAGGCTCAAAAACTTCGTTGACTTTCTTTTCGCCCGCTACGGAGGAGA
>JAAXHH010000009.1 GCA_012270975.1 Candidatus Latescibacterota bacterium | reverse complement strand
GTCCATTAAACCGGGTCAACTCCAGTGATCGAAAGCGACACGGCTTTCGAAGGCCGTGGGGCATACGTCAAGGCCCATCGACCCAAGCACGTCGGCGGCCTGCTCGGCTTTCTGTCCACGTGCAGGCACCGCGTTCAACACAACCATGATTGGCTTATCGCCGGCGTACCTGACCAGGTCGACTGTGGTCCGGATGGTATCGAGATCCAGAATCGCAGGCCTGCAGGGGATCACCACCAGGTCGGCCAGTTTCGCGGCCGCGATCGCCGCCTGCTCAGCTCGGGGCGGCGTATCGACCACGACCAGGTCGGCTTTGCCCTTTGCGGCATCGAGGACGTGGCCGAGGTGCGAAGCCTGGGCGGAAACCACGACCGGCGTATCGGCCGCCCTGCGATCTGCCCAGGTGGTCGCGCTGGCCTGCGGGTCGAGATCCACGACGGCGGATGCCTGTCCGGATCGCTCGGCCGCTACCGCCAGGGCCAGCGTGGTCTTGCCGGTTCCGCCCTTCTGGGCGACGATGGAGATTGTTTTCATGGGAGTGGACCCTCCTGTTGTATACAAGTATAATGCGGGTGTGGCGTCTGGACCTTACCCGGACCCCGGGTGTTAGTTTACATAACCAATTACCTGATCGCGGCGGGGGAAGATCTCCGGCCAATTTTCGCCAGTTTACGCAACACCGGTTTTTCAATCACTTGCCGCTCGCCTGGATTGCAGCTGCAACTGGCCGCGGCCGAGGCGGTTTCTACTGTTCGTTTTCGGAAGCCTTCAGCGTCATGGAAATGTTTTGAAAAACGTCATCAATCCCCTTTGTGATAAGATCGAACTCCTCTTCGCTCAGGCGCGGCCGGTTAGTAACAACGAGGATGTTATCTCGAAGGGTTTTTAGTCTATCGTCGTCGTGCTCGACAATCCCGGTACGATAGAGGGCAAGAGCAGCTAGCGCGGAAAGCCCCCACTATCTGTCCTCTCAGTGTCAGGCTGTATATCGAGAATGTCCTACACGCTCGCGCGTTGTCTCCACTGGCGGCGCAGATCGCGCAGGTATGCGACAGCGAAACGTGTACGGGGCATCGGGTCATTCTCCTCGTCTCATGGGACGCGGCGCGGGCCGTCAGGCCTAAGCGCCGTCGGCCCTCCCCTACCTCTTTCGTATTTCGGGTTTCGGGAAGGGGCAAAATCCCCATTTTACGGGGGTTTCGGGCTGCGATTTCCCCGGTTGTGTAGGTCACGGATCGCCACCATAAGCGTTGAATCCGGACCCCCCGACGTTGTACCCCCCGGCTCGGTTTTGCAATGCGGGTCCCAGGCCGGCCGCTCATGGCAGGCCGCCCAGTCGCTGGCGGGGATCGGTTCCAAAGTCAAGCACGGTCTTGTCCGCCGCGGTGTCCCTTGTTGTGTCTGTTTCTTGGCGGGC
The DNA here is from genome assembly GCA_012270975.1 of Candidatus Latescibacterota bacterium. Classification (GTDB taxonomy): domain Bacteria; phylum JAAXHH01; class JAAXHH01; order JAAXHH01; family JAAXHH01; genus JAAXHH01. The sequence continues at coordinate 6,463 of JAAXHH010000009.1, read as the reverse complement.
CTTCGGTCCGTCCACGTCGGGGCGTCGGGGCGGTGGCGTATCCGTTGCGGCTGTCCACGTGGGCGCGGGTTCTCCGTGTCATGGGTTCACCTCCGTTTAAGGCTGGATCGTCTCGCCGTTCCAGTTATCCGGAAACGCCTGGTATGGTCCATCGTGCAAAACACGACGCACAGCGCCGGCCGTGTCCGCGCTTATATGGTCTATCAGCTCCCACATGGCCTCCGCGTGGATCCCGTAGTCGTGAGGCGATGTCTCGATATAGCCCACCAGGTCCCCCTCGTCGTCATAAACAGACGTCAACTCGCCTGCGTGGTTTACAGCTACGATGTAGCCGTAATGGTCAAAGACCGGGCTGCCGCTCGTGCCGGGTTCAAGGTGGTGGTTGTAGTGCAGTATCCGTCCCAGGAAAGGGCCCCCAGGCAGACCGTCGTAGAACGGCCGCAACGCGGAGAGCGTGCCGTCCTTGAACGTGGCCAGGGGGATATAAGCCCGGTCCAGATTGAATAGACCCCCTGGAAAGCCCAGGGTCCCCAGGGGCTGGCCGATACGCAGCTTGTCGCCCATTTCGCGGGGAAGGATGGCGGGGATCTCGGTTGGCAATCGGTCGTTTAGAACGATCACGGCTACGTCGGGGCTTGCGAATGTCGAAAGTGATTCGTCGTATTGCGGATGGACAAACGCCCGCGTCCAGTAATACGTACCCCTCCCGCCTATCCGCGTCCCGGTCCTGGTTACAAAAGGCCGGACGGTTCTGCCTCGAGCTTCTAAGACCCCCTGGATTACATGGCCGTTTGTCCACAGGGCGTTCCGGTAGTGCGCCGCAAAGGCCGTGCCCTCAAGGCGGATCTCGCCGTCGATCTCGAGGCCCACCACGTAGACGGCGTCGTACAAGTGGGCGTCCTCGATCACGTCTGCCCAGTTCAGCGCTTTACCATATTCGCCCTGGGGACCTTGGGAACCAGTAGCGCCGGCAGGTCCCCGGCTACCCTGGTCCCCCTTCTCGCCCTGGGGACCCTGTGGTCCGGCCGCACCCCGGGCCCCGGGCGGTCCAGTAGGACCGACTTTACCCTCGCAGCCGGCGGCAATTATGAAGAGTGCGGCGACAAGACAGCGCGTCAGCGTGTGGAATCTCATTGCAATTTCCCTCCCGTTCGTGGTGGTGGTACTGTTTTAAACTGCAAACGTTCCAGGTCGAAAAGTGCACACACGCTGAGCCCCATACGTTGCGTTCCCCCGCCGTCGATCCCCGGCCGTGGGTCCCATGTTACACAAAGCGTTACATTCATTCCATTCGTTATAATAGGCAAATTAGCATCCAGTTGTACGGACGATATACTTCTCTGTTTTAGTGAATGACATACATCCTCCCTCAAGTGAAAATCAAGACACCCGGACGAAATCGTCCCGTCATGAATCGAGCGCGTATGCTTTGAGTTTCTCGCGGGCCCACAGCGGCGCTGTGGGCCATTCATAAACCCCCAGTTTCGTCCATGAATGCGTTTCAAGGGTACTCGGGTGTGTTTCTTCGACGATACGTATCAGTTCATCATGAGAAACCAGATGCCAGACGCCCTCGATCGGAAAGCACACGTGCAGGTCCTTCCCTATATGCCTCCGCTCGATCATCGTCCGCCTCATGTGACGCACCTTCAGGATACGGCCGTCGTCTTTGTGGACGGCGAAGAAATCCGCGCACTGCCAGTTGTCGGTCAATCTGACACTGTCGAAGCCGTAATCAGCGAGCAACGCCGATAGTTTGTGGAAGTCGTGCGTGTTTTCTGCTTCGCGCTTAGATCTTCGTAGTCTACTCTGACCAGTTTCATGTGACGACGTCCCCTTCCGTTTCTCCGGCTTCCGCGGCGTCCGGAGCCGGCGTTACTTCCCGCTCGATCAACTCGCGCACGGAAACGTAACGAACCGGGCCGGCGCCACCGGTCTCGTAATCGCGCAGGTACGCGGCGATCGCCCGACGTATAGACTCGCCCTTCGATACGTGCGATCCGGATTCCGACAGCGTCTTGCATGCGCGGTCGATTTCCCCGTCCATGGCATCGGTGAGCCGAAGCGCGACCATTTTCGTCTTTGCTTTGCCGGACATCCTATTCGTTTCGCTCGAATGTGTTATACACAGTCCGGAGTCTGTGTTATACACCTAGGGCGTTTCATCAAAACAGAGCTGGCGTCCCATGTAAACCGGGTAAGCGCAACAACAAACTACGGTCATCAGGGCGGGCGCCGTGCGGGCCGGTTCACCAGGCCTCAGCGCGACCGGCGCACCGCCCCACCCTCCGCACCTACCGACAGGTGTCGGTGTAAAGCTAGACCCCCGTAAAATCGGAGCATTCGGCAAAAAAGCGTATCATGTGAACCGGGTAAGCGTATCATGTGAACCGACTGTTTGGTGGATTGAATCGGTTGTCAGTTCCGGCCGCGTACATCTGCCGGCGGATGATATCTCGAGTCTTGCTCCGGGGTGGTCGCAGTGGGTTCAACCCACGGTGTGGCCGTGTTCCAGCGCCTTCTCCACTTCGGATTCCCACGTACCGTCCACACGAACGCCATACTCCGCCACACCTCCCGTCGCCCGTGGGCCGGTGACATAGGGCCGGTAGTCGCGGTCGTCCGCAATGAGTTGCTTCGGCGCGTAGTCCGCGCGGAGAAAGTGAAAGGCGATGCCGGCGCGGGACAGGTCCGTTCGGTTGTGGCCGGTGCAGTGCGCGGTACCATAGCAGAAGAACAGCGCGCCACCCGCTTTCAGTTCGATGGTATCCGCCTGCTCCTCCGGGGGATAACAGCGTATGTGGTGATCGCTGTACGGGTCCCGGCTGTGCTCGTAGGGTGTCCGGTAGCTGCCGGGGATCACCTGCATGGTGCCGTTTTCGACAGTGGCGTCGTGAACGGCGATCCACATGGCCGTTCCCTTCAGCGGATCACGGATTTTGAAATAGGCGTTGTCCTGGTGCCAGTGGGTGCCCATTCCGTCGCCACCCGGCTTGAGGAAAACCTGATCCAAATGGAGGATATATGGATCTCCTATCAACCGGGAGATGGCACCGACCACGTCGGGCTGGAACGGTAGGGCCCTGAACAGGTCGCTGTGCCGGTACATCGGGCACAGTTGCAGATTGCGCTGCGTGGTGGATGTCGTCTTCCCGTCTCCCTCCGTGGCGACGTTTCGCAGCGCACCGTCTTCCATGAGACGATCGATCTCGGCCTGGAAGGCCCGGGTCTCCCGGTCTGAGAAGAACCCCGGTCTGGCCACGTAACCGTGAGTTCTGAAATGGGCGACTTCGTCGCTTGTCAATGTCATCTGTTCGAAGTCCTTTACATGGTCTGATGGGTATCAGAAACGCATACGGGCCAAAAGGCCGATACGGTGGTCGGATGCGGTGCCATGCCGGTCGGTCCGCATGCCGGAAAGCTCAAGAGATGCACCGCCGGCGATGGCATCTGCCGTGCCGAACCGGGAGCCCAGGCGCATATGCCGCCGGTCATCACCGTGGAGATGCATTTCTCCGAAGGGCGTCATCGACAGGCTCAGGGTGGGATACACGAGTCCGTAACCGACCTCCGCCCTGAGCGCGCGGGCATTGCGTCGACCGTCCGCGGAGACCCCCTCGAGCGGTCTTTCGCGCCACATCATGCCCGAGTCGCCCGTACCCGCGCCCATGCGGGGCGCGACCGACATGGAGAGGCTCGTCCCGCCCGCGCCGGGACTCAGGTAGGCGACGAGCGAAACGCCGTGTTCACGGTACCCCTCGCCGGTATGGACGGCCAGGAACCTGCCCTGCGCGTTTATGCCCACCCGGCCGCCGGACAGGCGCAGGCCTCCCGACACCTCCAGGCTCTGGCCCGTCTGGCCAGTACCCCCGTCGTATCGGCCGGCCATCTGGGCATAGGGGATGATGGTGGTCCCTCCGGCGAGTTTCGTGGAACGCGAGCCTTCCAGGCCGATACGCACCCGCTGTACGTCGCTGTCCAGGTCACTCAGCGAGGCCGATTCACTGTCGTCGGTCGCCAGATAAAGTAGCCCGGCGTCCCCCATGGCGTCAAGGCCTGTGCCCCCGCTGCCCGCCAATCGAGTACGCAGGCCCACCATGGCCATTCGCATGGAAAGATCGCTCCTGGCATCCTCCAGTTCGACCTCACCGGTGCCGAGTCCCACGATCGACCACGCCTCCGTCAAACCGGAGCTGCATATCCAGCGCAAGTACGGCAGCACGGCGGCAAGGCGCGATTCCAGGCTGCCGCTCGCGACGGTTACGTCGTAATCGGACCGGCCCATCGCGCGCGAAAGGGCGACTCCCATCATCCAGTTGCGCCCCGTGGCCACGTCAAATCCAACGTTGACTGTCTTAAGGTTGCCGTCAAAACTGGAATCCACGTCCGGTTCGCCCTGGAAGTTCTGTAGATCTCCGGCGCCCCAGACGGATCAGCGAAGTCCGCCGCCGGCCGTGTGATCCTCCAAAGCATAGGAAAAGGAACTCGCCCAGAGCATGGAATCGTTGGACACGTACCGTCTTTGCGCCCTGTCCCGCACCAACGCCAGAGGTCTCGACAAGGCCTGGCCAGGATGGCCGGTCAGGTTCGCCAGCGCGGAAATGCCTGAGGCGAGGCCGTCGATCCTGCGTCCTCCCAGCGCGACGCCGCGGTTTCCGCCACCGGGAGTGAACCGGCCGCCTATGGTGGAGGATACGCTGGAATACATGCTGCGGCTCATGGCCGCCAGCATATGCGCGTAGGCCTCCCGCTCCGCCGCCATGGCCGTGACGGTTACGCTCATTTCAACGCTGGCCCGGCCCGCCGCGTTATTCGCCGAGATGGTGACCGTGGCGGTGCCTTTGCGCAGGCCCGTCACCGTCACCGTGGCCGCCGACACCACTGCTTCGACCACACCGTTGTCCGATGAGGAAGCGGCGAAGCCAGGGCTGTGGCCGGTAAAGAGGCCGCCCGCGTCGACCGACTCGGAAGCTCCGGCCGCCACCGTAACGGCCGGCGGGTTGCCGACCGCGGCCGGTGCTTCGTAGGAATCGGTCACGGTCAACGCGGCGGTATCCAGTTCCCGGCCATCGTAACTTGCCGTGACCACGATCGTTTCGTCCCCGGACTCATATACCTCGTCGTTTACGACGGTGATGACCAGTTGCGTTGAGCCCTCCGTGGCCTCTCCGGGAACCGTGATGCTCAGGTCACCACCCACACTGTAGTCGTCGCCGGTTGCCGTCCCGCCAAGCGCCAGCGGCATTACCGTCGAGACCGGTATGGCCCCGCTCGTTTGTGTGGCCGTCACGGTCACAGTCTGCGCTCCACCGTGCTCCGTCAGGGTCGCCGGGTTTACAGCCAGCATGATCTCGGGGAAGTAGCCGGTCAGGTCGAAATAGAACCCCGCGCCGATGACGAGTTCCATTCCGTCGGCGACGACAGATACCACATAGCTCACCTTCGGCGAGCCCGGTTCCTCGTCTCCAACCACGGCCGGGTTGTCGAAGTAGTACTCGACGTAACCTCCTCCGGACTGTGCCGCGGCGATGAGTTCCCGGGTGTAAAAGACCCCGTTCAGGTCCTGGTCATCGATAATGTTCCTGCCTTCAAGGGATGGACTGGCGCCGTGGAAGATCAAGACGCCGTTGGTCCGCAGTATAAACAGGTAGATTTCAGCCAGCCGCCAGGTCCCGTTCTAAGTCCGAAAGGCTTCTGTCACATTACCGTGCTGGTCGAATCCGGCCTCGTCGATGGCTTCGGCATAAGCCGCTGCCGCCGCCTGGACAAATGACTTCGGGGTTGCCCGGTCCATCACCTCGGCCGCCGCGATCGGCCCGACCCGCGCCATGGCCGGCCGTACCGACGTTAGCAGGCCGATTACACAGAGTATGACCCCTGCGAGCGGAATAGAAGACATCAACCTGACTCGCCCAAAAGAGTTCCTCATTGCACTATACTCCCCCATGAGGATGAAGTTCCAGCGTCTGCTATTCAAAGTAGGTAAATATGACTAAGCGGATCAATTCACTATGAACAACCCGGACCTGTGCGGTCAAACGAAAAATCGCCCTGGCCTGATCGGGTGGTCACTTCCGAAATCGCCTCGTTTCCGGCGAGCGCTTTCCGGCTGATCTCCTCGAGCGATGCCTCATCGAGTTCCGCAGAGCGTTGAACAGCGGACCGCATAAACCCCTTGCGCATACCTGTTTACATCTGTACATGTAGAATAGTATGAAAGTAATCGCCATCGTCGCGCAGAAGGGCGGGACCGGGAAAACCACGCTGGCCCTCTATGCGCTGTTCGCCAATCACGGCAAGCCGGAAATCTCACTGATCGGGGCGTCATGAAAGCGCGGATGAAAAGTACCATGCGACAGATCGTTGTTTTTTACGCACTGTGCCTGGTTGCCGGCGGATTGCTTTCCCTGGTCGACTTTCAGGGAATGCGTGAGTCGCTGAAGCTCGGCGCCGGCGGGTACTT
>JAAXHH010000135.1 GCA_012270975.1 Candidatus Latescibacterota bacterium | reverse complement strand
AGCGGAGGCCGCGGCAAAAACCAGTAACCGATGGCCGCGCAGATGTAGAGCACCACCAGCGGGAACAGCGCCCAATAAAAACTGCCGGTATAGTCGTAAATAGCTCCCATCCACATGGCGGTCCACATCGATGCCAGCTGGTCGGGCAGGTGCTGCCAACCCCGAAGGGTCGCGTAGGCCCTTCTTCCGAAGAAGTCGCCCATGATGGCCCAATTCAAAGGGTTTGCGCTTTCCGCGAATGCCAGCAGGAGAACGAACACAATGACCTGCCAGATGTGTCCGCTCTGGGTGAGCAGAGATCCCAGCGCCGCCGCTCCGGAGAGCATGCACAGCGCGCTGAGTTTGCGCCGGTCCACCTTATCGCCGATCCACCCCATGCACGGATTGAACACCATGTTGGCAAAGGAGAAAGCGCTCACGAAAGCGGCGGCGATGATGATGTGCCTCTGCCCTTGCTCGGACGACGGGTCTACCCGGACCCCGGCTTCCATGAACCATATGATCAGGGGCGCCATCAGGAACGAGGCGCCGGCATGAACGATGTTGCGGAAACCGGTCGACATCACCAACAGCCAGTACGAGGGCGTGCGCATCGCTTCGCGCGCAGTGAAATCGGTATCTCCGCCGTTGGTTGACCTCCGGCGAGGGACGCCGCCGCGGTCGGGTGCGTTCGCTTCGGCAAGTTCGGGCGGGTCGCCATCGGGTAGTTGACCCATATCCTCGGGAGACCGACGCAGGAAGTAGGACAGCGGTATCACGACCGCCAGGATCGCCACTCCCAGGATGGTGCACGCGTCCCGCCATCCGACCAGGAAGATCAACAAACCGACGAGATAGGCGGAAGCTCCGCCTAACCCGTTCCCCATGCTGACCACCGACATCGCCAACCCCCGCCTCCGCCGGAACCAATTGTTTACGGCCGCGATGGAGGCGTTGTTGTAGCCCGACCGGAACCCCACGGACAGGAACACTACGAACACAAACAGGAACCACCAGAAGTTGGTGGTGCGCGCCAGCAGGATGAACCCCAGGCCGGACATCAGCCCGCCGAAGGCCAGCATCACGCGTGGCCCGAACCGGTCGGTGCAATATCCCATGAGCGGACCCTGCACGCCGCCCATGAACCGTCCCAGGCCCTCCGCCAGTCCCAGCATGGTTCGAGACTGCGGGCTGAACCCCAGAACATTCTTTGGGAAAATGATCTCGCTCTCCATGGGGACGTAGAAAACGGTAAATCCCCGATTGAAACTGCCGTGTTTCATCCCGTCGGCAACGAGGCTGACGATGACGATCCACCATCCGTAAAAGATCCTGGGCCGGCGCATCAGTTCCGGCCCCTGGTTTTCTGGAGTCGTTGCGCTTGGGACGCGTGGAAGCGAACGGTCACGGCCATCATCGGGATTGCTTGGCGGGCGGAAGTAACGCAGGGGCGCGGTGGTGTACCCGCGCCCCGCTGTGCGGCCGGATTGTAACACAGGGCGGGCCAACGCGATTTGCCTACACGCTGCGCCCCGCTGCGAGGCGAGAGAATCGGGACCTCCTTATGCGGAACCGGCACGGTTGGGTCATGTGCGGAGGCCCCGATCTGACCGTGGGTCGAGTACCGATTATGGTATGATACTGGCATCCCGGACCGCGCATGCATCCAACCATGCGGGTCTTCCGGCCGTGATCAGAGGTAACGATGCCGCGACTGACTCCACAAGAGATCGACGCCTATCTTGCGGGCCCGCACGTTGCCCATTTCGCTTCCATTCGCGAGGACGGCACGCCCCACGTCTCACCAGTGTGGTACCAGTGGGAAGACGGCAAGGTCACCGTGGTTTCGGGCGACGCGGCAGTGAAGACCAGGAACGTGCGGAGCAACCCGAAGGTGGCAATTTCGGTCGCTACCGATGAGTGGCCGTATCAGTACGTGATACTGGAGGGCAACGCCACGGTCCGCAGCGACAATCTCAAGGACGCGGTGCGCAGGATCTTCTCCCGCTACGAAGGCGAGGAACGGGGCGAACAGGACGCCGCGGACCTGGCCGAAGGCGACCAGAAACTGGTGGCCATTGAGATCGACGTAAACCGCGTCATGTCGTGGAAAGGCATTGACCAGTAATAGCCTACCCAACGTAGCCGACGCGGTCATCATCGGAGGTGGCGTCATCGGTTGCGCCATCCAGTA
>JAAXHH010000070.1 GCA_012270975.1 Candidatus Latescibacterota bacterium | reverse complement strand
GTACCCCGAAGCTCCCCGGTGAATCCAAAGTTGTTTGGTCGGTCACGGTGCATAACCGTCGAACTCCCGATCACCCGCCGGTAGCGGCGCGTGACGTAGTCGTTCGCACCGCTATCACGGTGGACGGACAAGAACTGAGAGGAACCTACACAAGCTTTTTCGAGCTCAGTAGCGGGACATTTGACGCCAGCACCGGGCTGTGGACCATCCCCTTCATACCGCCGTCTGGCAGTGCGCAGGTGATTTTTTGGGCCCCCGCTTATTTCTTGCCGAGTGACCGTTATTTTTCAAACTACTATCCATATACTGCACAAGCCACTCCATTCCGCCTGCATGCTGAGCTCGTTGAGCCAAGCAAGTCCGGGGAGTGGCCGCCCTCTCCAGTAAATAACGAAGCCGAGACCTGGTATATGCGGGAAGAGCGCTCGACCAAATGGCCAAGTAGTGAAGTCGGCGTGCAGGCTGGCGTCCCCAACCCGCGGCCGACGCTGGATAAGCTGGCAACCTTTGAGGTTGCAGTCAGCAATTTCCTACATCGTGTCAGACATCACTTCGCACAGACTTCATATTCCTATAGCCAATGGGATGTGCAGGTCAAGATTGATCTCTCGCCGGGCCTGGCCTTCTCGTCTACGATAGCTCCGCCGGCCGGCAGACCCTTTGACCGCGAAACCGGCATCTGGGAGGTGGGGGACGTCAGCGAAACAGATCGCTCTGTTATCCTGTCGGTGCCGGTCACCGTCATCGACGACGACATTCCCCTGGAGCAGCGCTGCCTGACGGCGACGATTGTGCACGCCCTTCCCGCCTACGCGCTCAACACAGCAGCGCAGGAGAACGACACCATCACTGTGTGCCTGGGGGATGACCCGCCGCCGGTGGTGGTCAACGAAGGCGAGATTGCGTTGTTCTGGTTCCACAACTGCGTCGGCGACACTGCCCGTCCCTGCGGCAGCGCAGACGAACTCAAGGTGTTTGCCCAAGTGAACCACACCCATATTTATCTTCCTTCCGTTCAGCGGCGTGACTCGTACGGACGTGCCGGTTTTCTTGGAAGGACCTACCTTGAACCGGAGAAGGTGATCGTCCAGGTGCGTGACCCCGGCGGCCGCTTGTACGACAATACCTCGAATAGCGTCAATTCGGGAGGTAGAGTGTCATGGGGTACGAGGGGACGCGTGTCGGAGGGCGTGTTGCTTGTGGATACCCTCGAGGATTTTAACGACAAGGGATACACTGCTCTTACGCGCACGTTATCCCTCAAGGGCTTGGAAGGGGGGAATGCTCCGGGGAAGGCGAATATGAGGCTCATCGATTACGATGACTGGACTTGGTTTTCAGTGGGGACCGAACCTGTAACCGAAACGATTACAGAAATTGTTCCGAGCGATTATGAATATTACGAAGACGAGCCTATCTTCTACGAGTTCGAGGAGTTGGGCACGTATGTCCTGACCGACCATCTGACGTTGACGCTCACTGACGATTCGGTTTTTGCCGGCTCGGGCGATTACGTCTTCCACGTGGGGCCGATCTCGGAGCTGGCGGTGTGGGACGGCGGTCCCAGCCCGCTGGTGGGGCCAGGCCAGCAAGCCTACACGGTCCTCGCGTCCAACAACGGGACGGACACGGCCCCGGCGGTGGAGGTAACCCTGACCGGCGTGCCCCAGGGCGCCGAGGTCATGGCCACCGACGGAACCTACCGGGAAGTATCCTGCACCGACGGTCGCTGCGAGGCGGTCTGGGACCTGGGCGAGATGCCCGTTTCCTCGGCCCGGCCCGTAGGCGGGCCGGAGTTCCTGTCGCTGACCCTCATCACCGGCGCCGACACCCCGGCGGACATTCAGGCCAGCATCGCCAACACCGAGGACTACTCGGTCACCATCGATGGCGACGTCCATTCCACCTACTACTTCGACTACGTGGCCGGGAACAACTCGGCCG
>JAAXHH010000134.1 GCA_012270975.1 Candidatus Latescibacterota bacterium | reverse complement strand
GTCCCCTCTCCGCTTCCTCCACCGGAATACACCACATTGCCCATGGTGGCTTCTGGATTGTCGGCGCTCTGGTGGTGGACGACGGTGATCAACTGCGAACCGCAGTCACCGAAGTCGTCACAACTGATCAACCCGATCAGACCCTGATAGTCCCTGACGTTGTCGAGATACTCGCGCACCCCCTGACGGTCAACCATCAAGGAGCCATCCTCGGAGACATACGAAGCAGCCGAGATGGCGTCAAGCAGCATCGTGGTGGCGTCATAGCCGTGCGCCCAGAACGGAGCGGCAGGCGGTTCACCGTAGTCCCGCTCGTAAGCAGCCAGGAAATCCAGGGCCGACTTCCCGGTGCTGGCATTCACATTCTCACCGAACCGCGTGTCCGGACCCGAGAAGTACATGCCCTCGGTCTGAGACAGAGCCAGGTACGAAGTGTTCAACAAACCATCCGCAGCCAGCAGCACCGTGCCCTCCAAGCCCGACACACCCGGCGCCTGCTCGGCCACGAAATCGCCGGCCGGCTGGAAGATCGGGAAGAACAAAGCACCCGGACTCCCCGCCGCGATCTCGGTGAGCACCGGAACCATGTCGGTGTCCTCCTTATTCACAGCCGAGAAACCGGTCACATCACCACCCAACGCATCGAAAGCATCAGTGAACGCCTTCGCCAAACCCTGCGTATAGGGGTCACCGTCGTGAATGGCGGCAGCAGTGGAGATGCCCAACTCGTTGAACACGAACTCAGCCATCACCCGGCCCTGGAACAGATCGTTATGGGCCGTCCGGTAATAGCCGTAGCTGTAGTTCGCTCCCGCCGTCCCGGCCAGGTCCGAAGTCAACGCAGGCGAGGTGTTACCACCCGAGATCAGCACCATCCCAGCATCGGTGATCAGCGGAGCCGCAGCCGTGGCCGCACCGGAACAGGAAGTACCAATCACACCGATCACATCCTCATCGGCAACGACAACCTGAGCCGCAGCCTGACCACCAGCGTTGGAACACAAATCGTCAAGCCCGGTCCCCATGTCCACATCGAAACCGTGAACCTGTCCATAGTCGGCAATCGCCAGAACCACAGACCGCTCAATCGGCAGACCGAAGAACGCCACATCACCCGTGATCGCATTCAACGAACGGATCTGAACAGCCTCACCGGGCTCCACCTCCACGACACCCAACGAACCATCACCGAGGGGCTCCATC
>JAAXHH010000084.1 GCA_012270975.1 Candidatus Latescibacterota bacterium | reverse complement strand
AGCGCCACGCGGGCCTTGAACTCCGCCGTGAATCGTCGTCTCTTCCTGGCCATCTCGGTGCCTCCTGTCCCATAATGGAATCCACCTTAACGACCTGTCCAAAAAACCGGGACCACCTCAGTCATCGTCGTCCTGGCTCAGCTTGACGTTGACAACCGCCGTTCCCTGTTGCGGTATGTTCTGGATGATGTAGTCGTACCTGCGTTGAGGGGTCTTCGTGGGTATGAAATCCGCCGCCGTTAGCGTGAGCGGTTGCTGTAGCCCGGTGATGTCAACCTCTATGCCCGCGAAGCTCGCAGAATCAGTCAGAGAATTGGGGATGGGGTCGCTCTGAGAATCAGTACCCCGCTCCGCAATCCTGATCATCATTCTCGGCGTCCCCTCATCGCGAGCGGGAGCACCATCGCAGGCGGTCGCCGGAAGGGCCACCGCAAGCGCCAACAACATGCCAATCCGTTTCATCGTTCCTTCCCTCCCTTGTGCTCCTATCGGCCCACGTTGTACACCCACGTCGTGCGGATGTCGTCCGCGTCCCACCCGGACGGCTCGGCACCGCTGACTCAACAAACCATGTTCACCGGGCAGCCGTACTTCGTCGTGCCATGCTGGATCAAGAGCCACAAGGCTTCCTCGGGGTAGTTGGCGAGGTCCTCGCGGATCGGGAAGCGATGGACCGCGACGCAGTCGAACGGGACGGGCAGCTTGCAGACCGTGTCACCCCGAATCACACTCCAGCCTATCGGATCGAGAGCGCGCGTCAGGGTGAGGATCCATTCATAGGTATTCCCTCGAAGGATCAACCGGACCTCTCCCTGAGCTGCAACCTCGCCGTCCTGGCTCAGCTTGACGTTGACCACTGCCGTTCCCTGCTCCGGGATGTTGTGGATGGTGTAAACATGGTAGTCATAAGGGTCTTCTCTGAAATCTGTTGTCGTTAGCGTAAGCGGGTGCTGTAGCCCGGTGATGTCAATCTCAATGCCCGCGAAGCTCGCAGGATCGGTCAGAGAATTCGGGCTAAGGTGACTCAGAGAATCGGTGCCCCACCCATCAATCCTGATGTGCATCATCGGCGTCCCCTCATCGCGAGCGGGAGCACCATCGCAGGCGGTCGCCGGAAGGGCCACCGCAAGCGCCAGCAACATGCAAGTCCATTTCATCGTTCCTTCCCTCCCTTGTGCTCCTATCTGCCCACGTTGTACACCCACGTCGTGCGGATGTCGTCCGCGTCCCACCCGGACGGCAAGATCGCACTCACTTGGCTGGGTGCCGTCTGGCCCGGGAAGTGGTCGTCGTGGACACCTGCGTTGACGCGACCTTCCGCGCACCACACGAAATCCGTCGTGTCATCCCGGTCGGACCAGTTCCCCACTCGTACGCTACAGGTGCGGAATACGTCCATCACGTCGCCCGCATTATACGATGTCCGATCATCGCCATCGCTCGCCGAGTCGATGAGGTCGTGGAACAGCATGGCGACCCGCCCCTCATATCTGCCGGGCACCCCGCTCACGTTCTGACCCGTCTCTAGGTTGCCCACCCGCGAATCGTATACGACGCTGCTGGCGGCGTAGTCGGCGAACCCTTCCAAGAGCGCGCAGCTGTATCCGATTTCCGCCCGCCACACATTACGCTGGGCCCTGTCATAGCAAGCAGACTCCGCCGTCCAGATCCCGCCGAGCGATTCCTCGTGCAGGGCGTGCGCGTATTCGTGGGCAGCGGTCCACTTGTTGTCGTAGGTGCGCCGTCCGAAGGTGATCCGATCGTGATCGGGGTCGTAGCTCGCGCCATCCTGTAGCAAGTTCACGCGCCACTCCATGCGCGAGCGCTCTTCGTCGAGCTGGCTGTCAACGGCCCGGACCATCTCGTCCAGGTTCTTCCACGGAACGTAGGTGTGCCGGGTGCCCTGGACCTGAATCGTTTTGCCGCAGTCGCTCCCGTAGGCGTCCCAATGTCCGTTGAACATGCCCGACCCGACTTCACTCGTGGCGGGAAGCGTCACATGGCCCACCAGCATGGAACCCTCCGGCGGGCATGTGAACGAAACGATCCCGCTGCTCGGGACGGTGCGCATCTCGATGCGGCCGGGCGAGCCGGAGTCCCCTTCCTCTTCATCGTATACGATGGCGGTGATGTGGCTGCCCGCGGCCGGACGGTTCCCGCCGCCCTCAACGTAGACGACTTCAACCGAGATGTCGGTCTGGCTACGGCTCATCGCCACGCGACCATCCGTGTTCGCGCCCGTCTGCGTGCCTGCGCGCGTCCGGGCACGGAACGGCCCGGGCGCAGGCGCGAGATTCCCGGGGAAAACGGACATGTCGAAGGCCGGGGTGAGGAGCCCGCCCTCGTCTCCCACGAGCGCCCACGCCTGATCGTGGATGTCGTCGATGACGTAGGCATCGCCGGTTGGCCCTCGAGCGTCGATGTCAACCGCGATCTGGTAGTAGCCTGCGGCCAGGTGGCCCATCGTGACCGACTCCCTCCATTCCTCTCCGGGCTTCATGGATGGTAGTTGCCACCGGGCGACGACGGGCATCCTGTCGTCCATCGGGTAGTATGGGCGGTTGCCGGGACCGGCGAAGGACATCCCGGCCAGCGTGGGCAGGACGACCTGCACGGTGCCGCCGGTGATCTCTTCGACAGCCACGCCTTCCAGCCATATGGAGATCGGCGTGGCCGGCGTCAGTTCGCCGTTCACGGCGAAGGTCAGGTCAAGGCGTGGCCGAAAGGGGTCGCCCGTCGCTCTGGCAGCGGCAATCCGGCCGCCGCCGGCACGGTTCGCTTGGGTCTCCTCAATGGCGTCCGGATCGTCCTCGGGAGAGGCGACCACGGCCAGCGGATCGTCGTAACAGGCTGCGGCGACCAACACCGCAAGGCCAACCAGTAGGATCTTCGCATGCTCTCGCATGCTCCCTCCCTTCTCAGTGCGTTCGTCCAACCGCTTTCACTTGGTCCTGCGCGCCCCGAGCTTGCTCCGAAATCGGGGCGCTGGCGCAATCGCACATGGCAGCCTCCCATCTGGAGTCGCGGATGATCCGACTGGTTTCAGGAAAGGGCAGCCTCCTTGGCTGAGGGTGGTTGCTCCACACCGGCGCGCCGCCGAAGGTGGCGCTGGCCGCGCCATATGTAGTTGTGCAATATTCGGACCATGAGACGATTCCGAGCGAACAGCCTCACGTTCACCATTTGGACGGGCGTCAGAACGAGCATCGCCGCCCCGGAGCAACGGGTCGCTCGCCCTCTCGAATCCCATTGGTCTTGTTGATGCACTTGGCGACCTGTCCCCGGGGGAGGACATCATGAACCTTGGCTCGCCCGGCAGGCCGCCGTTCGCCCTTGCCGTCCTTCCGGCGCTCCTCGCGGGGATCGCCGCGGGCTGCGCCTCGGAAGCCCCGTCCGCCACCGACCTCACGATCACGACCGACACCGTCGGCGGCATCGTGCGCGTGACCAACACCGGAACCGTGCCCGCCTGGCAGCTCACCCCGGTCGTGTCCATCGGGCCGAGGTCCCTGTCGGAAACGGGCGCTCCGGAGGAGTTCGGCCGGGTCAACAGCGCCACCCTCGGGCCCGATGAAACCGTGCTCGTGGCCGACGGCCTCAACCACGAAGTCCGGGTCTTCGGCTTGGACGGGGTCCATCGGCGCACCTTCGGCCGGAACGGCGAAGGCCCGGGCGAGTTTCGAAGTCTGTATTCGGTTGCATGGATGGGCGACCGCCTCCTGACCCTGGATTCCAGTCTGGGTCGCATCGGCGAATTCTCGGCCGAGGGCGAGTGGCTGGGACAGCAGCGCGTCGAGGGGAGAGTCAGCGGCTCCCCCGCCGGTATCCGGCTCATTCCCGCTGGCCCGGACGAGTTCTATCGACTCGGATTCCTCCGGGATGCGGCCGGAATCACCCGGGTGCTCGTCCGCCACGACAGCCGCAGCGAGACGGGCGACACGCTGTCATGGCTCCAGCCCCCACCGGGTCCGGCTGGCTTCATCCTTTGCCAATACGGTGAAATGATCACCTTATTCCCCATCCCGTTCGGTCCGAGCTTGGCTCAGCATCCCGGGCCCGGCGCAGTGATGTATTCGGCGATGACGGATGCCTATCGAATCGCGGTCACCACGGGCAACGGCGACACCCTGCGCGTGATCGAACGCCCTCTTCCGCCCGAGCCCATTTCGGATGAGGAATGGGCAGCGGGGAATCGGGACTTCGAGGAGCTCCTTGCCGAGCGGCCGGATGCGGAGTGCGATCCCCGGCGGCCCAGCCGACCGGACGCGAAATCCTTCATCGAGAGCATCTTCATCGCTCCCGACGGCAAGCTCTGGGTGGAGGTGATCCGAACGGCCGGCAACCGCTGGGAGTTCTTCGA
>JAAXHH010000128.1 GCA_012270975.1 Candidatus Latescibacterota bacterium | reverse complement strand
TGAATTACACCACAGGCTGCTAGGCGGCACGTGCTCGGCATTCTGCTGACGGGCACGGGCAAGTCGCTCTGCTACCAGATCCCGGCGTTGTCGCGCTACGACAAGACCGGCGCGCTGACGGTGGTGATCTCGCCCCTCGTCGCGCTGATGGCGGATCAGGTGGCCGGTCTGGAGGAACGCGGAATGGGCTGCTGCGTGACGATAAACGGGCTGCTGTCGATGCCCGAGCGCACCGACGCCTTGGACCGGGTACGGTTGGGAGATGCCGGCATCCTCCTGATTTCGGCGGAGCAGTTGCGCTCCCGCTCCCTGCGGCGGGTGCTCGACCAGCGCGAGATCGGCGCCTGGGTTCTGGACGAGGCGCACTGCTTGTCGCGCTGGGGTCACGACTTCCGGCCCGACTACCGGTACGTGGGCCGCTTCATCCGGGAGAAAGCAGGTGACGGGGTTGTTCCCCCGGTCCTGTGCCTGACTGCGACGGCCAAACCCGATGTGGTGGAGGACATAGCCCGGCACTTCCGGGACAGGCTTGGCATCGAACTGACTGTCTTCGACGGCGGTGCCGAGCGCACCAATCTCACCTTCGAGGTGATCCCGACGTCGGGCGGCGAAAAGTTCGCCCACATCCATCAGGTTCTGATGTCCTATCTGCCGCCCGATGTGCCTGGTGGCGCCATCGTCTACTGCGCCACTCGTCGGCAAAGCGAGGAAGTAGCCGAATACCTTCAGTTGAAGGAGGTCGCGGCGGAGCATTTTCACGCCGGTCTGCCGCCCGAGACGAAAAAGGAGGTACAACGGCGTTTCATCGCTGGAGACCTGCGCGCGATCGCGGCCACCAACGCCTTCGGCATGGGGATCGACAAGCCGGACGTGCGGTTGGTCATCCACGCCGACATCCCAGGTTCCCTGGAGAACTACCTGCAGGAGGCAGGCCGCGCCGGGCGCGACCGTGCTTCGGCGCGTTGCGTGCTGCTCCATGCGACGGACGATATGGAGCGTCAGTTCGGGATGTCAGCGCGATCCCGGCTTACCAGGAGGGAGATCCACGGCATCCTGAGAGCCCTGCGCAACCTGGATCGGAAGAAACGCGCGGGTGGCGAGGTCGTAGCCACGGCGGGGGAAATTCTCGGCGAGGACGAAGACCAGGTGTTCGAACGCGACTCGACCACCGACGACACTCGGGTGCGCACCGCGGTCGCCTGGCTGGAAGAGTCCGAACTCCTCACCCGGGAAGAGAACGTCGTCCAGGTGTTTCCGTCGTCGCTCCGGGTGGTCTCGGTCGACGAGGCCAGACAACGGCTCGCCAAGGCGGAAATCACGGAAGCGTATCGCCAACAACTGCTACGCATCGCGGAGGCGCTGATCGGGGCGCGGGCCGATGAAGGGGTCAGCACGGACGAACTGATGGGGATCTCGGGGTTGAGTCCCGAAGGCGTTCGCGGCGCCTTGTACCATCTTGAACGGTTCGGCATCGCCAGCAATGACACCGCGCTGACCGCGTTCGTTCACACCGGCGTCGAGCGCTCGTCGCGGAAGCGCCTCAAGGAAGCGGACGCATTGGAAACCGCCCTCCTCGCCCACATGCGGGAGGCAGCTCCCGAGATCGGGAAGGGAGAGACATCGTGGCTGCACTTGCGCATCGCCGCTCAGGTCTTGCGGGATCAGGGGGTGGCCGATCCGCTGCCCGAGCGGCTGTGGCGCATTGTCCGCGGGATCGCCTATGACGGTAGGGGCGAAGATGGTGCCGGCGGCAGCCTGACGGCGCGCAAGCAAGATCCCGATACAGCGCGTGTGACGTTGCGGCGCGAGTGGCGTCTACTCGAAGAAACCGCGAGGATACGGCGGGAGGCGTCCACGTGTCTTCTGGAGCATCTGCTCGCCGCCGTTCCGCTCGGGAGCCGAGGCACGGACCTGCTGGCCGAGACGACGCTCGGGAAGCTGTTGCAGGCGATAGAATCCGACGTGCTCCTGAGGAGTAGCGTGCGGAAACCCGACAAGTTGCTGGACAGGGCGCTGTTGTGGCTGCACGAGATGGAGGTAATCCGTCTCCACAAGGGTTTGGCGGTGTTTCGTCCGGCCATGACCATTCGCCTGGAGCATCGGGAGCGGCGTGGTTTTTCCACGGCTGACTTCGAGCCCCTTGCCCTTCATTACAAGGGTCAGATCCTTCAGATCCACGTCATGGTGGAGTTTGCCGAACGTGGCCTTGCAGCCATGAGCGAGGCGTTGCGCCTGGCGATGGACTATTTCACTCTGAAGGAGAAGGAATTTCTTGCACGCTGGCTTCCTGGGCGGGAAAAGGAAATCGGACGCCAGACCACGCCGGCATCATGGCGGGCCATCGTCGAGGGTCTGAAGAATCCCGTCCAGCAGCGTATCGTCGCCGATGACCGGGAGCAGGCGAACGTGCTGGTGCTGGCCGGCCCAGGCTCCGGCAAAACCCGGGTGTTGGTGCACCGCATCGCGTACCTGATACGTGCAAGACGGGAGAACCCCCGCGGCATACTCGCCCTGGCCTATAACCGTCATGCAGCGGTCGATATCCGCCGCCGCCTCGAAGAGTTGATCGGAGTCGACGCCCGTGGGGTGACCGTGCTCACCTGTCACGCTCTCGCCATGCGCTTGGCCGGAGCCAGCTTTACGGGCCAGGCGGAACGTCCTGACGACGAGGCTTTCTCGGAAGTGATCCGCCGTGCGGTGAAAATACTGCACGGGGAGGGTCTGCTTCCTGAAGAGGCGGATGAGCGCCGCGAGCGGTTGCTGGCTGGGTTCCGCTGGATTCTCGTGGACGAATACCAAGACATCGAAGCCAGCCAGTACGATTTGATCTCAGCCCTGGCCGGCCGGACGCTGGATGACGATGCTGGCAAGCTCCACTTGTTCGCTGTGGGAGACGACGACCAGAACATCTACTCGTTCAACGGCGCTTCGGTCGAGTTCATCCGGCGCTTCGAAGCGGACTATGGGCCGAAGCCCATCTACCTGACTGCCAACTATCGTTCCACAGCGCATATCGTGGCCGCCGCCAACGCGATGATCGAGCCTGCACGGGAACGCATGAAGACTGGACATTCCATCCATGTCAACAGGGCTCGTGCGAAGGATCCACCGGGCGGAGAGTGGGCAGAGTTGCAACCAGTCTCTCGCGGCCGGGTGCAGATCATGCCGGCTGGCAAGGATCCCATCTGGCAGGCCCGAACCGTCATGGCGGAACTGCAACGGCTCGGCGCGCTGGCCCCCGAACGGGACTGGTCGCGGTGCGCGGTGATCGCGCGGGAGTGGAAATATCTGGTGCCCGTGCGGGCGTTCTGCGAGCCGTACGACATTCCAGTGCAGATGGGGAACGAGGACATCCCACCCTTCTGGCACCTGCGGGAAACCCGGGCCTTTCGCGCCTGGCTGCGCGAACGGGAGCCGCGGCTCGTCGACGGTGCGGACTTACGCGGCTGGACGGCCGCACGTCCCTCCGATCCGTGGCACGACCTGCTGCGGCAAGCCGTAGACGAGCATGCGCTGGAAACCGGTGGCGGGGAGGTCTCGGTGGACCACTTCGTCGAATGGCTGGCGGAGTGGGGCAGAGACATCCGCCGGCGTCAGCGCGGCCTCTTGCTGCTCACCGCTCATCGCGCCAAGGGACTGGAGTTCGATCACGTGGCGATTCTGGACGGTGGCTGGAACCGCGTCGGAAGCGGTGAAGATCTGGACGCGCCGCGGCGGCTCTACTACGTGGCCATGACGCGGGCGCGGCAGACGCTGATGCTTGCACGATTCGATGAGCCGCACAGCTTCCTGGATACATTGGCAGACCATCTTTCCCTGATACACCGTAAACCGATCGAGTTGCCTCCCACCTCGGCGGCACTCGAATACCGTCATGTCCAACCCAGCCTCCAAGACGTGGATCTGGGCTTCGCCGGACGGTTTGGCGCTAACCACCCGATCCATCGCACCATCGCAGCGCTTTCGCCAGGTGATCGCCTGGAAACGCGCATCACCGAACAGGAACGTTGGGAATTGCTCGACCGCACAGGTAGGGTGGTGGGACGCCTCGCCAAGAGTTTCCAGCCACCGCCCGGGACTCGATGCCGGTCGGCCGCAGTGCTGGCCGTCGTCGGGTGGAGCCGGGAAACTTCAAGGCCAGAGTATCACGACGCCATAAAATGTGATTCTTGGGAAGTGATCGTGCCGGATTTCGTATTCGAGCCAGATCGTTGATTGGATGGCTGAGCCGTTGCTCCGTTGCCTCGGACATGGCCACCAGCTTGCGCAGTCGACTTTGTAGCCTTCCCGCAGGGATCGATGTGACGGGAGCGCCCCCCGCAGCAGGGCCAAAAACAGGGTCGCTTCCGTCACCGGCTCCGGACCGTCCATCGACGTGCCGGAGGCGGAATTTTCCTGCAATCTGTTGCGGAGAAGGGAGTTCAACGAAACCGCCCGTGTTGCTTGGCAGGCTCCGATGCTGTTGTTCGGCCCCCATGTCTCATAGCAAGTCTCCATCGGCACGGAGCGGCTCTATAAACCCCGGAAAAGGACGAGGCCAGCCTTGCCGAAATCGAGTGCGCTTCCGGGTCCCCGGTTTTTGGAATATCGGGCAAGCAGATCATTCGGAATCTGACGGAAGAAGCTCCTGGCCGAGTGGTGACGGGCCATCGGTTCACTCCCGAACCGTTTCGATCTGCATTGCCAAGCGGGCACGGGTCACCCCCGCAATAAGTCGTTCCCGTGATCAATCCCGTGGCTCTCTGTCGGGGATGGTTAATACTGGAGAGTCTCCACCGTACGGTCTGGATCGAAAGCCTCCAGAATCGAGCATTGCTGTGGTGGCTTCCATTGAGTTCTTACTCCCGTGCCTGCACGTAAGCCCCGTCTCCACTCCGCTGCCCTGGAGCACCTCCGTCATTGACGACCCCGTAGGCCAGGAAGGGGTTGTTGCCTTCCGTCTTCCGGATCCGGACATATCCCTGGGCTTCGGCGCCCAGGATTCCGTTGATCTGGTGCCAGGCCAGCGCCGGGATCCTCCTCGTGAGGGTCCGAATCCGTCGGCCCGTCTCCCCGCTGAAGACTTCGACGCTGAAGACACTGGGACTGTCATCGACTTCTCCGGTGTTGACCAGGGCCAGGTTGCTGCGGTTCTCCGCGTTCTGCTGCAGGCCGTCGACCCAGGCGCTTTCGGTGAACGCCGCTCCCTCCGGCACCGCGTTGTAAAAGACGCCGTACCGGCCGCCGCGGCCGTCGGATGCGCTGGTGCGTGCTCCGATGACGACCCCGCTCATGTCGCCGCTCTCTACACTGGCGAAGAGTGCCCCGGCCAGCCCACCTCTCGATGCACGCACTCCCTGCACACGATTCCTCCGCAGTTCCGTCTCGATGAAGTCGGAAATGATCCGCTGCTCGCCGGCCCCGAGCGTCAGGCTGAAGCGGGCCGTACGGTCGGCAGTGGTGAGTCCCTCGGCCACAAAGCCGAATTGGAGGGTCTTCTCCTCCTCAGAGAAGTTGGTCACTGTCAACTCGCTCATGAACTCTTCCGTCTCCACGACTACCGGCAGGGTCTGGCGCCGTGGCCCCTCCAGCGAGCCAGCCGTGACCGGAAAGACGAAGGAGCCGTCGGAGTTGGCCTGGTCGTTGATCACCCCGTAGGCATAGAAGGGCGCTTCCCCGTCGACCCGTTCCACCCTGACGTAGCCATTGGCGACGGTCCCCAGCACTGGCGAATACTGGTGAAACTCTCCCGGGCCCAAGACGACATCCCCCAGGACCCTGGCGGCGTCATCGCCTGGATCTCCAGAAAACACGGTCGTCCTCAAGGTGATCGACCCCTCGGCCGTCGTGCCCATGCTCTGGAAGGCTACGTTGGAACGGTCCCGGTCGTTCTGGCGCAAGCCGCACAGATAGACCGCTTCCCGGAATCCCCTGTCGCCGTCAATAGCGGGATAGGCCAGACCGGCTCGACCCTCGGGCACGTCGGTCGTGGTCCGGACCACCACGCCGACCCCGGCGGCTGCCAGGGCCTCCACAGCCAGGGTCCCGATCCGGTTGCCCGAGTTCGAAACGGGAATTCCCAGCCGCTTGAGGTAGGCGAAGGCTTCGGGCTCGATCTTCTGCTGCCCCGGGGCCAGCCTGTCGGAGGCCGTGCCGCTACCCCTTCCGGCATGTGCCGTGTAAGTGTAGTCGAGACGCACCTCCCACGCCGCCCGATTGGTCAGGGTCAGTTCCGAAGTAAAGAAGGAATCCCGGCGCCCCCCGGCGCTCAGGATGACCGGGACGAAGGAGCGGGAGATTCTCGTCGGAGCCAGAAGCTCGAGGGCACCGGAATCGGCCGCTCGCGCGTTGTTGGCCTCGCTGTTCTCGGCCACCCGATTCAGGTCGTCCACGATGGTTCCCAGAAAGTATCGCCCGGGCTTGACACGGGGAGGGATGGGGAATGAACGGCTGCAGGTGGCGGACTCTCCCGCCAGAAGGCCCGAGTCGTAGGTGCAGGCGGCAAACCAGGTATCGTCGGTGGTGACGGTGGTGTCGGCGGACAGATAAAGGCCCAGCCGGAACGGGCCGGCATTGCCCGGACCCTGATTGCGAATGCCGGCGGAAATGGAAGCCGTGCTGCCGATGGTCGTCGTCGAGGGTCCGGTCAGAGATGTCGTGACCAGGTCCGGGGCGCTGGTCGATGAGGGTTGGAAGATGGCGGTCACATTTTGGCTCGCGTCCATCTCCACCACGCATCGGTTTCCGGAAGAGGAATCGCATCCGCGCCAGCTACTGAACCGGAAGCCGGGATTGGGACTGGCGGTCAGAGTGAGGTGTGTACCAGAAGAAAAGGGCAGTTCCTTTATGATCCTGTCGAGAGCGGCATCCACCTGGATACGTGGCTTGACGAGACTGTTGCGATAGTCCGTAATGGGGATCCCAGTGGTCTTGAGGACCGAAAGCAACTCCGCTACCGAGGCATGGGGCGCCTTGGATTTCAGCACGGCCCAGGCGCCGGCAACGTGGGGCACGGCGAGGGAGGTTCCGTCGAAGGTGGCGAACTCACCTCCGGGGATCGACGTGGTGATCGAGGAGCCCGGCGCCAACAGGTCCAGCAAGGGAGCGCTGTTCGAGAACTTGGAGACCGTCTCCACGGCTACTTCGCGACCAGCGCCACGGGTCGACCCTACGCTCACGGCGCTGGAGATGCAGGCCGGGGAGTTGATGCTCGTCTCGGAGCCCTCGTTTCCGGCGGCGGCGATGGGGGCGATCCCGGCCGCGCGGAGGTTGTCAAAGGTTTCCTTGACGGCCGGGGATTCGGAGTCGCAGTTCTTCGGGTCGGCAACCAATCTTCCAAAGCTCATGTTGACGGCTGCGATGTCGAATCCGGCACTCAGTTCCACAACCCTCTCCAACCCTTGGATCCAGTCGCTGTCGTGCGAGTATATGCAGTCCTCCCCGCACTCCGAGAACACCTGTATGGCAATGATCCGGGCATCCCTCGCCACTCCCGAGAAGTCCCCTCCCCGGCCTGCGGCGATCCCGGCCATCGCCGTGCCGTGAAAGCAGTCGCTGAAGCTCGATGGACAGGACATTCCCGACCCGGGGCCGACCGACTCGCTCACGCCCCCTGGACAAAACGACTCGGAATAGCAGGCCTCGGACACCACCTTGCCCGCCAGAAAGGGATGGTTTCCGTCCACGCCGGTATCGATGATGGCGATCGTCTGGCCCGAGCCGGCATACCCCCGGCTCCAGGCATGGGGAGCCCCGATCCGGGCCGTGCTTTCAGCCAGCAGCGGCTTGACCACTCCGTCCTCTTCGATGCTCACCACTTCCGGGTCCGAGGCCAGCACCTCCAGCGCCTCCCCGTCCACCTCCATGGCCACGTAGGGAATGAACTTGAATCTGCGCAACGAGGAGACGTTGTGCCCGCTCATCCGGATCGACAGCGCCCGTTGGGCCCTGGCGATCTCGGGCCTCCGCGCCCTTGCCACGGTCAGGCTGCCCTGGGCCTGGGGTGCGGACCGGACCTCGTTCTTCAATCCTACGATTACCCTCACCCGTCCGTCCGATCGGACCCGTGTTCTCAGGGCCGCAAGGGACCGGGCCTTTCGGGCCTGGATGACGGGTTCCCCGCCTGTGCCCAGTTCCCGGCCAGTGTCTTCGTCACCGTCCTCCGGTACGCCCATGCGGACACTGCCGCAATTGAGCTCCCGGCTCGCGGTCAGAGTCCCCGCCTCCCGGGGCGTCACCCTCGTGGTCAAGGGAAAGCAGTCGCCTGATATCCGGAAGGTTCTGGTGTATTGGTTGTCGGATTCGTCGCTCTCTGAAACCGACTCCCCGGCATCGGCGACGATCCGAAGGGTGTGAATGCCCGGCCCCAGTCTTCGAATGACGTAGTCCTCTCGAAACCGATAGGACCGCGGGTCCAGAGGAGGTTCCACATCGAAGGACTTTCGCAACCGGCCGTCCAGGTACAGGTCGATCCGGAAAGGCTCGGTGAGTCGGGAGCCGCCGTCGTTGATGACGGCGAAATCCAGGAACAGCCGATCCGAAGCCGCCAAGCCCAGGGTGTCGACGTTTTCCTCCTGACGGTTGGAGACCACAATGGCGTCCGACCAGCCGTCAGGCTGAAAGGGCCTCAGATTGGGGAGAGCGTCTTGAGAAAGCGAGGCGCAAGGAAATGACAGAACCAGCAGGACCGCCGCCAACCAGACGGCTGCCCGTGGAACCGCTTCACTGCAACTCACTGGCTCTCTCGACAGCATTGCGGAAAACATCATGGTCCGGAAGCGGGTTCTTCCGGCTCCGGTTCGGCGGGAAAGTACTCGGTGACGAGCTGCATTCCGTCGCCCGCCACCTTGGACCCAGTGGCGGTGACAGCCAGTTGAAACCGGCTTGCTCCCGGCACGTCCAGGCACATCTCGACTATCGTGGGCCGGTCGAAACTCCAGGGCGCCAGGGACTGGTGCTCGCCGGAAATTTCCAGGCCGGGCAGAGAGCCGCTGAAATTCCCCTCCAGATCGAACGCCTGGAAATCAAGCCGCGTCCCGAACGGAGCCGATTGGCCCGGCTCGGCGCTGACCGCGGCGATACCGACATTGCGTCCGTTCCCGAAGACCCCCGTCAGAACCCGGCAGTCTCCGCCTGCCATCCAGTCTCCCGGGGATTGGGCAACCATCGAAAACAGCTCCTCGATCTCCCCGTCGATCCTGTCTTGGAGCAGGGCCCGTCCCTGAACGTGGAGGGAACTCACGGTGCAGGGAGACCGGGTGAAAACGGAGACTGCCCCGGCAACCGGTTGTTCGGCATCGGGAGCCGCCAGGATCAGGACCCTGGCCCCTCCTTGGGGGATGGTCGTGCGAAGAAGGTTGTTGTCGGGGAAGCGGCCGTTGAAGGACACCGGGGGGGCCTGGGAGATTCCCCTGTGGAAGAGCACGGCTGCTTCGCAACCCCCGGCTTCGGGACCCTTGTGGGTGATGACGACTTCGGCGGAGGCGATGTTCTCGCCCACTGCCCCCGCAAAAACATGGGGAAGGCCGGCCACTGTCGAGCAGGACGAACCCGGCCACAGGGACAGACAATAGGGCTCCCGGTCCACGGGATCGGAGTCGGTCACCGTGACGGTGTGAACGGTGCCTTCGTCAGTGGGGATGAGGAAAGCCTTGCTCGGTAGAAAGGGCGCATCAGGACCCGTGCCGTCGGATCGGCGCAGCCTGATCTCGGAGAGCTTGCCCAGGGTGACCACGACGGTTCCATCCGCCTGGCTGCCGGCAGCCCTCGGCACACGAAAGACGATTTCCTTGCGGGTCTTCCCTGCCGGAATCAACAATCCGCTGTCCGGTGCGGGATAGAGATCCGTCAGGCCGCCCGGTATTCCACTGATGCCGATGGTGTAAGGCACCCGCACGGCCACCGGCAGCGCTTGGCTCAAGGTGACCGGTACTCTCACCACGGCACCATCAGTCACACTTTGCTCCGCAGTAGCAAAAGCCATGCCGGCCTTCAGCCAGAAGTCTATCGGATCTTTCGAACGGAAAAAGAAAAAGAAATATTGGGTTTCTCCAGTGATGAGTGAAGTTTCAACCCGACCACCCAAAGTATCCAGCACATCGTCGAATACTCCAATGGGCAAGGTGTTCAAACGACTACCCTGCAGGTCAATCTCCTTGATGGAGTCCAGTCCGCGAAAGATTCCCGGAGACAGTTCCCTCAGTCCATTTTTAACCAGATCCAGGGTTTCCAGCTTGCTCAATCCTCTGAAGATTCCATCGGGCAGGGTTCTTAAATGGCTACCGGTCACGCGCAGCCATTTCAACGAGTTCAGATTCCGAAAAAGCTCCGTGGGCAATTGGGTCAGCGGAAAACCATAAATATTTAGTAATTTCAGGTTTCTGAGATCCTTGAAAATCCCTCCAGGCAACGTAATCGAAGGGTTCCTACCCAAGGTCAGCGCTTCCAAGTTGTGCAGCCCCTGGAAGATTCGCGCCGGCAAAATTTTCAATAAATTTCCATTCAGACTCAGATTCTCTAGGCTCAGGACCTATAAAAGG
>JAAXHH010000106.1 GCA_012270975.1 Candidatus Latescibacterota bacterium | reverse complement strand
GGGTTTAAATCGCATCTCGAGCTTGGCGGAAAAGAGGTTTTGCTCGCCGAACTGGACGACGAGTTCTATGTCGCGGGCGATCCTCAACCCCTCACATACCCCGACGCGGTGTTCGATTAGCAGGCCTACTTCTCCGGTCCGCGATCTATGACCACCGATCCGTCCGGGGACGAAAGTCGATTGTGACGATGAAGCGAATATTCATGAATGGATTGCGCCTCATTCTCTATATCTTGCTACTCAGCGCCCCGGTCTGGGCCGAGGGCTATCGCCTTGAGCCGAACCAGTTGATCATCAGCGAGAGCGACTGGCCGGGGTGGAATTTTCCCGCCGGCAGTGTGGATTTCAGCGACGAAGGCGTCCGGCCCCATTTTGTGCGGCGGCAGATCAATGCCGCGCTGAACGCCGGGGCCTTCAGCCGCGAGGACGTGACCGGCGGCATCCGACGGGCGGGAACCAATTTCGACGGGGCGGCGCAGCTCATGGACGGCCTGGAAGAGACCTACTGGGAGCCGGCACTGGACGCGCCGCTGCGCGACTGGTGGGTCGAGGTGGACTTGGGTCGAGTCGTGTGGGCCGAGAAAGTGGTGGTGAAATTTGTCGCCGAAGGGGTGGGCGATCCGTTTTTGCAGTTCAAGGTGCTCACCTCCAATGGCGATGAGGCCTTTCAGGGCAGTCAGAGCCTCGACTATCGGGTGGCTGGTCGCAGCGAGGGGTTGAACAAGACGCAGCGGGTTTTCGAGTATGCGCTGCGTCCGGCTAAGTCGGCGGATCCGGGATTGCGCGGGGATTTAGTCCAGTATGTACAGCTTGTGGCCACGGCCAGCGATGGTCGTCGTGGAGCGGAGGTGAGTGCGTCTGGTTGGGAGGGTTTGCCGTCGTCGGATCGGGGGGATGTGCTGTATTTTCGTCGGGAATCGACCGGGGTGGAGCGGGAGGTATCTCAGGCGGAGTATGCGGCGATTCGGGAGGCTCGTTTTAAGGGTCCGGTTCGCTATTATCGTTCGGAGCGTCCTCGGTTGGCGGA
>JAAXHH010000102.1 GCA_012270975.1 Candidatus Latescibacterota bacterium | reverse complement strand
CGGTGGAACGCTACGACGACATGGTGAACAAAGTGGACGGCATCATGCTCACCGATTTGTGCGCGGGCGACTATTTCCACCTGCTCGCGGCACCCTATTTGCAAGCGGGCATCCCCGTTTTCTTCAATCGCTGTTTTACGCCGCGGCTCGGCCGGGCCCGGGAGATCGTCGAGCTTTCGCAGAAGCACGGCACCCCCATCATCGTCGCTTCCGCCTGGGAGTACACGGAAGGGGCGTACGCCCTCCAGGAAGCGGCCAGGCAGTTCGGCCTGTCCGAGATTCGCGGTATAACGGCTTATAACTCCTCCAACGAGATCTCCCACGATGTCCACGGCCTGTGGCTGGTTCTGGCCGCTGCTGGTGGCGGCATCGAGAGCGTTGCGATGCACCGGAGTATAACGAGCATTTACGAGCACGGCTCTGACACTTGGACGGTCAAGTTCAGACAACGCGACGATCATCCAGTATTCTACGCCACCATACACAATACGATCGATTTCGGTGGCAATGCCTCGATGAGGATAAATTTCCGCAATACGGTCTACGAACAGGTCCTGCCGTGGGGCGGGACCAGGGAGACCCGTATGCAGTATTACTTCATACCTCCTCTCCTGGCCTTCCAGCGCATTATCGAGGGGCGGGGTATGGAGCAATCGCACGACCACATCCTAGAGAAAACGGCAGCATTCCTCGCCGGGTTTAAATCGCATCTCGAGCTTGGAGGAAAAGAGGTTTTGCTCGCCGAACTGGACGACGATTTCTATGTCGCGGGCGATCCCCAACCCCTCACATACCCCGACGCGGTGTTCGATTAGCAGGCCTACTTCTCCGGTCCGCGATCTATGACCACCGATCCGTCCGGGGACGAAAGTCGATTGGGACGATGAAGCGAATATTCATGAATGGATTGCGCCTCATTCTCTATATCTTGCTACTCAGCGCCCCGGTCTGGGCCGAGGGCTATCGCCTTGAGCCGAATCAGTTGATCGTCAGCGAGAGCGACTGGCCGGGGTGGAATTTTCCCGCCGGCAGTGTGGATTTCAGCGACGAAGGCGTCCGGCCCCATTTTGTGCGGCGGCAGATCAATGCCGCGCTGAACGCCGGGGCCTTCAGCCGCGAGGACGTGACCGGGGGCATCCGACGGGCGGGAACCAATTTCGCCGGAGCCGCGCAGCTCATGGACGGTCGGGAGGAAACCTACTGGGAGCCGGCACTGGACGCGCCGCTGCGCGACTGGTGGGTCGAGGTGGATCTAGGACGGGTGGTGTGGGCTGAGAAAGTGGCGGTGAAATTTGTCGCCGAAGGGGTGGGCGATCCGTTTTTGCAGTTCAAGGTGCTCACCTCCAACGGCGATGAGGCCTTTCAGGGAAGTCAGAGCTTAGACTATCGGGTGGCCGGTCGCAGCGAGGGGTTGAACAAGACGCAGCGGGTTTTCGAGTATGCGCTGCGTCCTGCTAAGTCGGCGGATCCGGGATTGCGCGGGGATTTAGTCCAGTATGTACAGCTTGTGGCTACGGCCAGCGATGGTCGTCGCAGAGCGGAGGTGAGCGCGTCGGGTTGGGAGGGTTTGCCGGCGTCGGCTCGGGGGGATGTGCTGTATTTTCGTCGGGAGTCGACCGGGGTGGAGCGGGAGGTATCTCAGGCGGAGTATGCGGCGATTCGGGAGGCTCGTTTTAAGGGTCCGGTTCGCTATTATCGTTCGGAGCGTCCTCGGTTGGCGGAAGTGGAGGTGTGGACGGTGGGGGAGAATATTAGCCTGGGCTGGAAGGAGCGCGGGGGGTCGATCGAGGGATTTGGGGAAGCGGGCGGACATTCCAATGCAGTCGATGGCGATTATACCACCGTCTGGAGTGCAGAAGCCGGATTTTCCACCAAGGGCATAGGCAGTCGAGATGACGATTTCGCTGTGTTGATCAAGAACCGGGACCGAGACCTCTTATTGGACCTAGGCACCTGGTACTGGGTCGATCGCGC
>JAAXHH010000091.1 GCA_012270975.1 Candidatus Latescibacterota bacterium | reverse complement strand
GCGAACCCCACCTCGTCAAAACCATTCCCATTCACTTTTCCGTGGTCGGCGAGGCCGAGGAGGAAGACGTCAACCGTATCTTCGGGCACGAAAGCCACCCGCGCTATTTTCACATCGGCCAGCCTCTGGACATGGACACGCCGGTCTGCATCGACCTGGAAAGCTTTATCGAGCGCAGCAACGGGATTTTCGGCAAGACGGGCACCGGCAAGACCTTCCTGACCCGTCTGATGCTAGCGGGCCTGATTCACAAAGACCGCGCCGTCAACCTCATCTTCGACATGCACAGCGAATACGGCTGGCAGGCGACGCAGGAATCCGGCAACGGCGGGCGAGGGGGATTCGTCAAGGGCCTGAAGCAGCTCTTCGGCAGCAAGGTGGCGATCTTCACGATTGACCCCGAGTCGGCCCGGCGGCGTGGCGTGCAGAGCGACTTCGCCGTCAAAATCCCCTACAACCAGATCACCGTGGAAGACATCGCCTCTCTGTCGGACGAGCTCAACCTGCACCCGACCGCGGTGGAATCGGCGTACCTGATCTGGAACAAACACGGACGCGAATGGCTGTCCACCCTGCTGGGCCAGGAACCTGAGCAAATCAAGGACTTTGCCGACAACGTGGGCGCCCACCCGGAATCCATTTCGGCCCTTCACCGCAAGCTCAAACGCCTGGAAAAGTTCGACTTTCTGCAAAAGCAGGTGCACGAGGACGCCGTCTACAAGATCATGGAGTTCCTCGGCAAGGGCATGCACATCGTCCTGGAATTCGGCCAGCAAAGCAGCTTCCTGTGCTACATGCTGGTGGCCAACATCCTGACCCGTCGCATCCACGACCTCTACGTCAGGAAGACCGAGCAGTACCTCGCCACCCACCAGCCGCAGGACAAGCCGAAGCAGCTCATCATCACCATCGAAGAGGCGCACAAGTTCCTCAACCCGGTCGCCGCCCGGCAGACCATCTTCGGCACCATCGCACGCGAAATGCGTAAGTATTTCGTCTCCCTGCTCATTGTCGATCAGCGGCCCTCCAGCATCGACGACGAAATCCTGTCGCAGGTCGGTACCCGCATCACCGCGCTGTTGAACGACGAAAAGGACATCGGCGCCGTGCTCACCGGCGTCAGCAACGCAAGCTGGCTACGCGGCGTCCTGGCAAGCCTGGATTCCAAGCAACAGGCCCTGCTCATGGGGCACGCCGTGCCGATGCCGGTCGTCATCCGCACGCGCGACTACAATCCCGTCTTTTACAGCGCACTGGGGTACGTGGAGGGCGAGGACCT
>JAAXHH010000005.1 GCA_012270975.1 Candidatus Latescibacterota bacterium | reverse complement strand
ACACCGACATCTGGTGCGCCACGCTGACGACAGGGGCAAGCACCGGGTTCACGGGGTACTACTCTTCGCCTTTGGTCGGGTCGCTTTCTCCGACCACCTTCACTTACGGAGGAAAAACTTATACCGTTAGTGTATTAGGACTGAATTCTTTTGTTTGGCTCTCTTTTAGTATGAGTCCTGTTCCCACTAATGAGACATTTGAGGATTTAACCTTTCATGTTACCAACAACGTATCGTTCGCAATGAATGCGGGCACGAGTAGCTCCGGCTTTTATTGGGATGCCACAGCGCACTGGGCCGACCACGGCTCTTTTGCCGGCACCCACACAGTGCGCATCGTCGCCCAGAAGCCCGAGGCGCCGGACGCGCCGACCCTGGATGCGGGAAACACGCAGATCGCCGTGTCCTGGACAGCACCCGGCGACGGCGGCAGCGCAATCACGGGCTATAAAGTGCAGTGGGCTCCCGTCGAGGGCAATGACCCGAACTGGGCGCTGGGCGGCTCCGCCGATGCCACCGGCACTTCCCACACTATCACGAATTTGGCCAACGGCACGGAATACGGGGTGAGGGTGAGGGCCAAAAACGCGCTCGGCGATGGCGCCTGGTCCAATTATACGACAGCGACGCCCAGTACGGTGCCGGCCGCGCCAACCGGTCTCTCGGCTGCGCCGGGTAACGCTCAGGTCAGGCTTTCATGGACCGCGGGCTCAGACGGCAGCAGCCCAATTACGAAGCACCAGTACCGACGGAAGGAGGGCGGCGACCCCTACGGCAGCTGGACGGACATTCCGGACAGCGGCGCGGGCGGGACGAACGCCGCAAGCTACACTGTAACCAGCTTGAGCAACGGCACGGCCTATACCTTTAAGGTGCGCGCGGTGAACTCGGAGGGTGAAGGGGCGGAATCATTGGAAGTGAGCGCGACGCCCAGTACGGTGCCGGCCGCGCCGACCGGTCTCTCGGCTGCGCCGGGTGACGCTCAGGTCAGGCTTTCATGGACCGCGGGCTCAGACGGCGGCAGCGCAGTTACGAAGCACCAGTACCAACGGAAGGCGGGCAGCGACCCCTACGGCAATTGGACGGACATTCCGGACAGCGGCGCGGGCGGGGCGAACGCCGCAAGCTACACTGTAACCGGCTTGATTAACGGCACGGCCTACATCTTCCGGGTGCGCGCGGTGAACTCGGAGGGTGAAGGGGCGGAATCGGACGGCAGCGACAGCGTCACGCCCGTGGGGGCGCCGGCAGCGCCGACCGGTCTCTCGGCGACGCCGGGCAGCAGCCAGGTCAGGCTTTCATGGACCGTGGGCTCAGACGGCGGCAGCCCCATTACAAAGCACCGGTACAAACAGGACTCCGGCGGCTGGGAGGACATTCCGGACAGCGGCGCGGGCGGGGCGAACGCCGCAAGCTACACTGTAACCGGCTTGACCAACGGCACGGAGTATACCTTCGAGCTTCGCGCCATGAACTCTGAGGGCGAGAGCACGGTATCATCGAAAGTGAGGGCAACACCCCGGGCGGCTGCGCCGACTGAGCCCACAGGTTTCTCGGTCACACCGGGCGACGGCCGGGTCACGCTTTCGTGGACCGCGGTTTACGACGGCGGCAGCCCCGTTACTAAGCACCAGTACCTGCAGAAGGCGGGCAACGCAGGCACCAACCTCGACTGGACGGACATTCCAGGCAGCGCCGCGGGCGGGGCGAACGTCACAAGCTACACGGTGACCGGCTTGACCAACGGCACGTTCTATACCTTCCAGGTACGCGCGGTGAACTCCGTGGGAGTCGGCCCGCAGTCGTCCAGCGTGAGCGCTACGCCCCGGGCGCAAGCGCCCGGCACGCCGTCCGACGGGACGCCTGACGCGTCCAGGCCATCGTTTCCCGCGGAAGGACGCCCGGAGAGCCGGAGCTTGGCGGCGGGACAGAGTATCGCCATTACTCTGCCCGGGGCGGAGGGAGGAGACGGAGAATTCGCTTACACCCTGGAGCCCGCCCTGCCCGAGGGACTTGCGTTTAACCCCCGGACCCGGGAGATAAGCGGCGCTCCCACCGCGCCCCAACCCCCGACAGAGTACACGTACACGGTAACCGACGGCAGCGGAGACACGGATACGTTTACCTTCACCATAGAAGTAACAGCGGGGGCGCCTTCCCCCGTCGGGAAGCCCGAGGTGACGGCGGGCGACGGACGGCTCCGGGTGTCGTGGACGGAACCCGAAGACAACGGTTCCCCCATAGGGCGGTACGCGGTGCAGTGGAAGACGGCGTCAGGGGGAGAATGGACCGCGGCGGAGACGGAAGGCACTGAATACACAATAGAAGGTCTTATGAACGGTACGGAGTACGCCGTGCGCGTAAGAGCCGCAAACGCCGTGGGAGAAGGGCCGTGGTCTTCCGAAGTCTTGGGGAAGCCTCTTAAGTCCCTGCTTTCTTCAAAAGCCCTCAAGGTGTCCCTTTCAGCTTTCGCAAGAGTAGCGGCCTCGGGAGCGTTGGAGGCAGTGGGAGAGAGGCTTCGGGGTTCTTCGGGAAGAAGCGCCCACGCAGCGCTTGGAGGAGTGTCCCCGGATGGATACACGTCAAAAAGATTTCCGCTCCATCCGGCGGGAAGGATGATTCCGGTTTCGGGGCTTGATGAAACCGGATCCGGGGATTCCGTCCGGATGGATATACCGAGCGTGAGGGAAGTTGTCGGGGCAAGCGAGTTCGAACTCAGCTCGGGGGAAGCGAAGTGGAGCGTGTGGGGAAGGGGGAGAGCAAGCGGTTTTAAAAACGGTAAAGGAGAGGTTTCCGCAGACGGGGAAGTATTGTCCGGTTACCTGGGAGTTGACGTAAGACCGTACTCCACGGCTCTCATGGGAGTCGCGGTGTCGTGGAATGAGGGGGCTATGGATTACGCAGACGGAGAAGACAGGGGAGAGATGGATATTTCCATGGGAAGCATTATGCCCTACGTCATGTGGGAGCCTCATGAGAGAGTCGGGATCTGGGGTATGGGAGGACTGGGATTCGGAGAGCTGAGAGTGAGAACGGAGGACGGGGAGAGAGAAGACGCGGACGTGGGAATGCGTCTTGTGGGGGCGGGGATGAACTATGATCTTGTGCGCGCGGGACTTGACTGGGATATAAGGGCCGACGCGTTCGCGGTTGAGGTGGATTCGCAGGAGTCTCCGACATTGCCGGAGTCAAGCGGCCAGGCGAAAAGACTGAGGTTGGCGCTTGCGGGGGAAGGAGCGCTTAGGGCGGGCGATGGGAGAAGGCTTGTTCCGGGGGTCGAGCTGGGGTTGCGGTATGATGACGGGGACGCGGGAAGCGGAGGAGGGTTTGAGGTAGGAGGGGGTCTGGGGTATGAGGATGAGAATCTGGGTCTGGTTGTGGAGACAAGCGCCAGGGTGCTTGTGGCGCACGGGGAGGATGAGTTCTCCGAGTGGGGAGCGGGAGCTTCTTTACGTTACGATCCGGGGATCAGGAACAGGGGTTTAATGGTTTCCCTTGCTCCCGAGTGGGGGAGCGTGGAAAGCGGGACGGAGAGGCTTTGGAGGGACGGGGGAGGTTTGTCGGGAGGTGGGAGTGGAGCCGGCAGGTTTAGGGGAGAGGTAAGCTACGGAGTTTCGGGGATTGCGCCGTTTACCGTGCTTCAGGTTGAGGAAGGGGGACACGGAGTGGGGGCTGGGGTGAGAGTCGGGGGCGAGGGGCTTGACCTTCATGTGGAGGCTTCGAGGGAAGATTCGGGGGTCGGACCCGTTGATCACGGTATCAGGGTCAGGGGAGCGCTGCGCTTCTGAGAGAGACGGCTTTTTTGTGAATTCTCTCGCGGTTTCATAAACCGGAATTCCTCTGGTTGCCGTGAACCCTCGCGGTATTGATTCCGCGGCGCAACGGTACGCTTTCAAGAGCGTGGTTCCGGCCAGTTGCTGTCCTAACTTCCGACACGTGATTTTTTCTGAGAGAATCAAGCGTGCAGAACCCGGTATGCACCGGTTCTTGCCGATAAACCTTATCGCGGAATTCGCAACGCACTCTATTCTCTCGGGTGCCATGCCGCTTTTTCCAGGGGGGATGCGTTTTTTAAACGGCAGCTTTCCGGTTCCGCTCTTCTTTCCGAGTTTTCCGCAGGCGGGGAGACGGATTTTTTCCGGCCCGTCGTGAGGAAAAAACTAGGACATGTTAACCCTTCTCCTTAAAATGAAAAAATGATAATTTTTTTATGTAGGTAATATGAGCGGACCAAGGATTTGCTGCCTCGTCACCGGGGTAACGTTAAGCTTAGAAACATAGATGTGCTTAATGCCATATTGTATGTGGCTGAGAACGGATGCAAATGGAGGAGTTCCCCAAGCGCCTTGGCAATTGGCATACCGTATGCGCGCGCATGAACAGGTGGACGAAAAGCGGACGGTAAGCTTTCCGCTTTGTACAAGCTGACCCCGGGATTGGGTTTTCGCGGTTCGGCAAGCACCGGTTTCCGGGTACCCACAGTGGGCCAGGAGAACATCGAGAACGTAACTACGGCTTTTCTGAGCGGTGAACTGCGGCAGAACGCGACACTTCCCCCGACTTGTCCGGAAGCGCAGTCTTTCGGCGCGAAACCTCTTGAGCCGGAGGAGTCGCTTACGTTCACCGCGG
>JAAXHH010000122.1 GCA_012270975.1 Candidatus Latescibacterota bacterium | reverse complement strand
GGTTTTCGGGGCGACGGAGACATCCAGAAGCTTTACCTTCACCGCGGAGGACGACACCGCGGAGGACTACGGCGAAAGCGTGCGCATAGAGCTTGGTATCGCAACTTCTCTTGCCGGCGTAATCAAGGGAACCCCAGACGCCACGACGGTGTCGATCACTGACGACGACTCGGCCGTGACGGTAAAGTTCTGGTTTAGCATATGGGATCTAGCACCGAAGAACTACACGGTCGCGGAAGGCCATTCAATAAGTATATTCGTGGCCATGAGCGAGGCGCCGGGACGGGAGGTTACGATTCCTCTCACTGCTACCGGGCAGGGCGGAGTTTCGGATTCCGACTACTCGGTTCCGGCGAGCCTGGTCTTCTCGGCGACGCAGAGATACGGGAGCTTTACCTTCACCGCGGAGAAAGACTCCGAGGAGGAGGATGGCGAAAGCGTGAAGATCAGTTTCGGGACTCTTCCCGCTGGGGTAACGGTAGCCGCGGGAACCCCGGACGCCACGACGGTGTCGATCGTTGACTACCCGGTGACCGTAGCATTCGCGAAGGAAAGCTACGAGGTCGAGGAAGGTGGTACGGTGGATGTAGGCGTGATTCTGAGCGAGGTGCCGGGGCGGGAAGTTGCGGTTTCTCTTAGTATTAGCGGGTGGCGGGGTGGAATTTCGAACTCCGATTACTCGGGAATTCCGGCGGGTCTGGTTTTTAAGGGGACGGAGACGTTCAGGAGCTTTACCTTCACCGCGGAGGACGACTCCGATGACGACGACGGTGAGGGCATGGAACTTCGTTTGAGGCACATTCAACCGTACGCCTTAGCGGAAGGAAGACAGGGAGACACAGTGGTGTGGATCACCGATAACGACGGTCCCGAGGTGATCGTCGCGAGGTTCGCGAGGAGTTACTACGAGGTCGAGGAAGGTCGTTCGGTGGATGTAACCGTGGCCCTGAGCGAGGCGCCGGGGCAGGAGGTTACGATTCCTCTCACTGCTACCGGGTTTTACGGAGCTACGGGCTCCGACTACTCGGGAGTTCCGGACAACCTGGTTTTC
>JAAXHH010000027.1 GCA_012270975.1 Candidatus Latescibacterota bacterium | reverse complement strand
AAATCGGCGTCGAAGAGCGCCAGGGCGGGTTCAGCCGGTGGAGTGAGGGGTGAGGCGTTCATGAAACGGACTCCTCAATTTACCGGACCTTCGGAGTCCACAAGCCTACCCTTACCCAGGCTTCAATTCCAGCTTTGTTTTTTGGGCCTGCGAAGTTGGCGGTCCAGGCTGTGGAGCACGTTCAGGAGTCCCGACGTGTATTCGGCGAGCCAGCAGTCCGGGGGGGTCTACAGGGCGCCGGGTCACTTCCCGGCATCGCCCTTCCGCTCAGCAGCCGTCAGATCAGAGAGTAGCACGCTGCAGCCCGCGAGTTTTGCTTCTATTCCCTGGGGTCTATGGCTTCTTCGACGCTCGCGGGCGCAGCGGCGAAGAGAGCCTTGAACCTCATCATGTAATGCCTCCGCTTGAAGGAACGAGATAGCGCGGCCGACCGGCGCTCGGAGCATCAGCGCGCCGGTCGGCACCGGAACGTCTGGCTCGAATCGACCCTGTCAGCGGTCGAGAAATCAAAATAATGCCCGATCCCGTCCGGTCGGATGGTGATGGCGTACAGGTGCGCGAGCCTGTCCAGGTCGAAGCCGAAATCCCAGCGGCGCTTGATCCCGGCAAACCGAAAGCTCGCCGGGTAGGTCTTGCCGGCAAGACGGACCTCCCCCTGGAAGCCGTCACGAGTCAGAGCAACCAGTGCCCGCGTCGGCAAGATCGCCGCGACGTCGAAGCAGGCCCACCTTTCCCGGCCATCTGGCCCGGGCGCCGGGACTCCGACGCCGGTACAGGACCCGGCGAGGACGGCGAGGGCGACAAGGGCCAGCAGCTTCCTTTTCATGCGGTTTCCCTCCGGTCAAAGCGGTAGGCCGGATGTCCACCCACACCCTGCTACCCCTCCGAAAAAAACGCGCTACACGCGATCCAGGGGCGTTTTTTACTCAGCGGGCGCATTCTCATCCCCGGCAACAACGGATATCAACTCCAATCCCTTGCTTCCGATCAGGTGAGCCTTGAACGGTCACCACGCTGATCCCGGACACGTAAGACTTCGATGCGGTCTTCAACGATTCGGTATACAAAAGAGAACGGTGTGCGCGGGATCGAGAATTCTTGTACACCCTCGATCTCTTCAACCGGGCGGCCGACAAGCGGGTTCTCACTGATGATGCCGCAGGTCCTGAGATACTGGTCGGTAGCGCGCTTCGCGCCATCCGGGAAGATGTGAACGTAGTAGGTGCGCATCCACATCAAATCCGAACGTGTGGACGGCAGGAAGACGAGCTTCATTGATCACTGTGAAGGGATTTGAACATCAGGTTCTGGCGGCGGAAGTTCCGCCGCCTCGCCCCAGGAAGAAACCCAGGCGTCCATCGCCTCCCGCGAGATGAAGGCCCCCTTATCGGCTTCCGAGACGGCCTCGCGGATCGCGGCCCGTTTCCCGGCCCTCTCGCGCAGCATGGCCTCGATCGCCTTGACGGCAAGGTAGGATGCAGAGCGCTCCTCGCGCCTTGCTTCCAGTTCAAGGCTCTTCTTGAGATTCGCGTCGATTCGCAAGCTCAATCGTTCTGTCGCCATGCGGCAAATCCTCTGTGAGTGTCAGCGGATGTCGGACGTGGTATGACAAATCCATGGATTTGGCGAATCCCGGCCTGTGACTGGTGCCAATTCAGAATTGTTCCAATGTACCTGAGGACGCGTCGCGGCGTATGCACACCTCCGGTTGCTGTTGTCGATTGGGATTGGATGATCCCCCATAACAGCCAGCATCGAGGGGATGGTGCCGTCCCTGGGTATCAGCGGCCCTTCCCTTTTGGGCATGCGCCCCGCGTCGGCGGGCCTGCCGTTGGACGGGTCGGTATAGCGTTCGCCGACGGCCTGGGCGTAGCCGTCGGCAAAGGCTTCGTTCGTCGTACTCGGGAACAGCAGCTTGCGCTAGTCGGTGGTGAGGTTGGTAAGCGGGCCGGAGCCTTGGGCCAGTTGCTCGGTTACTTCCCGGCGTCCCCCTCCCGCTCAGCAGCCGTCAGATCAGAGAGGAGCACACTACGGCCTGCGAGTTTTGCTTCGAGCCACCGTTTGAAAGAACGCTGGCTTTCCCTTGACGGGCGGCCCGCGATGAGTCCTTCGACGCTAAGATCTTCGTCCAAGTCCGGCCAGCGGATTCCCTGACCCTCACCGATCAACTCCCAGTTGTTGCGCTCCTCTTGGCTGGCATGGACGAGTCTGGGATACCAGGCCAAGGGCACGGAAAGGGTTCGCCCATCCGAGAGTTCCACCTGCAGCGTGTCTTTGGTAACCGACACGTCCTCTGCTTCCGGTATCTGTACCTCAATCGTTGAAATAATCATCCCACGCCTCCACGAGAAATCTGTGGTTCTCTTCAATTATCCGTTGTACACGGTGTATCTCGGACCGCCGCAGTCCGCCACTCCTCTGTATTCTCACCGGGTCCAGCCAGAATTTTGCGATTCTATTGTCGCGCGCCACGTGTACGTGTTGGGGCTCGTCGCGCGTCCTCACCCGCCCTGCTCCGGCAGGTCGTGAACGAGGCCGCTGACGATGTCGGCGGTGTCGATGCCTTCCGCCTCGCCCTCGAAATTGAGAATGAGGCGGTGCCGCAGGCAGGGCACGGCGACCTCGCGCAGGTCGTCGAAGCTGACGTTGAGGCGTCCGGCGAACAGCGCCCGCACCTTGGCGGCCAGCACCAGGCTCTGCACGCCGCGCGGGCTGGAGCCGTAGCGCACGTAGCTGCGCACCGTGTCGCTGGTGCGGGGCGTCTGCGGGTGGGTGGCCATGACTAGGCGAATGGCGTAATTCTTGACATGCGAGGCCAGCGGCACGTCGCGCACCAGGCGCTGGGCGGCCAGGACGTCGGTTGCCGTGGCGACCGGTTCCGCCGCCTGCGTCTCGCCCTGGGTGGTGCGGTCGACGATGTCGCTGAGGTCGTTGAACGACGGGTAGCTGACCTGCAATTTCAGCAGAAAACGGTCGAGTTGCGCCTCGGGCAGCGGGTAGGTGCCGTCCATTTCGAGCGGGTTCTGGGTGGCCAGCACCAGGAACGGCAGGTGCAGCTTGTGCTCCGTTCCGGCCACCGTCACCGTCTGTTCCTGCATGGCTTCGAGCAGGGCCGATTGGGTTTTCGGCGTCGCGCGGTTGATCTCGTCGGCGAGCACCACGTTGCTGAAGATCGGGCCGGGCTGAAAGGCGAAATGGCGCTG
>JAAXHH010000095.1 GCA_012270975.1 Candidatus Latescibacterota bacterium | reverse complement strand
TGCCGTCCATCCACATGGATTTTCTCGAGATGCTGGAAAGCGAGCTTACAGAGTCTGGCCCTGGATATGAAGTCGCTGCCTCTGTCCATAACACAACGGTTACCCTGCCGCTTCTGCTGCCCGGGGAAACGACGCCGTTGAATGTCCGTGCGGTCTTTTCTGACGTGATATTGGCCCGCAGTGATGTCGAGGTGTCAAACATCGAAACAGCGAACTATGAGGCAGGGATCCCTTCTCCCCTCGGTTTTAAGGCCACCCGGGGTTATGTTGCCCTGGATGCCACGGTTTCCGGGACCACGTACCGCGTTGTCAGTACACACCTGGAGTCATACGCTTTGCCTCCCCGGCAGGCCCAGGCAGGAGAGTTGATAGCCATCCTCGCCGACGAAACGATGCCTCTTATCCTTCTGGGAGATTTCAACTCGGATGCCGACCTGCCTGGAGAGGTTTACAGCCTGCTGACAGCGGCGGGGTATGAGGACGTCTGGCAGGGCGGCCCCGACACCGGGTTTACGTGTTGTCAAAATTTTGACCTCGGCAATGAGGCGAGTCTGTTGGACGAACGCATCGACCATATTTTTGTGCGCAACGTAGACTTGGCCTCCGCCATGACGGAAACGGTGGGCGATCAACCTGAAGACCGTATCACCGCTTCCTCTGGTATGGAAATTTGGCCGTCAGACCACGCTGGCGTGGTTGCCGAGTTGTCCATTCGGTAGCGTTTCGCAACCCTGGCTACAGGATAGAGGCGAGCGGACTGCAAAACGCGCCGACCGCCCCTCGCCTTTACGTACAGCCCCGCGGTTGACACGTCAAATCGGCTTATGCTATGGAAGCAGCCTTATTGGATTGACCCCTTTAACCATGTGGAGGAGTCGTATGGTAACGCCCTACGAAATCACGACCCGCGGGATGAAAGCAACGTCTGATCGACGCACCTTCCTGCGCTCATCACTGGCGACCTCTGCCGGCCTGGCCGGCATGCTGCTCGCCAAAACGCCGCCGGCCATCGGGCAGGACCGTGAGCTGCGGCTGATCACGTTCTCGCATTTCGTTCCCACCTCTGACGAAGAACTCAAGCGGCAACTCGAAGAATTCGGCCAGATGGCCGGCGTCAAGGTGCGCATGGATCGCGTGGCGCACTTGCAGCTCCCGGCGGTGCTGGCCAGCGAGGTGCAGGGACAAAAGGGGCACGACCTTACCGCCCTGTGGGTCGGCATGCCGGACCTGTACAAGAAACACCTGATCAACCTCGACGATCTGGTCGAAAAGGTGGGGCGGCGCGCCGGCGGATTGACGGACAACATCGTCGGGCGCGACGGCGAGGGTCACTATCGGGCGATGCCGTGGTTCTTCATCTCCTTCCCCATCGCGGTGCGCACCGACCTCATCGCCGAGATCGGCGAGACGCTGCCGGACACCTGGGAAGACGTCCGCCGCATCGGCATACAGTTGAAGGCCAAGGGACACCCCAT
>JAAXHH010000033.1 GCA_012270975.1 Candidatus Latescibacterota bacterium | reverse complement strand
TGGTCGCTGATGTAATCAACCCGTTTGATGCGACCTCAGCAGCTTTGTACGCCCGTCCAGGCCGACGCCGCCGAGGGTTGGGCCCGACCCCACAGTGATTGACTGCGCGGCCGCCGAAAGGAAAATTTGACGATGGCCTACGCCAAACGTTGACCGGTCGGCGGTCCTATCAATAGGTGAATGGATGACAGAGGACGTAATCCTGCAAGTGCGTGATTTACAGACGCACTTTTTCACGCGCACCGGCGTGGTGAAAGCGGTTGACGGCATCAGCTTCGAGTTGAAGCGTGGCGAGACTCTGGGAATCGTGGGTGAATCCGGCTCCGGCAAGAGCATGACCGCCTGGTCCATCTTGGGGATGGTTCCGCATCCGGGGCGCATCGTCGGTGGAAGCATTGATTATCTGGGCGAAAACCTGCTGGAAAAGAGTCGCGGCGAAATGCGCGAAATACGCGGCACGGGCATCTGCATGGTCATGCAGGACCCGTTGACCTCGCTGAACCCGGTTTTCACGGTGGGTGATCAGTTGGTCGAAACGCTACGCCTGGAGTACAACGAGCCCCGGCGAACACTGCGTGACCGCGCCATCCAACTCCTGGAAAACGTGCGCATCCCGGCGGCCGAAGACCGGCTGACCAACTTCCCGCACCAGATGAGCGGCGGGATGCGTCAACGGGTGGTTGGAGCCATCTCCATTGCTCGCGCCCCAAACCTGCTGATCGCCGACGAGCCGACCACCTCGCTCGACGCGACCATCCAGTTGCAGTACCTCCGCCTCCTGAAGGATATCCAGGAACAGACGGGCGCGGCGATAATTTTCATCACTCACGACTTCGGTATCGTAGCGCGGATGTGCGACCGCGTGGCCGTCATGTATGCCGGGCGCATCGTCGAACAGTCCGATGTCGAGGACATGTTCGACCGACCGGCCCATCCCTACACCGAAGCCCTGCTGGAATCGGTGCCGGATCTCGACACGGACGTCGACATGCTTCCTTCGATTGAGGGCCAGCCGCCATCCCTGGACGCTCTCCCCGAGGGTTGTTCATTCGCGCCGCGCTGTCCTCACGCCTGGGAGCGTTGCGAGGAATACCCACTGGAATTCACGGTGGCGCCGGGCCATGTGTCGCGTTGCTGGAGGGCGGAATAATGGTCACGACTGCTGCTGAAACTGCGCGAGCCACCATCGGAAACGGTGAACAGCCCCTGGTCCGGCTGGAGGGAATACGTCGCCACTTCCCGGTGTACCGGGGCAATGTACTCCGACGGCGGACGGGAACGGTGAAAGCCGTCGACGG
Organism: Candidatus Latescibacterota bacterium; assembly: GCA_012270975.1. Classification (GTDB taxonomy): domain Bacteria; phylum JAAXHH01; class JAAXHH01; order JAAXHH01; family JAAXHH01; genus JAAXHH01. The sequence goes on along the minus strand of JAAXHH010000033.1, from coordinate 369 downwards.
CATCTCGATCAACATCATGCCAGGAGAAACCTACAGTCTGGTCGGCGAATCCGGCTGCGGGAAGACCACCACCAGCCGTATGCTGCTGATGGCCGACACACCCACCGAGGGCAGCATCTATTTCGATGACCGCCCGATGAGCCAATTCTCCGGCGCAGAGCGACGCAACTTCAAAGCCTCGGTGCAGGCTGTGTTCCAGGACCCGTGGAGCTCTCTGAACCCCAGGATGCGGGTTGACCAGATCGTTTCGGAGCCGCTGATCACTCACCAAAGACTTAGCCGTTCTGCGGTGCGTGCCCAGGTTCAGGAACTGTTGCAGGTGGTTGGACTGCACCCGTTCCACGCCGAGCGCTACCCTCACGAGTTCTC
>JAAXHH010000094.1 GCA_012270975.1 Candidatus Latescibacterota bacterium | reverse complement strand
GCCGGGAATACACGATGCAGCCCGTTTCGCTCGGCATCGGCCCATTTGAGGAAACGGGCTGCATCGTGTATTCCCGGCGACACTGGTCGTCCATGAAAAGGCAAGTGACCCTGAGCTGATCGGCGACATCAGAGCCTTCTGGTCAGGAGGCAAGATCGCGATTTCCACGGTCAAGAAGGGACTCAAAGCGGTCGGTCAGTTGCAAAACTATGTCTTCAAAGCGCCGAAAGCGAGCGATCTGCCGCCACAGCGGCTACGGTTCACAACGGAGCTGATCAAGGGGGCAGGCTATCAAGGCTGGGTGGTCCTGCTGGACGAAGTCGAGTTGGTGGGCTTTTACAGCCGGCTGCAAAGAGCGAGATCATACGCGGATCTGGCCCGCTGGTTGGGGAAGGTTTCCGGTGAAGCCTGCCCGGGACTCGTTGTCGTCGGCACTGTGACGGACGACTTCGCTGCCGCCATTTTGGGCGTAGGCGGCAAGCAAGACCGTGACTATGTGGGTCACTGGCTGCGTTCGCGCGGGGAAGCTGCCGTTGCCGCCAGGGCTGAGGCGGGTATGCGCACGCTCGAACGGGAGACCATCCAGTTGGAGCCACCGACGGCTGAAAAGGTCACGACGACGGTCGAAAAGCTGCGACATATCTACAGCATTGCCTACGCCTGGGAGGCTCCGCGGGTGGAGAGCATGGCAGGTGGGGCGGGTCATCGCAGCAGGATGAGATACAAGGTCCGAGCTGCGATCAATGAATGGGACTTGATGCGCTTGTATCCGAATTCCCGCCCTGAAACAGAGGGGATCGATTACCGACCTGGTTATCATGAGGATCCCGAACTGACGCGGGAGGGGGAAAACGAAGCGGACGAGGCGAGATGATCGAGTCATGATTTCCCTTGAGGAATACCGAGTTGCCAGTTCCTTTCGAGGACCTTAGAGAGGGTGAGCCCACCGGAGCCGTAGGCTTTCTGCGGTTCGTGGATGAGGCGGACGGAAAAGGCATCCGAGGTGCCCTTTTTCTGACCTCCGGACGCGGCGAACCTGTGGATTTCTGCTTCACCCGCATTGATGTTCACCACTCGTTTCTGTGGCGCCGGGGCGACGCTCGACGGCAGGCCGTGACGGCCCTCATCAAGGTTCTCTTCCAGGCCGCCAACCGCATCCCCGTGCTGATTCTTGCCCTTGCCAATGAAATCCCCCCGCAGTTATTCGTGGACGATATTCACGTGCGGGTGCCTCTCTGTCTGGTCGCCCCTTCCGAGACACCGGTACAGGCCGATACGGCGGTCTCTCAATCGGCCAGGGAGGTGAACCTGACTTGGGTGACGGAACGGCCCGGCGACGAGTCGGAGGCGATACGACTTTTGGACGGCTTTATGCGCCGGCGTGACCCGCTTGAGCCTTTCGAGAGAGCCGCTACCGGCCTGGAAGAAGCCTTTAGCGACAGGTGACCGTTAGCCATGTGGTGGCAACCGGGACAGCAGGAAAAACGACGTTCCCTTTTTCAACGCCTGTTTCGACCTGAAGCGGCGGCGGCACCGCCTTTGCACATCGCTCCATCCGCCTCGATACCCGATCCGGCGGAGGTTATCCCATCCGTATCCTGTACGCCGGCGCCGGTCGGCTGGC
>JAAXHH010000025.1 GCA_012270975.1 Candidatus Latescibacterota bacterium | reverse complement strand
CTGGGACCGTACTATACGTCCGACGGCGGCGATCCCGACAGCGTGGCCCAAGCCCGGGGCGAGACCCTGGACGACCGGATCGACACTCTGACTCGCGGCTTCATGGCGGTCACGGTTTCCTGCGCCCGCTGTCACGACCACAAGTTCGATCCCATTCCCCAGCAGGACTACTACTCCCTGGCCGGCATCTTCGACAACACCGTGACCAGTGAGCTGCCCCTGGTCCCGGAAGGGGTGGTTGAGGCCTACGAGGCCCACCAGGAGAAGATCAAGGCGCTGCAGAAGAGACAAGGGGACGTCGGGGCTCGGGCCCGGGAGGAAATGAGGGACCTGTCGCCCGAAGAGGAAGAGCTGATCAAGCAGTTGAAGGCGGAGGTCGAGAAACTCAAGGAGGAGGCGCCGGCCAAGTACGATTTCGTCCAAGTTCTGGCCGAGTCGGGGAATCAGGACATGCCTCTGGCCGTTCGGGGCAACCTGCGAACACCGGGGGATATGGCGCCGCGCCGGTTTCTGAGGGTCCTGTCCGGGACCGGCACACCCCGGTTCAACCAGGGGAGCGGGCGGGTCGAGCTGGCCGAGGCCGTGGCCAGCCCGTCCAATCCGCTGACGGCGCGGGTGATGGTCAATCGGGTCTGGATGCATCATTTCGGCAAGGCGCTGGTCCGGTCGCCCGGCAACTTCGGGACGCTGGGCCGGAATCCGACCCATGGCAAGATGCTGGACTGGCTGGCTGCCGGCTTCATGGAGTCGAATTGGTCGATCAAGTCGCTGCACCGGCTGATCATGACCTCGGCCACCTATCAGATGAGCAGCCGGTTCGATGCCCGGGCTTTTGCCGTCGACAGCGACAACGAGCTGCTCTGGCGCATGAATCCCCGCAGAATGGACGTGGAATCGTGGCGGGACTCCCTGCTGGCCGTGACCCGGGAGTTGGACCTGGAGGTGGGCGGCCCGCCGGTGGACGACATCACCGGCAGCAATCGGCGCACGCTCTACGCCAAGGTCAGCCGCAACGGCGACCAGTCCGGTTCCGACCAGTTCCTGCGGCTCTTCGATTTCCCCATCATGAGGGCCACCGTCCCCGAGCGGAGCGCCAGCATCGTCCCGCAACAGTTTCTTTTCCTGATGAACAGCCCGTTCATGGTGGATCGGGCCAAGGCGCTCTCCAAGAGGCTCGAGAGCGAGTCCGCCGATGACTCGGAGAGAATCGGCCATGCCTACCGGCTCCTGTTCAGCCGGTTCCCGACCGAGGAGGAAACCCTCATGGGCCTCCGGTTCTTGCAATCCGATTCCCCGTCCGGTTCCGAACTGACTCCCTGGGAGCGCTACGGCCAAGTCCTCATGAGCTCCAACGAGTTCATGTACGTGCGGTAGCCTCTCGCCGAGAGTCCTTCGGCGGCAATCTCTCCTTTTGAAACGTTCTCACTTCCTTGATCGGACGACCAAAGTGACAGGAAAATCCTCGATCCATCAACGGTCATGTTGTCTTAATGATTAAATCATGCTATTAGCATGACAAATGAATCTGCAAGTCAAGAATGTTCCGTCTACACTGCATGAACGCCTGCGGCGCCATGCCAATTCCCTCAACTGCACCATGAGCGATGTCGTGCTCTCCGCGATCGAGCACGAGTTGGCCCGCCACGAGTGGCGCAAGCGCCATGCGGACCGACCAGGAGTTGATTTGGGCGTGTCTGCGGCATCACTACTTGAAGCCGTACGGGGAGCCCGTTCCGAGGAGCTGGGGTGACGCGTTACGTCGTGGATGCCTCGGCGGCATTCGAGTACCTGTTGAAGACCGCTCTGGGTGAAAGCCTTGCACCCGTGATGGACGGCGCGTTTCTGGCGGCTCCCGAGTTAATGGACGCCGAGGTGCTCGCAGTCCTGCGCCGGGCTGTTCTGAAAGGACACCTTGAAGAGCGTCGCGCCCGGATGGCTGTTCAGGACTTGGTCGTCTGGCCGGTCGAGCGGATTCCTCACCGCGTCCTGATCGAGTTGGCCTGGGAGCATCGGTACAACCTGAGCGCCTACGATTCGTTCTATGTGGCGGCTGCTCGCTGCTACGGCGCCCCACTGTTGACAGCGGACGGTCCTTTGTCCCGTGCCCCCGGGATCGGTGTGCCTGTCCACAATGTTCGTTGCAGTTGATTCAGGCCATGGTCCCGTGGCTACGACGCCAGGACTGTCCCCTTTTTCTGGTGGCTCGGGAGAACCAGGGATGAAGGGGTACCCCTTGTGGGTGCCCTCTTTCGTTCCTGCATCTATCGACGGTCCGGGGAGGGCGGCCACAAGGTCCGCCCCCCCCGTTGCCTCAAATAAAAATCTTCCCGAAAGGGCATTCGTTGCCTCATAAATAATTCTTCCCGAAGGAAGTCCCCGATTCGGCGCTCTCGAAGGCGACTGGGGGGGGCCTGTCCACCCCCGTCCGGGGTCGGTTCTCGAGTTTCGGTCATTCATGGCCGGAAGCCGGCTTCCGGCCATGAAAGCCTTCCTCCTCCAGGGTGGGGCTGAGTCACCCGAAGGGCCGTAGCGAAGCGGAGGAGCCGTAGGCTTGACCCAGTCCCGCCCTGGAGGTACGTGTCGTTGCCCCCACCGCGGTTCTCGACCGGCGTCGATGACGATCCAGTAGTTCCTCCTGCAGGTGCTCGATCCGCCGATGCAACTGAGCCGGGTTCAGCCTCTCGTATTGGGCCCGAAGCTCTTGCTTGTGTTCCTCGGAGACCGAACTGGACGCCAGGACTCTCTCATACGGTGTCTTGGCCCGATCATAGCGCTTGCGCACCCGGGCCCCCTCTCTGGTCTTCTCCATCAGCTTCTGTGACGGCAGGAAGAAGTTCACGAACAACCGGACCCGGCCGTACAGCTCGTTGAGATCGACCACGTCCGCTTCTCCCTGGTACCGGTCGTAACCCACAAACCGCCTCACCACCGAGTAGTTTTTCTGCTCCACGTAGCAGTTGTCGTTCTTGCGATAGGGCCGCGATCGAGTGAACGTGATCTTCTCCTGCTCACAGTAACGCTTCATCTGGTGGTTGATGAACTCGACCCCGTTGTCCGAGTCCAGCCCCAGCAGGGGAAACGGCAACCGCTCCCGAATGCCCTGTAACGCTTGAAACACCCACACTTGCGCCTTGTTGAGTACCGCCGACAACTCCACCCAGCCCGTCGCCACGTCCGTCAGATGCAGGGTCTGGGCGTAGTCCCCCTGGGCCCGGCCCCCTTCGTGCGCCACCAGGTCCATCTCGAAGAACCCCGGAGAATCGTCCTCCCAGTCCGCATAGGTCCGCACCGGGATCTGGTGCTTGAGCAAGGTCCCCGGCTTGGTCTTCGACCTCCCCCTGAGCCGCAGCTTCTGCTTCTCTGCGGACAAGAGCCGATCGATGGTCGAGGCACTGATCCGCAGCAACGCCTCCCGGACCTCGTCGCTGACGTCCAGCTCCCCGTGCCGCTCCAGCGCCGCTACCCACTCCGGAAGCGCGGCCGCCATCCGTTTGCCACAGACGTAGTCCATCATCTGCCACAGCTTCGTGAGCTCCCGAGCGACATCCGCCCCGTAGATCCGGCGCCGCCCTCGATGCCACTGCACTCGAACGTCTCCCTGAACCACCACCCGAGGCGTGACCTGGACCCGCCGGCCGTGGTGGCGCAACAACCACGCCGCGTAGTGGCGATGGTAGTTCGTCGCCTTCACGAACCGGTCCAGGATCCGCCCCTTTTCCCGCTTGTCCGCCTTCCGATATTGCGCCGCGAACCCCTTCGCCAGTACCCGCCGTTCCCTCATCTGCAACATCTCCCCCAGACTCCTTTCCGTGGAGCCTGTTGTTAGCCCATTTCGGGAAGATTTCCTTTTTGAGGCAACGATTCCGTTTCAGGAAGATTTATTGTGAGTCAATTCG
>JAAXHH010000062.1:2241-3043 GCA_012270975.1 Candidatus Latescibacterota bacterium | reverse complement strand
TGGACGACGGCACACGAGCGAATCCCGGAATTGCTGGCGCTGATCGAGCCGCTGGCGCCGCCAACGTCCGATGAACCCCTGGAGAGTGAATAGTGGCCCGCACGACTATCGACCAGTTGATCGTCAATTCTCCCTACCGAGAGCCGGCGGAACACTGGCAATACGATCGGGTTACGCGCTCGTTCGACCGTGCAAAGGGCCGGCGCCCGGCAGGCTACGTTGTTGCCTCCCAGGACTCCAGGGCGTTTGACGACCCCGGCGTGTTTGTCGAAATTCCCCTGGTCAACCAGATCCGGCCGCGTGTCAAGGCGTGGCGTGAAGCCGGGTATCCGGGCGTTACCGGCATGACGAAGCGGCTGCTGGCGCACTGGACCGACCCGGAGGAGTTTGACAGCCGACGTTTCTTCTTCTGCCAGATTGAGGCGGCGGAGACGCTCATCTGGCTCACCGAGGCGCCGGCTGCTGAAAAGGTCGGCGTAGAGATTCCGTCCGATGGCGGCGCGTTCAGACGGCTGTGCGCCAAGATGGCGACAGGCTCAGGCAAAACCGTCGTCATGGCGATGGTCGCAGCGTGGCATATCCTGAACAAGATAGCGTCGCCCCAGGACACCCGGTTTGCCAGGCACATTCTGGTCATTGCGCCGGGGCTCACGGTCAGGAACCGCCTGGCCGTGCTGGAGCCGTCCCATCCCGAGAACTATTACGAAGCCTTTCGCGTGGTGCCCTCGGCCTTACTCGACAAGTTGCGTCAGGGCAAGGTCGTGATCCGTAACTGGCACGCGCTCAACTGGGAGAGCGAGGA
>JAAXHH010000062.1:0-2024 GCA_012270975.1 Candidatus Latescibacterota bacterium | reverse complement strand
GTGCCCGATGCCAAGACCTACAGATCCCGCCTCTATCACATCTACAACGACGCGGAGGTCAAAGACGACCTGAACCGCCGGGCCAAGACGGAAGAACCACTGCCCGATCTGGTCTTGAACGGCTATTACCTGCTCGGCTACGACTGGCGCGAGACGGCGAAGGACTGGGGCGAGAAGGGATTCCAGACGCCGCCTGTCATGATCACCGTAGCCAACCGCACGGAGACGGCAGCCCGCATCAAGTACGCGTTTGATCACAGGCGGGTCCGTATCGACGAACTGTGCGACCCGGAGCGAACCCTGCATATCGACTCGAAGGTGCTTGAAGCGGCCGAGGCTGCTGAAGAAGTTTTTAGTGGTCAGTTTTCAGTGGATACCAGCAATGACAATCTAAAAACTGAAAACTCAAAATTGACAACTAAAAAGCAGCAGGCTGAGCTGTTGCGACGGCAGGTGGACAGCGTGGGCCGGCTCGGCAAGGAGGGCGAACGCGTACAGAACGTGATTTCCGTTGGTATGCTCTCCGAAGGATGGGACGCAAAGACCGTAACCCATATCATGGGTCTGCGCGCCTTTACCAGCCAGCTTCTGTGCGAGCAGGTGGTCGGTCGCGGCCTGCGCCGCACCTCCTACGACGTAGACCCGGATACCGGCTTGTTCAAGCCGGAATACGTCAACATCTTTGGCGTCCCCTTTACGTTTCTGCCGCACGAGGGGGGAACGGACGGCCCTCCACCGCCACCGGAACCGAAGACTGCCATTGAGCCGGTGGCAGACAAGGCTTGTTTCCAGATCTCCTGGCCGAACGTAATCCGCATAGACCATGCCTTCCGATCACGCCTGTCCCTGGATTGGCAGGCGTTACATCCCCTGGAACTGGACGCCAGCCAGACGGCCAAGCTGGCGGAGCTTGCTCCGATCGTCGAAGGCAAGCCTGATGTGTCAAAGGTCGAAGCTATCAATTTGCAAAAGCTGGCGGCGGAGTTCCGAACGCAGCGCATCGTCTTTGAGACGGCGCGGGACGTGTATGAGTTGATGCAACCAAACTGGCCGGGCGGCAAGGCATTGCTGCTGGCCCAGCTGGTGCGGTTGATCGAGGAATTCATCCGCTCGGACAGCATCAGGATTGCCCCGGCCTTGTTCGGGTTTGACGATCTCAAGCGCCGCCTTGTCATCGCGCTGAACATGACCAAGGTTGTGCAGCACGTCTGGGAGGGACTCCGCCTCGAGAGCACCGAAAGGCTGGAGCCGGTGTTCGACTGGGATCGTCCCATCCGTTCGACCGCTGACATGGCCACTTGGTACACGGGCAGGCCCTGCGAGCGTGCGGCGCGCAGCCACGTCAATTTCTGCGTCTACGACGGTACCTGGGAGGCGTCGGAAGCCTTCGTGCTTGACCGCGCTGATGAGGTTGTCGCCTGGGTGAAGAACGATCATCTCGGCTTCGAGGTGTTCTACGTTCACCGAGGTGTGGTGCGGAAGTACCGCCCGGATTTTCTGATCCAGCTTAGCTCAGGCGGTATGCTGGTTCTGGAGGTCAAGGGGCAAGATAGCGACCGGGACCAGACCAAGCGCCGGTTCCTGGATGAATGGGTAGGCGCCGTCAATGCCTACGGCGGCTTCGGTCGCTGGTCCTGGGACGTATCGAAAGCTCCCGGCGATATCCGGGATATTCTTGCGCGGCATGCAGGCACGTCGGGCAAGGGCGTAGCAGGGGAAACCCAGGGAGCCGGCGCGACACGCCGGACCGGGTTCCTGGCCGGCAAAATCTCCGTGCCGGAGGACTTTGACCGCATGGCCTCTGCCGAAATCGAAGCCTTGTTCGAGACGGACGAGTAGGCTTTCATAGTGTAAAGGTGAGCCACCCGGGTTCGAGGCGTTCTATACGCATTACAGCCCCGCCAGATACCCACGGAGTCAGCATACATGGTTACCCATATCGGCGTTGATACCGGCGGCACGTTCAGCGATTTCATCCGCATCGCGGACGGCGCGCCCGTGATTCACAAGGTCTTGTCAACCCC
>JAAXHH010000132.1 GCA_012270975.1 Candidatus Latescibacterota bacterium | reverse complement strand
TCCATCAGCACGGCCTTCATGGCGTCTCCCTTGGGCAAGTTCCGTCGCCGTGGGCGCTCTTCGCGCAGCCGCCCCGCAGCCCGCCGTCCGACTTGACCGGACTTCCCGGGCGCATCATCCTATCCGAAGCCGCCCTGCCGTGCGATACGGCTTGACAAGCTGGCTCTCGGTCGCTACCATGGTTGGGGTCTTCCGGTTGACATGGGTCTTCCGGTTGACATGGGTCTTCCGGTGAGACGAACATCCACCGTACGCCGGGAGGCAAAATGTCTTACGTAGCCCGCAGGTCTCTCCCCTTGAAGGCGCTCGCCTTCGTCACCTTGCTCGCGGTTGCCGGGCTTGTCGCTCAGCAGGTCGACCCGTGCGAGGACAAGTGCCACATCGAGGCATCCAACGTCTATAATGACATGGTGGAGGAAGGGGGCAAATCCGATGAGGAAGCACGCAGAATAGGGGCCGCCCACAAAGCGGCATGTGTGTTTGCATCCTGCGGATAGCGCGATGTCGGGAGGTCAACGGACCGACCAAGCGCGAAGTCGGCGCGCGCTCGCGACGGGTGTCCTGCTCGCAATCTCATGCAGTGGCGCGGAGCCAGGGAGAGACATTTCCCTGGCTCCGCACGCCGAATCCGTCGTCCCCTTGAGCGAGGATGTCGGGGTTCTCCTTCTCGACGAGAACACGGTCTGCACGACCGAATCGTATGAGTACCGCGTGTACTGCACGGATGTGGACGATTCCACGATCAGGTATTTTGGACGTCAAGGCGAGGGACCGGGCGAGTTCAAGGACGACTTCCCCGATCTTCTACGCGGACCAGACGGCACACTCGGCGCCATCGATTCCGAATTGAACCGAATGTCCGTTTTCGACCCGACCTCGGGTGCGTTCGTTTCCCAGGTAAACTTGCCGGGAATCTATTTCCAACGCGGTGCTTCGGCATTCTCGTCAACGCTGACCGGCAGTTCGTGGTCGATGCAGCGCGATTCCTCGGGAGCGATGCGGACGCACACCCAATACGCCGAAGTGGAAATCGAATCCGGGGAAGTGGTGTGGGAGAGGATCTACGACAACCGATTCAAGACCGACGCCCAGTGCGAAGAATCCGAAACGTTGAAAGGACTGTTCGCCGGGAGTTTGTCTTCGCAGCGGAGCGCCGTCTTCCCTCTGTGCCGCGGGCAGCTTCTCTTCTTCGCCGGACGCGACGATGCGTCGGGCACGCTCATCCGCGCGCCGAGGTATGTGCTGGAGTATCCCGGCGAGCGAGAAGTGCGGGAGTACTTGGAGTCCGCAGGGGGTTTCGCGATGGAGGACCGCTTCCGGCGCACACCGAAGACGTACCACCGTTTCCCCTTGGTGTTCGACGACCACGGCCGGCTGTGGGTCGTCACAAACCGGGGGCGCGACGAGGGTGTCTCGTACTTGGACGTGTACTCGGGCCCGGAATACTGGGGTGCCGTGCGCGTACGCCACGACGCACTTGCGGTCGATGTGCTGGGTTCGACGCTCGCCGTCCTCGTGGACCGTCCCGTCGGACCGGGCGACGCGGATGGCTATCCCGACCGCGGAGTCGACTGGTACGACATTAGCGAACTGGAAGCACCGAGTTACGATCCGGGATCCTGAAGACCCCCGGCCTCCGCCCCGGCGTGGGCATCTCGGAAACGAGGCCGACCTGCTGAGCGCGCTGGAGGTTATGGACGGTACCGGCCTCTCGTTCACGCGCCGCCCGGTGGCAGCGCGCACATGAGCCGCCGCCTCGTACGGGAGAACGAAGGAGAACCTAACTTCCCGCGGCTCGGCCCAAGCGAATTCACGGACGACCGCTACGACCTG
>JAAXHH010000029.1 GCA_012270975.1 Candidatus Latescibacterota bacterium | reverse complement strand
AGGCCTTTTGCCACGGGCTGCTATGGCAGCTTTTTCCCAATGGGCCTTGCACGGCCATGTCTTGACGAGTCTCACGTAGGGCGCAATGGTCTTGAACTTGCGGATTCGCTCACTCACATCTGTCGCAAAGCCCACCTTGAATCGACGCGGATCCGCATTGGGCTCGGTCAGTAGCAGGTAGAAAACCGCATCAACTTCGCCTTGATGAACGTCGGCTTGATCCACTGGGGCATCCAGGTCGGACTTTATTCGGTCGTATTCGTCCTGTGTGATGCAGGAGACCCGTTGCCCTCTGGCATCCTCACTTCGCAACCTTGTAGGTCTGATTCCGTGTCGCTTGACGACCTTGTGAACCGTCTGCCTCCGTACGCCATGGCTCGCTGCGATGTCACGAATGGCTACGCGGCTCGGTGGTACTGGTTCAGCTACCATTGGCTCGTTGGCTGCAGCGGCAGCCTGCGCCTCGGTGCCCTTGAACACTGCCATCTCGACTGGTCTCTGGCGCGCCACCGGTGTTGTGTACTCGCACGCAGCCCGACAATTCAACTCCAAGGAGGTCGCAACGGAGCCGCCGTCACGGGAAAAACACGAGCTTGATCAGCAAGCCAAGGATGGCCGGTCCGTACCCGAACTTCAACAACTTCAGGTCGGCCTTCAGGTCGGCCATGGCCGCCTTCAGGTCGCTGTCGACGCGCCCGATCTCGGTCTGCATGCGGTTGACGTCAAGTTCGAGATCGAGCTTGGTAGCGAGATCCTCACGGCCAGCGATGGCACCCGCGGCCGCCTTGGCAAGGTCTTCCTGAACGTTGGCGGCCCGGAACGCGTCGTAGACCCTCAGTGACGATCTGGCTCATGTCGTTCCTCGTTGCACTCGTGTCATGCTACCACGGCCTTGCGACGGCTGATGCAGACGGGGGAAAGACGGCAATGTGACAGGACAAGTACTCGGTCCGTGGTCGTCCGGGGCTGTTGATCGTGGACCGCTGCGAGCCAACACCAAACGATGGATACGCCGAGGGGAAGAGGTGCTCCCTGTGGCCGCAAACTACTGATAATAAGCCTCTTACGCGCTTATGCCATCGGAAGCCCTGTCCACCATGTCAGGAAAACAGGCCAAGTCCGCCGCCGTCCAAGAAGGTATGTAAATGACTGAGCAATAGACATCACCTGCCGGGTCGGTCGCTCCCCTTGAAATCTTCCTTGCAGGAAGGCTGGCCAGCCCCGTCGCCGCGGCGCGTGATTCGCCATCGCTAGCACGACGATTAGTCAGCACAGTCAACTCTCCCCGCGGCCCTTCACCTCGATCATCAGGCGGCAGTGATCGCTCGATCCCCACTCGTCAATCTCATTCATCGCCCGCACGGACACCGACCCGTGGAACCCGTGCGATGCGAAGGCGTAGTCCAACTGGTTCACCGTGGTTTCAGGCCCGCTTCCCGGGCGATAGTACGTCGGCACGTTCTTCGTGTCCGGCGGTACGTCGTCTGGCGCAGTTTCCGCGCGCCGACCGCGCGGCGCCTGCGGACCCAGGAACTCTAGCCCGAGCGCCTCCATCCGATCCCACACCGTGCGGTCCCGTTTGGGCAGCGACAATCTCGAACCGATCGCGCCGTAGAACATGTTCAGATCACCCGCTGCCAGGATCCTATGTCTCGCAGCATCGGGATGACCGATGAATGCGGACAGGTCCGAGATGATCCGATGTGCGGAGGCATCCGAGTACCCGACACTCCAACTGCTCTTGGTGGACGGGTGAGGACTCAACCAGCGCGCATACATCGAGATTGCCACAAACGCCTCTTCCTCATTGTCGCGCGGGATCACCCTCCCGGCAGCGATGGTGCCGATGCCACTGACGCCAATCGCATCCTCACCGAGATCACTGATCGGCGGCACCTGTCGGTACGGCTCGACGGTGATTCGATCCGATAGCCTCACGACCAGCGGCCAGCGGTCGTACAACTGCCGGTTCCAGAACACCCTATCCACGTACTCGATCGTGTTCACCAGGTCTCCGGGTGGGCTTCCCGCTTCCTGCAAGAGCGCCAAATCCGCGTCACCCTCGCGGGCCATCCGCACCAGCTCGCGCCACGGCATCTCGCGCTTGCCGATGTTCCAACTCACCACCTTGATCACCCGACAACCTCCCCAAGGGGTGCCCGCCGGCCCGCCTCGATCGCCCTGTCCCGCCATCCCGTAGCCGATATCGGCGGCGAAACTGCCCGCCCAGGGTCGAACGGCATCCCCTGCACGGCGCGAGCTCGCCCATGTCCTACATCGCCACAGCCGGCACGCTTCGGCTGCGACGCGAGACCCGACGTCGAGTGCGACCACTAGCTGAGACTCCGATAGCGAGCCAATGCGGGTCCCTTCGTGCCTGCCGGAACATGTTTCGTGACCATCTTGAACGCGCCGTCCAGTCCCCACGCGTATCCCAGATCGACGGTGGCCTCTCCAGACGCTTCGATGACCCGCCGAGTGGGGATCTTGTTCTTGTTTGCCAACTCCACGAGTTCATGGATCCCGGAGCCGCCCGAAAGCACGATCGGCGCGCAGCACTCGATCGCCCGCCCCATCATGAGGGTCGCGAGGCGTGCCGAATCGGCTGGAAGCCGTTCCCAGTGATTCCAGATGAGGGGGGTACAGTTCATCTGCTTGGCGCGATCGATTACTCGAAAGCACGCGGCGGCGTCCAGAATTCCTTCGTTCGGTACGACTCCCAGGTAGACGGGTCCATGGACGGTCTCAACCCGCAGGTTGGAGTCGGCGGTGTCCCAGCGCGCACGTCCGAGGACGGCCGGCCGCCCGGCTCTCAGGGCAACGGAAACGGGCCTTAGCAGCCCGTGGCAAAAGGCCTC
>JAAXHH010000028.1:1438-2412 GCA_012270975.1 Candidatus Latescibacterota bacterium | reverse complement strand
ACGATCCACTCCGGCCTGCCGAGGCCATCGATTGGCCCTTCGGACCATGGCACGCCTATCTGAGAGAACATCTGCTCGACCTTCACCGTGAGGGGGAGATCCAGGGGCTCGCTCCACCGGTTGAGCAAGTCCACGCTCACATCGAAGCTGCAGGAGGCGGCGTCGAACGTGCTCTTGTTGACGAGAACCGCGACCGAGTCGGTAACGTTGCGTCCGAGATCCGCGTTCCACTCAGCCCGGGTCCTGGCCGTTCCGGCGACCTCCACGGGCGCCGTATACAGCTGCGCGACCCCGGTCCGGTTGTCGACCCAAACGGGGTGGAATCGACCGTCTGCCGCAACCATCATTCCGACGTAGTCTCCCACCTCCTCGTAGGTGCGGTGCGCTCCGCCCGTGATGATCGCGATCCAGCTGCTGCCGTCACTGGGTCCGGGAACGGCGCCCAGGCCCGCATACCCTTCCCGTTCTCCCTCCCCTCGCGCGTAGGTGTGTGCGGCCTCGCTCACCGCAACGCTGGGCAGCACGCTTTCGCCCCCGTCCAGAGAGGCCGTGAATCGCTGACGGAACTCCTGATTGAGGGGGTCTTCACGACGGTCGAGCCAAGTGATCCCAACGACCCCGTCGCGGTTGACCGCGATGTCGGGCATGAACGCGTTCGGGCCCGCGGAATCGAGGGGAATGCGGGGGTCGTCGACTGGAAGTGGGCTGGCCCATTCCTCACCGTCGTCCGACCAGCTCAACATGATCTGACAGCGTCCATGCGCGTGGTCCGTGAACGCGACGTAGGCCCGCCCGTGGAATGGGCCGTCGGAATGATCGACCGCGATCTCCGGAGGACCGCCGTCGGGCGTACACGGCGTGGTCTTCGCGACGTGGTGCGGTTGGCGGATGGCCCTCCCACCTTCGGTGACCGTCACGACGGAGGCGAAGTTCTTCGTGGCCGTGTCTCGGGGGGCTTGTACCCACCAGGCCGG
>JAAXHH010000028.1:0-1318 GCA_012270975.1 Candidatus Latescibacterota bacterium | reverse complement strand
TCCTCCTCGACCCGCACGCCCACAGCGTAGACGTGCCCGTGATACGGCCCGCCCGTCCAGTCGACGACGAGATCCGCGTTGTCCACGAACGGTGCGAGCACGGGTTCGCTCCAAGTGCGGCCACCGTCCGTCGAGCGGAAGAAGTGGGTGATGACGTGTGACTCGTACGCGATCCTCGGGTCCCCGCGGGCCGGCAGCGACGCGAAGTAGACCATACCTCCCGGCCCGAAGGCGCAGGCGGGGTCCCATGTCGTGCCCCACCGCGAGATCGTGTCGTTCAGCGCCATGCCCCAGGTCGCACCCGCATCATGGGACACATAGATACCCGTCGACAGCCGGCTTCGGGTGGGGTCGACAATCATCGAGCACACCGCCATACGGGTTGAGTCCGAGGGATCGGCATGGGCGAAGTACTCCGAATGCGCCGCAGCCGCATGATCGCCACTGACGAGCACATTCCGTCCCACCTGGATCAGGGAGCGTCCGTGGCGGGGCTGTTCAGGCGGCGCGCACGCCGCGGTCGTGAGGATGATTACGGAGGCGAGGACGAACACGGCCGCCAGGCGGGGCGCCATCCGGACGAATCCTGGTTTGGAGATCATTTGATCCGGTCCCTTCATACCGCCTTCGGCAGCGCTGGCCGCACCACCCCGAGCGGATAGACCCGCAGTCCGAATGTCGGCGCGGCTTCGGCCGACCTTGCCACCGATCCCTCAACGCCCGCACCGCCCGTCGGTTCCAATTCCAGAGCGACGGGTATTCCGCAAAGTACGCCCGGATTGGGCCCCGGCCAAATCGCGCCGTCACCCGCCCCCCGGACCGAACGCTTGATCACACTCTCCAGGTCCGGGCAGCTGGCGATGAAGCAGATGCTCTCGGCCTATCTGAAGCGCGTCGACCGGGATGATGACGCTCTCCCATTCAGACTCTATCCCCTTCGTCCAGCATGGTCGGGAGAGAGAAAGCCCATTGTGATCGATCCCCGGGTTTCATTCGGTCGTCCAACGATAGCCGGATCCGGCATTTCCACTGCCGCTCTGGTGGACCGTGTGGACGCCGGTGAAGACCTGCAGATCCTCGCCGATGATTATCGCTTGAGCATCGATCAGGTCGAAGACGCCGTGTTCTACGAACGGGCCGCTTGAGCAAGGTTTACTTCACCGACCGGGACCTAGGAGTCTGCGCCGCAGAAACTTCGACCTACAATATGGAGTGGGCCACAGTGCTCAAAGCCGCAACATACGGTGTTCGGAATCGCCTGAAATCGTTCCACGGCGCAAGCTGCTAGTGTTGTGTCCCGTAAGTACGTGGAGATAAT
>JAAXHH010000071.1 GCA_012270975.1 Candidatus Latescibacterota bacterium | reverse complement strand
GGCGAGTACATCTGGGGCACCCAGTTTGTGAAGAAGCTGAACTGGACGAAGGGGCTGGACGAGAACGGCCGGCCCGCTTCCTATGATCCCAATGTGGACATCCAGACCTACGAGCCCGGCACCGCGGCGGGACGTGGCGGTGTCACGGAAGAGGGCGAGCGCGGCGCGGTCGAGGGAACTTCCTGCCCGGCCCACACCGGCGGCAAGAACTGGCCCCCGACGGCTTACAGCCCGCACACCGGCCTGTATTATATCCCGGTCATCGAGAGCTGCAACAAGGCGTTTGCCCAGGTCTCTCCGAAAAACTGGGACCCGGCCAACCGCGAGTGGTTTCTCGGTGGCGCCCCGTACTTCACCTTTGAAGACCCGACCTCGGGTCGTATCACCGGCAGCGTAACGGCCATCGACGTGTCCACGGGCGCCGTGCACGCCAAGTGGGAAACCAAGTTCCCCTTGCTGGGCGGCATCCTGGCCACGGCGGGTGGTCTCGTCTTCACCGGCCTGGCGGACGGCGGCGTGGTGGCCCTGGACGCCAGCACGCTGCAGGAACTGTGGCGCTTTGAGACCGGTTCGGGCATCAACGCCCCGCCGATTTCGTACATGGCCGGTGGCAAGCAGTACATCGCCATCCTGGTGGGTCTGGGCGGCGCCTGGCCGCAGTGGTTCACGGACTCCACGCCGGAGTTGAAGAAGGCCGTTCCCAGCAACGTCCTGTACGTCTTCTCTCTGTAAGCTCTGAAGCGGACGGGTGGATCGATACTTTCGGTCCACCCGTCTCTTTTATTCAGAAGCAGCCTGAAACGGCACGCCTTCCCGAGAATTCCTATACCCTTCGCCAAGCCACTGCCCGAGTCGTCACTCCGACGCAGGCCGGAGTCCAGGGGTTTTCTGGGAAACAATGAGCTTGCCCCGAACCCGATTCGGAATCACTGGATTCCGGGTCAAGCCCGGAATGACGCTTTGGGGAGTTCAACGAGCTATTTTCATTAGGAAACGGGATACGAACATGCGGACAGGCGAGAAATTCGGAATGGGGATGAGGGAACGAATCGTGTTGGGGACAATCGGCTTCTTGCTTGCTTTGTGCGTCATGCTGCCCGGCGTGGCGACGTCTCAGAACTCAGCTGCCGACGCGGCTGCCGAATTG
>JAAXHH010000077.1 GCA_012270975.1 Candidatus Latescibacterota bacterium | reverse complement strand
GAGGGGTGTGCATAAAACAGTATTGACATAGTCGGTAAAAAGTCGCCACTTGTAGAAGCACCCAACTTCACAAGGAGGCGACCGATGGCAAAACCAACATTCACCGACTATGTCGAACTCATACATACCCTATTTGACCAGTTTACACAAGCGCAAACGACAACGCCAAAACGAGGGCACCCCTTTGACTTCAAAAATAAATCCTTTTTAATCTTCTTTACCTGGATGCAGGTGCGCCACATCACAGAATTTCGTGCTCAACATCGCTGGTTAAACAATCACCCAGAACATCAAAAACGCCTTGAGTTTAAGCGTATTCCTGTTCGGACAACGATTTCACGCCGTTATAAAGCCCTTTATAGCACGCTTCAAGATTTCATTGCCTTCCTGGGTACCTTTGCCGAGGATTTAGACCCGAGTTTTAGGTGCAAAGAACTTTACGAGGACAAGAGTCTCTTCAAAGCGCAAGGGCCTGTCTGGCATCAGAAGGATCGCAAAGCCGATCACGTGCCTGAAAAACTACGCAAACTCGATCCTGATGCGACTTGGTGTAAAAGTGCTTATCACGGGTGGGTCTATGGCTATGGCCTGCATGTAACATGCACAGAAAATGGCTTTCCAAGACTTGTGCAAGTTGAAACCGCATCGGTTTCTGAAAGCCAAGTTTTGGACGAGAAAGAAGCCCACATTCTCAAGCACTTGGACCCATACAGCGTCATGGCTGATGAGGCCTATACCAAAGCTATGCGCATCCGAAATTGGGCGAAAGCAGGTGTGGTCTTGATCTGTCCTGCTTTGAAATGGCGCAAAGGACGCTATGCAGAAAACTATCATCATTTCCTGCAATACCAAGAAAATCAAGATCTTATTCGCAGTCGCAGAACAGCTATTGAACCTATCTTTGATCTGATTGCCAAGCTGATTGGCGCGACAGATAATCACAAACAGATGGCCATGCACAGCTTACAAAATGTGCGGACATATCTGACTTTGGCCGTCTTTACCCTGCAATTGTCGATGATTATGAATAGCGTATGGAGCTTGCCCATCCGAGCCATATCACACATCAAGGCGGTGTGCTCATGAATTATGCACACCCCTCTTTTAATTATACATGATCCCATGAACGCATGTCAAGGTCTTCCCCAACGAAAAATGGGATACGGTTGCGCCGGACCGGTTCTGAAATGGAAACAAAACTCACGCAGAGAATCGTACCGCGCATTCTGTGCCGGGACGACTGAACGATTTCGAACTCGCGGGTATCCACCGAAAAACCGGACCCCATACAGCAGAGCTTTTGAAATTTGACATATATATACTTTGTTCAGTATATTCGAAATAACCTGGAACTGTCGGCATCTTGACAATGCCGAAACCAAACCCATCATACGAAGCCTTTGTGCCATACACGGGCATACCAGTCCCGAAATCTGCACCCCTCAAGAACTTATGGGAGTATTTGAAGATGTCTGACGAAATCATCAAGGAACTCTGGCAGATCAAAGACGGCATCGCACGGGAACATGGGTATGATATCGAGGCACTTGTTGCCCATCTTCAAACCAGGAAGCGGCTGGAAGGTCAGCAAGTTGTGGATCTACGTGCCATGAGGAAGGCCGCCGAACAGGGCGCTCCACCGGACGCAGACAAGCCGCGCCACTGAGTTATGGTTAGAAAGGCAGGTCTCGGGATTCGGGGATCAGGGGGCGAGGAAAGGCCCGTGAAAAAACGCGGTAGAGACATCAAAAGAGCGGCGACTGAGAAGTCGCCGCTCTTTTTGCTCAAACAGACCATATTGTTGAAAAACGGATCACAGACTCTTCTTGATCTTTGCCACAACGGCATCCGTATCCATGACACCATTCAGACGCTCCACAATCAGCCCCTGCGAGTCCACCAGAAAATACGATGGGATGCCGCGCACATTGTAGGCCCTGGCCGCGTCGGAACCAAAGTTCGCTGAGCGCACGTGCACGCCTTTGATCTCGTGTTTTTCAATCGCCTTGCGCCAGGCGGTCTCACTTGCATCCAGCGACAGATTGAGGAACACCACCGGTTGATCGGCCGTTTCTTTCTTGATCTTGCGGAGATAGGGCAGATTGCCGATACACGGACCGCACCAGCTCGCCCAGAAGTCCAGGAGCACCACCTTGCCCCTGAACTGGCTCAGCGATACCGGCTGCCCATCCAGGTCATCAAGCGTGAAATCGGGCGCCGGACGCCCCGGTTGCAGCGTCATCGCCTTGTCCAGGGCCGCCTGGACCGCCGCGTTGTATTCTGGGTAGGGATTCGTCGCCTGGAAATCTTCCCACTTGCGATGGACCAGCGCAAAGGCTTCGCTACCGTGCTCAAACCCACTGATCAGCTGTCCGGCCAGGAACCAGTAGAGCACTCTCCCCTCCAGTTTCTGATTGGCCAGATCGTACATTTTTGGAAGCATCGGAATCGTTCTTATCTTTATTGCATAGATCGAATCGAGCTTAGCTTGCACCGCTTGCGACAGACCCAACCCCGACAGATCGAGCTTCTCTGACAGCCTGAGCGGTTGGCGATGTTCGTAGAGAGAGTCCAGCCGGGCCTGGACTGCATCTGACAGACCCAACCTGGACAGATCAACCTTTTCGGACAATCCTGGCGTCCTACGGAGGGACCGCATCTGTTCAGAAGTATCTGTCTCTTCTTTTGCAGGCAAGTGGAAAACCAGCGCCCCGCCCGTCGTGTCGACCCTGGGAGCGTTGACCTGACTTGAAGTGATGATGCTATAGGGTTTATCACTCTTTTCGTAGAATGAGTCGAGCCGGGCCTGGGCCGCTTCCGACAGACCCATCTTCGTCAGATCGAACATCTCGGACAGCCGGGGTGTTCTCCTGTTGCCGTACATCGAGTCCAACCTGGCCCTGACCGATTGCGGCAGCCCCAACCCTGACAGATCAATCATTTTGGACAGCTTCGGGTGCCACCCATACCGCGCATAGAGTGAGTCGAGTCCGGCCAGAGCCTCTTCCGGCAGATCCAGGCTCGTTAGATCATACCGCTCGGAAAGCCCGAATGATCTGGGCATCTCGTCCAACTCCCAGTGTAGGGCCCGCACCAGAAAGGTGTGATAGGGTTCCACGCCAATGGCCTTCTCGTCAACCAGCGGGATCTCCTTCAGAAAGTCGTAGTACTCCGGCGTAATATCTCTGTTCTTGCGGCCCGTGGCGAACCGGTAATTGGTCGGGTAGGAAATCCTCAATTCGGCCCACAGGTAATTGAAGTAGCGCGACGCATACTCCACAAATCCAGGAGACAGCGCGTATACCGTACGTCGCCTGTCCAGATATTCGAGTTGGTCCGCACGCCACCCGTCCGCCATGCGAGCAAAGGCTTCCGGGTCCGGATCCTTAAAGGCCACTTTCACTTTCTGTTGGAATGCCTGGAATTTCGGGATCCACTCGGCTATGAAGCGGCTGTTGCCCGCGTTTTGGCCACTGAACCGAAAGGACGTGTAGAAATAACCGGGATGGATGGAAATATGAAGGCTGTCTCCGGGTTCGACGAAAAAAATCAGCGGACTGGGTTTCAAGAGGAACGCCACCGCCTGCCGCGCCCACCTCCATGGGACTCCCCCGCTCTTGTAGCGGCCCCTGACGACGGTCCCGCGGGCGACGGGCACCTCAAGGACAAAGCGGTTCTGGCTGTCCAGAACAACGCGCTGCTCGGCCTGTTTCCCAATCGCCGCCGGCGAGTCGTAACTGAACGTAATTTCCCGCGAGGTCGGCTCCCGGATTTCGCCGGTAATGATCGCGACCGATGGCTGGCTCTGGCCGCCTTCTGCGGTCGGGCAGGTGCTCAATATGATGAGCATGGCAACCAGGACACGACAGTATGTTTTCGTCATGGGACTATCCTCCTGATTTCAGGTTCTACTTTACCTGGATTTTACAGACAATCCCGTACCCTGCAGCGCTGTTTACCACGGGCCGATGCCGCACATTGTAAGGGCCTCCTATAGAGACTACGCATGGGCACCGCTTTTGTTCCAAACCGGAGGAAACAACGACGATTGCGCCGTGTTTACCGGGCACTATTCCGCCCTCTTCGGGGTCTCGAAAATAGCCAGTTTGTTGTTCAAAAGGGCGTAGATGTGTCCGCCCGCTGGAATATACATGTCGCGCGCCAGGCTATTCACTAGCGTTCCATCGTCAAGAATATCGACATTGCGCAAATGCTCCTCATAGTCGGCAAACCCCAGTTTCTCCTGTGGCGAAAAGGTGTCGTAACCGGTCTTGACATAAGTCTGAATCATTCCCCTGTTCAAAGCGTACGCGGATTCTCCCGCAATCGTCAATCGCCGGGGAAGATGCGTCCAGGGGATGTAATCGACCTCGACCGGCCTCCGGGGGTCGCTTATGTCTACCACCGCAATTTCCCGGGGCAGGTGCCTTTCGATGTACGCCCGGTCGTCTCCTACGGTAAATGGACCCAATCCGGGCAGCGCGGAGTCCACGTAGATGTTTAACCGTTCGGATTCCAACCGCATCCAACGCTCCTCAGGCCTTCCGGAAGACAGTTTTCGGTGGAACTCCTTGACCATCTTCTCGTAGTGGACGGAGCGTCCGAACCGGCGCAGCGGGGTCCGGCTCAATACTTCGGGCCGGGCGGGATCAGCCAGATCAAGGACCACAAAATCGTGGCCGAGCGCCAGAAACGCGTGGGGGCCCACAATCCGCATTGCCCACTTGTTGTTCCAGGCATGTTTTTTCGTCTCTTCGATCGGAAACACGTAAACGTGTGGGGGCAGACCTTTTTCCCGCACGTCGAAACTGTGCAACTCCAGGAACTCATTCCGGAGCAGGCCAGCGTACAGATGCCCCTTCCATACCGCCCATCCCACCAGCCGGGGAATGCGCGGCAGCCAGGGTCTGGGGCCCTTTTCGACCGGATACAACGGGCTTAACGCCTGCAGGTGAGGGCGCTCGGGTGGGCTGAGATTGAACACGGCCACGCCCACACTGTCCTCAATCTCTCCCCAGACATAGGCGCGGGAGCCGGAGAGCGCCAACCGTTTGAGCCGCCACCCATCCCTTTCCACCCGGCCGATCTCCGCGGGCGCCATCGGGTCCGTTACATCCACCACGCTCAGGCCCCGCTCGAGCAGCACCACAGCCAGTCCATCGCTCAACGCCAGATCCGCCACATTCATCTTGTATGGCAGGCTGCCCACCGGCGCCACAGGAGTAACAGGGATGTACCTATGCGGGGATCGGGCGCCAACCCTTCCAATGACGACGACAAACGCACAGATCAGCGCGAGCCCTCCCACGGCCCATTGAAAGCGATTGCTCGCCTGCGCTCTGAAGACTCTGCAAGCACATAGCAAAGCGCCGCCAGCCAGCAGGGCGGTCGCGCCGGCCCTGACCAGTAAAAGGGATGTGTCGAAGGCCTGGCGCAGGATTCCGGCGTCGGTCATTATCTTAAGATGGAACACCAGTCTGAAATAGAACCTGGCGATTTGCGGAGCCAGCGTCCACACGACCATGAATAGAACCCAAGCGACCCAGACCGTCATCAGGCTGTTCATCGCTGCCTTCAGGGGATGGTCGGCAAGAACCGAAGCCAGCACGGCCACGCCGTACGGGATCAAATACACCAGGAACCACAATGAAACTACCCGAACGTACCCAACATCCGATAGTATATCGTCCCGCCCAAGCAAAGTTCGTATAGCGAAGTCCGCGTAGCGAATTTGACCAGTTCGAAGGATTCGACTCCCACTTGTCGCTATCTCAATGAATACACCGCCCCAGTACGCGGCCAACACCACCAGCAATCCGATGGCTCCGACCGCGAATTTTACCACGAGCATCTTCCACGGCTCCAGCGGTCGGCTCAACAGGAAGGGCAGCGTCATCCGGCTGCGCTCCCGCGCGATCACGTCCATCCCCATCAGAACCGCGCCGAAAAGGCCTACCAGATGGCTCACAATCTGAATTTCTGTTCCGTGCGGGAACTCCTGTTGGGCGCAGATCAGCCCGGCGACCAGAGCCAGGCCGGCGCCCGCGGCGATTTTGTAGGCCGCCTCCCGCCCCTCTTTCCACAGTAAAGCTCGAATCGGATTCACGGTCTTCCTCCTTCCGCGGTGCTCACGTGCGCCACGAAAGCCTCCTCCAGGCTCAGGTCCAGCACGCCGACGATCCGCCCGCCCTGCGCCTCAATCTGCGCTGCCTGCGCCTCGCCGTATCCCACCACGGTCAACAGCCGCTGCGCCCCCTCTCCCTGCACCTGCCGCAAACCGGCGATATCGGTCAGCTCACCCACCGCATCAGACAGCCGTACCACCACCCGCTTGACCGACTGTTTCACCTCGTCCACCGTGCCTTCCGCCACCAGGCGGCCCTGATGGATAACGGCCACCCGGTCGGCCACCCGCTCCACCTCGTGGACCAGGTGCGACGACAGAAAGACCGTGCGCCCCTCCTCCTGGATGAGCCCGATGATGCTCTCCAAAAAGTCGCGCCGCACCAGCACGTCCAGCCCCATGGCCGGCTCGTCCAGAATCAGCAGACGCGGCTCATGCCCCAGGGCCAGAGCCAGGGCCAGCTGGGCGTTCATGCCGCGGGAGAGGTGCTTGACCTTCTGCTCCGGGTCCAGGCCGAAGCGGTCGATCAGCCCCTCGACCTTGCCCGCGTTCCAGGTGTCGTAGAACTGGCCGGTGAACCAGGCCAGCTCCCGCACCTTCATCCACCCGTACAGGACCGGATTCTCCGCCACGTACCCCACCTGCTGCCTCAGTTCCAGAAAGTCCCGCGCCGGGTCCATCCCCAGCACCTCCACCTGCCCTGCCGTGGGTTGGAGCAGGTTCATAAGTATCTGAATCGTCGTTGTCTTGCCGGCGCCGTTGCGCCCCAGAAAGCCACAGACCGTGCCGGTGGGCACCTTGAGCTGGAGATCGTCCACGGCCGTACGCTTGCCGAAGCGGTGGGTCAACCCTGCCATGGCGATGGCTGTACCGCTCATAATCGACTCCTTCCTTTGGCTTGGATCAATCCTCTTTCCGGAACTGGTTCAGACACTCCTGAAAGACCCGTAGTGTCTCCGCCGGGCTCATCCCCAGTTCGGCAGCCTGGACCAGGGCCCTTTCGAGCAATGGCCGCACGATCTCGAACTTTTCCTCCTGAGACATGGTCACCTCCTTCTCGGCCACGTACGTGCCCATGCCGCGCTTCTTGTAGATCGCCCCGTCGCGTTCCAATTCCAGATAGGCACGGACCACCGTATTCGGGTTGATCAGGTAATGGCTGGCGAGCACCCGCACCGAGGGCAGCTCGTCGTGCGCTTTAAGCACCCCCCGGGCCATCTGGTACCTGATCTGCTCAATGATCTGCTGGTAGATGGGAACCCCATTGGCCGAATCTATGCGCAAGTGTAAAATGGCAACGCTCCTGATCTGTCCTGTCCTTACCTCACATAAGTGGTCATGCACCGACATTGTAGCGGCACAGGCACGCCACCTGGCTGATATTGGGTTTCAAACTGCCTCCTCACCGCATACAGTATCACTGTATCGGTTAACCGATACAGTGATATAATAACCATTCCTCTCTGCTCAGTCAAGTACTTTTTTTCCAGCCGACAAAAAATGGGCCGGAAATTGAATACCGGCCTGTAGTTTAATGATAAAAATCAACAGGTTAGAAGAATTAATTTTTTTCTACCCGGGACAAAAAACCACGTCACGCTCTGGTTGTAACACCGCCCACATAAAAAAATCGGACCCGATACACGGGTCCGGGGGCAACCACGAGGGTTGCCCCTGCACGCAGGCAGGCGCCTATTTCATGGCGATGGTCGCCCGGTCATAACAAACCATATTCACCCAACCATCATCCTGCACGAAACCGTAGGGGCGCCCCTGGTGGGCGCCCAATACACACACAACAGGGCAACCACAAGGGTTGCCCCTACTTCGTATCCTCATGATCGGCTGAACGTCACAGCCCCGCCGTCTCGGCGCGGGTCCGACGCTGCATCAAAACCGCCCTGATCGATGGCGATACACTGCACCCTGGCAAAAGATGGGGCGTAATTGAAAGCCTGCTGCTCGACCTGCATGCCCCGGCTTTGCAAAGCCTCCACCGTGGCCTGCGGGATGCGCAACTCGCAGAACACGGGCTGGCCTTCGCTGTGGAAGCGCGGCGCGGACACCGCCTCCGTGGGTGACATTCCAAAGTCTACGATATTCACAATGGCCTGCACGACGGCCGAGGTGATGGACCAGCCTCCCGGCGCCCCCACCACCATACAGGGTCGGCCATCGCGGAAGATAATAGTAGGGGAAATCGCGCTGGCGCGTGCCTTGCCGGGCACGTACGAGTTGGGCCGACCCGGAATGGGGTCCATCAGCGCAACACAATCGTTCCAGTAAGTCCCCGTGCCGGGCACCACAACGCCGCTGCATGTGGTCAGCGTGTGGGTGATGCTGACGCAGTTGCCCTGTTCGTCCGCAGCGCACAGATGCGTCGTGTGCCCGGGCGCATTGAGCGCTCTGTGGTCAGGCAACTCGCGCCGCCTGATGCGCGCGGCAATATCCGCGGCGTGCTCGCGGGAGAGCAGCCGCTCCACCGGCACGTCCCAAAACCGGGGGTCCGCCAGATGCCGGAAACGGGTCACGCCGGCCCAGGAAAGCGTTGCGGCGATGATATAGGCGTGGTCCGGCCCGTTGTGCTCCAGGGAACACAACTCGAAGCATTCGAGCACGTTTAGCATCTGTTGGAGCAGAAGACCGCCGCCCGGCAGGGGAGGAGAGTGGACGTCGCAGTCACGGTAAGTGCCCTGAATGGGTGGTTCGCGCCGCACCTGGTAGCGCTCGAGATCGGTGCGAGTGACAAAAGCGTCGTTCTCTTCAAAATCGCGGGCAATTACATCGGCCAGTTCGCCACGGTAGAAATCTTCCGGACCGTGCCGGACCAGCCGCTCCAGAGTACGCGCCTGATCGGGATTGCTGTAATGGTCGCCGCGCCCGCGCAGCTCGCCGTCGGCCTTCTGCCACAAAGCCCGGATACCGGGGGTGCGTTGCGCACGCAGCCCCGGGTGGGGCAGACCCCGGATGGCTGACTCCCGCAGGACCGCAGCCATGTATTCAGGCACGGGATAGCCCCGTTCGCTCCACTCAATACCGGGTTGAAGGAGCTCCGCCCACGACCGGGTACAATAGCGCCGGTGCAACTCGCCCAGGCCGGCCACCGTGCCGGGAGTCATAATCGCCTGATAGCCGAGCATGTTGCGGAAATCGTCGAACAGGGCAAAATGCCAGATATCGGTGAAGCCGCGCACATCGTTCACCCAGACCTCCGGGTACATCCGCTCGCCGATGGTGGGCCAGAATCCGATGCTCTCGGTCCTGCCGCAGCGCTCGTCGTACACAGTGGCGCTGCCCCAGCCGCCAAGCCCGCACATGAACGGGTCGAACACAATCTGAGCGACCGCCGCAGCAACGGCGGCATCGAACGCATTCCCGCCGCGCTCGAGCATCCGGGCGCCTATCTCTGTGGCCATAGGCTGCGGAGCAGCCACGACGCCTTTCATAAGGTGTCTCCTCCTCCTGTCGTGTGGACCGCCACGAATCGGGTAAACCCGACTAACGCGGAGCCTCGCCTTCCCAGGTATAGTCCACGTACTCTCCCCCGGCCACGGCCCGGGCGGATGCCATCATCGTCTCAAGGTCCCCCCTGGGCCGGTACCCGATCCAGCTCTTCGCACGGGTGATGTCGTGGTCGTAGCGCCACCGCACGGGCAGGCGGACCTCCAGAGGCTCCCGTCCGGTGATCTCGGCCAGCATCCCTGCCCCCTCGGGAAATGTGAACGGCGCGGGCGCCCCGGCGTTGAAGGACGCGTCCAGGGCGCCGGGCGCTTCCAGCGCGCAGACCAGGCACCCGGCAATATCCCGCGCATCGTTGGGCTGGTAGTACCACGGCCGGCCGTCCAGGTCCCGCACGCTGCACGGCTGGTCCGGGTCTTCCGCCCGCGCCTCCACCTCCTCCCACAGCTTCCGTCCCTCGCCCGCGTAAAGCTCGCTTTTGGGGTTATTCTCGGCCTTCCTCAGCACACTGCACACACAGGCAACCGTAAACTGCTTGAAAATCGCCGTCCCGGACAACACGTGGCTCGGCCGCACGATCACCGTCCGCAGCCCCGTGCACCGGGCCACCATCTCCGCGACCTCCTCCCCGATCAGCTTGGAAAGGGAATACTCGCTGTCCGGACGTTTCGGGTGCTGTTCGTCCACCGGGTGGTAGGCACAGGCCAAAACCTCCCCGTTGTTGGGAAAAACGCCTGAGGAACTCACGTAAATATAGCGGTCGAGCGCGTCTGCCGCCTCACCACAGGCCCGGGCAACCTCCAGATTGGTCCGGACGTTATTCTCGAAATAAGGGCCGACCAGGTTGGCGGTGTGGATCACCGCATCCATCCCCCGCACCGCCCGTCTCGTAAACGCACCGTCGGTCAAATCGCCCGCAACAAGCTCGATATCCAGCCCCTCAACGCGCTCCAGCGCAGGATCTTCCACGAGCACCGTGCCCCTCACCTCGTGGTTTCGTTCCAGGAGCTGCCGCACCAGCCGGCACCCCACCTGTCCGGCGGCCCCGGTCACAAGCGTTTTCATCGCTTTCCCTCCATTGGTCCCGGAAAGAGCAGAAGTGCATCACACCAGCGCATAGCTGAGGCGCGCACCCGTTCCCCCAAGGGGCCAGGTCCCCAGGCCCACCTCGCTCACTTCCCGGCCCGTTTGACCCAGGCTCCGACGATTGATGTTTTTCACCATATCCTGCTTCTCTCCCCTGTCATGCAGACGGCCCCTGTGCCGGAGAAATATAGCCATTCCGTGGTGGAAGAAGCAAAGCCTTTCGGTACAAAGCGCAATCCCCGCCGGACAACGCAGCCAGCGGGGATTGTCTGAAACGGCGGCCAGGAAGGATCGCCACCTACGCTTCCCAGCGGTCCAGTCCCAGCAGCTTCCGCCCCAGTGGCGTCAGCTCTGCCGTCTTCCCTTCCTCATGCTCCTTCTCCCGCTCGTTTTTGCCCAGCCCCGTCAGCCGCTCCCGCCAGCCCCGGATGCGCTCCCGGCGCACCGCCTCGTCCGCTTCCCTCGCCGGAGACATCGTAATGTACTGCGCGATCCGGGGCCGCTCGGCCCGATTCGGAGAGCTCCCGTGCGGCAGCGCGCTGTGCCAGATCACCAGATCCCCGGCCTTCCCCGAAACCGGCGTGGCCTCCCGCCCGAATTCCTCCCGCACCCGCTGCCGGGGATCCACCCCCTCCGGCAGACCCTCCAGCCAGTCCGCCAGCTTCCGATGAAACCCTGGAATACACGTAAACGCCCCCTGGTCCGCCGCCGTATCCGCCAGATAGAGCACCCCCTGCACCCGAAACCGCACTGGATCGCCCAGGTCCATATCCCAGTGCAGATAAGGCCCTGTAAACGCGTAGCCCGGCCGCTCCGGCGGGTTCAGGCTTGCCCGGTCGAAGCTCACCCACAGCCTCTCTGTCCCCCAGATCTCCGAAAACGCCCCATGCATCCGGGGGTACTGCCGGTTGTCCCACAGCGCCTGGTGCTGGTAGATCTCCACCATAATCCCCCGCCTGGGCGGATCGGGGTACCAGGTCTCCGGATCGTCCGGGTGCATCTCCAAAAACGCCCACACCGCCCGCTCGGCCGCCCGGCAGTTCTCCGGAGAGGCCGCGCTGCGTACCACCAGGTACCCGTTCTCCTCCCAGAACCTCCGGTCCTCCGCGCTCAAAACAGGCATACGAACCTCCTCCTGCGATCGCCCCCCGTCAATTCTCCGAATTCACCGCCTGGATCATAGCCTTGATGTAGCCGAACTGGAAGGCAAACGCCTGCTCGAAACTCCCTGGAGCGTCATGCCCGGGCGCGTGGTCGGGCACGACCATATGGGGGTAGCCGACCTCTTTCAGGGCCTTCATCAGCGTGTTCATATTCATCACACCCTCGTCCGGCCAGACCTCCTGGAACTTATTTCGACCTCCGAAGATGTTTCGGTAATGGATCAGGTTTATCTTCTTTTTTTCACCGAAGTACCGGATAATATCGGGCACCTCGTTGGCCGGGTCTTCCACACTCTCGGCCATACATCCCAGGCAAAGGTTGAGCCCGTGGTAGGGGCTGGGACAGATCTCAATAAAATGCTTGAAACCCTCGGCCCCACCCAGAACGCGGTCCACGCCCTTATACCCCGGCGGCAGCCACGGATCGCACGGGTGGCAGGCCATGCGCACCTTGCATTCCTCTGCAACGGGAATGACGCGTTCCAGGAAAAAGGTGATCCGCGCCCAGTTCTCCTCCGCGGTCACGGGCCTGTCGTACCGGGGCGTGTCCGCGTCGGCCCTGGAGAGGTCCCAGGTGGAATATCTCACGCCGCCCCGGCCCGGCGGCGTACTCTCCGTACGCTGGTTTTCCATCTCGCACAGGAAATACTTGATGGCCGGGATACCCGCATCCGCCGTCGCCCTTACCATCTTGCAGACCAGTTCGATCTCCTTCTCGCCCTTCTCCCGGTTGCCCAGCATATAATTGGGAATCGATCCCCCATCTTCGTTGAACCGGTGAATGGGCAGAGCCACCATCTCCATATCCACGCCATAACTTTTGCACTTCTCCTTTTTCGCGGCCAGCTCTTCCGCGTCCCATCCGTAGTCGCGGGAAAAGGTAATGCCGTTGACGGCCATACTGTTCACACCAAACCGCTCGAGAAACCCAAGGTGTTCATCGGAGGTCGTGAACCGCTGAGTGCCCACGTGCATTTGCGGATTTTGGGGGTCCCAGGACGCGCTTGTTTCCATTGTAATATCTCCTTTCCATACCTGCCCTGTTGTGGTACTGTTGACCGCTTCCCGCCTTCTGTCCGAACCGGCGGTTTTCAGGCTTGAAGCAAGTCCTCCTTGTGAACAAAAAGGGATAATACACCGGTTTTTGAAGCCGCGCAAGCAGAAAGTGGCGCCCGGTCACCCGATGGAAATCAAAGCGCCTTTCAGAGACAAAAAAAAGTGCCGACCTTACATAAATCGGCACTTGAAAATCTCCGGAGGGTCCGGATTAACGCTTCACCACGTTTGCGGCCTGGAGCCCCTTGGGGCCCTGAGCAATGTCGAATTCGACATTGTCACCCTCGGCCAACGACTTAAATCCATCGGCATGGATCGCAGAATAATGGACAAATACATCTTCGCCGCCATCCTGTTCGATAAACCCAAAGCCCTTGGCGTCGTTAAACCACTTCACTGTGCCTTCTGCCAACTGTCTTCACCACCTTTCCATACTGGAATTTCTGTGCCGGGTCGCCCAAAAAAAAAACGGCAAAGATCGGAATTTCTGATCCTTGCCGTATCATTTTCGTGTTCGACTGCACAGGAGACAGAAACTACATTCTTCTATTCACGTGACAAAATACTCAATTCCTCCTCAAAAGTCAACAGCTTTTTTCTTCATCCAGCAGTGCCCGGCAGCACCGCAAGTCCACCTGACTCAACCGGACAAGCGTGAAGATTGAAAATTTTCAACCTTCAGTATTCAGGTCTCTGCGGTGAACACTTCCCCTCGCGCCTCACGCGCAGTCCAGATGCCCCTCGACCCAGCGTCCGAATTTCACGTCCGTCTGTCCACCCTGATTGACCTTTGCCATCCTCTCCCGGGCCTCCAGCCACATCTCCGTCCACCGGTCCGCGTCCCGAAGCTCGGTTTCCGGATGCTTCCGGCTGCGGGCCACGAACCCCGGGAACACCTCGCGGCCCGTGTGCTGGCCGATCGGATTGTACCGCAGATCGAAACTCCACCGGATCGTATCGCTCACATTGGGCAGCGACCCGTGCACCGTCTGCTTGTGCATCAGGATGACCGTCCCCCGTTTCACCGGCAGCGCAACCGTGCGCTCCACCTCGAACAACCGCTCCGGAACCTGCATGCCCCCTGCCAGCCTCGGTCCGTTTCCGTGGTAATTCGGACAGTGGGTCAACAGGCCGCTCCTGTGGCTGCCCGGCACCACCTTCAGCGGCCCCTGGTCGAGTGAAACGTCCTGCAGCGCGAACCACACCGTCAGCATCCGGGTCTCATCCGCCTCCTCGACGACCACCCCCTGGTCCTGGTGCCATTGCGTTTCGCCCAGGATCGGATTCCCGAACTGATTTTTGGGCAGAATCTGTTCGGGCGGTTTGATACGAACGTGCTGCACCGGATTCGAATAGATCTCCGGCCCGATCAGGGACTCCACAGCATCCAGGAGAGACGCCGCCGTAAACGCGTTGAGCACGGCCTGCCCGGACCAGAAGGGCGTATCCGGTTTCACCCCACTGAACGGCAGGGAGAAATCGAAATACTGCTTGTGAACGTCCCCCGTCTCAATGCAGATCTTGATGAACCGCTCGCCGAACGACAGGTCTTCAAACCGCGAGGAAATCTCCTCCCGCTCATAAAGCGCATCCGCCAGACGGTCCAGCACGCCGGCATACTCCTCGATCACCGGGTCCAGGACCGCTTCAGGATCAAGCACGCCCTCGGCCACAACAAACCCCTGTTCCCCAAACTGTTCGACCTGTTCACGGGTCAACACGCCCACCGTATGTTCCTCCCCAATCGGTATCGGCTGTGACATCAACCTGTTTGCACACCATATCCAAAGTATAAGACAATTGTCGCCCACCGGGAACAAAAATCCGACCCTGACCCGCGTCCGTCTTCCAAAACCGCACACGATTTGTTCTTCCTGCCCCTGTGTCGGCCTATTTCCGGCTGCGCTTTCGCATCTCCTTCGCAGCCCGCTTCATGGCTTCCACAACCTTTGTGTAGCCCGTGCAGCGGCACAGGTTTCCGGCCAGGGCCCGGCGGATCTCATCCTCCGTGGGATCGGGCAGATCGTTCAAAAGTGCAAACCCCGAAACAATAATACCCGGCGTACAGAAGCCGCACTGCAACCCTCCCAGGCCCACCATCGCTTCCTGAATGGGGTGAAGCTTTCCCTCCTCTGAAACCCCTTCAACCGTGGTGATGTCCCGTCCGTTGGCCTGCATGGCCAGGACCAGACAGGAAGTGACCGGCTGGCCGTCCATCAGCACCGTACACG
The DNA here is from genome assembly GCA_012270975.1 of Candidatus Latescibacterota bacterium. Classification (GTDB taxonomy): domain Bacteria; phylum JAAXHH01; class JAAXHH01; order JAAXHH01; family JAAXHH01; genus JAAXHH01. The sequence continues at coordinate 15,178 of JAAXHH010000077.1, read as the reverse complement.
CCCCGCAGTCGCCCGTACTGCACCCCTCCTTGGTCCCCGTCAACCCCAGCCGGTCACGCAGCACGGCCAGGAGGGTCTTGCGGGGCTCTACCGACAACTCGTACGCATGGTCGTTTATCGTCATCTCAATCTCGTATGTCACGCGGCCCTCCTTCCCGAGCCTGACTTCAGCCGGGCACCCTCACAGGCGGCCGTCACCATCCGGCCGGTCAGCACCCGGACCATCTCGCGTCGGAACCCGGCCGAGCCCCGCACATCGCTGATCGGCCGGGCTTCGCCCACAGCCGCATCGGCCGCTTCGTCGATCAACCCGGGCGTCGGCTTTCGACCCCGCAAAACCCGCTCGGCCTGCTTTGCCCGCATCGGCACAGGCGCCACCGCGCCCAGAACGATCCCGATTTCCTCGCACGCGCCCGTACGGGGCGCCAGGGTCACCGCTACCCCCACGCCCACCGCGGCAATATCCATCGCCCCCCGGGGGGTGTGCCGCACGTAGGCCGAACCGGTCCGGGGCGCCGGCAGAGGCACCTCAATTGCCGTTACAAACTCCCCGGCCTTAAGCGCCGTCTGCCCGGGACCGGTCATGAAATTTTCGACCAGAAGCGACCGCCGCCCACCCGGCCCGGCGATCCGCACCCTGGCCCTGTGAACGATCAGGCCCGGCGCCACATCCGCCGAAGGCGCGGCATTGCAGATATTCCCCACCACCGTGGCCAGGTTTCGGATCTGGAAAGAACCGACCACGCCCGCCCCCTGTGCAAGGGCCGGGTAGTGCGCACAGGCCGCCGGCGAAAGCTCCACCTGCCGCATCGTCACCGCAGCGCCGACCCTCAGGCCGCGCTTCCGGTCAAACCGCAGCTCGCCAAGCCCGGAAATCCGTGTCACGTCCACAACCGCCTCCGGCTTCCAGATGCGGCCCTTCATCCGGACCAGCATGTCAGTACCCCCGGCCAGGACCATCGCCCCTGGATGCGCCTTCAGCGCCTCCACAGCCTCCCGAACCGTCCGGGGCGCGAAATAGTCAAAACTGTGCAATTTGTACCCCCCTTTCCACTATTCACGATCCACCAATTCAATCCCGCAGCGCCGCCACCACCCGCTCCGGCGTCATCGGCATCTCCGTCACCCTTGCGCCCACCGCATCGTAAATCGCGTTGGCAACCGCCGCAGCCCCCGGAATAATCGGGGGTTCGCCCACCCCCTTGGCGCCGTATGGCCCCAGCTCGCAGGGGTCCTCAACCAGCACCGTCTTGATGTTCGGCACATCCAGCGCCGTGGGAATCGCATAGTCCAGCAAATTCGGGTTCAGCACCCGCCCCTCGTCGTCGTACCGGTAGCCTTCCATCAGCCCGAAACTGATCGACTGCACCGCACCGCCCTGCATCTGCCCCTCCACCAGCATCGGGTTGAGCGCCCGTCCCACGTCCTGCGCGGCCACCAGGTCAATCAGGCGCACCTGTCCCGTTCCCGTGTCCACCTCCACGGTGGCGACCTCCACCGAATAGGTCGGATAGGTGGGAATCCGGTTCAGCACCCCCCGCCCGCTGATCGGCCCTTCCTCCGAATCAATCGCCATCCCGGCCAGTTCATCCACGCCGACCGTGTGCTCCGGCGAGCCGACCACCTCCACCCGTCCATCCGCGATCGCCAGGTCCTCCGGGGCCACCTCCAGCCGCTCCGCAGCCAGCCGCAGCAGCCGTTCCCGGGCCTCCAGGGCCGCCTTTCGGGCCGCCGTGCCCGCCGAATAGGCCGCCTTGCTCCCCGCGCTTAACGAGGTATAGGGCACCGTATCCGTATCCCCCAGGGTCACCGTCACCTTCTCCACCGGCACCCCCAGCTCCTCGGCCACGATCTGCGCCATCACCGTGTGCAGCCCCGTGATGTCCACCTGTCCGGTCACCACCGACACCGACCCGTCTGCGGCCATCGTCACAAAAGCGTTCGTCTGCCCCGATGCGTTCTGCCAGTCCCCCACCGCAATCCCCATCCCCTGGTTGCGCTTCAGCCGCCGCCTGCCCCACCGGACCGTCTCTGCGGCCTTTCGGATGGTATCCCTCAGCCAGTCGTGCTGCAGGGGCGCCCCACTGGGCGCATAGTCGCCCGCACCCAGCCCGTTCATCAGCCGGATCTCCACCGGATCAATCCCCAGTTCGCGGGCCACCATATCGATGTTCGACTCCCGGGCTACCGCCGTCTGCGGCCCCCCCGGCGCCCGATAGGCCCCCGGGGTCGGCTTATTCGTACGCGCGGCAAACCCCTCCAGCATCACGTTTGGAATCTTGTAAGGCCCCAGCAGCCGGTTCGAGGCCCCCCCACGCCCTTCAATCCCCCCGTCCCAGACGATACGCCCCTCCACCGCCATCAGCATCCCGTCTTTCCGCGCCCCCGTCTTCAGCCGCACCCAGCACCCCGGCGCCGGACGGCCGTCCAGAAACTCCTCCTCGCGGTTCATCGTCACCTTCACCGGACGCCCCGTGCGCATGGCCAGCAACGCCGTCTGCGCCTCCAGAATCAGCCTGTTCTTGGCGCCAAAACTCCCCCCCGTCTCCGTCATAATCACCCGCACGCGGCCCTCGGCAACCTTCAGCGCACTGGCCAGGTCCTCCCGAATGGTAAACGTGCCCTGCCCCGACTTCCACACCGTAATCCGCCCGTTCGGCTCCACCCGCGCAGTCGCCGAGGTCGGTTCCAGATACGTCTGGTGGAAATAGGGCGCGCGGTACTCCGCCTCAAATATCGCATCCGATTCTGCAAATCCCCTCTCCACGTCCCCTTCCTCAATCACCTGGTACGACGCTACATTGCGCAGCCGCCTCCCCTCCGAATCGGTCACCTCCTCGGTCGGCACGCCCACCTGCGCCTCCGGGGCGTCCGGATGGATGGCCGCAGCCGGATCGATCACCGGGGGCAGCGTCTCGTAGTCCACCTCAATCAGTTCCAGGGCGTCTTCGGCGATATCCGGGTCCACCGCCGCCACTGCCGCCACTTTTTGCCCCTCGTAACAGACCTCCTCCGATGGAAAGATCGACAGCTCCGGCACATCCTGCGCGCAGACCACGTCCACCACCCCCGACAGCGCCCGCGCTTTCGATAGATCCATCCTCCGGATGCGGGCATGCGCGTGCGGGCTGCGCAACATGCGCCCATAGAGCATCCCCGGCAACTGAATATCGTCCGCATAGGCCACCCGACCCGTCACAATATCCGGCCCGTTGAGCCTGGACACGCGCTTCCCCACGACCTTCAACCCATCCCCATGTGCCATACCGGTCCTCCTTTTGGTTCTATCTCATCCAAGAGGTTGAAGAAAAACAGGTTGTGTCAAGATAATATCCCATAGTGGAAAGTCAAGCACAGAATGGTCAATGAGCCGGGAAGCCTCGCACCATATTGGACGCCGGAGGCCTGCATTGACTTCCCACAGGTACTGCCATATCTTTGGGTAGACGGACTTGTCACGTCTCACCTCCCGCGCCAAGGAACCCCGATCGTGAATCAAGCCTGTCCCACCACGCCGGAAGACATTGCCTTCTACGGAAAAAACGGCTTCATACAGTACCCGGGCTTCTTCTCAAAAGCAGAAATCACAACCCTCCGGAACGCCATCGACCACGCGGTCGCCGCCAACCGCGAACGCATCATCGGGGCGCCGGGGGGCGGCAGGGGCTCGGAGGAATACGAACAGGTCTTCAACCAGATGGTCAACCTCTGGACCGATTATCCCACCGTCAAACCCTTCGCCTTCCATCCCCGGCTGGCCGAATCCGCAAGGCGGCTGTCCCGGAGCCGGCACGTCAGAATCTACCACGACCATGCCATGGTCAAACCTCCGGGGCAATCAAGCCGGGAGACCAACTGGCACCAGGACGCCCCCTACTGGCCCATGCACCCGGTGGGCGCCCTCTCCGCCTGGGTCGCCGTGGACGACGTCACCCTGGAAAACGGCTGCCTGCGCTTCGTACCGGGCTCCCACAAATTCGGGAAACAGGAAGGCATCAAACTGGACAAAGCGGGGGAAAGCATCGTTGCAAAAATGGCAGAACGGGGGCAGGAGATGCCCGGCCCTGTGGCAATGGAGATGTCCGCCGGCGGGGTCACCTTCCACCACGGCTGCACCTTCCATTCCGCCGGTCCCAACCGAACGGACCAACCCCGCAGAGCCTTTGCGATCATCTACATCCCCGACAACACCACCTTCACCGGCGGCAGTGACGCGGCCGGCGCGGCCGATGAAATGACCCCCGGAGGCCCCTGGGACCATCCCCTCCATCCGGTTCTGGCGGGAGACGCGTAGGCATTCCGGACGGTTTTCGTCCGCGTCAGGGAGGCGCTTCCAGTGCCAAACGGATGGCGGAAGCGGCCGACGTGCCCGTTTCGATGGCTGTTTCGGTATAGGTGGTACCCAGGTAGTCCCCCGCCAGGAAGATGCGCCCCAGCGGACGTTCCAATGCGGCCTGAACCCGATGGCGCCCAGGCCGGGGGTGTGGAAGGCCGTGCTCCCAGCGCTGGATATAAACCTCTTCAACGATCTCCGCGATCCCGGGAAACACCGAGGAGAGGTCCTCCACGTACCGCTCCGCGATTTGATGGTCGTCCAGATCGGCCAGGCGCCGTGCGAGCCCGGCACCGGAGTAGACCATCAAACTCCCGCCCGGCTGACGGATGTCGCTTTTCGGCCGCAGAATATTGGCCATGTTGAACACCATGTTGAACGATTTCTTCGGCGTCGCAACCGCATAGAGATCGTCCCAGGGCGCCGGGCCCGTTTCCCCGGTGAGAAACGCGGCCACAACATAGGGCCCATACGAGATGGCCTCCAGCGCTTCCCGTGTCTTTGGGGCAAGCCCCGGGATAATGCGCCGCGTCACATAGGCCGGTGTCGCTGCGACCACGTAACGGGCCAACCGTTCACGCAGCACGCCATCCTCCTCATACCGAACACGAACATGATCGTCTTCGGTCGTGACCTCCCTGACCGGACACCGCAGGCGAACGCGATCGCCCAGCGTCCGTGCGATGGCCTCCGGCAGCTGGCTCGGCCCGCCGAAAATGTTTCGCGCAAGTCCGGCCTGGCGGTCCCAGACCAGCTGGAAGTAGCCGATCCCGTAGCCCGCCGTGACTTCCTCGGGTTCCCCCGAAGAGCGATTGATCGTGGGCCGAAACATGGCATCGACATCCTCCGGGACATCTCCAAGAAAATCAGAGAATGTCTCGTCGCCACGAAAGGACATAATCCGGGTGCGGCGTTCCTCTGCGGACTCCCCCTCCCGCGGTCGGGACATCCGCCCATACTCGGAAACCGCCAGCCGCAGCCGGATGCCCGCCCGCGCAAGCGTCCAGCGATCGCGCCAGCGGAGCGGCAGGCGAAAGGGATACGTCTCAACGCGGCCCGTCGTCAGAATCTTCCCTTTGAAAGCCAGACCCGCCAGCACGCCGGGCACATCCCCGGCCGTGACCCCGGTCGCATCAAGGAGCCGGCCGGTGGCAGAGCCCGCCCCCCCAAAAACGTGGGCGCCGACATTCAGCCAGTAGCGACCCCGGGGAATGGACTTGATGCGTCCCCCCACGCGGTCGTCGGCTTCCAGGACCAGGACATCCCGGTCGCGCAACGCCCAGGCGGCGGCCAAACCCGCAATCCCGCCGCCCAGAACAATGGCCTCGTTGACGGCCTTTCCAACGGTCATGCTGATCTGCCTTTTGGCCTCACACCTCTTATCAGGGTGTCAATCGCCCGCTGCTCAACCTGCCATCCATCAAATATAAACAAGGGTTGTGAATCCTCCTAAAGCTGTTTTAAAATTCCCGGTGCGTTCCCGAACACCCGGCGTCCACCAGCCGTGGAGCAACCGTTTTTTTCTTGACAATAGACACCATGAATTTTATATTTTTCTGCTAATGTGTAATAAGATAGCAACCCGTGGAAATAGCGTCAAAGAAATTCAGGCCAATGAACCGATACGTCACATCCCAATTTGCCGCCAACACATTCTGTCCACCTGCTCCTGCACAGGCTGGCCCGTCTGTACGTTTTCCCCTCCTCACCTTGCCCCGGATTGCAGGGATCGCAGTACGTGAGGATAACCTTATCCTCCCCTTACTCCTGAGCCTCTTATTGTCCATCCTTCTGGCTATTCTTTTACAATAGAGGCTCCATTCCAAGTCGATTCTCCGAAAACATCAGGAAAAGACCACGGATTGAGCCTCTGGAGCGATTCACAGGCAGTCGCCGTTTTGTACCCATAAAGGAACCCGCGCATGCCCAAAAAACATACCATTTCCGCCCTGGTTGAAAACCATTTTGGCGTCCTCTGTCGAATAGCCGGCCTCTTCTCCAGCCGGGGGTTCAACATCAACAGCCTCTCCGTTGGTGAAACCGAAGACGCCACCATCTCCCGGATGACCATTGTCGTGCGGGGCGACGACCGCGTCCTGGAGCAGGTCGTCAAACAGCTCAACCGCCTCGTCGACGTGATACGGGTAATCGACATTACTCAGGGCGAATTCATCGAGCGGGAACTGGCCCTCATCAAAGTCAAGGCGGACACCACAACCCGGTCCGAAATCATCCAGATCGCCGAGATCTTCCGGGCCAACATCGTGGACGTGAGCACCTCATCGATGACCATTGAGGCCACCGGTAAAGAAGATAAGATCGTGGCCATCATCAACATGCTCCGCGCCTACGGCATCAAGGAAATGGCCCGTACGGGCACCGTGGCCCTGCTGCGGGACTTTCAGCCCAAAAACCAGTAACAAACCGTGCGTACACGACCAGGGAGGATACCCCCATGCAGATGTACTACGACCAGGAAGCCGACCTCGGCCTCCTCAGCGACAAAACCGTCTCCATCATCGGCTACGGCAGCCAGGGCCATGCCCATGCGCTTAACCTGCACGACAGCGGGGTCCGGGCCGTGGTGGGCCTGCGGGAAGGAAGCGCTTCCAGGCAGACGGCTGCCGACGATGGCCTGGAAGTCATGTCGGTCTCCGATGCGGCCAGCGCCGGCGATATCGTGATGGTCCTGATCAACGACGAGGTCCAGCACGACGTCTACACCCGGCAGATTGCGCCCGGCCTGTCGCCTGGCAACGCGCTCGCCTTTGCGCACGGATTCAACATCCACTACGGCCAGGTCGTCCCCCCCCCCGACGTAGACGTCTTCATGGTCGCTCCCAAAGGCCCCGGGCATCTGGTCCGGCGCATCTTCGCCCGGGGCGGTGGCGTGCCTGCGCTGCTGGCGATTCACCAGGACCACACCGGAAAGGCCAGAGAAATCGCCCTGGCCTACGCCAAAGGGCTTGGCGCCACCCGCGCCGGTGTCATCGAGACCACCTTCCGGGAAGAGACCGAAACCGACCTCTTTGGCGAACAGTCGGTCCTCTGCGGCGGCCTCACCGAACTCATCCGCGCCGGTTTTGATACGCTGGTCCAGGCAGGCTACCAGCCCGAAGTCGCCTACTTCGAGTGCCTGCACGAAGTCAAACTCATCGTGGACCTCATCTACGAAGGGGGCATCGCCAACATGCGCTCCTCCATCTCCGATACCGCAGAATACGGAGACCTGACCAGAGGCAAGCGCATCATCACCGCTGAAACCCGAAAGGCCATGGGGGAAATTCTCAACGACATCCAGACCGGTGCATTCCCCAGAGAGTGGCTGCTCGAAAACCGGGTCGGCCGCCCGGTCTACACCGCCCGGAAACGCCAGGACCAGGAGCACCTGATCGAGGAAGTCGGCGCAAAATTGCGGGGCATGATGTCCTGGCTGTAATAAATCCGCAACCTTCAATAACAAAAGGGGGTGAGACAGATGGAATCCGATCTTGGCGACCTGAATGTGATCAGGCAGGTGGAACAGCGCTGCCGGAGGGTTCCATCTGCCGGTTGAATACGCCTGCTCCGGCACCGGGAGGCAGAACATCCATGACCAGCAAAAAAAACGATTCAGACCGTGTCATTGTTTTCGACACCACCCTGAGGGATGCCGAACAGACCCCCGGAGCGTCCCTCACCGTCCGGGAGAAAGTGGAAATCGCCCACCAGCTCGCCCGGCTGAACGTGGACGTGATCGAAGCCGGATTCCCGATCTCTTCCGATGAAGACTTTGAAGCCGTGCGGCGCATTGCCCACGAGGTGGAAGGCCCCACCATCTGCGGCCTGTCCCGGGCCATCGATAAAGACATCAACCGCGCCGGTGAGGCGCTCAAAAGCGCCCCCAATCCCAGAATCCACACCTTTATCGGCACCTCGCCCAACCACACCGCCATGGTCGGAAAAACCACGGATGAAGTCCTGCGGATGGCTGTCAACGCGGTGGAACGGGCCAAATCGTATGGCGACGATGTGGAATTCTCCCCGATGGACGCCGCCCGGACCGACAGGGCTTATCTCTACGACGTCATCGAAGCCACCATCGAAGCCGGGGCCACCACCATCAACATCCCCGACACGGTCGGGTGCGCGGTTCCCGAACAATTCGGCGATCTGATCACGGGTATCCGGAAAAACGTGCCCAACATCGACCGCGCCGTCCTCAGCGTGCACTGTCACGATGACCTGGGCATGGCAGTCATCAACAGCCTGACCGCGCTGAAAAACGGGGCGCGTCAGGCCGAATGCACCATCAACGGCCTGGGCGAACGGGCGGGCAACGCCGCCCTTGAAGAGATCGTGATGGCGGTCAGCACCCGGGGCAACTACTTCGGCCTCCACACCAATGTGAAGACCCGCGAGCTCATCGCCACCAGTCGCCTGGTCAGTCAATTGATGGGCATTATGGTGCCTCCCAACAAAGCCATCGTGGGCGCCAACGCCTTTGCGCACAGCTCGGGCATCCACCAGGACGGCGTTTTGAAAAACCGGGAAAACTTTGAAATCATCGACCCCCGGGACGTGGGGCTGGACGCCACCAGCATCGTACTCACCGCCCGGTCGGGCCGCCACGCCTTGAAACACCGGCTGGAGAAGCTGGGCCACCACCTCTCCCCGGAGAACCTGGACAAGACCTACGGGCGGTTTCTGAAGGTCGCCGACAAGAAAAAGGAAGTCTACGATGAAGACCTCCTGGCCATTATCGGCGACGAAATCCGGGACATCCCGACAAAGTACCGCCTCGAATACCTCCATACCGTCAGCGGCACCGGCACCGTTCCTTCCGCCACCGTCCGCATCCGCATCAACGGCACGGAGGAGGTGCAGGAATCCGCATGGGGAGACGGTCCCGTCGACGCGGCCTACAAGGCCATTGCCAAAATCTCGGGCACGTCCGTGCAAGTGCACGAATACACCATCCGGGCCGTCACCAGCGGCGCCGAGGCCATGGGCGAGGTCAACGTGCGGATCTCCCGGAACGGTGCTGAAACCACCGGACGGGGTGCCTCGACAGACATCATCGAAGCCAGCGCCAAAGCCTACATCGACGCGCTAAACCGCCTGGCCGCCCGGACGGGCATCGAAGCACAACGCGCCCAGGCGGTTTAGCCTCACCTGAAGGGAAACCAGTTGATGAGCCAGAGCCTGTTCCACAAAGTATGGGACGCCCACGCCGTCCGCCAGCTCCCCTCGGGACAGACGCAGCTCTTTATCGGGCTGCACCTGATCCACGAGGTCACCAGCCCCCAGGCCTTCCAGATGATGCGGGAGCGCGGGCTCAAGGTGGCCTATGCAGACCGGACCTTCGCCACGGTAGACCACATCGTCCCCACAGACATCAGAACCCGCCCTTTTATGGATACCATGGCCGAAGAGATGATGGAGGCCCTCGAAGAGAACACCAGCGCCTTCGACATCCCGCTCTTCGACCTCAACGACGACCGCCAGGGCATCGTCCACGTCATCGGGCCGGAACTGGGGCTCACCCAGCCGGGAATGACCATCGCCTGTGGCGACAGCCACACCTCCACACACGGGGCCTTCGGAGCCATCGCCTTCGGCATCGGCACCTCCCAGGTCCGGGACGTACTGGCCACCCAGTGCCTGGCCATGGACCCCCTCAAAGTCCGCCGGATTGTCGTTACCGGCACCCTGTCCAGGGGCGTCTACGCCAAAGACGTCATCCTCAACATCATCCGCCGCCTCGGCGTCAAAGGCGGTGTGGGCTACGCATACGAATACGGCGGTCCGGTCGTTGAGGCCATGGGCATGGAAGAACGGATGTCCATTTGCAATATGTCGATCGAAGGCGGCGCCAGGGCCGGCTATGTCAATCCGGACCGGACCACCTTCGATTACCTGAAAGACCGTCCCTACGCCCCTGCCGGCGATGCGTTCAACCGTGCGGTCGCATGGTGGAACTCGATGGCCTCCGACGATAATGCGGACTACGACGAGGTCTTTGAACTGGACGGCTCGGAACTGCAGCCCACCGTCACCTGGGGCATTACCCCCGGCCAGGGCATCTATGTCACCGAAAAGGTCCCCGGTCTCAAAGACCTTCCCGAAGACCAGCGGGATGTGGCCTCCGAGGCCTACGACTACATGGACGTCAAGCCCGGCACGCCCATTGCCGGCACCCCCATCGACGTGGCCTTCGTCGGTTCCTGCACCAACAGCCGCATCTCCGACCTGCGGGAGGCCGCCCGAATCGCAAAAGGGAAAACGGTCTCTCCGCGGACCAAAGCCCTCGTAGTACCCGGCTCTCAGGCAGTCTGCAAGGCGGCCGAGGCCGAAGGCCTCCACGAAATCTTCCAGGCGGCGGGCTTCGAATGGCGGCACGCCGGCTGTTCCATGTGCCTGGCGATGAACCCCGACAAGCTTCAGGGCCGCCAGGTCTGCGCCTCATCCAGCAACCGAAACTTCAAAGGCCGCCAGGGCAGCCCCACCGGCCGCACCCTGCTGATGAGTCCGGCCATGGTCACCGCAGCCGCAATTGCCGGCGAGGTCGTCGACGTCCGTACCCTCGTGAACTGATAAGGAATACAACCCCATGAGCGCATCTGCTTCTGTGATCGCCCGAATCGCCGGTCGCGGCATCCCGGTCCGGGGAAACGACATCGACACCGACCGGATTATCCCGGCGCGTTATCTGCGCAGCATCACGTTCGAAGGCCTGGGCGCATACGCCTTCGAGGACGACCGCAAATCCAGCGCCCACCCCTTCGATGATCCCCGTTTCCCGGGGGCCTCCATCCTGATCGTCAATGCCAACTTCGGATGTGGTTCCTCCCGGGAGCACGCCCCCCAGGCCCTGATGCGCTGGGGCATTCAAGGCGTTGTTGGCGAATCCTTTGCCGAAATCTTCCTGGGCAACGCCACGGCTATGGGCGTCCCCTGCGTTACCCTGAAACGCGCCGACATCCAGGCCCTTATGGACGCCGTCGAGCAGCACCCGTCTCAGGAGATCACCATCGACCTGGCGGACAAAACGCTCTCCTGGGGGGGGGTGAAGCGCCCCGTCGATATCCCCGAAGGCAACCGGGTGCAACTCCTGGAAGGCGCCTGGGACGCCACGGGCATGCTCCTGGAAGGCGAAGACGCGGTCCGAAAGGTTGCCCGGCGCCTGCCCTATGTTACGGGCTTTTAACCAATCTTCAAATGCATACACCCTCGTCTGGAGGAACCCTTGTCCCACAAAATCGCAGTCATCCCCGGTGACGGCACCGGGCCTGAAGTGGTGGTCGAAGGCCTCAAGTGTTTGAAGGCCGCAGCGGAAAAATGCGGCTTCAAGTACGAAACCGTGGCATTCGACTTCGGCGGCGAACGCTACAAGCGCACCGGGGAGACCCTCCCCGACTCGGCCCTGGAAGAACTGAAAACCTTCAACGCCATCTACCTGGGTGCCATCGGCCACCCCGACGTCAAACCGGGCATCCTGGAGAAAGGCATCCTCCTGCGCACCCGGTTTGAGCTGGACCAGTACATCAACCTTCGGCCCGTCAAACTCTACCCCAACGTCGATTGTCCCCTGAAGGACAAAGGCCCCGAAGAGATCGACTTCGTCGTGGTCCGCGAAAACACCGAAGGGCTTTATGCGGGCAGCGGCGGCTTTCTCAAAAAGGGCACGCCGGACGAAATCGCCACCCAGGAATCGGTCAACACCCGAAAAGGCGTGGAGCGCTGCCTCCGCTACGCCTTCGAACTGACCCGGAAGCGGAACAGGGACAACACCCTCACCCTCTGCGGCAAAACCAATGTCCTCACCTACGCCTTCGACCTCTGGGAACGGGTCTTCCACGAAATCGGAGACGCCGATTATCCCGACATCAAACGCGACTACGCCCACGTGGACGCCACCTGCATGTGGATGGTCAAAAATCCCGAGTGGTTCGACGTCATCGTCACCGACAACATGTTCGGAGACATCATCACCGACCTCGGGGCGATGGTCCAGGGAGGTATGGGCGTCGCCGCCGGCGGCAATATCAACCCCGAAGGCGTCTCCATGTTCGAGCCCATCGGCGGCTCTGCGCCCAAGTACACCGGCCAGGGCATCATCAACCCCATCGCCGGGATCGCAGCCCTTCAGATGATGCTCGACACCCTCGGGGAAGAGGAGGCCGCAGACATCCTGGAAAAGGCCATCATCACAGTCGCCAGCACCAGACTGAACAGCATGTCCGCAGGCCAGATGGGCTACAGCACGTCGGAGGTCGGAGACCTCATCGCCGACGCTGTCGTCCGAATGTAGCACCCGGTTTACAATGCACGCAGAACCGCCTGGTAAGAAGCTGTTTTAACGGGGAGACGGTTATGTCCAACCGCGTACAGATCTACGATTCCACCCTCCGCGACGGGGCCCAGGCCGAAGGCATCTCGTTCTCCCTGGACGACAAACTGATGATCGTCGAACGGCTCGACGATTTGGGGGTACACTACATCGAAGGCGGGTGGCCCAACCCGACCAACCCCAAGGACCTCGAATTTTTCCTCCGGGCGCGGGACATGGACTTCCAAAACGCGAAAGTCACCGCCTTCGGCAGCACCAGGAAGGCGAGCAATCCCCCCGAAGCGGACGCCATCCTCAACACCCTCCTTCAAGCCGGCACGGAGGTCGTCACCCTCTTCGGCAAATCCTGGGGGCACCATGTCACCCATGTTCTGCGCACCACCCCTGAGGAAAACCTGCAACTGATTCAGGACTCCGTCGCCTATATCAGGGCCAACGGACGGGAAGTGATTTACGACGCCGAACATTTCTTCGACGGCTACAAAGCCGATGCCGAATACGCGGTCAACACGCTCCTGGCCGCGCAGAAAGGCGGGGCCGGCATCCTGGTCCTCTGTGACACCAACGGGGGCACCCTCCCCCTGGAACTCCACGACATCATCGCTCACGTCAGGGAGCGGATCGCCATCCCCTTCGGTATCCACACGCACAACGATACCGGTGTGGGCGTGGCCAACAGCATCATCGCCGTTGAGATGGGGGCCACACAGGTGCAGGGCACCTTCAACGGTTACGGAGAGCGGTGTGGAAACGCCAACCTCTGTTCCATCGTTCCAAGCCTGGAACTGAAACTCGGAAAACACTGTATCGGCCCTGAAAACCTCCAAAAACTGATGGACTTCTCCCGCTTCTTGAGCGAGACCGCCAACGTCTTTCACGACCACAGACAGCCCTATGTGGGAGAAAGCGCATTTGCCCACAAAGGCGGCGTGCACATCGACGCGATGGTGAAGCAGCCTGCCACCTACGAACACTGCGCCCCCCAACGCGTGGGCAACGAGCGGCGCTTCCTCCTCTCGGAGCAGTCCGGCGGCGCCACCATCGCCGCCAAACTGGAACACCTGCTCCCCGATCTGGACAAACGGCATCCAACGGTACAGAGGCTGCTCCGGCAGATCAAGCAACTCGAACACGAAGGCTACGTTTTCGAAGGGGCCGAGGCCTCCTTCGAGGTCCTGGCCAGAAAGGCCCTGGGGACCTACCACGACCCGTTCCGTCTGATCGGCTTCCGCACCATCAACCGGAAAACCGCGCAGGGGACCGAGGTAGAGGCCATTGTCAAAATCGAAGTAGAGGGCAGGGTTTACCACACCGTGGCCGAAGGCGACGGTCCGGTAAACGCCCTCGACGCAGCGCTGCGGCAAGCGCTGGAGACCGTCTACCCCGCCCTCAAGAAAGTCCATCTGACAGACTACAAAGTCCGGGTGTTCTCCGGACATGACGGCACCGCCGCCAGGGTGCGGGTACTCATCGAATCCTCCGACGGCAAACGGGCCTGGAACACGGTCGGCGTCTCGGAAAACATCATCGAAGCCAGCTGGACCGCCCTGGTCGACAGCTTCAGCTACAAACTCTTGAAAGACGGGATCATCGCCGCTGAAAAAGCCGATCGTCCCAAAGCCGAAAAAGCCCTGGCATAGGGTCCTATGAAAATCACATCGCGACGCATCGAGCGCCTGCCGCCCTACGTCTTTGCGGACGTCAACGCCCTCAAGATGAAGCTGCGCAGGCAGGGCATCGACATCATCGACCTGGGGATGGGCAATCCCGACCAGCCCACGCCCGGACATATCGTGGACAAACTGAGCGAGGTCGCCCGCGACCCCAAGGCCCACCGATATGCCCTCCCCGAGGGCATGCAGGCGCTGCGCAACGCCATCTGCCGGCACTACAAGCGCCGCTTCAACGTCGACCTCGACCCCCGGACCGAAGCCGTCGTGACCATCGGCTCTAAGGAGGGCCTGGCCCACATCTGCCTGGCCCTGCTCGACCCGGGCGACCTGGCCATTGTCCCCAACCCCGCCTATCCGCTGCACCTCTACGGCGTGGCCATTGCCAATGGGAACGTCTTAAGCCTGCCCCTTCGGCCTGAAAAGGAATTCGTGCCCGAGATCCGGATGGTCGCCCGGGAGCTCTGGCCCAAGCCGAAGATTATGATCTTCAACTTCCCCCACAACCCCACCACGGCCACCGTAGACCTCGCCTTCTTCGAAGAAATCGTCGACTTCGCCCGGCAGCAGCAGATCCTGGTCATCCACGACATGGCCTACTCCGACATCGCCTTCGACGGCTACCAGGCCCCCAGCCTGCTCCAGGTAAAAGAGGCCAAGGAGGTCGGCGTTGAATTCTACACCATGTCCAAATCCTACAACATGGCCGGCTGGCGCGTTGGCTTCTGCCTGGGCAACCCCGATGCCATCCACGCGCTTACCGTCGTCAAAAATTACTACGACTACGGCGTCTTCACCCCCATACAGGTAGCGGCCATCGCCGCCCTGGACGGCCCCCAGGAC